>CAVZIA010000004.1:0-533754 GCA_963775255.1 uncultured Thermoleophilia bacterium | reverse complement strand
CCCGGCGGCGTGCCGCGCCAGCAGATCGGCGCGCGAGTGTTGCTGGCGGATCGCGGCGATCTGCTCCAGGCGCGCTGCCGGCACCTCGTAGCCGGTGCCGGGACCCTGGTAGTCGTTCGGGTCCGTGATCTTCGACAGGCAGCGCATGTCCTCGTCGAAGATCGCCGCCGTCTGCAGGTAGTCTCCGGTGACACGGGCGCGGCCCATGGCGAGCACGCGCCCGGCCTCCTCCTTGAAACCTCTCGCCCACAGGGCGCGCACCACGTCGAGGATGCCGAGTTGCCGGTCCATGATCGCGGCGGACGCCTGCAGGATCGCTTGCGGGTCCGGCGGCATGACGTCCTTGGAGCCCTCCGCAGTGACGACCTCCTCGATGCGCGCGTCGTCTGCACGGTCGTCGCCGCCGAAGCCGGCCGGCGCAGCCTCGCCGGCCTCGACCAGCCCCAGCTCGCGGTACACGGCGAGGCACGCGCGCGCCGCCCGCTCGCGCACGGCGCGCAGCCCGTCCTCGGTCACCGGCCGCAGCGCTCCGTCCACGCCCCAGTCGCGCTGCAGCACAAGGTAGTCGTCCAGGTCCTCGGCGTTGAAGTTGCTCGGCCCGAACATGTTGTCGTAGCGGGGGACGGACCCGAAGCCGCTGAAGAGGAAGTCCGAGCCGGCCAGGAACAGCGGCACGGTGTGCGCGGTGCGGCGCATGTCCGACTCGCTGACGAGCGCGTCGTTGCCGGAGCACGACTCGAGGTCGCGCAGCATGACGAGCAGGTTCTCGGCCAGCAACTCGCGCATCCCCTCGGGCACGCAGCCGACTACGCTGGCGCCGTCGATGCCGCCGTTCTGCACGCCTTGCGCACCCATGGCGCGCGCCTGCGCGACGCAGCGCGACTCGAGGCTGAACATGGAGCGGCCCTCGGCGGCGCCCATCAGAGCCTCCGCGCCGCCTCCGCTGGTCACCCGCATCTTGAGCCCGCGCGAGGCGTAGGCCGAGCAGAGGAACGCCTTGGACCAGGGGGTGTCGTCGCCGTCGATGAAGACCTTCTCCGTGCCGTAGAGGCTCACGGTCTCGGCGTAGGTCGTGAGTCCCCTCAGGCCCAGCTCGAGCTCGAGGGCCTCCTCGATGGAGCACTGCGTGAGCGCGCCGCCGGCGCCGACCTGGGAGCCGATGAGCACGGCCAGGGCGTTGGACGGCGCGTCGGCGTTGACCGGGACGGTGGTCTCGACCTCGCGGAAGCCGTAGGCCACCGCGGTGGCCGCGTCGGCGGCGAGCAGCAACGGGTCGTCGAGCCGGTTGGTGACGTGCGCCTGGTTGCTCGGTGTCTTGCGCACGCGGAGCTTGCTCACCGCCATCTGCAACTCGACGGGCCGGAGGAGGGCGACGACGCGGGCCAGCTTCTCCGGCGTCGCCCCGGCGGCCAGACGCACCACCTCCGCGCGTGGCACGCTGGGGTCGACGATCAGGCGGGCGAACGCGAAGTCGTCGAGGGCGTTCGCCTCCTCCGCCACCGCCGAGTCGATCCCTCGAGCGGCGATGAAGGCGTCGATGAGATCGAAGTCCGCGGCCGCGTGCCCGTCGAGGTCGACGACGCGGCCGTCCGCGTCAAGCGCGACGGAGGGCTCGGGGTCGTTCGCCGAGGCGAACGCGACGAGCCCCGCCTCATCGTCTCTCTGCGCGAACCCGTCCAGGTTGACCGGCCGCTCGTCGAGAGCCCGGAAGCGGCCCAGACGCGTCGGCCGGCCGGCGGGGGGACGCTCCGCTCCCGCTCCGGGCCGGTCCTCGCTCACCGCCGTCGCCTCCGTCTCGTCATGTGGTCGCGCGTCGCGACACGTGCTGCGATCTTCACGGCCGCATCCTACCGGCCATCACCGTGGCGGCTCCAGCCATGTGGGATCGGTGGCGAGCGGGCCGTCGAGCGTCTGTAAGAACGCGACGAGCTGTTCCTTCTGCTGCGGGTTGAAGTCGAGCGGGAGGATGATGGAGTGCCCGAGGGGCGCCGGCGGGGCGACGCTGTAGTGCTCGACTACCCTCTGCAGCGTCGGGAACTGCCCCGCGTGCATATACGGGGGGATGCGCGCGACGTTGCGCAGCGACGGCGTCTTGAACTGGCCGAGCAGGCCGGGGCCCGTGGCGAGCGTCTGCAGGCGCAGGCAGCCGCCCGGCGGCGCGTCGCTGAACGGCCCGGCGCAGTTGAACTCGGTCCGCTTCACCTCTCTGGCGCCGGCGGCCCGCCCGGGGTCGGGGGGCAGGCCGGGGACCGCCGGCACGCCGATGTTCTCGAACGCGTGGTTGGTGAACAGCGGGCCGTTGTGGCACTCGACGCAGCCGGCGGCGCCGACGAAGAGACGCAGTCCCTGCGCTTCGTCGGCCGTGTAGATGGTCCCCGCCTGTCGCTCGTGCCCGGAGAGGACGGCCGCTGCGTAGCGGTCGAAGCGGGCGGGCCCCGGCAGCAGCTTACGTTCGTACGCCTCGATCGCCTTGCCGGTGTTGGCCAGGACTTCCGAGACCGCGTGTTGCTGCGAGGGCGACATGGCGTTCCAGTTGCGCCGGGCCGCCCGGTCCTTGACCGGCCCGGCGTGCTCAGGCAGCCGCGACAAGCCGGAGGGCAGTGGCCCGAAGATCGCCTCGTACTGCCGCCGGTAGCGCCGGTCGACGACGTGCGCGAGCCAGGTCCGGTCGCTGCCCATCTCCTCGGCGCTCTCGAGGGGCACCTGGATCTGCGACCAGAGACTGTCCCTGCCGCCGTCCCAGAACTGCCAGGGGCTGTAGGCCGCACCGACGATGCTGGGGGTGCGGCGATTTCCCGCGCCCATGCCCCTCTCTCTGACGCGGCCGTCCTGGAACAGCCGGGCCGGCCGGTGGCAGGTAGAGCAGGCGATCCGGCCGTTGCCGCTGAAGTGCGCGTCGAAGAACAGCGCGTGCCCCAGCGCGGCCGCGCGCTCGTCGTCGGCGTACTTGTTCGACGGGTCCGCCGGCACGGGGCCGAGGCTGCCGATCCACAGCGAGCGGATGCTGGTGAGCTCCTTGCGCGACCAGGAGGTGTCCACGGCCAGCCGCCCGGTCGCGGCCACCACGTAGGCGAGCGCGAGACTGCCCGCCACGGCCGCGACGAGGACGCCGGCCAGCGGGCCTTGCAGCCATCCCCGCCCCAAGATGCTGCTGCGCCTCATCACGCTCCTCGGCTTCTCACTGCACGTAGAGGCTGAAGGTCGCCTTGTCGGAGGTCGACGCCGCCTTGATGGTGAATGTGACGCTCCAGGCTCCAGGCATGCTGAACTCCATCCCTTTGACCCGGTAGTCGCCGCCGCCGAGGCTTGTGGTGCTGGGGGCCGTCGGCAGGCCGTGGCCCATGTCAGGCATGCCGCCGTCCACCGTGATCCTGGCGTTGTCCACGGGCTGGCCGGACGGCGTGGCGACGTGGAGGGTCCAGGAGTGCAGCTTGTTCAGCGGTACGGCGCCGGTGTCAGGCTTGTACGAGACGACGAAGGCGCCGCCCCTGGTGGTCTCTGTGGTCGGTGCGGTCGTGGCCGGCGCGATCTGGTTGGAGCCACAGGCGACGAGGGCGACGGGCGCGAGCAGCGCCAGGGCGAGGATGAGGCCGATGCGGGTCATGAGGGTCCCCTTTCAGCGTCGGTGGTCCGGCCGGGACGCCGCCGCACGGCGACTTGCAGGCCGGCGGGATCCGCGGCGGTTGCGCCGGCCGGAGCCGGCGCCGCACGAGCGGCGGCGAGGCCTTCGAGCGCGGGCGCGGCCGGCGCGTACGTGAACGGGCGCCCGAGCCGCATCGGGCCGGTGACGGGCTCGCGGAAGACCCACTGGTAGAACGGCGGGAACGAGAGCACGAGGCCGGCGACCAGCAGCACCGCCGAGACGACGTACCAGCGCCGGCTCACCTTGCGCCGGCGGGCGAAGCCCTCGTACAGCACGATCCAGACCACGAGCCACACGATGACAAGGATGAAGAAGAGGGCGGTCATCTGGGCGAAGTTGCTCCACATGAGGATCATCTTGCGGCCGCCCTGCAGCTCATCGGGGGAGGTGACGCCGGGGATGGGGATCCACTGAGACGGGTTCAGCGCCTGGTTGATGAGTGAGGCGACGCCGAGCGCGAAGACGCCGCAGCAGACGGAGAAGATCGCGACCGCGACCGGTCCCTCAGGGCGCCCGGCGTACTGTTCCGTCTGCATCGTCGTCATCACCTCACCGGCGCCAGTTTGGCGAGCAGGGTGCCGACGGCGCCCGCGTAGGCGCCGCAGGCCAAGGCCAGGACGAGCAGGCCGGCGAGCCTGCGGCGCAGCGTGGCTGAGCCTGCGAGCCGCTCCCGCCAGCGGTACCGGGCCAGCGCGGCGACCGTGACCGCGGCCGCGCTGCCCCAGGCGACCCACTCCTTGGAGACGACCACCCAGCGGGCCCAGTACGAGAGCGCCGGGTGGGCCAGGAGGACCGCCGCCGGGCCGCCGGGCCCCGCGGCCCGGAACCATGGGTACAGACCCCACGTGCCGCTGACGACGGCCACCCAGGCGGCCGTGGCCGCCAGCGTCACCAGCAGGCCCACCTGCCGCTCCGTGAGCGTGACGCCGAGGGGAGTGAGCTCGGCCGGCCGTAGCCACGCGACCGCCCCGAGCGCGAGAGCGAGCAGCGCGAGGTACCCGACCCCAAAGAGCACGCCGTGGGTCGTGGCCAGCCAGCTGTGCAGTGAGAAGGGGACGATCATCTCAGCGGCGACACTTTGGCGAGCAGCATGCCGAGCACGCCGGCCACCGAGCCGGCGCCCAGCGCCAGGACGAACAGGACGAGGGCCGTGGCGCGAGCGCGGGCGTCGTAGGCCAGCTGCCTGCCGTAGTAGAAGGCCACGTAGGCGCCGGCGCTCGCGAGGGCGGCGCTCACCCAGGCGATGCGCTCCTTCCACTCCATGACGCGCTCCTGCCACGTCCACCAGCCGCTCGAGTCCAGGACCGTGAACGGGCTGCCGGCGGTGTGCTTGTTGAACCAGCCGTCGATGACGAACGTGCCGAGGAGGACCGCGGTCCAGCCGATCAGCATCATCGCAAGCATGCCGCGCCGCACCCAGCGCACGCGGATGTCGATGCCCTCCGGGGTGAGTGAGGCCTCCCGGAGTTGCAGCAGGCTGCCCACGGTGACGACGAGCAGCAGCAGGAAGCCGGCCGCCAGCACCACACCGTGGGCGGTCGTCCACCATCCTCTCCATGTGAAGTCGACGATCACGGCTCCATCGCCATCCCCCCCGAGGCCGCGCCTCTGCTCGGGCACGCGGCCACACCCTTGCTTTCGAGCTTCCCCGGCTGTGCCGGGCACAAGCCGTCGACGGCCGCGGCGCGGCGGCGTCAGGGGACGAGCCGCGGGTCCCCGAGACGTATACTCGTCGCTCCGGACCGGTCGACCATGAGAGGCGGGCTGGCATGGACGAGCAGCAGCCGCGCGGACTCCGCCGGCACGAGGAGCGGGCCTTCGGCTACGCGGTCGTCGTGCCGTCCGAGTTCGTCGTCCTGATGAACACGGTGGACCCGCTGGCGCGGCAGCTTCGCGGCGTGCATGACATGCTGCCCGACGAGGAGACCGCGCTCACCGGCAGCTGGCCGGTAGGGTTCGCGGACCCGCAGGTGGTCGGCGACATCGGTGGCGGGCACACCGAGCCGCTGCGGCTGCTCGAGTTCGACGTGCTGCAGCGGCTCGACCCGCTCAGTGCGGGCGATCTCGCCGCGCTCCGGCAATCGGTGCGCGGAGCCCTGCCGCAGGAGGTCGCCTCTCTGGGGCTGCCCGGCTTCGGGTTCCTCGGCGCGCGCGAGCTCAAGCTGGGTCCGATCGACGCGCTCGGGTTCGAGTATGCGTGGGCTGGCCCCGGCGAGGCCGCCGACGAGCCCGACTGCGGCCTCGTGGTCTGGGCGCCGACGCCGACGACCGTCTTCCAGGTGTACTACCACTGTCCGGCCTCCGCCTGGGAGACCTGGTGGCCGGAGTTCGAGCGGATCCTGGCGTCGTTCGAGCTCCTCGAGCGCGACCCGGCGCCCGCTCCCGGCGTCTGACCTCCCCGCGCCTTTCTCCGCGCCGCGCGCCGGCGCAGGAGCGGCGCCGGCGCCCGCCGTCGTACACTGGAGGTCACACCGACTTCCAGGAGACACCGCATGACCCAGAGCTCCAACGTCGCGCCGGCGCAGCCGCCGGCGGACTTCCAGGAATACGCCGATGCGCGCTTCGGCTTCAAAGTGCAGATGCCGAAGCGCTTCGAGATCCTCCCGTCCACGGTCGACCCGCTGGCGCGCATGATCCGCGGTCTCAACGAGCTGTCCGGCGAAGAGGCGGAGAAGCTTCAGCCGCGTCTTCCGATCGGCTTCTGGGACCCCGACGTGACGGGCGAGCTCGAGGACGGCGAGATGCAGCCGCTCCGCCTCATCGAGTACGACGCGCTCAGCGCCGACAAGGAGGCCCTGAGCCCCGAGGACGTCGCCCGCATGCGGGCCGAGATGCGCCAGTTCCTGCCGCAGACCCTGGCCGACGCGGGGATGCCGGGCTACGAGTTCCTGGGCGTGCGCGAGACGTCGCTTGGCCCGCTGCCGGCGCTCACCTTCGAGTATTCGTGGGACGGCGTGTGGCCGGGCCACTTCGGCGGCGACCGCGCCTGCATCGTGTGGGCGCTCGGGCCGACCGGCATGTTCCACGTGTACCACCACTGCTCCGGCGAGGAGTGGGAGGCGCACCGCCCGGAACTCGACGCGATCCTGGAGTCGTTCGCGCTGATGGGGCCGGGCGAGGTCGCGGAGGAGGCTGCGCAGGGCGCGGCGGTGGCCGCGTTCGAGAAGGCGAAGGACGACGGCGCGTCGACCGAGGACGCCTTCAAGGCGGGGCAGGCCGCCTATGAGGCCGCGCACGGCATGGCCGTCGCGCCGGAAGAAGATGCAGGCGCGACGGTCGACTTCGAGGGCGCGATCCCGTGGGACGACGCGGAGCAGGAGGGTACTGAGCCTGATGCATGACGACATGCATGCTTGACGGCATGCATTCTCGACTGTACCGGCAGCGGCGCGTCGTGAGCGCGGCCCGGCGCGCTCGGCGGGTCCGGTCCGGCTACTCATGTTCCGCGGGGCCGGTCTCAGGGAGCGCTGCTGCCAGGCCCTCCACGCCGAGCGCCTCCCGCAGGCGGTCGTAGGACGCGGTTGCCTTCCACGCGCGGGCCCAGCGGCTCCGTGCGGAGCGGCTTGGAGAGATCGGCTGGCCCGGCCCGGCACGCGTCGTCCCTCGTCAACATGCCCCTCCTCGTTGCGGTGTGGATCGGGCGACCCTATGACACCGCCGGGCGTCGTCCGGCGCGGATGAGGGGGTTGGTCAGAGGAGCTCCCGCGCGGCGCCCGCCGCCCAGGCGCCTTTGCAGCCGCCGCGCACAGAGCCTACCCTGGTCCACGTGCCTCCGGTCTTTCGGGAGAGCACCCAGTACCCGGCCGCCGTCCGGGTGGCGCGTGTCGTCGGCCGGCTGCCGAGGCTGTTGCCGAGCGTGAACCTGGACGGCGTCACGCGCACGATGCCGAAACGCCGCGGGCTCTCGCCGGCTCCCGGGCTGACCATCCACCCGTCGAAGCCGCCCTCGCGGACGCGGTACACGTTGGCGACCACCTGCCCGCCGGTGCGGATCCAGCCGCACGGCGATCCCGCGTCGTTGAACCCGTTGACCACGGACCCCACGGCGTGGCCGGCGTTGTCCTTCACCACCCAGCGCGCCGCGGATGCCTGCGTGGCGAACGCCAGCGACATGGCGACTGCTGCCAGCACGACTACCATGGCGACCCTGACCCTCACGTGCCCTCCCGAGGTGGCGGTACGACGAGTGTACCGCCGGGGTCGCCGGCGGTCTCGCGTCAGGCGCAGACCGGCGCGAAGTCGCACATGCGGCAGAGCCCGCTCTCGGAGCGCTCGAAGGCGGCCATGGGGAGCGCGACGTTCTTGTCGGGGTCGGCGAGGAGCGCGCGCATCTGCTCGACGCCGGCGCGGACCGTGCCGGCGCACGCCTCACGGAAGTCGTCGAGCGTGGCCGGCACGGCGCCGTGGCCGGGCGAGATGGCCGGCGCCGGCGCCTCGACGGCCTGCGTTGCGCCGGAGGTGACGTACTCCAGATAACCGAGGGCCTCGAGGCTGCCCTCCGCGGCGGCGTGCGCCAGCTCCGGGTAGGTCTCGAGGGCCCACCACATCTGCAGCAGCACCTGGGTGGCCTGGGTGTCGTCCTCGCGGCCGGTCTTCCAGTCGATGACGTGCAGCACGCCGTCGTGCACGTAGGCGAGGTCGGGCGCCGCGAACACCTTGACGCCGCCCCACATGAAGTGCGCGAAGTCGGGGACCTCGACCCGGCCCTCGTCGCCGCAGGCGCGCAGGCGCTCCCAGTGGGAGGTGGCCAGCAGGCCTCGCATGCTCGGGCCGGCCTTCTGGTTAAGGCGGTCGGTCTCGGGCTGGGTGTCCTGGGACATGTAGAGCGAGCGAAGCATGACGACCTTGCTCGGCCGCGCCTCGAAGGCGACGCGGCCGTTCTGCGAGCGCGTCCACGCCTGGCGCAGGGCGCTGCGGGTGCGCAGCTCCAGGTCTTCGGCCGGGGGCAGGTCGCGGCCGGCGCGGGCGTCTGTCTCGAGCTCCCGCGCCCGCACGTCGATCTGCTGTCCCAGCAGTGCGTCCAGCGATGTCAGCTTGCCGAGGCGGTACGCCACGCGCGCCTCGGTGGGCGCGTCGGCCAGCCAGCCGTTCCACCCGAGGTAGTACTGGTAGAAGTACGCGCGCGGGCACTGGTCGAGCTTGCGCTGCCGGCTGATGGACCAGCTGAACTCCGGATATGGCTTGATCTCGAACGTCATGCCGCGCACACCTCCTCGTACAGCCCAGTGTGCGCCTCTTGGGAGGCCGAGGCCAGCGAGCTGTACCCAGCGCGATACGCAAGTGTAGGGGAGGGGTCGGACAGAAGAAGCACCCACCGGGCGCGGCGCTCGTCACCATTGCAGCTCGGACCCTGAACGGATACAATACGGATCATGATTGAAGTCCGAATAGACTCCATAGAGCGCGGGCTGCTCGACTCTCCAGACTTCGTGCGCTGGGCCTACGGGCTGCTCGGGCGCTCGCAGACCATGGGGTTCTGCCCGCAGGGCGTAGCGGCGCACCCTACGCTGGATCTGGCCCTGCTCGATGAGCTCGCCGCCTGCCTGCAGAGCGCGGGTGTGGCGAGCAAGCCGGCCGCGCGACTGCGCGCCGGCATCGCGGGCGGGCGCAAGTCGCGGGTCTCGGCGGACGACCTGCGCGCGGTCGTGGAGGCACTGGACGCGTCGCCCATGCCGGACAGCGAGTGGCAGCCGGCGCGCGAACTGCTCGGGGACGAGCTTCTCGCGCGCCTCGTGGGCGGCGTCTCGCAGTCGTCGCTGCGTCGCTACGCCGGCGGAGCGCGCGAGACGCCGGACGACGTCGCCTGGCGCCTGCACGTGGTGGCCAGGCTGCTGGCGGCGCTGCTCGGCTCGTACAACGCCTACGGCGTGCGGCGCTGGTTCGAGCGCCGCCGCACCACCCTCGGCGGGCTCGCGCCCGCGCAGGTGCTCGAGACGGCACGGGACGAAGACGACGAGCTCTTGCTGACGACTCTCGCTCTGGCCGACGATCTCAGCGGCGCCGGCCCCGCGGCCTGACCGGTCCCGATCAGGCGCCCGCAATGGCATCATCACCGTGATCTGGTTCCGCACCTGCGACTCGCGCTGGCCGTTCTTCTGGGACACCCGCGACCAGCGCCCCGGCCGCTGGCACGGTCCGGGAGAGGGCCCCGTGCAATACCTGGCCGACACGCCTGACGGCGCCTGGGCCGAGTTCCTCCGGCACGAGGAGATCACCGACCCGGCCGACCTGGCAGGCGTCGAGAGGGCCGTCTGGGCGCTCGACGTCGCCGAGGATGACGAGCAGACGCGGCGGCCGGCGCTGGGCGCCGCCGAGCTCCGCGGCGGTCTCGAGAGCTACGCCGCCTGCCAGACGGAGGCCCGGCGGCTCCGCGCTCGAGGCGCGACGGCTCTGCGGGCCCCCAGCGCCGCGCTTCTCCCGGGTGGTGCCAGGGGCCAGGTCACCCGCGACGGGGCTCTGACCGAGGCTCGGCGTCGCGACGGCCGCGTACTCGCGCTGTTCGGCGCCAGGCCCGGGTACAAGGGCTGGCGCTGCGCGTTCCGCGGCCGGCCGCACGAGCGGCTGCTGACTCTGGTGCGGCACCTGTAGAACATCGCGCCGCCGGCGCCGAGTCGCGGGCACCAGAGCTGGTCACTCCTGCAGAGTGGTGCAGTCCAGACGGTCCGGAGGGCAGCACGCTCGCGCCGGCGTCCCCAGCACGAGATTGATGACGCAGCCAAGGCCGGATCCCACCGCCACGCCCGCCACCACGTCGAGGGGCAGATGAGCTCCAACGTAGACGCGGGCCAGCGCGACGAGCCCGACCAGCGTCCACATGATGATTCGACCGCCTCGACTCAGGTACGGGCTTGCCACGGTGGCCAGGGCCGCGATCACGGCTGCGTGACCGGAGGGGAACCCCTGGCCCATCTGCACCGCCCCGCGGATGACCACGTCGGCGAAGTACTCCGCGGGTCGTCCTCGCTCGACCACCCGTTTGACGAGCTTGGCGAGGATCCACGCCGAGCCGCCGGCGAGCACGAGGCGGCCGGCCAACTGCGGGCGTCGCGCGACCAGGGCGAGGACCCCGGCGGCGAACACGGCGGCGAGGCTCCCCGCCTGCATCGCCGGGACCAGGACGACGCCGAGCGCGTCCGGCAGCCCGTTCAGAGCGCTGAAGACCCGGTACTCGGCGCGGTAGGGCCGGGAACCCGAGCTCAACCAGCCGGTGAGAACGAGGATCCCCGCGGCGAGTACCGCCGGCCACACGTAGCGGAGGCGGCGCTTGCGGGCGATGACGCAGGCGCCCGGAGGTGGCTCAGTGACCAGGGCTTGCTCCGTCATCCCTCTTCTCACCGTCCTGTCGCCGGTCTCTTCTGCCGATCTCCTTCTGCCATTCCCGCTGCTCGAGCGCCGTAGCTGTTGCCCGCGGTCCCGCCGCGGCCCGTAACGCAACTCGGTTTGTATCACCAGAGCCGGGGCATCCGAAAAAGGACCGGAATAGTCCGCTTGCCAGCGCGAAGAGAGGCCCACCCGCCCGTGATGACTCCCATCGCCGCCGATACTTACCCGGCATATCTCGTCGTCTCCGCCGGCGCCATGATCGTTGGCGTCGTCGGGATCGGCGCCTATCGTTACTGGCCGAGGCGCAAGAAGGTCGCCGCCGCCCCCTTGCCGGAGGCGACGGTGATCGTCGAGCCGGAGGCGGAGCGCCACGTGCGCACGCCGTCGGACGTGCTCCACCTGATCGTGGGCGTGCTCCTCGTGCTGATCGGCTTGGCGGTCGCGGCCGGCGCGTCCAACACACTCGTCGGGTTCGAGCGTGACACGATCAGCGCCTTCGACTTCCTGCCGGAAGCCGTTGCCAGGGCGCTCTACTATCTCTTCCAGGGCCTCGCCTCGCTCATACCGGCGGCGGTGGGTCTGTTCGTCCTCTGGAAGCGGCGGTTCCGCCTGTTCGGAATGCTCATCCTCGCCGCCCTCATCGCCCAATCGATCGCGTCGTTCCTGAACGGCCTGATCGTCGACAAGTTCGGCAAGCCCGAGTTGCTGGCCGCCGTGGTGCGTCCTGCCTGGCTGCGCGAAGTGGCGTCGATCGGCGTGATCGACTCGACCTTCATCGCCGGCATGGTGTCCACGGTGGTGCTCGGTTCGCCGTGGATCGGCCGGCCGTGGCGCCGCCTGGGCTGGGCCATCGTCGTGCTCGCCGTACTGTTCCGCGCGGCGGCGGCCCAGGACGGCCCCCTGGACGTCGTGCTCGCGGTCGGCGCCGGCATCGTGGGGGGCTCAGTGGTGCTGCTCATCTTCGGCGCCCCGAACCGGCGCCCGCGCGGTCCGGCGGTCGCGGCGGCGATGCGGCGGGCGGGCATCCCGCTGGCCCGCCTCGAGCGTGCGGGCGTGGACGCGCGGAGTTCGACCCCGTACTTCGGTGACGCGGAGGACGGCTCGTCGCTGTTCCTCAAGGTACTGGGCCGCGACGAGCGCAGCGCCGACCTGATGTTCCGCCTCTACCGCTTTCTGCGGCTGAAGGACGTCGGCGACCGCGGGCCGTTCACGTCGCTGCAGAGGATGGTGGAGCACGAGGCGCTCGTCGCGCTGTACGCGAACGACTCGGGCGTGCTCACACCGCGGCTCGTAATCACCACCAACGTCGGCGACGACGGCTTCCTGCTGGCCTACGAGCGCACGGCCGGCGACTCGCTGGACCGCGTGGAGGACGAGTCCATGACCGACGATGTGCTGCGGAGCATCTGGGAGGAGGTCGCGGTGATGCGGCAGCGCCGCATCGCGCACCGCGACCTCCGCCTGGCCAACGTGATGCTGGCACCGGAGGGACGACCCTGGTTCATCGACTTCGGCTTCGCAGAGATCGCGGCCACGGACCACATGCTGGACACGGACGTGGCGGAACTGCTGTCGTCGACGGCCCTCAAAGTGGGCGTGCACCGCGCCGTGGACTCGGCCATAGACGTGATCGGCAAGCAGGGGGTGGCCAGCGCCGCACCGCGCATCCAGCCGCTGGCCCTCAGCACCGCGACGCGCAAGTCGCTCACCGCACGCAAGCCGCTCTGCGACGATCTGCGCAAGTACGCCGGAGAGGCCAGCGGCGCCGGCGACGTGGAGCCCCAGGACCTGCAGCGCATCAAGCCGCGCACGGTCCTGACGTTCATCGCGCTGGCGCTGGCCTTCTACATCCTGATCCCGCAACTGGCCGATGTCAGCGGCGTGCTCAGGGAGCTCCGGAACGCCGACTGGACCTGGGCGGCGTGGGCCATGCTCGCCTCCGTCGTCACCTACATCGCCGCCGCGCTGGGTCTGTTGGGCGCGGTGCCGGGGCACATCCCGTTCTTCGGCACTCTGGGCGCCCAGCTCGCCGGGTCGTTCGTCAACCGGATCACGCCGGCGCGCGTGGGCGGCATCGCCACCAACGTCCGCTACCTGCAGAAGCAGGGCGTGGACCTGGCCGTGGCGTCGTCGAGCATCGGCTTGCAACAGGTGAGCGGACTGCTGATGCACGTCCTGCTCTCGTTCCTGTTCCTGGTCTGGGCCGGGAAGAGCGGCGTGGCGGCGATCGACTTCCTGCCGTCCGGGCAGACGGTGCTCATCGGTCTGACGGTCATCCTGGCGCTCTCCGGACTGCTCTTCCTGCTGCCCATGGGGCGGGCGGTGCTGAAGAAGCGCGTGCTGCCGATCCTGCGCAAGTCCGGCGGCGGGATGGCCGAGGTGGCAAAGCGCCCGCTCAAGCTCTTCGAGTTGTTCGGCGGCGCCGCGATACTGACGCTGGCGTACATCGCGGCCTTCGCTCTCTCCATCGACGCCTTCGGCGGCGGCCTGAGTCTGGTGAGCATCGGCGTCGTGTACCTCGTCGGCTCCGCCGTCTCGTCGGCCGCGCCGACCCCCGGCGGCATCGGCGCAGTCGAGGCGGCGCTCATCGCCGGGCTGACGGCGGTGGGACTCGACCGCGAGATCGCGGTGCCGGCCGTATTCCTCTTCCGTATCACGACCTTCTGGCTGCCCATCGTGCCGGGCTGGCTCACCTTCGTCTGGCTGCAGCGGCGCGGTGACCTGTGAGCGCCGCGGCGCAGGACGGCGCCGGCGCGGCCGCCGTGCGGTCCGGCGCCGGGGCGGCAGGCCTGCTCGCGATCAGCCTGCTCGCCGCGACGAGAGAGGTACCGGGGGCGGAGCGCCGGGTCTACGAGGCCGTGGGCCGTCTTCCTGGCGCGGCCGCGCCTGGACTCTGGGTGGTGATGCAGTCGGGCAGTCTCGCCGCGGTCTTCGTGGGCGCCGGCCTGGCGCTGACTGCCAGGCGCCCCCGAATGGCGCTGGCGGTGGCGGTGAGCGGCTCGACCGCTTGGGCCTCGGCCAAGCTGGTCAAACGGGTTGTCGAGCGTGGCAGGCCGGCTGCGCTGCTGCCCGGTGTGACCGTCTACGGCAAGCCGCAGACCGGCCTCGGGTTTCCGTCCGGGCATGCGGCGGTAGCCGCGGCCATGATGACGGCAGCCTCTCCGTACCTGAGCACTCCAGCACGGATCGCTGGATGGACCGTGGTCGGTGTCGTCGCCACGGCGCGGATGTACGTGGGCGCACACCTCCCGCTCGACGCCGCGGGGGGACTGCTCCTCGGCTGGACGGTCGGGAGCGGGCTCGGCCTGCGGTGGAGGTTACAGCAGACAAGTCGAGGGCGCGTGAGGCGATGAGGCTGGCTGGCGGAATCGCTCGTGAGGTAAGCCGGCGGTGAGGACACCTGGGTAGGCGACCTGATCCCCGAACTGCTGGCCAAGGGCATCCCGATGCTCATCGCATGGGACGAGTGGGGCGGCCACTGGCAGGTCATCATCGGCTACGACGCCATGGGCACGGCGGCCACGCAGGACGACGTGCTCGTGCTGGCCGACGCCTACGACACCAACGATCACGACAAGGACGGGTACTTCCTCGAGTCGTTCGAGCGGCTCGTCTACGGCTGGACGTTCCGCATGGACGAGGGCGGCGCGTTCGTGGTCGCGTACCCGGCGAGCCAGTACCCGGGGCTCGACTTCTTGAACTGAACCTGGAGAGCAGGCGGGTGACGCGGCGGGGGTCGGCAGGTCGGAAGAGGTCTGCCGGCCCCCGCCGCTCCCGAACGGCGCCAAGAGCGGGCAGCAGGAGCAGCGCCGCCAGCACGCCGGGGAGGGAGAAGGGCCGCACTGCGGAGGTCGCGCGGCGTCTCATGACGAACTCCCCTTGGCAGGGGCCTGGCAACACAAGTCTTCCTGCCGCGAGCCGCGCTTGCAGGTAGGATGCGGTCATGGACGACGACCAGACACCTATCCGGCCGGTCGGTGAACAGGCCGATCCACGCGACGAGCCGCCCCAGCAGCCCCAGTGGGAGGAGCGCGACGCCTGGACGGCGCTCGACGACCTCGACTCTTCGCCGGCGCTCGTGCCGGCGAGCGAGTGGCCGGCCGGCGCCGAGGGTCTGGACCGGCCGGGGCTCTTCGGCTTCTGGGTGGACGAGGCCGGCGCCGCCGACCTCGCGCGCGGCCTCGACGAGCCGCTCGAGGCCGGGCGCATCTGGGTCGGGCAGGCCGGAGCCACGCGGTGGCCCTCCGGACGCGTCAACAGCGACACGCTCGGCGAACGCATCGCCCGCACCCACCTTCAGGGCAGGGTCCGCAGCTCCACCGTGCGCCTGACGCTCGCGGGCATCCTCTTCGTCCAGCTCGACCTGGTAGTGCAGGCGTCAGCGCTCCTGCAGGCCTCGGCGGAGCAGGACCTCAGCGACTGGATGAGCGCGCACCTCTCCATCGCGGTACATCCCCACGACGACCGCGACAGCCTCGCCGGCCTCGAGCAGGGCGTGGTGCAGCGCCTCGATCCGCCGCTGAACATCGATGGCTACCTGCCGGCGACGTCCGTGCGCCAGAGCGTGATCGCCCTGCGCCGGAGGATCAGCCGGGAAGGCTGAGCTCGCTCCCGGCCGCTGCCTCTGCGGCCGTCTCAAATCCGTCCGACCCCACGCCTACTATCCACACGGTGGTCTCCATCCTTGGCGGCCGCGCTCGTCGACATCCCTGGAGGGCCGGGCATGACCGATTCAATCCTGTGGCTGGTGCTGCTGCTGGCCGTGGCCAATGTTGCACTGCTCGTCGTGGTGCTTGTGCGCTCGGGGGCCGGTGGGCACGGGAGCGCAGACGCCGTGCGCCGGGAGCTGCGCGCGGCGCGCGAGGAGTCGGCGACCGCCTCGCGCGAGGCCCGCGCCGAGCTCGCCCGCGGCCTTGCCGACGGCAACGTGCAGCTCGCGACGCAGCTCCACGCCGTGGCCCAGGTGCAGCGCACCCAGCTCGACGGCGTCTCAAAGCGGCTCGGCGAGATGACCGAGTCCAACCGCAAGGCCCTGGACGGCGTGCGCGCCACCATGGACACGCGGCTGATCGAGCTCCAGGCCGGCAACGAGAAGAAGCTGGAGCAGATGCGCGTCACCGTGGACGAGAAGCTGCAGTCCACGCTCGAGAAGCGCCTCGGGGAGTCGTTCAAGATGGTCAGCGACCAGCTCGAGTCGGTGCAGAAGGGGCTGGGAGAGATGCAGAGCCTCGCGACCGGCGTCGGCGACCTCAAGCGTGTGCTCACCAACGTCAAGGCCCGCGGCACCTGGGCCGAGGTCCAGCTGGGCGCGCTCCTCGAGGAGATCCTCACGCCGGCGCAGTTCGAGCGCAACGTGCACGTCGAGCCGGGCTCCCGCGAGATGGTGGAGTACGCGGTCAAGCTGCCGGGCCCCAAGGACGACCCCGCCGTGTGCGTGTGGCTGCCGATCGACTCCAAGTTCCCGCAGGAGGACTACGCCCGCGTGCAGGACGCCGCGGACTGCGGCGACGCCGAGGCCGCGCGGCTGGCCACGGAGGGCCTCGCGCGCTCCATCCGGCTCCAAGCCCAGTCCATCCACGACAAGTATGTCAAGCCGCCGCACACCACCGACTTCGGCATCATGTTCCTCGCCACGGAGGGCCTGTACGCCGAGGTGGTCCGCCAGCCGACGCTCGTCGAAGACCTGCAACAGCGGTACCGGGTGGTCGTCGCGGGTCCGGCCACGCTTTCGGCACTGCTGAGCAGCCTGCGGATGGGCTTCCAGACGCTGGCCATCGAGCAGCAGGCGGTCGAGGTGTGGCGCGTGCTCGGCGCCGTGAAGACGGAGTTCGGCAAGTTCGGCGGCGTGCTCGACAAGGTCAAGCGCCAGCTGGACACGGCCGGGAGGACCATCGAGGAGACCGGCCGGCGCACGCGCGCGATGGAGCGCCGGCTGCGCGGGGTGGAGCAGTTGCCGGACGACGAGGCGGACCTCGTGCTCAGCATCGGAGGCTCCCTCGAGGCAGCGGACGACCCGGGCGACCTAGAGGCGGACCCGGACCCGGAGCTCGACCTGGACCCGGTCTGACGTGGGCGAGCGCCACCGGAGCCTGCCAGGGAGCTGACCGCCTCCTGAATCGATGCGGTGACGTCGTCGAAGTCGGGCAGTTTCTCGCCGGTCTCCTCGTCCATGTACTGGTCGCGCCGCACCCCGACCATGATCGAGGTGACGCGGGTGTCGCGCCCGTAACAGCGCAGCGGGACGATGGTCCCTGCGAACGGCCGGTTGAACACGACGGAGTCGAAGCGCACGGCGCACGCCTCGTCGGCGCGTCCTCCAGCCAAAGCGGCGTGTGGCCGCCTCGGAGCCCAGGCAGATCGCCGGCCGGTGCTTCCGGCCGGGGTCGTCGGGCGGCCAGATGAGCTTCTCGCAGGCAGCTCAGAGCCCTCGCGCCATCCGACTCATCTGGTAGTGTGCCGGTGAGCGCCGGGGCAAACGGGGAGGCAGCCATGGGGCACAAGAAGAGCAGCGGGAAGGGCGTCAAGGGCGCGAGGAAGGGCTCGCGGAAGATCGTGTACGTCGACATGGACGGCGTGCTGGTGCACTTCGAGTCTGCATTCGCCAGCGTGCCCGACGAGACGCTGGCGGAGTACGCCGGCCGCGAGCAAGAGATCCCCGGCGTCTACGGGCTCATGGAGCCGATGCCCGGCGCCGTCGAGTCGTTCCGCGAGCTCGCCGAGCGGTTCGACGCCTACATCCTCTCCACGGCGCCGTGGAAGAACCCGTCGGCCTGGTCCGACAAGGTCGAGTGGGTGCAGCGGTACTTCGGAGCCGAGCGAGGCGATCCGGCGTACAAGCGACTCATCCTCTCCCACCATAAGGACCTCAACCGCGGCGACTTCCTCATCGACAACCGCGTCAAGCGGGGCGCCAAGCGGTTCAAGGGGGAGTTCATCCAGTTCGGCGCGAAAGAGTACCCCGACTGGCCGGCGGTCATGCGGCGCATGCGCAAGGTCGACCCCAAGGAGTGAGCCATGGACCTTCTCGACATCCTGCTGGAAGTCATGGAGCGCGACGCCAGCGACCTGCACCTGGGCGCGGGGGCACCGCCGGTCGTGCGCATCAACGGCGAGCTCGAAGACCTTGACTACCCCAGGCTCGCGCCCAACGACACGCGTGAACTGGTCTACTCCATCCTCAGCCAGGACCAGCGCCAGCGCCTGGAGAACGACTGGGAGATCGACTTCTCCTACTCGGTGCCCGGCAGGGCGCGATTCCGTGTCAACGCTTTCTTCCAGCGCAACGCCCTGAGCGCCGCGTTCCGTCTCATCCCGATGAAGATCCCGCAGCTGGAGGACCTGGGGCTGCCCCAGGTCCTGCACGACCTCACGCGCAAGCCGCGCGGGTTCGTCGTCATCACCGGCCCCACCGGCTCGGGCAAGTCCACGACTCTGGCGGCCATGATCGACGAGATCAACACCACCCGCCGGGAGCACATCATCACCATCGAGGACCCCATCGAGTTCCTGCACTCGCACAAGCGCTCGCACGTGAACCAGAGGGAGGTCGGCGCGGACACCAGCAGCTTCAACCGCGCCCTGAAGAGCGTGCTCCGTCAGGACCCGGACATCATCCTCGTGGGCGAGATGCGCGACACCGAGACCATGGCTACCGCACTGACCGCCGCCGAGACGGGTCACCTGGTGTTCGCCACCCTGCACACGCAGGACGCCTCGCAGACCATCGACCGCATCATCGACGTCTTCCCCCCGCACCAGCAGGCGCAGATCCGCGTGCAGCTCGCCTCCACCCTCATGGGCGTCTGCACGCAGCAACTGCTGCCTACGGCTGACGGCCGCGGCCGCTGCGTGGCTTGCGAGGTGCTCATGCCTACGCCGGCCATCCGTCATCTCATCCGCGAGGGCAACACGCACCAGATCCCATCCGCCATCCAGACCGGCGCACTGCACAACATGCAGACCATGGACGCCGCCCTCGCCGACCTCGTGCGCAAGGGCAAGATCACCCGCGAGTTGGCCCTGAACCGTTGCTCGAGCCCCGACACCTTCGAGCGGCTGCTGATGCAACAGGGGGCGTGAGACGGCGAGCGGCCTCCGAAACGGCGTGCGCCTTCCCGACCGGGTCTTCAGCGCCCGCCCAGGATGAAGCGCAGCGCCTGCGCGAGCGCCGGGTCATTCGCGGCGGCGGAGCTCGCGGCGCTGCCTGCGGACCCGGACCCGGCGTGCCCGGCCGTGCCGGAGACTGTTGCCGGCGGGTTGACCACGATGTTCGGCCGGATGCCCTTGTGGTTGATGTCACGGCCGGCCGGCGTGCGGTAGGCGGCGACGGTGATCTTGAGTTCCGCGCCGCCGCTCAACGGGAGCACCGTCTGGACCACGCCCTTGCCGAACGTGCGTGTGCCGATGATCGTTGCGCGGTGATAGTCCTGCAGCGCGCCGGTGACGATCTCCGACGCGCTCGCCGTGTTGCCGTTGACCAGCACCACCATGGGGAGGCCGGTGGCGGGACCGCCTGTCGCGGTGATCACGTCCTTGGCCGCGTGGGCTCCCTGTGTGGCGACGACGGTCTTGCCGTGCGGCAGGAAGTCGCCGGCCACCGCGGCGGCCTCGTTCACCAGCCCGCCGCCGTCGTTGCGCAGGTCGAAGACGATCCACTGTGCGCCGCGCTTTTGCAGTCCCGCGACCGCCGCGTGCACCTTCGCTCCGGCGCCCTTTGCGAAGGCGCTCAAGGACACGTAGCCTACCTTGGTGCCGTGGTCGTTGATCAGTCGCGCGGTCGTCAGCGGCACGGAGATGGCGCGCCGCGTCAGCGTGAGCGACTCGCGGCGCGTCGTTCCGGCGGGCTGCACCTGGAGATGGACCGTCGTGCCCGCAGGCCCGGTGATGCGGGCTACATCGGCGGAGGCCGGCTGCCCGGCCGTCGCCTTGCCGTCCACCGAGACGATCGCGTCGCCCGGCTTGATCCCGGCCTGCGCGGCCGGTGAGCCCGAGAAGACCTGCAGCACGGTCAGCCGCCCTGACTTCACGTCCACACTGACGCCGACGCCCGTGTAGCTGCCGCTCAACTCCTGGCTGAACTGCCGCGCCTGCTGCCGGTCGAAGTACACGGTGTACGGGTCGTGAAGCGTAGAGAGCAGCTTAGCGATGCCCCGGGTCCCGAGAGTCGTGACGTCCAGCTTCTTGTAGTAATAGTTCTGGAGGTCGTTCAGTACCTGGGCGTACCTGTCGGTCTGACCCTGCGCCGAGGCGCTCGACGGAGAGCGGTCAAGGGCCTTCGCGAAGCCGACACCCGCAAGGAACGCGACGGCGACGACCAGGACGGTAGCGAGCGACCTCCGCAGGCTGGGCCTGCGGGCTGTTCCGGGACGATCTTCCATGATCGTCTACTACCCCGGCTCGAAACCAGATATGACGCCGCCGTCATGAGCGCCGATCGCGGATGGCCGCCACAGGTGCGCTGCGCACACCGGACTCCTATTGCGCCGGTCCCGCGGCTATCGCGGCCATCCGTTCGAGCCCCCGCAGCCCGTACTTGGGCACGACTGCGCTGCCCGCTTGCGGCGAGTGGTATTGCGCAGGGTCGCCGGCAAGCGCGCCTCGGGCGGCACGCCGCCGAGCCCCTCGCGCGTGTGGCGCCGGCGCTGGTGCGCGACACCTTCCAGCCCAACCTGGACTGCGTCGCCGAGCACGTGTAGACGGACTATGTCGTGCCCATCCGGGCAGGTCTCGGACAGAGCGGCTCGGGGCCGCGCACGCGGGCGGAGCGTCTGCGTGCACGGCCTCCGGGCGGTCCCATTCCGCAATCCGAAGGGGGACACCGTGGACACCGCCATCGATGTCACGATCGAGCAGCACGCTACTCTTGCGCGCCCGCGCTACAGGTACTCGGCGGGCGCGCGCATCTTCTTCCGCAGTATGGATGCACTCGCCGGTCCGGAGGATACGCTCCCCAAGGTCAGGGCCATCGAGTCGCTCGCGCCGATCCCATATCGCGCCTGGGAGAACCGTCAGTACGCCCTCCTGCAGCGGCACTACGACGACAGCGACCTGGTCCGCCGCGCCGACGAGGTGCTGCACTACGGCAGGTTCGCGCAGGACAACGAGATCCACCACCTGCGTGTCATCGAGGAGAAGCTCCGCCGAGAGGGCGTGCCCGACCCCCGCTACATGACCCCGCCGATGCCCGAACTGATGGCCGACTCGTACCAGTTGTTCTCAGGCACCCTCGCACGCGTGGGCATCCGCAGGGCGTTCCTGCTGAACGCGGAGTTCGAGGATCACGCGGAACATACCTACGCCGAGCTCGTGGCGGCGCATCCGGAGTGGGAAGAGACGCCTGCGGAGGGCGACGCCGTCGCGGAGTACGCCGCGTACCACGGGATCATGGGCTTCACCTGCTGGGCCGACGTGTTCCGCCGCATGGGGCTGGACGAGCGCGACCACCGCAACGCGAGCTTCGCCTTTGCCGGCATGCCCGAGCAGGTCGTGCGCTACGAGGGCATGCCGGAGGTGCCCGGGCTGGACGAGCAGGCCGCCGCCTGAGCACGGCCGGTCCGGCGGCCCGATCCCCGGCGCGAACCCACCGGCGCCGGGGGGCGTCCCGGAGGCGAGTACACTGGCACCCGATGACTCTCCTCCGACATCTCCGCTCGTCCGCCGGCGCCTCGGCGCTCGTGCCGCGGAGGCTGCGGGTGCTGGCCGCGGCCGGCGCGCTCCTCGCGGTCGCGCTTCTGGCCGCCGCAGCGCCGGCTCCGGCCTCGGCCGGCACCAATCCCTCGGCGGCCGAGATCCGCGGCCTGCTCTACGACGCCGCGGTCAGGTGGGACATCCCGCCGAAGATCCTGTACGCGATCGCATACCAGGAGAGTGCCTGGCAGCAGTTCAAGGCCGACGGCGACCCGCTCGTCAGCGGGGACGGCGGCATCGGCATCATGCAGGTGACGACCATCCCTGCGGGGGTCGACCAGGACCGTCTCAAGACCGACATCGCGTACAACATCGACGTCGGCTCGAGCATCCTCGACGCGAAGTGGGGCTACGCGCCATCGGTGTTCCCGGTCATCGGCGACGGCTCGCGGCGCTGCTACGAAGACTGGTTCTTCGCCGTCTGGGCGTACAACGGCTGGGTGGCGCCCGGCGGCGAGCCAAACCCGTATCCCTACAAGATCTGGGACCACGTCGCCGACGGCCGCGGTCTCTGGACCGGCCAGGCGGTGACCGCCTACCCGGTGTCGTCGCTGGTGAACGGGTTCCCGCCGAACCTCGGCCCGGTGGCGCGGCCGCAGCCGGAGCACTGGTGGAGCCCGATCAAGCTGCCGAAGCCCTCACTGAGCGTGCCGCGCGCGCGGAAGCGGGTCGCGATGGGCCGCCGGTTCACCGTCTCGGGCACGCTGTCGCCGCAGCATCCGGCCGGGGCGCACTCGGTCGTCCTCAGCGCGTACCGCTGGAACGGGCGCGTCTGGGCGCTGCGGCGCACACTGCTCACCACCAACCGCGACGCCGGAGACACCACGCGCTGGGCGGTCACGTGCGCGCTCGGCAAGACCGGCCGCTGGAAGCTGGTCGCCGTGGCACCGGCCGACGCCGACCACTCCGCGAAGACCTCCAAAGCCGCCTTCGTCACCGTCGTGCGCTGAAGCATCTCTCAACTCTCTTGAGTACCCCGCCGATAGCGTAGACCGCGGGCAGAGCATACGGGGACAAGACGAGGAGCGGGGAGGGGACGAGATGATCGTTGCGACCTTCGGTCCGAGCACCGCATGGGTGGGGAGGACCATCTCCTTCGACGATGGCCGGTTCTCGCTCGAGGGTGTCGGGCAGATCGCGCCGCAGGCCGTCGTGGACTACGACCGCCAGGGGCATCTGCTCTGGGCCTACGACGGCCTGCGTGACTGGGCGTACCAGGCGGCCGGCCGGCCGCTGCCGGCCGCGGCTCCGAGCATGCCGCCACCGGCGGTCTGGACCGCGGCCCCGCCGGCGCCGGTCACGGCTCCGCCTCCCGAGGTGCATGCGACCCTGTCCGTCCCGCCGGCGACGCCGCGGGAGGCGCAGCCTCGGGTGGAGGGTCAGCCGCCCATGCCGCCGGCCACGGCGCCGGCACGACCCGCGGCCGCGCAGGCGGCACGGCCCACGGCGCCGGCGCAGGGCGGCAGAAGCCGCGGCGTCTGGTTCGCTCTCGGCGGCGCCATCATCGTCGCGCTGCTCGTCGGGATCGTCTTCTCGGGCGGCAGGCTCCGCGACGGGCTCGGGATCGCCTTCACGCTGGTGGCGATCGTGTTCATAGTGGCGCTCATCGTCGCGCTGGTCAGGCCGGCGACGGCGGGGCGCTGGCCGCCCGGCGCTTCGCCGCGCACGGCGCAGCTCGCGTGCGTCGGGCTGGCGGCGGTCTGTTTCGTCTTCGCCGGCCTCCTCTGGTGGATGCCTCACTACGAGGTCGTCGCCCCCGCCGACAAGCGGATCGCACTGGACGACACCCCGCAGATCAAGGTCGAGGTGTGGAACCGTGGTCTGCTCGGCGGCGCCTACAGCGCCACGTACTCGGTGGACGGCAAGGCCCAGGACGACGTGCAGTTCCCGCTTGCCGGCGGGCAGGGCCGCGAGATGACGCTGTCGCTTCCCGCCGGGGTGGCCCGCGGCCCGGTGGCGCTCTCGCTCGGCGGCGCGGTCGTCGCCGCCCGGGCCGTCGCGCCACCGGCGTTCGCCGTGGCGCCGCTGCAGGTCGACCCGTCACCCGCCAGGCTGGGTGACGACGTCACGCTGGTGACGAGCGTGAAGAACACCGGCGACATCGCCGGCACGTTCGCAGGCAAGCTGCTCGTCGACGGCGAGGAACTGCTCACGCAGCCGGTCGAGGTCGCGCCGGGCCAGACCAAGGACGTCAGCTACGATCTCACAGCTGACCGCGCCGGCGTCTACGAGCTCGCCCTCGGCGACGCCGCGGCGGACTTCCTCATCGTCAAGCCGGTGCGGCTCGCCAACGGGTACGTCGTCAAGCGCTCCGTCAGCGGCGGCCGCGCCTCACTTACCGTCGCGAACAAGACCGGCTCCGACGCCGTCGCCGTGCTTACGCGGAGCAGCAACAAGCGCAAGCCGGTGGTTGCCGTGTACATCCGCAAGAACAAGAAGGCCACACTTCGCGGCATCCCCGACGGCGCGTACATCCTCTGGGACTGCTGCGGCAAGGACTTCAACTGGACGATGCGCGACTTCTTCACGCCGGTCGAGCACAAGCGCTGGGTCGACGCGCTGAAGTTCAATACGACGGCCAGCACCAAGCACTGGACTTCGTACTGGTCGGACGCCTACTACAATTACTCGCAGGGTCACTCTCAGACTACGACGCACTGGACGAACTGGACCGTCACGCTCGGGACGGGAGAGAGCAAGTACACGAAGCTCGTGACCACGGCGGCGTTTCCACGGCTGTGACCGCCTGCGGCTGGCCGTGACCCCGGCCGGGTACACCCCGGGGCATGAGCGCGCGGGAGGGACACCAGGTGTGGGACAGGAGGCGTCGCCGGCGTGAGGCGTGGGCCGCCGAGAAAGACTTCGCGTCGTATGCCTGGAGGCTGATCGGCACGTTCCGCACGGAGGCCGGCTGGCTGGACCTGACGGCTGGCCGTCTGCGGTACACGAGTGAGGTCGGGGGAGAGGTGTTCGACGTCCGGCTCGACGAGGTGATGGACGTCGTCTGGCCCTGGTACTACTTCGGCGGCGGCGTGAAGCTCACGGTGAAGGGCGAACCCTACCGACTCTCCTTCGTACTGCCGAACGGGGCCGAGTACCCGACTGCGCGTCTATCGGCCGCCACCGGCGACCCGGGATCGCTCGCCATCGTCCTGCAAAAAGGCAACGACATCGCCGCCGGCCGCGACGCCGGCAAGGAGTGGCGGCGGCGACTCGAGGCTGCCGGCTCCGCTGCTGCCCCGCCGCTCGGACGCTGAGCCGGCCGCGCCGGCCGAAGGCTCAGCGCGCGGCCAGGTCCTCGAGGTCTTTGGACGAGAGGTGCAGCGTGCGCACCTGCTGGTGGCCCGTGCGCGCGTTGCCCTCACGCTCGATCGGCATCAGGAAGAACCCGTCCATCACGTCTTGGAGCCGCTCGATCCACGGGCCCTCGAGGCCACGCGGCACGACCAGCAGCGAGGCGAAGGTCTGGGCAGGCGTGTACAGCGTGCCCAGCATCTGCAGCGGCATGGCAGGCTGGTCCTCCGGCGGCTCCACGGCGGCCAGTTGCAGCACGGGAAAGCCGCGCCAGTACACGGCCGAGGTCTCGATCTCGTCGGCTCCCGTGAGCGTCATGAACGGCGCGGCCTCACGGCTCGTCGCCTCGTCCCAGTCCCAGTTGGCAAGCACGCCGGGCGGGAGCGGGGACCTGTCGGTGGTGATGAGAAGGCTCGGCGCTGCGCCCGCGGCGATCTTCGCGGCGGTCGCCGTGGGCGAGCAGAACAGCACGCCTCCGGCCACGCGTGTCGAGATGCGGTCGATCCAGGCCGCGGCATAGCGCGGATCCTGGGTGGTCTCCGTGCGAGCGAGCTCGGCATCGTCGTAGGTGACACCGAAGCCCAGCTGCGCGTTGCTGTACGTGACGATGGCCATGCAACCGTCCGTTCGGGTCGAGTGGTACCAGCATACGTGAGACGGCGGCCGGCGGCGGCGGGTTCGCGACCCGGGCGGGTGTACACGCCGGGGTGTCGCCGCTGTCAGCGGTGAACGGCGCCGAGCGGGTCGAGGGCAGTATCGCCGCGTGAGGCCGTGAGGGCGCTGTACGCGGCGATCACCGCCTCCGCGCCGGCGGCCGTGCCCCTCCGGCGCGGGCGCAGGACGACGTGGTACCTCCCGGGCGTCCACGTCGCCGGTCTTCACGGCGGGAGTCCTCAGTTGCTCGAGATGGTCCCGAGGATGTCTGCCCGCTGGAGTACCATGTGGTCCACGCCGTCGATCTTGACCTCGGTGCCGCCGTACTTGACGAACAGCACGCGGGCGCCCTGGGGGATCTTGTCGCGCAGGTCCTCGTCGGTGCCGACGGCCACGACGACGCCCTCCTGAGACTTCTCCTTGGCGGTGTCCGGAAGGTAGATGCCGCTGGCGGTCTTCTCCTCTGGGTCCACAGGCTTGACGAGGACGCGGTCGTCGAGAGGTTTGAAGTCCACTGGTGCCTCCTGCGGTTCGGGTAGGTGACGAGTATCGCGCTGACGAGTATCGCACCGGCTTCGTGCAGCGGCGTACGCTCAGCCGCGGATGCCGAGCAGCGAGTTCAGGCGGTTCTTGTCGAAGCCGACCATGGCGCGGCCGTTGACGTCGATCACGGGCACACCACGCTGCCCGGTCTTGCGCTCCATCTCGGCCGCGGCGCGCAAGTCTCGCGAGACGTCGATGTCGCGGAAGGGGATCCGGCGTTGTTTGAGGTAGCGTTTGGCCGCCACGCAGAAACTGCAGGTGGGCGTTGAGTACACCGTCACCGCCATGCTCGTCGCTCCTTGGGGTCAGAGAGGGAGCCGCAGACCTGCGTCACCTCCAAGATTCCGTTGCCGACACATATACCCCATGGGGTATATGACGAAACGAAGGCGGAGGGGCGGCGATGAGCCCGGCGAAGATGAGGCGCGATGCGTCTGATTCCTCCGCACATCGACCCGGGTACGCCGAGCGACGGCGAGAAGCTCGTGTTCGAGCTCTTGGCCGCGGCCTCGGACCGCGACGACTGGACCGTCCTGCACTCGCAGGACCTCGCCCATCACCGCCGGCAGATGGAGGGCGAGATCGACTTTCTCGTCGTCGCCCCCGGCCTGGGCGTGCTCGTCATCGAAGTCAAGGGCTGCCACAAGCTGCGCCGCGAGCGCGGGCTGTGGTTCTACGGCTCCGACCGAGAAGGTGACTCGCGCGGGCCGTTCAAGCAGGCGTCCGAGGCCATGCACAGCCTCCACGACCGCTTGGCCAGGCATCACGGTGACCTGCGCGGGGTGCTGTTTCAGTCGGTCGCGTGCTTCCCTTTCATCGACTTCACCGACGTGAGCGAGGAGTGGCACAGCTGGCAGGTGATCGACCACGCGCGGCTCCAGCAACGGCCTATCGAAGAATGGGTGGCGGCGGCACTGACGCAGGCTCGCGAACGCGCGGAGAGTTTACACAAGGCTTGGTTCGACTGCCGCGCGGGGGAGCCGACGGAGGCGCAGTGTGAGGAGATCGTCAAGCTGCTGCGCCCTGACTTCGAGTTCTACGAGAGCCCCAAGGCGCGGGCGACGCGCATCGACGAGGAGATCCGTCACTACACGGAGACCCAGTTCGAGGCGCTCGACCACATGCGGCGCATGCCGCGGGTGATCTTCGACGGGCCCGCGGGGACGGGCAAGACGCTGCTGGCGATCGAGGCGGCGCGGCGCGCCCGTGTCGCCGGGCGCCGCACTCTCCTTCTCTGCTTCAACCGCCCGCTGGCCGAGTGGCTGCGAGAGCAGACGGCCGGGCTTTGCGACGCGACCACGGTTTCCGACCACATGGTGCGCGCCGCCGGCATCCCCGCCGGCTCGCCCATGCTCTCGGGCGGCCCCGAGTTCTGGGAGGTCGAGCTGCCCCGCCTGGCCGGCGAACGCCTCATCGACAAGCCGCCGGACTACGACGAGCTCATCCTCGACGAGGCCCAGGACGTGCTGCGACACCAGTTCCTCGACGTGCTCGACTTCAGCACCACGGGCGGCTTCAACGATGGGTTCTGGCGCATCTTCGGCGACTTCCGCCACCAGGCGATCTACGACGACTCGGTGGACCTCGAGAAGTTCTGCGACGGCGACGGCAACGCGTGCGTGGTGTTCGAGCTGGACGAGAACTGCCGTAACGCGCCGGCGGTGGCCGCGCTGGCCTGCGCCGGCGCCGGCATCACCCCGGCGGGCGACGGCGGAGGCGGCTACGCCCGCTGCCTGCGGCCGGACGACGGCGACCCGCCGCAGGTGCGGTTCTACCGGGACGCCGCGGAGCAGCAGCAACTGCTCCGCGCGGCGCTCGAGGAGCTCCGCGCCGCCGGTCTCACCGGGCCCCAGGTGGCCGTCCTCAGCACCCGCAACGACACCGCCTGCGCCGCCGCTCAGCTCACGGAGCAGCCATGGCGGGACCGCCTGGCGCCGCTCGTCAGGGACACCCCTCGCGGCCCGGTCGCCGACCTCAAGTCGGGCAAGACCATGTACGCGAGCGTGCACCGCTTCAAGGGCCTCGAGGCGCACGCGGTCGTGCTCACCGACATCGAGCGCCTCGACAGCCCGCGTGAGCGCGACCTCTTCTACGTCGGCGCCACCCGGGCCACGCTGCGCCTCATCGTGCTTGCGCACCGGTCGCTGCGCGCGCGCCTGCTCGCCTGACGCGTCCGCCTGCGACGCGTGAGGGGCGTGGCCCTCCTGGCCGCCGCCCCTCGTCGTGTGCTTGTCCGCGGTCGGTCCTGCGCCGGTCCGTGACTCGGTAGAGCGTGCGCCGTTCAGAGGCAGCGGGGCGGTATACGCTTGACCGTGGTCGAGCGAGAGGCGTGTGAGGAGGCCGGAAGTGCGCGTCGCGCTGTTCGTCACCTGTGTGGGTGACACGCTGTTCCCGGAGACGGGGCGGAGTGTGGTGCGTGTGCTGGAGCGGCTCGGATGCGAGGTCACGTTCCCGGCGGAGCAGACGTGCTGCGGGCAGATGCACGTCAACAGCGGGTACCACGGCGAGGCGCTGCGGCTGGCGCGGCGGCTCGTAGACGTCTTGAGCCGGGATGACGGTGTGGACGCGGTGGTCTCGCCGTCGTCGTCGTGCGTGGGCTGGGTGCGCGAGCTGCTGCCTCAGGTCGCGCGCGAGGCGGGAGACGAGCGGCTCGCGCGCGACGCGGAAGCGCTAGGCGGCAGGCTCTTCGAATTCTCCGAGTTGCTCGTCCGCCGTCTCGGCGTGGAGGACGTGGGCGCGTCGTACCCTCGGCGCGTCACGCTGCACACCACCTGCCACTCGCTGCGCGTGGCGCGTGTCGGCGACGCGCCCGAGCGGCTGCTCGCGTGCGTGCGCGGGCTGGAGCTCCTGGAGTTGCCGGACGCCGCCGAGTGCTGCGGCTTCGGCGGCACGTTCGCGATCAAGAACGCCGGAGTCTCGCTGGCGATGCTCGAGGACAAGTGCCGCAACATCCTGGCTACCGGCGCGGAGGTCGTGACGGCCGTCGACCCGTCGTGCTTGCTCAACATCGGCGGCGGCCTCAGCCGGCTGGCGCCGCCGGCGCCCGGAGGGGGCCCGGCGGTGCGCGCCGTGCACCTCGCGGACATTCTGGCGGCGGAGGCCCTGGCGTGAGCCGCGGGCGCCCGCACGACTTCCCAGCGGCCGCGGTCGAAGCCCTCGCCGACGCTCAGCTGCGCGACAACATGCGGCGCGCGACGCGGACGATCCGCGAGCGCCGCGCAGCGGCCGTGGCGGAGCTGCCGGACTTCGAGGAGCTCCGCGAGCAGGCGCGACGCGTCAAGGACGACGCGCTGGACCGCCTCGATGAGCTGCTGGCGCGGTTCGAGGCTGCCGCCACCGCCGTGGGCGCCAGGGTCCACCACGCCGCCGACGCCGCGGCCGCCAATGCCGTCGTCGCCGGCATCGCCCGCGACCACGGCGTAACCGAGCTGGTCAAGATGAAGTCGCTGGCCACCGACGAGATCCGCCTCGACGCCGCGCTCGCCGAGGCCGGCGTCGACGCCGTCGAGACGGACCTCGCCGAGGTCATCGTGCAGCTCGCCGGCGACACCGCCTCTCACATCCTCGTCCCGGCGGTGCACTACAGCCGCGGGCAGATCCGCGATATCTTCGCGCGCACCATCGCGCGCGGGCGCGACATCTCGGACGACCCCAACGAGCTCGCGGAGGTGTCGCGTCTGTACCTGCGTGAGCGGTTCCTGCGCGCCGGCATGGGAGTCACCGGGTGCAACGTCGCCGTCGCTGAGACCGGTACGGTCTGCGTGGTCGAGAACGAGGGCAACGGGCGCATGGTGACCACGCTGCCGCCGGTGCTGGTGAGCGTGGTCGGGATCGAGAAGCTGGTGCCGTCGCTCGAGGACCTCGGCCTGCTGCTCCGCCTGCTGCCGAGGTCGGCGACCGGCGAGCGGATGAGCTCCTACGTCTCACTGCTGACCGGGGTCACGCCCGGCGACGGCCCGCGGGAGTACCACATCGTCCTGCTCGACAACGGGCGCAGCAACGCCCTGGCCGATCCGGTCGGGCGGCAGGCGCTGAGGTGCATCCGCTGCAGCGCCTGCCTCAACGTGTGCCCGGTGTACACGCGCGTGGGCGGACACGCCTACGGGTCTATCTATCCCGGACCGATCGGCGCGATCCTGACGCCGCAGCTGTGGGGCATGGAGGAGTACGCCAAGTTGCCCTTCGCCTCGTCGCTGTGCGGCGCGTGCGCGGAGGTGTGCCCCGTGGGCATCGACATCCCCCAGGTGCTGCTCTACCTGCGGGCCAGGGCGGTGCGTGAGCGGGCGCCCGCCGCGGAGCGCGGCCTGTTCGGCGTCGCGGCGTGGGCCTTCGGCTCGCCGCGGCGCTTCGCCGCCGCGCAGAGGGCGGGGAGGGCCGCCGAGCTGCCGCTCGAACGCGGCGGCCTGGTGCGCAAGCTGCCGCCGCCGCTCGCCGGCTGGACCAAGGGCCGCGACCTGCGTCCGGTTGCCCGCGAGACGTTCCGCGAGTGGTGGGCGCGTGAGCGCACCACGCCGCACGCGCCCGAGCGCGCGGAGGAGGCGCCGTGACGCGTGCTCCCGGCATCCTCGAGCTGTTCGTCCAGCGCCTCACGCTCGCGCACGTGCAGGTCCGCCGCGTGGCCGCGAGCGACGCCGCGGCGGAGGTCGCCCGGGCCTGCGCCGAGCGTGGCGTGCGCCGGCTCGGCGTGCCGCCCGGGCTCCCGGACGAGTGGCGGCCCCATGATGCGGGTCCCGAGGCCGGCCTCGAGCTGGTCGAGGACCACGAGCTCACGCCGGCCGAGCTGGACACGCTCGACGCCGCGCTCACCGGATGCACTCTCGCGGTGGCGGAGACAGGCTCACTCGTGCTCGCCGCCGGCCCTGCCGATGGGCGGCGAGCCCTCTCACTGGTACCCGATATCTACTTCTGCGCCGTCCGCGAGGACCAGGTAGAGCCGGACCTGCCGGCGGCGATGGCCCGCGTCGCGCCGCTCGTCAGAGAGTCGGGCCGGCCGCTGGTGTTCGTCTCCGGCCCCTCCGCCACCTCCGACATCGAGCTCCAGCGCGTCGAGGGCGTGCATGGCCCGCGGCATCTGATCGTCCTGCTCGTCTCTCGCTGACCAACGCCCGGCGATGTTCGCGTTCCGCCCCACTGCGGTACCACGCCGCCATGACCCGCAATCGTCTCGAGGCTTTCAGCGACGGCGTCATCGCCATCCTCATCACGATCATGGTGCTCGAGCTCACGGTCCCGCGTCTGCACCATGACCGGCTCATCGAACTCTGGTACCTGCGTCACGTCTTCCTCAGCTACGTGGTCAGCTTCGTCTACCTGGCCATCTACTGGAACAACCACCACCACGTGCTGTACCTCACCGAGCGGGTCACCGGCGCCGTGCTGTGGGCGAACATGCACCTGTTGTTCTGGCTCTCGCTGATCCCATTCGCGACCGGCTGGATGGGCGAGAACGATTTCGCGAGGACGCCGACCGCCGTGTACGGTGTGGTGCTTCTCATGGCGGCGGTCGCGTACTTCATCCTCGTGCGCGCGATCATCCACAGCCAGGGCACGGAATCCCTGCTGGCGAGGGCCATCGGGAACGACTTCAAGGGCAAGATCTCGGTCGTCCTCTACGCCGTGGCGATCCCTCTGGCACTGGTGGTGCCCTGGGTGGCGCTCGGCCTCTACATCCTCGTCGCCGCCGTCTGGCTGATCCCCGACCGGCGCATCGAGAAAGTCGTGCTCGACTGCGAGAATGGGGTGGGGGTGGGTTGCCCGACGCCCGACGAGTAGCGGGCCAGAGCATGCAAAAGGAGACCGTTTCACTCCCTGATGGCACGGGTACCGTCACCGCCAGCAGCAAAGACCAAGGCCGGCGGCGCAGCGTCTCCGGCCCTCACCTTCGAAGGAGAGACATGGCAGTTCAAGTAGGTCAGCCCGCCCCCGAGTTCAGTCTCACGGGCGTCAAGGACGGCGAGTTCGTCGACGTTAAGCTCAGCGACTACCGCGGTAAGTGGGTGGTGCTGTTCTTCTATCCGCTCGACTTCACCTTCGTGTGCCCCACGGAGATCCAGGGCTTCGCCAGGCACAACGAGGAGTTCGAAGACCTCGGCGCCGTCGTGCTGGGCGCCAGCGTCGACAGCGAGCACAGCCACAAGGCGTGGATCGAGCGTGACTTCGGCGGCTCGCTCCCCTTCCCGCTGCTCAGCGACATCCGGCGCGAGGCGACCGAGGCCTACGGCGTACTGCTGCCGGACGCCGGCGTCGCCCTTCGCGGGACCTTCATCATCGACCCCGAGGGGACGCTCAAGTACGCGGTCGTGCACCACAACAACATCGGACGCAACACCGACGAGACCCTTCGCGTCCTCCAGGCGCTGCAGACCGGCGAGCTCTGCCCGGTCGACTGGCGCCCCGGCCAGGCGACGCTCAGCTGAGGAGCTGAGACGGCGCCGCCGGCACGCGGAGGCTGAAGACGGCAGCGGCGCCGCAAGGCGGCCGCCGCGCCGATCGTGAGAGGGGCGCCGCGAGGTTCGTTGCCACGTGGCGCCCCTTTCCGCGTTCGACCTCGGGTCCGGCGAGCTGCTACCGTGCCAGCAGGCCTCACGCTGAAACGCTGAGAAGGAGAGACATGGCGATCATCGACGACTGGTTCGACGAGGCGACGCTCCTCTCGATCGTGTCCGCCGACGTGTTCATGCGCGGCGCCTCCGCTGTCGAGGCGGGCGCCGTGCGGGTGATCGAGCGCAGCGACGCCCGCCTGCTGACGAGCGTCGAGGCGGGCGAGGACGTGGTCCGGGCCGAGTGGGTCCTCGCCGGCGAGCAGCTGGAGTTCGATTGCGGTTGCGGCCGGGCCGTCGAGCAGCCGTGCGAGCACCTCATCGCCAGTGCCCTCTGGACCTGGCCCGACGAGCGCCCGAAGGAGAAGTAGGTCAGCCGTCGCCGCCTGCTGAAGCACGAGGGCCCTCGCCTCGTCGAACTCGACCAGCCGGCCGCGCACAAAAGGCTCACGCAGGCGGCCGGCTGTTACAATCTCGGGCATGCCCATCTACGAATACGAGTGTGCCAGCTGCGGCGAGCGCTTCGAGATCCTGTGTGGTCACGCGGAGCGCGAGGAGAAGGCCGTCTGCCCGGCGTGCGGTGGGCGCGAAGTAAAGCAGGTCCTCGGCGGGTTCCAGGTCGGCATCTCGCGCACACGGCTCAACCCGGGCGTGTTCGAGCGCAAGAAGGGCCAGGCGCCCGCGTACAAGCCGCCGAAGGAAGGCTGAAGGGTTCGAGGGCGACCCGGAGACGGTCCCGGCGGGGCGAGGCGGTCTGCGTCGGCGTGACGACGTGACGCCGCGGTGAGGGCCGGAGGCACTGGGCCGGCCCTCACCGCGGCGTCATCTTCGCTGGAGGAGTCGCGCGTCGCGGCGCACGCCGGGGGGTCCGAGACGCGCGGCACGTCGGCGCGCGGCTTCTTCAGCACGAATGCGTCTTTCCCGCACTCACCTCGTCGCACGCCGTTGACTGCCGCGCGCGGATCCGAGAGCGGCGTCGCGGAGGATGGCGACACCAGCCGCGACATCGCACAGCTTGACTGGCTGCGAGCGCAGGCCACGAGCGGCCGTCCCTTCGTCCTGACCGCCCTGGAGGACCTGCCGGCGGGCGCGGCCGCCGAGCGCGAGATCTTCGCCAGCATGGGGCTGCGGACGATGCTCGCTCTGCCGCTCCTGCAGGAGGGCATCCTGGTCGGGCTGCTCGCCTTCGAGTCACTCGCCCGCGACCACGCTGGCGCGCCCGCTCAAGCGGGAGCCGCGGGCTGGGAGATGCTTGCGCCGGCCGGTCTGCCGGCGTCGGTCACCGAGCGTGGCGGTGGCCGACGTCGTGGAGGCCATGTCGTCGCATCGGCCCTACCGTCCGGCGATCGGCCTGGAGGCAGCGCTGGAGGAGATCGAGGAGGGCAGAGGCCTGCGCTATGACGAGCGCGCGGCCGACGCCTGCCTGCGCGTCTTCCGCGAGGAGCGCTTCGCCTTCACGGAGGAGGCGGAGGGACCCGGGATGTGAGGACGCCGGTCGGGGCAGGACCGGCGAAGGCGCCCCGGCGTCCGAGAAACGGCGACGGCGAAGGATGAGCAAGACGCCGCCGGCTGCGGATGCTTAGCTTTCTCGCTCTCTCCACAGATACTTCACAACCTGCTGCTAAGGTTCTCGAGAGCACGTCGTCTGGAGGGATGGTGTCGCAGATCAAGGCGTGGGAGCCACAAGCGGACGATCCGGGAGGCTTCGCCGACGAGTCGGCGCTGGTCTCGGGGCTCCGCGCGCGCAGACCCCAAGCCTTCGAGGCGCTCCACGCGGCCTATGCGGCTTCCATCTACAACCTTTCGCTGCGGATCGTCGACGACCCGCACGAGGCGCAGGACGTGGCGCAGGAGGTGCTCATCAAGGTGTTCAGAGGGCTCCCGGCAGAGGACGCGGACTTCACGCTTCCGGCCTGGTTGTACCGGGTGACGGTCAACGCGTCGTTCGACCACCTGCGCGCGCGCAAGCGCCGCCCGGTGACGGTGACGAGCGAGGCCGCCCCCGAGCCAGTGTCCGCCGTGGACGACTTCGAGCGGGCCGAGCTCGCGCGTCGCGTCGAGTCCACGCTCAAGGATCTGCCCAAGCGCCAGCAGCTGGCGCTTGTCCTTCGCGACGTGCACGGGCTGAGCGTAGGCGAGACCGCCTCCGTGCTCGGAGTCACCAGGGGGTCGGCGGACGTGCTGCTCTCAAGGGCACGGGCCGGCTTCCGCAAGATCTACCTTGCCGGCGTGCATGCGGCCGGACGCTGCTCGACCGCCGACGCGATCCTTGCCGGCGGCGTGGGCGGAGGCATCTCCGCCGCCGATCGTGCTCGGCTCGAGGACCACGCCAGCACCTGCCCCGACTGCCGGCGCACCGTCAAGCTGTGGGGCGTCGCGCCGGCCGGTCTGGGGGTGCTGCTGCCACAGGTCGCGCTGCCGGCCAAACTCAGTCTGGGGGCGACGCTTCTGGCCGCGCAGGCGGCCGGCGTGGTCCTGCCGGCCGGTCTCGGTGCGGGCGCCGGCGCCGGCGCGGCGACGGCGGGCGCCGGCGCATCCGGGGCGGCCGCCTCTGCGGCCGGCCTGAGCGGTGCGGCCGGGTCTGCCGCGACCTCCGCCGCCGGCACCGGCATGCTGGCCGCGCTCGGTTCGGCCGTGGGCGTCAAAGTCGCGACGGTCGCCGTGGTCGCCGTCGCCGCCGTCGGCGTCGCCGGGGCGGCCTCGCATGATCAGGCGACGGGCGCCACCGCGCCGCGAGCGGCGGCGGCACAGCCCGGCGTGCTTGGGGACGGGACGGCAGGCGCCGGCGGCGAGCGTGCCCGCCTGCTGGCCCAGGCGCACCGTGGCCAGGCGCCGGGCGGTGGCGGCCGCCGCGGCGGTGAAGCCGGCGGCCGGGAACACGAGCTTCGCGGGTCTGATCGCCCTGTGACCGCCTCGGGCGGGGCCGGCGCGAAGACAGTCGGCGGCTCTGCTCAGAGCGCCGCCCGGGGCACCGGCGCCGGCGCCGGATCGGGCGGGTCCGCAGGCGTGTCGAGTGGGCAGTCGGCGGCCGGAGCGGCCGGCGCGACTGGAGGGTCCGGTTCCGCCGCCGGATCGGGCGGCTCCGGCTTGGGCGGTTCAGGCGGCGGCTCCGGCTTCGGCGACGAGACCGTCACGGGCGGCTCCGGCGGCGGCTCAGGCGGGACCGGCGCGACCGGTTCCGGCGGCGGTCAGACCGCCGCGGACTGAGGCGCGCGCACCCGCAGGGCCGCGCGTGTCACGCCGGCCGTCACGGGCACGTCGCCGAGCGCGTCGCCGTCCACGTCGAGAGGGAAGAGGCCTGCGCGCGGCCGCCTGCGCGGCAGGACCTCCGGCCGGATCTCCAGCTCGCGACACGTGAAGTGGTCCACGCCCGGCTCATGGATGTGCGTGCCCTTGTAGACGGTGGTGAGCCGGCCGACGAGCCTCCAGCGGGTCTTCGTCTGGAACACCACGACCTCCAGCAGCCCGTCGTCGATCTTCGCCATGGGGGCGATGTTCATCCCACCCCCGAACGTCCTGCCGTTGCAGACGGCGACAGCGTGCGCGTGAACGGGCAGCTCGCGCCGCGCGCCGCCGGCGTCGACGTAGCTGCAGTAGAGGCGGACGCGTCTGCAGGCGACGATCGCCCGTAGAGTGGCCTGCGCGTAGGCGAGCCGACCGCCGAGGAACGCCGGTGCGGCCGCCGTGTACCGGTCGACGAGGCCGCCGACGCCCGCGGAGAGGACGTTGATCCAGTAGCGTTGCACAGGCCGGCCGTCCAGGGCCGGGAAACGCGCCCACCCCACATCGACGGCACGGTCGGAGCCGTCCTTCAGCGCCGAGAGATAGGCGCCGAGCTCATGCGGGATGCCGAGTGACCGGCCGTAATCGCCGCCCGTGCCGGTGCCGATGATGCCGAGCACGGGCAATCGCGAGGCTGGGGCCTCCTGCCCGAGCGCCCGCGGAGCGTCGTCCGCTCCGAGCATCCCGTTGACGATCTCGTCGAGCGTGCCGTCGCCGCCGAGCCCGACGACCAGTGGCCGTCGGTCCCCGGCCGCCGCCGCGCCGAGCGCCGTCGCGTCGCCGCGGCCTTTCGTCTCGGCCACGTCGACCTCGCCTACGGCGTCGCGGATGCCGGCGAGGACGTGGGGGAGGCCGCGGCCGGTGCGGCCGCTCCCGGCGGACGGATTGACGATGACGAGCGGCCGCGGAACGGCGCCGGGGTCCGGGATCTGCATGCCGGGAACGCTACCAGACTGCTGCGCCCGCGTGCCAGGCAGGGAATCGCCGCCCGCTCGCCAAAAGAAAGGCGCGATGGCCGGCTCAGCACAGCAAGCCGCGGAGAGCGTGCGCTCCCAGGAGAAAGAGGTCGCACGCATCGGCGCCTTCAGCGATGCCGTGTTCGCCATCGCCATCACCCTTCTCGCGCTGCAACTGGACGTCGCGAAGGGCGATTCGGTCGACGTCTGGGATGCCCTGAGGCACCTGTGGCCCAGCTTCCTGAGCTTCGCCATCAGCTTCGCCGTCATCGGGGCGTACTGGGTGGCGCACCACCGGCTCTACGCGCTGATCGAGCGGTACGACAGGAAGCTCCTCTGGATGAACCTGCTCTCGCTCTTCTTCATCGTGGTCATGCCGTTCACGACGTCGCTCATCGGCGAGCACGGGGACCAGAACGCGTCGGTGATCGTCTACGCGCTCTCGGTCGCCCTCGCCGGGTTCGCCAGCACCGGTATGGCCGTCTACGCGCTCGGCGGCCATCGGCTGTGCGCCCGGGACGTCGACGACCGACGCATCAAGTACTTCATCTGGCAAGGCCTCGTCATCGCGCTCGTCTTCGTGTTCTCGCTCGTCTTCCTGCCGCTGGGGCCTTCGGTGGTGGAGTTGTCCTGGCTCTCGCTCGTCGTTCTCCAGCCGATCGTCCACCACCTCTTGGCGCGCGGCGGCGAGGTGTGAGTCGCTCGAGAGCGGCTGAAGGACGGGCTCGTACGCACGGACGCGGACGGCGGCGGCCCGTAGAGGCCGCCGCCGTCCGCGTCCGGGAAGTGCGCTTCAGTTGGTAAGGCAGGTGCCGATCGGCAGCGCGATGGTGATGCGCTTGGCGTTGAACGCGCCGGTCGCCTTGGTCAGTCTGCCGGTGGAGGTGATGCGGTCGCCGGCGGAGACGTCGGCGAGCGAGACGGCGACGCGCTCGCCGTCGGCGGTGCGCTGGTAGTAGAGGGTCGTCGTCGCGACCTTGAGGTCCACAGTCTTGCCCTTGTGCGTGCGAGCGGCCTTGTTGGCCTTGAGGACGGTCACGGAGACCACCCCGTCGGCGGCGTCGACGGCGATGACGTTGCCGCTGATCGAGTAGTTGACCACGGCGGCCTTCGAGCCACCTTGACCGTTGCCGTTGCCATGGCCGTTGCCGGCCAGCGCCGCCGGGGCCGCCACCAGCGCCAGGGCGAGGACGAGGGCGAGTACGAGCAGCTTCCTCATGGGGACCTCCCACATCAGCGGCGCGGCCTTTCCGCGCCGTCATTTGGTCTGACGCCGGAGCGGGCCGGCTCTTAGCGCCGGGCCGCCGATCGACACAAGTCCTTCACGATCCGCGAGCGCCCATGTGCGAAGTTCGCCCAACCTCGGGCGAAACGCCCGCAAGGATTATCTATCTGGTGAGGGAGGCCGCAGGCTGGTATGAATGGCGGGCGGACTGGGAGGCCCACGTGACGCACACGCAGAGACCACCGATAGAACCCATCGAGCCGGCGTTCCGGCAGCGGTACCACACGCCCGAGCGGCTCGACCTGCTGAAGCAGGCGACGCTCGACATCATGGAGAGGGTGGGGGTCAAGTTCCAGAGCGCCAAGGCGCTCCGGCTGCTGGAGGAGGCCGGCGCAGTCGTGGACCACGCGACGGAGGTCGCCAAGCTCCCGCCGGACCTCGTGCTCGAGACGATGGCCAGGGCGCCGCGGCGTTTCGCCCTCGGCGCCCGAGACGCGAGCTGCGACATCGCCGTCGGTGACGGCCGCACCTACTGCACCACGGACGGGTGCGGCGTCGAGATCGTCGATTTCCAGACGCGGGAGCGCCGGCTGTCGACGAAGGCCGACCTCGAGGACGTCACGCGGCTGCAGGACGCGCTCCCGAGCATCGCGTTCTGGTGGCCGACGCTGAGCGCCGGCGACTGCGGTGAGACGGCGCAACTGCACGAGCTCGGCGCCGGCTGGACCAACACCGTCAAGCATCTGCAAGGCATGGTCAACGGCGAGCGCGAGGCCCGCTACGCCGTGGAGATGGCCACCGTCATCGCCGGCAGCGCCGAGGAGTTGCGGCGCCGCCCGGTGCTGAGCGACCTCATAGGCACCGTCTCTCCGCTCGTGGTGGACAAGGACGGCATCGAGGCAGCGCTCGTGTTCGCCGAGGCCGGTGTGCCGGTCGCGTGGGTGACCATGCCGACCCTCGGGACCACGGCGCCGGCCACCAAGGCCGGCGCCTTCGCCCTCGGGTCGGCGGAGCTCGTGGCCGCCAGTGTCGTGCTGCAACTGGCCAGCCCCGGCGCGCCGGTGCTGCACTCGACGATGCAGAGCTGGGCCGACCCCAGGTCGGGCAACTTCGTGAGCTTCCCGCTCGACGGCCGTGCGCGAGCCCTGGGCACAGAGCTCGCCCACCACTGGGGCGTGCCCGCCGAGTCGGCCGCCTGCGGCACCGACTCGCCGGTGCCCGGCACCTGGCAGTCCGGTGTCGAAGAGGCGCTCGACCTTGCGCAGGCGGCGCAGGAGGGCTCCGACCTCATGCCCAGCATCGGGCTGGTCAACGTCTACACGCTCTTCTATCCCGAGCATCTCGTCCTTGGCGACGACATCTACCAGCGGGCGCGGTACTCGGTCATGGACATCGAGTGGGGTGACGAGGAGACTGCGCTGGACGCGATCGCCGAGGTGGGCCCCGGCGGGCACTTCCTCGGCAACCGGCACACGCGCCGGCACATGCGCGAGGCGGTCAAACCGGCGATCACGCACGTGCTGGGGCCGGACGGCGCCATGCGCGACCCGGTCTCCGTGGCGCGCGAGCGCGCCGAGGAGCTTTGGCGCGACTACCGCCCGGAGCCGCTGGAGGAGGACAAGGCGGCGGAGCTGGCAAGGATCCTCGACGCCGCCGACGCCGAACTGCGGGGGTGACGGAACCGCGTCCCCGTGGAAAGCTCCTCAGGACCCGCGACGAGAGGAGCGTCATGGACGAGAACGTGGACGGCGCGCAGGCGCAGGGCGCCGAGATGCGCCGCGGCATGGCCGGCATGGTCCGGGCCGGGGGCGACGCGACCGTACAGCAGGCGATGACCCTGCTGACGAGCGCTCGCGGCGGCGTCACGCTGCAGCAGGCGGCCTCGGTTGCCGTCGTGTCCGGCGGCGACACCGACCTCAAGATGGCCGCCGCGGTGATGGTGCCGTCGCTCGGCGACGTCGCCATCGAAAAGGGTGGGGCACAGTGGGTCGTCTCGGCCGGCGACGTAAGCTTCGACAAGGGCGGCTGTGGCGTGGCCGTCGCGCCCAGCGTGCGCGTGGATCGCGGCGGCATCGGCGTGGCCCTCGGCTGGCACGTCGACGTGGGCGAGGGCGGCAGGATCATGTTCGGGCCGCTTGCCGCGGCTGCGTTCGGGCTCGCCTTCGGCTTGGGGTTCGGGCTGGTCACTGTGGGGACCGCCGGCTACGCGGCCACCAGGGTCCTCAAGCGCATGCCACGGATCCCCCTCGTTGCATCGCGGATCCCCTTCTTCTCATGATCGTCGTGCGGCACTCGGTGGTCGTCGACGAGCCCGTCGGGCGGGCCGGCCACTTGTGGACCGACTTCGTCCAGCACGAACTCACCCGCGACGACTTCGCGGCCGACGAGTGGCTCGAGGCGGTCGGCGAGCACGGGGTCATGGGCGCGGGCGACGTCCACTTCGAGTCGGTCAGCATCGCCCGCAGCAAGGTCACCCTCACCGTACGGATCGACCTCCCGCCGTCGGACCCCGCGACGGGTCCGGAGGTGGAGGCCGCCTACCGCCGCGCTGTCGACCACCTGGACCGCTTCCACGACTTCGTCGTGGCGGTGGACGCGTGATGGCACGGGCCGGCGGCGCGGGCCTGGGCGGTCCGACCGCGGGGGGTGAGGCGGCCGCCGGTCGCCGGGAGGATGCCGCGAAGCGCGCCCGTGAGGTGCTCGAGAGGCTCGCGTCCCTCGGCAGTGAGCAGGCGCGCGCCGGCATGGCGCGCTACGGCATCCGCACCGAGGACGCGTTCGGCGTGTCGGTGTACGAGCTGCGGAGGGTCGCCAAGGACCTCGGGCGAGACCATGAGCTGGCGCTCGCCCTCTGGGCCACCGGCAACCACGAGGCCCGTCTTCTGGCGAGCATGGTCGACGACCCCGGGCAGGTCACCGAGGCGCAGATGCGGGAGTGGGCTGCGGCGTTCGACTCGTGGGACGTCTGCGACCAGGTGACCTCCAACCTGTTCGACAAGACACCGTTCGCCTACGGCAAGGTCGAGGAATGGAGCGCGTCGCAGGACGAGTGGGTGAAGCGGGCGGCGTTCGCCACAGCGGCCGCCCTGGCCGTGCAGGACAAGCAGACGGGCGACGAGCCGTTCCTTCGTCTCCTCGAGCTCTGCCGGCGCGAGGCCGGCGACGACCGCAACTACGTGAAGAAGGCGGTCAACTGGGCCCTGCGTAACATCGGCAAGCGGGACGCGCGGCTGAACGCAGCGGCGATCGGGACGGCAGAGGCGATCCTGGAAGAAGGCGAACGGCTCGCCGCGGCGGACCGCCACGATCCGGCCGCGCGCGCCAGGCGGTGGGTGGCCCGCGACGCTCTCCGGGAACTGCGCAGCGACAAGGTCGTCGCGCGCGTGCATCGACCGTAGTTCTGGCAGGATTGCCCACTCCGTAGTACCCTTCGGGCCTCGGAGGGCTGTTCGTCGCGGGCCATGGGAGAGCGGATGCACGTCGCGGAGACCACCGCTGCGCAGGGCGCGGCCCAAAGTCGTCTGCCGCGCCTGTTCGGTGCCATCTCGTGGCTGCGGCGGCACCCGCTCGCGTGCGCCGCCGCCGGCGGGGCCGGCATCGCGGCCGTCTTCGTCCTGGACATGCTCGTCAGCGGTGTGCTTCTCAATGGCCTGTACCTGCTGCCGCTGTTTCTCCTCACGCTCTCCCTGAGCTGGAGGCCGGTGGCCTTCACGGCGGCCTTGTGCGTGGCGCTCTCGGCGTTCGTCTTCGCGCAGGAGGGTTCTCTCGATCTGGACCGTTGGCTGGTCCTGATCTACGGCGCACTGATCGGGCTCGCGCTGGTGGCGCTCTCGTATGTCCTCAGGCGCCTGTTCACGACCACCGACTACGCGGTGCTGCGCGCCCAGCTGTCGGAGGCGGGTGCGGACATCCTCGGGCGTGGCCGCTCGCGGCAAGACCTGGACGAGTTCCTCGAGTTCGCGCTCGAGCGGCTGGGCGAGCAGCTCGACGCCACCAACGGGGTCCTTCTGCTTCTGGAGGACGGCGACTGGGTGGGGCGTGCCGGGTTCGGCCTCGGCCTGGACGCGCGGGAGGTGACCGCGAGGCACGAGGACCTGCCGCTGCTCGCCCAGGCAGTTCAGACCGACAAGGCACTGAGCCGCGACTTCGTCACGGCAGACTGGTCCCTGCCGGCGTCGCTCGCGGCGCATGTGAATCTCGAGCGCGTGCTCGTCGTGCCCATGCACTCGCTCGAGCGCGAAGTCGGTGCGCTCGTCTTCAGCCGGCCTGAGGAGTCCGGTGAGTACAGCCGCGACCAGATCCAGCTCGCGGAGGGCCTCGGCCGCTACATCGGCACCACCACCGACAACGTGCGGCTGGTCAGCGAGCTCGAGACGCGTCGCCGCGACCTCGAACTGGTGCGCGACTCCAGTCTCGACTTCGCGCAGAGCATCGACATGGGCGAGGTGCTGGAGGCCGTGTCCACGCGGCTCGTGGACGCACTGGCGATGCACGCCTGCGACATCTACGAGGTCGACATCGAGGCGGGCGTCATCCGCAGCCTCGTCTCCTACGACGACGGCGAGTTCGATCAGGGAGACTTCGTCGGCAAGGAGTATCCGCTCGAACACTTCTCCACGACGTCCATGGCCATCCGCAGCCGCCGCCCTGTGCTCGTGACGTCCGTGGACGACCCGCGGCTCAACGACGTCGAGCGGGAGCTCCTGGAGCGCTGGGGTCACAACAGCCAGCTCTCGATCCCGCTGCGCATCCGTGAGCACGTCATCGCCGTCGTAGAGCTCTTCGGCGAGGAGGCGCGCGAGTTCAGCAACGAGGAGATCGAGCTCGCGCGCAGCATCTGCCGGTTCGCCGCGCTGGCCATCGACAAGGCGCGGCTGTTCGACCAGCAGCGCGCCACGGCCGAGCGCAGCGACCGGCTGGCGCGCCGGCTGCAACGCCTGCAGTCGTTCGCCGTCGGCCTGAACCAGCGGCTCGACCGTGCGGACCTGCAGGAGGTCATGGACGAGGTCACCCGCGCCGCCGTCGACCTGCTGCACGTGCGCTCCGCGGCCGTGGTGGCCGGCGCCGGCGACTACGTCGCCGTCCGCTCGCTGGCGGTGGCCGGCGCGGCGTCGCCCGGCGTGCTCGCCACGGCGGAGGCCGACCTGCTCGAACGTTGCGCTCCCAAGATGATCGTCACGGGCGAGGACTTCGTCGGCGCCGACAGCGTCACGGTCACGCCCGGCGACGACGCGACCATGCTGTTCGCCCCGCTCGAGGGCGACGCCGCGCCGCCGCCGTCGGTGCTGGTCGTCGCCGACAAGCAGCAGGGCGAGTTCGACGCGGAGGACCGCCTGCTGCTCTCCACAATCGCCGCCCAGCTCAACGCGAGTATGCATAACGCCATCGCCTACCAGCGCGAGCACGTCATCGCCGAGACGTTTCAGCAGGCGCTGCTCATGGATGCGCCGCCCATCCCCGGCATCGAGGTCGGCGTGCGCTACAAGGCCGCCACCGACTCGGCTCGCGTGGGCGGCGACTTCTACGACCTCGTGTCACTCGGACCCGGCAAGCTGATGGTCATCGTGGGGGACGTGTGCGGCAAGAGCCTGGCGGCGGCCGCCCAGTCCGCGGTGGTGCGGTACATGCTGCGCGCCTACGCCGCCGAGAGCTCGCCGGGGGAGGCGCTCTCCCGGCTCAACTCGGCCGTCATCACCCAGACCCCCAACCAGCCGTTCGTCACGCTCGTGCTGGCCTACGTGGACGTGGCGCGGCACATGTTCGAGTACGCGTGCGCGGGCCACCCGCGGCCGATCGTACTCGCCGGCCTGGGCGAGTTCCCCATGCCCTCAGAAGGCAACGTGCCTGTGGGCATCTTTCGGGGCGCTACGTACGCGACCAACCGCGCCGTGCTGCCCGACGATTCCTGCGTGGTCCTCTACACGGACGGCATCACCGAGGCGCGCCGTGACGGCGTCCTCTTTGCAGAGGAGCGCCTCAAGGAGGCCGTGCGCGCCAACCTGCCCCTGGACGCGCAGAGCCTGTCGGACGCGCTGCTGGAGACGGTGCGGGAGTACGCCGGCGGCATCCTGGCCGACGACTGCGCGGTGGTGACCATCAAGCTGCCGTAGAGCCGGCCCGGCGCGGATCCGGCCGGCCGCCGGGATTTCACAGCTGCGGCGCCGTTCTCTCGTGGCCGCCGCGGCGCAGGCGCCCTGCGTTGACGAAGCGCAGGATCGCGTCCACGTCGATGAACCCGAGCAGCCGGCCGCCGGCGTCCACCACGACCGCGCGGTCCGCTGCGTTCTCGCGAAGCAGCCGGAGTACATCTACGGCCTGCGTCTCCGGCGCGACCGCCGGCAGCTCGCCGGCCGGCGTCATCACGTCGCGCACGCGGTCGCGGTCGTAGCGCTCGCGCTGTGCCCGTGCGAGGTCGCGGGAGCACATCAAGCCGCCGTACTCGGCCTCCGGGTCCTCCGAGGCCACCGGCAGGCAGCGGGTGTCCCAGTCGACGAAGCGCTCCTGAGCGGCCCAGTCCAGCGTCATGTATGGGGAGAGCCAGCCGTCGAAGCGGGTCATCAGCCGGCCCGCCGGCACGCCGCTGAGCTCGTGGTCGATCTGCGTCTGCTGCGAGGTGGCGCGGGCGGCGCCGATCAGCAGCCAGCCTACGAGGATCAGCCAGATTCCGCCGAAGCTGCCGGTGAAGAGGATCTCGGCCACGCCGCCGGCGATGAAGACCACGGCGAACACCTGGCCGACGGCGGCCGCCCAGCGCGTCGCGCGCACGACGTCGTGCGTGATTCGCCAGAGGAGCGCGCGCAGTACGCGGCCGCCGTCCAGTGGGAACCCGGGGAGGAGGTTGAAGGCGAGCAGCGTCAGGTTGGCGATGCCCAGGTACATGAGTATCGCGACCAACTGGTCCGGTCCGCTGATGAAGTAGGCGCCGGCCAGCGTCAGCCCCCCGATGGCGGCGCTGACGAGTGGCCCGGCGATGGCCATCCACGCCTCGCGGCCCGGTGTGTCGGGCTCGCGTCCGAGCTGAGACACGCCGCCGAGGATGAACAGGGTGATGCTGCGCACCGGGATCCCCTGCGACCGCGCCACCAGCGAATGGCCGAACTCGTGCGCCAACACGGAGACGAACAGCAGGAGCGCCGCGATGAGCGCGACAGACCAGGTCGAGACCGGGCTCCAGGCGGGGTACACGCGCGGAAAGAAGCCCGTCGCCAGGGTGTACGCGAAGAACGCGATCACGATGAACCAGCTGGGGTGTACGGCCACCTCGATGCCGAACAGGCGCCCTATCCTGATGCCGCGCATGGTCTCCTCCGACACGATCGTTCCATGTGGGTTGTTCCACGCGCCAAACCACCCGGAACGGGGAGCGGCGGCGAGCGACGGGGCGTGCAGCCGGGCGGTCAGGCGGCCGTGACGACCGTCGCCATCGCGTCGGCCACGGCGAGCACCGAGGCGCGGCGTCCCAGGCGGGATTCCTCGGCGGCGAGGGCCGCGTCGACGGAGTCGAACGCGGCCACTCCGAGGTGTGCGAGGGGCTCCAGAAACGCCGGGTCGGCGGCGCCGATCACGGCGAGGCGGAACCGGCCGAGGACCCGTGCGACCACGAACGAGCGCTGCCCGCCGGGACCGAGCGGCTCGCGCAGACCGCGCGCGAGCAGCTCTTCGGGCGTGGAAGCCGCGGCGAGCACGTCGAGGAAGTTGCGCTCGCCGGGGCCGACGCCGGCGCCGAGCGGCATGTCCGCGGCGAGCACGATGAGCCCGCCCTCCGCCACGGCGGGGCGGGCGGCGAGCCCGAGATACGTCGCCGCCCGGCTGGCCTGGTACAGGCCGTCGCTCTTGGGCGCGTGCACTCCGGCGACGACGATGTCATAGCGCTCCGGCGCTTCGCACAGCCACGCCGGAGCCGCCCAGGCGGCCAGGGCCTCTTGCGTGGCCGCCGGGTCGCCGGCGCGGACGGCGGCCGCTCCGCGGGCACCCGTTTCGGTCTCGCCGCCGGCAATCACGAGGTTCACGCCCCAGCGCAGCGGCGTGCGCGCGGCGATCTCGCGAAGCGTGGCCTGGAACGGGTTGCCGGGCAGGTTCGCGACGCTGACGCCCGGCTCGGAGATGAACGCCGGGCGGTGCGTCCAGGCGATCGTCTCTCGCCCGGCGCAGCCGATGGACACGCCCTTGACGCCGCCGGAGAACCCGGCGTAGAGGTGCGGCTCGACCACGCCGACCGTGATCGCCAGATCGGCCTCTGCGACCACGCGGGCGACGCGTGCGGGCGCGCCCAGCGACGTCTCGCCGAGATCGGCGGTCTCGGTCTCTATGCCCTGGGCGTCGATGATGCGGACGCGGCGGGCGATCGACGGCCCGGCGAGGCGCTCGCGCTCCTCCGGGCCGGTCGTGGCGTGCAGCCCGCAGCCGACGGCGACGGTGACGCCGTCGTCCGGTACGCCGCCGGCGGCGAGCTCGTCGAGGAGCGCCGCCAGCACCGGTTCGCTCGGGCAGGGTCGGGAAGAGTCGGGGATGGTGACGACCACCGACCGGACGCCGCGCGCCAGCTCGCGCAGGCGCGGCGCCTGCAGCGGCGCGGCGACGGCCTCCGCGACGGCCGCGTCCAGATCGCTGAGCCGCTCCATGTTGGCCGGCGGCTCGAAGGCGTCGGCGCGTGGTGCGGCGAGCCTCTCGGCCCCGCACCACACCCAGGGCGTTGCGGTCACGAGCTCACCGCCGCCGCGCCGCCCCCGGCCTCTCTCGTCGCCTTGCGCCAGAGCCACCACATCACGGCGACTCCCACGAACGGCAGCAGCGACCAGAGGAAGCCCTTGGCGAGCCACGTCAACATGTCACCGTGAGTGCGCCTGCAGGCGGACCAGGCGAAGAGCATACAGATGATGAGCTGCGGCCCATAGGCGAAGAAGGCCCACGCGGCCACGTAGGCTCCATACAGTACGGGACCGACGGCGAGGGTCACGCGTACAGCTCCCGCAGCCGTGCAACGACGGCGCGCACGCCGTCCACCGCCTCCGGCGGGTCGAGCGGCCGCGCCTGGTCCGCCAGCGGCAGCAGGTGGGCGGCGAGCCAGCGGACGTCCACATAGGGCTGGCGCGCCACGCAGGCGCCGTCCGGCAGCATCTCGACCGGCTCGCGCTCGGCGATCCAGCGGGCGACGGCCGGGCTGTACCACACCGTCGCCGCTCGCGGCGCGTAGCTCCCGGACGTGGGGATCCCCTCGCGCCGGTACACGTCGAGTTCGACGTCCTCCCGGGGAGCGAACGTCTCCTCCAGCAGCTCGGCGCGTTTGGTCGTGGCCACGCGGAACACCCGCGTGCCGCCGGCGGTGCGGCACCAGCACACGTAGTACCACTCGCTGCGGCTGTGGACGAGCAGGTATGGCTCGACCACGCGCGCGGACGTCTTGTCGGTGCCTTCGTTCCAGTACTCGATGCGCAGCAGGCGGTGCTCGTCGATCGCCCGGTTGACGTCGCGCAGGACGGCGTCGGCGGGCACCAGCTGGTCGCCGGCGACGAGCGTGCCGCCGCCGCCGCGTGCCTCTTCGATCTTGTTCGCGGCGCTGCGCAGCGCCGCGCCGTGCGCCGTCGGCAGGTGGCGGCCCACGAGCTCGATGGCCAGCAGCAGGGTGTCGGCCTGGAGCGGGGAGAGGCGCGCCGGGCGCTTGAGCTCGGCGCCGGCGACCTCACACGAGACCGCGAGCTTGCCGCGGCCCGAGAACTCCGCGTACATCAGCAGGCCGTCGCCGCCGAAGTTGACGAGATTGAGCAGGCCGACGTCGTCGCGCAGCTCTTTGGCGGTGACGCCGAGGTCGGCGCGCACGGTCGCCGCGTCCAGGACGACCTCGTCCCGGCAGCGCTGCATGAGGTAGCTGGCCAGCGCTGTGAGGCGGGTGAAGCGGTCCACCTCGACGCGCAGGTCGTCGTCGGCGCGCCGCCGCGAGGCACCGCGGCGCGCGGCCGGAGGCGCCGCGCCGTGCTCGGGCTCCGGAGCGACGAGCAGCGCGTCCAGACCGGCGAGGCGCTCGGCGAGCTCCGCGCGCAGCTCCGCAGGCTCCAGGACCTCGGCGTCGCCGGCCAGTCCCAGCACCCAGCCGAGCAGTCGCCGCGCGTCTGCGAAAACCGTCTCGTACACGATCGCGCCGTCGTCCAGTTGCTGGACGGCGCCGCAGTGTGCCCAGTGCGCCTCGACCCACCAGGCCATCCGCGGAGACACGCGGATGCGCGCCGTCCCGGCCGGGGAGGCGAGCTGCCACGCGGGCCGGTTCTGGTAGGCGGTCAGGTCGAAGCCGTCCGGCCGCTGGAAGTCGTGCGGCCGCTTGGTGTGGTGCTTGACGCGCGAGCGGATGCGCGAGAGGCGGAACGTGCGCACGGACTCGCGCAGGTGGCAGTAGCCGATCAGGTACCACTCGTCGCCGACGAGCTGGAGGCCGTAGGGATCGACCACGCGGACCAGTTCTTCGTCGCGCCCGATGGCGTAGTAGGTGAACTCCACGGTCTTGCGTTCGGCGACGGCCGCCTGGAGCTTGGGGAGAGTCGTGGCGGAGCCGCCGTCGTCCGGCACGACCATCAGCGCCGGCGCTGCGGCGTCGGTGAGAACCTCGGGGCGCCCCTGCGCGAGGCTGAGCAGCGCCAGCCTGAGCGGCTGCGAGTAGGCGAACCGGTGCTCGAGGACGGCGAGGCAGGCGGCCAGTGCCGCGACCTCCTCGCCGTCCAGCATGACCGGCTCCAGGTAGTAGGCGTCGCCGGGCAGGCTGTAGAGCTCAGACGAGGTCTCGGAGAACGGGTCCTCGTCCTTGCGGATGGCGATGCCGAGCTCGCCGAGCTCGTAGCGGTCCTCGTAGAAGCGCCGTTTGAAGGCCTCGTCGGTCATGAGCGCGTAGCCCTCGACGCGCGCGCGGATCTCCGCCATCGTGACGTGCTGCCCGCGGCGGGAGAGGAGGAGCGCGACCAGCGACAACCTCCGGATGAGCTTGTCCGTGTCTTTGCTGGCGCCCTTCTCGCTGGCCTTCTTCGGGCTCAAGCGGCGACCCCCCATGTCCGAACGGCGAGACGCCGGTACCCTGGCGGGCGCCGGCGTCTCATGCTACCGCAGGTGTGGCGTCACCGGGAGCGAGGCCGGTCACCGACGGCCTGACGGCGGCCGGAAAAGGCACCGGAGCCGGCCCTGCGCACCACATCGGGGGTGGGGAACGTGCGCAGGGGCTTCGCTGCCCGCTCGTCGATTCGCCTTCGGAGGTCGATCAGACGGCCGCCGCCTCCTTGGCCGCGGCGGCGATGATCGCGTCGAACTCGGCACCGAGGTCGGCCGGGAACTCGGCGGCCGGGGCCGCGAGGATGTCCGCGACCTTCTCCTGCGCCTTCTCCGTCGTGCTCCTGGCGCCGGCGTTCTTCCAGCCCTCGTAGTTGCCGGTCTCCCCGAGCTTGGCCTGCCACAGCTCGCGCACGTGCGCCCGGGTGTGGTTGTCGAAGAGGTAGTTGCCGTTGAAGCCCATCTTCTTGATCAGGTCCACGGCCAGCGTTTCCTTGCTCACCTCGATGCCGGCGAGCATGCGCTTGACCATGCCGATGATCTCGTCGTCCACGACCATGTTCTCGAGGCAGAGGATGCGCGAGCCGTCGAGCAGCCCGGTGCCGAAGGTGACGTCGGCGCCGTTGCTGTAGGCCATGAACATGGCCAGGGCGTTCTCGTAGGCGCTCTGGATGCCCGGCTCCTTGGCCGTGGTGGCGCCGGCTCCGTACCACGCGGGGACGCCGTAGAAGTCCGCCATGTGGCCCTGGCACGAGCGCAGGAGCATGGCTTCCGGCGAGTTGCTCGCGTAGGCGCCCGAGTTCATGTACATGGCCGTCGGGCCGCCGCCGTGCATCACGGGGGCGCCGGGGTGAGCGAGCTGCACCAGCACGGCGCCGCTCAGGAACTCGGCATTGTTCACGACGGCGGAGCCGGCGATGGTGATGGGTCCCGTGGCGCCGAGGATCGGCATCGGGTAGAAGCTCACAGGGATGCCGGCCTCGGCAAGCGTGAGCGCCAGGTCCATGCCATACCGCTCCTGGTGCAGCGGGCTCACGGTGCAGATGATGGTCGTGAACATCGGCCGCTCGCGGAGCTCTTCCTTGCCGCCGGCCATGGCCTCGGCCATCCTGATAAGACTGCGGGCCTCCCAGTCCTCCTTGATGCTCACCACGATGCTGTGCTTCTCGCTGTTGCGCACGCAGGCGTCGAACTCGTGCAGCACGCGCGTCTCGGTCGGGCAGTCCTGGGCGCTGACGACGGCGCTGGTGGCACTGACGTTGTCGAGCGCCTGCACGACCTTGGCGCAGTCGGCGAGGTCCTGCTTCACGGAGCTGCGGACCTCGCCCGTCTTCGGGTCGCGGGCGAAGACGCCGCAGCCGTCGGAGCTGATGTAGACGTGCTCGCCGTCGAGCGGCAGGTCGTACTCGGGGTTGCGCGCGCCGAGCGTGTACTCGTGGGGCACCGTGCTCATGGCCCTCTCGACGACGGCGGCCGGGATCTTCGCGACCGTCGTCGCATGATCGACCGTGGCGCCGCCGGCCTCGAGCACATCGAGAGCCTTCTGGCTGTGGAACTTGACGCCCACGTTCTCGATGACGTCGAGCGTCGCCTCGTGGATCTGCCGCACCTCGCTCTCGTCGAGGAGGTTCATCTTGACGCGCCTGCCGACGTAGCACTTGTCTGCGTATGCCATCAGGGGACTCCTTCTCTTCTCTCAGAAGCGGCCGGACTCGACCGCGGCGATGATGTCGTCGAACTCGCGCCCGAGAGCCTCGGGGAACTCGGGCGCGGGGCTGGCGAGGATGCCATCGGCGACGGCCCGCGCCTTGACTTCCAGACGCGGGCTGCCCGCGCTCTTCCAGCTCTCGATGGTGCCGGTCTCGCCGAGCCTCGCGGACCAAAGCTCCCGCACGTGCGCGCGGGTGTGGTTGTCGAAGAGGTAATTGCCTTCGAAGCCCATCTTCTTGACGAGGTCGAGGGCCAAGGTCTCGCGGTCCACCGCGACGCCGCGGACGAGGCGTGTGACCATGCCGAACACCTCGTCGGCGATGACCAGCTCCTCGAGCGACATCTGCGAGACGCTGTCGAGGAGGCCGGCGCCGAAGCAGAAATCCGCGCCGGCCGCCATCTCGAGCATCAGCCCGAGCGTGTTCTCGTACGCGGCCTGCGCGTCGGGCAGCTTGGCCTTGGTGCCGCCCCAGCCGAGACCGGCGGGGAGGCCCCAGCGACGCGCCATCTGGCCCTGCACGGCGCGCAGGAGCAGGGCCTCCGGGACGTTGGCGAAGTACGAGCCGGTGCGCATGAACAGCGCCGTGGGCCCGCCGGCGTGCACCAGCCTGGCGCCTGGGGACGACAGCTGGATGGCGGTCACCGCGGCGAGGATCTCCGCGGCGCCGACGACGGCCGTCCCGGCCGGCGTGACCGGCGCCGTGGCGCCGAGAATCGGCATCGGGTACAGCATCATCGGGATGCCGGCGTCACCGAGTTCGAGCGCCAGTTCCATCCCGAACCGCTCCATGTGCAGGGGGCTCACCGTACACAGGATCACCGAGAAGGTCGGGCGGGCCTTGAGCTCTGCAGCCCCGCCCGCCACGGCCTCCGCCATGCGCAGGAGCGGGCGGGCTTCGGCCGCGTCCTTGATGCTCACGACGATGCTGTGCTTGCGCGAGGCGCGCATGCAGGCGTCGAACTCGTGCAGTACGCGGCTCTCCTCCGGCGTGTCCTGCGCGGAGACGAGGGCCGAAGTGGCGGAGAGGTTGTCGAGGCCCTCGACGACGCGCGCGGCCTCGTAGACGTCCTGCTTGACGCTCTGGCGGACGGTGCCGTCGGCGTCGCGGACGGCGGTGGCGCAGCCGTCGGAGGTCAGGTACACGTGCTCGCCGTCGAGGGGCAGGTCGAACCCAGGATCGCGACCGCCGAGCGTGAACGAGCGCGGCAGGGTCGCGAGCGCCTCGTCGACGACGCTCGCCGGGATGCGCGCGACGGTGGTCTCGCGGTCCACGGTCGCGCCGTGGGCCTCGAGCACGTCCAGCGCTCTGGCCGAGTGGAACATGGCGCCGGTCTCGGTGAGCACCTCGAGAGCAGCCTCGTGGATGCGGTCCACATCGGCAGGGCTGAGTACCTCCAGCGGCCGCCGCCGCCCGACGTGGCGTCCGTCGGCGTGCGTGGTCATGAGACCCCCTTCGGGATGTCGTTGTCAGGGGAGGTGGTCGAGCCGCCCGCTTCGTGCGCGCCGCCGTGCACGCACTCCACGGCGACGAACGGCGAGGTGACGGCGCGCACGAGCGCGTCGTAGTCGACGGTGAAATGGACCTCGGCGCCGGGGCGCAGCGGCTCCGGCGTGATGAGCACGCTCACGTCGCTCGTGGCCCCGGCGATGTACACGCCGGGCAGGAGCGGGCGCAGACCGCCCGGCTCCATGTCGCGTCGCCCGAGGGCGACCATGGCGTACCAGGCATCCTCGCCCGGCAGGTCCACGTCCGGCACGTGGCCGAACGCGTCGAGTCCGCCGGGGCCCTTCGGCGCCGGCGGCTTGCGGTAGCTCTCGAGCACGGAGGCGGTGAGCACGGGGTCTGTGCGCCGCAGCCCTGTGATGCCGCAGCCGCTGACGAAGTCGTGGCCGTAGATGGGGCCGCCGCCGCTGCGCACTTCGGTGGCGAATCGCGGCGCGTAGCCGTCGAGGCACTGGACGACGCAGGTGCCGCCGAGGCTGAGCACCGGCTTGGCGGCGCACAGCTCCGCGATCTCCGCGAGGACGTCCTCGGCCTGCCGGAACAGCTCCTGCGACGGCAGCTGGCCGGAGAGGCAGGCGAAGTTGACGGACAGGCCGGCCAGGTCGACGCCGCGCAGGCCGCTGATCTGGGCGGCGACCGCCGGAGCGGCGTCCGGCAGGACGCCTTCGCGGCGGTCGCCCAGGTCCACGGTGAGCAGGACCTGGACGGGAGCGCCGGGGGCGTGCTCTCCGAGCACGCGGGCGGCGCCCGGGTCGCTGAGCAACACCCGGTCTGCGACCTGCGCCACGGCCTCGAGTTCCTCGGGCTGCGGCGCGCGAATGAGCGTGAGCGGCCCCAAGGCCCGGCCGGCGAGCCGGATCAGCCCGGGCAGGCGGCTGTCGGCGAGGCCGGCTGCGCCGGCCTCGAGCATCGCCCGCCCGACGGCCGGATCGCCGTCGACGCACTTCGTCACGCCGCACAGCGTCATACCGCGGGCGTGCAGATCCGTGGTGAGACGCCGGGTGGCTTCGCCGACGGCGTCGAGGTCGATCGTGAGCCGAGGAAGGGTCATCCTTCTCCACTTCGTCCGACGCGCCCGGCGCCTTCGCATGGCGCGTCGCTCAATAGCTCTTCCGGGCAGTAGTCCGACGCGCCCGGCGCCTTCGCATGGCGCGTCGCCAATAGCTCTTCCGGGCAGTAGTCCGACGCGCCTAGCGCCTTCGCGTGGCGCGTCGCCTAATAGCTCTTCCGGGCATCAGTCTGGGTCGGGTGCCGGGGAGACCGGGACGCGCTGCGCGACGACGGGACGCTTGTGTCCGGCGCTCGCGAGGGCGCCTGGGGACGCGGGGCACAGGTCCGTCGCAGGGTGCCGTGGAGGCAATGGACGGTGCGCGTCAGTGGAGGGGGTATTAGAAGTCGTGTACCTTGCCGCCTGAGAAGGCGGTTCGGCGACGATCGTGTGGGCGGATGTCAACCACTCGGTCTCCTCTGGCCGGTGGGACAGAGCGGGCGCAGTATACTGCGCCCGCCGAAGGTTCGACAAGCAGGAGGCGTTCATGCCGACGACCGATCCGTTGTACACCGTGCGAAACGGCCACCTGTGCTTCGACGGCGTGGACCTGGCCGAGGTGGCCGGGGACCGTCCGACCCCGTTCTTCGTCTTCAGCGAGCGCCGGCTGCGCGCCAACGTGAGTGCGGTGACCGAGGCCTTCCGGCGCCATCACCCGGCCACCGAGGTGTTCTACGCGAGCAAGGCCTGCTCCAACCTGTGGTTTCTGCACGTCGTACGGGACGCCGGCGGCAACGTGGAGGTCAACGCCGGTGGGGAGCTGGACAAGGCCCTCTCTGTCGGCTTCGAGCCGCGGCAGATCGTGTTCAACGGCGTCGCCAAGACCAGGGACGAGATCGCCCGGGCGGTCTCCGTGGGCGTGCGGGCGTTCATGGTCGACTCGCTCAACGAGCTGACGCGGATCGGCGAGGTGGCGGCGGGCCTGGACAAGGTCGCCGCCGTGGCGCCGCGCATCGACGTGCACGTACCCACGATGACGCACCCCGGCCTCGAGACCGCGCACGGCGGCAAGGCCGGCATCGACCGCGACGACGCGGCGGCGGCGTTCCGGCTTGCTGCGGAGCACCCCAATCTGGACCCGGCCGGCATGCACCTGCACATCGGCTCCCAGATCACGAGCGTGGAGCCATACCGCGAGGCGCTGGATGCCGCCCTCGACATCATCGAGGAAGTGGAAGCCGCCGCAGGCGTCAGACTGAGGTTCCTCAACGCTGGCGGCGGCTTCGCCGTGCCGTACCGCGAGGCGCCTGTCACCTGCCACCCGAGCGACTACTTCTGCTCGCTGCTCACCGCCGACGACTACGCCGAGGTGGTCGGCGGCGGGCTCGAGCGGCGGCGCCCGGACCTGGAGCTCTTCCTGGAGCCCGGCCGGTCTATCGCCGCGACCACGGCGGCGCTCGTGTCACGGATCGAGAACGAGAAGACCAAAGGCCGCCGCGACGCCGCCGGGCGGCGCGTCGGAGACGAGCGCTGGCTCACTGTGGACGCCGGCTTCAACACCCTCCTCGAGCACACCAACTACCACTGGTATTACCGCACGGTGGCTGCGAGCCGGGCCGGGGAGGAGGCGGACGCGGAGTTCCGCCTCGCCGGCCCGCTCTGCGACGGCGGCGACGTGTTCGCCGGCGACGCCGACTCCGCCTACCGCTGGTTTCCGACCGGCACCACGGTCGGGGACGTGGTCGCCTTTCTGGACGCCGGCGCGTACAGCCTGGAGATGATGAACCCGTACAACGCCCGGCCGACGGCCGCCGCCTACGCGGTGACCGCTGCCGGCGCTCTGGAGCTGATCCGCCGGGCGGACACCGCCGCCGACCTCGTCGCGCACGACCGGGCGCCGGGGTTCGAGGCGGCCGCGGGTGCTTCTCCGGGCGACGGCTGAGGGCGACCGCCGCGGGCGGCGCAGCGCCACCCGCGGCGGTCAGGCCGGCTCACCTGCGGCGGCCGGCCCCCGGCTCCAGACTCAGATCACCCATGAGGCGCGCACGCGCGCGTACTTGTATTTGGTGGTGCTGGTGCCGAGCTTCCAGAAGACGCGGTAGTGGTCGGTGGTGTGGGCGTCGACGACCTTCTGGCCGGCGCTGTTGGTGCCGGCCACCATGGCCACGTGGTCCCACACACCGTCGCCACCCCAGTCGTAGTAGATGAAGTCGCCGCGGCCGAGCACACCGGCTGACGTCGCCCAGTCCGTCCGCCCCCCGTTCCAGAAGCTCATCTGGCGGGTGACGTTGATCCAGCTGAGGCTGTAGCTGTCGTTGGACGGCGAGGACGTGCCGCCCTTGGAATACCACCAGCCGGCGGTGGCGGAGCCTGACTTCTGGGGCATACTGCCGGCGCGGGCACACTGCGAGGCGAAGTTGGCGCAGTCGACGCCGGTGAACCGAACGAACGTGGGGTTGTACGACAGCGCGTACTTGTCGCCGTAGGCCTGCGCCGCCGGGCGGTCGTAGGCGATGATGTCGGAGTAGCGGCGCGTCGGGATGGGCGACCGTGCCGCCTTTGCCTTTGGCAGCTTGATGGGAGAAGCCAGCTTTTCGGCCGCGCGGGCGGCGGCGCGCACCTGGGCGCGCGAAGCTCCCGCGGCCTCCAGGCACGCAGCGCGCGTGTCGTCCGCGTAGGCGTCGGAGGTGACGAGCCACCGGTCGCCGCTCCTCGTGAGCAGCAGCGTGTGGTCGATCCCGCTGGCCTCGACGTCGGTCTTGCCGGCAGCGTTGCACCACGTGAAGGTGGTGACGGAGCGGGCTCCGACCGAAGTCGTGACGCCGTCGTCCGACGGCTGCACGTCGAGGACGGTGACCTTGCAGGTCGCCGAGGTGACGGTGCGGCCGGTGTCCTGGTAGCGCAGCGCGGTGCCGGTGGCCAGCTTGTTCTCGTTGCGTGACAGGGCGCTCCCGGCGACGAGGTACGGCGAGAGCGCGGCCGCCGGGTCGGCGGCGGTCACGGCGGCGGCCCGGGCCTGCAGATACGCGACCGCGGTGGCGGAGGCGCCGCTCGCGGCGCGCCCGGACCCTGCCGGCGCCGGCTCCGACCCGGAGGCCGCCGGCTCGCTCGCCGCGGCGGGGACGGCCGCCGCGAGGGCGGCCGCGAGTGCGGCGAGTGCCGCGATGTGCGCCCAGTGCCGTCGTTTCATATGGACCCCTTTCTTGAGGGTTACGGGCTGGTGGAGACGGCCGTGATGAGCCATCCCCCCACGGCGCTGCCGACCCTCCCCAGGGTGAAGAACACGACGGCGAGTCCGTCCGGCAGCGGACGGCCTCGCCCCGACTGCACGCGCACGCGCGCCTTGAACACCAGCGTTCGCGCGTCGGGAGCGGCGAAGACACGGGCGGAGCGGAAGTGGAAGCGGCGCAGCCCGCCGAGAGCGCGCCGCGACGAGAGACGGCGAAGCCCGCAGAGCTCCCCCGCCCGAGCGAACTGGCCGGCCTCCACGAGGTGGCAGTAGAGCGCCACGGTGCGCGCGGCCTCCAGTCTGTCGGCGTCGGCCGACTGGCGGACGCCGGTCAAGCGGCCGGCGACGCCGGGACCGCCGGGCGTCGGTGCCGCGGCAAACGGGGCTCCCGGAGCGGCGCCGGCCAGGTGCACGTCCGCCGGCGCCACGACCGGCGCCGCCGCCTCGCCGTCGCCGCAACCGGCGGCGAAGGAGGCGCCGGCGAGTGCGAGAACACCGACCAGCGCCGCCACGGTAAGCGTCGTCGAGGGGCGTGAACCTGTACGGGCGGATCGCATGACGGCATCGTCGCGCCCGCCCCCGGTGAGCCTCAAGGGTGACGCCGGGGGAAGCGCGGTGACGACGCCCGGAGCAGGGCGGTGACGTTGTTGCCCTCCGCGTGCGAGAATCCCGGCGCATGACCGGACCCGACGACAGCATCCCGGGCGCGCCGCTTCCGCAGCCGCCGCAAGGCTTCTGGCCCACCGTGGGCCGGGACCTCAGGCTCGGCGTCATCGCCGGGCTGCAGACCTTCTGGGACCTGGCCAAGGTCATGATCCCGGCCTACGGAGTCACGCTCGCGCTCCAGCAGCTCGGCGTGATCGGCTGGCTCTCTGACCTGGCGCGGCCCCTGATGTCCGCCATGGGGCTGCCCGGTGACGCCGCCGTCCCGCTCATGGTCGGCTACGTGCTCAACATCTACGCCGCGGTCGGCTCCATGCAGGCGCTCCACCTGGACGCCCGGCAGGTCACCGTGCTCGCGATCGCCATCCTGATCGGGCACAACCTGGTCGTGGAGGGAGCGGTACTGCACAAGGCGGGGATGAACGCCTTCGCCTTCGGCGCTCTGCGGGTGGTCGCCGGCCTCGCTGCAGCCGTCGTCGCAAACCTCCTCATCGGGCTGGTCACATGAGCGAGTTCCTGCACACCTTCGTCGGGGGCTCGGTGGACCTGCTCGTGCGGGTGTTCCTCATCGTGGTGCCGATCATGGTCGTGCTGGAGGTGTTCGAAGGTACGCGCGCCTTCCGCGTCGTGGTGCGGGCGTGGGCGAGGCTGGTGCGTCACGTGGGACTGGACGAGCGCTCGGCGGCGCCCACGCTCGTCGGCTTCCTCTTCGGTCTGGCCTACGGCGGCGGCGTGATCGTGCGCGACGTGCGCCGGCACGATCTGTCGCGCCGCCAAGTCTTCATCATGAGCGTGTTCCTCAGCATGGTGCACGCCATCGTCGAGGACTCGCTCATCTTCATCGCCCTGGGAGCGAGCATCCTCTGGGTGGTCGTCTACCGCATCGTCTGGGCGGCGCTGGTCACGCTGGCGCTGACCGCTCTGGCGGGCGTGTGGTTGCGCCGCCGCTCGCGTTGACTCGAGTCTCGCGGTTCCGTAATCTTGACAGAAATTATCGGGATTCTGGCGAGGAGCGCGAGGTCTTGAACATCTCAATGAAGAGCAGATACGCGGTCCGCGCGCTCACGGAGCTGGCCCGCGTTGAGCAGACCCAGACCGGCAGACCCGTGCGTCTGGGCGACATCGCCGACCACCGCGACATGCCGCTCCAGTTCTTGGAGCAGGTCTTCGCGGCACTCCGTCGCGGCGGCATCGTGCGCAGCCGGCGCGGCGCCTCCGGGGGCTACTCGCTCGCCCGCCCCGCGGACGACATCACCGTCCTCGACGTGGTCGCCGCGCTCGACGGCGTCCCGACCCCGGCCCAGTGCACCCAGGGCCGCTGCGACGAGGTGGACCGTTGCGGCGCCGCCTCCGTGTGGATCGAGGCGCAGCGCGCGCTCGAGGACGTCCTCACTGCTACCACCATCGGCGACCTGCTGCGGCGTGAAGACTCGCTGCGCAGCGCGGCGCCGATGTACCACATCTGACGAGGAGACCGCATGAAGAGGGCAGGCAACGTCACGGAGCTCATCGGTCACACGCCGCTGATCAGGCTGAACCGCGTCTCCGAAGAGACGGGTGCGGAGGTGCTGGGCAAGCTCGAGTCGTCCAATCCCGGCGGCAGCGTCAAAGACCGCATCGGCCTGGCGATGGTCGATGCGGCCGAACGCGACGGCCGCATCTCTCCCGGGCGTACCACGCTCATCGAGCCGACGAGCGGCAACACCGGCGTGGCGCTGGCCATGGTGGCGGCGGCGCGCGGCTACGACCTGGTGCTGACCATGCCCGACACGTTCAGCCTGGAGCGGCGCGCGTTGCTCAAGGCCTACGGTGCGCGTCTCGTCCTCACGCCCGGATCGGAGGGCATGACGGGGGCCGTCGACCGCGCCGCCGAGCTTGCGGACGAGCTCGGAGACGCCTTCGTCCCCCAGCAGTTCGAGAACGAGGCCAACCCCGAGGCGCACCGTCTCACGACCGCCGAGGAGATCTGGGAGGACACCGGAGGCGAGGTCGACGTGTTCGTCGCCGGCGTCGGCACCGGCGGCACGCTGACCGGTGTCGGCCAGGTGCTCAAGCAGCGGAGGCCGGCGGTGCGCGTCGTCGCCGTCGAGCCGTCGGATTCGCCGGTGCTCTCCGGCAGGGCTCCGGGCCCGCATCGCATCCAGGGCATCGGCGCCGGCTTCATCCCCAAGGTGCTGGACGAGAGGGTCTACGATGAGGTGCTCGCCGTGACCGGCGACGACGCGTTCGCCGCCGCGCGGGCCCTCGCGCGCGAGGAAGGCCTCCTCGTCGGCATCTCGGCCGGCGCCAACGTCTGGGCGGCGGGCGAGCTGGCCCGCCGCGAGGGCATGACCGGCAAGGTCGTGGTGACCGTCCTCTGCGACACGGGAGAGCGCTACCTCTCCACGCCGCTGTTCGCCGACCTGCCGGAGTCCGCGGAGTGAGGATCAGCGGGCAGGAACGGCAGCGGTACGACTGCCAGCTCGTCCTCAGGGAAGTCGGAGAGCGGGGGCAGACGGCCCTGCGAGGCGGCTCCGTGCTCGTCGTCGGGGCCGGCGGACTCGGCGCGCCGGTGCTGTTCTACCTGGCCGCCGCCGGCGTCGGCCGCATCGGCATCGTCGACGACGACCACGTGGAGCTTTCCAACCTCCAGCGGCAGATCCTCTTCACCACGGAGGACATCGGCCGCCCGAAGGCGGAGGCGGCGGCCGAGCGCCTCGCGGCGCTCAATCCCGAGGTCGTGCTGGAGCCGCACACGTCTCGGCTCATGGCGGCCACCGCGGCCGGACTCATCGGCGGCCACGACGTCATCGTCACCGCGGTCGACAACTTCCCGACGCGCTATCTCATCAACGACGCCTGCGTGCTGGCCGGCAAGACGCTGGTCGACGGCGCCGTGCTGCGCATGACCGGGCTCGCCATGACGATCAAGGGAGGGGAGACGGCGTGCTACCGCTGCCTCTTCCCGGAGCCGCCGCCCCCGGCGGGCGTCGTCAGCTGTTCGGTGGCCGGGGTGCTCGGACCCATCCCCGGCCTCATCGGCTCCATTCAGGCTCTGGAGGTCATCAAGGTGCTCACCGGCGCGGGGCAGCCGCTGTTCAATCGCCTTCTGCAGTTCGACGGCGCGGCGATGACCTTCACGGAGGTCGAGGTCTCTCGCGCGCCCGGCTGTCCGGTGTGCGGCGAGAGCCCGGTCGTGACGGAACTGGTCGACCTTGTCGTCTGACGCTGCCCTGGAGCGCCTGCTGGCGCAGTTCGACGGCGTGACCGGCGCCGTGGTCGCGTTCTCCGGCGGCGCCGACTCCAGCCTGGTACTCGCCGTCGCCGTCCGGGCGCTCGGCGCGGAGCGCGTAGTGGCCGTCACGGCCGCCTCGCCGACCTACCTGGACGAAGAACTCGCGGCGGCCCGCGGAGTGGCCGCCTCGCTCGGCGTCGAGCACCTGGTGCTCGGGACGCGCGAGTTCGACGACTCACGGTTCGTGGAGAACTCCCGCGAGCGCTGCTACTGGTGCAAGAGCGGGCTGCTCGACGCGCTTGCCGAGGTGGCCGAGCTGCGCGGCGCGCGCGTGGTGGACGGGGCGAACGCCGACGACGCCGGCGACCATCGCCCCGGCATGCGCGCGGCCGCCGAGCGCGGCGTCCTGCAGCCGCTCCTGGCCGCCGGCGTCACCAAGCCCGAGGTCCGGCGGCTCGCCCGTGAGCTGGGCCTGCCGACCTGGGACGCGCCGCAGCAGGCCTGCCTGGCGTCGCGCGTCCCGTACGGCGAGCCCATCACGCCGGACAAGCTCGCCGCGGTCGCTGCAGCGGAAGAGGCGCTCCACAAGCTGGGGTTCCGCCAGTGCCGGGCGCGCCACCACGGCGCCGTGGCGCGCCTCGAGGTGGAGGCGGACCAGCTGGAGCGCGCCCTCGAGATGCGCGCGGAGATCACCCGTTGCGTCCGCGCCGCGGGCTTCACGTACGTGGCGCTGGACCTCGATGGTTTCCGCACGGGAAGCATGAACGAAGCGTGAATACCCGACGGAGCGAAGGTATCGAGCGGGGCGTCGAAGAAGCACCGCTCAGAGCGTACCCCGGGCGCCGGGGCTGCCTGCCGCAGCCGGCGCCCGTCATACACGAGACGAAGAGGTGACGGCCGTGATCCGCAAGCTGCTGGGCCTGAGCGGCCTGAGTACCGGCTTCGTCGGCGGACTGACCCGGGACGTGCGCACCGCCATCGACGAGATCTCCAGCGACGTCCAGGCGGTGCAGGAGCGCGACCCGGCGGCGACGTCCAAGGTCGAGATCCTCACCTCGTACTCCGGGCTCCACGCGCTGTGGCTGCACCGGCTGGCGCACAAGCTGGCCGGCGAAGGCGTTCCTCTGCTTCCGCGCTGGATCAGCCAGTTCAACCGGTTCGCAACCGGGATCGAGATCCACCCCGCCGCGAAGATCGGTCACGGGCTGTTCATCGACCACGGTTCGGGCGTCGTCATCGGCGAGACCGCCGAGATCGGCGACAATGTGACGATCTATCAGGGCGTCACGCTCGGCGGCACCGGCAAGGAGTCGGGCAAGCGGCATCCCACCGTGGGGGACAACGTCGTGTTCGGCGCGGGCGCGAAGATCCTCGGCGGCGTCAGCGTGGGCGACAACGCGAAGGTGGGCGCCGGCAGCGTGGTGGTCAGCGACGTGCCCAAGAACTCGACGGTGGTCGGCAACCCGGGACGACCCGTGCTGCTGCAGGGCCAGAAGGTGGGGATCCCCGACATCGACTACCGGCACCTGCCCGACCCGGTGGCCGAGGCGATCAAGTGTCTGGTGGCCCGCATCGTGGAGATGGAGAAGGAACTCGACGAGATCCACCCCGAGCGCAGCGGCAAGCGCCAGGAGGCCCTGCGCGAGACGCAGGCGATGCTGGCGGAGTTCCTCCGGTTCGACGAGGGCGCCGGGATCTGAGGCCGACTCCGGCCGTTGCTGGCCTCGGTCGCGCCCGACCGCTTCAGACGGCGAGAAAGCGGTGGCCGGCCGCCGCCGGCAGCGCTTCGGACTGGGTGAACTCGAGGGCTTCTTTGAACCCGAGATCGAGCAGGAACAGCTCGGGGTCGACGAGCCCGCAGCAGCTCCAGGTCGCGCCGTGGTCGCCGGTCGCGAACAGCACGCCGCCGTCGGTCACGATGTAGTCGGTCGCAGGGGCGCCGTCGTGCGCCTCGTCCGCCAGCACCAGCGTGTAGCCACCTGCCACGCCGCTCATCCTCGCCTCCTCGCCAGGACTCGAGGGTCCACCTCGCCCTCACCGTTGGTCATCGGTCTGCGCGACGAGGACGATATGAGGCCGGGTTCCCGACTCTTGTGGGAATCTCCGGGATACGTGCAGGAGCGTACGTCGAGGACACTCAGGGGACCGGATGCAAAATGGCCGGGGCGGCGGGATGCGCGGCGTTCCGCGCTTGCTCACCCTTGCGGATGACCGGAGACGGGAGGCGGGTATGCTACGATTGCTGCCTTCTCAGCGACCCTCGAACGGAGCGTGATCACACCATGAGCGAGGTCAGGCGTCTCGTGCTCGACGTCCTCAAGCCCCACCAGCCTACTATCCTGGTGCTCGCGGACAAGCTTGGCGACCTCGAGGGCATCCACGGGGTCGACATCACGCTGATCGAGATCGACAACAAGGTGGAGAACATCAAGATCACGCTGGAGGGCGACGACGTCGACTTCCAGGACGTCGCCGAGGTCGTGCAGGACGCCGGCGCCAGCATCCATTCCATCGACAAGGTCTCGACCGGCAAGCGCCTCATCGACGAGGTAGAGACCCCCCAGGACGCCGGCGCGCCCTGGATGCGCTGACCCCGCCCGCCGAGTAATGCCCGGAAGAGATGTCGAGCTCGTCGCGTCGCGGGGGTGCCGGGCGGCGCGGACACCCCGGTGACGCACTCATGAGCCCGAGAGCCAAGCCCGGACCGGGTTCGCGCACGCGCGACTTCATGGCCAGGCTGCGTCACTACCACGAGATCGCCGAGGTCGGCGAGATCGCGCGTCGGTACTTCGCCCTCAACGCCTTCGACGGCGTGCTCACCGCCATCGGCGTGCTGGTGGGTGGGTACGTCGGCGGGGTCCACAGCCCTCGCGCCATCCTGGTTCTCGTCCTCACGACGGCGGTCGGCATGGCGGTCTCTGGATTCTACGGCTCGTACCTCGTGGAACGTGCGGAGCGCGACCGTGCGCTGCGCGAGCTCGAGGGGTCCACTCTCTCCAGCCTCGAGGACACCGACATCGCCTCGGCGTCGCGTTACGCCGCCGTGGTCGTGGCGCTCATCGATGGCGCCTCGCCGTTCGCGGCGGCCCTCATCGTGCTCATCCCGTTCGCGTTCACGTCGGTCATCAGCATCCACGCGGCGTACTTCGCGGCGGTCGGTGTCGGGTTTGTCGAGTGCTTCTTCCTTGGCATGTTCCTCGGGGTCGTGTCGCACGAGCGGTTGTGGCTAGCCGGCATACGGTTCGTGGTGGCCGGTCTCATCGCGCTCGCCATCAGCATCCTTCTCGGCGGGGGCCTCGGGTGACGCCCGCGCAGCAGGACCACCCGTTGCTCGCCGGCCTCAATCCCGAGCAGCGCAAAGCGGTCACGCACGTCGAGGGTCCGCTGCTCATCCTCGCCGGCGCCGGCTCCGGCAAGACGCGCGTGCTCACGCACCGGGTGGCCTGGCTGCTCCAGGTGGAGCACGTGCGCCCGGACGAAGTGGTGGCCATCACCTTCACCAACAAGGCCGCCGGCGAGATGAAGGAGCGCATCGAGGGCCTCGTGGGGCCGGTGGCGCGCACCATGTGGATCAGCACCTTCCACAGCATGTGCGCGCGCATGCTGCGCCGCGAGGCACAGCGCATCGGCTACAAGAGCACATTCACCATCCACGACGAGGACGACCGCCGCCGGCTCATCAAGCGCTGCATGGAGGAGCTCAACGTCGACCCCAAGCGGTACCCGCCGGAGTCCATCAGCCGCCAGATCAGCGACGCCAAGAACCAGCTGCTGGGCCCCGCCAGGTTCCGCGAGAAGGGCGGGCGCTACGCTCAGGTGGCGGCCGACGTCTACGAGCTCTACGAGAAGCGTCACGCCGCGATGAACGCCATGGACTTCGACGATCTGCTCATGAAGACAGTCGAGCTCCTCGAGGGTTACCCGGACCGCCTGGAGCACTACCAGCGCACCTTCCGCTACGTGCTCATCGACGAGTACCAGGACACCAACCACGCGCAGTACCGGCTCGCCAACCTCCTTGCCGGCGCGCACGGCAACCTCGCCGTGGTCGGCGACGACGACCAGAGCATCTATTCGTGGCGCGGGGCCGACATCCGCAACATCCTCGAGTTCGAGCGCGACCATCCGGATGCCGAGGTCATCCGCCTCGAGCAGAACTACCGCTCTACGCAGAAGATCCTCGACGCCGCCAATGCTGTGGTCACCAACAACCGGCGGCGCAAGGGCAAGAACCTCTGGACCCCGCGAGGAGAGGGCGCCCTCGTCCAGGTCGTGGAGGTGGCGGACGAGCGCGCAGAGGCGCAGTTCATCGCCAGTGAGGTGCAGAAACTGCTGGAGGGCGAGGCGGACGGCGTGGACCGGGCCTACCGGCCCGACGAGATCGCCGTCCTCTACCGCACCAACGCGCAGAGTCGCGTGCTCGAGGAGCAGTTCGGCCGCTACGCGATCGCTTACCAGGTCATCGGCGGGCCGAAGTTCTACGAGCGCGCCGAGATCCGCGACCTCGTCGCGTACCTCACGATCATCGTCAACCCCGCCGACACGCAGCGCCTGCTGCGCATCGTCAACACGCCCAAGCGCGGCATCGGCGCCACCAGCTTGCAGCGGCTGCAGGCGCACGCCGCCAGTGTGGGGGACAGCCTGTGGCAGACGTTGCGGCAGGCCGACCAGGTGCCGGGGCTGTCCACCGCAGCGGTGAACGGCCTGCTCGCGTTCGCCCGCGTCATCGAGGGCCTGCAGGCCACCTACGCCGGCCGGCCCGTGGCGGAGGTCGTGCGCAGCGTCATCGAGGAGACCGGGTACGAGGCGGCCCTTGCCGCGCAGAAGACGCTCGAGTCCGAGGGCCGGCTGGAGAACATCGAGGAGTTCAGCGGCGTAGCCGGTGAGTACGACAGGCGGGCGGACGAGCCCAGCCTCGACTTGTTCCTGCAGGAGATCTCGCTGTACAGCGACAGCGACGCGCTCGCCGACAAGAGCGTGCTGCTCACGCTGATGACGCTGCACAATGCCAAGGGCCTCGAGTTCCCGGTGGTGTTCATCCCCGGGATGGAGGAGGGCGTGTTTCCGCACCAGCGCTCGCTCGACGAGCAGAACGTGGAGGAAGAGCGCCGCCTCGCCTACGTGGGCATCACGCGCGCGATGGACAGGCTGTATCTACTGCACGCGCGCGCCAGGACCCTGTGGGGCTCGGCGCAGTACAACATCCCGTCGCGATTCCTCGACGAGATCCCCAAGGAGCTTACTGAGCGGCAGGCGGTCGGCGGCCGCTCGACGCAGTGGGACTCGGGCGGGGGCCGCGGCGGCGGCTCGTGGGGCGGGGGCGGCTGGCGCGGCCGTCGCGAGGAGGACGAAGACAGCCTGGGAGCGCTGGGCAGCGGGCGTCGTTTCACGGCCAAAGAGAAGAAGCTCGACGAGGAGGTCGTGGAGCAGTTCTTCGCCCCCGGCGACCGCGTGCTCCACGCCACGCTCGGCGAGGGAACGGTGCTGGCCATGCAGAGCGGCGGCATCGTGGTGATCCGCTTCGGGAACGACGGCTCCGAGCGACGGCTCATGGCCAGCGTGGCGCCGCTCAAGAAGCTGCGCGGCTGAGCGGCGGGCGGCCCCGCTGACAGGCCGCCTCAGTCGTCACTCGCCGGTACCTGTCTCCATGACGCGCCAGCCGCCGTCGGACATGCGCACTAGCCCCATGTATTGCACGTACACGCCCGGACCGTCCCAGTTGCCGACGGGGTACCTGGGCACCACATAGACCTCCACCGGGAACTCGACCGTCTCGGACGCTTTGAGCGACCCCACCAGCACCGGCCCGCAAGCACGGACGAGGTGTGCTCTCACGATTGCGTCCGTGCCCGGCCAGCCGGTCTGCATGGGCGATGTGGGGGAGAGCAGTCGCCGCGCGGCGCCGAAGCGGTCCTCCGAGAGCAGCCGCCAGTACTGCCCGGCCACCGCGACGGCCCCTGCCGGAGGGGGACCGCCCGTGACCTGTGGCGACGGGACGGGCGTGGGCGCGCCGCCGCCGGCGACCGCGGACGGCGTGGCCACCGTGCTGCTCGAAGCCGAAGCAGCGGCGGCCTGGGCGCCGCCGGCCGCGCCGCCGCAGGCGGCGAGCAGGGTGGCGCAGGCGCACACCCCCGTGGCGAGAGCGCCGGCGAGCGCGATGCGCCTGAGCCGGGCGGCGACGTGAAGCGGGCGTGGATGCATGAGCGGCCTCCTGTGGTCGGGCAGCGCCCTCACGAAGTCCATCACAGGCTCGTTCATGTGTACACGTTGACGACCCGCCGGCGCGGTTGACGTCCACGCCGGCGACCGGCGGCGGTGCGGGCGGCCGCGCGCCCTGCGATAGAGTTGTGCGCAGTCGATCCACTCCCTGTCCCGAGGAGGGTCACCATGGCCGTCGAGGTCGTCCGCGAAGGCGCCGTCGCCGTCGTCACCGTCAATCGCCCGGAGGCGCTCAACTCGCTCGACTCCGAGACCCACGGGCAACTGCTTGCCGTCGTGCGCGAGCTCTCTCCGGACGACTCTGTGCGCGCCGTGGTCCTCACCGGCGGCGGCGACAAGTCGTTCGTGGCCGGGGCCGACATCGCCGAGATGAGCGGCTTCAGCGCCGAGCAGGCGCGCCGGTTCGCAGCGCTCGGACAGTCGGTGATGAACGGCATCGAGGCGTCCCCTCAGCCGTGGATCGCCGCCGTCAACGGCTTCGCCCTCGGCGGCGGGTGCGAGCTGGCGCTCGCCTGCGACATGCGGCTGGCCGCGGAGAACGCCAAGTTCGGCCAGCCGGAGATCAACCTCGGCATCACCCCCGGCTTCGGCGGCACGCAGCGGCTGCCGCGCAACGTGGGGGAGGGCTGGGCCAAGTACCTCGTCCTCAGTGGGCGCATCATCCGTGCTGACGAGGCGCTGCGCATCGGGCTCGTCCAGGCTGTGTTCCCCAGGGACGAGCTCATGGTCCAGGCGATGAAGCTGGCCGAGGACCTCGCCGGCAAGAGCCCGCTCGGCATGCGGTACTGCAAGGCGGCCGTCAACGCCGCCGCCGACACGGACCTCGTCACGGGCCAGGGCATCGAGCGGGACCTCTTCGCTCTCGCGTTCGCCACCGAGGACCAGACCGAGGGCATGGCGGCGTTCCTGGAGAAGCGGGCGCCGGAGTTCGGCGGCCGCTGAACAGTCCCGAGCGGCGTCCGCGGAGGGTCAGGCGCCGGTGGCCTCGACGAGGCGCGAGAGCACCTCGTGGACTCCCGGCGTCGCGCGCACGAGCACGTCGGCGGCGTCCGTCACCGGCTGGGGGGTCTCGCTGGTGACCGCCGCGACGGCCGTCGTCCGCCGCCGCGCGTCGCGCTCGCCCCAGTCGCGCACTGCCGCGAACAGCGTGACGTCAGTGAGGTCGTCGCCGCAGGCCACGGCGCTCAGGTAGTCGCCGGCGCCCAGCAGACGCCGCGCCGCCGTCCCCTTGGTGAACGGCAGCGGCGGCCGGACCTCGAACATGAAATGGCCGCTCGCGATGGCGAGCCCGCGCTCGCGCGCGGGCCCGATCACGCGCTGCAGGATCAGGTGCCGCACGGCCGCCGGGTCTTCGGCGAGGCGGTAGTGAACGGCCAGCACCGTCCGCTTGTCCTCGAGCACTATGCCGAGCGCTTCGCAGTCGAGCTCCCGGGCCGCGGTGTCGCGGATCTCAGCGATGGCCGCGACGTAGCGCTCGGCCTGCGGGTCCGAGACGACAGCGCCGCCGGCGGTCATCGCCTCGAGCCCGTGCGTGCCGACGTAGGCGGCGCCGTCCAGCGGGATCATCCGCCGCCCGTCCTCGAGAGACCTGCCGGTGCAGAACGCCACGAGGCCCAGCCTCTCGACCAGCGTCGCCAGCAGGACGCGGAACGCCTCGGGAACGTGGGCTTCGGCCGGCGTGGGCGCGATGGGGGCGATGGTGCCGTCGATGTCGCAGAACAACACCGCCGCACGGGGAGCCTGGGCGACGGCGCGCTGCAGCGCTTCGAGCGCTTCCAGTCCTCTGATGATAGGTGATCCAGCTTCCACGGCTCCCTCTGTCCCATTCGCGAAGAGCGTACCCGCTCGGCAGGCGTCTTCATCATCAAGTTCCCGGAGGCGCTGCCGATATCAGCGGCGAGAGAGATGAGCGACGTACCGGACACCACCCAGAGACCGCTGCCCGGAGGCAAGGCCCGCGACATGCGCGCGGACCCCTACCTCAAGTCGATGCTCCTCGGCCTGATAGAGGACAGCTACCTGCACACGGGTACGTTCACCCAGTTCGCCGCCGAGGTGCTGCAGGTCATCGCCTACGCGGTCACGGTGCCGGTGGCGTTCACGGAGGGGTTCCTCAAGGCGTACCTCTCGATCGACCGGGTGGTCGAGGACGACGACGGGCGCATCAAGATCATCCCCAAGGCCGGCGCGAGCATCGAGGACATGATCCGCGACGTCGACGAGATCACGGCGCAGGTGGATCCGGGCGCCGTGTTCAACCCGGTCGTGCGCTCCAAGCTGGACGCGGTGCACGAGGTGTCCAGCAAGGCGATGAAGTGGGACATCAACACGCTCTCCTCCATGGATGACGCCCAGCTCATGGAGGTTCTGCGCGAGATGCAGGCGCAGAGCGAGGCCGGGGACGACGACGTCCCGGAGGGCGACCAGGCCACCGACTACGTGCGCGCCAAGATCGCCACCATCCGCCGCAACGTGCGCCAGTTCCAGGCACGGCACCAGGGCGACTCGGACGGCGACACCGTCGCCGGTCCGATGGAGGCCGGAGGGTCGACCGGAGACGGTGCTCCGGATGGCGGCGACTCAGAGGACGGAACACTCGGGACCTGACGTCCGAACGGGCCTCGCTGTCCGGCCTCCTTCGAGTGCGATAGCATAGCCCCGCTCGACGCAAGGGGCCACATGCAGCACTTCTCCGACAGACTCGCAGCCGCCGTCCAGGCACGGCGCAGCGTTGTCTGCGTGGGCCTCGACCCGGTGCTCGAGCGCATGCCGCCGGAGCTGACCTCGAAGTACCGGTCGCAGGCAGCGGAGCTGGGCGAGGACGCCGCTGTGGCTGCCTGCTTCCAGGAGTTCTGCACCGGCGTCATCGACGCCGTCGCGCCGGTCGCGGCCTGCGTCAAGCCCCAGGCCGCGTTCTTCGAGCAGTACGGCGCCGCAGGCTGGCGGGCCCTCGCCGCGGTCATCCGCTGCGCGCACGAGTACGATCTGCCGGTCATCCTCGACGTCAAGCGCGGCGACATCGCCTCTACCGGCGCCGCCTACGGAAATGCCGCGTTCGGCGGTGCCCCCGGCTTCGCCTGTCCGGCGCCGGGCATCGGCGCGGACGCCATCACCGCGAGTCCCTATCTTGGCGACGACTCGCTGCAGCCGCTCGTGGACCACTGCGCGAGCGGCCACGGCGTCTTCGTCCTCACGCGCACGAGCAATCCCGGCGCGGCCTTGCTGCAGGAGATCGAGATCGGCGGCCGGCCGCTCTACCTGCGGGTGGCCGACCTCGTGCGAGAACTCGGCGCCGCGCACGTCGGCGACGCAGGGTACAGCGACGTCGGCGCGGTCGCCGGCGCCACGGCGCCGGCGCAGTTGCGCGCCGTGCGCGAGGCGCTTCCGCGCGCGTTCCTGCTCGTGCCGGGGTACGGCGCGCAGGGCGCCGGTGCGGACGCTCTGGCGGGCGTCGCCGCCGGCGAGGCCGCAGGGTTCATCGTCAACGCCTCGAGGTCCATCATCTTCGCGTGGCAGCGATCAGGCGGCGACTATCGCAGGGCTGCGGCCGCCGCCGCCGAATCTATGCGCAGCGATCTCCAGGACACCATATGAGCGACGAGCCACCCAAGAAGAGGACTCGCCGTCCGCGCCCGGTCACCCCGGACGGGACGCCGCCCATCTCGGCGCCGGCGGGCGGGGTCGAGGATCCTGACGCCGCCCTGCGGCGGCTCGAGTCCATGGGTACCCCCGAGGCGGCCGCCGCACCGCCGACGGACCCCGGTCCGCTGCCGCCCGTGCCGATGGTCGACTCCTTCGGCACCCCGCCGCCGCCGCGTTCTCAGCGGCCCATGGGCTCGTCCAGGAAGTCGTCCAACGCTCCGCGCCCGCATCCCGCCGGGGCGCGCTCGACGCGCGTGGCGGCTCGCGTCGTCGTCCCCGTGGTGTTCCTCGTAGCCGTCATCGCCCTCGTCGGGATCATCGTCAACTCGGGCGTCATCGGCGGCGCCGGCAGCGCGACCCCCACGCCCGCGGCCAAGTCCACCAAGGCGGGGTCAGTCACCAAGAAGTACGTGGTCAAGAGCGGCGACTCGCTCTCGAGCATCGCCGTCCGCTTCAACACCTCCACCGCCGAGCTGATCCAGCTCAACCCCGACCTCGACGGCAGCACCACGCTGGTCGTGGGCACGCGCATCGTCGTCCCCCGAAAGTAGCTCGCACTCCACTGTGCCCCACCGGCGTCCTGCGGACGCCCTCGTGAGCCTTCCCTGAACCAACTCTGAGCCTGCACGGGCCGGCGCCGCACACCTGCCCGCGCATCTCCGTACGTCCTGATCCGGCCGCGCCCGGCCCTGTCCGGGGCTCGTCCTGCACGCACCAAACGCCGCCGTGGGTGGGATTCCCCACGAAGTGGGGAACAATGGCCGATAAGTATTGCGTAATGGGGAGAAGTGGGGTAGGGTGGCGCACATGCAGCGACCGTTGTTGGTGGGGGAGTTCGAAGTCACTCTCGATGCGAAGAACCGCATCGCGATCCCGGCGCGGCTGCGCACCGCCTTCGCGGAAGGCATCTACGTCACCCAGGAGAATGAGCGCTGCCTCGGCGGCTACAGCCTCGAGGAGTTCCAGCGGCGGCTCGAAGAGGACGTGGACGTCACTACGGCCGGCACAGCGCAGCGTCGCAACGTCAAGCGCCGCCTCGCCGCTACCGCCGTCTCCTTCCCGGAGCTCGACAAACAGGGGCGGGTCACGCTGCCTGCCAAGCACCTCGACTACGCCGGCATCAGCCGGGACGTCACCGTAATCGGCGTCGCCGACCACGTTGAGATCTGGGACCGCACCGCCTGGACACAGTACCTGGCCCACCTTGAGGAGGAGGCCGATGCTTCCGCAGACCTGCATCCCGCTTCGTGAGTACGAGATGGCCCTCGCCCACACTCCGGTCCTTCTCGACGAACTGCTCGAGCTGCTGCGGCCGGCCAAGGGCGAGACGGCCATCGACTGCACGTTCGGCGCCGGCGGCCACGCCGAGGCCGTAGCCGCCGCGCTCGGCGCCCGGGGGCGCCTGATCGCGGTCGACCGCGACCCCAGTGTCGCCGAGTTCTTCCGCGACGTCGCCGAGGCGGCGCCCTGCGCCTGTGAGCTCTATCGCGGCAACTTCTCCGACGTGCTCGCCGAGCGCGAGACGGGGTCGGTCGACATCGTCTATATGGACCTCGGGGTTTCGTCCATGCAGCTCGACCGGCGGGAGCGGGGCTTCAGCTACGCTTACGACGCCCCGCTCGACATGCGCATGGACCCCGAGCTCGAGGTCACGGCCGCAGACCTCTGCAACACGCTGCCCGAGAACGAGCTGACCGACATCTTCCGCCGCTACGGCGAGGAGCGGTACGCCAAGTCGATCGCGCGCGGCATCGTGCTCACGCGGAAGAAGACGCCGTTCACCACGACCTGCGAGCTCGTGGACGTCATCAAGCGCAACATCCCCACGCCGGCCCGCTTCGCCGCCGGCAACCCCGCGCGCCGCGTGTTCCAGGCGCTGCGCATCGTCGTCAACGACGAGCTGGGCTCGCTGGCCCGGGGCCTCGATGAGGCCTACCGCGTGCTGCGTCCGGGCGGGCGCCTCGCGGCGATCAGCTTCCACTCGCTTGAAGACCGCATGGTCAAGGAGTTCTTCAAGGGCAAGGCGGCAGGCTGCATCTGCCCGCCCGGCCTGCCGCAGTGCGTGTGCGGCCACGAGCCGACCATGCGCGTGCTCACGCGCAAGCCGGTCACACCTCGGGCGGCCGAGGCCGAGAGCAACCCGCGCAGCAAGTCCGCGAAGCTTCGCGTCGCCATGAGGCTGGAAGACTGAGCGTGGCTGCCGCCGCTCGCCACGCCCGTACCGGTGCGCCTGCGCCCCGCCGCGAGCAGGACGCGCGAGTCGACGCCCCCGCCTACGCGTACCGGGCGCCGCGCACGCGCAAGCGCGCAGCGCAGCGCTCGCGACTCACGCGCACCTTCGTGGCGTTCGTCGTCGTGCTTACCGTCCTGGCCGTCGGCCGCGTGGCGCTGAGCTTCGCGGTGGTGCAGAAGACGCTGCAGACCGACGCCCTCGTGAGCGAGGAGCGGCGCATCAGCGCCAAGAACGACCAGCTGGAAGGCACGCTCGCGGACCTGGGCTCGACTCTCCGCATCCGTCACATCGCCCAGAGCCAGCTCGGACTCGTCGACGCGAAGTACATCGCGTACCCCGAGCCCCTGCTGCCGAAGACCACCGCGTCGGACACCGGCCCCGAGACCGCCTCCACCCGCTGATGGCTCCCGCGCCGACAGGACGTCGTCGCCCGGCCCGCCGGCGCGGCGGCCTCCTGGGGAGCCCAAAGCCGGCGCGCAACGGCACCGACGGGCGCATCCGCCTCCTGCGCCTCGCCTTCCTCGTGTTCCTGATCCTGGTCGGCGGTAAGGCAGTGGCCCTTGCGTCGTCGTCGCAGCACCTCGCGCAGTACGCCGTCGAACAGCAGGTCAAGGTCATCGCGCTGCCGGCTCCTCGCGGCTCGATCCTGGATCGTACCGGCACGGAACTGGCGGTCGGCAAGCCGGCGCAGACAGTGATCGCCACGCCGTATCTGCTCGACGACCCGAAGGCGGCAGCGGACGAGCTCTGCGACGCCCTGCAGATCAACCGCAGACGCGACCGCCGCGACGTCGAGAAGGCGCTCGCGTGGGGCAAGAAGCACCACAAGGGCTTCGCCTACGTAGCCCGCAAGGCGGACCCGACCTACGCCAAGGCCGCCGTCGACCTCGGTCTCCCCGGGGTCTACAGCTACGCCGAGGAGAAGCGCACGTATCCACTCAAGGGCACGGCGGCCCAGGTGGTCGGCTTCGCTGACGGGGACAACAAGGGTGTGGCCGGCATCGAGCTGATGTGCGACAAGCAGCTCGCGGGCAAGGCCGGCAGCGAGACCGTCGTCCGCGACCCCGCCGGCCACACGCTCAAGACCATCAGTCAGCAGCTCCCCTCGGCCGGCGAGGACGTGCGCCTCACCATTGACGGCGAGATTCAGTACACGGCGGAGCACGTGCTCCAGAAGGCGCTGCGCGACAGCGGCGGCGACTACGCGGTCTCCGTCGTCATGGACCCGCGCACGGGCGAGGTGCTCACCATGGCCACGGTCGTCAAGCAGGGATTCCACGGGTTCGGCCAGGATTCGGAGACGGAACGGAACCGAACTGTCACCGACCAATACGAGCCCGGCTCGACCTTCAAGCTGGTGACCGCGTCCGGAGCGCTCGCCGACGGCACCATCACGCCGAACACCCGCTTCACGCTGCCGCCGATCCTCTGGGTGGGCGATTGGAAGGTGCAGGACGCGGAGGGGACGGGCCGCGGCACGGTCACCTGGTCGGTGAAGCAGATCATCGAGGAGTCGAGCAACGTCGGCGCGGTCACGATTGCCAAGGACCGTCTGGGCGAACAGAACCTCTACAAGTGGATCAAGGCCTTCGGGTTCGGCGAGCCCACCGGCATCGACTTCCCGGGCGAGGTGTCCGGCTATGTCAGGCCGCTCAAGGAGTGGTGGGACTCGTCGATCTACAACATGCCCATGGGCCAGGGCGTCGATGTGACGCCCATCCAGATGGCCTCGATGTACTCGGCGATCGCCAACAACGGCGTGCAGGTGCAGCCACGCCTTGTGCTGCAGGAGGGCGCGCGGAGGCTCGACAAGGTAGTGAAGCACCGGGTGATCCCCGCCCGCGTTGCCCGCGAGGACCGGCAGATGCTGCTGCTCGCGGTGGAGAAGGGGACCGGCACGACGGCGCAGATCCCCGGATACCAGGTGGCCGGCAAGACCGGCACCGCCCAGATCGCCTCGAAAGGCGGGTACCTCAAAGGTGGCCACTACGCCTCGTCGTTCATCGGCATGGTCCCAGCGGCGCACCCGAAGCTCGTCGTGCTCGTGATGGTGCACGATACGCCGCAGTTCGGCGCGGAGGCCGCGGCCGTGCCCGAGCAGCAGATCATGAGCTTCGCCCTTCAGCACCTGGAGATCGCGCCGTGAACGACCGCCGCGGGCGGGTCTTCGAACGAGGCGTGGAGGGTTCACCGCTCGCATGGGAAGTCCCGGACGCGGAAGGCGGGCGGCGGGAGGGTCTGCTAGAATCCGCGCCGATGAAGCTGAGTGAGCTTGTCCAAGGGGTCTCGGGCGCAACCGTGCGCGGGGACCCCGGCACCGACATCCGGGGCCTCGCCTACCACTCGCGTGACGTCGCCGACGGCACGCTTTTCTTTTGCGTGCCCGGACTCAAGGTCGACGGCCACGAGTTCGCCGGCAAGGCCGTAGAGGCCGGTGCTGTGGCGCTCGTGTGCGAGCGCGACACCGGCCTGCCCGTGACTCACGTCCTCGTGCCCTCCGTGCGCCGTGCCATGGCGCTCGTCGGCTCGCGCTGGTACGGTGACCCCTCGAGCGAGCTCCGCGTGGTGGGCGTCACCGGCACCAACGGAAAGACCACCACGGCCCACCTCGTCGCCGGCCTCTTCGCCGCCGCGGGGCAGCCGTGCGGCCTGCTGGGCACGGTGGTCAACCGCATCGGCGGGGTGGAGCACAGCGTCAAGCTCACCACCGCCGAGTCGCTCGACCTGCAGCGCATGTTCGCCGAGATGCTGGCTGCGGGGGACCAGGCGTGCGCGTTCGAGGTCAGCTCGCACGCACTCTCGCAGGACCGCGCCGCCGGCATCGACTTCGACGCGGTGGTCTTCAGCAACCTCACCCGCGACCACCTCGACTACCACAAGGACCTCGAGGACTACTTCCGCGCCAAGCGGCGCCTCTTCCTGCCTGACGAGGCGCGGCAAGGGCAGGCCGTGGCCATCGTCAATATCGGCGACGAGTTCGGCGCCCGGCTGGCCGACGAGTGCGCACCCCTGTACGGAGACGACCTGTGGACGTGCGCGGTCGACGAGGACGGCACCTCCGGCGCGGCCGTCGTCGCCCGCGACCTCGACCTGCGCGCCGAGGGCTCTGCCTTCACGCTCGTCTGCCCGCGCCTGGGGTTGGACGAGCGCGTCGACCTGCGCCTGGCGGCTCGGTTCAACGTGGAGAACGCCGTGGCCGCGGCGGCCGCGGGCCTCGCCCTCGGGCTGCCGCCCGAGGCCGTTCTCCGCGGCCTCTGCGTCACGGAAGGTGTGCCCGGCCGCTTCCAGGCCGTGCGCGCCGGTCAGCCGTTCAGCGTCGTCGTGGACTACTCACACACGCCCGATTCGCTGGAGAACGCGCTCGAGGCTGCACGTGCCGTCACCGAGGGCCGCGTGCTCGTGGTGTTCGGCTGCGGCGGAGATCGCGACCGCGGCAAGCGCCCGCTGATGGGCGAGATCGGCGCGCGTCTGGCCGACCGCGCCGTCATCACGTCGGACAATCCGCGTACCGAGGAGCCGCGAGCCATCATCGACGAGGTCGCCGCCGGCGTGCCGCGGGAGATGGAGGACAAGGTCGTCGTCGAGGCCGACCGGCGCGCCGCCATCCGCATCGCCGTGCGGGAGGCGCGGGCAGGCGACACCGTGATCATCGCCGGCAAGGGTCACGAGCAGGGCCAGCTCATCGGCGACCGCAAGATCCCCTTCGACGACCGCACGGTCGCTGAAGAGGAGATCGCAGCGCTCGACGAGGCCCGGTGACGCGGTGCTTGCCCTGAATCTGTCCGAGGTGGCGGAGGCCTGCGGCGGCCGCCTCCAGGCCGACGATGCCCGCGTCGAGGTGCGGCGTGTCTGCACCGACAGCCGCGACCTGCAGCCGGGCGACCTGTTCGTCGCGCTGCAGGGCGAGCGTTTCGACGGCGACGCGTACGCGGCCGCCGCTCTCGAGGACGGCGCGGCGGCCGTGGTCGTCCGCGCCGGCGCCGCGGCGGCACTGCCGTCCTCCGCGGCGCGCATTGTCGTCGACGACGGTCTGAAGGCGCTGCAGGACCTCGCCACCGCCGTCCGCCGCAGGGCGGGCGTCAAGGTCATCGGCATCACCGGCAGCGCCGGCAAGACCTCCACCAAAGACATCCTGAAGGCTCTGCTCGCGCCGGTGGCCCGCACCGTGGCAACCAACGCGAACCTGAACAACGAGATCGGGGTACCGATCACGCTGCTCGAGATCGAGCGCTCCACGGAGGTCGCGGTGGTCGAGATGGCCATGCGCGGCGCCGGGCAGATCCGCGAACTGGCGCGCGTCGCCGAGCCGGACGTCGGCGTCATCACCAACATCGCCCCCGTGCACCTCGAGCTGGTCGGCACCATCGAGGACGTGGCAGCCGCCAAGGCGGAGCTCATCGACGAGCTCACCGACGGCGGTACCGCGATCGTGCCGGGTGACGAGCCCCTGCTGGACCGGCACGTGCACCGTCACCGCGGGCGGATCGTGACGTTCGGGACCGAGGACGCCGATGTGCACGTCGTCGCGGAGGAGCGGCGCGGCGAGAGCACGCACGTGCTGCTCGACGCGTTCGGCCACCGCGCGCGCATGGATTTCAGCTTCACCGGCGGCCACTACCTGCGCGATGCGATGGCCGCCGTGGCCGCGTTCGTCGAGCTCGGGTACCGGCTCGACGAGGCCGCCGAGGGCGCCGCCCAGGTCGCCTTCAGCGACCTCCGCGGCGCCCTCTCCCGCCTGCCCGGCGGCGGCCTGCTGCTCAACGACGCCTACAACGCCAACCCGGTCGCCATGAACGCAGCAGTCGACCACCTCGTCGCCATCGCCGACGGCCGGCCCACCGTGGCAGTGCTCGGCGACATGTACGAGCTCGGCACCGGCGCCGGAGCCTACCACCGCGCCGTCGGCGAGCACTGCGCCGCCGCCGGCGTTCGCCTCGTCGCGGTCGGCGACCTGGCGCGCGACTACCTCACGGGCGCGCCCGGCGAGCGCTGGTTCGCCGGCGTGGACGAGTGCCTCGAGGCGCTGTCCAAGGCCGTGCCGCCGGGCAGCGCCGTCCTGGTCAAGGCCTCCCGCCTCATGCGCATGGAGCGTGTGGCCGAGGCACTCGCCGGGGAGGAGGCGCCTCGTGCTTAGGGCCATGGGCGCCAGCGTGGTGGCCATGGTGCTGGTCCTCGTGATCGGACCGGCCTTCGTCCGTTGGTTGCGCGCCAACGAGTTCGGCCAGAACATCCGCGAGGAGGGGCCCGAGGCCCACAAGACCAAAGAAGGCACCCCGACCATGGGCGGCATGCTCATCTGGTTCGCCGTCCTCGTCTCCTACCTCGTGTTCAGCAAGTTCTCCGTGGCGTCACTGACGGTGTTCGTCGCCGCGATGGGTAACGCGGCCATCGGCTTCGCCGACGACTGGATCAAGATCGTGCGCAAGCGCTCGCTCGGGCTCTCGGCGCGCTACAAGCTCCTTCTGCAGTTGGTGTTGTCGTTGTTCATCGGGTTCGTCGCCCTGCACTTCGTGGGCGTCACGACGGCCGTGGACGTGCCGTTCACCTCGTTCAAGCTCGAGCTGGGGCAGGTCGGGTTCTACGCTCTGATCTTCCTCACGCTGGCGGGGTTCTCCAACGCGGTCAACCTCACCGACGGCCTCGACGGCCTCGCGGCCGGAGCCTCGGCGATCGTGCTCGTGGCGCTCGCCGGCATCGCCTTCATCATCGGGCGCAACACCATGGACCCCGGGATCACCGACCTCATGGTCGTAGCCGGCTGTGTGGGCGGCGCCGCCCTCGGATTTCTCTGGTACAACACCTTCCCTGCGGACGTGTTCATGGGGGACACCGGCTCGCTGGGACTGGGCGGAGCCATCGCCGGCATGGCCGTGATGACGCGCACCGAGCTCGCGCTGCTCATCATCGGGGGCCTGTTCGTGCTGGAGGCGGGGTCCGTGGCCGCCCAGGTCATCTCGTTCAAGCTGTTCCACCGGCGGGTGCTGCTCATGGCGCCGCTACATCACCACTTCGAGCTCAAGGCGTGGTCCGAGACCAAGATCATCGTGCGCTTCTGGATCATCGCCGCCATCTTCGCCGGCGCCGGCTTCGCGGCGTACTACGCGACCTTCTAGAGGAGACCCTGTGGAGCTCTCGGACGTGCGCTGCCTCGCCGTGCTCGGCCTGCGAAGGAGCGGCAGGCCCGCGGCGCTTCTGGCGCGGCGTGAACTGCCGGCGGCGCGGGTCGTCGCCCTCGACGAGGGCGCCGCGCCGCAGGACGACACCGTGCAGGTGCTCGAGGCCGCCGGCGTCGAGGTGCTCACCGGGCCGGCGGCCGTGCTGCCCGAGGACGCCGGCCTGCTGGTCAAGAGCCCCGGCGTCCCGGACACCAGCGCCGCGGTGCAGGAGGCTCTCCGCCGCGGCGTCCCGCTCTGGAGCGAGGTCGAGTTCGCCTGCCGCTTCCTGCCCAACCCGGTCGTGGGCATCACCGGCACCAACGGGAAGACCACGACGACGGAGTTGACCGGCGAGATCTTCCGCCGCGCGAAGCTGCCGGTGGCCGTGGGCGGCAACGTGGGCTACGCGCTGGCGGCCATGCCCGGTGAGGTGGCGGAGGACGCCACCGTAGTCGCCGAGCTCTCCAGCTTCCAGCTCGAGCACATCGAGCGCTTCCGGCCGGCGGTGGCCGTGCTCCTCAACCTCACCGAGGACCACCTCGACCGTCACGGCACCTACCGTGCGTACGTGGCCGCCAAGCTGCGCATCTTCGAGCGTCAGACCGCGGACGACATCGCCTTGCTGTGCGCCGACGACGACGGCATCCTGCTCGAGCTCGCCGCCGGGCGTCTGACCGGCGCGGCTCCGAGGGCCTGGTTCTCCGCCGAGCCGGCCCGCACCGCGGGACCCGGCGGGGAGGACCTGGTGGCCGGCGTCGGCAGCGACGACGTGCTCTGGGTGCGCGTGCACAAAGAGCTCCGCCGGCTCTGCCGCAAGGACCAGCTGGCCCTGCGCGGCGACCACAACGTGCAGAACTCGCTGGCCGCCGCCGCGGCCGCCTGCGCCGCCGGCGTTCCCGTCGGCGCCGCGGCCGACGCGCTGCGCACCTTCGCCGGAGTGCCGCACCGTCTGCAGGTCGGCCCTGTCGTGGACGGGGTCACCTACGTCAACGACTCCAAGGCGACCAACGTCGATGCAACCCTTAAGGCGCTGACGGCGTACTCCGGCGGCGTGCACCTCATCCTCGGCGGCTACGACAAGGGCGCTGAGTACGACGGGCTTGCCGCCGCCAGCGAGGGCCGGGTGCGCGAAGTGTTGCTCATCGGCGAGACGGCGCCGCGGCTGGAGGCGGCGTTCGCCGCCCGCAGAGCCGCGGCCGGGGAGAGCGCCACGCCGTACGTGGTCTGCGGCGACCTCGCGACCGCGGTCAAGGCCGCCCACGCCGAGGCCGAGCCTGGAGACGTCGTGCTCCTCAGCCCGGCTTGCGCGAGCTGGGACCAGTACAGGGACTACGAGCAGCGCGGCGAACAATTCCTCAAGCTGGTAAGCGAGCTGAGCACAGGGAGCTGAGGCCACGTGAGGTCGTCCGGTCGCGGGGCCGAACACGTCGATCTGGACCACCTCGACTGGGTCGGGGACGGTCCGCAGCGTACGCGTTCGGGCGCCGACCGGCGGGCCTCGGAGCGGCGTGGCAACGCCGGCGGGGCTCCGGCAAAGGAGCGCCGCTCCGGCGAGCGCCGCTCTGCCGAGCGGCGGAGTGCCGCCGCCGCGCGCCGGACGTCCCGCTCCAAGTCCCGCGACCAGAGCCGCGATGAGGGTCCGTCGGTACGCCGCAGCGACCGCCATCGCAAGCCCTCCCCGGCGGTCCTGGGGCCGGGGGTCGCCGAGCGCCGCGGCCTGATGCTCGTCACCTTCCTGCTCGTCGTCTACGGCCTCGTCATGGCCTACAGCGCCTCGTCGGCGGAGGCGTACTTCCAGCACGGCAGCAGTTTCTACTTCTTCGGCCGCCAGGTGGTCTGGGTCGCCATCGGTGTGGTCGCCATGTACCTGCTGTCACGCGTCGACTACGCCTGGTTCCGCAAGACCGCCGTCCCGATCGCGGGGCTGGCCGTCGGCGGCCTGCTGCTCGTCCTCGTGCCCGGCGTGGGCAGCGTCATCAACGGCGCCCGCCGCTGGATCTATCTCGGCGGGCAGGGAGTACAGCCCAGCGAGCTCGCCAAGATCGCCATGGTGATCCTCGTGGCAGCGCTCATCGTGCGCCGCCCCTGGGAGGTCACCACCCTGAGGGGCTTCCTGCGACTCGCCGCCATCACCATCTTGCCGGCGGCCGGCCTGATCATGCTCGAGCCGGACCTGGGCACGACGCTCGTGCTCGTCGGGGCCGTGGTGGCCGTGCTCATCGCCGCCGGCGCCCCGCTGCGCTACCTCTTCGGTCTGGCGCTCGTAGGCGTCTTCGCCGTCCTCACCCTCATCGCCGTCGAGCCCTACCGCCTGCAGCGGCTGGTCACCTTCTTCGACCCGTGGAAAGACCAGCAGGGCAGCGGTTACCAGGCCACGCAGTCGCTCATCTCGATCGCCTCCGGGCGTGTGTTCGGCGTGGGGCTCGGCAACTCCGTGCAGAAGTTCGGGTTCCTGCCCGAGCAGGGCACCGACATGATCACCGGGATCATCGGCGAAGAACTGGGGCTCATCGGACTGCTCGTGCTGCTGGCGCTCTACGCGGCGCTGGCGTGGATGTGCTTCCGCGTCGCACTCAACTGCAAGGACCTGTTCGGCAAGCTGCTGGCCACCGGCATCACCGCCATCATCGTCGGGCAGGCGTGCATCAACGTCGGGGCCGCGCTCGGCGTTCTGCCGCTGACCGGTGTGCCGCTGCCGCTGGTCTCGCTCGGCGGTACGAGCATGCTGGTGGTGCTGGCCGGCCTCGGCGTCATGCTCAACATCAGCACCAACCGGAGGAGCCACATTGGCGTCAGTACTCAGCGGCGCGACCGTGCTGCTGGCGGCGGGGGGGACCGGAGGTCACCTGCAGCCGGCGCTCGCCGTCGCGGCTGAGGCGGAGGCGCGCGGCGCGCGCGTCGTCGTCGTCACCACGCCGTCCCAGGTCGAGCGCGTCGGCAAGCAGTACACCACCCGCGCGCTCGAGCTCAAGGGCTTCGAGCGGCGCGTGGACGTGCGCGCCTACGCGAAGACGTTCGGACTGCTGGGCGCCGCCGTGCCGCGCGTCCGGCGCATCCTCAAGGAGGCGCGGCCGGACGTGGCCGTCGGCGGCGGCGGCTTCGCCAGCGGGCCGGTGGTCGCAGTGGCCGCCGTGAGCGGCGTGCCCGGCCTGGCGCTGGAGGCCGACGCCCACCTGGGCGTCGCCAACCGGCTGCTCAGGCCGTTCGTCAGACGCTTCTGTCTCAGCTTCCCGATCGAGGGGCTCCGGCCGCCCCGCTACGTCGTCACGGGGCGGCCGCTGGCGCCGGCGCAGCTCACGGCGACGCCGGACGAGGGGCGCGAGGCCTTCGGCCTGAGCCCCGACCTGCCGGTGGTCCTCGCCTTCGGCGGCAGTCAGGGGGCGCAGAGCATCAACCGCGCCTGCGTGGACGCCTTCGGCGGCAAGGAGCTCGGCTTCCAGCTCGTGCACGTCTGCGGTCCCAGGAACGAGGCGCAGGTCCGCGGAGACCTCGGAGCCCGCGGCGAGCGGTTTGAGCGCTATCGGCTGGTCCCGTACACTGACAGCCTGGCCGCGGCCATGGCGGCGGCCGACCTGATCGTGGCGCGCTCGGGAGGCTCCGTCGCCGAGCTCGCCGCGCTCGGCAAGCCGGCGATCCTGGTGCCGTACCCGTACGCCACCGCCGACCACCAGCGCAAGAACGCGCAGGAGATGGTCTCCGGCGGAGCAGCACTCCTTGTGGACGACGCCGAGCTCGGCGGCGAGGTGCTGGCGCAGCTGGTCGCGGAGCTTCTGGGCGACCGTGCGCGTCTCGCCGCCATGGCGTCCGCGAGCGCCGCGCTGGGCCGGCCGGACGCCGCGCAGCGTGTGGCCGACCAGATCGAAGACGTGATGACCGACAAACGACGAAGGGCACCATGAACGACGCCGCCAGAGACTTCCCGCAGCCGGTCCACTTCGTGGGCATCGGCGGCGCCGGCATGAGCGGCATCGCCGCCGTGCTCCACGAGCTGGGCGTGAACGTGCGCGGCTCGGACCTCAAGGCCTCCCGCTACACCCGGCACCTCATCGAGTCCGGTGTGCCGGTGACGATCGGCCACGACGCCGCCAACCTGGGCGACGCCGCCGTGGTGGTCACGTCGTCGGCGATCAACGACGCCAACCCCGAGGTGCGTGCTGCGCGCGCCGCCGGCCTGCCCATCCTGCGGCGCGCGGAGATGCTCGCGCGCATCATGGAACTGCGCCGGGGCATCGCCGTCGCCGGCACCCACGGCAAGACCACCACGTCCTCCATGATCTCCCACGTGCTGCGCCAGGCCGGCATGGACCCCACCTTCCTCGTCGGCGGCGAGCTCAACGACATCGGCTCGAACGCCGGCGTCGGCCGGGGAGAGTGGCTGGTGGCCGAGGCCGACGAGAGCGATGGGAGCCTGCTGTTCCTGCGGCCGGAGGTCGCCATCGTCAGCAACGTGGAGCTCGATCATCACGCCAACTACGGCTGCCTGGACGACGTGCACGACGTGTTCCGGCGCTTCGTGGCCCTGCTGCCCGAGGACGGCCTGCTCGTCGTGGTGACGGGGAGCGGAGGGGAGGCTCTGGCCTCCGAGACGCCGGCGCCGGTCGTGACCGTCGGTATCGGCGCGGGAGACCTGCAGGCCACTGTGCAGCGCGTCGACGACCTGGGCAGCGCCTTCACGGTGCACGGCGCGGACGGTGTGGAGCTCGCCCGGATCGAGCTTCATGTGCCGGGCGAGCACAACGTCCTCAACGCGCTCACGGCGCTCGCCGTCCTGCGCCACGCGGGCGTCGAACCCCGGGACGCGGCGCCGCACCTGCTCACGTTCAGCGGCGCCGCGCGCCGCTTCCAGCGCATCGGCGAGGTCGGCGGGGTGCTTGTCGTCGACGACTACGCCCACCACCCCACGGAGATCGCAGCCACCCTGACCGCGGCGATGAAGGGCGACCACGAGCGCGTCATCGCCGTGTTCCAGCCGCACCTCTACTCGCGCACCCGCTACCTGCAGCGCGAGTTCGGGCGAGCGCTCACACTGGCCGACGAGGCCATCGTCACCGAGATCTTCCCGGCCCGCGAGGAGCCGGAGCCCGGCGTGAGCGGCAAGCTCATCGTCGACGCCTACCTCACGGAACGCCCCGGCGGGCCGGTCTCGTTCCTGCCGCGCCTGTCCGACGTGGTGGCGCGGCTGGCGCCTCGCGTGCGCCCCGGCGACCTGGTGCTCACGCTCGGGGCCGGAGACGTGTTCCGCGCCGGCGAGCAGCTCCTGGCGACGCTCGCCGGGCAAGGGGAAGAGCCTGCGGCGCCGAAGAGTCAGGGGTAGTCTCCCACCCCCGAACGAGGTCCGGCGTATGACGAGGGCACGTGGGGCGAGCCGCCCGCGGTTCCGCCTGCTTCCCACCTTGCTGCTCACGCTCGCCATCCTTGGGCTCCCGACCGTCGTCTACGCCTGGGGGCGCAGTTCGTCGTCGTTCGCCGTCTCCGCGGTGCGGGTGAGCGGCACGCACCTGGTCCCGGCGAAGAAGACTCTGCGACTGCTGCAGCGGACGTACGTCGGCGACAACCTCTTCACGGTCACCGCCTCCGACGTGCGTACGACGCTCAAGCCGCTGTCGTTCGTGCGCGCCGTTACCGTCGATCGCGACTTCCCCAGCACGCTCGCCGTGCGCGTCACGGAGTACGTGCCGGCGGCCTACGCCCTGGCCGGCAGTCGCTGGTACGTGCTGGACGAGGACGGCTTCGTGATCTGCACCGCCGCGGACGCCGCGGACCAGCTCCGCGGCACGGCGAAGTCCGCCAAGTCGGCCGCGGCTTCTCCAAGCCCTTCAGCGACCGCCGTTGCGGGCGTCACCAGTTCCGACACCAGCGCGGGCGCGACGGCGACGGCTGCCGCTGAGGCCGTCTCCGCGGCCGGCGGGCTCAGCGCCCGCCTCGTCGCCGGCCCGCCCGGCGCGGTCCTCTCCCTGCCGCGGATCTCCGTGTCCGGGCGTCTGCGTGAGGGAAGCTCGGCCGGCGCCGCCGCCACAGCCGGGATGCTCCGGGTCATCACGGCGCTGCCCGGGTCCTACCGGCGCCGGCTGGCCGCCGTGGAAGACGACGGCGGCCAGATCACCCTGCGCTTTTCGGACGGCCCGGTCGCGACCTGGGGCGACGCGCAACGCACCCTGGCCAAGACGGTCGCGCTGCGCACCGTGCTGGCCGAGTACGACAAGGCGGGCAAGACCTGCACGCAGATCGACGTATCCATCCCGGACCGGACCCTGGCCAAGCCGGTGCTCAAGTGACGAGCGGCATTCGAGCAGTGGTCGAGGCCGTCCTCAAGTCGAGGTCGAGGCGCCTCTTTTTGCCCGTTATGCAGGCAAGTTGTTTGACACTCCCTGAGGCCGTGGGTAAGGTAGGGCGAAGGTCGGGCATCCAGCTTCGCCCGGCCGTTTGAGCATGTTAAGAATCCCTGCAAAAAGGGTGGTTTCTCCGGACTCATGCGTACCATTCGAGTAACACTCAAGCAGGGCTTGAGGGTTCGCCAGGCGTCTCGACGGCGAGTCTCGACCAGCACAGGAGGGTCAGAACGATGATCGACGCGTCCGCGAACTATCTCGCCGTCATCAAGGTAGTGGGTGTCGGCGGCGGCGGTACGAATGCCGTCAATCGCATGGTCGACGCCGGCCTCCGCGGGGTCGAGTTCATCGCCGTCAACACCGACGCGCAGGCGCTGCAGATGTGCGACGCCGACGTCAAGATCCACATCGGCAGCAAGATCACCCGCGGCCTTGGCGCCGGCGCCAACCCCACCATCGGCTACCAGGCGGCGATGGAGAGCAAGGACGAACTGCGCGACGCGCTCAAGGGCGCGGACATGATCTTCGTCACCGCCGGCAAGGGCGGCGGCACCGGCACGGGGGCCGCCCCGGTCATCGCCGAGCTGGCCAAAGAGCTCTCGGCGCTCACCGTCGGTGTCGTGACCCGGCCGTTCGCCTTCGAGGGCAAGCGCCGGGCACGCCAGGCCTCCGACGGCATCGACAGTCTGAGCGACAAGGTCGACACGCTCATCGTCATCCCGAACGACCGTCTGCTGCAGGTGGTCGAGCGGCGTACGTCTGTCATCGAGGCCTTCAAGGTCGCCGACGACGTGCTGCGCCAGGGCGTGCAGGGCATCACCGACCTCATCACGGTGCCCGGCCTCATCAATCTGGACTTCGCCGACGTGCGCACCATCATGAAGGACGCCGGTTCGGCGCTCATGGGCATCGGAGTGGCCGGCGGCGAGAACCGCGCCGTAGAGGCTGCGCGGGCGGCGGTCAGCTCGCCGCTCCTCGAGGCCAGCGTCGAGGGCGCCCGTGGCATCCTGCTCAACATCACGGGCGGCAACGACCTGGGGCTGTTCGAGATCAACGAGGCCGCGGAGATCATCAGCAGCGCGGCAGACGCCGACTGCAACATCATCTTCGGCGCCGTCATCGACCCGTCGCTGGGCGACGAGGTGCGCGTGACCGTCATCGCTACCGGTTTCGACCGGCCGGCGGACGGCCAGCAGCCCGTCCGGGAGGAGGCCACCCCGGAGCGCGAGCCCAAGGGCACACCCCTGTTCGCGGAAGAGAGCAAGCCTCGCTTCGACGTGGACGACGACGTCCTCGACATCCCGAGCTTCCTCAAGGACCGCTGAGACCGCTGAACGCCTGCGGCGAGCCGAGCGTCTCTCTGCGCGACCGCAAGTTGCGGCGCCTGCGTGGGTCCGGTACGCTCTACCGCCGTTGCCAGCAAGCTGAGGTACTGAAGCACTCGTGACGCAGACCATCACATGGGTCATCTGGGCAGCGGCCATCGCCATCGCGATGTACGCCGCCTTCGTGCGCCGTAACAACTGGATCATCCTCGCGATGATGGCCGTGCTCGTGGCCGCCTCCGTCTACTGGATCGTCCCACCGGGCGCCAAGACCCTTCTGGGTCTCGACCTCCAGGGCGGTCTGCAGGTGGTCTACTCCGCGAAGACCGCCACCGGCGAACAGCCGACGAGCCAGCAGATGGACCAGACCGTCACCATCCTGGACAAGCGCGTCAACAGCCTCGGCGTCACCGAGTCGCAGATCCAGCGCCAGGGCACCGACCAGATCTCGGTGGCCCTCCCCGGCATCACCGACGTGCAGCAGGCCCTCGACAAGATCGGCAAGACGGCCCAGCTTGAGTTCTTCAGGGACGACCCCACGGCGCGGCCGGTCGGCCCTGTCGCAAGCAAGGAGGCCGCGCTCAAGGAGCTGAAGAGCCAGGGCGCGAGCGCCGCGGAGATCGCCGCGTTGTCCAAGGAAGGCACCACCGACAAGCACACCCTTGTGAGCGCCCCGCCGGACACGAACGGCAACACGGCGGAGGCATGGTACATCTACGCCATGCCACCGGCGATGAAGGGCGACGCCGTCAAGAGCGCCACCGCCGGGTTCGGCCAGGACGGCAAACCCAGCGTCTCCATCGACTTCACGAGCGACGGCAGCAAGACGTTCCAGGAGATCACGCGCGATCTCTACCGGACGGGCCTGCTGAAGCAGACGCCGCAGACCTTCTCCATCGTGTACGACAACGTGCTCATCTCGGACCCGATGATCGACTACACCAAGCCGGACCTGCGCGACGGCATCAGCGGCAGCGCCGAGATCAGCGGCGGCAGCATGACGACCGCCGAGGCCAAGGATCTCGCCTTCTACCTCAACCTCGGCGCGCTGCCGGTCAGGCTGGACATCGCCTACCAGCAGGAGGTCTCCGCCACCCTCGGCAAGGACTCCCTCAACCAGGGTCTCATCGCCGGGGCCGTCGGTCTCGGCATCGTCCTGCTCTACATGCTGCTGTACTACCGCTTCCTCGGCCTCGTCGCGGACCTCGCGCTCATCGTGTACGCGATCCTGCTCTGGGGTCTGTTCAACCTGATCCCCGTCACGCTCACGCTGCCCGGCATCGCCGGCATGATCCTCACCATCGGTGTGGCCGCCGACGCCAATGTGGTCATCTTCGAGCGCATCAAGGAAGAAGTGCGCCGCGGCAAGACCGTGCGCTCCGCAGTCAGCTCCGGGTACGCCCGCGGCTTCCGTACCATCCTCGACGCCAACGTGCTCACCATGCTCACGGCGCTGGTGCTGTTCCTGTTCGCCACCGCCGGTCCCAAGGGCTTCGCCTTCACGCTCATCGTCGGCGTCATCGTCAGCATGCTCACCGCTGTGCTCTTCACCCGGGCCATGCTGGGCGTGCTCGCCGGATTCGCCTTCTTCAACAAGCCGTCCTTCATGGGCGTCAAGGCCGGCCAGATCGACATCGAGACCGCGGTGATGGGCGACACGCGCGCGGCTGCCTCGCGCCGGCGGCGCACGACCGCGCCGGCGGGCGAAGCAGTCCCGGCCCCTGCCGCCGACGGCCCCGGCGCCTCCGCTCCCGCCAGGGGCGCGCAACGTGGTCAGGGTGGCCGCCGTCCATCCACCAACCGCAAGCGCAAGAAGCGGAGATGACAGGGTGAGGTTCTTCCGCGGCATCTACAAGTTCGACTACATGAGCCACAAGACGTGGTGGTTCGCCATCTCCGGCATCATCATCATCGCCGGCCTCGCCAGCCTGTTCATCAGAGGTAGCGGCAACCCGGTGCAGGGCCTCAACTACGGGCTGGAGTTCAAGGAAGGCACGCGCATCTCCGCCGCCTTCGAACAGAACCCCACGCTGGCGCAGGTGCGCGACGTCGTCTCCCAGGCGGGCTACTCTGACGCGCAGATCCAGCAGAGCGCCAATATCGCCAACTCGGGGCGGACGGGCTACCAGATCCAGACGAACGTCCTCAGCAGTGACCAGCAGGTGGCGCTCAAGCAGACGCTCTCCAAGCAGTTCGGCATCGCCAGCGCCGACGGCAAGGAGGTCTGGAACCTCGAGACCGTGAGCGCCTCGTTCGGCAAGCAGGTGGTCAATTCGTCGCTCAAGGCGGTGGCACTTGCCCTCGTGCTGATCCTGATCTACGTCACGTTCCGCTTCCAGTGGAAGTTCGCCGTCGGAGCCATCTCGGCTGAGATCCACGACCTGCTCATCGTGATAGGCGTCTACGCGCTCACGGGCAGGGAGGTGACGACGGCGACCATCGCCGCCGTGCTCACCATCCTCGGTTACTCGCTCTACGACACGGTGATCGTCTACGACCGTATCCGCGAGAACGAGCCGCGCTTCAACCGCATCCCCTACGGCGACATGGTCAACCTGTCCATCTGGGAGACTCTGACGCGGTCGATCAACACATCGTTGATCACCCTGCTGCCGGTCGTCTGCCTGCTGCTGTTCGGCGGCAGCACGCTGCAGGACTTCGCCTTCGCGCTGCTGGTGGGCATCCTGTCCGGCGCGTACTCCTCGATCTTCATCGCCAGCCCGGTGCTCACAGTGCTCAAGGAGCGCGAGCCGCAGTATAAGAAGCTCAAGGCGCAGGCTCGCACCGGCCAGGCTTGAGGGCCTCGCCGCCGGTTCGGGGCGAACCCTCAAGTCACGCTTCATACCGTCTCGAGCGGCGCTGGAGTCGCGTCGGGTATCGTTCAGCCTGGCCTAGAGCGTGACGCGGGAACCTCTCGAACCTCCCGGCTCAACCCTTTACTTCCCGTCTTCGAGGTCCTAGCGTCGCTGCAACGTCCCGCCCGGGACGTCTGCGTCGTGATCACCGCACAGCAGGACGGGGTAGTTCGCGCCCTCGGCCTGCCGTGCCTGCCGGGGGAGGTAGGGCCGTGGTGCGTCGTGTCGTCGAGCCGCGCGAGAAACGCGCCCGCAAGGCGCGCCTGCGAGTATCCGCCGTCCGGGACGACCGCCCGCCGATCCTTGAACTGGCGGGGGAGTTCGACCTCGACACGGTGCCGGAGATCGACCGCTTTCTGCGGCGCACGCTGGGCCCCCTCTATCACCAGGACCACCTGGTGATCGACCTGGCGGACACCACGTTCGTCGATTCCAGCTTCATCGGGTTCCTGGTGCGGCTGTGGGCCACGCAGCGCGCCAAACGCCGCGAACTGTTGCTGGTGCACCCGTCGGGGCAGGTGCGCCGAGTCCTGGCCATCGTGGGCCTGCCCAACGTGGTGCCCGTCTTCGAGACGGTCGACGCGGCGATGGACAGTGTGGCCGGCGGGCGGCTGCCCGTGATCCCGCCGGTGTTCCAGCCGGTCGCCGGCTAGGCCTTGCTGTCCGGGCCTGGGGGTGGCCCGGGAGCGTCTTTCGCGGCCCGAGGGCGGCGGTCAGCTCGGTGTCAGCTGGCGCGGCGTACGGCCACGACATCCTCGCCGGCACGTTTGGCTTCCATCACGCGAGCCTGGAAAGCCTTCATGCGGCAGGCGTCACTGCAGTACTTCTTTGCGGGGTTCGTGGTGGCGAACTCACGGCCGCACTGCTCGAACGCACAGTGGCGCGTGACCTCTTCACGCTGGGTGGCCTTGCGCGTGGTGCGGTGGTACTCCTCCTGCCACGAGCCGCCGTGCAGCGCGCACACGCTGGATGGGTTGTACGCCGAGAGACGGGTCCCGCACCCGTCGACCATGCAGATCCGTCCCGCTCCATATGTCTTGGTCTTCAGCATGGCGTCGGCCACGTCGTGGAGTCTGTTGCCCCGTAGCGCTCTTGTGCCGCGGCACTCCATGTGATCGCCCCCGGCGATCGCCCCGTGGCCCTCGGGCGCCGCCACTTGCCTGCGCTCCGGCGTTCCTCTCTCAGTCGGACGCCGCCTTCAATGCCTCGACGCGACTCGGGAAGATCCCGAAGATGCGATCGAGACCCGTGATCTCGAAGATGCGGATGATGTTCTCGTCAGTGCAGACGATGTCGAGGTTGCCGTTTCGTGGCCGCACGCGCTTCGCGCCACTGACGAGGACGCCCAATGCGGTGGAGTCGATGAACGTGACTTCGGAGAGGTCGACGATCACCCGCTTCGCGCCGCCTTCGATACCGTTGACCAGGACTTCTTTGAACTCCGGCGCGGAGTAGATGTCGATCTCACCCTCGAGGATCACGATGCCGACTTCCTCGGTCGTCGCCTCGTAGTCGACACGGAACTGCGGCTTGTCCTCCATAAGCGCCTCCTCCACGGAACGAGTTGCACAGCCTCGCGGGCCCCTGATTGCTGTGACGCTAGCGTTTCCGGGAGGGGGTGCCGCTAAACCCGGAAAAGTGGGGCTGGCGGGTCAGAAAGAAGCGCCGCGAGACGGCCGCGACGGCCGGGGAGGCTTCCGCCGTCAGGGGTTGGTCGGGGCCGTCGGCAGGAGGTCCTCGGAGGTCGCCTGCCCGCGAACGGCGTAGGCGGCGATCATGCGGTCGGTGACCCACTCGACGGGGCAGCGGTCGTCGGTCCACGGGACCGCCGCCGGAGCAGCCTGATGAAAGTCCGCGGCGAAGAGCCGCGTGTCGGGCAGGAGGTCGGCCGGCGCCGAGGCCAGGCGGGCGCCGATCTGCGCCCGTGAGAGCGGCGCCGTCAGGCCCACGACGAACTGGTTGAAGCGCAGCGCTTGCCAGGTGAGGACCTGCGGGAACTGTGTGCGCAGGGTGCCGGCGATGCCCTCCGCCAGGCGGTGGTCGCCGGGGACCGTGGAGACGTTGAGGCAGACGATGCCGCCGGGCGCGAGGCGCTGCCGGCAGAGCCGGAAGAACTCGCGCGTCGCCAGGTAGAACGGCACGTAGGGCTGACGGTAGGCGTCGATGAGGATGAGGTCGTAGCGCGCGCCCGAGGAGGCCAGGTACGGTCGCGCGTCCGCGGTGTGGACGGAGAGCCGCGGGTTGTCGCCGAGGCCGAACCAGCGGCGGCCGGCGGCGCTGACCGCCGGGTCCAGTTCGACGCCGTCGATGCGCGCCCGCGGGTAGTAGACACCGTAGGCACGGGCGGTGGTGCCGGCGGCGTTGCCGAGGATCGCCACGCGTGCTGCCGGCCGCCCGAGCAGGGGCGGCGCGGTGAGGAACATGTCCCACTCGCCGCCGGTGAGGACCGTCGCCGGTCGCCACACCGAGTGGATCGCGTAGCCCTCGTTGAGGTAGAGGTAGCGGGCCCCGCCGTCCTGCACCACCTGGATGAACTGGTACCGCGACTCCTCCTCGTGGAGCAGCCCCGCCTGGGCCTTGACGACGGCCGGGGGCAGCGCGAGCAGGGCGGCGAGCAGGCCGGCCACGACCAGACCGCCGGCGAGGCGTCGCCCGGCGAGTAGCGGGAAGGCGGCGAGGGCGATGATCAGCGCCGCCCCGATGAGCGTGCGCTGCGTGCCGATGAGCGGGATGGTGATGAGCGCCGGCACGAACGTCCCGACGAGGCTGCCGGCCGTCGAGAGCGCGAACACCCGGCCGGCGACGCGCCCGGCGTCCGCGACGCCCGTCGCCGAAAGCCGGATGGCGAACGGCGTCACGATGCCGAGCAGCACCACCGGCGGCGCGAACAGCGCCAGCGAGGCGGCGAAGGACCCGACGACCGACCCCGTGGAGAGCGTCTCGATACCCTTGATGGAGAGGTCGAGGAACGGCCGCGCCACGAACGGGATCGCAGCCACCCAGGCCGCCGCCGCGAGCACAACGACGGCCAGGAGCTGTGGGGAGGGGTGCCTGTCGGCGACCCGGCCGCCCAGCCAGTAACCCGCTGAGAGCGACGCGAGAATCAGGCCGATGATGTTGGCCCACACCACGGTGGACGAGCCGTAGTACGGGGCGAGGAGACGGGACGCGCAGATCTCCGTCGCCATGGACCCGATGCCGGCGAGGAAGACGAGCACGGAGAGCGCGAGGGGAGAGGTCTGCCTGGTCACGGCCCGAGTCTACAGAAGCCTCGCGCGGGCCGCACCGGGATCGGGACGACCGCTGTCCCGCGCGCGTGGACGGCGAAGTGTTGCCAGGACGGATAACGCTCTTCTATCAGATTAGCAGGAAGGGCAAGGGTGGCGCCTTCTCTGCGACGCGCACCGACACGGATGCGAGAGGCTCAGCGACGACCAGCTTCACCACGGGGACGACTCGTGGCACGGTCTCTACAATGGCGGCGCGGAGCCCCGACCCGAACGCGACCGGCACCTCGGCAGATCACGACCCGCTAGGCGGAGGGCTGGGATCGCGGCGGCCCACCGGTCCATGGCGGGCCGCCGCGCCTGCTCAGGCCGGGACCTTCTCGTCCAGGGTCCGGGCCGGTTCTTCCGGGGTGGGCCAGTCGAGCCGCTCGAGCGTCGCGCTCTCGCGGTCCTTCCTGGTCTGCGTCTGGTCCTGGTGCTGGTCGAGCAGTCCGCGCCTGCGCTGTTGCTCGAGGCGCTCCATCCGCTCGTAGTACTCGAAGCACATGACTCTCACCTTTGGATCGTGGGGAGATTCGAGCCCTCCCTGCGTGTTCGCGGGTGCGGCCCGTACAGACGACCGTTCCCGGCCGGCGAGACGTGAAACGCCGTGGCGGGGAGCTCTGGGAGGTGCTCGCGACGAGCGACGTTGGGGAAGCAAGACGACGCCGTGTGTGTCTTGAGGAAGCACACCGCCGGGCTGGAATTTGGTGGAGGTAAGCGGGCTCGAACCGCTGACCTTCTGGCTGCCAGCCAGACGCTCTCCCAGCTGAGCTATACCCCCACCGAAGGGGTGCCGACAGTGTCGGCAGGCTTGAAATAATAGCATACCCGCCTTGTCCGGCAACCTGACGCGCTCGGCGTGGGTAGGCTAGTCAGAGTGGACTCGAGAGCGGAGGAAGAGGGTCGTGTGACGAACGAAAATGGGCCGGGCGAGAAGGCGACGGGCCAAGGAGGCTCGTCGTCCTTGTCGCGGCGGCGCGGGACGGCGCGTATGGCCGCCGTGGCGCTGCGCGTGCTGCTCGTGGTGGTCGTGGTCGCCGCCGTGCTCGAACTGCAGGCCGCAGGGAGCTACCGGGTCTCTACCGGCTCGGTGACGTTCCAGTTGCGGCCGGCCTGGCCGGGCGGCTACCTGATCATGCCGCTCGGCCCCGCCGGCCAGCTCTCACTGCACACGCACCGCACTCCGGTGGACGTGACCATGGACTACCGGTTGCCGGCGCAGACGACCGCCCTGCTCGGAGAGGCCGCTCAACAGTTGCCGAAGCTGCAGGGCGGCGCCCGCGAGGCCTTCGGCCGCTATCTCCTGGGCAAGATCCCCTGGTTGCTGGTGGCCGGCGCCGCCGCCGGACTCCTGGTCGCCGGCTGGCGGACGCGGCGCCGGCTGGTCTGGGGCGCCGCGGGCGGCGCGGCGGCTGCGCTGCTGCTCGGCGGCGTCCTCGTGCTGGCCAGCTACGCTACCCTGGACCGCGCACCCTCGGTGCAGTACGAGGGGCTGGCGTCGCGCGTGCCGTCCGTGCTGCCGCTGCTGCGCGCGCTCAGCGGCGGCGGCGACCAGGGCGACCGCCTGAGCCGCCTCGACGACTTCCTGTCCGGCCTCGAGGCGGTGGCCACCCAGTTGACCAACGCGCCGCGGCAGTCTGAGCGCCCCGAGGTGGTGCGCCTCTTGCTGGCGAGCGACATCCACGACAACGTGTTCGGGGTGCGCGCCGCCGCGCGCCTGGCGGCCGGCGACGGCGAGCCCGTGGACGCGGTGCTCTTCGCCGGTGACCTGACCGACAGGGGCACGGCCGAGGAGGCGCAGCTGTTCCTGCGTGTGTACGGCCCTCGAAGGTCTCCCGTGCTTCTCGTCGGAGGCAACCACGAGGACAAGCCGGCGATGCGCGTGTTCCGCCGCGCCGGCTTCCTGGTGCTCGAGGACACCACGGCGGACGTCTCCGGGGTGCGCATCCTCGGCGCGTCCGACCCCATGTCGGCGCGGCCGGAGACGTCGTCCGACACGGCCGCCCTTGCGGCCGCCGGCATCCGTCTGGACGCCGCCTGGCGCCTGGCGGACCCGCGGCCACCGGTCGTCATGGTCCACGACGTGCGCCAGGCGGCAGACACCATCGCCTCGGCACAGGCGGCCGGAGCCAAGCTCCTGGCGGTCTACGGCAACGACCACGTCGCCGGCGTGGTCCAGGACGACGGAGTCGTGCAGGTGGACGCCGGCACTGCCGGCGCGTCCGGGTACGAGGCCATCGGCGTCGCGGCGTCGTCACCCTCCCCGCCGGCCGGAGAAGCAGAGCCGACGGCGAGCTCGCGCGAGGTCTACACGTTTCAGCTGATCGACTTCTCCCGCTCCGCACCGCAGCGGCTCGTGGCAGTGACGACGGTGAGCTACGTGCCGGACGGGCGCACCGTGGTCACCTACACGCCGTTCTCCCCGTGAGGCGGCGCGCCGGCGCAGCCTCACGCGCGCCGGCTCATGTAGAATCATCGGCCGGAGCCTGCGCCGCCTTCGGCCGGGCCCCATCAGTCGCGAGAGAGGACAGAAGTGGACCGACGTTACGACCCCCACACCATCGAGGAGAAGTGGCAGCGCCTCTGGAAGGAGAGGGCCGCCTACCGCACGCCCGACGAGAGCGACAAGCCCAAGTTCTACGCCCTCGACTTCTTCCCGTATCCCTCCGGCGACGGGCTCAGCGTCGGTCACTGCCGCAACTACGTGCCCACCGACGTGGTGTCGCGCTACAAGCGCATGCAGGGGCACAACGTACTGCACCCCATGGGCTGGGACGCGTTCGGCCTGCCGGCCGAGAACTACGCGATCAAGATGGGCGTGCACCCGCGCATCACCACCGAGCGCAACATCGCCAACTATCACCGCCAGATGGACATGATCGGCCTGTCGTTCGACTGGACACGCGAGGTCACCAGCTGCTTCCCCGACTACTACCACTGGACGCAGTGGTTCTTCCTGCTCCTGTACGAGCGTGGCCTGGCGTACCAGGCGACGGGGCAGCAGTGGTGGTGCCCGACCGACAAGACGATCCTCGCCAACGAGCAGGTCGAGAACGGCCGCTGCTGGCGCTGCGGCAACCTGGTGACCAAGAAGGACCTCAAGCAGTGGTACTTCAGGATCACCGACTACGCGCAGCGCCTGCTCGACGACCTCGGGACCATCGACTGGCCCGAGCAGATCAAGCTGATGCAGACCAACTGGATCGGGCGCAGCGAAGGCGCCGAGGTCGACTTCGGCGTGCAGGGCCGCGACGACAAGCTCACGGTGTTCACGACGCGGCCGGACACGCTCTTCGGCGCCACGTATATGGTGCTGGCGCCGGAGCATCCGCTGGTCGACGAGCTCACGGACGAGGAGCATCGGGCGGCGGTCAAGGAGTACCAGGACAGAGCCCGCCGCGAGAGCGAGATCGAGCGGCTGAGCACCGACAAGGAGAAGACCGGCGTCTTCACCGGTGCGTACGCCGTGAACCCGGTGAACGACGCGCCGGTCCCTATCTGGATCAGCGACTACGTGCTCATGGGCTACGGCACCGGCGCCATCATGGCGGTGCCGGCCCACGACGAGCGCGACTTCCAGTTCGCGACCAGGTTCCAGATCCCCATCATCGAGGTCATCGCGCCGGCGAGCGGGCCGCAGGGCACGCTCGACGAGGCATACGCCGGCGACGGCGTCATGGTGAACTCCGGCCGGTTCGACGGCATGGCCGCGCCGGGTGAGGCGTTCGAGCAGATCGTCGCCTGGCTCGGCGAGCGCGGCACCGCGCGCAAGAAGGTCAACTTCAAGCTGCGCGACTGGCTCATCAGCCGCCAGCGGTACTGGGGCGCGCCGATCCCCATCGTCCACTGCGAGAAGTGCGGCACCGTGCCGGTGCCCAAGGACCAGTTGCCGGTACTGCTGCCCGACCTCGAGGACTTCCACCCCACAGACGACGGCCGCTCGCCGCTCGCGCGCGTGGAGGACTGGGTACGCACGACCTGTCCGCAGTGCGGGGGTCCGGCGCGCCGCGAGACCGACACCATGGACACCTTTGCCTGCTCCAGCTGGTATCACTTCCGCTATGCCTCGCCGCACGACGAGACTGCGCCGTTCGACGCGGGCAAGGTCGAGTACTGGCTGCCGGTCGACCTGTACGTGGGCGGGGCCGAGCACGCAGTGATGCACCTGCTGTACGCGCGCTTCTTCTGCAAGGTGACGCAGGACGCAGGCTACGTGAGCTTCGGCGAGCCCTACTATCGCCTACGCAATCAGGGCATGATCCAGGCCGAGGACGGCCAGAAGATGAGCAAGAGCAAGGGCAACGTCATCACGCCCGACAGCGTCGTCGAGAAGTACGGTGCAGACGCGCTGCGCGTGTACGAGCTGTTCATCGCGCCGTTCGAGCAGAGCGTCGCCTGGAGCGACCGCGGCGTGCAGGGCACGTACCGGTTCCTCGGGCGTTTCTGGAACCTCGCCAATGAGGTCGTGGAGACGCAGGGGAGCGGGGTGGCGGCCGACGAGGCCGAGGCCGAGAAGGGCCGCCAGGTCCTGCGCACGCTCAACAAGACCATCCGCAAGGTCTCGCGCGACCTGGACGCGTTCCGCTTCAACACCGCCGTCTCGGCGCTCATGGAGTTGCAGAACGAGGTGCTGGACGTGTGGTCCAATGCGCGCGGCGCGCTCACGCTGGCGCAGTGGCGCGAGGTCGTGAGCACGATCACCCTGCTGGTGTGTCCCATGGCGCCGCACCTCGCGGCCGAGGTCTGGGAGCTGCTCGGCCGGGACGACGACGTGCTGGACGCGCCCTGGCCCGCCTGGGACGACGAGCTCGCCGCCGACGAGGTCGTGACGGTCGTCGTCCAGGTGAACGGCAAGCTGCGCGAGCGTCTGCAGGTGCCGGTGGACGCGGAGAAGGAGGACGTGCTCGCCCTGGCGCGCGCGGCTGAGAACGCCGCGCGCTTTCTGGAGGGCAAACAGGTCGTCAAGGAGATCTACGTGCCCGGCAAGCTCGTCAACTTCGTCGTCCGGTAAGCCGGCAGCATGGAGATCCTCGTCAGCATCGACGACACGGACGACATCGACAGCCGCGGCACGGGAGACGTGGCCGAACTGCTCGCCGCCGGCCTGGTCGAGGGCGGGCTGGCGGAGCGCTGCGGCCGCGTCACGCGCCATCAGCTCCTGGTCCACCCGGACATCGCCTACACGTCGCACAACAGTTCGATGTGCTTCCCTGCCGAGATGCACGCCGGCGCGCTGGATTCCGCGATCGCCTGGTGCCAGCTGACCCTGGCCGCGGAGAGCGTCGAGGCAGCGGACCCGGGCCTCTGTGTGGCGGCGCCCGGGCGGCTCACCGACCCTGAGGGCCTCGTCGCCTTCGGCCGCAGCGCCAAGGAGCGTGTCTTCACCAAAGAGGAGGCCTACGCCGTCGCCTCCAAGGTAGGCGCCCATCTCTCGGAGCACGGAGGCACAGGCCTCGGAGTGATCGGCGCCCTCGCCGGCGCCGGTCTGCGCCTCTCGGGCGACGACGGCCGGTTCAAGGGCAAGCTGAGGATCTCCGCCGACGGCGGCGTCCAGACGGTCGGCGGCATCAAGGAGCAGGGAGTCGACCGCGTGGCGCAGTATGTCGACGGCGTGGTGGATGAAGGTTCTCTGGACGACGACGTTCTCGTGGACGTCGGCGTTACGGACGGCAAGCTGGTCCTGTTGAGCGGCGAGGCGGTGCTGCTGGTCGCCCCGTGCGGCGACCCGGCACGGGCGCTGTGGACGCTGGTCGACCGCAGGGCGCTCAGGGCGTTCTAGCGATGGCCGTGCTGCACTCCGGCGGGGACGGCGCGGTCTTCGAAGGTTCGCTGGACCGCGAGGAGGACGTCGCCGCGGCCGCCGCCGTCGCCGCGGCGTGCGGCGAGTACCGTCGCGACGACGAGGACGAGGACCACCTCGGCGGGGCGGTGAACTGCTTCGGCTGCCGCTACCGGCGGTGGGTGCCCGAGGGGTTCACCTGCCTCCGCGGCGCACTCCCCGCGCAGCTGCCCCCCGCCGTGTAGGCGGCGGGTCGGTCGGCAAGCGCCTGCGAGCGCCCCGCGAGCCGCGCCGGTCGTCAGGCGAGCGCGGCCTCCAGGGTCTCGATGGCCGCGGCCTCGTGCGCGTCGACTCCATGGGCGGCCTCGGCCGTCGCCTTGGCGACTCCCAGGATGAAGGCCTTGAAGGCCTCGGCGTCCGCCGGCGACTTCTGCTGTACCAGGGCACTGGCCTCGCGCACGCGCTTCGAGACCTCACCGGCCATATCGGCCAGGTCGTGCGTGACCTGCTTGTCGCGGCCCATCTTGATGCTGCCGGCCAAGTCGTGGATCAGCGGGCTCGTCGCGTCGGCCTTGGCGTGCGCCATGAACCTGGCCGCCGCGCTGGCCTCCTTGAAGGTGTCCCAGAAGCCGTGATCGGCCACTGCGAGATAGGACATCGTGTCGGTGACCGCCCACTGCAGGACGTGCCACTCGTCGTCGGTGAATATCGCCGTGCTCGACATGCCGTCTCCTCGTCGTCGGTGGTGACCTCCGCACGGAGCCTATCGCAGGCCGCGCCGGGCTTCGAGGAACGTCATCCTGCTGCGCCGGTCCGTCACCCCATGGATTCCCCCCTGAGGGGCGATGTGCGCCGGCCCGGCCGAGCGTAGCCTGCTCTGCGACGGGCGCCGGACGCGCCCCCGGCGCCCGTCACTCCCCTCATCCACGCGGCGCCGGAGGTGGGCCGTGCAGCTCTCACGACGCCAGATCATCGCCTACGCAGCCGTCGCCGTCGTCGTGGTCGCGGTGGGAGTGCGCTACGTGGCGCTGCCCAGGAGCGCCGGCCCGTCGGAGGCGCAGGCCGTGGTCCTGGCGCCGGTGGCTTCTTCAGCGGCGCCAGGCGCGGCGGGGTCCTGCGGCGGGGGCTTCGCAGCCACGCCGTCGCCGTCCTCGAGCCCCGACGTGATCGTGTACGTGTGCGGCGCCGTGCGCTCGCCGGGCGTGGTGCGTCTGCCCGCGGGCGCCCGCGTCACCGATGCGCTGGAGATCGCCGGCGGCCCGACCGGCAAGGCGGAGCTGGCCGCCGTCAACCTGGCCGCCACGGTCACCGACGGCCAGCAGATCGTGGTGCCGGAGAAGGGCGCGGCCGGCGCCGTGAGCGTGGCTCCGGCCGGCGCCGCGTCCGGCGGGCTGGGGGCGGGCGGCAGTGCCGCGGCTTCGGCTGCCCCTGTGAACATCAACACGGCCTCGCTCGAAGAGCTTGACGCGCTCGACGGGGTCGGGCCCTCCACGGCGCAGAAGATCATCGACTATCGCACCGAGCACGGCGGCTTCAAGACCGTCGACGAGATCAAGGAGGTCCCCGGCATCGGCGACGCCAAGTTCGCTGCCATGAAGGACTCCATCACGGTCTGAGACGGCGGCCATGCGTGCGCTCGCGCCCCCGCATCTGCTGCTTGCGGCGTATTGTGGCGGCCTGTGTCTGGCGCTGGCGTGGCGGCCGTCCGTAGCGCTGCTCGCGGCAGCCGCCCTGCTCGCGGCAGGCGGGCTGGTCCTTGGCCTGCGCGCACCAGAGTGGCCGGGCCGGACCTCGCTCGCCGAGCACCGGCTGCCGGCCGTGGCCGGGGCGCTCATGCTCCTGTTCGCCGTGGCCGGGGTGGCTCTCGGCGGCGCACGGCTGGCGGCCATCGGCCAGTCGACCCTCACCGCCTATGCCGGCCACCACGTTCCGATGACGGCGGTCCTGAGCGACCTGCCGACGGAGAAGAACGGTCAAGTCACCCTCGCCGTCCGGGTGACCGGCGTGGCCGGCGCGGCGGCCGGCGAGCCTGCGCACCTGCGCCTGCGCCTCGAGGAGGGGCGGACGCTAGGGTATCGCCCCACGGGGCCGCTCACCGAAGGCGCGCTGCTGCGCCTTCCCTCGGTGAGCGTCGAGCCGCTGCCCGAGCCCAAGCCAGGCGCCTTCGACTACGGGAGGTACCTGCGCAGGCGCGGGGAGCATGTACTTCTGGAGGCGGACTTCTCCGACCTTGCCATCACCGGCCGCCGCGGTGGGCTGCAGGGGCTTATCGACCGCCTGCGTCTGGCCTCGCGCTCGCACCTGCTGAAAGGCGTGCGCTCGCCGGTGGCCGAAGTGCTACAGGGCATGGTCCTCGGCGACGACGAAGGCGTGTCTCAGGAGACCACCGACGCCTTCCGCGCCAGCGGTCTGCTCCACATCATGGCGGTGTCGGGCGAGAACGTGGTGCTGCTCTGCGCCATGTGGTCGTTCGCGTTCGCCCTGCTCGGGATCCACCGGCTGGTGCGCACGCTGATGCTGCTGCCGCTGGTGGCGACCTACGTGCTGCTGACCGGCGCGTCGCCATCGATCGTGCGCGCGGGGGTCGCGGGCATCCTCGGGCTGCTGGCGGTCCTTGCCTCCCGGCCCAGCGACGGGTGGATACTGTGGCTGGCGCCGGCGGCCTGGCTGCTGACGATGAACCCGGACAACCTCTACGACGTCAGCTTCCAGCTCTCGTTCGCGGCGGTCGCCGGACTGCTGCTCATCGCGCGGCCGCTCACGCTGGCGCTTGCGTTCCTGCCGGGCCCTCTCCCTGAATCGGTCGGGGTCACGACCGCGGCCAGCATCTCGACGGCACCCGTCTCCATCCTCACCTTCGGATCGGCCTCGCTGGTCAGCATCCCGGCCAACGCGCTCGGAGGGTTCGTGCTCGGGCCGATCATGTTCCTCGGCATGCTGTCCCTGCTGCTCGGGTTCGTCAGCGAGTGGGTGTCCGCGCCGCTGAACGTGGTCGCGGGGCTGTTCATCGGGTTCCTGCTGGCCGTGTCGCGCCTGTTCGCCGGGCTGCCGGGCGCTGTGTACACCTATCAGGGAGTGACCCTCCGGCTGGTGCTCGTGCTGGGCCTCCTGGCGGAGGCGGCGGTGGTGGCAGTGCTGGCGACGCGGTCCGGCGGCGGTCTGCTGGCTTACATGCGCGACCGCCGCCGCTGGCCGTCGCTGGTAGCCGCGACCGCGGCGCTGCTCGCGGCGGCGCTTCTGCTGTCGCCGGCCCCGGTCAGGCCGCCCGACAGGCCGACGCTCACGTTCCTCGACGTCGGCGAGGGGGCGGCCAGCCTGCTGCAGGTGCCCGGCGGGCCCACGGTGCTCATTGACGCCGGTCCCGAGCCGATCGCGCACACGCTGAGAGAGCATGGGGTAGACGAGATCGACCTGCTCGTGTTGTCCCACGGACACTCCGATCACGTCGGCGGGCTGGCCGATGTGATTGGCCAGATCCCCGTCAAGGCAGCGCTGCTGCCCGATCCCGAGAACCGCTCGAGCAGCAGCGCCACGGCGCTTGACGACATCGAGCGGAAGCTCCGAGCCGCAGGGACCGATGTACGGCGTTGCGAGACGCCGCTGGACGCCGGAGGCGACAGCTGGGCCGTGCACGTGCTGCCCAGCACACCGGTCGGTGGCGTCGACGAGAACCAGCAGGAGAACGACGATGCGCTCGTCGTCGTCGCCGATCTCGGGGGTCGGCACATGTTGCTGCCGGGCGACACCGAGGGGCAGGTACTGGACAACCTGGACCTGCCCCAGTGCATCGTGGTCGCGGCGCCGCACCACGGCAGCTCGGGAGGGTTCGACGCCGGGCTGCTGGCGGAGCTGGCGCCGCGCCTGGCCGTCATACCAGTCGGACCGAACGATTACGGACACCCAAACGCCCAGACGCTGGACGTACTGGCGGAGGCCGGCGTCCCGGTGGTGCGCACGGACGAACTGGGTGACGTGGCGGTGGCGCTCGGCGAGCAGGGGTTGGAAGTGACTGAGGAGCGGGGCTCGTGAACGAGGCCGGCGCCTACAGCTCCTTGCGCCGGAACGACCAGGCGGCGGCGATCAGGAACACGACGGCGAGAAGAAGGGTGACCGTCACCGGCCGCCCCAGCGCCATGTCCTTGCTTTTGAGCAGGGCGTCGTTGGCGGCGAGAATGCCGGCGGGCGTCCACTCGCGGATGGCCGGGAAGCCGGTGAGCGCGAAGACGGCCGCGTAGACGGCGATCCCGGCGCCCGCGGCCGCGGCCTGTTTGTCCATCGCGGCCGACAGCCAGATCATCAGGCATGCGAACATCGCCGCCAGCGCCAGCCACAGGGCCACCGACTCGACGAACGGGGCGATGTGCCGCGCGTCGAACAGCACGATGGTGGCAACGATGCAGAGCGCCGTGCCGATAGCTGTGGCCGCGACCAGGATCACGAGGTTGGCCAGCGCCTTGGACCACACGAACGACGTGCGCGAGAGCGGCTTGGTGAGCACGAGCGCGGCCGTGCCGCCGCGCCGCTCGCCGGCGATCGCAGCGGCCCCGGTGATGATCACCACCAGCAGGGCGAGCTGTGCCAGGTTGCCCATGAACTGAGCGTACGAGTCGATCGACGTCGGGGTCGGGAACTTGATGACCACCCCCGGCTGGCGCTGCGCCGTCATCTTGAGGATGGCCGGCGTCACCGCGGCCATGACCGGCGTGGTCAGCCCGAGAAAGACGAGCACGCCGGGCAGCACCCAGAGGCGCCAGGTCTTGCGGGTCTCGAGCAGTTCCTTGCGCGTGAAGGCGCCAAACCCGTGCAGGTTGAGCGCGCGGAGTGGTGCGCCTTCCGCACCCCGCTCCATAGCTTCACCACGTCGGGTATTCACGCCGGCGCTCCCTTCACGAGGTCGACGAAGACATCCTCGAGCGAGACCTCGTCGGCCTCGAAGTGCCGCAGCGAGAGCCCGAGGCGGGCGACGAGGGCGGGGACCTCGCGGTAGGCGCCCTCGAGGTCGGTGACCTCGACCAGCATCTCGCGGCCCTCGCGGTGCACGGCGCCGGCCCACGGCTCGCCCGCGAGGGCGGACGCCAGAGCCTGTGGGTCGGAGACCTCGATGACGACCCGCTGGGCGCCCCCGTGGCGCGAGCGGAGCTCGTCGATGGCGGCCTGCTCGACCACACGGCCGCCGGCGAGCACGGCGACCGTGTCGCAGACGCGCTCCACGTCGGCCAGGATGTGCGTAGAGAAGAAGACGGTGGTGCGGCCGGAGAGCGCCGCGATCATCTCGAGGACCTCGCGGCGCCCGATCGGGTCGAGCGCGCTCGTGGGTTCGTCGAGCAGCAACAGGCGCGGCGAGTTGATGAGCGCCTGGGCCACTCCCAGGCGCTGCTTCATCCCGCGCGAGTACCCGCCGACCTTGGTGCTCACATCGGCGAGCCCGGCGAGCTCGAGCAGCGTCCCGATGCGCTCGTCACGCACGCCGGCGGGCAGGCCGAACAGGCCCGCCGAGAGTTCCAGGTACTCGCGGGCCGTCATCCACTTGTAGAAACCGGGCACGTCCGGCAGGTAGCCGATCAGCGCGTGCACCGCGTCGGCGTCCGCCGTCGTGTCCTTGCCGAAGATGCGCGCGCTCCCGCCGCTGGGCCTGGCCAGCCCGGCGAGGATGCGCAGTGTGGTCGTCTTGCCGGCTCCGTTGGGGCCGAGGAAGCCGAAGATCGACCCCTCGGGCACGATGAGGTCGACGCCGTCCAGCGCCTTGGCGCTCTTGTACTCCTTGGCCAGCCCGGTGATGGCGACGGCCGGCGCGCCACCGGGCTGTATGGCCGTCCGCTGCTGAACGACGGCCGCGACGGCGTCCTGGGGTGACTCGGGGCGCACCGCGGCCGGCGCGAGAGGGGAGGGCGCCGCGGGAGGAGGCGCCGGAGACTCGTACAGCGCGGTCGCAGCCGCGGCCGCACGCGGCAGCGTGTCACCCTCGTTCTCGGGAACCTCCGGCGCGGGGCCGGGCACGCGCCCGATCGCCAGGTAGATGATCGACCCCGGCAGCGTGAACAGGACGATCAGCAAGACCCAGAGCCACTTGCGGTCGCCCAGCACGGCCGGCCGCCTGACGAGGTCGATGAGGCAGAAGACAGCCAGCGCGATCTCGGCGACGACGAGGATGACGACGGCGACCAGCGCCCCCGAAGGGAGGGTCGTCTCTGCTGCGGATATCGGGCCCACTGGATCCTCTCGCTCGTCGCCGGCCGGAAGAATCCTAGTGCGGCCGCAGGCCGGAGTCGAGGCCGAGGTCGAGACTCGAGCGGCTCAGGCGCCCGGCCGGTCTGCGCGGACGCGCATGTTATCCTCTGGGCACGATGGCCGACCCCGCACCGCTCCTGCCCGCGTATCTCATCCTCGGCACCGACCGACCCAAGGTCCGGCGCGCCGTCGCGCGCCTGCGCCAACGGGTCGTAGACGAAGCCGGAAGCGACCTCAACGTGGTGATACTCGACGCGGCCGACGTCAAGGTCGAGGAGCTGCTGGACGCCGCGGCCAGCCCGGGACTCACATTCGGCACCCGCCTGCTCCTGGTGCTCAACGGCCACAAGTGGAACGCCAAGGCGCGGCAGCAGATCGTGGCCTATCTCAAGGACCCCATGCCGGACACGTGCGTGGCCGTGGAGGCCGAGACCATCGCCGCCTCGGACGCGCTGTTCAAGGCGATCGCCAAGCTCGGCGGCGTGCTCCAGTGGAACCTGCCCAAGAAGTACGAGATGGCGCGGTGGGTGCGCGAGCAGGCCAAGGGCCGTCGCCTGCCGATGAGCACTGAGGTCGCGCGGCACTTCATCGACCGTTGCGGCAACGACCCGGGCCGTGCGGAGATCCTGGACCGGGAGATCGAGAAGCTGGCCGTATACTGCCGCGGTCACGAGGCGACGGACGCCGACGTGGACGCGATCTGCACCCCGGACGACGACGCCGTGATCTTCGACCTGATGGACGCCGTGGGGCACCGCGACCGGGCGCACTGCTTCGAGCTGCTCGAGGCGCTGTACGCGTCCGGCAACCCGCGCAACGACGCCAACGGCGTGCTGTACAGCCTCAAGCGGCACATCGAGCAGCTGGACGCGGCGTCGCAGCTCCCGCACGCCGATCAGACGACCGCCGCGAAGCAGCTCAAGGTGCACCCCTTCACGGCGAAGAAGCTGCTCGAACAGCGCGAGTACTTCGACCGGCGCCGCCTCGGCCGCGCCTACCGGTCGCTGGCGGAGGCCGAGGCCGGCCTGCGCGGCCGCGCGCCGGTGACACTCGAGTCCGTCGGCGGCGTCAACGACGCCGACCGGCTGGTGGTGGAGCTGGCGCTGGCGCGCATGCTGGCGTGACCGAGCGTCCCGCTCCGGCGTCCGGAGGCCCCGCCTCCGTCACGCAGGCCTCGCGCCGGCATATCGGCGTGGTCGTCGCCGTTCTCGGCGCGGTGGCGACCTTGGGGCCGGCAGCCATGGATGCCTACCTGCCGGCCCTCCCGACGGTCGCCGCCGATCTGGCCGCGTCCACCTCCGCGATCGCCCTCACCATGACGGCGTTCCTCGGCGGCCTCGGCGTGGGGATGCTGTTCTCCGGCTCGATCAGCGACAGTCTGGGGCGTCGCGTCCCTCTCCTCGCCGGTCTGGTCATCTACGTGCTTGCGGCGCTGGGATGTGCCTTCGCCCCGTCACTGGGCGTGCTGATCGTGATGCGCTTCGTCCTCGGCATGGCGAGCGCCGGGGGGTACGCCATCGGCCAAGCCATGATCGCCGACTACACGCGGGGCACGCAGGCCGCGCGCCTGATGTCCCGTCTGGCGGTGGTGAGCTACCTGGCGCCGATCCTGGCTCCGCCCATCGGCGCCCAGGTGCTGCGCGTCACGTCGTGGCGCGGCGTCTTCGTCGTCCTGGCCGTCCTCGGCGTGGTCCTGCTGCTCACGGTGTTCCGCGTCGTGGGCGAGAGTCTGCCGCTCGAGCGCAGGATCTCCGGCGGAGTGCAGAGCACGTTGCGCACCGCCAAGGGACTGCTCCGTGACCGGCACTTCCTCGGTCTCGTGGTGCTTGGGGCGTTCTCCTCCGCCGCCTTCTACGGGTATCTGACGGGCGTGTCGCTCGTCTACCAGGACGTGGGCGGACCTCTCCCCGACCGCGTTCAGCATCTTCTTCACCGTCAACGCCGTCGGCATGCTGGCCTCCGTGCAGGGCAACCACCGGCTCCTCGCCCGGTTCTCGCCACGACAGCTGCTCGGCGCCGATCTGGTCGCCGCCGCCGTCGCCGCTGCAGCCGCGGTGGCGGTGTCGTTCACGCAACCGCTGAACCTGATCGCCCTGGCCGTGGCGTTGTTCTTCGCGGTGGCGGCCATGGCGTCGATCGTGCCCAATGCTGTGGCGCTTGCGCTCTCGCTGCACCCGGAGACCGCCGGTTCGGCCTCGGCCCTGTATGGCGCGTCGGGCATCGTGCTGGGAGCGCTGGCCACGCCGCTGGTGGGCCTCGGCGGCACGAGTGCGCTGTCGATGACGCTGGTGATGTGCGTGGCCTCGCTCATCGCGCTGGGGGTGTACGCACTGGGCCCGCGGCGGTTCCCGGACCAGCCTGGGGCCGCCGAGCTGGAGCCGCAAGGGGACGTGTTCCTGGCCTGAGGTCCGACGGACGAGCCGGGGGCCGGCGCGGCAACGCCGCGGAGCGCCGTCCGGCGAGGACAACGAGCCGGAGGCCGAACCGGAACGACGAAACGGGCGGGCCGCTCGAGGCGGCCCGCCCGTTTCGTCAGTCTTCAGCCCGGAGTCAGGAAGAGAGGCGCGCCATGGTGTGCGCGACGCGGCTCTTCTTGTGGGCGGCGTTGTTCTTGTGAAGGATGCCCTTGGCGGCGGCCTTGTCGATGCGCGAGGTCAGGAAGGTCGCGGTCTTCGTCGCTTCCTCGGTCTGGCCCTCGGCGACTTCGTCCTCGAGCTGCTTGAACAGCGTCTTGAGGGTCGACTTGGTGTGCCGATTGCGCAGCCGCTGCTTGGCGGCCAGGCGGATACGCTTCTTCTGCTGCTTGATGTTGGCCACGTGATCCCTTCGATCAGGCTAGATTCGTGACAGTTTCCAGGTGCAGTGGGGCTACGTCCGGACGCGAAATGCTATCACGGGCGCGCCTGGGCGGGCAAACGAAGCCCGCGGCGGATAGGAGGTAGCGCGGTGCGAAACGCGCCCCCCCGCTGACGCAACAAGCGTTGGCCCGCCGAGGCGCAAGACCAGAACGTTTGTTCGCCCGCAGTACTAGAATATGAGTGGCACGCGCGAGATGATTACCAACGACTCCCGAACAAAACGAAGCCCCGCGGGCACGGGGCTTCAAAGACAGCGGCTAGACTAGTCTCGCGTCGTCACCCTAGATGGTGGTGGGTGGCATGTAAAGCTGAGTGCCGCGGAAAGTGAGCCTAATGCCGAACCAGCACGTAGTCCCACACAACGGCAAATGGGGCGTTCGGCCGAAAGCGGCAGCAGGGTGAGTGGCACCTACGACACCCAGGCTGAAGGCACAGCCGCCGCAGAGAGAAGGCCATCAGCCAGCAGAGCGAAGTGGTGATTCATCGTGCGAACAGGCAGATTCGATACAAGGACAGCTATGGAAAAGATGTCAACTCGTCTCAGGACAACAAACACTAGGTACAGGTTCTAGGACGCAGACTTAGTGCCCGGAAGGCACTCCCCCTGGGTGGCGCGTTCCGTCTATCTCGGCGCTGCGAGAGCGAGTCGATGGCCTTACGTCAGCGCATCTCACAAGAGCGCTAACGAGGCCGCCTCAGCCTGTAGCAATGCATCCAAACTCGGATCTAGTTGGCTCCTCGTGTGCAACTTGGCGTGTTGCAGATCGAGGATGGCTGGCTTTGCCTTCGTCGACTTCGGAATTGAGACCTGGACCATGCGCAACATCGGCGCAACCGCTCCCCGCGGGATCGGATCAGCCTTGAAGTACAGCTTGACCATGTATTGCTCGCCGTCGATGGTAAGCAGAAGCTCCGTTTGACTCTGACCTCGGTCCGGCGGATGCCCACTTCTTGGGCGTGCAAGCGGAGTAGTCAACGTGCTGTCGCCGAGGCATGCCGCGTACCCCTCGATGCACTTCGGATAGCTGGTCAGCTTCTTCGCATCTGTCATGCGGGAGAGAACGCTGTCCAGATAGGACAAGTCGCGCCCGGCCTTGTGCATCTCGATGTTGCCCTCGCGTAGCGGCTTGTAGAAGTCCGCTCGGGGGTCATCTTCGCGCTGATACTGTGTCTTGGCATTCCTGACGAGTGTGATCTTGCGGGTTCCGGACACGACGACGTAGTCCATGAAGGTGGTCAGGGTCACAGAAGCCATCTTCCCTCCCTAAGGTTGGTATTCGTAGGATAGTCCCCAGGGGAGACAGATCGGTCAGCCAGCACTTGGTCTTCGGGAAGGAGAACGCGATGTTCTTGCGCGTTACTGGTCGCGAGTCTTTCGCGATAGGTTTGCAGCTCAATGCGCGCGCTTCATCTCAGCCGTGGAGACGCGCGTACTTCCTGCGTTCGACTCGCTCGATCGTGAGGCCGACGAGGTCTCGTACTCCGAATTCGATCGCCTCGGCAATCTCCCTGGTGCCCCGACGTGGACATGTCCACTCTCGCTGAGCAGGCTACAGAGGCTGGCATAGACTACTACCAGTCCATGGACGCCGTTCGTCAGTCGTTGTTGTACATGTCAGCGGCCGCTCTCGCGCACATAGTCTATCGCAGCTTCTCTCCTGCTGAGGCGCGAGGTGCTTCACCCTTCTCAGGAGGACGATCCCAGCCAAATCAGTCTATCGGTCCTGCACAAAAGCTTTCTGAGGCGGGAGTTGACTTGAGGTCGCTTGCTGCGTGGAGCAAGCTGGAGGAGTTGCATCTTGTTGCCGGTGTGTTCTAGCACGCCTAAGGGTCCTCAGCGGCGCATCTACGCTAGCTTCGCCCCGAGATGTTCACTCATCCTGATCTGCGTGGCGACTCTCCAACCCCTTGAGCGGCGTCTGTGTACATGCCTCTCATGGGCGAGGATGTGTACGTCACCTTGTACGATCTGCGCGCGTACTCTGAGGTAGTTACGCAGTTCTGTACCGTATTCGGCGACGCTCTGCTCTCCAGCGAGCGGTACTAGTCTCTAGTCTCTTCGGCGCGCCGCTTGATTAGCGCGTCGAAGTTGTCGGCGTTCATCCCGCGTAGGTACGCCACCAGTCCGCGCCTGCCGATCCGAATTCGCGAGCCAATGTGAATGGCTGGCAGCTGTCGCCTGCGCACCAGTTCATACACGACGTTCGGCGATATCTTGAGCAGCTCAGCCTTCTCTTTCACCGTGAGAATGCCGTCGCTGTCCGTTATACCCTCTAGCCCGCTACCGTTCAGCTCCCAATCCTTGTGCTGCCACCGAGCCGGTGTTCGGTCTGTGCTTCCAGCTTGCGCAAAGCCTCAGCGCGGCCACCTGCGCCGCATGCGCTGACTTGAGCGCAGCCTCTAGGTTCTCAATGAGCGGACCTAGTCCAGTTGTCTGCGCTGCCATAGTAGGCCTCTCGCTCGAGACTGGCGGACATCTTGCGCCCGCCAGTCTCGAGCTGTTCGGTAGACCGAGCAACGCCTACTCCGTTGCCACCTGTGCCAGTTGCAGATAGAGAGCCGCCTCGTCACTAGCACTCTTTCTCTTCATCTGCGCTTGCGAGCGCCTCGCGCGCGTACCTCGCCTCGATGCCTCGCAAGCGTTTCTCGATTATCTGGATGTGTCCTCTGCCGCCCAGATCGAATCCGCTTCACGTACTGGGATTGAGCCGGGATTCGCGAACTACTACCTGAGCGGACTCCTGCCAGCACCGGCAGCACCAGAGTGGCGAACGCGTCGCGCCGTGCGTCCCGGTACTCATTCAGTGTCTCTCCGAAGTCGTGAATGAGTCCGTCTTCGACCTCTTCCAGCTTGTTCGATTCCTTGCCGATGTAGACGACGCCCGTCGCCTCTATTGAGGTGCGGCTCAGCAGGCCGCGCGTGGCGCGTCCGCATATCTCGCCGTCCGGTCCGTCGCTCTTGAACTCGGATGGAAGCGGTACGCGAGCACCACTTCGCCGTAGCTCTTGAGCCGCGCCTCTCCGTCCAGCGTTGCATGCTCACTGAGGGTGACGCGGTACGTCTTGCCTGAGTAGCGGTCGATCCAGCGCATCTTGAGCCACTGCCGCTGGTCCGAGTTGTACGGCGCTATCAGGTGGAAGTGCTCGGGGTCGACGCCGCTCGGATGGCCGAGGTCAGCAACCTGAGCCGAGAGCATGTAGTTACCGGCTTCACCTGACCCGCGTAGTCCTTGCCCCGGTTCACGCCCGCGAACAAGGCTAGCGACTGCTGACTGCTGACGCCGACCCGTCCGACCGCGTACGACCAAACCACGTAGGCTCTTTGGCGGGTAGTCCGAGAGCATCTTTGCGGATGATGTACGTCCAGACTTCATCGACCCAGCTGTCGTCGCGTTTGTCCTAGTCCTTGGGGTTGAGCAGGTGCCCGAGCCCATGCCTGAGGCTTTGCGAATCACGGCTCTCCGCCCTCGAGGTTATAGAGGGCGTAGCGCTTGGCGCTGATTCCATAGCAGTGCAGGTCGCGCCGCTGGCCGGTGGCGCGGTCGGCGTTCTCACCCTCGACCTTGAGGACGGACCCGGGCACGACCTCGCGGTCATAGGGGTTGAGACGCTCGAACGTGCGCACGATCTCGTCGATCTCAGGCCAGGCGAGGGCCTTGACCGCCTCCCGGCCATCGGGCAGGGCGTGCGGCCCGCCGGGGCACGGCAGGAGTCGCTCTGCCTCGCCTGCGACAATCGCCATGGAGTCGGTGTCGCAGAACACGTAGCTGCCGCCGCGCGCCGTCACCACGCACTCGAGCGAGGCCAGCATGAGCTTGGCGCCCGCGTGATGAGCGCGGCATCTTACGCCTCGGTGCTGACGCATTGTGCGACGCCTACCCTGCCGTCTACTGAATGCCTAGGGTTGCGGGCAGGTCCGCAGTGCTAACGGGAGAAGTGAACACCGTCGCGGAAATGTCGCGGCGGCTCCAGGGAGATGGAGGGTATGCGGTGCCGTTTGACTCTAGCGAACTTCCGGCGCATTCGAGCAGCGGATCTAGAACTGCAGCCCGCGGCATTCCTGGTCGGGTGCAACAACACGGGGAAGAGTTCAGTGATTGCCGCGCTTGAGGCTCTGCTGTCCCTCGATTCCGAGAAGTTGACACAGTCAGACATCCTCGAATCGGCGGACGGCGCGAGGCCGATAGCACTGTGATAACTGCCCACATCTCTGGTATTCCTGCAGACGTAGCGGCTAGCCGAGGATTCAAGGGGCGTGTGGTCGACGGAGAATTCGTCTACCGAAAGACCCTGTCAGCTGCTTCGAGCAAGCCTCTTGTTGAGACGCGCGAGTATCCCTACTCAATCAAGGCGGAGTTCACCAGAGCTAAGACGATAGGCGACCTGTTGGAGGCTGGACTCTCAAAGGAGGCGGCTGAGGACGGGCTAGAGAGCACTGAGACAGACAAGAAGTTGCAGAAGGGCTGGGAGCGCCGCGTGCCGGATGTTCTCGAGTTCGACACAACCTCTGCCCCCGCCTGAGTGGCAAATCCGGGTGGCATTCCACAGAACGTTCTGTCAAAGCTCCCTCGCCTAATCCACGTGCCCGCTACGGCGGACAGCCGCGCAATTCAATCCGCGAGAAGACTCAGATTCTCGGCGAATGCCTCTCATTGCTGTTCGAGGACTTGGTACAAGGGAATAAGGTCGCGCAGACGATTCAGGAGAACCTCAACATCCTCGAAAAGCAAATAGACCCGGCGGACCCTGAATCTCTCGTGTTCGACTTGCTCAGTGAGGTAAACACAATCATTGGTGAGGTGTTTCCGGCGTGCGGTATTGACGTCAAGCCGTCACTGCAAGAGCTGCTAGCAGTCCTCAAGCCAAAGTACGAGATAAAGGTCTACTCGACATCCAGACAGATGCTGCACGCCAGAGCAGTGGTCTTGTGAGGACAGCTGTGTTCGCGATGTTGCGACATCACGCCAAGATGAAGCTTGAGAAGGAACTGCAGACTCGCCCCATCGTCGTTGCCTTTGAGGAGCCTGAGCTGTATCTCCATCCATCGGCAGCGAACATGCTGCGGGACACGATCTACAGGCTCGGGGCGTCTGACCAGATCATTTGCAGCACCCACTCACCTTGGATGATTGACCTCTCTCGAGACCTGCAGAGCCTCTCTAGGATGTGCCTCGCGGACGATGAGTCAGCCACGACTCGGAACTACAGCGTTTCTTCGACCTTGGCCGAGCTGCCTCCGGACGACAGACAGAGAGTCTAGATGCTGCAAGTGTTCGATGACGAGCTTTCTCGCATCTTCTTCTCTGAGAACGTCGTTGTGGTTGAGGGGGACTCAGAAGTGTTTGCGATCCGAGAAACGTTGCCCCTCCTCAGTGATGAGATACAGAAGCAGATTCAATCTCGTTATCAGGTCGTCAAAGCACGCGGCAAAGCATCGATTATCTCTCTCGTGAAGTACCTCAAGGCCCTTAGAACCCTCCCCAGAGTGATGCACGACAGCGACTCGGGCGTGCCCGGGGCAGAGAAGTTCAACGGTCCGATTGCTGATGCGCTGTCCCAACCCGCGCACTTAGTGGTCTTGGAGCCGAATCTCGAGGGAGCACTTAGCTACCTTCCGCCAGCCAGCGATAAGCCCTACAAAGCATACGAACATGTAAAGAAGTGGTCATCAGCTGACTTTGTGCCGCAAGCGTGGAGAGACGCGATGTGTCGGCTGTTCGATTTTGACTGGTCACCGCTGCGCCCCGAGACAGCGATTCAGGCGTCGCAAGCCGCGGCCGCGTCACCACCCTACGAAGACGAGCCCCCATTGCCGCACGTAGGTTCCCCCGGACCGGAAGCGCGACTGTTCGATCTCGACTAGACGTCACCAACTCACATCCCTTCTACTACGCACCCCCCTCGTGAGGGACCCCCAGACCTCGCTGCATCCAGCCGAAACCACTAGAGTCGTGCTCCATCAAGATCGAGGAGCTCCCCGAGGCTTGACGCCGGGAGGCGATCGCACGGGAGGCACCCGATCCGCGGGTGACCGCACCTCGCGTACTCCTCCAGATGGACCGCAAGCGACCCCCGCGGACGTAGAGCACCTACCACCCCGGGGAGATTCGTCCGCCCTGCCCGCTCGCTACGCTACCGGCAAGCGGTGGGTGACACGACTTGGGGGTTGACCATGAAGCGTCGCGGCGAGATGCGAAGAACGAAGAGGTTCGGGGTTCGCGGTGCAGCCGTCCGCGGTGCAGCGGGGTCTGTCTGGTCTTCCTGCTGTCGCTCTGGCGCTCTCTGGCTGCCGCGTCGTCACCGGTTCGGGGAAGCTGGTCACTACGAAGGTGGACGCGGCCGGCTTCACCAAGGTCAAGGCCAACGACTCCTGGGACGTGACGCTCGTGCGCGGCGACAGCTACAGCGTGAGAGTCACGTGCGACGACGATCTCGCGGACATGCTCGACGTGACCACGACGGCGACACGCTCGTGCTGCGCCTCAAGCCGCGGACGAGCTCGTTCACACTCACCTCGAGGTGACCTTCAAAGCGACTGTCGTCATGCCGAGACTCGACGGCCTTGATCTCACCGACTCCTCCAAGGCCGCGGTGACCGGCTTCTCGTCGGGCGGCAGCTTCGCGGTGAGGCTGCACGACGCCAGCTCGGTCGTGTTCCACGACCTGGGTGCGGGTGTGCTGGACGCACGCGCCGCCGATGCTTGTTCGCTCGCGGGATCCATCCAGGCGGACCAGGCTTCGCTGCGGCTTTCCGACGCGAGCGATGCGGCGCTGAGTGGTTCAGCGCGCGCACTCATCCTCCGTGCCTCGGACGGGTCCACTGCGGGTCTGCGCGGTCTACAGACAGTGGATACCACCGTGACGCTTGCGGACGCCAGCCGAGCTACGGTCGCGTCAGCGGCACGCTGGATGCCCGCGTGAGCGACGGCTCTGACCTCAGGTACCTCGGGTCGCCGAAGCTCAGCGAGGGCACATCGTCAGCGACGGGTCGTCGCTGAGTCGGGTCGGCGGCGGGGAGTAAGGGCATTCGATTCCTTGCCGATGCGTAGCGGGCCGCGCGTGCTACGCCCTTAAGCGCTGGGCGTCCGTTGGGCTTCCGTCTCCGGGTCGCATACCCTTGCCCGCGTGCAAACCATCGTCAACGACGTCGTCAACTGGTGTACCCACGTGATCGCGGTGTTCGGCCTGCCGGGGATCTTCGCGTTGATGCTGCTCGAAAGCGCCTGCATCCCCATACCGGCGGAGGCGACGATGCTGTTCGCCGGGTTCGCCGTGAGCCAGGGCAAGATGGGCCTTGCGGCGGCGATCGTCGTGGGCGTGGCCGGCAACGTCGTGGGCGCCTGGATCGCGTACTACGTGGGGCTGCTCGGCGGGCGCCCCTTCATCGACCGGTACGGCAAGTACGTCCTGTTGCGGCACGAGCACATCGAGCTCACCGAGCGCTGGTTCGCGAAGTACGGGGCCATCGCCGTGCTCTTCTGCCGCGTTATCCCCGGTGTGCGTGGCCTGGTCTCGCTGCCCGCCGGCGTGGCCCGCATGCCGCTGGGGAAGTTCACGCTCTCCACCGCCATCGGTTGCGTACCGTTCGCCGCCTTCCTCGCCTGGCTTGGGGTCAAGGTCGGCGCCAACTGGCAGCAACTGGAACAGAATCTGAAGTGGGTCAACTACGCGGTGGTTGTCGCGGTGGTCCTGCTGATCGTCTGGTGGATCGTGCGGCGACGGCGAAGGGCTGCGGCGTGACCCGGGGCAGACCGGGCGCTGGGTGGGAGGCCTCCGCGCTTCCGGGCAAAGGCGCATCATGAGCGCAAGTCCTCCAGAGCCTGGTTCTCCCGGCGAACCGGTGCTCGTCACCGGCGGCTCCGGGTTCATCGTGGTCCACTGCATCCTGCGGTTGCTGGAGGCCGGGCATCGCGTGCGGACGACCGTGCGGTCGCTCGAGCGCGCAGAGGACGTGCGCGAGATGGTGCGGGCGGGCGGCGCCGAGCCCGGCGACTCTGTGACGTTCGTGGCCGCGGACCTGACGGCCGACGCCGGCTGGCCCGAAGCCGTGGACAGCGCCGCCTACGTGCTCCACGTCGCGTCGCCGTTCCCGGCGCTGATGCCGAATGACGCGAACGAGCTCATCGTCCCCGCCCGCGAGGGCGCGCTGCGCGTGCTGCGCGCCGCGCGCGACGCGGGCGTGCGGCGCGTCGTGCTGACCTCGTCGTTCGCGGCCATCGGCTACGGCCACGGGCGGTCGGAGGGTCCGTTCTCGGAGAAGGACTGGACCCAGCGAGACCCGACGGTCTCGGCCTACGTGAAGTCCAAGACCCTGGCGGAGGCCGCCGCGTGGGACTTCGTCGCCGGCGAGCGCGACGCGCCGGAGCTCGCCGTCGTCAACCCGGTGGGAGTCCTCGGACCTGCACTCGGGCCCGACCTCTCGACGTCCATCGCGCTCGTCAAGCGGCTGCTGGACGGCTCGATGCCGCGGGCGCCGCGCCTGTACTTCAACGTCGTTGACGTGCGCGACGTGGCCGACCTGCATCTGCGGGCGATGATCGATCCCGCGGCAGCCGGCGAGCGCTTCATCGCCGCGGCGGGCGACCCCGTCTCCCTTCCCGAGATCGCGGCGCTCCTCAGGTCACATCTGGGCGCCGCGGCGAGCCGCGTCCCGACGAAGCCGATGCCCGACTGGATGGTCCGGGTCGCCGGAATCGTGAACCCGGAGGTCCGGCGGATCGCCCCCGACGTCGGCAAGGTGCGCAGAGTCACGAACGAGAAGGCGCGGCGCGTGCTGGGCTGGTCGCCGCGCTCGAACGACGAGGCGCTCCTCGCGACGGCCGACAGCCTCGTGAGGCTCGGACTGGTGGCTCAGGCTTGACCGACGGTTCCCGAGCACCGCTCGCCCTGCGCATGGCCGCCCTCGATAAGATCCGGACGTCGCCGGTGTCAAACCGGGTGATGTGTACCTCCACGAAAGCGGGGCCGGGCCGGCCGGTGCGGGGCGACACACTCGAGGGAGGGGCGAGCGTGAGGTGGTCGTCGAGGCACGAGCAGGCGGAGGCCGATGAAGATCCGGTCACGCGCCAGCTCGCTGCCGCGATGAAGGGTGACCGGGAGGCCTTCGCCGCCATCGTCGACCACTACGACGAGCGGTTGCGCTCGCTCGCCTATCACCTGGTCCGGGACCGCGAGGCCGTCCGGGACGTGCTGCAGGACGCCTACGTCAAGGCCTACATCGGGCTGCCCAGGTTCCGCGCGGACGCAGACCTGGGCACGTGGCTCTACCGCATCGTGTACACCACGTGCCTCAACCACCTGCGCAGCGTCTCCCGGCAGCCGCAGGCCACAGGTGACGACCCCGCGCCCGCGCTCGAGCGCCTGAGTGACCGCGGAGATCCGTCCGGCGAGGTCGACGCGAGCTTGGACTTCGCCGAGGTGCTGCGCTCGCTGCCGGTCGAGCAGCGTGCGGCCGTCGTCCTCGTGGACGCATGGGGTCTCGGCTTCGCCCACGCGGCCGAGGTCCTCGGCGTGCCACAGGGCACCGTCGCATCGCGGGTAGCCAGCGCGCGGGTGAAGCTGAGGCCAGTGCTCCGTCCCTCGGAGTCAGGGGCCGGCGACGACGAGGAGGAGTCATGAACAGCGAGCGTGACCTGCAGGTCGGGGCGGCTATCCGCGCGATCCCCGTGCCGGAGCGCGAGCTGGACTTCATGGCCGTCCTGGTCTCTCGGCTGTGCGCCGTCGACGCTGAGCGCGACGCGGCGCCCTCCGCCGCGGGACTCGTCGGGCCCACCGTTCTCATGCGACCTCGTCGGCGTCTGGTCATCGCGGTGGCCGTTGCCGCGGCGGCGGTCGCAGCGGTGTTCCTCATCATGCTGCTCGGCCCCGGGCGGGAGGCCGCTCACAACGGAGGCATCCCGCAGCCCATCGCCCCGCTCGGCGGTCCGGAACCGGCTACGGCGAAGCAGGTCATCCGCGCCTCGCTGCGGGCGACCGGGTCGGCGACCTTCCTGAAGGGCGTCATGACCGCCGGTACGGTCAAGGAGGGCCGGTTCTCACCAGAGGCGAGCGAGGCGTTCCTCGTCGACTCTGCTGGGAGCTACCGCGTCTCGGCGCGTAAGCTGGGCCACGCCGGGAACGCTCTGCCGCTGTCCTTCGGCTGGCTCTCGACGCCGTTCGGCCGTGTGCAGGCTGCCCTGGACGCGCCGCTCCGCACCGGGAGCGTCCTCTGGACGGTGCCCGACCCCTCGGATCCGGCCCTCGTCCTCCACGACATGGCCGCCGGCCAGCCGTACATGAGCCGGTCCTTCCCCGCGGACCTCCCTCTTCTCTCGCTCCGCAGCTACCTGCGCCAGTTGCTCGAACTCGGCTCTCTTGACCTGCGGCAAGTCGTCATCGACGGCAGGGAGTGCTGGTGATCGCCACGACCATGGCTTCGGGCGGGGATGGCGGAGGCGGGGAGCCGGTGGCCTACCGCGTGCGGATCGCGGTCGACAAGCAGACCCTGTTCCCCGTGCGCTTCACCAGCACGAGCGGCGGCGACATCAGTCAGGTCCGGATCTCCTACGCCGACGCCGGCACGCCGCCCGCAAACGCGTTCAAGCTCGCCATCCCCCCGAGTGCTCACCTCGTGCCCGCCGGATTCGAGTTCTCGGTGGGTCCGCATGGAAGCTCAGCCAGGTTCAAGGCCATCCCATTCGGTGACCAGACGGTGCTGCGGGACTGGATCCACGACACCCCGGGCTTCCCGACCTGGATGCCAGCCGGCTTCGCACGGACGGGCGCGACCTACGCGGCGACCACGCTCGTCGGCGATGGTTCTGGCTCACAGCATCCCGAGCAGGATTCCTGCACCGTCTCGCTGGCCTACAGGCGCGGATTTGACGCGATCTACTTAGGGGCCCAGCCGACCGACCATGGAAACGGCTCCATGGAGTCGAACGGGAAGAAGTACCGCACGCACTTCGGCGACCCCTTCGCACAGCTCTACGGTCCCAGATGGCGGTACTACCAGTCTCGGACCCGCGACGTCGTCATCCGCTCCGGGCCCTTCGCCGGTCGCGTCGGGCACATCGTCGTCGATCCCAGCGTGCTGCCGCATCTCTGGGTGCGCGACCCGATGTTCACGGTCACTGTCTCCGGCGATCTCTCCGCGGCGGACATGGTGCGCGTGGTCGAGTCGCTCGCGACCGGCGTGCAGGTCGGCGCGGGAGACGCGGCCGTCAGGTAGCAGGCTCCTCTCTGGTCCACTGGGATACCATCGCCGGGGACAGGCGGCGATTCCACGAGGCCGAGTGTGAGCCGGATCCAACTGCGCGAGGCGTGCGCATCGACAGCGGAGGGCACGGGGTGACTGCGCCTGCGGCGCGGCGCGGCCGCCGGCGCCTCAGCCGCCGCGAAGCTCTGGCGTTCGTTGGCGTCGTGCTGGCGGGCGTCTCGCTCGGTGCAGTCTTCTTCTGGGCCAGTGGCGGCGGAGACAACAGTCTGGCCGGTGACGATCGTACGGACCGGTGCGGGCTGGCGTGTCACCGGCCCCGCCTACAGCAGCCAGTCGGTCGTAGACCTGTACGGGATGCGCATGATCTGGAGCAACGGGCCCTGCCTGGAGCTTCTCGATCTGCGCACTGGTGAGGCGACCGTCCTGCAACCACCGGTCGAAGACAGCAGCAGCGGCCGTCTGATCGGAGCCCAGAACGCAACGCTCTGCGACCACTTCGTCTTCTGGGCCATGCCCTCGGCCGACGGGACGCGGGAGAGTCTGGTGGCCTACGACCTCGCCTCGGGAAAGCGCCGGGTCCTGGCGTCCGCGGTCTACTTCGGCGACGTCGCAGCCTCCGGCGAGCGCGTGTTCTGGCAGCGGGGAGACGACACGATCGTCTGCACCGACATGGCCTCGGGACGCGAGAGCACCGTCGTCTCCTCCACCGGCGGTGTGGGCCTGTTCGGCGTTGAGGGCTCGCTCGTCGCGTGGGCGACGCGACGGCAGGACGTGGCGGACGTCGGCGATGCCCGCGTGACGGTCCACGTCCGCGACGTGGGTACCGGGGTGACCAAGCGGATCGGCGTCGGGACGCAGGACACCCTCTGGCGAACCCGGTACTCGCCGGGCGGACCCTCCTGTACTCGGTCTCTGGAGTGGAGAGCAACCAGGGGGAGGTCACGAGGCGGGTGTGTTCGCGGTGGACCTCGACTCATGGCGGCGAGACTGGTGATAGAAGGTCTCGCCGTGCTTCGTCTGCGCCAATTCGTCCGTGGTGCTGTGGAGCGAGTATCACGGCGACCGTGAGCGGGTCTGGGCACAGCCACGGGGCGGTGGAGAGCGCGTGCGCACACGGATCGTAGAGCGCATGGTCGCGGACCGAGACACAGATCCGAAGATGAGCGACGACTGGTTCGTCGTCGCGCGCGACGGATCCCACATGCTTGACATCGCTCGCCTTGAAGCCCTGGGGCTGAGGTAGAGGAGGGGAAGTAGACGCCGATCATCCGCGGGCGCTCATGCTCTGGCTCCTCGTGGCGGTGTGGGTCTGCAACGTCGCCGACCTGCTGCTGACCCGCGCCGCCTTGTCCGCCGGCCGCGCCACGGAGTCCAACGCAGCCATGGCCTTTCTCTTCCGCCAGGGGACGTGGACCGCGGCGGTCGCCAAGATCGTCGTGGTCACGCTGGGCGTCATCCTGCTCTGGCGCCTGCGGCGCAACCGGTGGCGCGCATGGCCGCCGTGGTCCTTGCAGTCGTCTTCGTCGCGCTGGTGACCTACGAGGCGCTGTGGATGGGGGGTCCGTCCTAGGCCAGGCGCCGGATGCCGACGCCGATGGGTCCGCGAGCATCTCGTCCGCCTCCGGCTCCGCGGCCCGTGCATCACGCAGAAGAAGATCTTGGTGTGCCGCGCCGCGCCCTCGACCTCACGGCACACCTCGGCGACCGGAAGGCCCTCAGCGGCAAGCTACAGACTCGGTGGGCAGTGGCCGATGACTGGGGAGACCGGAGTCACCTTACCGAGGGGGAGCGACATGACACTGGCGACGGCGATGGGGTCTGGAAGGCGTGCCGAGTCGGGATGGTCCAGCCGTGCACGGGCGCTCCGCCCTCCCCTGGAAGCCGCCTCGGGAAGCGTGCTGTGCGCTGCTGCTGATGTCTGTCTGCCTGCTCATGCTGGTTCATCCCGTGAGTGCGGGCGGGGCTTCCCTCCGCCCGCCGACGCCTAGCCCACGTATGAGCCAGACCAGTGCTCAGCCGTCTCCGAAGGCAGCTGGCAGCCGTGGACGGGCTCGAGGGTTTTGCCACTGCTTTCCATGGCCTTCCGAATCAGTTCGTCGACGATGCTGGCGCGTCACTTGGGGTGGCGAACTGGGTACCCTCACCTATCTCTTCACTGAACACCAGGACGGCTCGATCTGAGCGCAGCCCTACGCGTTCCCCACCGATCAGAGGGACACTCCAACGCAGCGAACCGAAGCCAGCGCAGAGCGGCTGTCGGCAGGCAGCTACTCACAGGGCGCCTGCTCTCGCACATGAGCCTGGTCTTCTACTCAGTTCGGTTCGCCAACGACAAACGCTCTTCTGGCGGGAGGCGGACGATGCCAGCGGCGCCTACGGTGTGGAGCATTCCAGCAAGCCTATCATTCTGTTCCGCAGTTGGTTCCACTTTGACGACCGCGACTGCATGCAGGGTCGGATCCTTGCTGTCAACGGCGGCTTCGTGTTCGTCTTCGCGCACAGCACCCAAGAGTGCTCCGCGTCTTCACCACGGATCTGACCAACAGCGATCCGACGCAGGCTGACCCGATCATGCCTGGCACCACTCTGACCCCGGCCCAGGACTTGGGAGCCACAACGGTCTCTGGCGCGGGCGGGGACGACACGCTCGAGGCGGGGGAGACGCTCCGGATGGCCAGTCTCTGGTCTCGCAGAACGGGCGCTTCAGACTGAAGATGCGGCCGATGGCAATCTAGTCCTCTACGCCGGCGACGGAACAGGAATGTGGGCGACGAGTACCGCGGGCACTGGCGCTGACCACCTCGTGATGCAGTCCGACGGCAACCTCGTTGTCTGCACGTCCTCCAGTACCGCCAAGTGGAGCAGCAAGACATCGGGAAGCAGCTCGTCGTATGCCGTCATGCAGAATGACGGCAACCTCGTCGTCTACAGTGGCACTCCAGGCTCGAGCGGCAAGTCGACCTGGGCTTCGGGAACGGATGTCTACCAGTATGACCTGCGCTCCGTGGATGCCTGCGTCGTGCCCGAGAGCGACCATCTCAACATCGCCGTCGGCTGGATAGCGGGCACTCCGGCCACCTTCCCTTCGGGTTGGGGGGCGGGGAGCGGGAACGACGCCAGTGTGTTCGGTTGTTGGAGCAACACCGTCGGCGGTGTCGACATGGTCAACATCGACGCGACGGACACCGCCAACACGTGCACCGTCACCGATCACGCCCTGCTACCCAGTCGCGGGTCGCAGAACGAGGCGCTCAAGTACGACTTCGGGATGCGCGACATCCAGATGGTGGCTGGAAGTCTCGATCAAGGCGAGACTGGCGACTGCGTGCAGGCCTTGGTGCGAGCGGGAGGAGTGGTCACCATCGACGACTTCTCCGCTGCCCTCAACTCGGACGTGGATTCTGCCGACGTGCTCGATGTTGGCGATCTCTACGCCAACACATTCGTCTGTGACCCGACCGACGACAGGCACATCGACCGCAACTCCGACGTCCGCGCACATCGTACAGCACCGAGCGCAGCAGCTTCTGCAGCCGTATTTCATCTACATCGACGGGCAGAATCACTACTGCCCTGCCAACGAGTGCCTGGCCACCAACTTCCTGGCGTTCCCCGTGATGTCCGTGGCGAGCGACGGGTGTACAGCCGGCAGTACGTGCAGTACGTGACCACGGCCACCATCGAGTTCGCCGAGACCGGCTGGAAGGCCCATCGGGTCATCAAGGCGAACACGTGCTCGGGACGGTCGGATGCTGGGGCAGTATCCCCTCCGACTACTATCATGTCCGCGAGACTGCGACACTAGACGCGGGCGGAGGAGTCAGCGACATCAAGACCGTCGGGGGCACCCGTAGTCTTTCGGCTGCGTCGGCGTCGCCGACGGCCACGCCCTCTCCCGCCTCTTCACCGATGCTCTCCAACTACACACCGATCGGGATCATCTTCGGACCTCCGCCGACGACACTGAACGGACAGTACTCCTCGCAGACGAGCAACTACTCCCCATCCGCCATCACTCTCGGCACGGCATCAGGTCGGGCGTGCAGAACCTGCGGACTCAGACGCAGAGCAAGACGTCGGGCTTGTCGCTTACGTTGGGCGCGACGAAGAAGGGTGAACGGGTGCTCGGCAAGCTTGGCAATGTGGAGGGGTCGTTGGGACTGGGCCTCCAAGTCGGCGGCGGCTGGCTCGGGGGCTTCTCCACAGGAGCTTCGAGCTCGGCAGGAACCAACGCGACCATGAACTTCTCGTTCGCCAAAGACCTGGATCCTCACGTACCGGAGAACGCTACCGATCCAGCGGCGACGCAGCAGGATGACTCGGCGTACGTCTACAGCGAGACCAAGTACTCATCCTCCGCGTATCAGCGCACGGACTGGAACAATGGCAAGGTCACGAACTCCTGGGTGTACTTGAACGCGCCGACCGCCTCGACGCATGCGAGCTTCCTCTCCTTCGACATGACGAATGTGAGCAATCCCGATCTCTCCTTCGGCTGGATGGACCCGACTGCGAATGATCCATCAGCGACGGCATGAAGGGGGACGATGGCAAGTTGGTTCAGCATGCCGGCACGTTCGAGCCTTGGGACATCAAGTGGCAGACCGACCCTGCTGCGCGTACCGCAGACAGCACAGTCTTGCTCTCTGGACTGATCACGGCCGATGCTGGCAGCAACGGGAGCAATAGCGTGAGCTGGCTCAACCACCGGCGGATCGACCAACACGTCGACCAACTCGACGGGGGGACGATTCGATCTCGGCGGATTCTACGAATGGCAACAGCTGATCACCACCGGTGAGACAAACACGACATCGATCTTCGACGGCATCACAGCAGCGATCGGATTCAGCGATCCCAAGGGCGGATCGACTCCAGTCTCGCCACAGTCTGCTCCGTACGGACACATTGAGATCGAGGTCAGCGTTCTGAGTCCCAACTACACCGACCAGAGCGGAGACCAGAAGGCCAACAGCAACGCCTACTGGATCTCGGATGAGATGCGCTATAGCGGCGCCAAGAACTGGCCCTGGTGCGTCGACTACCAGGTCACGCAGATCTCGCCCAAGGACTCGACTTCGGTGTCTGCGCGGGCGCTCAGCGCCGCGCCTGCCGCGTGCAGTGTGACGACCGGAGTGCGGCCGGCCGGCGGCAGCTCCGCGACGATCGCGATGGACGGCGGCCAGCCAGACCCGCGACCGCCGTAGACGGTCGCGGAGCGACCCTCACGGCGCGGCCGGCCGTGGGCTACCGCTTCGTCCGTTGGGTGTCTCTTGGAGCCTTGGGGCAGGTGACGATTCTCGAGCCGACCAGCATGCAGACGCGCATCTCAGCCGGCGGTGTAGGAGGAGCGTGCGTTGTGCGAGCCCTCTTCGCACGCCACCTGCCGACTGGCTTCTCGCTGAAGAAGCGCTCTGATGGTTCGGTACGATGTGCGGCTTAGCGGGGCGGTCATCCAAGCAGACTCGTGTCGGCGCTCAAGGAAGGACAGCGCCTTGCCCTGAAGCTCGGCGACGAAAGCCGCGTCGTTTCGTCAGGCAGGTGGGAGCGACGGGGCGGTACCTACGTGGCTACCTTCAGGCCTCCGGGCGCACTTCCTGGCAGCGGCAGATGCAGGTCGTCGTGAACCCGGCTCGTCGCCATTGGTCGCTGAGCATCACCCGGGCCAGACTCGACTCCGGGTTCGTGCGCCGGTGCCTCGCCGGCCTGGCGCCAGTCAGTCTCTCCGTGAATGGCGACGCCCGTGGTCCCTTCGGGTTTCCTGTCGCCGTGCGCGCCACCCTGGTGTCGCAACCCAGTCCAAAGGTCAAGTCGACCACGAAGACGCCGTCGGTCGCACGCCGCTCTCGCTTCGCCGCGCCACGGTGGCTTGTGCGGTCGTCCGCACGAAGAGGACTTCCGCGGCCACCTTTGCTCTTCGCGGCGTGAAGATGAGCCGGTCTTTGTTCCGAACCAGCGGATCGGCGTTGATGTCAACGGTCAGCAGTTCGACACGGTCACTTCAGCAGGCAGGGGCGCGAATGGTTGCGAGGGGCACGACTCCCACCGGCATCGAGCAGGTGTTCCGGTACTCTGTCGCTAATGGGCTGACGCTCAGGCTGGGGGACGGCGCTCCTGCCTGTCATGCGGCAGCTGATCGGTCAGAACATCACTGTGACGTGTCGCGTGTGCCGGCTGGCCAGCGACAACATGGTGCCAGCTGTGAAGACTCTGGGTGGTTGAGGCTCCACCGGTGCGCAGGGTGGCACAGTAGGCACGACCTGCCTCTGAAGGCGCCGGAGGACCGGCGCACGTCGCTAGTCGCGAGACGTGCCCCCAGCCACCCATCGATCCTCGGCCTTCGTGTCAGCGCGAGCGCTCCGCACACGCTGGGGAGGCAATCCGTTAGAGACACGCACAGTCCGTCAGCGCAGCTTCCGCGTGATCAGGGGCCAGAAGCCGGAGGCCTCCTGGCCCATCACCCACGTGCTGATGCCGGCGATGTTCGGGTGCCCGGTGCGTAGCGCCGTGAGCTTGGCGGCGACGGCCTTCTCGTCCTGGAAGTAGACCGTGTGCGTCTCGCCGTTCGCGTCGGTGAAGGTCATGGTGGCCTCGCCCGATGCCGCGTCACGGCCCACAGTGGCGCCGTACTGCGCGGCCAGCGCCGCCGCGCGATGCGCCGAGGCGGTGGCCACGGAGCCGCCGTGCCAGTCGAACCCGTAGAACGGCAGGCCCATGAAGACCTTGCTCGGCGGCACCTTCTTCTCGGCGAACGTCAGCACCTTGTCCACCCAGTCCAGCGGTGCCTGCGGGCCGGGGTCGCCCCACGGGCCGCTGAAGCTGTAGGTCATGATCTTGAACTCGTCCACGGCCTTGCCGATGCGTTTCCAGTCGGCGTACTTCTGGTTGTCCCACTCGCCGGGCTCGGAACTCTTGGGGATCACGGCGATGCTGAGAAAGCGGCCCTCCGCGTGCAGGGCGGTGGCTAGCTGGTCGACGAGCGTGGAGAAGCGGTCACGTTCGGCCGGCTTCAGGTCCTCCCAGTCGAGGTCGACGCCGTCATAGCCCATGTCCCTGACGAGAGTGACGAGGTCGGCGACGAAGCGGCGGCGGCGGTCGGGCGAAGCCAGCACCGCCGCCGCGACGTCCCGGCTGAACGCCTTGCCCGAGCTGGTCGAGTTGGTGACCGTGGCGAACAGGTTGAGGTCGTAGCCGCGGGCGGCTCCCACCAGGTCCGGGTCCTCGTCCTGGGCGGTCACGCTGCCGTCGGCTTGTGTGTGGTACCAGTCGAAGTCGACCTCGTCCGTGGCGTGCGCCGCGGCCGCCGCCTTGAGCGAGGCGGCGTCTCCGAGCGTCCAGGCAGTGACCTTGTACTGCCGGCCGCCGAGTGGCTCGCGCAGGTAACCGAGCGGCGGCTTGCCCGGGCGGCCCAGGTGCGAGCCGAACGGACCGACCGTGAACAGCAGGACGAGCACGACGACCAGGACGCCGGCTGCGGCGGCCAGCACGAGCAGCCGCTGCCGGCGCAGCAGCGCCCGCCGCTCTTCGCGGGGCGGGCGCCCCGAGCCCTCCCCGAGATCGCCGCGCGAGCGGGTCTCCCCTCCGTCGTTGACTATCGGTGTAGAGACGTCGGCTCACTCCCTGGGTGCATGTCGGGTGTGCGTTCGCGTACCGAGGCTAGGCGCAAGCTGCCGAGCGGTCAATCAGCGCAGCCCAAGCGCCTACTTCCCCAGTGGAGCCAGGGACTCTGCGACCGCCAGCAGTCGCTTCGCGGTGAGGTCGCCGCCGATCGTCACCATGAGACCGTCGTGGAAGGCCCAGAGATGCGGCAGACCGTTCACCGGCACGGCGAGCTTGGCGGTCTCACCTGCCAGGGCTCCACGGCGCAGCGTCACCGTCCTCACGTCGTCCGACTGCAGGGTCGCTGCCCTCTTGGCCGGGACGATCCAGCCGCTCATGGGCGCGAACGGATCTGCCAGCACTGGATCGTGCGTGCCCTTCTCGAGCCGGGTCGTGACCGTGAACGAGAGGAATCCGGCTCGATACTCGAGTGCCGTCACGTCGTGGGTCGGGATCTGGCGGCTCACCGCTTTCCCCTCGGCCCGCGTCGACCGCATCACTACTATCGACTCAAGCTGTATGGACGCGGTCCCTGGTCCATGCTCTCGTCTCTTGGACGCCGGCCGGCCCACAAATGCATCCGCATCCGATCATCGGGCACCTGAGCTGGCGCGGATGCGAGGGGCGAGACGTTACCTCACCTTCTTGAACGCGTCCCAGGCCTTCTTGTGGGCGCCGCTGAGGTCGACGAGCCCCGTGTAGGCTCCCTTGCCGTCGTACACGGTGGTCCCCTTCTCGGACCAGTCCTGCACGAGGAACCAGAGGAGCGCCTTGATGCGGGAGTTCTTCTTCGCGAACGCGTAAGCCTGCTTGAGGTACTGTGCCTGCTTCGCCGCGCTGACCGAGCAGCCGAAGTAGTCGGAGGGGTGGGTGCCGTAGCCGTACTCCGTCAGGTAGAACTTCATGCGACTGGGGAACAGCTTCGTGAGCGTGCTGAGGTTGCCCAGCGTGACGCACGTCTTCGGGTTGTTGGGCTTGGCGGTCGGGGCGGGGTTGCGCGTGCCGCGCGGCACGTACGGGTGGTGCGAGTAACCTTGGCAGTACTTCGTCGCGCCCATGCCCTTGATGGTCTGCGCGAACTTCTGCGGCGTGGTGCTGTAGGCGTCGTTGCCGCCGCGCGGCGCGGTGGCGCCGGCGATCACCACGGCCTTCTTGTCGCCGCGGTGGACGCCGGTGTTGAAGGCCTTGAGCATGGCCACGTACGTCCGCTCTCCGTATTTGGCGTCGCTCCGGGTCTTCTGCGGGTACAGGCAGCTGCCGAGGTTGGGCTCGTTCCAGCACTCGAAGTACTTCACGGAGTAGTTGGCGGCGAGGTACTGCCCCAGCTTCGTGAACGCCGTGCGCACCGAGGCGCGCTTGATGTCCATCGCGTAGAAAGACTGGTACCCCTTCTTGTAGCCCTTCGGCGGTGAGTTCCAGAGAGAGGACTTGCCGGCCCACTTCGGCACGTCGACGGTGGTGAAGATGACGGTGACGCCCTGCGCCTTGAACGCGTTGACCACGGCGGCCAGCTGGGCGGCATAGGCCTGGTCGTAACTGCTCGCAGAGGTGGGCTGCAGCGCCGACCAGTGCACGAGGACCCGAGTCCATTTGGCGCCGAGCCCGCTGCGGCCAATCTGGTCGACCAGCGTGGGGATGCTGCTCATCGACACCGTGGACCCCTCGAGGCGGTTGTCGATGATGCCCTTGCCGAGCGCGCCGGCCTGAGGGCAGAGGGCGCCGGGCGCAGCGGCGAGCGCGAAGGCGAGCGCGGCGCCGGCGACGCCGGCCGCGAAGGCGAGGCGGATGCCGCGGGCGCGCGCGAGCGCGCGGCCGGAACTGCGTCGCGCGAGTCGGGGGTCTGGGGACGCGGGTCTGCTGTGGGTCGTCTGTGTCCTCATGGCCCTCTTCCTGACTGCTTCGGCGAGCTGAGCGGCCCACCCTCACGTCACGAGGCTAGGGGTCGGGCGGCACCAGGTCAAACCGATAACGCCGCCTTCATCTCGTCCTCACGGCCCGCTCGCGCGTGTCGCGGAGGCGGGCGTTGGAGGCCGGCCGTACGGGCGGAAGGGGCGGCCGGGCCGTGAGGCGGGGCCGGCCTCTGCTACACTCGCCGCCGGCTGGCAGGGCAGCGGGGCCGGCGGGACCGGACGGCCCTCCCTTCCCTCCGCCGGCGTCTCCGCCCGGCACCCGTGCCGGGCAGTAGTTCCCGGTCCGGCGGCGAAGAGTGGAGGTCATGAGCGAGCACAGACGCAGGCTCGCCTGGGCGGCGGTGATCGTCGCCTCGGCCACCGCCATCTCACGGGTCGTCGGCCTCGGCCGCGAGGTCCTCACCGCCGGCCTGTACGGCGTCACCGCCGACTACAACACGTACGTGTCGGTCTCGGTGGTGCCCAACCTCATCCGGCAGCTGTTCGCCGACGCCGCCATCAGCGCCGCGTTCGTGCCGGTGCTCACGGCGCTGCTCGCCGCCGGAGACGTCGAGCGCGCCCGGCGGCTCGCCGGCAGCCTGCTCGGCTTCATGCTCGCGGTGGTGGGCGGCTTCTGCATGGTGCTGATCCTGGCGGCGACGCCGGTCGTCAAGACCATCTATCCCGAGCTCACCGCCACGAGCCACATGACGCAGGTCGCGGCGCAGTACCTGCAGATCCTCATACCGACCGTGCTCGTGCTCGCGCTCGCGGGCGTGCTCACCGGCGTGCTGTACGCGCACGAGCGCTTCACCATGCCGGCGGTGGTCAGCATCGTCTGGAACCTCGTGATCATCGCCTTCATGGCGCTCTGGCACGAGCAGTGGGGCGTCTACGCGCTGGCGTGGGGCACGCTGGTCGGCACCATCGTCCAGCTGATCCTGCTCGGGTTCTCCATGCGCGCGGCCGGCGAGCCCCTCACGCTCAACTTCCACTTCGGCGACCCGTACCTGCGGCGCGTACTGGCCCTCATGGTGCCGATCACCATCACGCTGGGCATCCTCAACTTCAACGCGCTCATCGACACGTACTTCGCCCAGTACGTGAGCGACCACGCCGCCGCCGAGATCGGCTACGCCTTCCGTCTGTACCAGCTGCCGCAGGGGATCTTTGCGGTGACCATCGGCACGATCCTGTTCCCGACCCTGTCGCGGTTCGCCGCGCAGCGCAACATGGACGAGTTCCGTGAGACGCTCTCGCTCGGGGTGCGGCAGATGGTCTACGTCTCACTGCCGTTCCTCGCCTGGTTCACGATCATGGCCGCGCCCATCATCCGTATGGTGTACCAGCGCGGCCAGTTCACCGCTCACGACACCCAGACGGTGGCCTGGGCGCTGGCGGCGTTCACGCTCGGCCTGACGTTCTCCAACGTCAACATCATGTTCAACCGCAGCTTCCAGAGCCTCCAGCGTCCGTGGCTGCCGCTCTACGTCGGACTGGTCAACCTCGGCCTCAACGCGGTCCTCGACTGGATCCTGCTCAAGCCGCTGGGCGTGGCCGGCATCACGCTCTCCACGTCCATCGTCTCGATCTTCAACATGCTGGTGCTGGTGTGGCTGCTGCGGCGCCAGATCGGCCTGATCGACGGGCGCCGCATCGCGAAGTCCGCCCGCGGCGCCCTCCTGGCCGCGCTGGGCCTGACCGCCGTCTCCGGCGGGCTCTGGTTCGGCCTGCACTGGTTCGCGGCGCTCGGGTTCCTGCCGCTGTTCGTGTCGGTCGTGGTCGCGGTGGTCGCCGGCGGGCTCACGTATCTGAGGATCTCGAAAGTCCTGAAGCTCGAGGAGCTGGCCTCCGTGCGCCGGCTGTGGAGTCGCAAGCGCCGGCGCGGCGGGCCCGTGGCCGCGGCCGACGAGGGGCCGGGCGCCGGCTGAGCGCGGGATTTCTTCTCACAATATATTTATCTTCTAATTAATATACTTACCTTCATCTCTCATCATCTCCTTCTCTATCTTCCTCTTCCTTCTCTCACTCTTCTCATTCCCTTCCCGAGTCCCAGCCGACGCGTGATGGTATGCGGCGATCCGCAAACCTATCGTCTGTTCCAGGAGATGCAGCGGCTGGTCGATGACGGCGTGCCCCGACGACATATCCTCTACGTCAACTTCGAGGATGATCGCCTGGGCGCCGTAGACGCCGCCATGTTGGATGACATCCTGGAGACGTTCTACAGTCTGCCCCGAGGCGCGTTCGGCCGGGGCCTACCTCTTCTTCGACGAGATCCAGGTCGTGAGCGGCTGGAGCCGTTTCGCACGCGCGTGCTCGAGTCAGAAGACGTGCGTCTCTACGTGAGCGGCTCGTCCGCCAAGATGTTGTCGACCGAGGTCTCACGGAGTTTCGCGACCGAGGCTTTCGGTGTAACTCCTGCCCTACAGCTACCGAGAGTCGCTGTGGCACGCGACGTAACCCCCGCGTCCGAGCCCGCCCGCGGCTGCGTTCCCGACTCGAAGCGCGATTCATCGATTACCTCCAGACCGGTGGCTTCCCCGAAGTCCAAATCTCGATCAGGACAAACGTGTTCAGGTGCTGCAGGACTACGTCGAGCTACTTCTGGTGCGCGACGTAGTGGAACGCCACGACCGCGCCAATATCGCTGCGGTCCGGGCATTCGCCTCCGCGCTTCTGCGCTCCAGCGGCAAGATGTTCTCAGTCAACAAGGTGTACAACAATCTGAAGTCCGGGATCGCGGTCGGCAAGGACACACTCCACTTGCTGCTCTACGACCTCTACGACACCTTCCTCTTGTTCTCCGTCGAGGTCTTCCGCACTTCGCAGCGTGCCCTTGATGTCATACCGAAGAAGACCTACGTGATCTATCCCTCACTCTCGCAGGCGATGTCGCACACGATGAGCCAGCACGTCGGCGCGCGACTCGAGACCGCCATCTATCTCTAATACCGGCGCCGGCTCGGGCCTGCGCGCCCTGCGCCACTCGTACTACGTGAGCGCGCGCTAACACAGGTCCACTTCGCGCTCCGCAAGGTGCACAACCGTACGTCTCTGAGTTAATCAGGTCTGTGCGAGTCTGGGCGACCCCTCGGGCGCGCCCGCGATTGCCGCCTCCAGAGGCATGCGAGCTGAAGCTCCACCACGCGACGCTCGTCACTCTCCGCGACTCTAGCGCTCACAGGCGCCGCACATCGAGCGGCCGGCGTGGCGATGATTCCTACCTCATCTAACAACCACCCTCCCACCCCCCCCCGGCCGCGCGACCGCCTCGTCCGGAGCCTGTATCATTGGCGGTCGTGACTTCGCTCGACCACATCCGGAACTTCAGCATCATCGCGCACATCGACCACGGCAAATCGACCTTGGCCGACCGCATCCTCGAGTCTACGGGGACGGTGGCGGCGCGTGACATGAAGGAGCAACTCCTCGACAAGATGGAGCTGGAGCGCGAGCGCGGCATCACCATCAAGAGTCAGGCCGTCCGCATCGCCTACACGGCGCATGACGGCCAGGACTACCAGCTGAACCTGATCGACACGCCCGGGCACGTCGACTTCACCTACGAGGTGTCGCGCAGCCTGGCCGCCTGCGAGGGCGCGGTACTGCTCGTCGACTCTACGCAAGGCGTCGAGGCGCAGACGGTGGCCAACGCCTACCTCGCCATCGACAACGACCTCGAGATCATCCCGGTGCTCAACAAGATCGACCTGCCGGCCAGCAACGTGCCCGAGGCCGAGCTGGAACTGCACGAGCTCACCGGCGCCACACACGATGAGATCCTCAGCGTCTCGGCCAAGACGGGCGACGGCGTGGAGGCCGTGCTCGAGGCCGTCGTGCAACGTACGCCGCCGCCGGAAGGCGACATAGCGGCGGCGCCCCGTGCGCTCATCTTCGACAGCGAGTACGACCAGTATCGCGGCGTCATCGCGTACGTGCGCGTCGTCGACGGCCACTTCACCAAGCGGCAACTGGTGACGCTGATGCGCACGGACCAGGACGCCGAGATCGAAGAGCTCGGCTTCTTCGGCCCTGAGATGAAGCCGACCGACCGGCTCGAGACCGGGGAGGTCGGCTACATCATCACCGGCGTCAAGGACGTGGCGCAGGTGCGCGTGGGCGACACCATCACGGACAAGAAGGGCCCGGCCGGCGAAGCCCTGCCGGGCTACAAGGTCGTGCAGCCGATGGTCTTCACCGGGCTGTTCCCGACCGAGGGCGACAAGTTCGAGGAGCTGCGCGACGCGCTCGAGAAGCTCAAGCTCAACGACGCGGCGCTGCTCTACGAGCCCGAGAGCTCGGTCGCGCTCGGCTTCGGCTTCCGTTGCGGGTTCCTCGGTCTGCTTCACATGGACATCGTGCGCGAGCGCCTGGAGCGCGAGTATGGCCTCGAGCTCATCACCACCATGCCCAGCGTGGAGTACCACGCGTACCTCACCAACGGCTCGATGACCGTGGTCCGCAACCCTTCGCAGATGCCGGACGCGAACTACATCGAGCGCGTCGAGGAGCCCTACGTGGCCGCCAGCATCCTCGTGCCCACCGAGTTCGTCGGCACCATCATGGAGCTCTGCCAGGGCCGTCGCGCCGACTTCGTCGACATGAAGTACCTCTCGCCGGAGCGCGTGGAGATGCACTACAGGCTGCCGCTGGGCGAGATCGTGCTCGACTTCTTCGACCAGCTCAAGACGCGCACGCGCGGCTACGCCTCCCTCGACTACGAGTACTCCGGCTACCGGCCGAGCGACCTCGTCAAGCTCGACGTGCTGCTCGCCGGCGAGCCCGTGGACGCGCTCTCGCTCATCACGCCGCGCGAGCGGGCGCACCTGCGCGGCAAGGCGCTGGTCACCAAGCTGCGCCAGAAGATCCCGCGCCAGCTGTTCGAGGTTCCCGTGCAGGCGGCGATCGGCAACAAGGTGGTGGCCCGCGAGACGGTCAAGGCCGTGCGCAAGGACGTCACCGCCAAGTGCTACGGCGGGGACATCAGCCGCAAGCGCAAGCTGCTCGAGAAGCAGAAGGAAGGCAAGAAGCGCATGAAGCAGCTCGGCGTGGTCGAGGTGCCGCAGGAGGCCTTCCTGGCCGTGCTCGAGCTGGAGCCGACCGACAAGGACCGCTGACCCCGAGCCGACGGAGGCTGCCGATGGACGCGACGCTCGCGAAGAAGCTGCAGCTCAAGCCGGGGCAGGCGCTCCGCGCGCTCCACGCGCCGGAGGGATTCGAGGCGGAGGTTCCTGATGCCGGCGGTGGTGACGCAGGTCCCGCCGGCCGGCCGGCGCCGGCTGCCGAAGGCGCGCCGGCTCCCGCGACGCTCGTGTTCGTCACGACCTTCGCGCAGGCCGAGCAGCGCGTCGCGCCGGCAGTCACCGCCGCGCTCGTCGACGACCTCGCGTGGGTCGCGTACCCCAAGGCCGGTCAGCTCGGCACCGACCTCAACCGTGACTCGCTGGCCGCGTTCATGAGCGCGCGCGGGGTGAGGCCGGTGCGCCAGGTGGCCATCGACGACACCTGGTCGGCCCTCAGGTTCCGGCCCGCGGCGCGGTGAGCGTGCAGCCTCCGGCGTTCGCGCGGCCCGACGCGCGCTTCCACGCGTCGTGGCTGGAAGCGCTCCGCGAGTACCACGACGAGGGGCGGCACGACGAGATCGACGAGGACCTCCTCGAAGACCCGGACGAGTTCGCGCGCTACTGTGCGGCCGTGAACGCAGGCGCGGAGCGGCCGGGCGAGCCGGACTTCTATTTCGCCCGGCTGTACGGCACGCGGATGCCGGGCGCGTGGGTGGACGGCTACGTGCCGCAGACGGTGCTGTGGTGGGCGGCCGGCGACGAGTACCTCGGCCGCCTCTCGATGCGTCACCGGCTGACGCCGCACCTGCTGTACCACGGCGGCAATATCGGGTTCGAGGTCCGGCCGTCGGTTCGGCGGCGAGGCCACGCCACGGCCATGCTGGCGGCGGCGCTGCCGCTCGCCGCCGAGCTCGGCATCGACCCCGCCCGTGTGGACTGCGAGGTGAGCAACACCGCGTCGCGCCGCGTGATCGAGCGCAACGGCGGGGTGCTGGGCGAGGAGCGCGACGGCAGCTTGTTCTTCTGGGTACCGACGAGGTGAGCGGGCCGCGGGCCGAGACTGCTGCCGGCTCCGCGCAGCGCACCCCGTTCTCCGGCCCGGTGCGGCACGTCTACGTGCACGTGCCGTTCTGCCGCGCGAAATGCGACTACTGCGAGTTCGCCTCCGAACCCGTCGACCGGGCGCCGGGAGGGCGGGCCGGGGCGGAGGTGGCCCGCCGGCTCGACGGCTTCGTGGACGGTATCGCCGCCGAGTGGGAGCGTGAGCGCGCGGCGCACGACGTGCGCCGCCTCCACACGCTCTATCTCGGCGGCGGCACGCCGAGCCTGCTGGGGCCGGACCGGCTCGAGTGCCTGCTCGAGCTCTTCCGGCCGCACCTCACACCTTACGCCGAGGTCACCATCGAGACGAACCCCGAGGACGCCGACGACGCGTACGCGGTGTGGGCGGCGGGCGCCGGAAGCCGACCCGCGACGCGCGGGCCGGCGCCCGGAGCGCGACTTCCCGGAGGAGTCCGCGTGTCGCTCGGCGCGCAGAGCTTCTCCGCGGAGCTGCGCGCGGTGCTCGGCCGCTCCGCGCAGGCGGACCCGGCAGCGGCCTTCCGCCGCCTGCGCCGTGCCGGTGTCGCCAACGCCGGCCTGGACCTGATCCACGGGATCCCCGGCCAGACGCCCGAGTCGCTCGGCGCCGACATCGCCGCGGTGCTCGATCTGCGGCCGGACCACGTGTCCTGGTACGAGCTCGACGTGATCGAGGGGACGGCGCTCGCGGCGCGGCTTGCCGAGGCAGCACCCGCATCCGGCAAGGGCGGCTCGGTCACCATCTCCGCCGCGAGTCTCGATCCGGAGGCGATGCCTGCCGACCCGATGGACGACGCGCGCGCGGCCGGCTACCGGCGCATCGTGCGCGAGCTCACGCACGCCGGCTACCACTGGTACGAGGTCAGCAACTTCGCGTTGCCGGGACGCCGGGCGCGCCACAACGTGGCCTACTGGCGCGCCCGGCCCTACCTCGGTCTCGGGCCGGGCGCCGTGAGCACCGTCGGGGCTCGGCGCTGGCGCAACGCGGCGGACACCGCGGCGTGGGCCGGGGCCCTCGTCGCCGGCTCGGAGCCGCCGCGCTCACGTGAGGCGCTCGACCCGGCCACGGCCGCCCGCGAGCGCCTCATGCTCGCGGCCCGCTGCGACGAGCGCGTCCCGCTCGCCGAGGTGGCCGCCGTCCTCGACGAAGACGCCGCGGCCGCTCTCGCTCGTGCTGGATTGGTTTCCCTGCACAGTGGTACAATCCGCGTGACGCGAAAGGGGAGGCACGTGGCCGACGAGGTCATCGTGCGCCTGTTTCGCGCTACGCGTTTAAGGGGGTAGGTTGCCGCTCACAGCCCGGCAAGAGCAGGTCCTGCGGACCGTCATCGAGGAGTACATCGCGCGGGGCGCCCCCGTGGGCTCACGGCACCTCAGAGAACACTTCGAGTTCGGCGTCGCCGCGTCCACCATCCGCAACGACCTGGCCGACCTCGAGGACATGGGCATGCTGGCGCACCCGCACACCTCCGCAGGGCGCGTGCCCACCGACGCCGGCTACCGGCACTACGTCGACGCCGTGGTCACCGAGCGGCGCGAGGGCACCCCGGCGCTCAGCCTCGAGCGCGACCGCGCCGCCAGCGAGATCGACGACGCGTTGCGCGAGACCGCCGAGGCGCTGTCTCGCGTCACCGAGCTCCTGGCCGTCGTCTCGGCGCCGGCCGTCACCACGTCCACGCTGCGGCACATCGAGATATTGGCGCTGCAGCCGCGGCTGGTCATGGTCGTCCTCATCACGACGTCGGGGCAGGTCACCAAGCGCACGTTCTCGTTCCAGACGCCGGTCGACGAGGGGCTCGCGGAGTTCGCCCGCGTGTACCTCAACGAGCGGCTGATCGGCGCGCAGCTGGGCACGCGCAGCGTGGCCGCAGCCTTCGACAGCGCCGACCTGCGTCCCAAGGAGCGCGCCTTCTTCGACGTCCTGCGCCCGGCCTTCGAGGCTCCGGGGCCGGGCGACGTGGAGGGTCTCCACCTCGGCGGCACCTCCCGGCTGCTCGACAACCTCACCCGCGCCGGCGCAGGGCACCTGGGCGAGGTGCTGCAGATGCTCGAGGAGCGGTACAACTTGCTCGAACTGCTCGCGGGAGCGCTGCGCGAGGACGGCGTGTACTTGCGCATCGGCCACGAGATCACGCAGCCCATGCTGCAGGAGTGCTCGCTCGTGGCTACCACCTACGGCGTGGCCAACCGCAGCCTGGGCACGGTGAGCGTCATCGGCCCGACGCGGATGGACTACCAGCGCGTCATCTCGACCGTGCGGGCGACAGCCGACGGTCTCAGCGCGTATCTTGAAGACATCTGGTGACCGACTCCTGACTGGGGCTGACTCTTGAAGCGCGACTACTACGATGTGCTCGGCGTGCGCCGCGACGCGGATGCGGGCGAGATCAAGAAGGCCTTCCGCAAGCTGGCACGCGAGTTCCACCCGGACGTCAACACCGAGGACCCCGAGGCCGAGGCGCGCTTCAAGGAGGCCGCGGAGGCGTATGAGGTCCTCAGCGACGCCGACTCGCGCGCCGCCTACGACCACTACGGGTTCGAGGGCCTGCGTGGCCGGCAGATGACCGACTTCGACCACGTCGGCTTCGGCGACCTCTTCAACATCTTCTTCGGCGGCGGCATGTTCGACAGTGTGCTGCGCGACGCCGGGGGGATGTGGGGAGGCGCGGCCGGAGGCAGCGGCCCTGCGCCGCGCGGCGACGACGTCGAGGCGCACCTTGACCTCACCTTCGCTGAGGCCGTCTTCGGCGTCACCAAAGACGTGGAGGTCACCGCCGATGCGCCGTGCGACACCTGCGGCGGCAGCGGCGCCAAGCCCGGCACCGGCCGCGAGCAGTGCCCGCAGTGCCACGGCAGCGGGCGCATGCGCGAGGTCTCCAGCATGGGCGGCTTCGGCCAGTTCATCCGCACCAGCACCTGCAATGTGTGCCGCGGCCAGGGCACCATCGTCAAGGAGCCGTGCGAGACGTGCCTCGGCACGGGCCGCGTGCGCCAGAAGCGCACGGTGTCCGTCGAGGTGCCTGCCGGCATCGCCGAGGGCCAGCGCCTGCGGCTGACGGGAGAGGGCGGCGCCGGCGCCCACGGTGGCCGCGCCGGCGACCTGTACGTGTCCATCCGCGTCGAGCCGCACGAGGGATTCGTGCGCGACGGCGACGACCTCATCTATCGCCTCGACATCACCATGGTCGAGGCCGCCCTGGGCACCACCCAGTACGTCCCCGCGCTCGACGGCGACATCGAGGTGCAGCTCAAGGCCGGCACGCAGCCTGGCGAGGTCAAGACGTACCGCAGTCGCGGCGTGCCGGTGCTGCAGGGCTACGGCCGTGGCGACCTCAAGGTGGTAGTCAATGTGCTCGTCCCGCGCAAGCTCAGCGACGAGCAGCGGGAGCTGCTCGAGCAGTTCGGCGAGCTCACCGGCGAGTCCACCTACGAGGCCGACCAGAGCTTCATGGACAAGATCCGCGCGGCCTTCCGTCAGTGATGAGGGCGGCGCCGCTGTTCGCCCCGAGCCGGACGACTCTCGCCACGCGCCCATGAAGCGACCCCAGTACACGAGATACGCGCTGCGCCTTGCGGCCGGCCCGGGGCCGGCCGGTGACGACGCCGGCATGCCCGCCGCCGCCGAGTCCGGCCCGGCGGTTCCTCCGGCTGCCGATCCTGCCGACGACTGGTCCGGGGCGGCCGCCTATGCCACCGGCCTGGACGCGCAGGCGCTCGAGTACACCGACGCTCGCGCGGTCGAGGCCATCCTCGCTCTCCAGCCTGCCGGCTGGCAGGAGGAGGACGGTGGGCGCACGCTCGTCTTCTGGCTCGAAGACGGCGCCGCGGCGGACGCCGGCGTCGCCGCGGCGCTGCGCGACCTCGGCGCGCTCGGCCGCCTGGAGGTCCGGCGCGAGCCGCCCGGCTGGGAGACCGCCTGGCAGAGGTTCCACAAACCGCATGAGATCGGGCGGCTCTACGTGCGCCCGCCGTGGTACCCGGCACGCGACGACCTGCTCGACATCGCGGTCGAGGCCGGCCTGGCGTTCGGCACCGGCGGGCACGCCAGCACGCGCCAGTGCCTCGAGCTGGTCCAGACGCTCACGCCGGGGTCGCTGCTCGACCTCGGGTCGGGCTCCGGCGTGATCTCGTTCGCGGCGCTGCGTCTGGGATTCGCTCCGGTCACCGGCGTCGACATCGACCCCGTGGCCGTCCACGCGGCGGCCGGCAACGCGGCCATGAACGGCCTCGAACCCACGTTTCTCGTCGGCGACGCCACCGACCCCGCCTACCCGCTGCCCGAGGCCGACGTCGTGGTCGCCAACATCGCGCTCCGCCCGATCCTGCGGCTGGCGGAGCGCTGGAAGGGCGCGTCGGCCGGGTCTGCGCCCCCATCCGAGATGCTGCTCTCCGGCCTGCTGGTCGACCAGGCCGGCGAGGCGCTCGCCGCGTTCCCGGCCTTCACGGAGACCGCGCGCACCGACGACGGCACCTGGATCACCCTGCATCTCTCACGACGCGCATGAGCGGGAGCGGCGTGACGAGCGGTGGGTACGACGCGGGCGATCGAGCGGCCACTCGTGACCGGACGGCCACGAGGATCGCCGCCGGCTTCGTCGGATGCAAGGTGAGCCAGGCCGACGGGGAGGAGGCCCTTGCCGGCCTCGCCGCCGCCGGCCTCGAGCCGGTGGCCTCGCGCGATGCTGCCGACGTGGTCGTCGTGCATACCTGCTGCGTGACGGCGGAGGCCGAGCGCAAGTCGCGCCGTATGGTGCGGCGCGCGATCTCGGCCGGCAAGCAGGTGGTGGTCTCGGGCTGCGCCGCCACGCTCCATCCCGAGCAGTTCGCTGGCGAGGGCGTCCTGGTTGCGGCGCGCCCGGACTGGAGTGAGCTCGCCGCCGAGCTGGCAGCGGAGGGCCGCGACCATCTGGAGCACGGCGGGCGTGGGAAGGATGTCTTTCCAGGGGCAGGAGCCCTCGACGGTGCCTCGGACGGCGGCATCCAAGGCACCGGCCCCCACACGACAGCACCCCCCGGGGGCGTTCCGCGGTACGGGGTCGCGCCCGCGCCGGCGCACCAGCGCGTGGCGCACGCCGGCGGAGCGCCACGCGCCACCCCCGGCGCGCGCACGCGGCTCGTGCTCAAGGTGCAGGACGGATGTTCCGGCGCCTGCACGTACTGCGTGGTCAGGGTCGTGCGCGGCGCGCCGTGGAGCCGGCCCCTGGCCGCGGCGCTCGAATCGGCGCGCGTCGGGCTCGAGCGCGGCTGCGGCGAGGTCGTGCTCAGCGGCATCGACCTCGGCGCCTGGCGAGACGACGACGCTCCGGGCGACCCGGCGCGGCTGCCGGACCTGGTGGCCGCCGTGGCGGAGCTGGACGGATTGAAGCGTGTGCGGCTCTCCTCCGTGGAGCCGCGGCACGTGGACGCGCGGCTCGTCGGACTGCTCGGGCACCCGCGGGTGGCGCGCCACCTGCACGTCCCTCTGCAGTCTGCCGACGACGGCGTGCTGCGTGCCATGAAACGGCCGTACACGTTCGCGGGGTACCTGAGGGCCGTCGAGGGCCTGCGCGACGTGCCCGGCGGAGCTATGCTCAGTACCGACGTGATCGTCGGATACCCAACCGAGGACGAAGCAGCGTTCGCGCGCACGCTGGAGGCGCTGGAGAGCGGCCTCTTCGGACGCGCGCACGTGTTCGCCTACTCGCCGCGGCCGGGGACGGCGGCGGCGGAGCTGCCGCCCCTGCCGGCCACGGTGGTCAAGGAGCGCATGGGGCGTGCGCTGGCGGCTGCCGAGGCAGCCGCCCTTTGCGCACGCCGCGCCACCTTGGGCCGCGAGGCAGAGGTGCTCGTGGAGGAGCGGCGCGACGGCCTCTGGAGAGGGTACAGTTCGGAGTACATCCGCTACGTGCTGCGCGGGTCCGCTCTGCGCGGTGAGCTGGTCACGGCCGTCGCCGATGAGCTCACCGGCGACGGGGTGAGCGGTGTGGTGGTGCGCACGGGCGGCAGCGAGGAGTGAAGAGATGAACGACTGCATCTTCTGCAAGATCGCCGCGGGCGAGATCCCCGCGGAGGTGGTCAACGAGGACGAGCACTTCATCGCGTTCCCCGATCTGCGGCCGCATGCGCCGGTGCACCTGCTCGTGATCCCGCGCAAGCACGTCGCTTCGCTGGACGAGGCCGAGGCCCTGGGCCCCGAGGCCTCGGCCCGCGCGCTCGAGTTCATCGCCGCCACGGCCCGCTCCGCCGGCGTGGCCGAGAGCGGCTACAGAGTCATCACGAACACGGGTCCCGACGCCGGCCAGGAGGTCCAGCATCTGCACTGGCACGTCATCGGCGGGACCCGGCTGGGAGGCATGGTATGAGCGGTCTGCCTGCGGTGGCCCGCTCGTGTACGCCGGAAGATGAGGCGTCATGAGCGGTCTGCCTGCGGTGGCCCGCTCGTGTACGCCGGAAGACGAGGCGTCATGAGCGGCGCGGCTGCGAGGTCCGGCTCGAGTACGCCAGAGGAGGAGGTGTCATGAGAGAGCTCGGCGCGATCGAACAGCGCATCAACGACGACGGCATCGCGGCGCTCAAGGCCGGCGACAAGCGGCGCCGCCAGGCGTGCAGTTCCTTCGTCGCGGCGCTGAAGAAGGAGCGCATCGACAGCCGCAAGAAGCCCACGGAGGCCGACGAGCTCACGGTGCTCAAGCGTGAGCGCAAGCGCCGCGCTGAGGCGATCGAGGTCTACGACCAGGCCGGTCGCAAGGACCTGGCCGACCAGGAGCGCTACGAAGAGGAGCTCCTCAAGAGCTACATGCCGGAGGAGCTTACCGACGCCGAGCTCGAGGCGCTGGTGGACGAGGGCGTCGCCGCCACCGACGCCGTCACGCCCAAGGACATGGGCAAGGTCATGGGCTGGCTCAAGCCCAAGGTCGCCGGCCGCGCGGACGGCAAGAAGCTCAGCGACATGGTCCGCGGGCGGCTGGGGGGCTGAGGACGTGACTCCGGTGTCGCGCGCGGTCATCGACCTGGATGACAACAACGAAGCGCTCGCCCTGGCCGGGGAGCACGACGCGCACCTCAAGATCCTCGAGCAGCGTCTGGACTGCAGGCTCACGCTGCGCGGCAACGTGCTCATCCTCGAGGGCGAGACCGGTGACGTCGACAAGGCGCAGGCGGCCATCGACGAACTGCTGACCGTCCTCCGCGGCGGACGCCCGCTGAACCCGGCGATGGTCGAGTCGCTCATGGACATCGCCATCAACTCCTCCGGCAAGCCGAGCGAGGTATACGGCGATGTGGTGTGGACGCACCGCGGTCGCCAGGTCGGCCCGCGCACCGTCAACCAGAAGCTGTACGTGGACGCGATCCGCAACAGCACGATCACGTTCGGCATTGGCCCGGCCGGGACCGGCAAGACGTACCTGGCGACGGCCATGGCCGTGCAAGCGTTCTTCGGCAAGCAGGTCGGGCGCATCATCCTCACCCGGCCGGCGGTCGAGGCGGGGGAGAGCCTCGGCTTCCTGCCCGGCACCGTGAGCGAGAAGGTCGACCCATACTTCCGGCCGCTGTTCGACGCGCTCTACGACATGATCGAGGGCGAGAAGCTGGCGGCGCTCATCGAGAAAGGCGAGATCGAGGTCGCGCCGCTGGCGTTTATGCGCGGGCGCACCCTCAACGACTCGTTCATCATCCTCGACGAGGCGCAGAACACCTCACCGGAACAGATGAAGATGTTCCTCACGCGCCTCGGGTTCGGCAGCAAGATGGTCGTCACCGGCGACGTCACCCAGATCGACCTGCCGCACAGCCGGACCTCGGGGCTGGTCACCGTGTCCGAGGTCCTTGACGACGTCGACGACATCAGCATCGTCCACTTCGACGGACACGATGTGGTGCGCCACAAGCTGGTGCAGCGCATCGTCAACGCGTACAAGGCGCACGAAGACCAGCTCGACGCGGCGCGCGAGCAACGCCGCGCGCAGTCCGGGCGCCACCGCGGGGAGGGAGGTCCGTGAACGTCGTCGAGGTCGCCAACGGGACGCGCACGCAGATCGACGAGGAGCTCGTCGCGCGCCTCGTGGCGCGCGTGCTCGAGGAGGAGGGCGTGCGCGGCGCCGAGGTCTCCGTCACCTTCGTCGGCGAGGCGCGCATCCGCGAGCTCAACCGCGAGCACCGCGGCAAGGACGAGGTCACGGACGTGCTGAGCTTCCCGCTCGAGGAGTGGGAGCCGGCCGACGAGGTCGACGAGACCGTCGACGGGGCCGGCTCCGCCGCGCAGGCGAGAGCCGTCGTCGCGGCCTCCGTTGCCCCCGACCTGGGCGAGGTGGCCGAGGCGGTCGTCTCCGGCCAGGCCGGACCGCCGCTCCTCCTCGGCGACGTCGTCATCTGCGTCCGGCGGGCGCTCCGGCAGGCGGCCGGTGACGACCTGCCCCCGTCGCTCGAGCTCGCCGTCCTTCTGGCACACGGCGCGCTGCACCTGCTGGGCTACGATCACGAGACGGACGCCGGCCAGATGGCGCTCCGCCAGGCAGAGGTCCTGGAACTGGTCGAATGGGAGGGCATCGTTGTCGCGCCGCCGCGGTAACCTCCTCCACAGCTTCAACTTCGCCTTCGACGGCATCGTCCACGCGCTCCGCACGGAGCGCAACATGTGGGTCCACTTCGGCATCGCCGCGCTGGTGCTGATCGCGGCGCTGTTCTTCGCGCTCACGCGGCTGGAGGTCATCGCCCTGCTGGTCGCCATCTCGTTCGTCGTCATCACCGAGATGTTCAACACCGCCATCGAGCAGGTCGTGGACCTCGTGACGGACGAGGACGACCCGCGCGCCCGCATCGCCAAGGACGTCGCGGCGGGCGCAGTGCTGGTCGCCGCGGTCAACGCCGTCGCCGTCGCCTACCTCGTCTTCTACGACAAGATCACCAGCGTCCCGTACACGATCCTCAGCAAGCTGCGTGGCTCGCCCATCGATGTGACGGTCATCGCGCTCTTCCTGGTCATCCTCGCGGCCATCGCGCTCAAGGCGATGACGCATCGGGGCACCGCCTTCCACGGCGGCTGGCCGTCGGCGCACGCGGCGCTGGCGTTCGGCTCCTGGGTGGCGGTGACGTTCGTGGCCGCCGGCACCACCTTCGCCCTGCCGATCTCGGCGATCACACTGTTCCTCGCCGGCCTCGTCGCGCAGAGCCGCATGCAGGCGAAGATCCACACGCTGCCGGAGGTCGCTGTCGGGGCCATCCTGGGCATCGCCGTGACCGTCGTGCTGTTCCGCATCTGGTATCCGATCTGAGCCTCTGGAGGAGCATATGAGCCGCACCCCGGACCTCGCCGAGCGCCTCCTCTTCCAGGAGGCGGCCACCGTGGCGGACCACGCCTACGCGCCGTACTCGGGGTACGCGGTCGGCGCCGTGGCAGTCGGCCCGTCGGGCCGCAGCCACCACGGCGCCAACGTCGAGAGCGCATCCTCTCCGGCGGGCCTCTGCGCGGAGCGCGCGGCGCTCGCGGCGCTGGTCACCCTCGGCGAGCGCGAGCTGCGCTACGTCGCCGTGGCCGCCGCGGACGGCTCCGACTGCCTGCCGTGCGGGATGTGCCTGCAGGCGCTGTCCGAGTTCGGCGATCCCGAGATCATCGTGCGCAGCGGCGGCGAGGTCGCCGTCCTGCGGCTGCACGAACTGCTCACGGCGCCGTTCTCGCAGGCGCGGAAGGACGGCGCCCATGCCTGACCAGCCCCCAGAAGACCGCGGCCGCGGGCCGGCGCCCGCAGAGGGTCAGGCCTCCGGCGACTTTCGCAGCGGCTTCGTGGCCGTCTTCGGCCGCCCCAACGTCGGCAAGTCGACGCTCGTGAATGCCCTCGTCGGCCGTAAAGTGAGCATCGTCAGCGATCACCCGCAGACCACGCGGCGGCGCATCACCGGCGTCGTCACGCTCGACGACTGCCAGGTGGTGCTGCTCGACCTTCCGGGCTTCCAGAAGCCGTTCGACTCGCTCACACGCCGCATGCAGACCACGGTCGACGACGCGCTGGACGAGGTCGACGCCGCGCTGGTGCTGCTGAACGCGACCGAGACGTTCGGGCCCGGCGACCGCTACATCACGCAGGCGGTCGCCCGGGCGGGGCGGCCAGCGGTCGTCGTGCTCAACAAGATCGACCTCGTGGACGCGAAGCGGCTGCGTGCGCGTCTCGAGGAGGCGCGCGCTCTCTCCGGGGAGGCCGGCGTGCTGCCTGTCTCGGCGCTGCGCGGGGACGGGCTGGCGGACGTGCTCTCGCGCCTGTCGGCGGCCATGCCGCCGGGACCGCTCTACTTTCCCGACGGCCAGCAGAGCGACCAGCCGCTCGAGTTGCTCGTGGCGGAGCTCATCCGCGAGCAGGCTCTGCGGCTCACCCGCGAAGAGGTCCCGCACGCCATCGCCGCCGAGGTCGGCTCCATCACCGAGCGCACCGACCGCCCGCTGGTCGAGATCGAGGCCAGCGTCATCGTCGAGACGGATTCGCAGAAGGCCATCGTCGTCGGCAAGGGAGGGCGCGTGGTCAAGGCCATCGGGAGCGGCGCCAGGCACGAGATCGAGGCCATCCTCGGCGTGCACGTCTTCCTCGACCTGCGCGTCAAGGTGCGCAAGCACTGGCGCAAGGACGACCGCTACATCGAGCGCCTTCTGTAGTTGCTATACTCGGCGCGCCGCCAGTCCGCCGAGCGTGAGGGGAGCCCGAGGCGTGCAGCCCGAGGAGATCGCCAAGACCATCGACCATACGCTGCTGCGCGCAGACGCCACGGCAGCGGACGTGGAGACTCTGTGCAGAGAGGCTGCCGCGTACCACTTCGCCGCCGTCTGCGTCTTCCCGCACTACGCGTCCATGTGCGCTTCGCTGCTCAAGCGCACGGACGTCAAGACCTGCACCGTCATCTCGTTCCCCTACGGCGCCGACACACAGCGCATCAAGGCGCTGGCCGCCGACGAGGCGGTCAAGCGCGGCGCCGACGAAGTGGACGTGGTCATCAACATCTCGGCCTTTCTCTCGGGGGAGTTCGGCCTGGTGCGCGACGAGCTCGCCGGTGTGGTGCGCGCGGTGGGCGTGCGCGGCGAGAACATGGCCCGCGGCCACGTGATCGTCAAGGCCATCATCGAGACCTGCTACCTGGACGAGAAGCTCAAGCGCCTGGCGTGCAAGGTCTGCGAGCAGGCCGGAGTGGACTTCGTCAAGACGTCCACCGGGGTCGGGCCGCACGGCGCGACCGTCAAGGACGTGGAGCTGCTGCGCGACTGCCTCGACGCCCACATCGGCGTCAAGGCGTCGGGCGGCATCCGCACGGCGGCGGATCTCGAGCGCATGGTCGGCGCCGGCGCCGACCGCGTCGGCACCAGCGCGGGCGTCTCCATCATGAAGGAATTCCTCGCCTGAGCGGGCGAGAGGCCGTCGTGACCGACCCCGTCATGGACCACGAGGAGTTCCTCGCGCTCGTGCGCTACAACGCCGACGGCCTCGTGCCGTGTGTGGTCCAGGCCGCCGCCGGCGGCGAAGTGCTCATGGTGGCCTACGCCGACGAGAAGGCGCTGCGCGCCACGCTCGGCTGCGGCGAGGCGACGTTCTGGAGCCGCAGCCGCCGGGAGCTCTGGCACAAGGGCGGCACCAGCGGCAACGTGCAGCGCGTGCTGGCGCTGCGGCTCGACTGCGACCACGACACCGTGCTCATGACGGTCGAGCCGGCCGGGCCGGCCTGTCACACCGGCGCGGTGAGCTGCTTCCGCGACGAGGCCAACGGCGGGGCGGCCACGCGGCCCGCCGGAGCGTGAGCCCGGGCGCCACGGACCGCCGGCGCCGCGTCGGGCTCGCCGGCGTGCTCCTCGTGGCGATCCTCGTTCTCGCGCTCGCTCTGCGGCTGAAGGGCGTGGCCTACGGTCTTCCGTACAGCTTCGTCAACAGCGATGAGTCCATGGTCGTGCCCAAGGCCTTCCACGCAGCGCAGGGGCACCTGAACCCGCGATTCTTCTTTTATCCGTCGCTGTACTTCTACCTGACCGGCGCGCTGTACGTGCTGGCCGCGCCGGCCTGGTGGCTGCTCGGCCACGGCAGCTTCCTCTCGCAGACCGCGTTCGTGGTTGACCCCGGCCCGTACTTCCTGCTCGGCCGGCTGCTCTCGGCGGCCATGGGGACGGCCTCCGTGTACCTCGTGTACCGGCTGGGCCGCGAGGGCTTCGGTCGCGCCGTCGGCCTGCTCGCGGCGCTCTTCCTCGCGGTGGCGCCGCTGCACGTGGCCTACTCGCACATGGCGGTGACGGATGTGACGGCCGTCGCCTTCTCCTTGCTGGCGCTCGTCCTGCTGCAACTGGCGGCCCGCAGGCCTCTCAGGAAAGGCGCCACGCCGGGCAGCGTCGCCGCCGGGGACGGCGGTGGGCAGTCACCGCACGATCGGCACGGCGGCGTGGCGGCGGGGCCGGTGGCGGAGGGCCGCGCCGCCCGCCTCCTGGTCCTCGGAGCGGTCGCGGCCGGGCTCGCCACTTCCACCAAGTACAACCTTGGCGTGCTGGTGCTTCCGGCGACGGTGGCGGCTGTCTACGCCTGCCGCGGGGAGGTGGCGCGGCGCGCGGCCGCCGGCGGTCGCGCCGCGCTCCTCTGGCTTCGCGTGCTCGTGCTGCGTGTGTACGTGCCCATGGCCGTCGCCTTCGTCGTCGCGTCGCCGTTCATCGTGCTCGACGCCCCGCATTTCCTCCGGGACTTCCGGCGGCAGAACCAGATCATGGAGCGTGGCTGGCTGGGCTTCGAGCACGTCGGCAACGGCTTCTGGTTCAACGTCACGCCCAACCTGACCGGAGCGATCGGCGTCGTGCTGGTCGTCCTCGCCGCCGCGGGGATCGTCTGGTCGCTGTGGCGACACACGCGGCTCGACCTGCTGCTGACGCCGTACGTCATCGTGTACTTCGTCTACATCGGGACGTGGAAGGAGCTGGCCGACCGCTATCTCCTGCCCATCGTGCCGCTCCTGCTGCTCCTCGCCGTGCGCCTCTGCGTGGAGCTGGCCGTGCTGCGACCGCGGGCGCGGCGCTTCGTCGCCCCGGCGATCGTCGTCGTGCTGGCCGTCGCCTTCGTACCGCCACTCACGGCCTCGGTGGCGTTCGACCGCGACCTGAGCGGCAACGACACGCGCGAGGTCGCGCGCGGGTGGATCCAGCAGCACATCCCGGCAGGCTCGCTGATCGCCGTGGAGAACTATGGCCCGCCGCTGGTCCGCGAGGACCAGCTCGCTCACTACCGCGCGGCAGGTCTGGACCCGGTCGCGTACCGCATCCTCCGTCTCAAGTTGCCGGCGCCGGGCACGCCCGACCGGACCCGCGACCTCGCCTTCCTCCGCCGCAAGGGGGTCCAGTACGTCCTCGTGAGCAGCCGCGTCTACGACCGCGTGAGGGCCGCGTCCGAGGACTACCCGTCGACCGCCGCCTTCTACGACCAGCTCGGCGAGAAGGCAGAACTGGTCAAGGAGTTCCGGCCCGGACCCGGCGAGCGCGGGCCGGTGCTGCGTCTCTACCATCTGACGACGCCGGCCTGACCGTCTGCGGGGCAGTGCATGGGCGGTGGAGTGGCCCGCCCGGCGGCGCCTACGTCTGCGAGTCCAGCTCGCCGAGTTCCTCGGGAGCCTCTTCGGCCGCCTCTTCGATCTCGCCTTCGGCGATGGGCCGGCGGCCCGGCCGCACGATCGCGTAGGCGACGAACCCGGGCGCGATCGGCAGCCAGAAGTTGATGATGCGGTACACGAGCACCACGGCGACCGCGACCGCCGAAGGCACGCCGAAGCTCACGTACAGCGCGATCATGATGCCCTCGATGGCGCCCAGGCCCCCCGGCGTGGGCGCCAGCGTCCCCACGGAGTACGCGACCACGTACCCCACCAGCAGGTAGCCGATGTTGAGCCTCACCCCGAACGCCTCGAGCGTGCACCACAGGCACACCATGTCGAAGAGCCAGAACACGCAGGCGAGCGACAGCGTGGTTGCGACCTCTCCGCGGCGCCGGGTCATACGGCGCATGCCGATCAGGAGATTCTCGATCCAGCCGTCGATGTGGTGCTCGTGGAGCGCTTCGCGGCGCAGCACGCGGTTGGCGAAGCGCGCCGCGCCGTGCGCCCGCCGGTGCAGCTGAGCCGGATGCCTGTAGAGGTAGACCCCATAGCTCGTGACCGCGAGGATGCCGGCGATCAGCGAGATCCCGAGCAGGTAGCCGAGGATCGACCCGCCGCCGCGGGTGACGATCAGGTAGACCATGGCCAGTGCGAAGAAGAGCCACAAGACGATGTAGTTGAAGAACTGCTGCGCGGCGATGGCGACGAAGATGATGCCGTGCGGCACCTTGTACTTCATGAGGGCGTTGTAGGTGACCACCCAGCCGCCGACGCCGCCGGCCGAGAGGATGTGACTCGCGGCGAGGCCGCTGATGGTGATCGCCCACGCCTCGTGCAGGTGCAGGCGGACGTCGAGCACGCGCAAGATGTAGCGGAAGAGATTCGCGTAGCCGGCGAGCGCCGCCACCTCGACCGCGCAGGCGGCGAGGAGCAGCAGGTGGCTCGCGTTGGAGATGTACTTGAGCGTCTGCTCCGTGTCGACGACTTTGGGCAGGAGCAGGTACAGCGCCAGCACGATGACGGCGAAGACGACGACGCGGATGATCGTCTTCCTGCTGATGGCGTCCCCCGGTCGCCGTCCGCTGTTCTAGCGGACCGTGAGGTAGGTGCCGAGCCCGACGGGGATCGGCAACCAGAAGAAGATGAGGCGGTAGACGAGCACGATGGCCACGGCGGGTCCCGAGGTCATGCCGAAGCCGACGAGGAGCGCGATGAGCACGCCCTCCACGGCGCCGAGGCCGCTTGGGGTGGGGGAGAACGTGCCCACGACGTAGGCGATCACGTAGGCGATGATCACCTTGTCCGGTGCGAGGTACTGGTGGAACGCCAGCATGACGAACAGCAGACAGACGATGTCGAAGCCCCAGTACCCGGCGGCGTGACCCACGGTCCGCAGGTGGCCCCACCCGTCGCGGCGCAGGCGTCTCCACCCGTCCACCACGCCGTCCAGATACTCCTGCAGCATGTCCCGGTCAACGCGGATGCGGCTGGTCCGGCGTTCGAGCCAGCCGACCACCTGGTAGGCGCGCCGGCGCAGCGACGAGGGGTGGCTGAGGAGCCAGAAGCCGTAGCCGGTGAGCACGATGATGAGCGCCACCAGGACGCTCGAGACAACGGTCGCCGCGTCACCTCCCTCACCTCGGACGATCAGAACGACGAGGCTCAGAGCGAACAGCCCGAACAGGAAGAAGTAGGCGAAGGCGTTCACGAAGATCACGGCGATAAGGACCATCGCGTGCGGCATGCCGCGCTTCTGGAGCACTCGATAGGTGACCGCGGCTCCTCCCAGCCCTCCCGCGGAGAAGAGGTGCGCAGCCGCCAGCCCGGCCAGGTTGATGCGCAAGGCGAGTCCCAGCGTCACCGGATAGCGCAGCAGGTCGAGCAGGCGCCGGAACAGCAGTGAGTAGAAGACGATGGAGACGCACTCGATGGCCACCGCGGCGACCAGCCAGGCCGGTGAAGCTTCTCCCACCAGTTCGAGCGTCTGCCGCTGGCCGACGAGGCGCGGCACCAGCAGGAAGAGGGCCAGCACGACGACCAGGAAGATGATCGCCGTGCGCCAGGGGTGCCGGCGGCGCGGTGTGGACGGGTCGCTCAGCGCCGGTTCCTGCCGCCGCGCCGCTGACGCGCCGTGGTCGCCGTATCGTCGCCGAGGACCGCTCGCTCGATCTCAGTGCGCCGGATGAACGAGTAGGCCACGCTGGCGGGCACGCAGGTGACGGGGATGACGCACAGCGCGAACCATCCCCAGCGCCCTGCTCTGAACGTCGTATAGAGCCCGTACACGAAGGTGGCCGCCCAGCCCACGAGGAAGATGAGTCCCGCGACCGCGTACACGGCCTGTGGGATGAACGTCACGTGGAGCGCCCGCGCGAAGACCTCGAGGAGGAGCACGACGAGCGTGAGGGAGGAGAGGAGGAAGAGATTTGCCACGCGGCGCAGCTCCAGCCGGGTCGCATCGTCGACCTCGGCGGCGGGCGCGTCCGCGTCTTGCTTGGTGAAGTCGAAGAGACCCATCCCGTCCCCCGATGCGTGGTGCGTCGCCCGGCGGGGCATCTACCCGGCGATCCTATGACCGACTAAGTCTTCAGGATGGACGCACAGTACACAACCCCGCCCGGTGCGCACGCGGCCCTGTACGACGCGGTGATGTGGCCTTTCGAGCGCGCCGCTATCGGCGCGTGGCGTCGCCGCCTCGCCGCGGAGGCGCGCGGCCAGGTGCTCGAGATCGGCTCGGGCACCGGGGCGCAGTTGCGCTGGTACGCGCCCGGAGCGGAGGTGACGGCGCTCGAGCCGGACGACGGGATGCGCGCCCGGCTGAGCGCACGTGCTTTGCATGCCAAGGTGCCGATCACGGTCGCCGGAGGCCGCGCGGAGGACCTGCCGTTCACCCCAGCGAGCTTCGACACGGCGGTCAGCGCGTTCGCGCTGTGCACGGTGTCAGACCCGGCGGCGGCGCTCGCCGAGATCCGCCGCGTCCTCGTTCCGGGGGGCACGCTTCTCCTGCTCGAGCACGTGCACCTGACCTGGGAACCGGGGAGGGCCCTCCAGACGGCCGCCGCCCCGGCTTGGGCCGCCGTGGCCGGTGGCTGCCGGCTGGACCGCGACACCCTGCGCACCGCTCAGGACATTGGATTCACAATCGTACGGCGTCAGCAGCATGTGGCCGGATGGATCGTCGAGTCGGTGCTCCGGGCACCCGCCGGATGATGGTCTCGAACTTCCGAATCCGCCACCCTCTACCCTGACTTGATATTTGCCTCAAGTCGGGCCTGAGGGTTTCGGCCAGTCCCGCCAGGTCTCCAGCTCCCGCAAAACCTGATTCGTCCTCAGGGAGGACCTGAGTGTGGGCGGGCGTGCGAGCCTGCCTCGAGGGTGGTATCACATGCGAATATGACCTCAAGTCGGGGTTGAGACTTGAGGTTTAGAGTACGGCCTCTGACCTATCCGGGTTGCGGTGGGTCGGCGGGTCTGGTTCCATAACGTCCCGAACGAACAACGTGGCGTCCCCGCCGCCCACACATCCGTTCGCCCTCTCGATTCCCTTTTCCTTCAGTGGCGCGTGCGCATGGTGGTCTCGTGCGGCCGGATGCCGAACGCCCCGCCGGCACAGGCTGTTGCCACTGCCGCCAGGGAAACCCCGTCGAAAGGACGTTGTGAGTCGATGCAAGAGCTGGATCGCCGTCATGGTGATCCTCATCATCGCCACCGCCCTGGCCGCCGCCGCCGTACCCCAGAAAGCTGATGCGGCCACTCTGAAGGGTAAGCTGCGTCACGCCAAGCACGCCCTTCGTACTTCCAAAGACCGTCTGCATGCCGCCCAGGCCGCCCTTGCCGCCGCAGTCGCGACGGACCTGGGCGTCGCGACGGCTGCCTCCGCGGAGCCGGCGCCCACGCCCGCGCCGACGCCGACCGCCACACCGGCTCCCGCAGGTCTGTCCGTCAAGCAACTGAAGGCGCAGGTCGCCAAGGCGCGTCACGCGGTCCGCGTGTGGAACCTGCGCGTCCGCCGGCTGGCCAGGCAGTACCGCCAGGAGCGCCAGATGGCCTCGTGGGAGAGCCACCATCAGTGGATGCAGATCATCAAGGTCGCCGCGGCCAAGTACCACGTGAAGGCCGGCGGCATGTACCGCATGATGATGCGCGAGTCGGGTGGCCAGCAATACGCCGGCTCGAGCGGTTCCTTCAGGGGTCTGTTCCAGTACTACACGGGCACTTGGACCTCGAGCTGGAACCCGTGGAGACACGACAACATCTACGACGGCAGCTCGCAGATCTTCGCGACCGCCTACGCCATCCACAAGGGCATGGGCCCGTCGATGTGGACCACGACGTTCGCCTCGCAGTACTGATCGCGCTGCGCGACTGATCCGGGCCGCCGCCCAGCGGCGGCGCCCCGCCTGCAGCGGCCGCCGGGAGCTCCTCACGAGCTCCCGGCGGCCGTTCCTGCTCCGGCGGCAGGCCGGCAGGGTGAGAGGCGGGCGGGCCCGCGCGGAGCGCGAATCGCCCGCCTCAGTCCGAGCATCCTCGCGCCGGAGTGGGCGTCCGGCCGCAGATGCGTCAGAATAGGCGTCCGCGCTCCACCATGCCGGTGTGGCGGAACTGGTAGACGCGCTCGACTCAAAATCGGGTGCCCCGAAAGGGCGTGTGGGTTCGAGTCCCACCTCCGGCACCAATCCCTTCGCTTGGCACGCTGCGCGTTGCTGGGGACGACCTGCGCGTGTGGCCCGGAGGGGTCTGCGCGGGCGCGCACGAGACGGGTCTCTGGTAGGATTACGGTCCCGCAGGGCCCCTGCGGGCATGACGATTTCCTTCCGCCCTGGGAATGCCCAGCGGCCGTGCACGGAGAGGAGCGCGACGCATGACGGTGCGGCTCTTGGGGCTCAACTGCAGCCCTCGCGAGAACAGCAACAGCGGCATCATGCTCGACAAGGCCTTCGAGAAGCTCGACGCCGCGTACCCGGGGCAGTGCGAGCACAGCGTCGCCACCCTGCGGGACCTGCACGTAGAGGCGTGCAAGGCCTGCGCTGTGTGCGGCAAGAAGAAGGACGGCACCTTCATCCCGTGCGTGCGAGAGCAGGAGGACGACGTCCAGGGCATCCTCGACGCCATGGTGGCCGCCGACGGCATCCTCGTGGCGACGCCGGTGTACTTCGGCCTGCCGTCCGATCTCTTCAGCAAGTTCATCATGCGCACGCGCCCGCTGCGTCATCAGGACTTCAAACTGGCCAACAAGCCGCTCGGCGTGCTGGCCACCGCCGGCCGCCGCTCCGGCGGCGCCGAGACGGCGATCATCGCCACCTGGCTGCCGTTCGTGCGCAACGGTTGCCTGGTGGTCGGCAACGGCGACGGCACCTGCCAGTTCGGAGCCTACGGCTGGGCCGGCGGCAAGGGCCACGTCCTCAGCGACGATTGGGGCCTCGAGCAGGCTTTCCAGACCGCGCAGCGTGTCTTCACGCTGGCTGGGGTCATCCAGGCCGGGGTCGAGGCCTCCGGCTATGAGAACTACATGCGCTTCTCGTACTCGCAGGGCACCCGCCCCTGAGGCTCCGCCTCCTACCGGAAGGAACCCACATGGCCGACGCCGACAGCATCCTCGAGTTCATCCGCGACGAGGCCGACCTCGAAGAAGACGAGGTCAACGCCGATACGTCGCTCTTCCGCGACCAGCTGCTCGACTCCATGAACCTCACGGCGCTCATCGCGTTCCTCGAGGAGGAGTTCGAGATCAAGGTCAAGCCCATGGAGATCGTGTACGAGAACCTCGACACCGTGGACCACATGCTGGCTTTCATAGCGCGCAAGAAGGCGGGCGATGACTGATACGGGCGGCGGCACGCACCCGGCAGAGGCCGCGGGCGGGCCGGCGGAGGGCACGCAGAGCCCGGAGCCGGCCAGGCCGCGCACGCAGTGGCTCTACTACGGGCTCGGTCTGAGCCTGCAGACGTTCCTGTGGTTCCTGTTGTTCCTGGCCATCACCGTCGCCGTGCTCGTCGGCGGCCATCTGACGGAGTTCCGGTACGTCGGGTTCTGACTTCTGACCCTTCCTCCGAGGCACTGATGACTGACGTTCCCCTCATGACCGACGCCGTCGCGCGCCTGCGCGAGTGGGCGGACGAGCGCCCTGGCGCGACGCTGCTGCGCACGCGCGGGCGCGCGTACACGTACGCGGACATGGAGGAGCGGGCGACGCGGGTCGCGACGGCCCTTCTGGCCGCCGCCGGCCGCCGGGGCGCCCGCGTCGCGCTCGTGCTCGAAGAGTACGACCAGTTCTTCACCTGCATGCTCGGGGCGTGGCTGGCCGGGCAGGTCGTCGTGCCGCTCAACACCAGCCTGCCGCAGTCCGACGTGGACTGGCTCGTCGGCAAGTCGCGGCCGGACGTGATCGTGCTGCCGGCCGACGAGGCCTGCCCGACGCCCGGGGACGGGCCGGTGCGGCTCGTCGTCGAGTCTGGTGAGGAAGGGCGCGTGCACGGAGTGCGAGTAGCCGGCGGCGAAGCTGCTCCGGCCGCCCCGACGGGCGAGCTCGAGGCCGTGCGCGAGGACGAGCTCGCCATGATCATGTTCACCTCGGGCACCACCGGCCTGCCCAAAGGCGTGTGCCAGACGCTTCGCGCGATCTCCGGCAACGCCGGTCACGTCGCCGCGACGCTGGGCCTGCAGGCCGACGACCGCGTGTTCATCAACACTCCTCCGTACTTCACCAGCGGCATCTGCCACTTTCTCACGCTGCTGGCCAACGGCGGCGGCGTGGCGGGTCAGCTGGGGTTCTACTTCGGCACCGGCCTGCTCGACGAGATGGAGAACGAAGGCTGCACCGGGTTCGGCGGCGCTCCGGCCCACCTGGTGCGGGTCGTGGAGCCCATGGAGGAGCCGCGCGCGCACCCGTTCCGCTTCTGGGTGAGCAGCGGCGACCACCTGCCGCTGCCCATCATCGAGAAGTTCCAGCGCATGCTGCCGGGCATCGACCTGTTCAACATGTACGGTCTTACCGAGGTGAGTGGCCGGCTCTGCATCCTTCCGCCTGGCGAGCTCGGCGTGAAGGTCGGCTCCGTCGGCCGGCCCATCGGCGACATGAAGGTCGTGGCGCGGCGCGGCGACCTCGCCGAGGCCGCGCCGGGCGAGCAGGGCGAGCTCTACGTCACCGGCTCGCTGCTCATGCAGTCCTATCTGGATGAGCCCGAGATCACCGCCAAGACGCTCACGGCGCACGGCTTGAAGACCGGCGACTTCGGCAAGGTCGACGAGAGCGGCGCCGTGTGGATCGCCGGCCGCAAGGACGACATCATCAAGCGCGGCGGGGAGAAGGTCAGCATCATCCACGTGCAGGAGGCCCTGCAAGGCCTGGGACGGTTCGCCGACGTAGCCGTGGTGGCCGCTCCGGACGACATCCTCGGCCACGTCCCGGTCGCCTTCGTCGTCCCCAACCAGCCGGACGGGTTCAAAGCCTCGAAGCTCCTGCGTGAGCTGCGCGGCGTGCTGCCGTCCACGTCCCTGCCCAGCCGGGTCGTCGCCGTCGCGGCCATCCCGCGTACCGGATCCGGAAAGGCGATCAGGGCCGAGCTGCACAAGATGCTCGCCGAGGAGCTGGGGTGAGCAGCTTCCGGAGGGGGCTCCGCAACAGAAACCCACTCGTGCTCGTCGTAGCGCTGGTACTTCTCGTGCCGGCGCTTCTCGGCATTCAGAGCTGGTTCACGAGCGGCGACTGGACGGCCGTAGCCGCCGAGCGCTGGGAGCGCAACTCCACCGACGACTACATGTACGTCTCCTGGGTCACGAGCCACCTCAAGAAGGATCCGCCGAGCAAGCCGCTGGCCGTGCTGCTCGGCGGCTCCAGCGGCCGCGAGGCCCTCGTGAGCGGGCCCTCGCTGGCAGCGGAGGTCAAGGCCGACGGCGGCCCGGACATCGCCGCCTACAATCTGAGCTCGCGTATGCAGCGCTACGCGCAGAGCTGGGCGATCGTCGACAACGTGCCCGACACGCCGACGACGGTGCTGGTCGGCGTGAACCTCGGTCGTTTCACCACCAGCCCCAAGAGCAACTACAACCAGGTCATCGGCCGCGAGTTGCTGCTCAAGAGCGACTCGCTGCGCCGCTGGGTGACGGCTCACTCGGGCGAGCACAGGTACTCGTACACCATCCTGCCGGGCATCTTCTCGGCGCTCACCTCCTACCTGCAGCAGAAGGAGAACGCCTGGCTCAAGGGCAAGTCGGCCAAGCCGTACAAGGTGCACGCGTTCGACCTGCGCAAGACGCTGCCCGACTCGGAGAAGCGCGCCCTCGTGCAGACGTGGCTCAGCAAGTACTACCCGGCGTTCAAGAAGGTGCACCGGTTCGACGGCGAGATGCTCGACGGCCTCATAGCCGAGGGCCAGAAGCGTGGCCTCGACATGGTCATCGTCGAGCTGCCCTGGAACCGCGACATCGTCGGCGACAAGTGGGGCGCGGCCATGGCCGCGTACCGGCAGACCACGAAAGCCATCGCCGGCAAGTACGGGGTGCCGTACCTCGACTTCAACGACCAGGTCGACATCCCCAGCAAGGATTTCCTCGACCTGTCGCACCTGCGTCCGGCGGGGCGGGCGATCTGGCAGGCGGAGCTCGCCCGCCGGTTGGCCGGCCTCTACAACGACGGCACGCTGAGGGCCGCGCCCTGATGGACTCGTTCAAGCGCGGCTTCCGCAACCGCAATCCGCTGGTGCTCGTCGTGGCTGCGGTCTTCCTCGTCCCGGCGCTGCTCGGCTTCCAGTGGTTCTTCACCAGCGGGGCGTGGACCGCCGTCTCGCTCGACCTCGCGCTGCGCAACCCCGAGGACTCGTTCACGTACATCTCGTGGATGGTCGGCCGCGCGAAGCAGGACCGTCCGGGGACGCCGGCCCTGTACCTGCTCGGCGGATCGAGCGCGCGCGAGAGTATCGTCGGCGGCGCCTCGCTGGCCGCCGAGATCCGCAAGGACGGCGGCCCCAGAGTCGCCGCCTACGACCTCGGCTCGATCAACCAGAACTTCGCCGAGAGCCTCTCGGTCGTCGACGCCGCTCCGGACACGCCGGCGTGGCTGCTGGTCGGCGTCAACCTGGGCCGCTTCACATCTACCAAGCAGGAGAACGCGCAGCAGGCCGAGGGGCGCGAGATCCTTCTGGACAGCACGGCCGTGCACCGGTTCGTCTCATCGAAGTGGGGCCTGCAGAAGTACGCGTACACCATCCTGCCGGGGATCTGGTCGTACATCACCGGCTGGGCCAAGGACCACGGCGCCGACACGCTCGCGGGGAGGCCGCCGAGCACGCCGTACGCGCTGCACCGGTACTCGAAGCAGACACGGCGCTCCGACAGCCAGAAGAGGCGGCTCGTGACCAGGTGGAACGCGAGCCGCAAGCCGGTCTTCGAGCAGAACCGCGTCGCCAACCTGCAGATGCTCGAAGAACTGCTGGCGCAGGCGAAGGAGCGCGGCGTCAAGGTGGTGCTGCTCGAGCTGCCGCTGAACGAGGAGATCGTCAAGGACAGCTTCAGCGCGTCGCAGCGGCAGTACCGGGTCCCCGTGACGAAGCTCGCGGAGAAGTACGGCTACCCATACGTCGACCTCAACCAGCAGGTCGACATCCCCAGCCGTGACTTCCAGGACCTCTCGCATCTCATCGCGCCCGGGCGCGTCATCTGGCAACATGCACTGGCGAAGGAGCTGGCCCGGCTCCTGGACGCTGCTGACTCTGGAGGGAGTGGCGGGTGAAGATCTACTTCACGCTGTACCTGATCCCGGTGGTGATCGTCGCGCTGCTGATGTTCTGGCTGCTCCTGCGCAAGGACGTCTACCGGCTGATCTTCATGCTCGTCGTCAGCGTCGCCGTGCTGGCTCTGCTGAACCCGATCTTCGCCGTCATCGCCCTCGGGCTCGTGCTGGTCACGCACCAGCTCGTCGAGCTGAAGCGCAAGCAGAAGCTGCGCGGCGGACGGGTGGTGCTCATCGGGATCGTCATGGCGCTCGTGACGCTGGGCATCGGCAAGTACGGGCACGTAGGCGCCAGCGCCATCTGGGGCGCCAACGACCCCATCGTCACTCACCTGATCATGCCCCTCGGCATCAGCTACTTCGTGTTCCGCATGCTGCAGTACATCTTCGACTGCATGCGCGGAGTCATCGAGGAGAACAACCTCCTGCGGCTGGCGGCGTTCATCATGTGGATCCCGACGTTCCCGGCCGGCCCGCTGGAGACGTACCAGGGCTTCTACGAGAAGCGCACCATCGGGTTCGACCGGCAGGAGTTCTACTACGGTCTGCGGCGCATCGCCCTGGGCTACTTCAAGAAGGTCTTCGTCGTCGACTTCCTGTTCTCGATCTTCTTCGGCAAGATCATCACCACCATCGGCAAGACCGACTTCAATCCACACGACGTCGGCTGGTGGTGGCCCGTCGCCTACTGCGTCATCGTGTTCGTACGCGCCTACTTCGATCTCTCGGCGTACACCGACCTCGCCGTCGGCTTCTCGCGCCTCTTCGGGTTCCGGATCATGGAGAACTTCCACTTCCCGTTCTGGCAGAAGAACCTGAGCGAGTTCTGGCACAGCTGGCACATCTCGCTCAGCACCTGGGTGCGCAACAACGTGTACTTCCCGGTGTTCGGCCTCACGCGCAAGACGTGGATGGGCCTGTACTCGAGCATGCTCGTCATGGGTCTGTGGCACCAGGTCGATCTGAACTGGATCGCCTGGGGCCTGTACCACGGCACCGGCCTCGTCGTCGTGGCGCGGTGGGAGCGCTGGAAGAGGGCGCGCAAGAAGAAGCGCAAGAGGGCGGGTCTGCCGCCGGCGGCGAGCTACGAGAAGTTCACCAGGTGGCTCGGCTATCCGGCGACGTTCCTGTACGTGGCCATGGGGTACGCGTTCGTCTCTACGGGCAACATCGAGCAGGCGGCGAAGATCATCTTCAACGCCGTGCGCCTGCCGCTGGCGTGGATCCACGGCGTGCTGCTGTGAACCTCTGAGCGTCTCCGGGCGTTCACACTGTGAGAACATGACGGAGTCGGCTTCCCAACATCCTTGGCCATGCGTGACGTGAAGAGCACCGATGGTTGGCGCGCGTTCAGCCGCGGCTTCCGCCAGCGGAACCCGCTGGTGCTGGCCGCGGCCGGCGTCGTCACGCTGCTGGCGCTGGTCTTCCTGCAGCCGCTGCTCTTCGACGGCGGCCTCACCAGGGTCGACGAGGGCCGCCTCCTGCGCATCAGTCATGACGACTACGTGCACGTCTCCGTCAAGGTCCAGGAGCTCAAGAAGGACCCGCCCAAGACGCGCACCGTGTACCTCTTCGGCGGGTCCGGCACCATGGAGTGCATCGTGAGCGAGGCGTCGCTGGCCGCCGCGATCGGTGAGGACAGCGGCCAGCCCGTCCAGGTGGTCAGCCTTGCCGCACACCAGGAGAGCATGGCCATGACCTTGGCGCTCGTCGACAACCTGCCACCGGGCCCGGCGACCCTCGTCATCGGCCTGGCGCCCATCCGTGTCACCGGCAAGCCCTCCCGCGACGCCGAGCTGCTGAGCGGCCACACGCTGCTGGTGCGCAGCAAGCGCCTGGACCAGATCGCTCCCAGGTACTTCGGCGAGAGCGCGCCGGACACCGGCGCCATCCCCGGCATCTTCGACTACATCGGGTCGTACCTGCGCGAGCGTGCGGCGGGTGGTCCCGTGTGGGGCGCCAGGATCGCTTACGAGCCGCACTATTACCCGTGGGGGGCCGTGGGCCACACGCAGCTCGGCAAGCGGCGCAACGTGCTCTATGTGCTCGCCAAGGACGTCACCCTGTACCGCGAGTACGGCGACTACAACTTCGCCATGCTGCAGGAGATCCTCAGGCTGGCACGAGAACGCGGCTACGACGTGGTGTTCTACGACCAGCCGCTCAACGCGTCGGCCGCCGGCCCCGACTGGGCCGGCGTGGTGCCGGCCTACCACAAGCGTGCGGCGGCGCTGGCGAGGCAGTGGGACGTCCCATACCTGCACATCGAGCGCAAGGTCCAGCTGACGGACCAGGACTTCGCCGATCTGTTCCACCTGCTCGCGCCGGCGCGGCTCAAGTGGCAGCCGGTGATGGCGCGCGAGATCGCGGCCACACTGCGTGAGCCCACGACGGCCGTGGCGGCGGGGCCGGGCTCCCCGGAGGGTCAGACCCTGAGATGACGCGTCGCGCTTCGGCAGGCGGCGTCACGGTGACGGCCGGCCGGCCGGGAGCGGAGGTACGCGTCCCCGAGCCGGTGGCTCCGGCCGGCGAGCGCGGCGACTCCGAGGCCGGCGTCACGCGGCGGCAGTTTCTCATCGGCGGCGGTGCGCTGCTGGTCGCCGCCGCCGCTCTCGGCGTAGCGGGCCGGCGGTCCTGGACGGTGCGCGACGGCTGGTATCGCCTCACCGGCGCGTATGGTGAGGCCGGCACGCCGCCGCCCTCGTACCAGGTCACGTACAAGAAAGGCACGCTGCCCTCGCAGCATCTCGCCGGGCCGGCCGCGTACGACATCGGCTTCACCCAGGACGCGGCTCCGGCCGGCGCCACTCCGAACCCGGCCGGCACTCCCGTGCTGGTCTGCCTGCCGGGGCGTGGCCGTACGCCGCGCGCCGTGCTCGAGGGCGGCCTGCACTTCGGCGACTACGTCACCGACGCCATCGTGAAGCGCGGCGTCACCCCGTTCGCCGTCGCCGCCGTGCAGGCGAGCGACACGTACTGGCACAAGCGCGCCGCCGGCGACGACGCCATGGCCATGCTGTTCGACGAGTTCATCCCGTACCTGCGCGACGAGCACGGCCTCACCGGACCGGTGGCGATCATGGGCTGGTCCATGGGCGGGTACGGTGCGTTGCGGGCGGCGGAGCTGCACCCGCAAGAGCTGTGCGCCGTCTGCGGCGTCAGCGCCGCCCTGTGGCGTTCCTTCGACCACGGAGTGGGTGACGCATTCGACAGTGCCACGGACTATGCGGCCAACGACGTGTACGCGGACGCCGCCGCGCTGAGCGGCCTCGCAGTGCGGGTCGACTGCGGCCTGCAGGACCCGTTCTTCGAGGCGGACAATGCGTTCGCGGAGGCGCTGCCGCAGCCGCCTGCGGGCGGGTTCAGCCCCGGCGGCCACAACGACGACTACTGGAGCCGCGTGGCGCCCGCCGAGATCGACTGGCTCGGCGGCTGCCTGAGCCGGACTGCTCCCTGACGGGCCGGCCGCAGCGCGGCCCGGGGCCGCGCTAGGCGCGCGGCACGAAGTGCTGGGCGTCCCAGCCGCCGGCGGCCAGGCGGCGCGTGACGGCCGTCGCCAGCAGCGCGCCGGCCTCGGCGTCGTCCGGCTGCATCACCTCGAACGCCGAGTGCATGTTGCGTACCGGGATGCTGAACGAGAGCGTCGCCGCGTTGCCCGCGGCCATGAGTTCTTCGGCGTCGGTCGACGTGTTGCCGGGCATGGCCTTGACCTGACACGGGATGCCCTCGTCCTTGGCCACCTGGATGGCGAGGTCGGTGAGGGCGAGGTTGCCGGCGGCGCCGCGGTGGATCACCGGGCCGGACCCGAGCCTGACCTCGCCGCCCAGCTTCTTGGCGTCCATGCCGGGGTCGTCGCTGGCGAAGTCGACGTCGACGACGATGATCACGTCCGGCTGCCACTTGATGGCCATGGCCTTGGCGCCCATGAACGTAGTCTCCTCGTGCACGGTGAGCAGCGCCGTGAGGTCGGCGGCGGCCGGCGCGCCGATGTAGTGTTCGAGCGCTCGCAGGCAGACGTACACGCCGGCGCGGTTGTCGAAGGCCGGCGAGGCGCAGCGGCCGCCGGCAAGCTGGAGGAAGTCCGCTGGGAACGTGATGGGGTCGCCGATCTGGACGAGCCCGAATGCCTGTTCGCGGCTGGAACAGCCGATGTCGAGCCACTGGTCGCTGAGGTCGGGCGCCTTGGCGCGCTCCTCCTTGGTCATCTTGTGCGAAGGTTTGCGGCCGACGACGCTGTCCACCGGGCCTTTGGCGCTGTGGACGATGAGGTGGCGGCCGGGGAGGAGTTGCGCGTCCACACCGCCGATCTTGTCGAACGAGACGAACCCCTGCTCGTCCACGTAGGTGACGATGAGTCCGATCTGGTCGGCGTGGGCGGTGACCACGACGTGCGGTGCGCCCTGGCCCTTCACCGTGCCCCAGACGTTGCCCAGCGGGTCGCCCTCCGGTGCGGACAGCGCGGCGATACGCTGCCGGACGAGGTCCAGCACGGGAGCTTCGAACCCGGTCGGGGCAGGGGCGGCGCAGAGGTCGCGCAGCAGGTCGAGGTCGGTCGCCATGAAGTCCCTCCGAGGTCGTTCGCGTGCTTTGGCGGCCGGCGGGGCTTCGCCGACCGGCCCCTGCATCCTACCCTGCCGGCGGAGGCTCGGGCACCCGCCTGTACCGTGGACGTACGCTTTTCGTCGACTTCGCGCTCGGTGGGACTCGTCGGCGGCCGGGAGCGGGCGGGCGGCCGGCCGCCCGGAGGGGGCGACAGGCTGCACGTGAGGCGGCCGCGTGGTGTATCGTCACGCCATCGAGACGTCGGCCGGACAAGACCGGCGGCCGCCACGCCGCCGTTCAGCCCAGCGCCAGCGCCAGTTGCGGCGCCGGCGCGGCGTCGCCTTCCTCGTCATCGCCGTGCTGGCGATCCTCCTGATCTGGCGCGCCGCCTCCTGCGCCGGCTGCGGCTGTGGGGCCGGCGGGGCAGAGCAGCAGGCGCAGGCCGCCCCGATACCATCGCCTCCCGCTCCGGCGGTGGCCGGCGACGGCGTCAAGGTCGGCACGTTCCTGGGCAACTACGGGCGCCGGTACTACGGTCAGGGCCCGGCGCCCAAGCACCTCGACGTGCTCTGGAAGACCCAGCTCGGCAGCGGCATGAGCTCGGGCAAGTACGAGAAGGACGCCCCGAGCAAGTACGCCGGCAGCGGCTGGACCGGCCAGGCCAGCGTCGTCGTCGACGGGGGCAAGACCTACCTGGTGGCCAGCGGCTACGATTACAACCTGCGCAAGATCGACGCCGCCACCGGCAAAGTCGTCTGGGCGTACAAGTTCGACGACATCATCAAGAGCAGCCCGTCGGTGTTCAAGAATCCGTCGCCGACGGGCCCGGACGACAGGTACATCGTCGTCGCCGGTTCCCGGCGCGGCTATCCGAAGACGATGGACGACCCCACGTTGGCCCCGCTCCGCGCCGTGACGTTCGGCAGCGGCAAGGAGCTCTGGCGGCAGCCGGTGCCGCGGACCAAGAACTACAGCCGCGACTGCGACGGCAGCGGCTTCTTCTACGACGGTGTCTTCTACATCGGGGTCGAGAGCGGCTGGTTCTACGCGCTCGACCCGCTCAAGACCACCAGCTGGGCGGCGGGCAAGAAGCCGGTGGTCGAGCACCGGACGCTGCTGCTGGGCGACAAGCGCAACGCCAACCACGGCGACGACCTGGCGCTCGAGGCGTCGGCCTCGGCGGTCGGGAAGAACCTCTACATCGCCTCGGGCGCCGGCCACGTGTACGGCCTCCGGCGCTCCGACCTCTCCGTGGTCTGGGACTACTTCGTCGGCACCGACCTCGACGGGTCTCCGGTGCCCACCAAGAAGGGGTTGCTCCTGCAGGGCGTGGAGAAGCAGTACGTCAAGGGCAAGGGCGGCATGCTGGCGCTGGACCCGACGAAGCCCCCGGACAAGGCGACCGCGTGGTTCTTCCCCACCGGGAACCGCAAGGTGGGCGACTGGCTGGGCGGTGTGGTCGGTTCGGCCGCGGTCAACGACACGTACAACGCGGGCGGCAGGCACCCGGCCCTCTGCGCGTTCAACGCCATCGACGGGTACCTGCACCTCGTCTCGCAGGACGTCATGAGCGACAAGACCGTGGCCGGCCCGATGCTGCAGAAGGGGTGGAAGACGCCCGTCCAGGTGGCGCGGGTGTGGAACGGCGGGGCCATCTCGACGCCCATCATCTTCGGGGACTCACTCATCAGCGCGGGCTACGACCAGCGCGTGCACCTGTTCGACATCGTCTACACGCCGGCCCGGCAGGGCGACCCCGGCGCGCTGCCCAGCGCGAGTCACGACGGAAACTACTGGACGGTGACGCTCAAGGAGCGTGACCAGTTCTTCACCGGCGGCGGCTTCGAGTCCACGCCCACGTTGTGGAACGGCCGTGTGTACGTGGGCTGTCGCGACGGCTGGTTCTACTGTCTCGGCGACAAGACGTAGGCGCAGGGAGGCCGCGAGCGGGTCGGCAAGCGGGCTGCGCAGTCGCGCCGGTCAGTGCGTCCCGAAGACGGCGACGGTGTCCTTGCCGCGCGCCTTGGCCCAGTAGAGCGCCTGGTCGGCGCGCGTGACCAGCTCCTCGGCGTCGCTCGCGTGCACGGGCGTGGTGGCGACGCCGATGCTCACGGTGATCCCCCGCCAGGCCGGGTCGTCGACCGGGAGCCGGAGGCCGGCGACGGCGGCGCGGATGCGCTGCGCGGTGGTGACCGCGCCGTCCAGCGCGCCGCTCTCAAGCCCCGACTCGGTGGACGGCAGGATGACGGCGAACTCCTCGCCGCCGTAGCGCGCGGCGCAGTCCACGCCCTGCCGGGTGTGCGTCTGCAGGGCGTCTCCCACCGCGCGCAACAGTTCATCGCCGACGGGGTGGCCGAAGCGGTCGTTGACGTGCTTGAAGTCGTCCAGGTCCAGCATGAGCAGCGAAAGCGGATGGCCGTACCGCTTCGCCCGTGCCACCTCGTCGCGCAGTCTCTCCCAGAAGTACCGGTGGTTGAAGAGGCCGGTGAGGCCGTCGTGGGTCGCCTGCAGCTCGATGGTCTCCTTCTGCTCCTGGAGACGGCGGTAGAGCTGCGCGTTGCGCATGGCCATCGCGGCCTGCTCGCCGAGTGCCATGCACAGCCCGGTCTCCTGCTCGGTGAAGTGACGCGGATACACGACCTCGCTGACCTCGAGCGAACCGACGACCTGCCCGCCGATGACGAGAGGCACCATGAGCGAGGACATCTCGCCCCAGTCCAGGAGCTGCGCCCGCATCACGGGGTCGAGGCCGGGGTCGTCGAGGCGGACCTCGACGGGCCGCCGCGTGCGTACCACGGCGAGGTCCTGGGGCAGATCCTCGATGGGGTACACGGTGCCGAGCGGCTCCTCGAAGGCGTGGGCCTCGTCGCGCTGGTACTCGGCCAGCCAGACCATGGCGTCCGCCTCAGGGTCGTACTCGTAGATGTAGCTCGACCCGGCATCCAGGGCGAGCGCTGCGTGCCGGCAGATGACCTCGAGGAGCTCGTCCAGGTCGAGCGTCGAGGTCATGGCCCGCGAGGCGCCGATGAGCGCCGACAGCTGGCGGTTGCGCTCCTCGGCCGCGCGCGAGGCGCGCGCGTTGTAGAGCGCGATGGCGGCGAGCGACGCCATCTGGCGCACCAGCCGCTGGTCGTCGTCGGTGAACCGGCGGTTGTGCTCCTTCTCCGTCAGCTCGAGCATGCCGAGCACCTCGTCGCCGTGGACGATCGGCGCCCAGATGGCGGCTCGCTCGCCCCAGAACTCCATGGTCTCGAACCCGGCGGTTGCGGCGTCGATGTCGTCGTCCGGGTAGGAGACCAGGATCTCGCGCTGCTCGATGACGCGCCTGAAGCCCGGAGCGTTGGAGAGTGAGTGCGCCTCGCCGATCCAGTCGATGTCGTTCTCGTTGGGGACGCGGGACCAGAGCGCCTGGGCGCGCAGGAGGTTGCGCGAAGCCACGTACTCGTAGACGCAGCACTCGGAGCAGTCCAGCGCTTTGGCGATCTCTTCCGCCAACTGGACCAAGGTGTCGCCGAGCAGGGCGTCCTCGCCCGCACCTCCGTGGTGCACGAGCGCGAACGATTGGCCGGATTCGATGTCGTCCATGATGTGCATCCCCTCGCAGGGAGAGGTATCGACGGGTGGACGTACGGATTGAATGGGACGTTCAGCTAGTGGGCGGCGCACCATGTGGCGCCCCGCGGGCCGACTGGGCTCTGCCGGTCAGTATCGCACCATGAGCTTGCGTGTGGCGGCGGTGAGCCCGTCCACGGTGAGCTCGAACATGGGGAAGACCTCGCGGACCTGGCGGATGGTGACGCTGCCGTAGGCGCGATCCCAGTCCGTCTCGGGGATGGTGTTGAGCCACACGGCGTGGTCGAAGTGGCGGTGCAGGCGCCTCAGCCACTCGATGCCGGGCTCGTCGTTGCTGTGGCCCCACCAGATGATGCCGTCGCGGGCCATGAGCTCGCTGGGGGCCATGGCCGCATCGCCGACGATGATGAGCTTGTAGTCGCCCGGGAGTTCCTGGAGGACGCGCCGGGTGGAGATCGCGTCCGACGACGTCATGCGCGTGCTCGTGTAGAGCCAATCGTAGACGCAGTTGTGGAAGTAGTAGGTGCGCAGCGCCTTGAAGTGCGTGCTGCGATCCACCGCGCTGAAGAGCTGGCTGCAGAGGCGGATGTAGGGGTGCATGGAGCCGCCGACGTCCATCAGGAGCAGCACCTTGACGGCGTTCTTGCGGCTCTTGCGCCAGACGAGGCTGAGGCGGCCGGCGTTGCTCGCCGTCTCCTCCACGGTCTCCTCGAGGTCGAGCTCGTCGGGCATGCCCTCGGTGCGCGAGCTGAGCTGGCGCAGGCGCCGCAGGGCCAGCTCGAACTGCCGCACGCCGACCTCCTGGTCGGTGCGGTAGCCGCGGTAGCGGCGCTCGCCGGCCACCTTGACGGCGCTCATGTTGCGGCTCTCACCGCCGACGCGGATGCCGCCGGGGTGGTAGCCGGAGTGGCCGAAGGGGCTGGTGCCGCCGGTGCCGACCCACTTGTTGCCGCCGTGGTGGGCCTCGGTCTGCTCCTTGAGGCGTTCTTCGAACATCCTTTCGAGCGCCTCCAGGTCGAGGTCCTCGAGCGCGGCGGCCAGCGCCCGGCGCTCTTCGTCGGACAGTCCCGGCATCGTCAGCGGGTCGGAGAGCCAGTCCCAGACCTCGTCGCCGATCTCCACCGGGGTCTCGATGTCCTTGAACATGTGTGCGAACGCCTGGTCGTACTGGTCGAAGTACGCCTCGCTCTTGACGAGTACGCTGCGCGCGACCGCGTAGAACTCGTCCAGGCCGGTGGGCACGAGCCCCATGGCGAGCCCGCGCATGAGGGCGAGCCACTCCGTGACCGTCACCGGCACCCCGTAGTAGCGCAGGAGGAAGAAGAAGTCGGTGAACACCCGAGAGGCCTCAGCCGCCCCGCTTGCCGATCTCGCGCAGGACGAGCACGGCAACGATGATGGCCAGCACGACGATGATGAAGAGCTCGACGGGGCCGACGCTCATCGCCGGCCTCGGCCGGAGGCGACGGCGCGCTGCGCGACGTCGACGTCGTGATCCTTCTTGAGGAGTACGCCCATGAAGGGCAGGCGCGCGGAGATCTCCTTGGGGTCGACCCCTCCGCGCTCCAGCGCCTGCACCCAGTCGATGAGCTCACTGGTGCTGGGCTTCTTCTGCAGGCCGGGCAGGTCGCGCAGCCAGTAGAAGGACTGCATCGCGAGGTCGAGCAGCCGTTTGTCCAGGCCGGGCACGTGGACGCGCACGATGCGCTCCATCATGTCCGCGTCCGGGAACTCGATGTAGTGGAACACGCAGCGGCGCAGGAACGCGTCGGGCAGTTCCTTCTCCGCGTTGGACGTGATGAGCACGATGGGGCGCTGCCTTGCCCTGACGTTCTCGTGCGTCTCGGGGATGTGGAACTCCATCTGGTCGAGCTCCCACAGCAGGTCGTTGGGGAACTCGAGGTCGGCCTTGTCGATCTCGTCGATGAGGAGCACGACGCGCTCGTCGGAGGTGAAGGCCTCGCCCAGCTTGCCGAGCTTGATGTACTGGGCGATGTCACTTACGTCGCGGTCGCCGAACTGGCCGTCGTAGAGGCGTTGCACCGTGTCGTAGACGTACAGGCCGTCCTGCGCCTTGGTGGTGGACTTGACGTTCCAGATGAGCAGCGGCATGCCGAGGCCCTTGGCGATGCTTTGGGCGAGCATGGTCTTGCCGGTGCCGGGCTCGCCCTTGATGAGCAGCGGGCGGCTGAGCTGCACAGAGACGTTGACGGTCTGCATGAGGTCGGGCGCGGCGATGTAGTCGCTGGTGCCCGTGTACGTGAAGGACTGGCTCATGGCGTGCGCTTTCGGTCGTTGACGTGAGCGTGGGGGCGCCGAAACGGCACCTTCGGGAGTCTATCAGAGGCACGACGGCGACCAGGCGCTCAACGCCTCGAGCCTCCCCGCGCGTGGGTACAACCCACTCGAGTCGTCGCTGTCTACCAAGGGGGAGGACATGAGACCGCCGACCGCCGATCTGTCCGTCGAGAGCACGCTCGCGCACTGCGAGCTCCTGGAGCCGCTGAGCGAAGACCAGGTCGCCGCTCTCGCCGACCTCAGCAGGACGGTGTCGCTGAGGGAGGGTGAGGCCCTGTTCGACCAGGACACCGTGGCACACAGCCTGTTCGTGGTCGCGAGCGGGCGCCTGGCGATCCGGCTGGCGACGCCCGCCGGCAAGACCATCGAGGTGGTCGAGGTGGGGCAGTATGCGCTGTCCGGCTGGTCCTCGCTGGTGGCGCCGCACGTGTACGTCGCCGAAGCGTACGCGCTCGAGGACAGCGCGGTCATCGCCATCTCGGCCGACGAGGTGGACGCCGTGCTGTTGCGCGAGCCGGAGGCCGGCTACCGGGTGATGAAGAAGCTGGCGGGTCTGATCTCCACACGCCTGCGCGAGATGAAGGAGGAGCTCATCGAGGTCCTCGAGAGCTGAACCCGTGGGGCGCCGGGCAGGCATCCTCCTTGACAGGGGCGCCTCGTGGACTTACAGTGTCCGCATTGTGATAAGGATGTCCACTATGCGAACACGGTCACGGGGCGCCTTCGACCCTCCCGACCTGACGGCTCCGGGGGATGGGGTCGCGACCGTCGCGTGACGCCTGCACCGGGGTGGACGATACACCAGGGCTTGTTGATACGGCGGCGCGTCATCACGCCGGCCGGCGCTCTTCGTGAGCGGCGTCCGGTCGTCGCGGCGTGCGGGGAGCGCCGTCTCCTCGCCGCCTCGTCCTCTTGCTCCACCCGTCGACCAGCCAGACGTTCGGCCAACGCCTGCAGAACGAAGGAGAGGACCACATGGGAGAGGTAGTCCGACTGACCAACTCGTCGACCGGCGGACCGGTCTTCGTGTACGTCGAGGACGGCAAGATCGTGCGCATCACCCCGATGGATCTCGACGACGCGGTCGACGCGCCGTCGTGGACGATCGAGGCGAGGGGCAAGACCTTCGCTCCACCGCGTAAGACGACGTACTCGGTGTACACCGCCGGCTTCAAGTCCATGATCTACTCCGACCGGCGGATCAAGACGCCGCTGAAGCGCGTCGACTTCGACCCGAACGGCGAGCGCAACCCGCAGAACCGCGGTGTCTCCGGCTACGAGCCGATCTCCTGGGACGAGGCCACCGACCTCGTGGTCAGCGAGATCAACCGCGTGAAGCGCGAGGCGGGTCCGGCGGCGATCCTCTCCAGCCCCAGCTCCCACCACATGTGGGGCAACGTGGGCTATCGCCACAGCACCTACTTCCGCTTCATGAACATGATGGGCTTCACCTACGCCGACCATAACCCGGACAGCTGGGAAGGCTGGCACTGGGGCGGCATGCACATGTGGGGCTTCAGCTGGCGCCTCGGCAACCCCGAGCAGTACGACCTGCTCGAGGACACGCTGGAGAACACCGAGATGATCGTCTTCTGGTCGTCCGACCCGGAGACGAACACCGGCATCTACGCGGCGCACGAGTCCACGCCGCGCCGCTTCTGGATGAAGGACCTGGGCATCAAGATGGTCTTCATCGACCCGTTCTACAACCATACCGCGGGACTCATCGGCGACAAGTGGTTCTCTCCCAGGATCGGCACCGACCACGCGCTCTCCTTCGCCATCGCCTACACCTGGCTGACCGAGGGCACCTACGACAAGGAGTACGTGGCCACGCACGCCCACGGCTTCGACGAGTGGGCCGAGTACGTGCTCGGCAAGACCGACGGCGTGCCCAAGACCTGCGAGTGGGCCGAGGCCGAGTCCGGCGTCCCCGCCTGCGAGATCCGCGCGCTCGCGCGCGAGTGGGGCAAGCGCAAGACCATGCTGGCCGCCGGCGGCCTGGGAGGCTGGGGCGGCGCCTGCCGCGCCTCGCACGGCATCGAGTGGAGCCGCGGCATGATCGCCCTCGCCACCATGCAGGGCATGGGCAAGCCGGGCTCCAACATCTACTCGACCACGCAGGGCACGCCCGTCGACTACGACTTCTACTTCCCCGGCTACGCCGAGGGCGGCATCTCCGGGGACGCCGAGAACTCGGCCGCCGGCTTCAAGTTCGCCTGGCGGATGTTCGACGGCAAGACGACCTTCCCGAGCCCGTCGAACATCAACACCTCCGCCGGCCAGCACATCCCGCGCCTCAAGGTGCCCGAGTGCATCATGGACGGCGAGTTCAAGTGGGCCGGCAAGGGCTTCGCCGGCGGCGACATCCAGCACCAGATGCACCAGTACCAGTATCCGGCGCCGGGCTATCCGAAGATCAAGATGCTGTGGAAGTACGGCGGCCCGTGGATCGGCACCATGACCGCGACCAACCGCTACGCCAAGATGTACGCGGACCCGAGCCTCGAGTTCGTCGTCAGCCAGTCGATCTGGTTCGAGGGCGAGGTGCCCTTCGCCGACATCATCTTGCCGGCCTGCACCAACTTCGAACGCTGGGACATCAGCGAGTTCGCCAACTGCTCCGGCTACATCCCCGACACTTACGGCCAGTGCAACCACCGCGTGATCTCCCTGCAGGCCAAGTGCATCGAGCCCATCGGGGAGTCCAAGTCGGACTACGAGATCTACGCCATGATCGCCGGGAAGCTGGGCATAGGGCCGATGTTCACCGAGGGCAAGACCGACCTCGAGTGGGTGGAGCAGTACTACAACGCTACGGACATGCCCAAGCACATGACCTTCGCCGAGTTCAAGGAGAAGGGCTACTTCGTGGTGCCGGACAACCCGGAGCGCAAGAAGACGCCGGCGCTGCGCTGGTTCGCCGAGGACCGCGAGAGGGACACCCCCGACTGGGGCCCGCGACTGAACAACCAGGTCGGGCGCAAGGGCCTGCAGACGAGCACCGGCAAGGTCGAGTTCATCGCGACCAGCCTCAAGAACTTCGAGGACCAGGGCTTCGTCGACGAGTATCGCCCGTCCATGCACACCTACGTGCCGGCCTGGGAAGGCCCCGCGTGCGAGCTTGCCAAGAAGTACCCGCTGGGCATGCTGTCCCCGCACCCGCGCTTCTCGTTCCACACCATGGGCGACGGCAAAGACAGCTTCATGAACGACATCAAGGACCACCGCGTCCTGGTGGACGGTCACTACTACTGGATCATCCGGATCAACCGCGTCGACGCGGCCGCCCGCGGCATCAAGAGCGGCGACCTGGTCCGCGCCTTCAACGACCGCGGCTCCGTCGTCGTGTGTGCGCAGGTGGGTGAGCGCACGCAGCCCGGCACCGTGCACACCTACGAGTCATGCGCCGAGTACGACCCGCTGGGCAAGCCGGGAAAGTCCGCGGACCGCGGCGGCTGCATGAACATCCTCTCGCCCGATCGCTACATGTCGAAGTACGCGTCGGGCATGGCTCCCAACACTGCCCAGATCGAAGTCGAGAAATGGGACGGCGGCATCTACGAGACCGACTGAAGCCGATCGACCGGCTGAGCATGACTGAGAAGGAGTCCGCGACGTGAAGCAATGGTACAAAGTCATCGACGTGGCCAGGTGCCACGACTGCAACAACTGCTTTATGGCCGACAAGGACGAGTTCGTCGGCAACGATTGGCCCGGCTACACCCTCGCGCAGCCGCGCCACGGTCACCGTTGGGTGGACATCCTGCGGCGTGAGCGCGGCCAGTACGCGCGCAACGACGTTGCTTACCTGCCGGTTCCCTGCCAGCAGTGCGAGAACGCGCCGTGCGTCGAAGCTTCCGGCGGCGCGATCTACAAGCGCGACGACGGCATCGTGCTGATGGACATCGAGAAGGTGAAGGGCAAGAAGGAACTCGTCGACTCGTGCCCTTACGGCGCCATCTGGTGGAACGACGAGTCGGACGTGCCGCAGAAGTGCATCTTCTGCGCTCACTTGATCGATGACCCCACGTGGACGCCGCACACCACCCGCTGCACGCACTCCTGCCCGACCGAAGCGATGGCGACCTACCTCGTCGAGCCGGAAGAGATGCAGCAGATGATCGCGGCCGAGGATCTGCAGGAGTACCTGCCTGAGCTCGGCACCAAGCCGCATACGCTGTACAAGAACCTGCACCGGTTCACGAAGAACTTCATCACCGCCGGCGTGCTGGTGGACGGCGACTGCTGCGAGGGCGCGATGGTGACGCTCGCCGGCGACGCCGCCGGGGCGGCCCCGCAGACCACCAACTTCTTCGGTGAGTTCAAGTTCGACGGCCTCGACGACGGCGAGTACGAGCTGGAGATCGAGGCCGGCGGGAGGAAGCACAGCACCTCCGTCACCATCAAGGGCGAGTCCCGGAACCTGGGATTCATCGAGCTGTAGCCGGCGCCGGCGCCACGGGCGAGAATGAGGAGGGGAGGGCCCGCGCCGGGCCCTCCCATCCGCCCAGAGGATCAGATGCCGCTTCGGCGGCTCACGGAAGGGCGACGCGAGGCATGAGAGAGATCGTGGTGTTCAACGGCAGTCCGCGCATGGACGGCAATACGACGACGATCCTCGACCTGGTCGCCAAGGGCGCGCGCGACAACGGGGCCGAGGTCAAGTACTACACGCTGTTCAAGATGAAGTTCATGGCGTGCCAGAGCTGCTTCGCCTGCCGGACTCAGGACGACTGCGTGATCAACGACGAGGTCCGCGAGGCGCTGCAGAAGGTGAAGGCGGCGGATGCGGTCGTCATCGGCTCGCCGATCTTCATGATGCAGATGACCGGGCCGGTCAAGAACCTCTACGACAGGTTCTTCCCGCTGATGGACGTGGACGGCAAGCCGCGTTTCGGCGCCAAGAAGCTCGTCACGGTGTGGACGCAGAGCATGGACGACCTGCACACCTACGACTCTTACTACGAGTACACGGCGGCGATGTATCCGGCGTTCGGCTTCGAGTGGGTGGACAACATCGTGTGCCCCAACGCCAACGACCCGGAGAGCGCGGATCGCGACGCGGCGCTGAGGATCCGCGCCTACGAGGCCGGCAAGGCCCTGGCCCTGGGGACCGCGGGGGCCTAGAGCAGGCCGAGCGCCCGCAGGCGGGCGAGGCTCGCCACCACGGACTCGTCGCGGTCGTGCTCCAGCATCACGGTGGCTCCGGCCTCACGCGCTGTCGCCATGACGGCGGCCGCGTCCACGACACCCTCGCCGAGACCCAGGTGGGGGTCGTCATCGTCGCCCTCGCCGTGGTTGTCGTGCACGTGCAGGTGGCGCAGCCGCGCCTGCGGGTCGTCGAGCCACTCGTCGAGGCAGCCGCTGATGCTGGCGTGCCCGACGTCGAGGATGAGCCCGAGCCCGTGCAGGTCGAGGTCGCCGGGATGGGTGAAGTGCGAGTGCCCGGCGCCTGGCATGTTCTCCACGAGGACCTCCACGCCAAGCTCGTCCTGCCAGGCGCGCAGTGTGTGGAACGAGCGGTCCAACTGAGCGAGCACGGCAGGGTCGCGCGGGCGTACGTCGGGGCGCCAGTCGGGATGGACCACGTAGAGGTGTGCCCCGATCTCGGCGCTCGCCTCGAGGTGTCGGCGGTGCTCGTCGAGCGCCTTGAGACGCTCCGCCTCGTCCAGGTCCCAGATGCCGGTGTAGCCGAAGGGGCCGTGGACGGAGTACCACAGGCCCGCCTTGAGTACTTCGTCGCGGTTCCGTTTGCTCATCAGCGTGTGCATGCCGAACGAGCGGATCTCGGCGGCCGGCGCAAGCTCGGCGATGCGTTGGAGCGCGACCGGCAGCAGTCGGTCCGCGTACGCGCTGGTGGAGATGCCGATGTCGGGAAGCTCGCTCACGGCGGTCAAGTATGCCAGAGGCGCCGCTCCGCCGCCTTCGGGGACCTCCCGCGGGCGGCTCGCCGGCTCGCCTCCCGCTTGTGGTCGTGCGGTCAAGGGTAGAAGTCGCACAGTGACTGTCGCCGGCGGGGAGACTCGCCGCCGTACCCAGACGAAGCAGGTGGGGACATGACGGACGAGACACCCGGACGGTTGTACCGGCGGCTCGCCGGGCTCGGATTGGAGATCGACGGCTACCGGACCGAGCGCCGCGAGCTGGACGTCTCGAGCGGCTTCCGCCGCGTGAGCACCGAGATCGTCCTTGTCGGTGCAGGGCTGGAAGGGCGCGGGGAGGATGTCACCTACGCGGCCGAGGATCACGACGACTATCCCGCCGATCTGCCGCTCGAAGGCGAGTGGCGGTTCGACGGGTTCTCGCGGCACGTGGGCGGCCTGGACCTGTTTCCCGGCAGGCCGCCCGGCCAGGAATTCTTCCGCCCGTACCGGCGCTGGGGCTTCGAGAGCGCCGCGCTCGACCTCGCCCTGCGGCAGCGCAAGCTGGGCCTGGGCGAGGCGCTGGCGCGGCCGTACCGGCCGGTGCGCTTCGTGCTCAGCACGCGGCTCGACATCAAACCGTGGCTGGCCGTGGCCCCTCAGCTCGAATTCAAGCTCGACCCGACGCCCGAGTGGGACGAGGGCCTGATGCGCGAGATCGCCGCCACCGGGCGCGTGAGGCAACTGGACTTCAAGTCGTTCTACACAGGCTCACCCGTGGACAACCCGCCCGACCCGGTGCAGTACCGGCTGGTCTCGGAGGTCTTCCCGGGCGCCGTGCTCGAGGATCCGGCGCTCGAAGGTCCGGCGCGAGAGGTCCTGCGCGGTCAGGAGGAGCGCTTCAGCTTCGACGCGCCCATCCACTCCTGGGCGGACGTCGAGGCGGTGACGGCGAGAGTGGCCGCCGTGTGCGGGCCCGGGTGCGACGACTTCGTGCTGCGCAACCTCAACATCAAGCCGTCGCGGTTCGGGAGCGTGAGCGCGCTGCTCGACTGCGTGGAGCGCGCGCAGGCCGCCGGCATGGTCCTCTACGGCGGCGGCCAGTTCGAGCTCGGCGTCGGGCGAGACCAGGTCCAGGCGCTCGCCAGCCTGTTGTACCCCGACGGCCCCAACGACGTGGCCCCGCGCGAGTACCACGGTGAGGCCCACCCCGGCGTGCCGCCGAGCCCCCTCGTCCCGCTCGAGGAGCAGGGGCCGGGGTTCGGGTTCTGCTTCGCGGTCTGGCCCAGCGATCCCTGAGCTGTCGCCGGGCCGGGCTCCCAGCCCTTGCGCGTCGCCGCGGCTCTTTGGAAGGGCAGATGGGGATCGGGCACTGCTTGTGCGGAGGCCCGCGGTATCGCGTGGCGGCGGCCTGCGGGACGTCCCGTACTGCCACTGCGAGGAGTGCCGCCGTACCGACGGCCACGAGTCGGCCTGCGCGTCCGCGTGGTGCGAGGACCTCGAGTTCATCACACCCTGAGCGTGCTACCGTCAGGCTCATGATCGGACGGGAACAGGAGATGGCCGCCGCGTGCGCCGTGCTCGGGAGCGGCCGGCACCTGCTGTTGGAGGGCCCGGTCGGATCGGGAAAGACGACCCTGGCGGCGGCCGCCTGTCGCCGGCTGGGCCGGCGCACGATCCGTGTCGACGGCGACGACCGCTTCTCCGAGAGCCGCCTGGCCGGGTGGTTCGAGCCACCCCTGGTCCTCCGGCTTGGGTACCGGGAGGAAGCCTTCGTCGCGGGGCCCCTGGTGCGCGCGATGCGCGATGGCGGAGTGCTGTTTCTCAACGAGCTCAACCGGTTACCCGAGGCGGCGCAGAATCTGCTGCTGCCGGCACTGGACGAGGGTCTGGTGGAGGTACCGCACCTGGGCGAGGTGAGGGCGGCCGAGGGGTTCCGGGTGGTGGCCACGCAGAACCCGGCGGAGTATGTGGCCACGGGGCATCTCTCCGAGGCCTTGCGCGACCGGTTCGAGCACCTCTCGGTGGGCTATCAGACGGCGGCGGAGGAAGAGAAGATCGTCGCGGCCGCGACCGGGTGCGGGGACGCCGCGCTGGTGCGAGCGGCAGTGCGCGTCGTGCGCGGCACGAGGTTGCACCCGCGCGTCCGCAGAGGTGCGTCGGTGCGCGGCGCTGTCGCAATGGTCGAACTCGCCGCGGCGCGCGAGAGCGCAGCGTCGCTCGCGTCGCGGCTCCGGCCGGTCGCGGGGACCGCGCTGGCCACGCGCGTGGACCTGCGCGAGGCCGACGCCGGGCTGGAACAGGTACTCGACGAGCTCGTTGAGCTGGTCGTCGAGCAGGACGCCGACCCGGACGAGGCGGCGGCCGAGCTGTGGCGGCGCGCCGCGAAAGGTGTCTCGGGCGGCGCCCATGACCTCGCGCCTGTGACCGGCTCCGGTGACCGACCGTCGCGCAGGGACCCGGCGCCGGCAGCCTGCACCCTGGAGGACCGCCGCGCGCTGGCGGAGCAGCTGCGCGCGGCGCCCGAGGAGCTCGACGGCTGGGAGCTCGCCGGCGACCTGAGCGCGGGCGCGCTCTCCTACGCCGGCGAGCGCGTCTACCTCTGCGCGCAGCAGTTGGCGGCGACGGCCGTGCTGCGCCGCGCCGCCCGCCTGGTCGGGCCCCTGAAGGCCGCTACGCGGACCGTCCGCGAGCCGCTGCTGGAGCCGTGGGGCGGCGAGCTCGACGTGGAGGCGACGGTCGAGAACCTGCTCGGCAAGCCGCATCCCGAACCCGGCGACCTCATCGTCCGGCGCCGCGTCGACCGCAGACATCAGGTAGTGCTCATGATCGACACGTCACTGAGCATGGCGGGGGAGAAGATGGCGCTCGCAGCGGTGGCAGCGGCGGTCCTCGCGCTCAAGCTGGGACCCGGCGACCTCTCCGTGGTCCTGTTCGCCGACGGCGCCCGCACGGTGCTCCGCTTCGGCGAGCAGGTGGCGCCGGCGGAACTGGTCAGCCGCATGCTCGCCGTGCCGTGCGGCGGAGGGACGGACATCTCGGCCGCGCTCCGGCTCGGCCATGCCGAGCTCCGGCGCGGCCGCGACCCTGGCCGCTGCGGCCTGCTCGTCAGCGACGGCGTCTGCACGTGCGGCGCGGACCCGCTGCCGGCCGCCGCGCGTTTCGGCTCGCTCCACGTACTTCTGATGGAGGAGCGCCCGGCGCCGCGCGACGCGGGCGCGCCGGTGACGACCTGGATCTCGCCCCGCCTGGCGGTGGGCGAGCCCGTCGCTCGCGCCGCCGGCGGGGGCGTCGTCCGCGTCGACGGCTTCGGCGCGCTTCCGAGGCGGATGCTTGAGGTGGCCGACCGTGTGTTGCGCTGAGAGAATCGCGCCCTGCATCGTGAAAGGACGCAGGTGAACGCTGAAGACAGGGAGATGACGGGCGAGCTGGCCGGCCGCGCGCTGGCGGCCGGCGCGAGCGCCGCCGCCGCGCTTCGGCCGGACCAAGTGGTCACCGCCGACTGGGTGCGCTGGAAGTGCCTGTACGGCTGCCCGGTGGCGGGCCGCTGCCTGACCTGCCCGCCACACTCGCCCACGCCGCAGGAGACCCGGCGGCTCCTCGACGAGTACCGGACGGTCCTCCTGCTGCGCTTCGACGTGCACCCGGACCGTGCCGAGTGGCTCAAATCGGCGCCGTGGGTGCTGAGGACGGCTCTCGCGCTCGAACAGGAGCTGTTCCTCACCGGCCATCACAAGGCGTTCGCCATCGCCGGCGGGCGCTCTTGCGACCTGGACGAGGCCTGCGGCGCGCCCGAGACCTGCTACAGCCGCGAGCGCCTGCGCCCCGGCCTCGCGGGCTGCGGCATCGACGTGTTCGGCACCAGCGCCGCCGCCGGCTGGCCGCTGGCAGTGGTCGCCGCCAGAGGCGAGCCGTATCATCGCTACGCACTGATCCTCGTTGACTAGTGCACGGAAGAGCCATTGAGCGCCGAGCGATCCGGAAGGCGACATCGCGACGGCGGACTAATGCACGGAAGAGCCATTGAGCGCCGAGCGATCCGGAAGGCGACATCGCGACGGCGGACTGACACCAGCGGACGAAGAGGACGCCATGACCCCCATCGAACAGATCCAGCAGCAGCACGGCATCGTCGGGCGCGAGCGGGAACTTTCCACGGCCCTGGCCGTGCTCGGCGCGGGCAGACACCTCCTCCTGGAGGGTCCGGTGGGCGTGGGCAAGACCACCGTGGCGCTGGCCGTCTGTGACCACCTCGGCCGCGACACTGTGCGCGTGGACGGCGACGACCGCTACTCCGAGAGCAAGCTTACCGGGTGGTTCGACCCACCGCTCGTGCTCAAACAGGGGTACGGCAAGGAGGCGTTCTTCGCGGGGCCGCTGGTCGAGGCCATGCAGGGCGGCAAGGTACTGTTCATCAACGAGCTCAACCGCATGCCCGAGAGTGTGCAGAACGTACTGCTGCCGGCTTTGGACGAGCGGCTGCTCCAACTGCCGCACATCGGCGAGGTGCGGGCGGCCGACGGCTTCCAGGTCGTGGCCACGCAGAACCCTGTGGAGTACGTCGCCACCGGTCACCTCTCGGAGGCTCTCAGGGACCGGTTCGAGCACCTGGCGCTGCTGTACCAGGGAGCCGAGGAAGAAGCGGCGATCGTGGTCGCCGAGACCGGCTCGGACGACCCGCAGCTCGTGCAGACGGCGGTCCGGCTCACGCGGGCGACGCGGCTGCACCCGCGTTTTCGCAAGGGCGCCTCGGTGCGCGGCGCCATCGCCACGGTGGCTATCGCCGAGCGGCTGTGGGCGAGCGATCGGGACGCCTGCGGCGCGGTGAGCCGCGAGACGCTGCACCGCGCGGCCGAGGCCGCTCTCACCACCCGCGTCGACCTCCGCGACGACATCGACGCGGACTTCGGCTCCGCGCTCGACGAGCTCATGGAGCTCGTCGTCGAGCGCGGCGAGGACCCGGACGTCGCCCTCGCGCCGCCCGAGCTCTCCCCAAAAGCCTGACCGCATCCGCCGGAGCTCCGCTCCGGCACGGAGGCCGCGTGGAGGTCCGCGGCCTGCCCGAGTGCGCCCCGGAGATGCCCTCCGGCGACGCGCCGCTGCAGGCGCTGGCCGACCGCTACAGGCTCGACAAGGACGCGCTCGACGGCTGGGCCGTCGCCGTGAACCTCACACGCAGCGGCTGCCGCATCGTCGACCCCGGCTTGCGGTACTACGCCGAGCGGCTGGCGGCGCGCGCCGTGCTGCAGCGCGCCGCCCGCCTCGTCGGTCCGCTGCGGTCCGCCGCTCAGACTGTGCGCGAGCCGATGCTGGAGCCTTGGGGCGGCGAACTGGACGTCGAGGCCACGGTCGACAACATCGTCGGCAAGCCGTTCGCGGAGGCGGGGGACTGGATCGTGCAGCGCAGGGTCGACCGGCGGCACCAGGTCGTGCTGATGGTGGACACCTCGCTCAGCATGAGCGGCGAGAACATGGCCGTCGCCGCGACGGCCGCGGCAGTCCTCGCGCTCAAGCTGCACCCCGAGGACCTCAGCGTGGTCGTCTTCGAGGACAAGGCCAACGCGGTGACGCACCTGGACGTGCCGGACCCGCCGGAGGAGGTGGTCCGGCGCATGCTCGACCAGCCGGTGCGCGGCTACACCAACATCGAGGCCGCGCTGACCCTCGGCGCAGCCGAGCTGGAGCGCGGCCGCAACCCGCGCCGCAGCGGCCTGCTCATCACCGACGGCGTCGTCACCTCCGGCGGCGACCCGCGGCCGCTCGCGCACCGGTTCCCACACCTGGTCGTCCTGCTCACTGAGGACTACAAGATGAACCCGGAGCTCTGCCGCGAGCTCGCCGACGCCGGCCGCGGCGACGTCTTCCCGGTGCGCGCCTTCAGCGACCTGCCGGCGCGTCTGCTCGACGTGACCAACCGCATCCTCCGCTAGCCTTTCCGCCGGCGGGGATGTGCGCCGACCCAGACGGCGCGGGCGCGCCTGAGGTAGACTGGCGGAGTCCTCGTCTCTGACTATCAGGAGTGCGTCGTGGCCTTGTTCGGCCCTCCCAACGTCGCCAAGCTCGATGCGTCCGGCAACATCGCCGGGCTCGTCAAGGCGGCCAGATACACTAAAGACCCTGCTCTCGCCGAGCAGGCGCGACAGGCGCTGGAGGAGCGGCTGGACCGCACCATTGAGAGCCTCGCCACCAAGAACATGGTGCAGCTGGAGAACGCGCGCGCCGCACTCGTGGTCATCGGCCCTCCCGCGCGGGACCGGCTGATCTTCATCCTCAAGAACGGCCACCTCCACAGGCGCCAGGACGCGGCGTTCGTGCTTGGCTTGATGGGCGATCCCAAGGCCGTCGGGGCACTCACGGTCACGCTCCACAACCCCGACCCCCTGCTGCGCATGCTGTGTATCGAGGCCCTGGGCAAGATCGGCGACCCGGATTCGCTCGACACCGTGCGACGGGCATTGGGCGATCCGGACCCCACCGTCTCCGGCGCCGCGCGCAAGGCGCTCAAGAAGATGGGAGCGCTCTCGCAGTAGGAGTGCCGCGGGGGCGTGCGTGCCGGCCGGGCAGGCACTGGGTACAACGCTCTGCGAGATGGCCCAAACGCCCGACATCCACGCCGGCGCTGCAGGCGCCGCGAGCATCAGCGGCGAGACGTTCTCACGTGTGGTGCGCGCAGGCGCGCTGGCGGTGGTGCGCGAGCAGGAGATGCTCAACCGCATCAACGTGTTCCCCGTGCGCGATGCGGACACCGGCGCCAACCTTGCGGCCACGCTCAAGGCGGCTGCGTCGAGGCTGGGCAGCGAGGCCCCGGAGTCCGTGGGCGTCGCCGCACGCGTCGCCGCCGACGGCGCCCTCGATGGGGCCCGTGGCAACTCCGGGGCGATCTTCGCCCAGTTCCTCCACGGGCTGGCCTCCTCCCTGGAGCGTCTGGGCCGGGCGGACGGGCGCCAGTTCGCCGCGGCTGCCGAGAGCGGCACCAGGTCCGCCTACTCGGCCCTGCAGGACCCGCGGGAGGGCACGATCCTCTCGGTACTGCGCGCCTGGTCGCACGAGCTCAGCCGCCGCGCGCAAGACGAGGACCTGCCGGAGCTGCTGCACAGCGGCCTCGCGGCGGCGCGGGAGGCCCTCGCCGCCACGCCGCGCCAGCTCGAGGTGCTCGCCCGCAGCCACGTAGTGGACGCCGGCGGGCAGGGGTTCGTCTTCTTCCTCGAGGGCCTGATCGACGCCCTGACCGGCAACGAGCCGGCCTGGGTGCCGGTCGCGGCTCCAGCGCACGGGCTGCCGCCGTTCTCCGGCGAACACGACGAGGTCGACGAGCGCTTCCGCTTCTGCACCGAGGCGTTGCTGACTCCGCGCCAGGGCATCCCGCTCTCGCGCGACGAGGTCGTGATCCGTGTGACTGAACTGGGCGAGTCGCTGGTGGTCGCCGGCGGCGAGACGCGCCTGCGCGTGCACATCCACACCAACGAGCCGAAACGCTTCTTCGCCTCGGTGGCCGAGGTCGCCCACATAGAACGCACCAAGGTAGACGACATGGTGGTGCAGCAGCTCGCCTGCCGCACGACGACTCTCGGGCTGGTCACCGATTCGACGACCGACCTGCCCGAGGACGAGGCCATCAGCCTCGGCGTCATGGCCGTTCCCCTGACCCTGACGCTCGGCGAAGAGGAGTACCTGGACGGAGTGGACATCACGCTTGACGGGTTCATCCAGCGCATCCTGGCCGGCGACGGGGTGCCGCGCTCCTCGCAGCCCGCAGTCGCCGACCTGGCGCAGACCTACCGCAGGCTGCTCGAGTGCCGCGAGGGTGTCGTCTCGGTGCACATCGCCGGAGCTCTGTCCGGGACCGTGCAGGCGGCGCGGGCGGCCGCGAGGGAGGTCGACCCCGAGCGGGTCCGCGTGATCGACTCGTGCTCGGTCTCAATCGGCGCCGGCCTCCTCGTGGAGGCGGTCGGCGAGGCGATCAGCTCCGGAGCCGACCTCGACGAGGTCGAGCGGATCGCCGAGCGCGCCAAACGTGAGATCAGGGTCCTCGGCGCCGTGCGCTCACTGGACTTCGCCGTGCGCGGCGGACGGGTGAGCCCGCGCCTCGCGAAGTCGATGGACCGTCTTCACATCTCGCCGATCATCGCGCTCGACGACACCGGTAAGGCGGGGAGGGCCGGCGCGGCTCTCGGCTTCGACCGCGCCCTCAACGCGATCGTGCGCCGAGTCCTGCGGTTCGTCGGCGACGTTCCGGCGCTCGCCATGGTCGTGCACAGCGGCGACCAGCCCGGCGCCGAGTTCGTCGCCGCCCGCCTGGGCGAACGCCTCGGCGGTGACGTGCCCGTGGTGCGCGCCGGCGCCGTGCTCACCACGCACGTCGGGCTCGGCTGCGTGACGGCGGCGGTGCGCCGGCTGCCGGCCTGACGGGCCGGCGCACCGCCGGACGCCCTCCCGGTTTTCACTGCCGCTCGAGGTTTTTGTGCCACGAGCCGTGGGAAGTGACTGACCGGGCCCGGAACCGGGCCCGACGCACGAGGAGGGTTCGATGGCAGTCCGCATTGGCGTACCCCGGGAGAAGGCCACGGGAGAGACTCGCGTGGCCCTGGTCCCGGCGGTGGCCGAGAAGTACGCCGCGCTGGGCGCCGAGGTGCTGTTCGAGCGCGCCGCCGGCCAGCTGAGTCACATCCGCGACGAGGAGTACCAGGCAGTGACACTGGTGGACGACGACGCCCGGGTCCTCGGCGCCGACGTCGTCCTGAAGGTCGACCCGCCGACGCCGGCGGAGGTCGAGCAGATGCGCGAGGGCGCCGTGGTCCTCGGCCTGCTGCAGCCGTACAAGTCGGACGACTCCATCAAGGCACTCCGGGACAAGAAGGTCACGAGCTTCGCGCTGGAACTGCTGCCGCGCATCACCCGCGCGCAATCGATGGATGCGCTGACCAGCCAGGCCTCCATCGCCGGGTACAAGGCCGTGCTGATGGCGGCTTGCCTGGCCGGCCGGTACTACCCCATGCTGACGACGCCGGCCGGCACCCTCCGGCCGGCCAAGGTGCTGGTGCTCGGCGTCGGCGTGGCCGGCCTGCAGGCCATCGCCACGGCCCGGCGTCTCGGCGCCGTCGTCGAGGCGTACGACGTCCGTTCCGTCACGCGCGAGCAGGTCCAGTCCCTGGGCGGCAAGTTCATCGACACCGGCATCGACGCCGAGGTCGAGGGTGGCTACGCACGCGAGCTCACCGACGAGGAGAAGGCCAAGGCGAAGGAGATCGTCGACGGCCACATCGTGGAGGCTGATGCGGTGATCACGACGGCCGCCATCCCGGGCCGTCCGTCGCCGAAGCTCATCACGGCCGACGTGGTCGACAGGATGAAGTCGGGCGCGGTGATCATCGACATGGCCGCCGAGGGCGGCGGCAACTGCGAGCTCACGCGCCCCGGTGAGCAGTACAACCACCCCAACGGCGTGTTCATCTACGGGCCGCTCAACATCCCCGGCATGCTGCCGGTGCATGCCAGCGACCAGTACGCGCGCAACCTCATGCACTTCCTCACGCCGTTCATCAAGGACGGCGAACTGCGGCTGGACTGGGACGACGAGGTCCTGACGGGCAGCGTGCTGACTCGCGACGGCCGGATCGTCAACAAGGGCGTGCGCGAGCGGATCGAGGGTCCGGATGCTCCGCTGCCGCCGGACCAGGCGGAGCAGGAGGTCGAGGCCGAGGGAACGGCGGACGAGAACATCCCGGCGAGCCCGCGGGCTCCGGAGGCCGTCGACGCGGCGGAGCGCGAGTCCGCGGCCGCCGAGGCGGCTCCGCCGCCCGACGACGCGCCCGGCGGTGAAGGAGGCGCGTCATGATCACCGGCTTCGCCGCGATCTACATCTTCATCCTCGCGGCCTTCGTGGGCTACGAGGTCATCAGCCGCGTGCCGGTGATCCTGCACACGCCGCTCATGAGCGGCTCCAACTTCGTGCACGGCATCGTCGTCGTGGGGGCCATGGTGGCGCTCGGGTCGGCGACCACGACCCCCGAGCGCATCGTCGGCTTCTTCGCCGTGCTGCTCGGCGCGGCCAACGCCGTCGGAGGCTACGCCGTCACCGAGCGGATGCTCGACATGTTCAAGAGCTCCGGCGACCAGAAGAAGGGCGCTTCGGCGGCGAATGGAGGCGGGGATGCGTAACGACCTCATCCAGATCGCCTACATCGCCGCCGCCGTCCTCTTCATCCTCGGCCTCAAGAGCATGAGCTCGCCGCGCACGGCGCGGCGCGGCATCATCTGGGCCGGTGTCGGCATGGCGGTCGCCGTCGTCATCACCTTCGCGACGCCCGAGATGAGCAACTTCGCCTGGATGACGGTCGCGCTGGTCATCGGCGGCGCGATCGCCTACGTGGCGGCGCGGCGCGTCGCCATGACCGACATGCCGCAGATGGTGGCCATCTACAACGGCATGGGCGGCGGCGCGGCCGCGCTCATCGCCGCCGTGGAGTTCATGCGCCCCGAGACCATGACGGCGAGCTTCGCCGTCCTCGGCATCGTCGGGGCGCTCATCGGCTCCATCAGCTTCAGCGGCAGCATGATCGCCTTCGCGAAGCTGCAGGGCATCATCAAGAAGTCGTTTCTGTTCCCCGGCCAGAACGTCATCAACCTGCTCGTGCTGGCCGCGGCGGTCGCGCTCGCCGTCATCGTCGCCCTGCAGCACACAGGTAACCTGGGCGGCTCCGAGGGTCTGACCCTGGTCGCCTTCTACGTGGTCGCGCTGCTCTACGGCGTGCTCATGACGCTGCCCATCGGCGGCGCCGACATGCCCGTCGTCATCAGCCTCTACAACGCCCTCACCGGCCTGGCGGTCGGCTTCGAGGGTTACGTGCTCGGCAACGGCGCCCTGATCATCGCCGGCATCGTCGTCGGCGCGGCCGGCACCCTGCTGACGCAGTTGATGGCCAGAGCTATGAACCGCTCTATCGGCAACGTCCTCTTCGCGGGCTTTGGGGCAAAGGGCGGCCAGGAACTCGCCGACATCGAAGGCTCGATGAAGGAGTCGAGCCCGGACGATGCCGCGGTGACCCTCGCCTTCGCCCAGAAGGTCATCATCGTGCCGGGCTACGGCATGGCCGTCGCCCAGGCGCAGCACAAGGTGTGGGAGCTGGCCAAACTGCTCGGCGACCGGGGCATCCAGGTCAAGTTCGCCATCCACCCGGTCGCCGGCCGCATGCCCGGGCATATGAACGTGCTGCTCGCCGAGGCCGGCGTGCCCTACGACATGATCTACGACCTCGACGAGATCAACGGGGAGTTCCCGACCGCCGACGCCGCCATCGTCATCGGCGCCAACGACGTGGTGAACCCCGCAGCGCGCGACGACCCGGGCAGCCCCATCTACGGCATGCCGATCCTGGACGTCGACAAGGCGCAGCAGGCGTTCGTCATCAAGCGCGGCCGCGGCGCTGGCTTCGCCGGTATCGAGAACGCGTTGTTCTACGCCGACAACACGCGCATGGTGTACGGCGACGCGCAGGACGTGGCCGGCAAGCTCATCGCCGGCGTCAAGAAGGTCTGATGGCGCCGACGATGGGTCGCCGGCCATGCGGCTCACCCGCTGCCGACGGCTCACCGGCGGCGCCCGGGCCGTGGGCCGGGCGCCGAGGCGGAGCAGGTGCGTTGCTTCGGGCTACGTACGCTGCAGCGTACGCCTCTCTGCGCTTCGCGTACGTTCGAACGTACGCGGGGCTGAAGCACCACCCTCTCCGGTCCGCGATGGGACCTGCCACATCCGTCCCGCTGCTCTGAGGGCCCGCTTCTGAGCGTCGGGCGAGCGGGCTCATGACAGCGGACCCGCGCTTGAGCGCGGCCGTGCGCCCTTGTTCGAGCAGGCGAGGGAGGCTTCGCGCCGGCCAGCGGCTTCAGGCCGGCACGCGGCGCGACCGGCGTATGCCTGCCGTCCCTGTGAACTTCGTGGTACCTTGGTGACGGCCGATGAGTCACAGTCCGGACAACCGCCTCAGCTTGCCCCAGGACGTCGCGCGCCCCGCGACGGCGCCTTTCGCTGCGAGAGACCACCCGTGATCTGCCCCGGATGTCAGGCCGAGTACGTCACCGGAGTGACCGTGTGTCGCGACTGCGGTGTCGACCTTGTGGAGAGCGTTGGGCGAAGTGAGCCGGCCTCTGTTGAGGAGCCGGCGCCGGTCGTCGCCTTTGTGACCTCGGACCCCGGGCTGATGGCCATCGCGCAGACCATGCTCGAGTCTGCGCGCATCCCGGTGATGGTGCAGGGCGGCGCGCACCACGGGTTCTTCGGCACCGGCCCGCTCGGTGGCCTGCACCCCGGCGGTCCTCTGGTCCTGCGTGTGGCGCCGCGAGACGCCGAAGACGCCCGCGCGGCGCTCGCCGAGCTTCTCGCCGACTCCGAGGGGCCCGGTGCTCAGCGGAGGTGAAGGTCGCGCCGCCGCTCTGCTCGCGGCCCTGGCGCTGGCCACGGCGGTCTCGCTCTCCGCGTGCGGCGGCGGCTACGCGCCCGGTGCGACGCCGACCGCCGGCTCCACTTCGCTGCAGCCCGACAAGGGCTGGGTGTCCGCCGGCGGAGCGAGCTTCCAGCCTGTTCCGTTCAAGCATCCGGCCACCCAGCGCGGCGGTGGCTCCACGCTGGTCGGGGCCACGGGGTCGGAGGCGCGAGTCAAGTGGGTGGCCGAGCGGACGGAAGCGTCCGGCTCCTCGGACGCCCGGTCGAGGATCGCCGTCCACGTGGTGGACGTCACCGACCCCGCCGCGCGAGCGGATATCGAGTTCCGCGGCGCCGGCGGCGCCGGCTCCGCCGATCTGCCGATCGAGGCCGGCAAGCGCAGCGTCTTCCGGCTCTCCTGGACCTCCGTCGGTACCTACCGCCGGTGTTCTGTCCTGATCGAGGTGCGCACGCAGTGAGCCTGAGGTTCCACAAGTACCAGGCGCTGGGCAACGACTACATCGTCGTGGAGCGTGGCGACATCGGCGACGGGCTCTCGACTGCGCAGGTGCGCCGCATCTGCGACCGCCATCTCGGCGTGGGCTCCGACGGCATCCTGGTGAGCGACGAGAGCTCCGCCGACGGCTTCAGCGTGGCCATCCTGAACCCGGACGGCTCCGAGGCGGAGAAGAGCGGCAACGGCCTCCGGATCCTCAGCCGCTACCTGTACGACCAGGGCCGCGTGGCGGGCGAGACCTTTGCCGTTGAGACGGCGGGAGGAGGAGTGCTCTGTCAGGTCCGCGAGGGCGGTCGCGCCGTGTTTGTGGAAATGGGGACGGCGCGGTTCGCGAGCGCCGCCATCCCCGTCGCCGGGCCCCCGCGGGAGGTCGTCGGCGAGGAGATCGAGGTGGCCGGGGAGCGGCTGCGCTTCACCGCCGTGACCGTCGGCAACCCCCACTGCGTGGTGCATGTGGACGACCTCTCGCCCGAGCTGGCGCTGCGGCTGGGCCCCGAGCTCGAGACCCACGAGCTGTTCCCGAACCGGACCAACGTCCAGTTCGTGCGGGTGCTGGACCGGCGCCGCATCGCGGTGGAGATCTGGGAACGCGGCGCCGGCTACACGCTGGCGTCCGGCAGCAGCGGTTGCGCGGCCGCCGCCGCCTCGGTGAGGCTTGGGCTGTGCGACGGCGACGTCACTGTGCTCATGCCCGGCGGACGGTTACAGATCGGCGTCGGGGAGGGATACGCACTGACGATGCTCGGACCCGTGGCCAAGGTCGCCGAGGGCTTCATCGCCGGGGAGGTGCTGGACGATGCCGAGTGACGGGTCCGGCGGCGGCCGGCAAGGGGCGGTGACCATCCGCCGCCTCACTGCCGCGGACGCCCGCGCGTACCGGGCGATCCGCGGCGAGGCGCTCGAGCAGGCGCCGCTGGCCTTCTCAGCGTCGCCGGAGGACGACCTCGCGCGCTCGGCCGAGTTCGTGGTGCGATCGCTGGCGGACCCGGCGCAGGCGGTGTTCGGCGCGTTCGCCCCCGAGGTCGTCGGCATGGTCGGCGTCTACCGCGACCGCCACCTGAAGGCGGCACACAAGTGCCACCTGTTCGGCCTGTACGTGGCGCCGGCCCGGCGCTCGTCGGGGCTGGGCCGGCAATTGGTCGAGGAGGCGGTCGCCTTCGCCCGGTCGCTGCCCGGTGTGACACAGGTGCACGCCGGCGTCACCGACCGGGCTCCCGAGGCCAGCGCGCTCTACCGGGACCTCGGTTTCGTCGCCTGGGGCGTCGAGCCCGCGGCGCTTCGCGTCGGGGACGAAGTCGTCAGCGAGCAGCACCTGGTCCTCGCCTTGGGGCGGACGGAGCTGCACTGAATGCCATGGATGCTCGTCGCACTCCTCTGATCTCGCTCGTGGCGTGGCTGCCGCTGGTCGCCGCGCTGGCGCTCGCCGCAGGGTCGGTGCGGACGGCCGTCGCGGCGCTGCTCCTGGGGCTCGGCGGCTACGTGGCCTCGCCCCTCGCCGAGCTCATCACGACACCCGTCGCCACACGGGTGCGTCGCGTCCGCCGGGCACGCGCCCCGGACGCTCCCGGACACTGCCGCGTCCCCTGACCGGGCGCGGGCCTCGAGGGCCCGCATCTCCCGTCCGGCATGCGGTCACCCCACTCGTCGTAACTCCGATCGACCTTTGGGAGGAGCCCATGAACGGCTCAGTGTTCGTGTTCACCGAGACGGCGAGGACCGTCGCCAGGCTCTCGCTGCTCGGCATCTTCGTGGCGTTTGCGGCGTACACTGTCGCCTATCTCGTCCTGCTCGTCCGCTACCGGCTGCCCGCTTGGACCAGCGCCTCTGAGTTCCTGGCGGGCCGAGGGCAGCCGTGGTTCCGTGTGCTCAAGTTCTGTCAGGTCTGCGCCTTCGTCACGCCGCTGTTCTTCGTGGCCTTCGTGGCCGGACTTGATGCTTCAGCGACGCCGGAGTACGAAGCGCTCACGCGCGTCGCCCTCGCGGCATCCGTCGCCTTCGCGGTGCTTTCGTCTGTGTACTACTTCGTCCAGCTGGCCGTGGCGGACGCCGGCCCGGAGGGCGCCGAGCGCGCCGGCCTGGAACAGGTCCTGCAGTTGAACCCCCGCGCGGTCTTCAGCGCCGTCAACATCCTCGGCTGGACGCTGTTCTTCGCGGTGACCTGTCTGTGCCTCGGCCCTCTCTTCCTGGGCGGTTCCGCCGGCGAGGGCGTGCTGGCGGTCCTCCTGCTGGCGAACGGGGTGGTCTGCGTACTCGGCATTGCCGGCTACCTGGGGCGCGTCCGTGCGCTCAACGTGCTCTACTTCAACGGCATGGGCCTGGCCGTGCTGGGCTTCTCCATGGCGGGGTTCCTCGTGCTTTGATTGCGGCTCTGCCACCAACCTGTGTGGCGGCGACCGCCGCCGACTTACGTGGTCGAAGCGCCTCGCCGCCACACACGGTCTAGCCGAAGCCGCGGGGAGGCGGCTGGCCGCGTCGCCACCTGCACCGTACTCTCGGAGGCTCAGCTGAGTTGCGGCGAGGAGGCCGGGTGATCTGTCCGGAGTGCGGCGCGGAGCACGCCGGCGTGGTGAGCGTGAGCGGCGATGTCACGCTGGGCGGGCACTGGCGGTGGTGACGATGGGGTACACCCTTCGCATCAGGAGGTGACTTTGCCGGAGCGAACGACAGCCGCGACCATCGAGGAGTACATCGCCGCGTTCCCGGCAGAGAAGCAGGCCCGGCTCGAGGAGATGCGCGCGATCGTCCGCGAGGAGGCGCCGGACGCGACCGAGACCATCAGCTACGCCATCCCCACGTTCGACCTGAAGGGGAGGCATCTCTGCCACTTCGCCGCGTTCACGAACCACCTGAGCTTCTTCCCGACCGGGAAGGGCGCGGAGGCGTTTGCCGACGAGCTCAAGGCGTACAAGGGCGGCCGGGGAACGGTGCAGTTCCCGTACAGCCAGCCGTTGCCGGTCGACCTGATCCGGCGGATAGTGCGCTACCGGGTCGGGCAGGTCCAGGCGGGGGAGAGGTAGACGCCCGTTTGGATGACGCCCGCGAACCGGGTGGTCCCACCGTCCGTGAAGCGACTCTCGAGGACCTCACAGTCGTCGCATCGTGGGTCGCAACGGCGGACGCGTGCCGGCTGTGGGCCGGACCCGCCGTCTCGTTTCCGCTCGAGCCCGGCATGCTGGCGTTCGAGATCGGCTTCGTGGAGGCGGACGACCTGGCGTTGGCCGACGAGGCCGGCACGGCCGGGTTCGGCCAGGTCGTGTGGCATCCGGGAGACCGGGCGCACCTGGCGCGCGTCATCGTGCGGCCGGACGCGCGCGGCCGCGGCTTTGGCCGCGCGCTCGTGCGGGCGCTCCTCGAGCGCGCCGCGTCACGCGGCGCCCGCCTGGCGACGCTCAACGTCTACACCGAGAACGAGGCCGCCCGGCGGCTCTACGAGGCGGCCGGGTTTACCGTCGCGGCTGCGCCCGACGGGCACGACGGTCCGCGTGGGGCGCTCTACATGAAGCTCGCGCTCTCGCGCTCCTGAGCCGGTTGCGCCCCCCTGCAGCAAGCCTGACGTCACGGGGTGGCGTCAGCCTGCCGGATGGGTACAGTCGCCGCAGGATGATCCGCGACCGACGGGAGTCACGCATGACCGATCGCTGGGTGGTAGGGAACAAGGCCGGCCGGGAAGCGAAGCCGATGGCCGGCGATGGCATCGAGGGCGTCGTCAAGCGCGTGCTCGTCTCGCCCGAGGATGGCTGGGAGGGTTGGGTGATGCGGTTGTTCGACGTGGAGCCGGGCGGGCACACGCCCAGGCACAGCCACGACTGGCCGCACATCAACTTCGTCGCGGGCGGCAGAGGCTTCCTCTTCCTGGACGGCGTGGAGCACGCGCTCGAGGCCGGCTCGTACGCCTACGTGCCGTCCAACCACGAGCACCAGTTTCGGGCGGCGCCCGACGCGCCGCTCTCGTTCGTCTGCATCGTGCCGGAGGGCGGAGACTACTGAATTCGTCTCAATCCTTGAAAACGCGCACGAGTGGGAATTGGATAGGTCGAGGCCGCGCGGAGAGCCGGCGCCCCGGCGCCGGCGGCCCGCGCGGCCCTCGTGCCGTCCGTGACAACGATGCGCCAGGGCTCAGCCCGCGAAAGGAGAGTGATCGCCGTGCCCTCTGAGAGCCGGCTCGCCGAGCTCCACCGACTGGGTCAGAGCCCCTGGTTCGACTACATCAACCGGGCCCTGATCCAGCGCGGCGGGCTGAAGCGGATGGTCGACCGGGACGGACTCGGAGGCGTGACCAGCAATCCGGCGATCTTCGAGAAGGCCATCGGCGGCGGCCGGGAGTATGACGACGCCATCCTGACCATGGCCCGCCAGGGCCTGAAGGCCCCGGAGATACTCGACAGGCTCATCATCGAGGACGTACGCGCGGCCTGCGACGTGCTCGCGCCCGTGTACCTGGCGAGCGGCGGCGAGGACGGTTTCGTGAGCATCGAGGTCTCGCCTCACCTGGCGCGCGACGGCCAGGCGTCGGCGGCGGAGGCCCACCGCCTGTTCACCCAGGTCGACCGTCCCAACGTGTTCGTCAAGATCCCGGGCACGCGGGAGGGGGTCCCGGCCATCCTCCAGTGCCTCAAGGACGGCCTCAACATCAACATCACCCTGCTGTTCTCGCTGAGCCAGTACGAGGCGGTGGCCGACGCCTACATCGAGGCGCTCGAGGAGCGGCTGCAGGGCAACGAGACCATCCGCGCCGTGTCCTCTGTGGCCAGCTTCTTCGTCTCACGGGTGGACACGCTCGTGGACAGGATGCTGGACGAGCGTGCGGAGGTCGCCGCCGACGAGGCGGAGCGGCGGCGTCTGAAGTCGCTAAAGGGTCGCGCGGGCGTGGCCAACGCGAAGGTCGCCTACGAGCGGTTCCGCAGCTACCTGAACGGTCGCGAGTGGCAGCTCATCGCCGCCTCCGGCGCCAAGATACAGCGCGTGCTGTGGGCCAGCACCGGGGTCAAGGACCCCGCCTACCCGGACACGATGTACGTGGACGAGCTCATCGGCGAGAACACCGTGTCCACCATGCCCGAGGAGACCTGGAAGGCGTTCAAGGACCACGGCGTCCTGGCGAAGACCATCGACCGTCATCTGGAAGAGGCCCATCGCCTGCTGCGAGAGCTCAGCCAGATCGGCATCGACCTCGAGCGGGTCGGCGCCGTGCTGCAGGACCAGGGCGTAGACCAGTTCGTCGAGGCGTTCGACGGGCTGACCGCGATCGTCGACGAGAAGCGCGAGCGGCTGCTCGCCGAAGGGAGCTGAGCGATGGACCAGTGGTTGCTGCCGGCCTGGCTGGACGAAGCCGTGGCCAGGCGCCTGGAGTCCTTGGAGGCCGACCAGTACGGGGAACGGCTGTGGCAGGCCGACGCGACCCTGTGGAAGCCGGAGGACGAGCAGCACCAGCAGGTGATCGGCAACGCCCTCGGCTGGCTCAGCGTCTTCGAAGGCGTGCGCGAGCAGATCGAGGCGCTCACAGGGTTCGTCGACGAGTTGCGTGCGGAGGGCTTCCGCTCGGCGGTGCTGCTCGGCATGGGCGGCTCGAGCCTCGCGCCCGAGGTGATGCGCGAGGTGCTCGGCGTGCGCGATGGCTACCTTGACCTCCACATGCTCGACTCGACGGACCCCGCGGCGGTGCTCGCCGTGGAGGCCGCCGTGGACCTCGAGACGACGCTCTTCGTCGTCTCGAGCAAGTCCGGCGGCACCACGGAGACCGCCAGCTTCCACGCCTACTTCTACGAGCGCCTCAGAGAGCTGGACGGCGACCACGCCGGACACCACTTCGTGGCGGTGACCGACGAGGGAACGTCTCTGCAGGAGGAGGCGCTCGCACAGGGGTTCCGCGCCGTCTTCGTGAACCCCGGCGACATCGGCGGCAGGTATTCGGCGCTCAGCTTCTTCGGAGTCGTCCCGGCCGCCCTCATGGGTGTCGACCTCGAGCGGCTGCTGGACGGCGTGCGCGACGTCGCCGTCGCCTGCGGCCCGGACGTACCGGCGGGCAAGAACCCCGCCCTGCGCCTGGGGGCGCTCCTGGGCGAGGCGGCGCTCGCCGGTCGCGACAAGCTGACGATCGTCGCCGAGCCCCCGCTGCGGGCGCTCGGCGCCTGGGTCGAGCAGCTCGTCGCCGAGAGCACCGGCAAGGAGGGCAAGGGCATCCTCCCGGTGGACCTCGAACCACTCGGAGACGCAGGCGTGTACGGCGCGGACCGCATCTTCGTCAAGATCGGTCTCGACAGCGTGGCCGCCACCGGCCTCGCGCGGCAGCTCATGGACCTTGCCGAGGGCGGGCACCCCGTCGCCGGCCACGAGCTGCCCGACGAGTACGCGCTCGGCGCCGAGTTCCTGCGCTGGGAGATCGCGGTGGCCACGGCCGGCCGCGTGCTGGGCATCGACCCATTCGACCAGCCCAACGTGCAGGAGAGCAAGGACAATACGAAGAGGCTGCTCGCCGGCTACATCGCCGCCGGCGAGCTGCTCGAGGACCTGCCGGAAGGTGAGGGTCGTCTCTCCTTCCCCGTGCACGACGACGACTTGCCGGCCGCGCTCAAGGAGTTCTTCGCCCAGGCGCGGCCGGGAGACTACGTGGCGTTCCAGGCTTACGTGCGGCCCGGGGAGGCGGTATGGGAGGATCTCCAGATGCTGCGCCTCGGCGTCCGCGACCAGCTCAAGCTCGCCACCACCCTCGGCTACGGCCCCCGGTTCCTGCACTCGACGGGGCAGCTCCACAAGGGCGGGCCGAACACCGGTCTGTTCTTGCAGCTGGTGGGGCACGACTCGGTGGACGTGGAGATCCCCGGCCAGCCGTTCAGCTTCAGTGTGCTGAAGCGGGCGCAGGCGCGCGGTGACCTGGGCGCCCTGCGGGCGCACGGCTGCCGCGCGCTCCGCGTGAGCCTCGGTGCCGACACCGCCGCGGCGCTCGCGCGTCTCGGCGCGCTCCTGACAGGGGCGCTCTCACAGTGACATTGCGACGCCGGATCCGGCCGGCATGAAGAGGAGGCAACGATGGATGTAGCGATGGTCGGGCTGGGCCGCATGGGCGGCAACATGGCGCGGCGGCTGCTGCGCGACGGCCACCGCGTGGTCGTGTGGAACCGCACCTACGCGAAGGCTGAGGAGCTCGGCGGCGAGGGCGCCGAGCCGGTCAAGGAGCTCACCGACGTCGTCAAGGCGCTGCAGGCGCCGAGGGCGATCTGGATCATGCTGCCTTACGGCGACGCCACGCAGGCGGCGATCGACGAGCTGACGCCGCTGCTCGACGAGGGCGACATCCTCGTCGACGGCGGCAACTCGCCGTTCCAGCACGACATAGAGCGCGGCGCGCAGCTTGCGGCCAAGGGCATCCGATACCTCGACGCCGGGACCAGCGGAGGCGTCTGGGGCCTGGAGGTCGGGTACTGCCTGATGCTCGGCGGCGACAAGTCGGCGTTCGACGTCATCGAGCCGCTCGTCAAGACCCTTGCGCCTCCCGGCCACGGGTACCAGTACTGCGGCGGTCACGGCTCCGGCCACTTCGTCAAGATGGTCCACAACGGCATCGAGTACGGCATGATGCAGGCCTACGCCGAGGGGTTCGAGCTCCTCAACGCCACCGACTGGGACCTGGACCTTGCAGCTATCGCCGACCTGTGGAACCAGGGCAGCGTGGTGCGCAGCTGGCTGCTGGAGCTGGCCGCCGACGCGCTCGAGAAGGACCCGGGGCTCGAGCACATCACCGGGTATGTCGACGACACCGGCGAGGGCCGCTGGACGGTGGAGCAGGCGATCGCCCACTCCGTGCCCATGCCGGCCATCTCCGCGGCGCTCTTCGCCCGCTTCCGCTCGCGCCAGGAGGACACGTTCAGCGGCAAGGTCCTGGCCGCCCTGCGCAACGAGTTCGGCGGGCACGCCGTCAAAGAGAAGGAGTGACGGTGGAGCGCGGCCCCGGCGAGCACCTCTCGTACGACGAGCCGGATTACGGCGACGAGGGCGGCGTCAAGGTCACCGGCAGGGGCAAGCCGTCCGGGCCGGCCTCGCCGTTCGGCGGCGAGCGCGACCCGGACCCGTGCAGCCTGGTCATGTTCGGTGTCACCGGTGACCTGGCGCACCGCAAGCTGATCCCGGCGCTCTACGACCTCGGCTGCCACGGGATCCTGCCGTTCGGCACGACGCTGGTCGGGTACGGCCGTCGGGAGATGACCGACGACCAGTTCCGCGACCGCATGCAGCAAGCCATCAACGACTACTACGGGGTGGAGGTCGTCGACGGCGACATGTGCGAGCGCATCCTGGCCAACCCGCGCTACGTGCAGGGCCAGTTCGACGACCCGGAGGGCTACGCACGGCTGTCCGCCGTGCTCGACGAGCTCGACGGCAGGGGCTCGCGCGGCAACCGCATGTACTACCTGGCGACGCCGCCGAGCCAGTTCGAGGTGATCGTCAAGGGCCTCGGCGGCGCGGGCCTGGCGCGGCGCGGCGCCTACGACGCCGCCCACGGGCAGGGCGACGTGCACGCCGGCTGGTCTCGCGTCGTCATCGAGAAGCCGTTCGGCCGCGACCTCGAGACGGCCCGCGAGCTGGACCACGTCATCAGCGAGGTGTTCGACGAGCGGCAGGTCTACCGCATCGACCACTACCTGGCCAAAGAGACCGTGCAGAACCTGCTGGTCCTGCGCTTCGCCAACGGCATCTTCGAGCCGGTCTGGAACCGGCGCTACGTCGACTTCGTGGAGATCACCGCCGCGGAGACGCTCGGCGTCGAGCACCGCGGCCCATACTACGAGGAGGCCGGCGCGCTGCGCGACATGATCACGCCGCACCTCATCCAGCTGTTCACGCTGGTCGCCATGGAGCCGCCGGTCGCCTTCGACGCCGACGCGGTGCGCGACGAGAAGATGAAGGTGCTGCGCGCGGTGCGCCCCATCCCCGCCCACGCCGTAGGCGACTGGGCGGTGCGCGCCCAGTACGTCAGCGGGGACGTCGAGGGCGAGCGCGTGCCCGGGTACCGCCACGAGGAGCGCGTGGCGCCGGACTCCTGGACGGAGACCTATGCCGCGCTGAAGCTGCACGTCGACAACTGGCGCTGGCAGGGTGTGCCGTTCTACCTGCGTACCGGCAAACGCATGGCGCGCCGGGTCACCGAGATCGCCATCCACTTCAAGCGGCCGCCCGTGCTGCTGTTCCAGGACGCGATGGCGGGCGGCGGCCTGCAGCCCAACGTCCTCGTCATGCACGTGCAGCCGGACGAGGGCTTCTCGCTCAATATCGAATCCAAGCTGCCCGGGCACGATGTGGCCCTGCAGCCGGTGGCCATGGACTACCGCTACGGGACGACCCTGCACGAGCTCCCCTTCAGCGCCTACGAGACGGTCCTCGTCGACGCCATGGAGGGCGATATGACACTGTTCACGCGCGGCGACCAGGCCGAGGAGGCCTGGAGGATCGTCGGCCCCGTGCTCGATGCGTGGGCCGGCAAGCCTCTGCGCGACATCTCGATCTACGAGGCCGGCAGCTGGGGACCGGAGGCCGCGGACGCGCTCATCGCCCGCGACGGCCACTCCTGGCGCCGGCCCGAAAGGGGAGGCGACGAGCTATGAGCCTTGAGATCCTGAGCGACGGCGACGCGCTCGCGCTACGCGTGGCCGACCTCTTCGCGCTCGCCGCGCAGGAGTCGGCGGCGGCGCGCCCGCAGTTCGCAGTCGCGCTCAGCGGCGGTGAGACCCCGCGCGCCCTCTACAAGCTGCTGGCGCGCCAGCAGTTCAGCCAGAAGATCCCGTGGCGGCGCACGCACCTCTACTGGGGCGACGAGCGTTGCGTCCCGCCAGACGACCCGCGCAGCAACTACGGCATGGCGCACGACGCGTTCATCAAACACGTGCCGATCGCGCCGGAGAACGTGCACCGCATGCGCGGCGAGGACCTGCCCGAAGAGGCGGCGCAGGAGTACGACGCGGAACTGCGCCGCCTGGCCGACCAGATCCGCCCGCGTGTGGACGTGCCCGTCTTCGACCTCGTGTTGCTCGGCCTCGGGGATGACGGCCACACGGCCTCGCTGTTCCCGCACAGCGACGCCCTCGCCGTCGAGGACGCGTTCTGCGTACCCGCGACGGCGCCCGACGACACGCCGCGGCTCACGGTCACCGCGCCGGTCATCAACGCCGCGCGCCGCGTGTGGTTCCTGGTCAGCGGCGCGGCCAAGGCCGGCATGGTCGCCGAGGTCATCGAGGGCCTGCGCGTGCCGATGGCCGTACCCGCGCAGGGCGTTGCGCCCGTGCACGGCTCGCTCACCTGGTTCCTGGATGAGGCATCGGCGGCGGAGCTCAGCCCCGACGCCCGCGCCTGACGACAAGCCGGCGCAGCAGAGGAGGAAGGATCATGGCCGATACCTACGAGGTCCTGCAGTCGGACGGCACGGTGCGCGAGTTCACGGCCGCCCAGTTCGCAGAGATCAGACGCGTCGGCACGCACGCCGAGCACGACGAACTGCTCGCGAAGGGCTGGCTCGCCCTCGACGAGGAGATCGAGGAAGGCGAGGCGCCCAAGCCCAAGGCCGCCTGGAAACAGGCACTCACGGAGACGGTCACGCCGCCCGCCGAGCCGCGCGACATGGTGGTCTACGTGCTCGGACGCCTCAAGGACGGGGAAGAGGGCAAGCAGGTCGTCTGATTGTTCCGGAGGATGCGACGGCGGCGATCGTCGCCGTCGACATGAGCGTCGACCATGGGCTGGTCGCGGCCGACGCGATGATCTACGCGACGGCCCGCCTGCAGCGGTGCGAGCTGGTGACCGCCGACGCGGACTTTCGCGGCCTGACCGGTGTCATACTGCTCGAGGAGCAAGCCGCTGGGGGAGACCAGGCATGAGTGACCGCCACCGCAAGAGGAAGCCCGGTCCGGAGCCGGTCCGGGCGACCCCGGTGCTGCAAGGACCGCGGGTGACGCTGCGTCCGCCCGCGGCCGCCGACGCCGACGCCGCCAGGCGCATCGGCCTTCATCCCGAGATCCTTCGGTTCTTCGGCGACCAGCCCGAAGACGAGTGGCGCGAGCTGACGCCTGAGGAGTCCGAGGAGCTTCTCGAGGCGCTCGCGTCCACCGCCGGCCGGGTGACCTGGGTCGTCGACGCGGGCAGCGGCTTCATAGGGTCCGCGTCGCTCCACAGCTTCGGCGGCGACGGCATGACGGCCGCCTACGCCGTCGGGCTGCTGACTCCGGACGCGCTGGGTCACGGGCTCGGCACCGAGGTCACGCGGCTCGTCCTGGCACATGCCTTCGGCGAGCTCGGTCTCCGCGAGCTCACCGTGCGAGTGCTCGAGTTCAACTCGCGGGCCATCGGCTGCTACGCCCGCTGCGGCTTCAGCTCACTGCGCCGCGAACCGGACGCGGTCACGCTGGGCGGCATCCCCTACGCGGACGTGATCATGCACCTCGAGGCCGACGACTACCGCCGGCTCGTCGCCACGTGGGAGTCGGGTACCGAGTCACCCGGGCTCCTCTGATCTCACGGCGCCGCCGTTTTGCCGTCCGCGGCGCCGGGAATCCGCGTCACATGCGCCGCATCGTCGCCTACGTCGCCAGCAGCGTGGACGGGTACATCGCCGGTCCCGGCGACGATATGGGCTGGCTGCCGGAGTTCGACGGCGACGCCAGCGGCTTCCACGACTTCTTCCGCGACGTCGGCGCGATCGTCATGGGCCGGCGCACGTACGAGCGGATCGACGAGCACGGCCCCTGGCCCTACGGCGACGTCCCCGCCTACGTGCTGTCGAGGAGCCTGCCCGAGGGCCGGGCGGAGCACGCCATCATCACGCCCGGCCCCGTTACGGACCTCGCCGTGGAACTTCGCGACGGCGAGGGGACGGTCTGGCTGGTCGGTGGCGGCGGCCTGTTCATCGCCTTCGCCGCCGCCGGCCTCGTCGACCTGTGGATCGTGACCGTGGTCCCCGTGCTTCTCGGCGGCGGTGTGCCGCTCTTCCCGGTGAGCGGCGAGAGCTATCTGGCTCTGGAGCTCGCCGAGAGTCGCACGCTGCCCGGCGGCTGCGTGCAACTCCACTACCATCCTCGCCCGTAAGGAGTACGCTGTCCGTACGGGCGAACGCCCGTGCCGGGCCGTGCCGTGGAGCAGCCCCCGGCCGACGAGGGAGTGGCCATGAGCGAGTCCGGTCCGACACACACCGATCCGGCACGGTCGTTCAGGGAATCTCACGAAGCGCAAACGTCCACCCTCGGCAACTCGTTCGCCGATCCGCGCCTCTCCGCAACGGTGATGTCCAACGCCAACGAGGGGTCGCGCAACAAGCGCCGTCCTTGGGTGTGGGCGCTGGCCTGGGTGGGCGGCTTCGTCGCCGTGATCGCTGCCCTCATCCTCATCCTGCGGTAGTGCCCGTCCCGACCACAGCGGACGCACGGCGGGTGCGCCGCCGGAACGTCTGAGCCTGCGGCCTCGGTGGTACACTTCTGGGGCAAGCCAGGTGGCCGCGGTGGTCACGCGTCGCGAAGCTTCTCGAAGCCCGTGAGGCGCCCATCGAGGAAAGTCCGGACACCGCAGAGCAGGGCGCTGGTTAACGGCCAGCCGGGGAAACCCGAGGGAAAGCGCAACAGAGAGCAGACCGCCAGCGGCCCCTTTCGAGGGGTGCGGGTAAGGGTGAAACGGTGAGGTAAGAGCTCACCAGCGGTCCTGGTGACAGGCCGGCTCGGCAAGCCCCGCCCGGTGCAAGACCAAATAGGGGAGCGTTCGAGGGTTGCTCGCCCGAGGCTCCCGGGTTTCGGTCGCATGAGCCGTCCGGCAACGGACGGCCCGAGATGGATGGTCACCCACGACAGGATCCGGCTTACGGCTTGCTACAGAAAGGCCCCTCGGTCCAGCTGGACGAGGGGCTTTTCCAATTCCCGGGCAGCGCCGGACCCTCAGCCCCTTTCAGCGCGGCGGAAAGGGCGATGGTGTGGGCCTGCGTACGCTGGAACGTACGCAACGGGGCGAGAAGCGTACGTTATTGCGTACGCAGGCAAGCAGTTACCACTCTCGCGGGGGACCAAGGAAGGGACCGGCACCACCGCGGCCGGCCAGCCGCCTCAGAACTGGACGTAGAGGAATGCGGCCGGCTTGCCCATGGCCAGCACCGCCGCTCCCAGCAGCAGGCCGAAGGCGATGCCGTAGCGCCAGGTCGGCTTCGGCTCGATCTCCCAGGTGTTCGGCGCCAGGTTCACCCAGGCCAGCCCGGCGAAGATGAGCAGCGTGAACGCGTAGCCGATCTGCAGCCTGGCCGAGTGGAAGCTGCCGAGTCCGTTCAGGCCGGCCATTGCCTTGAGGATCTGGCCGGCCTGTCTCAGCGTCGAGGCGCGGAAGAACACCCACGCCACGACCACCGCGACGAACGTGAGGAGGCGGTTGAGCCACGCGTTCTTCGCCGTGAGGCCCTTCTTGCGCGCCATCGCGTGCACCGACTGGTAGATGCCGTGCAGCAGCCCCCAGACGATGAACGTCCACCCGGCGCCGTGCCAGAAGCCGACGAGGATGAACGTGACCATGAGGTTGCGCACTGTGACCGCCATGCCGCGCCGCGAGCCGCCCAGCGGGATGAACAGGTAGTCGCGCATCCAGAACGAGAGCGTCATGTGCCAGCGGCGCCAGAACTGACTCGGGTTGGCCGCCTTGTAGGGCGAGTCGAAGTTCTGCGGGAAGTGGTAGCCGAGCAGGTAGGCGATGCCGACGGCCATGTCCGAGTAGCCGCTGAAGTCGAAGTAGAGCTGAAGGCTGTAGCCCAGTGCGGCCGCCCACCCGCTGAAGAAGTGGAGGTGGGCGGCGTTGCCGAAGAGATCGTCGACGTGCGGCAGCATCACGTCGGCGACGAGCAGCTTCTTGGCCATGCCGCAGGCGATGAAGAAGAGGCCGAGCGCCGCCAGACGCGTCGTCAGGCGGCGTGGCTGGTGCTCGAAGTCGCTCTCCACATCGCGCCAGCGCAGGATGGGGCCGGCGATGGCGCGCGGGAAGAGGGCGATGAACGCCGCGTAGCGCAGGAAGCTCTTCGTCGCCCGCGCGTCTCCCCGGTACACGTCGATCACGTAGCTGACGGCGCTGAACGTATAGAACGAGATGCCCAGCGGAAGCAGCACACGCAGCGCCGGCAGGTCCAGGTCGAGGCCGACCCAGGAGCCCAGCCCGTCGAGTGAGTCGAGGAAGAAGCCGCGGTACTTGAAGTAGCCCAGGATCGCGATGTTGGCAACGATCGCGACGGCGAGGATCCGGCTCCGCCGGCGTGTGCCGCCGGGCGGCGCCGGGCTGCGCGCGATGAGGAGCGCCGCCACCCAGTCGACGGTGGTCGCGCCGACCATGATGAGCACGAAGCGCCAGTCGTACCAGCCGACGAAGACCCATGACGCGAGGGTCAGGAACGCGAGCCGCCAGACGCCGCGCGGCAGCAGCCAGTAGAACACCAGCGTGATGGGCAGGAATGCGAACAGGAACGTGTAGCTCGTGAGCTGGATGAGGACTCCCTTCGGCGGCTGCATCCTACCAGCGGGCGGGAGCGTGGGCGGCCGCTCCGGTATGCTCGTGCAATGAGACCGACCGCCGCAAGGATGGCCGCCTCGCTCGGGCTGCAGCCGCACCCCGAGGGCGGCTACTACCTCGAGACGTACCGCGCGGCCCAGACGCTGCAGACGCCACGCGGCGAGCGGCCGGCGTCCACGGCGATCATCTTTCTGGTCACTGCGGAGTCGATGAGCCGTCTGCACCGTCTTACGAGCGACGAGCTCTGGATGTACCAGGGAGGGCTGCCGCTCGAGATCGTGACGATCGCGCCGGACGGTGGCCTGAAGCGGCGCGTGCTCGGCGACCCCGAAGGGGAGGGTCTGCTCCCGCAGGTGCTGGTGCCGGCAGGCAGCTGGCAGGGCGCCCGCCTCGCCGGCGGTCCGCACTTGTCGGCCGGGCACGGCTGGGCGCTCGTGAGCTGCGTCGTCACGCCCGGGTTCGACTTCGCGGACTTCGAGGTGGGCGAGCGCGCCGCGCTGGTCGCGGCGTACCCGCAGCACGGCGAGGTCATCGAGCAGCTCACGTGACGCGGCGGCCGTCCCGGACCCGTCCGGACTGCGTGATACCCTCCGGCCGACCATGACGACAGGGGCAGAGGCACACCAGGGGACTCTCGTCAGCGGCCGCTTCCCGGAGCTCGAGGGCGCGCTCTGCCAGCGGGTCGCGGAGCTCAAGCGCGGCCGCCCGCTGGCGCCCGTCACGGTGGTCGTCGGGTCCGCCGCGGTGCGCACACGCGTCCTCGATCTGCTCGTGCACCGGCTCCGGGCGGTGGCCAATGTACAGGTGACCACACTCGGACGGTTGGCGGCCGACCTGGTGGCGGCGCACCGTGGCTCACCACCGGCCGCGCTCGCCGGGCTGACTCGCGAACGCCTCGTGCGCCGGCTCGTCGCAGCATATGCGTCACGGCTGCGCTATTTCGGGGCGGTCGTCGACCGGCCTCATTTCGCCGAGGCCGTGGCCGCTACGCTGGCAGACCTCCGAGAGGCTTGCATCCCGCCGGATTCGGACTGGAGTTCGTCGGCGCAAGCGGGTCCCGTGTCGGGGGCGGCGGGCCGGCCGAGCTCGTCGGCCGACAAGTTCGCCGACCTGGACCTCCTCTACCGCGCTTACTGCGAAGAGCTCGAGACGAGCGGTCTCCTTGACGGGGCGGGCCTCCAGTCGGCGGCAGCGGCGGCGTCAGGGGTGGGCCAGACGGGTGCGGTCGTCCTGTTCGGCCTCTACGACCTGAACGAGGCCCAAGGGCGGTTCGTGCGAGGGCTGCTTGCCCGTGGCGCCGACCTCCTGGTGCCGGCGCCCGCCGGCCGCACGCCCGTGGGACAGCCTGCGTTCGAGGCGGCCGTCGAGATGGGTCTGGCGGTGCGTCACCTCGAGGCTCCGCAGGCTCGGTGTGACCGCGATGGTCTCTCGGCTGCTTGGACAGAGGGCGTCACCGGCCGGCGCGCGTTCGCCGGCGACGGTTCGCTCCAGGTCGTGTCCGTCTCCGACGAGCGCGCGGAGCTCCGCGAGGCGGTCCGCGCCGTGTTCGCGGCGATCGCGGACGGCGCCGCCGCGTGGCAGTGTGCCGTCGTGGTGCCGCACGGCGACGACGTGGACCCTGCGGCTGCCGCACTCCGTGAGGCAGGGCTGCGGGTCGCCTGCCGGCTACCGGATCGCTCGGCAGGCGTGCGTGTGCTGGGCAGGCTGGCCGACTGTCTCGCCCCCCCGGCGGGAGAGCCGTTCGCCCGGCGCGCGGTCGTCGACCTGCTGTCTGCTGCGCCGCTCGCCGGCGGTGGCGAGCCGGGCGAGGCGGCCCTGTGGCTCGACGAGGCCCGGCAGGCCGGCGTGGTGTCCGGGCCCGATCAGTGGCGCTCGAGACTGGCAGATCGGCGCCGCGGGCTGGAGCGCCGGGCAGAGATTCTGCGGGCCAGAGGCGCCGAGGCTGTGGACGACGAGGACGAGGTCGCCGGCAAGACCCAAGCCGTGCGCCGGCGGCTCGAGGCGTGCAGGAGTCTGCAGACGGCCGTGCGTGGGCTCGTCGACGTATGTGCGGCCCGCCCCGGCCGGGCTTCCTGGGGCACGTGGGCCGGGTTCTTCGCCGGCGTGGCCGTCGCCGTGTTCGACGGCGAGACCGCCGCAGAGGCCCGGGACGCCGCATCGCGGCTCCAGGCGTTTGCCGTCCTGGACGAGCAGGTGGATCTTGCCGAGGCCGCCGCCGCATTGCGCGAGCTTCTGGCCGGGTCGCGCGTCCCCGCAGGTCGCGTCGGCCGCGACGGTGTCGCGGTGCTCACACCGCTGGACCTCCGCGGGCTGAGCTTCCACACGGTGGTCTTCACCGGCCTGGCCGAGGGCGGGTTCCCGTCGCGCGGCAGGCCGGATCCGCTTCTGGGAGACGCCGAGCGCCGGCGCGTGGCCGCGGCGCTGGGCCTTCGCCTGCCGCTGGCCGAGCACCGCGACGCGGAGTCGCTGCTGTTGTTCGCGTTCGCTTGTGAGGCCGCACAAGAGCGGCTGGTACTTCTGGCGCCGCGCACGAACGCGGCCGACGGGCGTCCACGGCTGCCGTCCCGGCTGCTGCTGAGGCTGGCGTCGGCAGCCGCCGGCCACCCGGTGGGCCTCGACGAGTTCCTCGGCGGCGAGCCTCTGAGGGCGGTCTGGCGGCGCGTCGCCGGTCCTCCGGCGTTCTCCGACGACGTCGTGTGGGTCGACCGGCGCGAGCGCGACGTCGCCGTGCTTCTTGCGCTGTCTTCGGCGGGACGCCGCGAAGCGGCGCGCCGGTACGCGGCGGCGGTGCTCGGCGACGACGTCGCGGCGCGCCGCCGCTTCGGCGCCTGGAGCGCGTCACGCAGTCCCGTCCCGGGCGCGTGGGACGGCCTGCTGGGCGCGGAGGCTCGCGCCGCCCTGGCCGCCGCGCATCCCTTCGACGCGGAGATGCACCCCACACGCCTGGAGCGCTTCGTCTCCTGCCCCTTCTCGTTCCTGTTGCGGGACGTCTACGAGTTGCAGGCTCCCGACCAGCCTGGCGACTCCCTCGAGATGGACGCGCTGGAGTTCGGCACGCTCGCGCACGACATCCTGCAGCGCGCCTACGAGCAGGTCATGGCCGGCGGCCTGCGACGCGACGAGGCGCAGGCCGCCGTCGTCGTGGCGTGGCGCGAGTGTTGCGCCGAGGCAGAGGCCCGCGGGGTCACCGGCGCGGCGTTGTCGTGGGAGGTCCGGCGCGAACTGCTTCTCGAAGACCTGCTGGAGACCGTCCGGCGCGACCCGGTGTTCTCCGGCCCGGGAAGCAGGCCGGTCGGGGTGGAGTGGCGTTTCGGCGAGTCGGCGGACCGTCCGGTAGCGCTGGCCCTGCACGACGGCCGAACCGTCCGGTTTGCCGGGCGTCTGGACCGCGTGGACGAAACCCCGTCCGGTGCGCGTGTCATCGACTATAAGTCGGGAGCCGGCGGCACCGAGCGCAATCGCATCAAGGAGCGTCTGAGCGTGCAGCTCCCCGTGTACCGGCTGGCGCTGCGGCAGGCCGGGGGCGCCGAGTACGCCACGATCAGCTGTGTGTACCGACTCGTCACGCGCCGCGGGGGGTTCGAGGACCTCGACTTGCCGCAGGACGAGGAGGCCTCGTCTCTGCGGCTCGCGGAGCTCGTGGCCGGCGCGGTCGCGCTGGCCGACGCCGGCCTGTTCCCGCGAACCACCCGTCAGCGGTGCGAATACTGCGACGTGCGCTACGCGTGCGGTGTCTCTCCTTGGGCGCGGGCGCGCAAGCGCGAGCACGAGCTGCTCGCTCCGGTGGTCGACCTGCAGTCGCCGGCCGCGAAGGAGGACGGCGATGGCTGAGCGTCCGGTCTGCGACTCCGAGGTCCGCGAGAGGGTCACCGCCGACCTCGGCACCACCTTCCTGCTCGAGGCCGGCGCCGGCACCGGCAAGACGCGCGTGCTCGTCGACCGCTACGTCAGCTGCGTGCTCGACCCGCGGCCCGGCACCGGCGACGTGCGCACGGTCGCGGCCATCACCTTCACGGAGAAGGCCGCCGGCGAGCTGCGCCAGCGGGTGCGCGAGGAGTTCGAGCGGCTGGCCGTCGGTGCCGCCGACGACCCGGCCCGCTCGGAGGTCATCCGCGGCGCGCTGGACGCTCTCGACGACGCGCCGATCAGCACCATCCACGGTTTCGCCGGCCGCCTGCTGCGCGAGTTCCCGGTCGAGGCCGGCGTGGACCCTGCGTTCGAGCAGCTCGACCAGCTCGGCTCGGAGCTCGAACGCTCGCGTCTCTGGGACGAGTGGCTCACCGAGCTCGCCGCGGACGACCCGGCGGCCGGCCCGGCCCGCACGGGGCTCTCCCGGCTCCTGCGCGCCGGCGTGCGTCTCGAGTGGCTGCGCGAGCTCGCCCTCGGCCCCAGAGGCGTCTTCAACGAGCGGTACGACCTCGATCCCATAGCGCCGCCGGCGGGAGAGCCCGACCTGCGGACGCTGCTCTCCGGCCTACGAGCGCCCCTCGAGCAGCTCGCGGAGTTCTGCACGTCCGCCTGCAGCGACGTGAGCGACAAGGGCTGCGTGGCCGCCGTGGACCTCGTCGAAGCCGGCCGCGCCCTCGTGGAGCGGCCGCCCGGAGACGTCGACCAGCTGGCGGCCGCCCTCTTCGCGCTGCCCGTCAAGGTCACTCCGTCGGCGCCCGGCGGCGCCAAGGGCAATTGGGACCAGGCGCTCGGCGGCAAAGACGAGCTCCAGACACGGTATCGGGAAGCGGTCGCTGCGGTCACCGCCGCCCGCGAGGCCTACGCCGAGTACGTCACGTCGCTTGCGACGGCTGTCGCGGACGCCTTCTCGCGCTGGGCCGCCGCCGCGCAGCTCGCGCAGGGCCGGCTCGACTTCACCGATCTGCTCGGGTGCCTTCGGGACCTGCTGGCCGGCGACCTTGCCGCCCGCGCGGCCCTCCAGGCGCGGTTCAGCTACATCCTGGTGGACGAGTTCCAGGACACCGATCCGCTGCAGGCGGAGATCGTCTTCCTGCTGTGCGAGCAGCGGCCGGCGGCCGGCGACTGGCGCGAGGTGGTGCTGCAGCCGGGCAAGCTGTTCGTCGTCGGCGACCCCAAGCAGTCCATCTACCGCTTCCGCCGCGCCGACATCGGCATGTACGACCAGGTCAAGCGGCTCGTGGCCGGGCAGCCGGGCGGGACGGGCGCGCTGGAGGTCATCCGCCAGAACTTCCGCACCACGCCGTCGGTCGTCAATTGGGTGAACAACGTGTTCGCCGGGGTGTTCGACGACGACGAGGAGGAGGGTCGGCAGCCCGGCTACCAGTGGGTCGAGCCCTACAGGCTTCCGGCGGAGGGTCCGCGGGTGGCCGTCCTGCTGGGCGACGACTTCGGGTCCGCCGCCGGAGCGGCGGACGCGGCGCGGCGAGCGGAGGGACAGGCGCTCGCCGCGCTCCTGCTCGCCATGCACGCGGAGGACAGGGACCGTTGGACCGTACAGGACCGCGACGGGGGAGGCGACGACGCGGAGGCCTGGCGTCCGCCGCGCTGGGGCGACGTGGCCATCCTGTTCCGGGCGACCACCGGCCTCGAGACCTACGAGCAGGCGTTCCGCGAGGCCGGCGTGCCGTATCGCGTCGACGGCGGCAAGGCGTACTTCGCGCGGCGCGAGGTCGACGACGCCCTGCTGTGCCTGCGCGCCGTGGACGACCCCAGCGACGGACCGGCCGTGTACGGCGCGCTGCACTCGTCGCTGTTCGGGTTCAGCGACGACGAGCTCTTCCTCTTCTGGTCGGCCGGCGGCAGGTTCGACCTGTTCGCCGCGCAGCCGCCCGGGCACGAGGCGGTCGCGGAGGCGCTCGCGGTCCTGCGTGGCCTGCACGAGCGGCGGGCCGCCGCGAGCCGCACGAGCTGGCCGCGGACCTCGTGCGGCTCGTCAAGGCTTCCGAGGTGCTCGCCGCTACGGGTTCCGGGGGGTCGCAGGCGATCGCCAACCTCGAGAAGCTGGTCGACCGGGCGCGAGCCTTCTCCAGCGCCGGCGGCATGGGCCTCGGCGCGTTCCTCGCGTGGGCGGCCGAGGCCGGAGACGCCGCCGGCGAGCAGGAGTCTCAGGTCGACGACGACGGCGACGTGGTCCACCTGCTCACCATCCACAAGGCCAAGGGCCTGGAGTACCCCATCGTCATCCTCGCCGGAGGGGCGCTCTCTTCCGGCGGAGGGGGCGGCGAGCCCATCGTCGACCGCGACGCGCGTCGCCTGGCCATCAGACTCAAGGCCGAGTTGCCGGGCGCGCCGGCGCGCGATCTGGAGCCGCAGCGCTACACGGCGCTGCGGACGCGCGAGAAGCAGATGGAGGCGAGCGAGGCCCGGCGGCTGCTCTACGTGGCCGCCACCCGGGCCCGCGACCGCCTCGTCGTCACGTGCTTCGGCAAGCTGAGGAACAAGGACGGATCAGCGTCGGCCGTGCTGCTCGGGCCCATCGCCGACGCGCTGCCGGCCCCGGCGCCGCTCGCGGAGGAGTACGAGGACGGGGGCGTGCTGGTGCTGCCTCCGCGGGTGCCGCCGGCGGCCGACGAAGGCGACGGCGCGCCGGACGACGCCGATCTCGCCGCAGCGCGCCGAGAGTGGACGGAGCGGCGCGCCGGGCTGCTCGAGCGCGCTCGGCAGGCCGCGCCCGCCACCAGTCCGAGCGGCCTCGAGCATGTGGACGAGCAGGTGCGTGCGGGCGGCCCCGGCGCGCCGGCTGGCCGGGCGAAGGCCCTGGCGCTCGGCTCCGCCGTGCACCGGGTCATGGAGTTGTGCGACCTGGCCGACGAGGAGTCGCTCGTGCGGGTGGCCGCGGCCGCGGCGGCCGAACTCGAATGGCCCGAGCTCGCCGAGGAGGCGGCGGATCTCGCGGCCGCCTGCTGGAGCGCCGAGCCGGTGCGCGCGGCCGCGCGGGCCGCGGCGGCCGACCTGCACGCCGTGCAGCGCGAGGTCCCCGTGGGTGCGCTGCTCGACGGGGTGGTCGTGAGCGGCGCCATCGACCTGCTGTACCGCGACGACGACGCGTGGGTGGTCGTCGACTACAAGACCGACCGCGCGGCGGAGTCCGACGTGCTGCTGGCGCGCTACCGGCCGCAGGGGGCCGCGTACGCGCTCGCCGCCGAGGCCGCGCTCGGCGAGGGCAGCGTGCGTGAGGTGTGCTTCATCGCGGCGCGGGCCGGCGGCCGGGTGGTCACCGTGCTTGTGGACGACGAGCTCCGCTCCGAAGCGCGCCGGGAGATCGCGGCGGCGGCCGCCGCGGGCCGCCCGCTGCGCCCGGACGAGCTCGCCGAGGCCTGACGGCGCTCCCGGGTCAGTCGTCGCGGTCCGTGACGCGGGCGGGCCGGGCGGCCAGCGAGAGCCGGCCCGCCTGCACGCCGGCGAGGGCGACCCAGACCAGCAGCGTCGCCGCCATGGTGCGCTGCAGCAGGCCCGCCACGTCGCTGTTCCCGGTCACCGCCATCGCGATCAGGATGCCGAGCCCCACGAGCGTGAGGCCCGTGGACACGGGGCGGAAGTGCCGCCAGGAGTCGTCGCGGCGAAAGTGCCACGAGAACAGCAGCATCGCGGTGATGAGGCAGGCGTAGCCCACGCTCGCCGCCACCTCGTGGACATCGCCGCTCACGGTCGCGACGACGGCGCCCCGCAGGTCGGTGGGGAAGGCGGCCGCGACGAACGAACTGGCGCCGGCCACGAGCAGCAGGATGAGCCCGAGGCGCGAGAACAGGGTGGCGCGGACGCGGCGCCACATGCCGGCCGGGAGCGCCCAGAAGCTCACGCCGAGTACGACGAACGCGGAGACCTGGAGCCACCCGTTGCGGCCGACCGCGAGCTCGCTGATGGTCCTCGTCACCGGGTCGTACATGGGCCGGAGAGCCTCGGCGACGGAGACGGCGGCGAAGAAGTAGAGCACGCCGAGCACGGCGAGGGCGCCGCACAAGGCCGTCGCCCAGGCGAGCAGGTGGTTGGCGCGGAGGGCCGCGCGCATGTCTCTGAACGGTCTCATGGCAGGCATGCTCCGCTCACTGTCGCACGGGGAAAGGTAGTACGGAAACCCCGCGAGGACCGTGCCCATGATCGGCGTGTTGAAGATCCGCGACTTCCGGCTGCTGTTCACCGGCGAGGGTGTGTCGCTGCTGGGCGACCAGTTCTACTTCATCGCCCTGCCTTGGCTTGTGCTGCAGCTCTCCGCCGGCACCCTGGCGCTCGGCGCGGTGCTGGCCGTCCAGGGCGTCACGCGGGCGGCGTTCATGCTCGTGGGAGGGGCGGTGACCGACCGCTTCTCGCCACGCCGGGTCATGATCGGGTCCAACCTCGCGCGGCTGGCCGTCGTGACTCTGCTTGCGGCCCTGGTGCTCGGCGGGGCCGTGCAGACGTGGATGCTGTTCGTCCTGGCGGCCGTGTACGGCGTGGCCGACGGCTTCTTCTTCCCGGCGCAGACCGCCATCGTGCCGCAGCTCGCCACGCTCGACCAGCTGTCCACGGCCAACGCGTTCATCCAGGGTCTGGACCAGGTGGCGCAGTTCGTCGGGCCGGTGCTGGCCGGCGTGCTGATCGCGAGCGTCGCCGGTGGGAGTCTCGGTCTCGAGGGGGTGGGTCTGGCGCTCGCGGCGGACGCGGCGACGTTCGTCGTTTCGGTCGTGCTGCTCACCCTGATGCGCGTGGATCGCGCGAGGCCGGGCGCCGGAGGGGCCGCCGCAGGCGGCGGACCGGCGCCCGGCCTCTGGACGTCCATCAAGGAGGGGCTCGCCTACATGTGGGCCGACACGCTGCTGCGGGTGCTCCTGCTGCTCGTGCTGGCGGTCAACTTCCTGGCCGTGGGGCCGCTCCTGGTGGGCGTACCGGTGCTGGCGCACGAGAGGCTTACCGGCGGCGCTCAGGCCTACGGCGCCATCATGTCGGCGTTCGGCGGCGGCTCGCTGGCCGGACTGGCCGTCGCAGGCGCGGCGCGCCGGCCCCCGGCCAGACTGATGGGGCACGTGCTGCTGTCGGTGTGCGCGGTGTTCGGCGTGGGCATCGCCACGCTCGGGTTCGCCCAGTCTCTGGTCGCGGCTCTCGTGCCGGCGGCGCTGATGGGGTTCGCCGCCGGCTATCTCATGGTCACGTTCTTCACCTGGATCCAGGCGCGCACCCCACAGCGGTTCATGGGGCGGATGATGAGCTTGATCATCTTCGCGTCGGTCGGGCTGGTGCCCGTCTCGCAGGCCGTCTCCGGGGTCGTGGCCGGCCGGAGCCCGACGGCGCTCTTTCTTGGAGCCGCCGTCCTGCTGGCGCTCGTCGTGGCGCGCGCCTGGTGGGTGCCGTCGCTGCGCGCCATGGGTTTGACGATGGCCGACGAGCCGGCCGGAGCGGCTCCGCCCAGCGGCCCGGACGGCGACTCACAGACTATGCCCGAGGGCGACCAGCACGAGCCCGGCGAACACGAGCGCGGTGCCGAGCCACTGCGCCGGGTGGAATGATTCGTTGAAGATGAGGTACGCCGCGAACAACTGTGCCGAGACGAAGGCGACGCCGATGCCTATGACGTTGGCCGCCATCAGCGACCAGAAGCGCACGAGGCCGGCGAAGCTGAGCTGGACGCCGAGCCCGAAGACCCCGCCGATGATCTGCCAGAAGACGAACGTCCGGAAGCGGTCCGCGTGGGCGGATGCGGCGAAGCTCGCCGTCGCGCCCACGTTGACGATCTGGTTGAACACGGCCAGCGCGACGACGAGCGCGACGGTCGCGCCCGTTGTCGCCGCGGCGGCGGTGCCGGTGCCGCGGATCGCCGTCAGGATGCGGTTCGTCATGGGTGTCCTCCCATCTCGCGTCGGCCCGGATGCGGCCTGGCGAGCCGGGGGTCGTCCGCATGAGACTCCGCGTGCCCGGCGACCCGTGGCTGTACGCGTTCGCTCGCGTGCTCCTGGTCACGGCCGTGCGCGCCTACGGCCGGTTCTGCGAGGCGGGAGCCGGCCGTCTGCCCGCGAGCGGACCGGCCATCGTCGTCGCCAACCACCCCAGCGACGTCGATCCCATCCTCCTTGGCGTGACATTTCCCCGTACGCTGCACTTCGTGGCCGATGTCGTTCAGTTCCGCCGCGGGTTCGTCGGTCCGGTGATCCGGCGGCTGGCCGCGATCCCCATCCACAAGGGCCAGCCGGACCGCGCGGCTCTGGAGGCGGCGCTCGGCGTGCTCGAAGCCGGCGGGGTGGTCGCGATCTTCGCCGAGGGCGACCTCTACCGCCGCGGGGACCCTGCGGACTTCCACCCGGGGGTGGGACTGCTCGCCGTGCGCAGCGGAGCGCCGGTGGTGCCCGTAGCCATCACCGGCGCGGAGCGCCTCTGGGCGAACGGCCGGCTGCACTGGCCGTGGATCCGCGTGAGTGTGGGGCAGCAGCGCTCCTTTGCCGGGACGGCGCGCAGCAGGCCGGCATACGAGCGGATCGCGGCCGAACTGCGCGACGCCGTCGTCTCACTGCACGAGTGTCCCCGCCCGGTCGCTGACCCCGTGGCGCCGGAGGGGGTTCGCCGGCAGTCGTCGGCGCCGGTGCGTGCTCGGCGCCGGGTCGTGGAACAACCGCGGTACTGCACATCACGCGACACCGGTCGCGGAGCCCGTCGGCCGGCGTCGCGTACGAGGAGGAGACCGGCATGCCGACCTTCGCTCACAAGATCACGCCCATGCTCTGGTTCGACGGCCAGGCCGAGGAGGCCGCCACTCTGTACGTCTCGGTCTTTCCGGACTCGTCCGTCGGCGCGATCAGCCGGCGGCCCGACGGCACGCCGCTCGTCGTGGAGTTCACGCTTGCGGGGTATCGCTTCACGGCGCTCAACGGGGGGCCCGACTTCACGTTCACGCCCGCGGTCTCGTTCGTCGTCGATTGTGAGGACCAGCAGGAGGTCGACTACTACTGGGACAAGCTGGCGGAGGGCGGGGCCCCCGAGGCGCAGCAGTGTGGCTGGCTCGCCGACCGGTTCGGCGTCTCGTGGCAGATCGTGCCCAGGCAGCTCGGGGAGTACATGAGCGACCCGGACCCGGAGAAGGCGGGGAGGACCATGCAGGCCATGCTCAAGATGAAGAAGCTGGACATCGAGGGCCTGCGCCGCGCGCACGACGGGGAGGAGTGACCGGGTGCGGGCTTGACGTGCGACGCCCCCGACGGCACCGTGGGGGCGTGACCCACCCGACACCGACATGACCGGCGAGCCGGCGGACGAGCTCGACGCCGGCGAGTTCGGCGCCTGGCTCGCCGCCATGCGCCGGGCGCTCCGGCACGAGGCAGACGCCGACGTGCCCTGCGGCGACTGTTGTGCCTGCTGCTCCACCTCGCACTTCGTACATGTCGGCCCGGGAGAACGCGAGACGCTCGCGCGGGTGCCGCGCGAGCTGCTGTTCCCTGCGCCGGGCATGCCGCCCGGCCACGTCCTGCTGCCCTACGACGAGCGCGGCCGCTGTCCCCTGCTGGAGGAGGACGGCCGGTGCGCTATCTACGCCCACCGGCCGCTCACCTGCCGCACGTACGACTGTCGCGTGTTCGCCGCCGCCGGCCTCGACGCCGACCGGGAGCCGATCACGCTCCGTGCGCGGCGCTGGCGGTTCTTCTGCGGCGCGCCCGGCGACGCCGCGCGACTGGCCGCCGTCCGCGCCGCCGCGCGCTGGATCTCCGCACACGCGGCGGCGTTCCCCGGCGGCGCCGTTCCCGACGAACCGCCGGCACTGGCCGTCCTCGCCGTCCGGGTGGCCGACGTCTTCCTCCCGGACGGCCTCTTGCCGGCCGGCGCCGGCGACCCGACGATAGCCGCCGCCGTCGTCCTCGCGGCGGATGAGAGCGGCGACGGCGGCGAGAGCGGCGCATCAGGGTCGCCGAGCCCGGCAGATGCGTATCGGGGGCGCCGCGCATGACCTCCGACCCGCTGCCGCCCACCCCGTTCGGCGCCTGGCTGCGCGCCACCCTGGCCACGCTCGACAAGGACGTCCCGGCCGGCGTGCCGTGCGGTTCCTGCAACGCCTGCTGCCGCACGTTCCACCAGATCCACCTGCGGCCGGGGGAGAACCGGGCGCGCAAGCGACTGCCCAAGGAGTACCTCTCGGCCGCGCGCGGCCTGCCGCCCGGCTACCTGCTGCTCGGCTACACGGAGGAGGGCGCGTGCCCGATGCTGGCCGCCGGCCGGTGCACCATCTACGAGGACCGGCCGCTGGTCTGCCGCACCTACGACTGCCGCATGTACGCCGCCACCGGTGTGGCGCCCGACCGGGCGGACATCGCCGCGCAGGTCCGCCGCTGGCGCTTCTCGTATCCCGCGCAGGAGGACCGCGAGTTGCAGGAGGCCGTACTCGCGGCCGTGCGCTTCATCCGTGAGCACCGCGAGTGCCTGCCCAGCGACGCAGCGCGGCAGCAGCCCATCCGCGTCGCCACGCTGGCCGTGCACGCGTACGCCAGGTTCCTGCCCGGCGCGACGGCGGGGCTGCGCCGCCGCCCCGTCACCGACCGCGACCGCGTGTTCGCCGTCGCCGACGCCAACGAAGAGCTGTTCGGCGACGGCTGAGTAGCGCCGTCCGTCGGCGGGAAGATGACCGGCTTGCTGCGCTGGCAGCTCGTGGTCGTAGCTGGGAACCGACGGTTGACGCCTGAAGGCCGCCCCGCATACCCTGAGGCCAGCCCCGGCGCCCGCCGCGGGCGCGTCGGCCGGAAGGAGGGTGCATGGGTAAAGAACTCGCCATCCTCGCGCACGACACGGTCGACCAGCCTCCCCCAGCCACCGTCATCTGACGCTGGCTGAGCGCCCCTGCGGGGCGTAGCGCCGGCGGCATCTCCGCCTGCAGTCCGGGCGGCCTCTCACGTGCCTCACGCCCCATTCGCGGCGTCGTCGTCCGGCCGTGGTAGAGTCTCGCCCAGTGCTGCATATTCCGTATGCATGAGTGAAAACCAGCGCCCTTGCGGCGCCAGGCACACGTAGAGGAGCGAGACATGATCAAGGTCGCTGAGTGGGGCACGGGCATGATGGGCCAGGGACTTCTGGGGTACATCCTCGACCGGCCGAAGGACATCGACCTCGTCGGAGTCATCGTCACCAATCCCGCCAAGGAGGGGAAGACCGTCGGCGAGCTGCTCGACCGGCCGTGCGACGTCAAGATGACCACCGACTTCGAGGCGGTGCTCGCCAAGAAGCCGGACGTAGTGTGCATCAACACGCAGAGCAATCTCGACGAGGTCGAGCCACAGATCCTCCCGGCGCTCAAGGCCGGCTGCAACGTCATCTGCATCGCCGAGAAACTGTCCTACCCGTGGGCCAGCGACCCCGAGCGCGCCGACCTGTTCGACCGCGTGGCCAGGGAGAACGGCGTCACCATCCTCGGCACCGGCATCAACCCCGGCTTCGTCCTGGACGCACTCGTCGTCATGTGGAGCTCCATCTGCCTGCGCGTCGACTCCATCGAGGCCTCGCGCGTCAACGACCTCTCGCCGTTCGGCCCGACCGTGATGGTCGGCCAGGGCGTGGGCACCACGGTCGAGGAGTTCGAGAAGGGCGTCGCCGACGGCAGCATCGTCGGCCACATCGGCTTCCCCGAGTCCATCGAGCTCATCGCCAGGGCTCTGGGCTGGAAGATCGACGAGATCGTCGAGACCCGCGAGCCCATCGTGACCGAGGTCGAGCGCTCGACCCCGCACGTGCATGTCCCGGCCGGCTGGGTCGCGGGCTGCAAGCAGGTGGGCAAGGGCTACAGCAACGGCGAGCTCAAGATCCACCTCATCCACCCGCAGCAGATCCACCCCGAGATGGCCGACCAGGGCACCGGCGACTACATCAAGATCGTGGGCGACCCCAACGTGAACATGGTGAACTCCCCCGAGATCCCGGGCGGCAAGGGCACCTACGCCAGCACGGGCAACTACATCCCGCTCATGCAGGACGCCAAGCCCGGCATGCTCACCGTGGTCGACATGCCGCTGCCGCGCTTCTGGACGCCGACCGTCTGAAGTACCCCCGATGAAGAGAGGCGCGCCGGCCCCGCGGCGGGCGCGCCCCCGAGCACCTGAAAGGGGTGACCGGAATGCCGGACGAGATCCGCGCCCGAGAGGGCGACTGGGTCGAGGTCGAGGTCAGACTGCTCGACCCGGCCGACCGCAGCAAGAACCTTCCGCCGGAGACGGCGGAGAAGCCGCTGATGATGTGGGTCAAGGGCTTCGCGATCGGCGAGGCCGCCGTAGGCGAGGAGCTCACCATCGAGACGATCACGGGCCGCAAGGTGACCGGCGCGCTCTCGGCGGTCAACCCGGGCTACTTCATCACCTACGGCAACCCGATCCCGGAGCTGACGCACGTGGGCCGCGACCTGCGTGCCAGGCTCGCGGCCTACCGCGCCGCCGAAGGCGGTGAGCGCTGATGGCCACCAAGTTCGACGCCATCATGGCGCGCCGCGGCGAGATCATGCGCAAGGCGCTCGGCATGGACTACAGCGAGTTCGAGCTGAGCCCCATCGCCTTCGATTACGAGCGCATGATGGACGCGCACGGTTACAGCCTGGACGAGATCGTCGCCATCCAGACGCGCGCCGGCGTGGGCCATACGCCGCTACTGGAGCTCAAGAACCTCACCGACCTCGTACGCAGCGTGAGCGAGCCCGGCAAGGGCGCGCGCATCTTCGTCAAGGACGAGGCCGCCAACCTCGCCGGCGCCTTCAAGGACCGGCGCGCCAGCGTGAGCATCTTCGTGGCCAAGGAGAAGGGCTACGAGGGCGTCATCGCCGCGACGTCGGGTAACTACGGCGCCGCCGTCGCCAGCCAGGCGGCGCGCAACGACCTCAAGTGCATCATCGTCCAGGAGACGTTCGACAGCCGCCACATCGGTCAGCCGGAGATCGTCGAGAAGGGCCGCATCTGCGAGGCCTACGGCGCCGAGGTCGTGCAACTGACGGTCGGCCCGGAGCTCTTCTTCCACATGGTCGAACTGCTCGACGTGACAGGCTACTTCGCCGCGTCGCTCTACAGCAGCTTCGGCGTGAGCGGCATCGAGAGTCTGGGCCTCGAGATCGCCCGTGAGATGGAGCACCTCACCGGCGCCTATCCGACGCATGTCGTCGTCACCCACGCCGGCGGCGGCAACACCACCGGCACGGCCCGTGGGCTGGAGCGCGCCGGCGCGACCGACACGCAGATCGTCTCGGCCTCGGTCGACCTCAGCGGCCTGCACATGGCCAGCGACGACGACTTCAACCGCAAGAGCTTCACCACCGGCCACACCGGCTTCGGCGTACCCTTCGCCACCTGGCCGGATCGCGCGGACGTGCCGCGCAACGCGGCCCGGCCGCTGCGCTACATCGACCGCTACCTCACGGTCACGCAGGGCGAGGTGTTCTACATCACCGAGGCCATGGCCAAGCTCGAGGGCCTGGAGCGCGGCCCCGCCGGCAACACGGCCATGACGGCCGCCGTCAGCCTCGCCCGGGATCTGCCGCGCGACGCCACCGTGGTCGTGCAGGAGACCGAGTACACCGGCGCCGGCAAGCACCACTGGAGCCAGCTCAACTTCGCGAAAGAGATGGGCGTTGAGGTCCGCGCCGGCGATCCCGAGGAGAACACGCCCGGCAGGGTCATCGTCATTCCCGAGCGGGTCGAGCAGATCCACGCCAAGGACTTCGATGTGGCGCGCATGCGCAAGAGCTACATCCGCAACGCGCTCAAGAACGCACCCGAGGGCTACGTCCCCACGTCGGACGACATCGAGTTCCTGGCCGCCGACACCAAGTCGGACCCGGAGACGGTGCAGGCGACGCTGGCCGGGCTCAGGGAGGCCTGAGATGCCCCGGGAGGACACCTATCTCCAGGTCCGCGGGCACCTCGCCCAGCTCAGCGATGAGCAGCTCGAGGCGAGGTTCTGGGAGCTCGCCCAGCAGGTCGTCGACCCCATGGTCGAGCTCGCGCGCACGCACACCTCGCCGAGCATCGAGCGCTCGGTGCTGATGCGCATGGGCATCGACTCGCCGACCTGCATGGCCGTGGTCGGCGAGTGCGAGAAGCGCGGCCTGCTGGGGCACGGCGCCGGGCATGTGGTGATGCACTGCATGACCACGTGGGACTGCGCCGCGCCGGAGGCCGCGCGCAAGCTCGCCGCCGGCGAGGGCTGGGACGTCGTCGAGCAGACGTGGGGAGGGGCACGATGAGACTCGACCCCAGCGACAAGCTCGACGTCGAGGCTCTGCTTCAGGACCTCGAGAGCTACCGTCCGCGGCGCAAGGGCTGGCACTGGCGGGAGCAGGTGCCGGGCCAGCGGCTGCACAAGTTCACCTACAAGGAGACGTCAAAGGGCCTCGAGCGCAGCATCCCGCTGCCGGCGGCCCACTACTTCGGCGACATCGACCCGCAGCCCGACTGCGTTGTGACCACCGAGATCGCCTCCGGGCGCTTCGAGGACGACATCCGCCGCATGCGCATGGCGGCCTGGCACGGCGCCGACCACATGATGGTCATCCGCACCGCCGGCCAGAGCCACATGGACGGCCTGCTCGAGGGCACGCCCGAGGGCGTCGGCGGCATCGCGGTCACGCGCAAGCAGGTGCGCGCCACGCGCAAGGCGCTCGACCTCATCGAGGACGAGGTGGGCCGGCCGATCAACTTCCACAGCTACGTCAGCGGCGTGGCCGGCCCCGAGATGGCCGTCATGTTCGCCGAGGAGGGCGTGAACGGGGCCCACCAGGATCCGCAGTACAACGTCCTCTACCGCAACATCAACATGTACCGCAGCTTCGTGGACGCGGCCGTGGCCAAGCACGTCATGGCCAGCGTGCGCATGGCGCAGATCGACGGCGCGCACAACGCCAACGCCACCGCCGTCGAGGCGTGGAACGTCATGCCCGAACTGCTCGTGCAGCACGCCATCAACAGCCGGTATTCGGTGTCCGTGGGCATGCCGGCGGACGACATCTGCCTGAGCACGGTGCCGCCGGACGCGGCCCCGGCCCCGTGCATGCGCATGGACTTGCCGTACGCCGTGGCCCTCCGCGACCTCTTCGGCGAGTACAGGATGCGCGCCCAGGAGAACACCCGCTACATGGAGGCGGACGGTCGCGACGCCACCGTCAGCCACGTCATGAACCTCATGATCAGCCGCCTGACGAGCGCCGACATCCAGAGCACCATCACGCCCGACGAGGGCCGAAACGTGCCCTGGCACTACAACAACGTCGCCGCGGTGAACACGGCCAAGCAGAGCCTGGTCGGCATGGACGGCCTGCGCGAGATGGTCAAGCTCGATCGCGAGGCGCCGGAACTGCGCGACAAGGTGCGCGAGATCAAGGAACGCGCCGTCCTGTTCCTCGAGGCCATGCTCCAGGACGGCGGGTACTTCGCCGCCGTCGAGGAGGCGTACTTCGTGGACTCCGGCATCTATCCGGAGACCCACGACGACGGCATCGCACGCAAGAGCGACGGCGGCGTCGCGGCGGGCACGATAGTGCCTCGCGCCGCCGACTATCTCGCCCCCGTCTGCCACCACTTCGGCGAGAACCACCTGCCCGAGGGGTGCGACCCGGAGGGTGGTCCCGACGCTCCGGCGGGCGTTACGAAGCCCTGCGACCTCATCGGGGGCTGCACGCTGTGCGACGCCGACAAGGTCCCGTTCATCGACGAGCTCGACCCCGAGGACAACGTGAACGCGCGGCTCGCGCAGACGAAGGACCTGCGCGAGAAGCACCTTATCAAGCCGGAGGTCGAGTGGGCCGCCGACGGCTGGGTCGTCGTCACCCTGTTTCTGCCGGCGGCGCCGCGCGTCGCGGAGTTCGCGGCGCTGGAGTTCGGCAAGGCCATGAACCTGCACGACTGCGAGGTCATCAACAAGCAGGTCATGCACCCGGCCGAGGGCACATACATCGAGATGAAGGGCCGGCTGGACGTGGTCGTCGACCCGGCCCGCCTGGTCATCCCGCCCGAGCCCGTCGTGATGAAGGACGAGGAGATCAAGGCGTTCGTCGCCGGACAGAAGCTCAAGTGCGTGGCCGCTACCGTGGGTGAGGACGAGCACTCGGTCGGCATGCGCGAGATCATCGACATCAAGCACGGCGGCCTCGAGAAGTGGGGCTTCTCGTGCGAGTACCTCGGCACCAGCGTCCCGGTCGAGAAGGTGCTGGACGCGGCCATCGAGCACGCCGCGCAGATCGTCCTCATCAGCACGATCATCACCCACGGGGACATGCACCGGAACAACATGGAGAAGCTCGCCGACCTGGCGGTGGAGAAGGGCGTGCGCGACAAACTGCTGCTCATCTCCGGAGGCACGCAGGTCACCGACGAACTTGCTCGCAGCTGGGGCATGGACGCCGGCTTCGGGCGCGGCGCCAAAGGCATCGGCGTCGCGTCGTTCATCGTCGAGACGATGCAAGAGCGCGGGATGTGACGTGAGCGCGGCCCGGGCAGTCGACGCGCTGGTCGCCGAGATCGGCTCGACGACCACGGTAGTCTCGGCCTTCGCCGGGATGCGCGAGTACCCGGCGGCGACGCCCTGCCTCGTCGGGCAGGGCGTCGCCGCCACCTCGGTCGCCGACGGCGACGTCACCATCGGCGTGAACGCCGCCCGGGCGAAGCTGGAAGCGGCGCTCGGCGCTCCGGTCGAGCCCGAGCTCACGCTGGCGACGAGCTCGGCCGCCGGCGGCCTGCGCATGACCGTCCACGGCCTCACCCAGCGCATGACGGCCATGGCCGCGCGCGAGGCGGCGCTGGGGGCCGGCGCGGTGGTCAAGTACCAGACCGCCGGCCGTCTGCGCGCGCACGACCTGCGCGAGATCGAGGCGGTCCGCCCGAACCTCATCCTGCTGGCCGGCGGGGTGGAGGGCGGCGACTGCGAGACCGTGCTCTTCAACGCGGGGGAGCTCGCCAAGCTCGAGGCGCGCCCCATCGTTGTCTACGCAGGCAACAGCGTCGTGTGCAGCGACGCCCAGGAGGTGCTGGAGCGGGCCGGCTTCACGGTCAAGCTGACCAACAACGTGTATCCGGCGGTCGACGAGCTCGACATCGTGCCGGCCCGCCACGTCATCCACGACGCGTTCGAGGAGCACATCACGCACGCGCCGGGCATGGAGCGCATCGGCGAGGTCGTGAGCGGCAGGATCCTGCCGACGCCGGGGGCGGTGCTCATCGCCGCCGAGCTGCTCGCCGAGGACGTGGGCGACCTCATCGTCATCGACGTCGGCGGAGCCACCACCGACGTGCACTCGATCACCGACGGCAGCCCCGAGATCGCCGCCTTGATGATCGAGCCGCAGCCGCACAGCAAGCGCACCGTCGAGGGCGATCTCGGCACCTACGTGAGTGCGGCGCACGTGGTGGAGATGCTGGCGGCGCAGGAGCGGCCCGTGCATCTGCCGCCGGCGCTCCCTCGGACGCCGGAGGAGGTCGCGGCGGCGCTGACGCTCACCCACTTCGCCGCCGTCACCGGCGTGCAGCGGCACGCGGGCCAGCTCGCGCACCTCTACACGCCGACGGGCCGGCAGACGGTCGCGCGGGGTCGCGACCTCACCGCTTGCCGGCTGGTCATCGGCACCGGCGGGGCGCTCACGCGCCTGCCCGGCGGCGAGGCAGTGCTCGCGGACGCCCGCGCGAGGAGCGGCGGCGGGGAGCGGCTGCTGCCGCCGCCGGACGCGCGCGTCGCGCTCGACCGCGACTACATCTTCGCCTGCTGCGGAGCGCTGCTGCAGCACTTCGCGCCGGGGGCGGTCACGGCGCTCATGCGCGCCAGTGCCGGCGTCTGAGTCCGCCTGTCCGCGCCGGCTCTCGGAGCGGCGGCCGACCACCCGCTCGTTGGGCAGCGTGTCGTGGTGTGGGGGGCGTACTCATCGGGCGCGCCGACTTTGACGAGGCGGGGCGCGCCGGCACGGGCGTCCGTCCCGCCGCCGTGTGATGCTAGGCTCGCCCGAGGGCATCCACACAACACATGACCTCACCAGACGCACATCCCGCGCTCGCGCAGTTCACGCCGCGCGTGCGTGAGTGGTTCACGCGGGCCTTCGCCGAGCCCACGCCGGCGCAGGTGCAGGCTTGGCCTGTCATCTCCGCCGGCGCCCACGTGCTCGTCTCGGCGCCCACAGGCTCCGGCAAGACTCTCGCCGCGTTTCTGTGGGCGCTCGACCGCTTCGTGGCCGACCCGCCGCCGGCGAATCGCAAGGAGCGGGCGCTCCGGCTCGTGTACATCTCGCCGCTCAAGGCGCTCGGCTACGACGTGGAGCGCAACCTGAGGGCGCCGCTGCGCGGCATCGGCGCGGACGTCACCGTGGCGGTCCGCACCGGAGACACGCCGCAGCGCGAGCGGGCGGCGATGCTGCGCACCCCGCCCGACATCCTCATCACCACGCCCGAGTCCCTGTATCTCATGCTGACCTCGCAGGCGCGCCGGCTGTTCACCGGCACGCAGTGGGTCATCGTCGACGAGATCCACGCCGTGGCGCAGACGAAGCGCGGGGCGCACCTCGCCGTGACTCTTGAGCGGCTGGCCGAACAGGCGGGCCGCGACGTCCAGCGCATCGGGCTCTCCGCCACGCAGCGGCCGCTCGAGGAGGTCGCGCGCTACCTGGTCGGCCCTTCGCGCGAGTGCGCCGTGGTCGACGCCGGGGTGCGCAAGCCGCTGGACCTGCGCATCCACGTTCCGGTGGAGTCGATGGTCGAGCCTGACGCCACGCTCGAGCTCGAGCCTCTGCCGGGCGGGAGCGAGGCCACGCGCCGCAGCATCTGGCCGGCGATCTACCCGGAGCTCCTGAACCTCGTGCGCGAGCATCGCTCCACGCTCGTGTTCGTCAACAACCGCAGGGCTGCGGAGCGCATCGCCCTGCGTCTCAACGACCTCGCCGCGCAGCAGGCGGAGGCGGCGGGGAAGAGCTCGCGCGAGATCGCCCGGGCTCACCACGGGTCGCTCGCGCGAGAGGAGCGCGTGGTCATCGAGGACCTGCTGAAGTCCGGTCAGCTGCCCTGCCTGGTCGCCACGTCCTCGCTCGAGCTCGGCATCGACATGGGCGCCGTCGACCTGGTGATCCAGGTGGAGTCGCCCAAGTCGGTCACGCGCGGGCTGCAGCGCATCGGCCGCGCCGGCCACGGCGTGGGAGAGGTCTCGCGCGGCCGCATCTTCCCCAAGTTCCGCGCCGACCTGCTCGAGTGCGCCGTCGTGGCGCGGCGCATGCGCGAGGGGCTCATCGAGGCCACGGTGGTGCCACGCAACCCGCTCGACGTGCTGGCTCAACAGGTGGTGGCCATCGCCGCGAGCGCCGGGGAGGAGGGCGTGGCCGTGGACGAGCTCCACGCCCTGTTCAAGCGCACCTGGACCTACGCCGAGCTCGAGCGGCGGCAGCTCGACAACGTGCTCGACATGCTGGACGGCCGGTATCCCTCGGCGGAGTTCGCCGAGCTGCGTTCGCGGATCGTGTGGGACCGGGTCGCGGGTACGGTCCGCGCCCGCGCGGGCTCCCGGGCACTCGCGGTCGCCAATGCCGGGACCATCCCGGACCGCGGCCTCTTCAGCGTCAACCTGCCCGACGGGCGCCGGGTCGGCGAGCTGGACGAGGAGATGGTGTACGAGGCGCGCGCGGGGCAGACGTTCCTGCTGGGCGCCACCACGTGGCGCATCGAGCAGATCACCCGCGACCGGGTGGTCGTCACCCCGGCTCCGGGCATGCCCGGGGCGGTGCCGTTCTGGCACGGCGAGGGAGTGGGGCGGCCGCGCGAGCTGGGCGAGGCCATCGGCGCGTTCGCGCGCGAGGCGGTGCGCAGCGACGACGCCGCGCTCCGGGCCGGGTACGACCTGGACGAACGGGCCGCATCCAACCTGCTCGCCTTCCTGCGCGAGCAGGAGGCCGCCACCGGTGTCGTGCCCTCGGACAGGACCCTCGTCGCGGAGCGCTTCCGCGACGAGATCGGCGACTGGCGTCTGTGCGTGCTCTCGCCCTACGGCGGCCGCGTGCACGCCGCGTGGGCGCTGGCGCTCTCGGCGCGTATCCGCGACACGTTCGGACTCGAGTCGGATGCGATCTGGTCGGACGACGGCATCATCATCCACCTGCCGGACGCGGACGAGCCGCCCGGGGCGGAGCTCGTCCTCGTCGATCCCGAAGAGGCGGAGGACCTCGTGGTGGCCGAGTTGGGCGCCAGCGCGCTGTTCGGCGCGCGGTTCCGCGAGAACGCCGCGCGCTCGCTGCTCATCCCGCGGGCGTACCCCGGCCGCCGCACGCCGCTCTGGCAGCAGCGCCTCAAAGCGCAGTCGCTGCTGGAGGTCGCGCGGCGGTACCCGCAGTTCCCGGTCATCCTCGAGACGTATCGCGAGTGTCTGCGCGACGTCCTCGATGTGCCCGGTCTCCTGGACCTGCTGCGCAGACTGAGCACGCGGGAGATCTCTCTGATCGAGGTCGAGACGTCCACAGCGTCGCCCTTCGCCTCCTCGCTGCTCTTCGACTACGTCGCCGCCTACATGTACGAGGGCGACACGCCGGCGGCGGAGCGGAGGGCCGTGGCGCTCTCGCTGGACCGGGAGCTGCTGCGCGAGCTCCTGGGCCAGGAGGAGCTCCGCGACCTCATCGACCCGGCGGCGCTCGAGCAGGTGGAGGACGACCTCCAGCACCGCTCGGAGCACCTGCGGGCGCGCGACGCCGACGCGCTCCACGACGTGCTCCGGCGCGTCGGCGACCTCACGACGGCCGAGGCGGCCGAGCGCTCGGAGCCGCCCGAGGACGCGGGCGCGTGGCTGGCGCGGCTCGAGGACGAGCGCCGCGCCGTGCGCGCCCGCCTCGGCGGCGAGGAGCGCTGGGTCGCCGCCGAGGACGCCGGGCTGTACCGCGACGCCCTCGGCGCCGTCCCGCCCGGCGGCCTGCCGGACGCCTTCCTCGAGGACGTTCCCGACCCGCTGCTCAGGCTGCTGCGCCGCTACGCGCGCTCGCACGGCCCGTTCGAGACCGGGGAGGTCCACGGCCGGTACGGCGTAGACCCCGGTCCGGCGCTCGCCGAGCTCGAGAGGGCCGGAGACCTCGTGCTCGGTGAGCTGCGCCCCTTGGGCACGCAGCGCGAGTGGTGCGACCCGGACGTGCTGCGCCGCGTGCGCCGGGCCTCGCTTGCAGTCCTGCGCCAGGAGATCGAGCCCGTCGGCCAGCAGGCCCTGGCGCGCCTTGCGCCGGCTTGGCAGGGCGTCGACCGCTTCGCCGCTTCCGGCGCCGGGGTCGACCGGCTGCGCGACGTTCTCGCGCCGCTTCAGGGGCTCCCACTGGCGCCGGACCTCTGGGAGAAGGATGTGCTCCCACGGCGGCTCGGCACCTACTCGCCGTATTGGCTGGACGAGCTGTGCGCGAGCGGGGAGGTCGTTTGGGTGGGCGCCGGGCCGGTCGGCGCCAGGGCCGGGCGCGTCGCGCTGTACTTCCGTGACGATGCACCTCTGCTGGGGCCGCCTCCGGTGCAGGGCGAGGCGCCCGCAGACGAGCTGCACGACCTGCTGCGCGAGCGGCTCGCCCGGGGCGCCTGCTTCTTCTCCGACCTGCTCGTTGAGTACGCGGACGTGAGCGCAGAGGAGCTGCGTGAGGCGCTCTGGGACCTCGCCTGGGCGGGAGAGGTCACCAATGACGCCTTCGCGCCGCTCCGCTCGCGGGGCGCGAAGGCGTCGTCCGGCCCGCGGCAGGACCGCCGCGCCGGGTCCGGGCGCTTCCGCCGGCGCGCGCGAGGTGCGCCGCCCCTGCAGGGTCGCTGGTCGCTCGCGGCCTACGTCTTCGGCGCCGGGGCGGACGACCAGGAGGTGCGCCGCCGCGCCTGGGCCGAGCTGCTGCTCGAGCGGCACGGCGTGCTGACGCGCGAGCTGGTGCGGGCCGAAGGCTTCCCCGGCGGCTTCGCGGCGCTGTACCCGGCGCTCTCCGCGCTCGAGACGCTGGGCGTCGCCCGTCGCGGCTACTTCGTCGAGGGCCTCGGCGGCGCCCAGTTCGCGCTGCCCGGCGCGGTCGAGCGGCTGCGCGCACTCGAAGAGGCGCCGGAGCAGGCGACGGTCATCGCGATGGCCGACCCGGCGCAGCTCTACGGCGCGGGCCTCCGCTGGCCTGACGCGGGCGTCCGCCCGCCGGCCCGCCGCCCGGGCGCGCAACTGGTCACCGTCGGCGGCCGCCCGGCGCTCTCCGTGCACGCCGGGGGCAGGTCCCTGCGGGTGCTGGGCCGGGCAGACGACGCCGGCCCGGCCCTTGAGGCTCTCACGGCGGCGGTCCGCGCCGGCCGCATCCGCCGCCTGGTCGTCGACACCATCGACGGCGAGCCCGCGGTCTCCAGCCCGCTCGCCGAGCGTCTGGTCGGGCTGGGCTTCCGCCGGGGCCTGCACGACTTCGCGCTCGCCCCCGGCGATGCCTGAGGGCGACACCCTCCACTACGCGGCGTTGCGCGTCGGCGCCGTCCTCACCGGTCACGTCCCCGACGCGCTCGAGACCCCTCACCCGCGATTCGGCCGCGATCGATGGCCGCAGCGCTTGGCCGGCCGCCGGGTGGAGGCCGTCGACGCCGTGGGCAAGCACCTCCTGCTGCGCTTCGAGGGGGACCTCGTCATCCACTCCCACCTGCGCATGACCGGCATGTGGCGTGTGCTGGCCGAGGGGGAGCGCTGGCCGCGCTCGCGGCGCTCGGCCTGGCTGGTGGTCCGGCGCGGCGAGCACACGGTGGTCCAGTTCAACGGCCCTGTCCTTGAGCTCCTGACCGCGACCCGTGTGCGCAGTGATCCACGCCTCGCGGGTCTCGGCCCCGACCTCGTGGCGGCGGCGCCGTTCGACGAGCTCAAGTACCTGCGCCGCCTGCGGGAGGACGACCCGACGCGCACCCTGGGCGACGCGCTGCTCGACCAGCACATCGTGGCCGGCATCGGCAACTTCTGGAAGTCCGAGGCGTGCTGGCTCGCCGGCGTGGATCCCTGGCGCCGGCTCGCGGACCTGAGCAACGAAGAGGCGCTGGCGCTCGTCCGCGCCGTCCGGCCTCTGATGCGGGAGTCCGCCTCCCACGGCCGGCAGAGCGACTACCGCGTCGTCTACGACAAAGCGGGGCTCCCCTGCCCGCGCTGCGGCCCGCCTGCTCTCATCCGGTCCCGCGGGCAAGGTGACGACAACCGCACTACTTACTGGTGCCCCGTCTGTCAGCGGTGACCGCTGAGGCCCGGCACGAGCCCGGCGCCTCGCAGCCACTGCCGACCGGTCAGGCGTTCAGCCGTTCAGCGTGACCGCCTGGGGAGTGCAGGCCCGGACGCAGCGGCCGCAGAGTGTACAGGCGTCCGCGTTGCTCGCCACGGCCTTGCCGCCGCTGAGCGTGAACACGCCGTTGGGGCAGGTCTGCAGACAGTGCCCGCAGCCGACGCAGGCGCCGCTGTCGACGACCACCGGGTCGCTCGTGCTGGATTTGCTGGACGAAGTGGACGAGTCGGACGTCGCCGACGTGGGCAAGCCGGTGGCCGACGTGCTCGAGCCTGACGTCGCCGAGGAGGACGTCCCGGCCGCTACGGTCGTGTCCGTGGTCCGTGCGCTGGCCACCGCGGCTCCGTCGCCGCCGCTCGCGGCCGCCGGGCCTATGCTCGCCAGCACGGCGGCTCCGCCGAACGCAGCTGCACCGAGCAGGAAGGCCTTGCGGCTCATCCGCCGCGGCTCGTCTTCGCCGTGACTCATGGCCTGCAGCCGGGAGAGAGCGGTCGCCGCGGCCTTATCGGGCGACCCGGCCTGCGCCGCGCTCGGGGCGTTCGCCGGGACGGCGGCCGGGGCGTGGAGTCCCCTGACCGAGGGCGTCTGCCGCGTCTTGCCCGGGCCCCCCGTCTCCCGGCGAGCGACCTTGCGCGTCATGTGCACCAGCCAGCGCGTGTGGAGGACGGCCGGTGTCCTCGATCCGTGAGTCAGGCTAGTGGGGGAGACTGGCCGCCGGCTGAGCGGCAGCTGTGAGCTCCCTGAGCGTGCGGGACACGAAGGGCCAAACGCTTTTGGCTTGCATGGAGAGCCCGGGGGAAGATACTCTCGTGCATACATCTTATGCACGGGAGGGCCGGTGCCGGCGAGACCGACAGTCACAGTGGATCTGGGCAAAGTGCGCGCCAACACGCGGACTGTCGTCGACCACCTCCCCGGCATCTCGGTGGTCGCCGTCACCAAGGTCACCTGCGGCTCGCCGCAGGTCGCGCGGGCCATGCTGGCCGGTGGGGCCCGGGCGCTGGGCGACTCGCGCCTGGAGAACGTCCAGCGCCTCCGCGACGCCGGCCTGACCGCCCCCATCTGGCTGCTGCGCGCGCCGCCGCCGGAGCTGGCCGTCGAGACGGTGCACTTGGCCGACGTCTCGCTGGAGAGCGAGCTCGAGACGGTGGTGGCGCTCGAGAACGCCGCCTCCGCCGCCGGGCGACGGCACGCCGTCATCGCCATGGTCGACCTCGGCGACCTGCGCGAGGGCATGCTCCCGGACGCGCTGCCGGCCTTCCTGGAGCGCGTCAACACCATGGATCACATCGACATCGCCGGCATCGGCGTCAATCTGACGTGCTACGGGGCGATCGTACCCGACGAGGACAACCTCGGTCGCCTGGCCGAGCTGGCGGCGAAGAGTGAGAAGCACCTCGGCCGCCCCTTGCTGGTCTCCGGGGGCAACTCGGGCTCCATCGGCATGGTCACCTCCGGCCGCATGCCGCCGGCCGTCGACACGCTGCGCATCGGCGAGACCATCCTGCTCGGCGTCGACACGCTCACGCGCGAGCCGGCGCTCGGCCTGCACCTGGATGCCTTCACCGTCTCGGCGCCGGTCATCGAGACCTTCGTCAAGCCGTCGCTGCCGCAGGGCACGAGCGCGCAGGACGCGTTCGGCAACTTCCCCACGTTCACCGACCGCGGCGCGCGGCGACGCGCGATCTGCGCCCTGGGGCGCCAGGACGCGCCGCCCGAAGGCCTCACGCCGGTCGACCCGCGCGTCGAGGTGCTCGGAGCCTCCAGCGACCATCTGATCCTCGACGTCGACGCACTGGACCGCCCGCCGGCTCTCGGCGAGGGCCTCAGCTTCACGCCCAACTACGCTGCGACCCTGCAGCTGTTCACCTCACCGTACGTCCACAAAGTGTTCACTCCGCCGGCCTGACACAAGGATCGTGGCGCGGAGGGACCTTCCAACCACAGGAGTGAGCATGGCCGAGAGAACCAAAGTCCTCATCATGGGAGCCGCGGGCCGCGACTTCCACAACTTCAACACCTACTTCCGCGAGCGGCAGGAGTACGAGGTCGTGGCCTTCACCGCCACGCAGATCCCCTACATCAACGACCGCAAGTACCCGGCCGAGCTCGCCGGCCGCTACTACCCGCACGGCATCCCCATCCACGACGAGTCGCAGATGCCCGAGCTGGTCAGGGAGCACGGCGTCGAGCTGGTCGTGTTCGCCTACTCCGACGTGCCCTACGAGTACGTCATGCACCGCTCGGCCCTGGTCAACTCCCTGGGCGCCGACTTCATGCTCATGGGCCCGGACAAGGTCATGGTCAAGTCCACCAAGCCGGTGATCGCCGTCTGCGCCGTGCGCACCGGCGCCGGCAAGAGCCAGACCACGCGCAAGATCCAGACCATGCTGCGCGCGGCCGGCAAGAAGGTCGTCTCCATCCGCCACCCCATGCCCTACGGCGACCTCGTCGCCCAGCGCGTGCAGCGCTACGCGACGGTCGAGGACCTCGCCCGCTACGAGTGCACCATCGAGGAGATGGAGGAGTACGAGCCGCACGTCAAGGCCGGCAACGTGATCTACGCCGGCGTCGACTACGAGGCCATCGTGCGCGAGGCCGAGCAGGAGGCCGACGTCATCCTCTGGGACGGCGGCAACAACGACTTTTCCTTCTACGCCGCCGACCTGTACATCACCGTCGCCGACCCGCACCGTCCCGGCGACGGCCTCGTGTACTACCCGGGTGAGGTCAACCTGCGGCTGGCCGACGCCGTCGTGCTCAACAAGATCGACTCGGCCGACCGCGCCGGCATCGAGGCCGAGCTCGAGGCGGTACGCTCGGTGAACCCGAGGGCGCAGATCATCATGGGCGCCAGCCCGGTCACCGTCGACAAGCCCGAGCTGATCCGCGGCAAGCGCGTGCTCGTGGTCGAGGACGGCCCCACGCTCACGCACGGCGAGATGAAGTACGGCGCCGGCACCGTGGCCGCCCGGCAGTACGGCGCCGCCGAGTTCATCGACCCGCGCCCCTTCGCCGTCGGCGAGATCAAGGCGACCTTCGACAAGTACCCGAACGTCGGCGTGCTGCTGCCCGCCATGGGCTACTCGGAGCAGCAGCTGAAAGACCTCGAGACGACCATCAACGCCTCCGGCGCCGACGTCGTCGTCATCGGCACGCCGATGGACCTGCGCCGCATCATCGACGTCAAGCTGCCGGCCGTGCAGGTCGGCTACGACCTCCAGGAGATCGGCAGCCCGACGCTCGAGGACGTCCTGCGCGAGCACAAGTTCATCTGATAGCCTTCTCAGGCGTCACGCCAGAGAAATGAGTCACCCGGCGGGGACCGGGCGCGCTTCGCGTCCGGCCCCCGCCGCGCCGCTTTCCGCGGCGGGTCTCGTTCCCACCCAGCGAAGGGGGTTCCATGTCCGAGCACGCCAAGCGCCACCTCGCCGAGCTCGACCTCACCGGCCGCAGCTTCCTCACCATCCACGACTTCAAGCCCTCGGAGATCGTCACCCTCCTCGACCTGGGCGACGCGCTCAAGGAGGCGCAGAAGCGGCGCGGCCCGCACACGTTCCTCGCCGGCCGCGCCGTGGCGATGATCTTCATGAAGACCAGCACGCGCACGCGCATGAGCTTCGAGGTGGGCATCGAGCAGCTGGGCGCGCAGCCCATCTTCCTCAACGCGGGCGACATCCAGCTCCGCGTCGGCGAGACCATCAGGGACACCGCGGGCGTGATGAGCCGCTACGTCGACGGCATCATGATCCGCACCTTCGCCCAGCAGGACGTCGAGGACCTCGCCCTCCACGGGCAGATCCCGATCATCAACGGGCTCACCGACGCGCACCACCCCTGCCAGGGCATGGCCGACGCGATGACCATCCGCGAGCACGTCGGCCACCTGCAGGGCGCCAGGCTGGTGTACATCGGCGACGGCAACAACGTCGCCCACTCGCTCGCCGAGGTGGGCGCCAAGACCGGCATGCAGGTCGTCATCTGCACGCCCGAGGACTACCAGCCCGACGCCGCGATCATCGCCCGGGCGCGGGAAGACGCGAAGGAGACCGGCGCGTCCATCGAGCTGACCAGCGAGGTCGCCGCCGTGGAGGGCGCCGACGTCATCTACACCGACACCTTCACCAGCATGGGCCAGGAGGCGGAGCACGACGTCCGCCTGGCCGCCATGCGCGACTACCAGGTCAACAGGGCGCTGATCGAGCGGGCCGGCCCGCAGGTCAAGGTCATGCACTGCCTGCCGGCGCACTGGGGCGAGGAGATCACCGAAGAGGTGCTGTACTCGCCGCACTCCGTGGTCTTCGACCAGGCCGAGAACCGGCTGCACGCGCAGAAGGCCATCATGGCGGCGGTCATCGCCTGACGCGGGCACGCGCCTCGCGGCCGTCCCGGCCGGGGCGCGGCCTGGAGCGTACGGACGGCGGGGGCGGGGCGGAGGGTTCTGCGGCCTCCGTCCCGCCCCCGCCGGCGCTGCTCAGATCCAGCTCCGGAACCACATGATGTGCATCCAGTGATCGGGCGAGATGCCGATACCGAGCACGATCGGGATGAACGCCACCACGATGCCGACGATCATGCCCGCGAGGACCATGGTCGTCCACGGGCGGTGACGCTTCATGCGCTGCGAGAGCAGGAACACGACGACGGTCAGCGCGATGAGGCAGCCGATGGTGACGCCGACCCATCCGAGTGAGTCGGCGGCGCGCCGCGGCAGCGTCCAGAACAGCCAGCCCGCCCCGATGCCGACGGGCTCCCAGAGCAGCGCCGTCGCCAGCGCCGCGCCTGCCGCCGCGATCCACCCGCGGCGCGGCACCACTCCGCCGGCGAACAGGCTCAGCGCGGCGGCGACGAGGATCGCCATGAACGGAGCCACCGGCGTCATGTAGTACAGGAACGAGGTCCTCGTCGTCGCGAACCACGGCAGGTACAGCACGAGGATGATGGCCACGACCGGCAGCAGAGCGAACGTCCGGCGCATGAGCGCCAGCACGATGCCCACCACGAGAGTCAGTGTGGCCATCCACCACAGGAACGGGTTGCCGATGGCTACGACGCCGTAGTACGTGGTCTTGCCCTCGAAGTAGTACCAGACGGGACGCAGGTCGATGATCCAGCTGGGCGCGATGGAGGCGTAGGTGTGCGTGGCGTGCAGGTGGAGGTTGAAATAGATCGCCTGGCGTGTGAGCTCGACGAAATCGCTCCACGTGTGCCCGTCGATGAAGTACTGCGTGTAGCTGAGGAAGTAGACCCCGACCGGGACCAGGACCATGGCGACGAGGACGAGGCCGATGCGCCGCCACGCGGAGCCCCGCGGCGCGGTGGCCGGCATCTGCTCGGAGCGCGGCGGTGTGAGCGGGATGCTCGTGGGCAGCGCGACGCGGCCCGGTTCCCCGGAGGCGAGCTCGGCCTCTTCGGCCTTGCGAGCCGCGCGCCGTTGCAGGAGCCAGGACAGGCCGATGATCAGCAGTGCGGCGATGATGGCCAGGCCGCCCGACCACTTCGTGGCGGCGGCCATGCCCCCGGCCACGCCGCTGACGAACAGCCAGCGGAGCCGCCAGTCGTCCTGCACGTAGCGCAGGGCGAAGAGGATGCACACCACCGTCCAGACGGCGATGAAGATGTCGAGAGTCGCGATGCGCGACTGGGTGATCCCTAACGGGTCGGCCGCGGCTAAGAGGAGGCCCAGCAGGGCCCACGGTGGCGCGAGCCCGAGCCGCCGGCCCAGTGGATACACGCACGCCAGCAGGGCGATGCCGGCGACGAGCGCGGGCAGGCGCCAGCCGAAGGAGCGGTTGCCGAACAGCAAGATGCCGGCGGCGATGGCCATCTTGCCCATCTCCGGGTGCGGCCACGAGACCTCGTCACCCGCCGCCCAGCGGTACTGCCCGTGCGTGCCGGTACGGTTGTCGACGATCGCCTTGGCGTCCTTGGCGTAGTAGATCTCGTCGAACATCATCGTGGCCGGCGTCCCGAGTTGCCAGAGCCGCACGGCGGTGGAGATGAGCAGGATGAGCGCCACGGCGAGCGCGTAGCCGTGACGGCGGGCCGGGTCCTGTATGAGTCGTGGGGCTGTGAGCATCGGCGACCGAATGTCTTCAAGTATCCGACAGGTGCGCCGACAGTATAGTGAATCCGCGGGCGGGAGGAGGTCGCGCGTGCGCAAGGCACTCATCATCACGGTCGTCGTCGCAGCGCTGCTGGCGTGCGCCGGCGCGCTGGCCGGCCCTGCCGCCGCGGCGGGAGCAGTGGCGTCTTGGAGCGAGCGCCAGACCATACCCGGGCTGACGGAGCGCACCATCTGGGGGCGGGGGCAGGTGTACGTCTACCGTCTGCCGCAGAACGTCACCCACAGCGGCGACCTCCACGTGGAGCTCACGTATTCGCCGGCGGACTGCGACTGCTTCGTCTACCTGATCGGACCGGTCTCCAAGGGGTCGCCCGAGTGGCAGGTGTGCACCGGCACCTACTCGCAGGGCTTCCTTGCGACGGTGCCCGGACGCGAGATCGTCGACTACTCCGTGCCCGAGGTCCTGGACCAGACGCCCACACCAGACGGCGTGCTGGGCGACGCGTACTACGTCGTCGTGGAGGCGGCCAGCGGCGCGTCTCGCGTGCGCCTGACGGGCTATGTGCCAAGGACGAAGACGGGGCAGACGGACACGACGTCCGAGTCCACGTTCACGCGGGTGGACTTCAGCGTCCCTGCCAAGGCCAAAGCGGTCATCAAGGTGACCGGGGCGCCCTACGGTGGGCCCTTCGATCTGACGCCGACGTCCGAGGGCCAGGTCGAGTGTCGCCTGCAGTATCCGGCCGACGCCGCCGCGCGCAAGGTCCGGTCGGCGACGACTTCACTGCAGGCGGCGTTCGAGCAGTACGTGTACCCGCCGCTCTGGGAGCCCGAGGGGGACCAGGTCCCGCTGGCCCAGACCATCGGCTACGGTAACTGGGACCTCTACGACCTGAACCGGCACGCCGCCTTGCCGCTGAGCGGCGACGACTGGTACGGCCTGCAGGGCAGCTTCGCCGTGCAGGCCGCCGGCCCGTGGGTGCCGCGCTCGACGTTCCACTACGTGCCGGTGCTGTGGCTCGCCGGCGCGGCGCCCTACGCGCAGGCGCCGGCGCAGCCGGGCCCGCCGGCCGTCGGCCGGCGTACGGTGGACTACAAGGCCACTCTGCTCGTGCCGCAGAACCTGCGCCTTGCCTCGGCGACGCCCAGGGTCCGCAAGGGCCGCCGGGCGACCATCAAGGGCACGCTGGCCGTGCCGGCCGGCGCAGCACCGGGCGCGGCGGTGCAGTGGGCTGCCCCGGGCACGATCGTGACCGTCCAGCGCAAGGTGGGCGCCGCGTGGAAGCCCTTCCGGAAGGTCCGGACCGGCGCGAACGGCGCCTGGCGCCTCAAGGTGCGCGTCGTGCGTGCCACGAGCTGGCGCGCCGTGGCCCAGGCCGGGCCCGGGCTTGCGGTGGAGTACTCGCTGGTCAAGCGCACCCTCGTGCGTCGCTGACGCGGCCGTCGTGGATCTTCCGGCCCGGATCACGCTCGCGTCCGAACGGGTGTTCGTCTGCTTGTGCCGTGGCGCACTTGGTTTGCGGGCCGCTTCGTGATACAACTCCGCGAGTTTGCCGTGTCGAAAAGGCTTGAGCCGGGGGCGACACGCGCTGACCCGTTTCCCTGTGTCTATCGAGAGTGGAGGACATCGTCAGATGAGTGACGAACCCAAGACGCCGCTCGCCAGCGCGACCGGCCCGATGGGCGAGCGTGGCACCATCACGGCCACGCTACGCGACGCGACCGGCAACCCCGGCCCGCTCGGTCTCATGGCCTTCGGCATGACGACCGTCCTGCTGAACGTCCACAACGCCGGTCTCATCCCGCTCAGCGGCATCATCCTCGCCATGGGTATCTTCTACGGCGGCCTCGCGCAGGTCATCGCCGGCGCCATGGAGTGGAAGAAGAACAGCACCTTCGGCATGACCGCGTTCCTGTCGTACGGCTTCTTCTGGCTGACGTTCGTGGGCATCTTCGCGCTTCCCAAGTGGATCGGCACGCCCGACCTCGACCTCGGCGCGACGAGTACGGCGCTGGGGTACTACCTGATCGCGTGGGGTCTGTTCACCGCCCTCATGTTCGTGGGGACCCTGCGCATCAACCGCTCGCTGCAGGTCGTGTTCGGCAGCCTCACCATCCTGTTCATCCTCCTCGCCCTTGGCGAGTGGACGGGCAACGCGACCATCACCAAGATCGCCGGCTGGGAGGGTATCTTCGTGGGCCTCTCCGCCATCTACGGGTCCATCGCCCAGGTGTGGAACGAGCTGTACGGCCGCGTCGTGCTGCCGCTCGGGCCGCACAAGAAGTAGTCAGACACATCACCGCCGGCCTGCTTCGGGCCGGCGTCGAGAAGTGCGCCGGGGGCGCCGTCACCGCAGAGTGACGGCGCCCCCCGGCCGTTCGGAGTCGGCGTCGGGGCCTCAGCCGCTGGCTCCGTCACCAGTCGATCGCCTCCTGCTCCCTCTCCTCCCAGCGGTCTTGTCCGGTCGCCGCCGGGCCGATGCGCGTTCTTCCGTCCGGGGTCGTTCTTATCATGCTCCTTGACACGAACACGGGTTCGCTCTACGCTCCACACGAACACGTGTTCGCCACTAGAGGAGGAACGGTGGAAGGTCTCACACCACGACAGGAGCAGGTGCTCGAGTTCATCCGCGAGAGCGTGCGCGCCAACGGCTACCCGCCCACGGTCCGCGAGATCTGCGCGGCTCTGGACCTGTCATCGCCGTCCACCGTTCACGCACACCTCGCGAACCTCGAGCGCCGGGGGTTCATCAAGCGCGATCCCACCAAGCCCAGGGCGCTGGACGTGGTGGGTGAGTCACGGCCGCGGCCGCTGCCGCTGGTCGGTCGCGTCGCCGCAGGTGCGCCGATCCTCGCCGAGGACAACATCGAGGAACTCGTCGACGTCCCCGGCTTCCTGCGCCGCGACGACGCCGACTTCGTGCTCCGCGTCCGCGGCGACTCCATGATCGGGGTGGGCATCTTCGACGCCGACCTGATCGTGGTGCACCCGCAGGCCGAGGTCAGGGACGGCGAGATCGTCGTCGCCCGGGTCAGCGGCATCGGCGACGACGAGGCCACGGCGAAGCGTTTCTACCGCAACGGGTCTCACGTCCGCCTGGTCGCCGAGAACGAGAACTACGAACCGATCGTCGTCAACGCCGAGCAGGTGGAACTGGTCGGCCGAGTCGTGGGGGTCCTTCGCCAGCTATGAGTACCATGCCTCTCGCCACAGCCGTTCAGCTCACGCTCGCCGACACGGTCGACGAGTCCCTCGCATCCGCCCTCGCGGGCCGGGACGCGACCTGCCTGTGGTGTGGAGGCCATGACGTCGAGGTCCTCTCCGCCGACCTCTGGAGCGGCGCCGTCGCCATCCGGTGCCGCCACTGCGGCACCGAGCTCGACGGCGTGGTGCCGCGCCACCTCCGCGAGGTGCCGCGGTGAACGAGAGCGCTCGCCACTTCGCCGCGTCCCGCGTGTCCGCGTCGCGTCCAGCCGCCGCACCGCGGTCCCGGTCTCTGGGCCGGGCCGGTCGCCGCCGGCAGCGCCGGCGCAGAGCAGCCGGCCTGGTCCGGTTCGCCGTCTTCCTCCTGCTGATCTTCGTGGCGGTGTGGGCCGGCGTCCGCGTCGCCCATGCCGGCACGGACGGCGCGCTTTACACGGGTCAGCAGTACGTGGTGCAGCAGGGCGACGACCTGTGGACCATCGCCTCCGGGCACTACGACGGCGCCACCGATCTTCGCAAGGCCGTGTACGTCATCCAGGAGGCCAACCACCTGAGCGACGCCACGCTTCAGCCCGGTCAGGAGCTGCAACTGCCGACGCTGCAGGAGTAGCCCGTACGGCCTCAGGCTCCTCCGCGGGGTCATAGGGTATACTGGCGCCGCGTCCGGGACGTGGCGCAGCCTGGTAGCGCACCTGCTTTGGGAGCAGGGGGTCGCGAGTTCAAATCTCGCCGTCCCGACCAGCTCACGGGCGGGAGTAGCTCAGTTGGTAGAGCATCAGCCTTCCAAGCTGAGGGTCGCGGGTTCGAAACCCGTCTCCCGCTCCATTCGGCCGGCCTCACCCCGTATACTTGCGGTTCCCGCGCCCGTAGCTCAGTTGGATAGAGCGTCGGACTTCTAATCCGAGGGTCGCAGGTTCGAATCCTGCCGGGCGCGCCAGTTCCCCGCACGGTCTCCTCCTGGTCGTTACCACTACCTTCGCAGTGGGTAGAAGCCTCACGGACAGGAGATACGGAGGCCGCAATGACCGACGATCCTTCGACCATCGGCGCCATCTACGAGCAGGTGGCAGCTGCGCTGGCAAGCCACGACAAGGCCACGGCCGTGCGCACGGCCGTGGAGGCCGTTTCCTCAGGCGAGGTGTCCATCCCCGTGCTGCACCGCGACGTGCTCACGCGCATCCTTGCGGACACGGGCGAGGCTTGGCACGAGGGCAAGGTGGCCATCTGGGAGGAACACCTCGCCAGTTCCACGGTGCGCACCATCGTGGAGATCCTGTATCCGGGCGTTCTCAAGGCGAAGTCGGCCGCGGCGCCGTCCGGCCGGGCGGTCCTTCTGGCGTGCCCGCCCGAGGAGGGTCACGACCTCGGTTTGCGCATGGTAAGCGACCGGTTCGACATGGCCGGCTGGACGACGTACTTCCTGGGTCCGGACACCCCGGTCGAGGAGATCGCCGCCGCGGCGAAGGGGCTGGGCGTCGACGCCGTGGTGATGAGCTCCTCGACGCACTTCCACCGGCTCGGCGTGCGCCACGCTGTGGATGCGCTGAAGCAGGCGCTTCCGGACACCGACATCTGGGTCGGCGGCCCGGCCTTCGTCGGGGCCGCCACCGGCTGGCTGCCGCAGGAGATCGTGGACCTCGACGCCGTCCTGGGCGGGCCTGCGGCGCCCGGGCCCGAACCTGAAGACGACACGGGTGACGACGGCGGCGGGGAGGGCTGACACGTTGCTCAGCCTCAGCATCGCCGCGCGGTTCCTACGCAAGAGCCCGGTGCAGTCCATCCTCATCGCCGCCGGCATCGCGGTCGGTATCGGCGTCCAGGTCTTCCTGGGATCCCTGATCACGAGCCTGCAGGCGAGCCTTGTGGACCAGACCATCGGCAACAGTCCGCAACTGGTTGTCCAGTCACGGCAGGACGGGCAGCCGGTGACGTACACGTCTCAGATCGAGCAGGCGATGAAATCCCAGAGTGAGATCACCACGGTCGTCCCGACGCGGGCGTACTCCGGCATCTACCGCAGCGGCACCGAGAACGCGCCGCTTCAGCTGACCGGCGGTTCCCTCGACCAGTTGGACACCATCTACGACATCTCCGACCGGGTCGTGGCCGGCAAGGCGACCCTCGGCGGCGGCGACATCATCGTCGGCAAGGACTTCGCCGACACCTTCGGCATCAAGCCGGGCGACCAGGTCAGCGTCGTCCTGCCCTCCGGCAAGCCGGCTTCGCTCACCGCCACCGGCGTGTTCGACTTCGGGTCGGCCGCCGCCAACACCGCCACCGCCTTCGTGAGTGGCGACCAGGCGGCCACGGTGCTTGGCTATTCGTCCGACCAGTACTCGGCCATCGACGCGCAGGTGCAGGACGTGTTCTCGTCCAAGCAGGTCGCCGATACGCTGAGGTCCGCCCCGGCGCTCAACGGCCTCAAGGTGACCGAATGGCAGTCCCAGAACGCCGATCTGCTCTCCGCCCTGCAGAGCCAGAGTTCGTCCAGCTACATGATCCAGTTCTTCGTGCTGGTGGCGGTGGCTCTGGGTATCGCCTCGACGCTGGCCATCTCGGCCGTGCAGAAGACGCGCCAGATCGGCATCCTCAAGGCCATGGGCATGAAAGACCGCCAGTCGGGTCGTATCTTCCTGTGGCAGGCGCTGATCCTCGGGGTGAGCGGCGCCGGCGTGGGCGTGCTCGCCGGGCTCGCGCTCATCGCCCTGTTCACGTACCTGGGCCGCAATTCGACCTCTCTGTTCCCGATCACGCCGCAGGTGGGCTTCGTCGTCCTGTCGTTCGTGGTGGGGGTGCTCGTCGCGATGGTCTCCTCGCTCATCCCGTCGCGGCGTACGTCCAAGCTCGACCCGATCGAGGTGATCCAGGGTGGCTGAGACGCTGGTCGGGGCCGAGGACATCGGCAAGACCTACGGGACCGTCGTGAAGACGGTGGCCTTGCACGAGGTGTCGTTCACGCTGGAGGCGGGTGAGTTCGCCTCGGTCATCGGCCAGTCCGGCTCGGGCAAGTCGACCCTTCTCAACCTCATAGGCCTGCTCGACACGCCCACCACGGGGCGGGTCGTGCTCGGCGGCCACGACACGACGGCGGCGACCCGCAAACAGCGCTCCGCCCTGCGCAACGACTTCATCGGGTTCGTGTTCCAGTTCCACTACCTGCTCCCGGAGTTCACGGTGCTGGAGAATGTGCTCATGCCCGGGCGCATCGCGGGAGCGGGGCAGTCCGGGCTGGTGGCCCGGGCCGAGGAGAACCTGGCGCTGCTCGGCCTCGAAGGCCTCGAGAAGAAGAACGCCAACGACCTCTCGGGCGGTCAGAAGCAGCGCGTGGCCATCGCGCGGGCGCTGATGAACCGCCCGGCGCTGGTGCTCGCCGACGAGCCGACGGGGAACCTCGACACCGTAAACACGAAGATGGTCTACGAGCTCTTCCGTACCATCAACGACGAGCTGGGCACCGCCTTCGTCGTCGTCACGCACGACCGCAGCGTGGCTCAGCAGACCGACCGGATCCTCGAGATCAGCGACGGCGCACTGCTCCAGGACGTGCGCAACGAATACGCGACGCCGCGGGCGCCGTAGTCGGGGCTTCCGGCGCCGGCTCGAACGAACCCGGCCGGCTCGTGCGGCAAGGCCTCTCCCACGCGTGTGACGCGGGCCCGATCTCGTGCTATTCTTCCTCGTCGACCGTGTCGCCGCCGGGGCTTTCCCGGCGTCGTCCCGGCGCGAGATACGTGGTGAAGGTAGCTCAGCTGGCAGAGCTCCGGGTTGTGGTCCCGGCGGTCGCGGGTTCGAATCCCGTCCTTCACCCCACTTACGCGATGCAGCGGCCGGCGCGGAGCGCCGGCCGTCGACGTTAACGACTGATGCGGGTGTGGCGGAACTGGTAGACGCGCTAGACTTAGGATCTGGTGAGCTCTGCTCGTGGAGGTTCAAGTCCTCTCACCCGCACCATCTGCTCAGCACCAATCCCAGCACAGACCATTTGGCGGTCCACAGTCCCCGGAGGGAGACCGGCGGACCGTTCCAGCGACAGACGGAGAACCGACAGTGAAGACGAAGGTCAACCCTACAGGCGAGAACGAGGTCGAGCTCAGCGTCGAAGTCCCGGTCGAGTCCGTGAGAAAGGCCTACGACCGCGCCGTGGCCAAGGTCCGGAACGAGATGCAGCTCCCGGGATTCCGCAAAGGGCGCGTGCCGGTCAATCTCGTGATCCAGAATGTCGGCGCCGACTTCATCCGCGGTGAGGCTCTCGAGGACGCCATCCCGGAGTGGGGCGACGAGGCTCTTCGCGAGGCCGGGCTCTGGGAAGACGCAGTCGGTACATCCGACCTCCAGGTCGGACCGCTGGACGAGACCCAGGACTACGGCTTCACGATCAAGGTGCAGACCATGCCCGTGCCCACCCTCGGCGAGTACAAGGGCCTTGAGGTCCCCAAGCGCGAGGTCGAGATCACCGACGAGCAGGTCTCCGCGCAGCTGGCCATGCTGCAGGAGCGGCTCGCGAGCCTGCAGCCGGTCGAGGACCGCGCCGTCCAGCACGGCGACTTCGTGCTCATGGACATGTCGGGCAGCCGCGACGGCGAACCCATCGAGGGCGCTCAGGGCAAGGACCAGATGTACGAGGTCGGCCGGGGCAATCTCATCCCGGGATTCGAGGAAGAGCTCGTCGGGCTCGGGGCCGGCGCCGAGAAGACGTTCGACATCACCTTCCCTGAGGACTACCACGCAGAGGAGCTCGCCGGTCAGCAGGCGCAGTTCGCCGTGACCGTCAAGGAGATCAAGGAGAAGGTCGTCCCCGATCTGGACGACGCCTTCGCCGCGGACGTCAGCGAGTTCGAGACCATTGACGAGCTGCGGGACGACGTGCGCGAGCGGCTGCAGGCCGCCGGTGACGCCGGCGCCGAGCAGGAGTTCAAGGTCGCCGCTGTGGAGAAGGCCGTCGAGCACGCCACCATCGCGGTCCCGTCGACGATGGTCGACCGCGAGGCGCATCGCCTCTTCCACCAGCTCGAGGAGCGGGTGGGTGAGCAGGGCCTCACCATGGAGGTCTACCTCGGCGTGCTCCAGAAGACCGAAGAGGAGATCGAGGAGGAGCTGCGTCCGCAGGCGGAGTTCGTCATCAAGCGCCAGCTGGTGCTCGAGGAGATCGCCAGGGCCGAGGCTCTGGAAGTCACCGACGACGACATCACCGAGGTCGTCAAGCGCGACGCCGAGGCGCTCGGCCGCGACTACCTGCAGCTCCTCGCAGATCTGGAGAAGTCGGGCAGGCGTGAAGCGCTGCGCGACGAAATGCTAGTGGCCAAGGCCGCCGATTTCGTGGCCGACAGCGCCGTGGCGGTGCCGATGACCGAGGCCGAGGTGGCGGCGGCCGAGGAGTCCGCGGACGCCGTGGACCCCGAGGCGGACTGACGGGCGGAGTAAGGGTTTCGCTGCGGGGAAACCAGAGAGAGACGCAACGTATGACGAAGAGGGAGAGCACGTGACTCCACTTGTTCCGTTCGTGATCGAGCAGACCAGCCGTGGCGAGCGGTCGTTCGACATCTTCTCGCGACTGCTCAACGAGCGTGTCATCTTCCTTGGCACGCCGGTCGTCGACGAGATCGCCAACCTCATCGTGGCGCAGCTCATCCATCTGGAGAGCGACGACCCCGACAAGGACATCAGCCTGTACATCAACAGCCCGGGCGGCAGCGTGTACGCCGGCTTGGCCATCTACGACACCATGCAGTTCATCAAGCCCGACGTGAGCACCATCTGCGTCGGCAGCGCGATGAGCATGGGCGCGCTGCTCCTCGCGGGCGGCGCCAAGGGCAAGCGCTTCGCTCTCCCGAACGCACGCGTACTCATCCACCAGGTGGCCGGCGGGTACGAGGGCCAGGCCACCGACATCGAGATCCACGCCAGAGAAGTCCTCAACCTCCGCCGCCGCCTGGACGAGATCATCGCCGACCACACCGGTCAGGAGATCGACAAGGTCCGGGCAGACACGGAGCGTGACTACTTCATGAGCGCGGCCGAAGCGAAGGACTACGGCATCATCGACGACGTCATCGCGCATCGCTGATGGCGGCGGCGACGACGGCCTCTCACGAGGAGGACCGCAGTGGCGGGAACGACTGACGGCAACGACCAGCTGCTCTGCAGTTTCTGCGGCAAGTCGCAGCGGCAGGTCAAGAAGCTCATCGCCGGCCCGGGCGTGTATATCTGCGACGAGTGCATCGATCTCTGCAACGAGATCATCGATGAGGAGCTCACCGCCCCCGCGGCACTCGACCTGGAGCAGCTGCCCAAGCCGCGAGACATCTACGGCATCCTGAACGACTACGTCGTCGGCCAGGACGAAGCCAAGCGCTCCCTGGCCGTGGCGGTCTACAACCACTACAAGCGCGTGCAGGCTGTGGCCAGCGGCGAGACCGACGTCGAGCTGCAGAAGAGCAACATCCTTCTGCTCGGGCCGACCGGTTGCGGCAAGACGCTGCTGGCGCAGACGCTGGCGCGCATCCTGAACGTCCCGTTCGCCATCGCCGACGCCACGGCTCTCACCGAGGCCGGCTACGTGGGCGAGGACGTCGAGAACATCCTGCTCAAGCTCATTCAGGCGGCCGACTTCGACGTCAAGCGCGCAGAGACCGGCATCATCTACATCGACGAGATCGACAAGGTCGCCCGCAAGGCGGACAACCCGTCGATCACCCGCGACGTCTCCGGCGAGGGTGTGCAGCAGGCGCTGCTCAAGATCCTCGAGGGTACGGTCGCCAGCGTGCCGCCGCAGGGTGGTCGCAAGCACCCGCACCAGGAGTTCCTCACCATCGACACCACCAACGTGCTGTTCATCTGCGGCGGCGCGTTCTCCGGCCTCGAGAAGATCATCGAGCGCCGCATGGGTCGCCAGGGCGTGGGCTTCATGGCCGACGTCGTGAGCAAGGCGGACAAGGATCCGGGCACGATCTTCACGCATTCGTTGCCCGAAGACCTGCTCGACTTCGGGCTCATCCCCGAGTTCATCGGCAGGCTTCCGGTCGTCTCCGCCGTCCACAATCTGGACGAGAACGACCTCATGCGCATCCTCACCGAGCCCAAGAACGCGCTCACGCGCCAGTACCAGAAGTTCTTCCAACTGGACGGCGTCGAGCTGGTGTTCGCGGAGGAGGCGCTCACCGCCATCGCCACCAAGGCGCTGGCGCGCGGCACCGGGGCCCGCGGCCTGCGGTCCATCATCGAGGAGTCGCTGCTGGGCGTCATGTTCGACCTGCCCAGCCGCACCGACGTGCGCAAGTGCGTCATCACCAAAGAGACCATCGAGAAGGGCATCGACCCCACGCTCCTCACAGAGGCGGACAAGTCGCTGCCGGAGCGTGACGCCGAATCAGCCTGAGCATAGCGGAGTGACCGGAGAGGGGCAGGGCGGCCGCAGCGCGACCCTGCCCCTCTTGCCGACTCGCGAGCTCGTCCTGTTTCCCAAGATGGTCGCGCCGATCTTCGTCGGGCGCGAGAAGTCCATCTCGGCCATCGAGGCCGCCTTCGGCGCGCAGAGCCCGGTCATCCTCTGCGCGCAGCGTGAGGCGGCCATCGAGGACCCCTCCTTCGACGAGCTGCGCCCCGTCGGCGTCGTCGCTCGCATCCTGCAGCTCTTCAAGATGCCGGACGGGAGCGTCAAGGCCATCGTCGAGGGCGACGAGCGCGTGCGCGCGCAGCGGGTGGTGGAGAGTGAGCCGCACTTCGTGGTGGAGTATGCGCCCATGGAGAGCGCGGACGCACTCACCCCGAGGTCGCGCAGTCTGGCTCGGCGGGCGAGCGACGAGTTCGTGCGCTACGCGCAGATGCATCCTCAGCTTCCGGACGAGGCCCAGTTCGTGGTGCAGCAGGCCGCTGGCCCCGACGAGCTGGCGGACATCGTGGCCGCGCACCTGCAGATCGACTCCGGCGAGAAGCAGGCCCTGCTGGAGATCGAGAGCACACAGCAGCGCCTCACCGCGCTGCTCGAGAGCCTGGCCGAGGAGAACGCGGTCCTCGGGCTCGAGCAGGAGATCGCCTTCAAGGTGCAGCAGCGCATCGAGGGCCAGCAGCGCCAGCTGCTGCTTCACGAGAAGCTGCGCGTGCTGCGCGACGAGATCGAAGAGGCGGGTGACGAAACGGACGAGGACGTCGCCGGCTACGCGCGCCGCGCAGCCGCCAAGCAGCTCTCCGCTGCGGCGCGCGACCTGGTCACGCGCGAGCTCACCAAGCTCAGGCAGGCCCCACCGATGAGCCCCGAGGTCGCGGTCATCCGCGGGTTCCTCGACACCATCCTAGACCTGCCGTGGGGCGAGCTCGCGCCTGCGGAGGTGGACGTCCCGGCGGTGGCCCGCCACCTGGAGCGCACTCACTACGCGCTCAAAGACGTGAAAGACCGGATCCTGGAGTACCTGGCCGTCTGTCGCATGCGCGCCGACGCGGCCCGCGTGCGAAGAAGGGCCGGAGGCGCCGGGGCCGGCGAGGCCGCCGACCAGCCGGCCACCATCCTCTGCCTGGCCGGTCCTCCCGGCACCGGCAAGAGCAGTGTGGCGCAGAGCATCGCCGAGGCGCTCGGGCGGCCCTTCGTGCGCGTGGCCCTCGGCGGCGTACGCGACGAGGCGGAGATCCGCGGGCATCGCCGCACCTACATCGGCGCGATGCCCGGGCGCATCGTCGAGGGCCTGGCCAAGGCTGGGGTCGACAACCCCGTGATGCTCCTGGACGAGCTCGACAAGCTCGACAGCGACTGGCGCGGCAACCCGTCGTCGGCGCTCATGGAGGTCCTCGACCCGGCCCACAACCACGCCTTCCGCGACAACTATCTCGAGGCCGAGTACGACCTGAGCCGCGTGTTCTTCATCGCCACGGCCAACGACACGGACGCCATCCCCGATACGCTCTACGACCGCCTGGAGATCCTGCGTCTGAGCGGCTACACCACGCCTGAGAAGCTCGCCATCGCGAGGCGCCACCTGCTGCCGCGCGTGGCCGTCGACACCGGGCTGCGCCGCGGGGACGTCAAGTACGCCCGCGGCGTGCTCCAGGCCGTGGTGCGCGGGTACACGCGCGAGGCCGGCGTGCGCGAGCTGGAGCGCGCGCTCCGGCGCATCGCGCGCAAGGTCGCGCGCAAGCATCTCGAGGATGGCCTTGCGCTGCCCGTGGACGTGCGCGAGGACGAGCTCCGCGGGTATCTCGGCGAGGCGCACTGGCTGGACGCGGAGCTGCCGCGCCGCGCCCGCGTCGGCGAGAGCCTGGGCCTTGCGTACACCTCCGACGGCGGAGAAGTGCTCACCGTCGAGGCGACCATCGCCCGTGGCCGCGGCGAGCTGGTGCTCACCGGGCAGCTCGGGGAGGTCATGCAGGAGTCGGCGTCGGCGGCGTGGGGCTACCTGCTCTCGCACGTCGAACGTGACCCCGAGCTCAAGCGTCTGATCTCTCGCTCACCCTTCCTGACGGCCGACGGGCTCGACCTGGCCAGCCAGGACGTCCGCGTCCATGTGCCCGAGGGAGCCGTGCCCAAAGATGGGCCTTCGGCGGGCCTCGCGCTCGCGGTGGCCATGCTCTCCGCCCTCGGCGGCGCGCCGGTCAAGCCGCGGGTCGCCATGACCGGAGAGATCACGCTGGGCGGCCGGATCCTCCGTATCGGCGGGCTCAAGGAGAAGCTGCTGGCGGCCGGGCGATCCGGCATGCGTACGGTGCTCGTGCCGGAGTCGAATCGCGGCACGGTCGCGGAGCTTCCCGAGGACCTCACAGCAAAGCTCCGCCTGGTGTACGTTGCCGCCTTCAAGGAAGCTCTGCCGCACGTGTTCGGCGAGTCAGTGGTTAGGCGGCGGGCCTCCCGGGGTCACAATCAATAAGGGCCACGGAGAACCGGGCCAAGGCACTTGGGGGAAGACGCGATGCACGATCACGATCACGACCACGATCACCAGACCCCGGGTTCGACCGAAGAGCCGGGCGTCGACGCAGGTTCCGGCACGCTGGAGAAGCACTGCTCACAGTGCGGAGGCCTGATCCAAGGCTCCGACGAGTTCTGCCAGGTCTGCGCCATCGAGTACAGCGGGGGAGAGGTCCTGCACGACGAGGACTGAGTCCCGTTCCAGGTACTGAGCACGTCGAGGGCCGTCCGCTCTTCATGAACGGGCGGCCCTCGGCGCGTCCGGCGGAGGCACCGCCGTTCGGTATACTTGGGCCTCCCGCGATCAACGAGGCTAGATGAACGACTACCTGCAGCAGACCACGCGCTTCGAGCCGGCCGCTGTCGAGGCGCGCTGGATGAAGCACTGGCTCGACGAGCACATCTTCCACGCCGAGCCCGACCCGGCGCGCCCGTCATACTCGATCGTCATCCCGCCGCCCAACATCACCGGCGTGCTGCACATGGGCCACGCGCTCAACGACACCGTCCAGGACGTTCTCACGCGCTACCACCGCATGCTCGGCGAGAACGCCTGCTGGCTGGTCGGCACGGACCACGCCGGCATTGCCACGCAGAACGTGGTCGAAAAGATGCTGCGTGCGCAGGGCCTCACCAAAGAAGACCTCGGGCGCGACGAGTTCGTCGCTCGCGTGTGGGAGTGGCGCAAGCAGTACGGCGGTACCATCATCGAGCAGCTCAAGCGCCTGGGGTGCTCCTGCGACTACGACCGCGAACGCTTCACCTTCGACGACGGCTACGCGCGCGCGGTCACCAAGGTCTTCGTCGCGCTTTTCGACAAGGGCTACATCCACAAGGACAGCTACCTGGTCAACTGGTGCCCGCGCTGCGGCACGGCCATCAGCGACCTCGAGGTGGCGTACCGCGACATGCCCGGCACCCTGAATTACATCCGTTACGAGGTCGCGGGCGGCGGCAGCGTCACCATCGCCACCACGCGGCCCGAGACGATGCTCGGGGACACGGCGGTGGCCGTGCACCCCGACGACGAGCGGTACAAGGACGTCGTCGGCAAGACCGCCACCCTGCCGCTCCTGGGACGCGAGCTCAGGATCGTGGCGGACGAGCGCGTCGACCCCGAGTTCGGTACGGGCGCCCTCAAGATCACGCCGGCGCACGACCTCACCGACTTCGACATCGGCCGCACGCACGGCCTGGAATCCATTCAGGCCATCGGCCAGGACGGTCGCATCACCGAGGCCGGTGGCCCCTACGCCGGGCTGGAAGTCGAGGAGGCCGCCGAACGCGTCGTCGAGGACCTGCAGGCCCTCGGCGCGCTCGTCAAGGTAGAGGACTACCCGCACAGCGTGGCCACCTGCGACCGCTGCGGCACCCCCATCGAGCCGCTCATCAGCGAGCAGTGGTTCATGGACATGGACCAGCTCAAGAAGCCCGCCACCGACGTCGTGCGTGACGGCAAGGTCAGGTTCACGCCCGAGCGGTGGGGCCGGGTCTACGTCGACTGGATGGACAACCTGCGGCCCTGGTGCATCAGCCGCCAGCTCTGGTGGGGGCATCAGCTGCCGGTGTGGTACTGCCCGGACGGCCACCTCACGGTGGCCGAGAGCGAGCCGCACGCCTGTGCCGAGTGCGGCTCCACCGAGCTCACGCGCGAGACCGACGTGCTGGACACCTGGTTCAGCTCCGCCCTGTGGCCGTTCGCCACGTTCGGCTGGCCGGAACAGACGGAGGACCTCGCCTACTTCTACCCGACCAACGTGCTCAGCACGGCGCGCGACATCATCTTCTTGTGGGTCGCGCGCATGGTCATGATGGGCTTGGAGTTCATGGGCGACATCCCGTTCGACGACGTCTACATCCACTCCGTCATCCAGGCTCCCGACGGCCGGCGCATGAGCAAGAGCCTCGGCACGGGTATCGACCCGCTCGAGCTGATCGACCAGCACGGCGCCGACGCCACGCGCTTCGGTCTGCTGCTCATGAGCAGTACCCAGGACGTGCGCTTCAGCGAAGAGAAGATCGCCATGGGCCGCGGCTTCGCCAACAAGTTGTGGAACGCGGCCCGCTTCGTACTGCTGGGCACCGAGGGGTATGCCGCCGAGCGCAGCGAGACCGCAGAGGTCGACCGCTGGATCACCAGCCGGTTCCAGCGCTGCCTCGCGACCGTGGAGACGGCGGTGACCGTCTACGACTTCACCGCCGCCGTGGACGCCCTGTATCACTTCGTGTGGGACGAGTTCTGCGACTGGTATCTGGAGCTCATCAAGGTACCGCTGTACGGCGAGGACGAGGCCGAGAAGGCGCGGGTCGCGGGCCACGCGCGCTGGATGCTGGACCAGATCGTGCGTCTGTTGCACCCCTTCATGCCGTTCGTCACCGAGGAGATCGCCGACCAGTACGGCGTGGCGCCGCTGCTCGAGCAGGACCATCCTCGCCACGACGGGGCGCTGCTCGCTCCGGACGACGAAGAGGCCATCGGCGAGCTGCAGGCGGCCGTCGACGCGCTGCGGCGGTTCCGCGCCGACGCGGAGATCCCGCCGGGAAAGGTGCTCGAGGCTGTCTTCGTGAGCGACGACGCCGGCATGAAGGAGCCGTACGAGCACTACGCCGGCGTGTTCCGCGCGATGGCGCGCACGGTCATCGCCTTCACCGGCGAGCCCGTCGACGGCGCAACGGTCGTGATCGTGCCCGGCGGCCGGCTCGAGGTGGCGGCCGCCGTCGACAAGGCGGAGGAGATCACCCGCCTTGAGCAGCAGCTGGCCAAGGCCGAGGCCGAGGTCCGGCGAGGCGAGGCCAAGCTCGGCAACGAGAAGTTCGTCGGGCGCGCCCCTGAGGCCGTGGTGGCCAAGGAGCGTGAGAAGCTCGCCGCCCACGCAGCCGAGCGCGACGGGCTCGCCGCGCGCCTGGCACAGCTGCGCGGCTGAGCTGCCTGCGCGCCGCGTGGGGCTCACGGGTGGACCGGGTGCCGAGAGCATGAGCGCTGAAGCGCAGGGCGGCTGGGCCGCGTACCTCGAGTCACTGGCCGTCTTCGGCATGCGTCCGGGACTCGAACGCGTCGGCGAGCTTCTCGAGCGCCTGGGCAGGCCGCAGGACGCGTATCGGGTCATCCACATCGTCGGCACGAACGGCAAGTCGTCGACGACGCGTTACTGCGAGGCTCTGCTACGCGCCCACGGGAGGCGTTCGGGCGCCTACCTCTCGCCGCACATCTCCGGATGGGCCGAGCGCGTGGTCGTCGACGGACGCCCGGTGGACGACGCCGTCTTCGGCGCCTCGGTCGAGCGGGTCCGCAGTGAGGTGGCGGGTCTGCCTGTCGGACTTGGCGACACAACGCAGTTCGAGGTCCTCACCGTCGCCGCTCTGCTGGCGTTCGCGGACAGCGGGGTGGAGGCGGTGGCGCTCGAGGCCGGGCTCGGAGGGCGGCTGGACGCGACCAATGTGGTCGACGCACCGGTTGTCGTGCTCACCAACATCGCGCTGGAGCACACCGAGGTGCTGGGCGACACCCGCGAGCTGATCTTCGCCGAGAAGGCGGCGGTCATCAAAGGCGGAGACGCCGTGTTCGGCGAGCTCGGGGGCCTCGAGGAGCACGCGCGCCGGGTCTGCTCCGTCGCCGGTGCGCGCCCGCACTTCCTGCGCGACTCCGCGCGACCGGGAGACCTGGCAGTCTGGGGGTCGCCCGGTGACTTCTCCGTCGCGTTCTCGCCGGATGGCGGGCTCGAGCGCTGGACGGGCCTCTCCGTGCCCACGCCGGCGCTGTATCAAGTGACGAACGCAGCCCTGGCGGCGGTCGCGGTGCGCCTGCTGCTGGGCTGCCTGGACGAGGCCGCCGCACGTCAGGCGCTGGCAGGCACGGCGGTGCCGGGCCGCCTGCAGGTGGTCGCCCAGGACCCGCTCGTCCTCGCCGACGGCGCACACAATCCCGACGGCGTGCGCGTGCTGGCGCAGAGCCTCGCGGCCGTGCGCCTGCCACGCCCGGCGGTCGGCGTGCTCGCGATCATGCGCGACAAGGACTACCCGGCCATGATCGCCGGGTTCCAGCCGTTGCTCGACCGAGTCGTCTGCACGCAGGCGAGCGAGCCGCGCAGCCTCACCGCGGAGGAACTCACTGCCGCCGTGACCGCCGCCGGCGTCCGCTCGGCGGAGACGGTGGCGGACCCGCACGCCGCCGTTGCCCGCGCCCGCATACTGGCCGGGCGGAAGGGGAGCGTGCTCATCGGGGGCTCGCTCTACCTGCTTGAGGACCTGAGCGACTTCCTGGCCGGAGCGCGCTGACGGGCGGGTCGCCCCGATGTGGGCTTGTCCGGGACAGCTTCGGATATACTGGCGCAAATCTCGTGGAGGGGTGAATGGCGGCAAAGAAAGCGCATCCGGCTGTGCGGTTCCTGGTCGCGTTGCTCATCGTGATCGCCGTCGCAGCTGTCGCGTTCTTCGTCGGCTACCTCATCGGCATGCGTCTCGGCGCCGGCGTCATCGTGCCGGCGCTGTTCTAGCCGCCCGGCTCGACTCCGGCGCTCCGGAGGGGAGGCGTCCTGACAGGTCTGGCTACTCGCGACTCTCTCATCCTCGTCACCGGCGCGACCGGCTACGTGGGCGGGCGGCTGGTGCCACGCCTCCTCGAGGCCGGCGGACGCGTGCGTGTGCTCGTCCGTGACCCCCAGCGGCTGCAGGGCCGCGACTGGGCCTCGCGTGTGGAGGTCGTCGCGGGAGACGTACTGCGGGCGGAGACGCTCGGCCCAGCCCTGGAGGGCGCAGGAGTCGCCTACTACCTGGTGCACTCCATGGCCAGGGGAGAAGGGTTCCAGGAGCGCGACCTGGCCGCGGCGAGGGCCTTCGGCCGCGCCGCGGCCGCCGCCGGAGTGGGCCGCGTCGTCTACCTCGGCGGCCTGGGCGATCCCGCCGCGGACCTCTCGAAGCACCTGCGCTCGCGTCAGGAGACCGGCGAGGCGCTGCGTGAGGCCGGCGTGCCGGTCACGGAGTTCCGCGCCGCGGTGGTGGTCGGGTCCGGGAGCATCTCGTTCGAGATGATCCGCTATCTCACCGAGCGACTGCCGGTGATGATCTGCCCGCAGTGGGTCTACACGCGCGTCCAGCCGATCGCCGTGGACGACCTGTTGCGATATCTGGTCGCGGCGCTCGACGTAGCCGCGAGCGCCGGCCGCATCGTCGAGGTCGGCGGCTCAGACGTGCTCACGTACGGCGACATGATGGCCGGCTACGCGCAGGCGCGCGGGCTCCGGCGACGCCTGCAGCCGGTGCCCGTGCTCACGCCGACGCTGTCGTCGTACTGGGTGCACCTGGTGACGCCCATCCCCTCGCAGATAGCGCGGCCGCTCATCGAGGGCCTGCGCAACGAGACGGTGGTCCGCGACCACTCGGCCCACGACCTGTTCCCGGCGATCCATCCCGTGAGCTACGCGACGGCCGTGCGCGCCGCCGTCGCGAGCCTGGGCACCGGGGAGGTGGAGACGCGCTGGTCCGACGCCCTGGTGACCAGCGCCGGCGACCTCAAACCGCGGGTGCTCACGACCCAGGAGGGCAAGCTCATCGAGCGGAGGCAGGCGCTGGTGGACGCGACCCCGGACGAGGTCTTCGCCGTGGTGTGCACCGTCGGCGGCCGCCACGGCTACGGCGCGTGGGACTGGGCCTGGGAACTGCGCGGCGCCGCGGATCGGCTGGTCGGCGGCGTGGGGCTGCGCCGCGGTCGCCGCGACCCCGTCGATCTGCGCGTGGGGGACGCGCTCGACTTCTGGCGCGTCGAGGCCGTGGAGCCCGGTCGCCTGCTTCGCCTGCGCGCGGAGATGAAGGTCCCCGGCGCCGCGTGGCTACAGTTCGAGGCGTTGCCGCACGGCGGCGGCGCTCTGCTGGTGCAGACCGCGTACTTCGCGCCGCGCGGCCTGCCGGGGCTCGTGTACTGGTACGGGCTGCTGCCTGTCCACAGCAGGATTTTCTCAGGTATGATTGCGGCGCTGGCCGCTGAGGCCGGCCGGTCGGCAAGGCCGGCGGGGGGCTGATGGCCCCCGCTTGCATGTGCGGCCGTCAACGCGTAGAGGCGCCGGAGGCGCCCTCGACGGAGCTCTCCTGAGGAGGAAGGGTGCCTCACTGGATCATCGTAGCCGCCACCAGCACCTCGTCGTCGAGCGACACGAGCAGCAGTAACCCGTTCCAGGGCGTGCTCGACTTCTTCAAGTCGCCTACGTGGCACTTCATCACGCTCATGTTCTTCTTCTTCCTGATCGTCCTCTGGGTCGCCTGTGCTTTCTGGGTGTTCAAAGACGCGCGCCGGCGCATCGACGACAAGATCGTCCTCGCCGTCGCGGTGCTCACGGGCATCGTGTTCGGTCCCGTCGGGCTCATCGTCTACGCCATCGTACGGCCGCCCGAGACGCTCGCCGACAGGCAGGAGCACGAGCTCGAAGTGGCCATGATGGAGGCACGTATCGGCGAGGAGGAGCGCTGCTCCTTCTGCAAGACGCCGGTCAAGGAGGACTACCTCGTGTGTCCCACCTGCGGCCGCCGCCTGCGCACCTCGTGCCCGCAGTGCCGTAGACCGGTCGACCCGCAGTGGAGAGTCTGCCCGTACTGTGAGGCGGACGTCCACGCGATGGCGCCGGTCTTCGACCGGGTCTGACACCGGCATGAGGGCGGCCTCGCCGCCTGCCTTCGTCTCTCTTCGTCTTTCACGGAGGATCCCTATGGAACGCACGTTCGTCATGGTCAAACCCAACGGCGTCGCTCGCGGTCTTGTCGGCGAGGTAGTCTCCCGGTTCGAGCGGCGCGGCTTCGTCCTGCGCGGCATGAAGGCGCTGCACATCGACCGCGCCCTCGCCGAGAAGCACTACGCCGAGCACGTCGGCAAGCCGTTCTTCGAGAGCCTGGCGGCCTTCATCACCTCGGGTCCCGTTGTGGCCATGGTGTGGGAGGGGCGCGAGGCCGTCCCCGTCGCTCGCGCCATGATGGGCGTCACGGACTCGGCGCAGGCCGCCCCGGGCACCATCCGCGGCGACTTCTCGCTGAGCAAGGAAGAGAACGTGGTCCACGGCTCGGACGGCCCCGAGAGCGCCGCTCGTGAGATCGGCCTCTTCTTCGACGAGGCAGAGCTTGTCTGACCCGGTCCCCCAGCACTTCTGGGACCGGGTCCTGCCCGAGGAGCCGTCCGGTTTTGCCGGGCTGGTCCTGGCGTCGCGCTCGCCGCAGCGCAAGCAGCTGCTCGAGCAGCTCGGTGTGCCGTTCCGCGTCGTCGTCAGCGAGCACGACGAGGGAGTCACCGACGGCAATCCTGCGCACACGGTGCAGCAGAACGCTCACGGCAAGGCCGAGGAGGTCCTCGCCCGTGAGCCCGTCCAGCCGGGCGAGCTGGTCCTCGGCGTCGACACCGTGGTCGTCAGCGAAGGCGAGATCCTCGGCAAGGCTCGGGACGAAGAAGAGGCGGCGAGGTACGTGCGCCGGCTCGCCGCCCGCACCCACCAGGTGTACAGCGGCCTGTACCTCACCTCGCGCAAGGTCGCGCTGACCTCGCACTGCATCACGTCGGTCACGTTCCGCTCCCTCACGGACGCGGAGCTCGACTCTTACATCGCCTGCGGCGAGTGGCGCGACAGGGCCGGCGCCTACGCGATCCAGGGCATCGGCTCCGGTCTGGTCCGGCGGGTGGACGGCGACTACTTCAACGTCGTCGGGCTGCCCGTGGCCGAGCTCGTCCGGCTGCTCGCCACCATCGGCGTCAAGCCTTTCTCCTGGCTCCCCGCACGCGACTGACGACGTCTTCGCCGGTTGCACAAGGGGAGCCGCTCCGGGCGGCGAAATCCCCTTCGCAGGCGAGCTTGCGAGCGGACGTCTCCGGGCCGGGTGACCGGCGCGCTCCAACGGGCGAGACGGCCGGTCGCCGCCCACTGCGCGCCGCCGGCGCGCGGCGACCGGGCTTCCGCCCCGGTGGCCGGGTCCGGGGGCAGCGTATACAATCACCGTTCGAGATTCGCTGGGAAAGGAGCTCGCCATCAGCTTCCTCGGATTCGTAACGGGCTTCGGCGCCCGCGACATGGCGGTCGACCTCGGCACCGCCAACACCCTCGTCTACCTTCGCGGCCGTGGCATCGTGCTCAGCGAGCCGTCGGTCGTCGCCATCGATCACCGCTCCGGGGAGGTCCACGCCGTCGGCGCGGAGGCCAAACGCATGCTGGGCCGCACGCCCGCCACGATCAGCGCAGTGCGGCCTCTCAAGGACGGCGTCATCGCCGACTTCGACGTCACCGAGCAGATGCTCCGGCACTTCATCCGCAAGGTCATGCAGAACCGATGGGCGCACCCGCGAGTGGTCATCTGCGTGCCCAGCGGCGTCACCGGCGTCGAGAAGCGCGCTGTCGAGGAGGCCACGTACTCCGCCGGCGCGCGTTGGGCGACGCTCATCGAAGAGCCCATGGCCGCCGCTATCGGCGCCGGCCTGCCCGTCGCCGAGCCCACCGGGAGCATGATCGTCGACATCGGCGGCGGCACCAGCGAGGTGGCCGTCATCTCGCTCGGCGGCATCGTCGTCAGTCAGTCCATCCGCGTGGGTGGCGATGAGCTGGACGAGGCCGTCATCAGCTACGTCAAGAAGGAGTACAAGCTTCTCATCGGCAGCCAGACGGCCGAGGAGATCAAGCTCGAGATCGGCTCGGCCTACCCGCTCCCACAGGAGGAGCAGGCCGAGATCCGTGGTCGTGACCTCGTCACCGGCCTCCCCAAGACGGTCGTGCTCTCCTCGGAAGAGGTGCGCACAGCGCTCGAGGAGCCCACGCAGGCGATCGTCGACGCCATCAAGGCGACGCTCGACAAGACGCCGCCGGAGCTGGCCAGCGACATCATGGACCGCGGCATCATGCTGGCCGGCGGGGGCTCGCTGCTGCAGGGGCTCGCCGAGCGCCTGCGCGACGAGACGCAGATGCCGGTGCACGTGGCCGAATCGCCGCTCACCTGCGTGGCCGTGGGCTCGGGCAAGTACCTCGAGGAGTTCGATGTCCTGGTCAAGAGCAAGCGCAACTCCCGGCCGCGGGGCCGGTAGTACTACCCTTCGCTGACCTGTGAAGCGCCGGCCCGTCCTCCGGCGGCGGATCGTCGTGGCAGTGCTCTTGCTGCTGTCCGTCGCGCTGCTCACTGCCTACTTCCGCGAGTCCGACAGCGGAGTGGCGCACAGCGTGCAGGGCGGCGTGCTCACCATCGTCGCGCCGCTGCAGAGCGGCACCGCCACCGCCACCAAGCCGTTCCGCGATGCGTGGAACTGGGTGGGCGATCTCTTCAGCGCCAAGTCGCAGAACAAGGCGCTCAAGAAGGAAGTGCAGCAGTTGCGCTCAGGCCTGGCCCAGGAGCTCACCACGCAGAACGAGAACGAGCAGTTGCGCGCTCTTCTCGACTACCGCAAGAGCGAGATCTTCCCCGAGGGCGCGCACATGACGACCGCGCGCGTCATCGACCGCTCGACGAGCGCCTGGTACTCCACCGCGACCATCAACGTCGGCAGCAGCGACGGGGTGAGCCTGGACGACCCGGTCGTGGCGCCTTCCACCGGACCCGCGGGCGAGGGCCTTGTGGGCCGGGTGACCAAGGTCACCCCGAACGCCTCGCAGGTCATGCTCGTCACTGACCAGGAGAGCCACGTCGACGCCATGGTGGAGCCCGGGGGCGCCGAGGGCATCCTCGGCGGCAGTGTGACCGGCGACGTCACTCTCGACTACGTCGACAAGAGCGAGAAGGTGAGGGTGACCCAGTTCGTCGTGACATCAGGCCGCAACGGGTCGATCTTCGTCAAGGGCATTCCCATCGGGCAGATCCAGTCGGTCGGCTCGCAGGAGGTGGAGCTGTACCAGTCCATCGCCGTCAAGCCTTGGGTCGATTTCCGCAAGCTCGACATCGTGGCGGTGATCACCCGATGACGCTGGTGCGACCAGCCCGCGAGAAGCCGGCGACGACGTGGCCCACCTGGGGTGAGGTCGTCAGGCTGGCCGTTGTCCTCGTGGTGGCGGTGCTCCTGCAGACGGCCGTGGCGCCGCACCTGCGACTGCTCGGCGCCAACCCCGACTTCGCGCTCATCGCGGTGGTCTGCGTGGCGCTCGTCAAGGGCTCGGAGACAGGGGCAATCTTCGGCTTCCTCACCGGGATCTTCACGGCCATCGCGCTCATGGAGCCGTTCGGCCTCAGTGCGTTCGTGCTGGTGATCATCGGCTACTTCGCCGGCCGGTATGCAGAGACCGCCGATCTGCCGGCCGGCCTCGCTCCACTCCTCACCGTGTTCGTCGCCACGCTGGCCGCCAACATCATGCTGGCGACGGCGCAGTTCCTGCTCGGCCGGCAGGTGCCGCTGGACTTCTTCCTCGGGCGGGTGCTCCTGCCGTCCCTCGTGTTCAACACGCTGCTCGCCGCGCCCGTGTACCTGCTCGTGCGCCTCTGGCTCAAGGGAAAGGCTGGACTCCGTGCCGCTGCTCGGTAGAGACCCCGCCCGCCGCGACCGCCCCATCCGCACCGGTCGCCGTGACAAGCCCATCATCCAACTGCCGTCCGTGGCGCTGCGCGTGGCCGTCGTCATCGGCATCGCGGCGGTGATGTTCGGCATCGTCTTCTTCCGTCTCTGGTTCCTGCAGATCCTCAGCGGCCAGGAGTTCGTCGCGCAGGCCAACAACAACCGGCTGAAGTCCGTCACGATCACGGCGCAGCGCGGCAATATCGTCGACCGCCACGGGGAGGTCATCGTCACGACCAGGGGCGGCCAGCTGGTCGGGATCCGCCTCATGGACGTCCCCGCCGGTACACTGGAGACCGAGCTGGCCCAGTTGGCGCCGCAGCTCAAGATGAAGCCCGCGGAGCTGCGCTCGGCCATCATCGACTACCTCAAGCCGAGCACAATGGAGCTCCAGGACGTGACCGTGGGCGACACGCCCGTCACGGGCCAGATCGCGTCGGCGGCCCGTTCCGCGGACGACGCGACGACCATCGACGTGACCACGACCGCGCCGCTGGCCGGCAAGCCGAAGGTCGGCTCGATGGCGGAGCTGTCGGGCCTCACGCCCGAGACGTACGACGGACTGTTCACCATCACCGCCGCGACCGACGCCTCCCACTTCCAGGTGAAGCTCTCCGCAGATCCCGGTGAAGACGCGAAGGCCTCGTCCGAGCAGTATGGTTGCGGAGAAGGCGTGGGTGAGCTACCTCAAGTGGAAGGACGTCGTGAGCGGGGACATCACCGGCGTCAACCTCATCCCGCTCAAACAGGACGTCAGCAAGCGCATCCGTACCTACCTCGAGGAGCATACGCTGTCCTACCCCGGCATCGAGGTCACCGACGAGTACCTGCGCGACTATCCCCAGGGCGATCTCGCGGCGCACGTGCTCGGACACGTGGGGCCTATCTCGGGCGACCAGCTGAAGACCCAGCACTTCAAAGGGTACAAGGGCGGCGACGTCGTCGGCTACGACGGCCTGGAGTGGACCTACGACAAGTGGCTGCGCGGACGCGACGGGGTGGCCAAGGTCGAGGTCGACGCGCAGGGACATCCCAAGGCCGGCGCCGTCGTGCCCGGTGGGCGCATGGCCGAGGCCGGAGACACGCTGGTCACCACCATCGACGCCAAGGTGCAGCAGGCCGCCCAGAAGGCGCTCGTCCAGGGCATCAACCTGGCGCACGGCGACGGGCAGTACAACGCCAACGGCGGCGCTGCGGTCGTGCTGGACGTCAAGAACGGCGACGTGCTCGCCATGGCCAGCTACCCGACCTACGACCCCAAGATCTGGGTCGGCGGAATCAGCCAGAAGGACTACAACAAGACCTTCGTACGCAAGAGCCAGAACTACCCGCAGCTCAACCGCGCCACCCAGGAGACCAAGGCGGTCGGCTCGACCTTCAAGGCCGTCACCGCCATCGCCGGGCTCGAGGAGGGCGTGATCACGTCCCCGGGCATGACGGAGTGGTGCGACGGCTCCTACGTGGCGCCGCAGGATCTCGGCAAGACCAAGTTCTACTGCTGGGCGCGCAGCGGGCACGGGACCCTCAACCTAATCCAGGCCATCACGCAGTCGTGCGACGTGTACTTTTACAACGTCGGCGACAAGTTCTACGCGGCCAAGGGCACTGCTCTGGAGGACTGGGCCAAGCGGCTCGGGTTCGGGTCTCTGACCGGTATCGACATCCCCTTCGAGTCGGCCGGCAGAGTGCCGACACCGAACTGGCGCAAGGAGCATTTCAAGACCGCCTGGGACAAGCAGTGGCGGCCGGGCGATTCGATCAACCTCGCAGTGGGCCAAGGGGACCTCGAGGCCACACCTCTTCAGCTCGCCAGGGCCTACGCCGCGGTTGCCAACGGAGGCAAGATGGTCACGCCGCACCTTGGCTTGAAGATCGTCGACGCAGCCGGGCAGACGGTACGCAGCCTCGAGCCCCCCGCGCCGGCGAGCAAGGTAGACATCTCGCAGGAGACGCTCGCCGCGGTGCGTGAAGGACTGTACAAGGCGGCGCACGACCCGGCCGGCACCTCCGCGCCGATCTTCTGGAACTACAAGGTGGCGGTGTCGGGCAAGACGGGCACGGCCGAGGTGTGGGATGCGGGAGAGAATCGCATGGTCGACTACGCCTGGTACGCGAGTTACGCCCCATCCAACGATCCCAGATACGCGGTCGTGGTGATGATCGAGAAGGGCGGCCACGGCGCGACGACCGCCGCGCCCGCCACGCGGATGATCTACGACTCCCTCTTCCACATCGACAGCGGCTCGTTCAGCGGGAACGTGAACGGCGATTAGCTTGGTCGACTGGCGCAGCTACCTGCGGCACCTGGACTACCTGCTGATCCTGGCCACGGCCGGGCTCATCGTGTACGGCGTGCTGATGATCTACTTCGCCACGCGGCACGACTTCGCCGGCCAGCCGTACGTCTACGTACGCCAGCAGCTGCTCGCGCTCGTCGTGGGGGTGATCGCCGTCGTGGTGGTCTCGCTGGTGGACTACGAGATCTACCGCCGCTTTCAGTGGTTGCTGTACGCGTTCGCGGTGTTCATCGTGGTCGCCGTCCTGCCTCTGGGCGAGAACGTCAACGGCGCCACCCGCTGGATCAATCTCGGATTCACCCGTTTCCAGCCGTCCTCGGCGGCAGTCCTGCTGCTCGCCCTGAGCATCGGCGCGTTTCTCTCCGACCGCATGGAGATGCTGGGCGCCAAGCGGATGACGGTGATCACGCTGCTGCTGGCCGCGATCCCCGCGTTCTTCGTCTACCGCGAGCCCGACTTCGGTTCGGCGATGGTGATCATGACGCTGGCCGTGGCCATGCTGTTCTTCTACGGCACCCCGTGGACGCACTTCGCCGTTCTCGCGGGGACCGTGGTCGGGGCATTCGTCATCGCGCTCAAGGTGCTGCCGCTGGCCGGTCTTCACGTCATCCAGCAGTATCAGGTGGATCGGCTGTTCGTGTTCCTGAATCCCGGCAAGGACGCGAGCGGGACGGGCTACAACGTGCTTCAGTCCATGATTGCCGTGGGGTCCGGTGCATTCTCCGGCCGCGGCAATCTGGCTACGCAGACGACGCTGGACTTCCTTCCCGAGCACCACACCGACTTCATCTTCGCCGTGATCAGCGAGCGCAACGGCTTCGTCGGCGCCACCATTCTGCTGGTACTCTATGCTCTGTTCATCTGGCGCGCGCTGCGGATAGCGGTGCTGGCGCGCGACATGTACGGGAGCATCCTCGCCGGAGGCATCGGCGTGACCGTGCTGTTCCAGGTGTTCGTGAACATCGGGATGACGATTGGTATCATGCCGGTGACCGGCATCCCGCTGCCGTTCATCAGTTATGGTGGTACGGCGCTGATCGCGTTCCTGATCTTCGTCGGCCTGCTGCAGGCGATCCACTTGCGGGCCACTATCACTCCAGAACCGAGGGGGCGGCTTGGCCAGTAGCTTGAGCTTCTCGAAGATCCTGAAGGCCGTCACCGACGCGCGTGGCACGGCGGAGGCGCCGCGCCTCTGCGTCGTGGGCCTCGGCGACGACCTCGCCAGGGTCGTCGGCGTGCTCTCCGCAGGCGCCAAGGACGAGGTCGGCGGCGTCTCGGCGCACGTCGACGCGCTCGCGCCGGCGGACTTCCCGCACGAGCAGCGGCTCGCCGCGCGATGGGACATCGTCGTGTTCGTGGCGGAAGGCTGCCCGGCGGCCGACGTCGTGCCGGTGGTGCACGCCGCTCGTCGCGCCGGCTGTGCCGTGATCGGCCTCATCGAGACGCCCGGCGACTCCTGGGCCGGTCAGGCCGGGTTGTTCGACGACGAGCTGGCACGCGGACTCGGCCATCACCCGGCCGACAAGCCCACGCTCGAGCACAGGATCGTGCAGTCGGCCGCGGACGGCGCCGGCTCGCTGGCGCAGTTGCTGCCGTCCATCCGTCGTACCTACTGCGACCATGTGGTGCTCACCAACGCCGGTCAGAACGGCGTCATCGGTGTAGTGGTCATCATCCCTGGCGCCGACATGCCGGCGATGACCGCCAACCAGATCCGCATGGTCCTCAAGATCGCACACGCCTACGGGGAAGAGCTGACCATAGATCGCGCGGTCGAGATCCTCTCCGTGGTCGGCGTAGGGTTCGTCCTCCGCACGGTGGCGCGCCAGGCGCTCGACTTCGTGCCGGGGTTCGGCTGGGCCATCAAGGGCGCAGTCGGCTTCTCGGGCACGATCGCGCTGGGTCAGGCAGCCATCGCGTATTTCGAGTCCGGGGCACCGCTCCGTGTCTCGCGGATGCAAAGGGTCAACAGACAGCTTGAAAAAGTCACCTCCCGGCTTCCCGGGCCGCTCAAGGGACTGGCCTCCCGATGAAGTAACGAGGCTGCTGGCGCGCGTCACGCGCCCCGGGCGCTACGCGGGTGGTGAGTTCAACACCCGCGTCAAGGCCGGGGCGCGGCCCCGTGTCGTGCTGTCCTATCCGGACGTGTACGAGATCGGGGTCTCCAACCCCGCGCTCCAGATCCTCTACAGCCAGGTCAACGACGCCACGCCGGCCTCCGCCGAGCGGGCGTACTGCCCGTGGCCGGACATGGCCGACCTCATGCGCACGGCCGGCGCCCCTCTGTGGACCCTCGAGACGTTCGCGCCGGTGAGCTCGTGCGACCTGTGGGGGTTCACCCTGCCGCACGAGCTCTGCTACACGAACGTCCTCGAGATGCTGGACCTGGCCGGTGTGCCGCTTCACGCCGCCGAGCGGGATGGGGAGGACCCCATCGTCCTCGGCGGCGGCCCCGCCGTGGCCAACCCGTGGCCGCTGGCGCCGTTCTTCGACGCCTTCTTCATCGGCGAGGCGGAGGACCAGCTCGGCGCCATCGTCGCCGCCGTGGAGCAGGACGGCCGCGAGGCGCGCCTGCGGGCGCTCGCGGCCGTGCCCGGCGTCTGGATGCCCGCGCGCAGCACGGGGCCCGCACAGCGGCAGATCTTCACGGCGTTCTCGGCCAGCCGGCCTGTGCTGCGTCCGGTCGTGCCCGTGCTCGAGGCGGTCCACGACCGGATCGTCGTGGAGGTCATGCGCGGCTGCACCGCCGGCTGCCGCTTCTGCCAGGCCGGCATGTGGTACCGGCCGGTGCGCGAGCGGCCGGTCGACCTGGTGGTCGAGGCCGCCGACCGGCTGCTGCAGGAGACAGGCTGCGACGAGGTCTCACTGCTCTCCCTCAGCTCGTGTGACTACGGCCCGGTGGCGGAGGCGCTCACGCGCATCCGCGCGCTGCGGCCGGGCCTGCGCGTCTCGCTGCCGTCGCTGCGCATCGACTCGGCGGCGCAGAGCCTCTCCGGCTTTGCCGCCGACCAGCGCGGCTCCATCACGCTCGCCCCCGAGGCTGGTACGCAGGAGCTCCGCGACACCATCAACAAAGGAGTGGACGAGCAGCAGTTCCACGAGGCGGTGCGGGCTACGTTCGAGGGCGGTTTCACCGGCCTCAAGCTCTACTTCATGATCGGGCTGCCCGGAGAGGCTGACGACGACGTGCTCGGCATCGCGCGCATGGCAGGGGCGGCGACGCGGCTGGCCAAGGAGATCGGCAAGGGGCGCGCCCGCGTCTCGGTCGCGGTGTCGTCCTACGTGCCCAAGGCGCACACGCCGTTCGACATGGAGCCGTTCGCCGGCGAGCAGACGCTGAGGCGCCGCCAGCAGCTCGTGCGGGAGGCGGCGCCGCGCGGTGTCCGGGTGGCCTTTCATGATGTCGCCGCGTCGGTGGTCGAGGCGACGCTGGCGCGGGGCGGCCCGGGCACGGACGGGCTCGTCGAGGAGGCTTGGCGTCGCGGCGCCCGCTTCGACGGTTGGAGCGAGCACTTCGACGCCAGACGCTGGGAAGCGGCCGCCGCGGCCGTCGGGATCGGGCTCGGCGAGCCGGGCGTGGCGCGCGCGTCCTGGCTGGACGCCGTCGACGCGCGCCTCAGCGCCGGGTTCTTCGCCGACGAGCTGGACCGCGGTCGCGTCGGAGAGCTCACGGAGGACTGCCGCGACGGCGCCTGCTCGGCCTGCGGCGTGTGCGCCGGGGAGATCGGGATGGACCTCGTCACATGACCTGGTGGCTGATCACGTTCTCCCGACGGGGCCCGGCGCGGTACCTCTCGCATCTCGACACGGCGAGGGTGGTCCAGCGCACGTTCGCGCGCGCAGGGGTGCCGATCGCCCTGTCTGAGGGTATGAGGCCTAAACCGAGACTTTCCCTGCCGCTGCCGCTCCCGGTCGGGGCGGCGGGCGAACACGAACTGGCCGTTGTGGAAGTCCCCGAAGGGGTGGAGGCGACCACCGAGGTCCTGAAGGCGCTGCGCGAAGCCAGCCCGCCCGGCTTCGAACCCGAGGAGATCGCCGACGCGGGTGAGCGTCACCCGCGGCCTCAGGCGCGGGCGGCGGAGTACGACTGCGTGCTGGACGGGGACGCAGGCGCCATCGCCGCCGCCGTCGAACGCTACAACGACGCTGAAGACGCGATCCGTGAGCGCGTGTCTCCCAAGGGGACGCGCCGCCTGGATCTGAAGGAGTACGCCGGGGACGTCGTCGCGACGCCGGTGGACGGCGGAGCCCGTGTGGGCTTCACCATCCACCACCGCAGCGACGGAGCCGCCCGGCCGCAGGAACTGATCGACCTGATCGCCGAGTGGGCACGGGTCGAGCCGGTGATGCGAGGCCTGGAGCGCCTGCGCATCACCTGGGAATGACTGGCCGCCGCGCCGCACGGCGCGGCGGCGGAAGGAGTTGACGTGGCCACAAGCAAGAACGGCGCGCCCGGCGAAGAGCCGGCGGCGGCGCCCGTCGCGCCGGAGAGCGCGGCAGAGGGGGCCGGCGCGGACGCGCCGGCCGGAGACACACAGCCGAAGCGCCGCCGCGGCAACCGCGGCGGACGCAGGCACAAGAAGCCGGCGCCCGAAGCGGCCTCGGCGCAGCGGCCGGGTGAACAGCCGGCGCAGGCGACGTCGGCATCCAGCCCTCGCGACGGCTACGCCGCCGCCGCGGCGGCGCTGGACGACCTGCCGACGGCGCCCCTGATCCCCGTCGGCCCGGCCGGAGCGCGAGAGCGCGGCGACCGGGTGGCCGAGGCCGCGGCTCCGCCCGGGGCGACGCCGCGCAAGCGCAGTCGCTCGCGCCGCCCCAAGGCTGTCGCGGCCTCGGTGGCCGGGGAGACGTCCGTCCAGCAAGCCCGGCGCAGGGAAGAGACGACCCCGGAGGTTCCGTCCGGAGAGGCGGCGCCTGAGGCAGCCGTGAAGGAGGACGCTCGCACGGTCGCCCGATCGAGGACAAGGCCGCAGAAGTCGCCGGCGCCGGCCGGGCCGGCCGAGACGGAGGCGTCAGCGGAGCCTGCCGCCGAGGCGCCGGCTGGTGCTTCGGGCGGCGACGACGAGCAGCCCGCGCGTCGCAAGCGCCGAGGCAGCCGCGGCGGCCGCCGGCGCCACAAGAGCGCCGACATCGAGCACGAAGAGGCCGCTCGCGAGGCCGAGGAGGCCGCCGGCGAGCCTGCGGCGGCCGGGGAGCAGCAGGCGGCCGCCGAACGCTCCGAAAGCGCAGGACCTGCCGCAGCCGAGCCGAGCGCTCAGGGCGAGGCCGAGGAGGCGGCTCAGGCCGAGACCACGGAGCCCGCGAGCGGCGAGCGCAAGCGCCGCAGCCGCGGCGGCCGGAAGTCGCGCGGCAAGCGCGCCGCCGGGACCGGCGGCGGCGACGAGAAGGCCGTGGACGCCGAGGCTCAGGCCGAGCCGGCCGCCAAGGAAGGCGCGGCGAAGGCCGAGCCCAAGACGCGCCGGCAGCGCGATCGCGATCGGCGCCGCCCCAAGGCGATCGTCCGCCAGGACGAGGGCAGCGGGCTGGGGACTTCGATCACCGAGACAGGGCAGCGCCGCCCCGTCGTGGTCGCGGAGCGACCCGAGCGCAAGATCATCCTCGTCACCGACGACGGCGAGGAGCTACGCGTCGCGCTCGTCGAGGACGGCCGGCTCTCGGAGATCTACATCGAGCGGCCCGACCGCAAGTCGTACCTGGGCGACATCTACCAGGGCAAGGTCGAGAACGTCATGAGCGGCATCGACGCGGCGTTCGTCGACTTCGGACTTGAGAAGAACGGATTCCTCTATGTGGACGAGGTGACCACGCCGGAGGGTGAGAAGCGGGCGCGGCGGATCACCGACGCGCTCAAGAACGGCCAGCAGGTCCTGGTTCAGGTCACTAAGGACCCGATGGGACACAAGGGCGCCCGGCTCAGCACCAAGATCTCACTGGCCGGGCGCTACCTTGTGTACGTGCCGGGCGGCAGTGGCGTGGGCGTGTCCCGGCGGCTCAGGCCTGGTGAGCGCGATCGGCTGCGCGACGTCTCCAAGCAGCTCAAGCCCAAGGACGCCGGGCTCATCATCCGCACCATCGCCGAGGGCCACGGCCTCGAGGACCTCAAGCGCGACATGCAGTACCTCTCAAGGCTGTGGTCGCGCCTCAAGAAGAAGGCCGACACGGTCAAGGCGCCCGGCCTGGTGCACAAGGAGGTCGACATCTCGCTCGAGGTCACCCGCGACCTCTTCAACGACACCTGCGAGAGCCTCATCATCGACGACCCCAAGCGGCACAAGGCGATTCTCTCGTTCCTCAACAAGGAAGCCCCCGAGCTCCTCCCCAAGGTCCACCTGCACACGGGGGACGAGCCGCTCTTCACGGCCTACGGCATCGACGACCAGATCGCGAAGGCGCTCGAGCGGCGCGTTCCCTTGGCCAGCGGCGGCAATCTGATGATCGACCACGCCGAGGCGCTCACGGTGATCGACGTCAACACCGGGCGCTTCACGCGCGGCAAGGGCCTCGAGGACACCATCACCAAGACCAATATCGAGGCCGCCAAGGAGGTCGTCCGCCAGCTGCGCCTGCGTGACATCGGCGGCATCATCATCATCGACTTCATCGACATGGCGCACGCCAGGAACCGGGAACTGGTGCTGGCGACGCTGGAGGCCGAGCTGGAGACCGATCGCACCAAGACCTACGTGGTCGAGCTGTCGCCCCTCGGCCTCGTCGAGATGACCCGGCAGAACACCACCGACGGCGCGCGAGGCATCCTGACGCGCGCCTGCCCCACCTGCCAGGGCAAGGCGCGCGTGCTCAGCGAGGAGACCATGGCGCTGAGCGTGGAGCGCCGCGTGCGCGCCCTCGCGCGCAAGTCTCAGGCCAAGGCCTGGCTCATCGAGATCAACGGCGACGTGGCCGATCGTCTGAACGGCGCCCGCCTGAAGCGTCTCGAGAAGCAGATCGGGCGCCGCGTGTTCCTCGAGGGCGGCTCGGCGCTGCCGGTGGAGTCCTTCCGCGTGATCAGCGAGGGCAGCCTCGAGCACGTGCAGGAGCAGCGCCTTCCCGTGCGCGAGGGTCAGGAGGTCACCGTCGAGCTCGAGTTCAGCCTGACCTACAGCCCGCGCGACGCCGTCGGCTACGTGGACGGCTACATGGTCATCGTCGAAGGCGGCCGCCAGCACCTCGGCAAACGCCGCAAGGTGCGCGTGACCGAGATCGCCAGGACCGGCGCGCGCGCGACCGTCGTGAAGAAGCCGGACAAGGACGCGAATTGACCCCGGCGGGCCAGTTGGCTATCATTTCCTGCCGTTGTCTTGAGGGAGAAACCAATGACGAAGTCTAACGACACCTACGCGGTGATCCGCTGCGGTGGCCAGCAGTTCAAAGTGAGCGCCGGCGACACGATCGTCGTCGACAGGGTGGACGCCGAAGAGGGCAAGAGCATCGCCCTCGACGTCCTCGCCGTCCGCGACGGCAAGGGTACCTACGACGCCGATGCCGCCAGGCACGCCAAGGTCAAGGCGACGGTCGGCGAGCACATCCTCGGCGAGAAGATCAAGATCTTCACGTACAAGCCGAAGAGCACGTTCAAGAAGACGAAGGGTCATCGGAGCCGGCTCACCAAGCTGACCATCGACTCCATCACCCTCAAGAGCACCAAGGAGTAAGGGCATGGCCCACAAAAAGGGCGCCGGCACCAGCCGCAACGGGCGCGACTCCGAGAGCAAGCGGCTCGGCGTCAAGGCGTTCGCCGGTCAGGTCGTCCCGGCTGGATCGATCATCGTGCGTCAGCGCGGCACCCGGTTCCGTCCCGGCGAGAACGCCGGAATCGGCGTCGACCACACCATCTTCGCCAAAGTGACCGGCAAGCTCGTGTTCACCGAGAAGGGCGCCGGGCGCTTCATCTCGGTCGTCCCCGAGGCCTGATCGCGAAGCCGGCGGGCGCCGGCCTCAGTCATCGTCATGCTTGACAGGGCCAGCATCAGCGTGCGCGGGGGCCGTGGCGGCAACGGCTCCATGAGCTTTCGCCGCGAGAAGTACATCCCCAAGGGCGGGCCCGACGGAGGGGACGGCGCGCCCGGCGGAGACGTCGTGCTCGTCGCCACACGGCAACTGCACGACCTCTCGCACTTTCGCCACAAGCACCACTTCCGGGCCGTCAACGGCGGTCACGGGCGTGGGGCGAACAAGCGCGGAGCCGACGGCCCGGAGTTGCTCGTCCAGGTCCCGGTGGGCACCGAGGTGCGCACGCAGGAGGGCGACCTCCTCGGCGATCTCGTGCGCGAGGGCCAGCGCCTGGTCGTCGCCCGCGGCGGCGAGGGCGGGCGCGGCAACGTCTGCTTCAAGAGTTCCACGCGCCAGGCGCCCAAGTTCGCCGAGAAGGGGCTCGACGGCGACGAGCTCTGGCTCACCCTCTCCCTGAAGCTGCTGGCCGACATCGGCCTGGTGGGACTGCCCAACGCGGGCAAGTCCTCGCTGCTGGCCGCGCTGACGCGGGCGCACCCCAAGATCGCGGCCTACCCGTTCACGACCATCGATCCCAACCTGGGCGTGCTGTACCTCGGCGAGGGGACGGCGGTCGTCGCCGACATCCCCGGTCTCATCGAGGGCGCGAGTGAGGGCGCCGGACTCGGGCACCGGTTCCTGGCACATGTCGAGCGCACGGCGCTGCTCCTGTACGTACTGGACGGCGGAGAAGGTCCGGAGGCGTGGCCCCTGGCGCTCGACACCCTGCGCGGGGAGCTCGGCGCCTTCCGCGCAGAGCTCATCGAGCGGCCCGCGGTCGTCGTCGTCAACAAGGCGGACCTCCTGGACGAAGAGACGCGCGACGCGGCCCGCACCTTCCTGGACGCCCTCGACTGGCCGTCCGCGACGCTCGTCGTCTCCGCGCAGAACGGCGACGGCCTCAAGGAGCTCGTCCAGGAGCTCGCCGTCGTCATGGACCAGGCGCGCGCGGTGCAGGCCGAGGCCGAGGCGTCCGCGGAGGCCGAGCGCGCCGCGACCGTCCTCCGTCCCGCGGACGGTCGGCTCGACTCGTTCACCGTCGAGGCCGTGGGCGACTACTTCATCGTGCACGGCGTGCAGATGGAGCGCCTGTTCGCCAAGGCGGACCTCGACAACCCGGACGCCGTCGCCTACCTGCAGCAGGTGATCGACCGCGCCGGCCTGAACGAAGCCCTGCGGCGCGCCGGAGCCGTTCCGGGCGACACCGTCGTGGTCGGCGAATCCGAGTTCGAGTTCGCTTGATCCGGCGTCCGGATCGGCCGGCGGCTTTGCTACAATCCCGCCCGTGAAGACGATCGTCGTCAAGGTGGGCTCGAGCACGGTCGCCGACGACCACCTCCGCCTGCGCCGCCGCCTTCTGGCCGGCCTCGCGGCGGACATCGCCGGCCTGGTGCACGACGGGCGCCGCCTGGTGCTGGTCTCGAGCGGCGCCATCGCCTGCGGCCAGCACGTGCTCGGCGTCACCGAACGCCCGCGTCAGGTGCCGGCGCTGCAGGCGGCCTCCGCCGTGGGCCAGGGTCGCCTGTTCGCGCACTACGAGCGTCTGTTCGGCGATCACGAGCTCACTGCCGCCCAGGTGCTGCTGACCAGTGAGGACTTCAACCGCCGCGACAGCTACGTCAATGCCCGCAACACGCTGCGCCGGCTGCTGACGTGGAGCGTGGTGCCGGTAGTCAACGAGAACGACACCACGGCCACCGACGAGATCCGCTTCGGCGACAACGACGTGCTCGCCGCGCAGGTGGCCATCATGCTGCGCGCCGACCTGCTGGTCCTGCTCACCGACCAGGACGGGCTGTACACCTCCGACCCGCGCACGGACGGCTCCGCCGAGCTCGTGCGCAGGGTCACCGACCCGGCCCAGCTCGCCGCGCTCGAGGTCGGGGAGGCCTCGCGGCGCGGAGCCGGCGGCATGCGCGGCAAGATCGCGGCGGCCGTCATGGCCGCAGCCGCCGATGTGCGCACGGTCATCGCCAACGGGTCGCGGGCCGGCGTGCTCTCCGCGGTCGTCGCCGGCGAGGACGTCGGCACGCTCGTCCTCGCCCGCGCCACCAGCGCTTCGGCCTTCAAACTTTGGCTGCGCTACGCCAAACCCGTGCGTGGTACTCTTGAAGTCGACGCCGGGGCCGCACGCGCCCTGGCTCAGGGGGGGAGCAGTCTGCTACCCGTTGGCGTCACGGCGGTGCACGGCGCGTTCGCGGCCGGCGACGCCGTCGAGGTCGTGGGGCCACACGGGCAAGAGATCGCACGCGGGCTCACGACCATGAGCGCCCGCGATCTGCGGCGGGTGCGCGGACTGCGCAGCGACGAGTTGCGGGCGCTCAGCCCGCATCTGGACGACGAGGTGGTGCACCGGGACCGTCTGGTGCTGGTCGGCGAGGAGGCCGGATGAAGGTGGAGCAGCTCTGCGCCGAGGCGCAGAAGGCGTCGCGGGTACTCGTGGGGCTCACGCGCGCGCAGAAGGACGAGGCCCTGTCCGCCGTCGCCGACGCGCTGCGCCGCCGCTCGGCAGAGATCCTTGCCGAGAACAAGGAGGACGTCCGGCTCGCGCGCGAGAACCGCCTTGCCGACGCACTGGTCGACCGCCTGCTGCTCGACGAGGACCGGCTGCGCGATGTCGAGGCCGCCGTGCGCGACGTCGCTGCTCTGCCCGACCCTGTGGGGCAACTGGCCGACGGCTGGCGCCTCGACAACGGCATCGAGGTACGCAAGGTGCGCGTGCCTCTCGGGGTCATCGCCGTGATCTACGAAGCGCGGCCCAACGTCACCGTCGACGCCGCCGCTCTGTGCCTCAAGTCGGGCAACGCCGTCATCCTGCGCGGCGGCAGCGCCGCGCTGCACACCAACCGCATCCTCGCGGAGGTCGTGCAGGGTGCGGTGATCGAGGTGGGTTTGCCGCGCGAGGCGGTCATGTATCTGTCTCCAGACCGCCGCGAGCTGGCAGAACTGCTCAAGCAGCGCAAGTACGTCGACCTCGTCATCCCCCGCGGTGGTGAGGACCTCAAGGAGTATCTGCTCGAGAACAGCAAGGTGCCGGTCATCTACGCCGCCGGCGGCAACTGCCATGTGTACGTGGACGCGGCCGCCGACCTCGACAAGGCGCTGCCCATCGTCGTCAACGCCAAGTGCCAGCGGCCGGGGGTGTGCAACGCCGCGGAGACTCTCCTGGTGCACCAGGATGTCGCCGCCGCGTTCCTGCCGCGCGCCGCGGAAGAACTCAAGCGGCGCGGGGTCGAACTGGTCGTGGACAAGGCGGCCGGGGACGTCATCGGCGACCCGGCCCTCAAGCGCGCCAACAAGACGCACTACGACACCGAGTTCCTGGCGCTCAAGCTGGCCGTGCGCGTCGTGGCTTCGCTGGACGAGGCGCTGGACCACATCGCGACCTATGGCACCCGGCACTCCGAGGCCATCGTCACCGAAGATCTCGCGGCCGCGCGGGCGTTCACCTCCCGTGTGGACGCAGCCTGCGTGTACGTCAACGCGTCCACCCGGTTCACCGACGGCGGGCAGTTCGGTCTGGGCGCCGAGATGGGCATCTCCACACAGAAGCTACACGTCCGCGGCCCCATCGCGCTGCAGGAGCTCACGTGTGTCAGGTACGAGCTGTGGGGCGACGGGCAGGTCCGGAGCTAGTCGCATGGCGACGCCGGCGCGCCTCGGCGTCATGGGCGGGAGCTTCGACCCGCCTCACATCGCCCACCTCGCCGTCGCATCCGAGGCGTTCAATGCCTTCGGCCTGGAGCGCGTCCTCTTCGTGCCGGCGGCATCTCCTCCGCACAAGGACGACGGCGAGCGCACTTCGGCCGAGACCAGGCTCGAGCTGACCTCCCTGGCGGTCGACGACGACCTGCGCTTCACCGTCTCCGGCATCGAGATCGAGCGCGGTCTCGTCTACACCGCCGACACGCTGCGAGCGCTGGACGCACGGTACGGTGGTCACGAGCTCGTCTTCATCCTGGGATCAGACTCGCTGCTGCAACTGGAGACCTGGCACGCCCCCGACGAACTGCTCTCTCTGTGCAGCCTTGCGGTCGCGCCGCGGCCGGGAGACCCGCCGGAGGCGATCGCGGCCGCCGCGGCGCGCTGGAGCGACCACCAGATCGCTGTGCTCGACCTGCCGGCGCTGGCGGTCTCCTCGTCGGACATCCGTGAGAGGGTCTCCCGGCGCCGGCCGATCCGCTACCTGGTGCCGCGCCGGGTGGAGCAGTACATCCAGGAGACGGGGCTGTACCGGTGACCGGCATGGACAGGGCCGAGGCCGAGTCGCTCATCGACGAGCGTCTGTCCGCCCGCCGCCGCGATCATGCCCGTCGTGTCGCCGCTGAGGCCGTCGTCCTGGCTCGTCGCTTTGGCGCCTCGGAGGAGAAGGCCGAGCTCGCGGGGCTGCTCCACGACCTCTGCCGCGAGCTCAGCGACGACGAGACCCTCGCGGCCGCCGCTCGCTACGGCATCGCCGTGGGGCCCGCAGAGGCTCGACGCCCCAGGAAGATCCTCCACGGTCCCGTGGCCGCCGCGGAGCTCGCGGAGCGCGGCGTGGACCCGGAGATCGTGCGGGCGATCGCCCTGCACACGGTCGGCGACGCCGGCATGACGGTGCTCGAGAAGTGCGTGTATCTCGCCGACTACTGCGAGCCCTCCCGCCGGTTCCCGGGCGTCGATGACGTGCGCGGCCTGGCGGAGACCTCGCTGGACGCAGCCGTCGGCGCGGCGGCGCGCCTCAGCCTGCTGGACATCATTACCAAGGGCCGCGGGGTGGTCCCGGCGGCTCTGGCGTTGTACAACGAGACCCATGCCGGAACGTAAGGGCTACAGAAGCGACCGCCTCCGCCGGCGCCGGCGGTCGCGCGTCGAGCGCTCTCAGGCCTGGATGCTGTACGTGCTGGCCGGTGCCGTCGCGTTCGCCGCGGTCCTCGGCGCCTGGTACGTCGCCGGCAGGTTCGCCGCGAGTCCGGAGCCGGCGAAGAAGAATGGCTACCTGGCCGCCATCCAGCTCACCGTACCCGGCCGGGACGTGCCCGTGGCCGCCCTGCTCGTGGCGCAGGATCCCAAGGGCGGCGACCCCGGTGTCTACCTGGTGCCGCCGGACATACTCCTGGAGGGCCCCAACGGCGAGTACGTGTTCGCCGCCGACGCGATGGCGCAGGGCGTCCTCGCGCAGGATCTGGGGCGCGTGGTCAACGCGCCCATCGACGCGGTGTACACGGTTCCCGTGTCCAAGCTGGGTGAGTGGGCTGGGTCAGGCGAGTTGCAGGTCGCCCTCGATGAGCCCGTGGCCGCGGAGATCGGCGGCGACACGCGGATGATCAAGGACGGCGACCTCGTGCCGACCGCCGACCTGCCCGACATCTTCTCCGGCGGCGGCGTGAACCGGCGCGCTCTCACGACCTTGCAGGCCGCGCTGGTCAAGGCCGCGCTGGACGCGGCGGCCCTGCGGCCCGCCGCGGATCGCCGGCACCTCGGGGGCCCCAGCCCCTCTCCGTCGGCTGGGCCGGGCCTGTCCGCCGTGCTCGCGCGCATCACCTCCGGCGACGCACAGGTGGAGGCGTTCCCTGCGGGCACCCGGGTGGCTGAGGGGCAGTTCGCCTTCGTGCCCGACCCCGAGGCGATAATGGCCGACATCACGCGCCGCTCACCGTCGTATCACGCGGACGTCACCGTGGAGGTCCTGAACGGGAGCGGCAAGATCGGCGTGGGCGAGGCCGTACAGGAGCGCCTGGCCAGCCTCGACGTGAACCTGCCGGCGCCGCTCAACGCCGACAGTTTCGACTACAAGCAGACCCAGATCCTGGCGGGTCCGGACACGCTCCCGATGGCCCGGGACATCCGTGCTATACTCGGCCGCGGCGTCGTCCTGGACGGCAGTGATCTGCCCAAGGACACGATCCGCGTCATCGTCGGCGACGACTTCCAGCCCCCGCAACCCAGCCCGAAGGATCAGCCGTAGCAGCCCGTCTCGAACCCACGACTTCTTCCGAGCGCCTGGCTCGCGACATCGTCGCGCTGGCCGCGGACAAGAAGGCTCAGGACGCCGTCGTCCTCGCCATGGACGAGGCAGTCTCGTACACGGACTACTTCGTGCTTCTCACCGGCGCCAACACGCGCCAGACCCGCGGCATCGCGGAGGAGATCCAGCACCGCCTGCGCTCTGAGCACCGCCCTGCCCGTGTGGAGGGGGAGCGGGAAGGCGAGTGGATCCTGATCGACTTCATCGATGTCGTCGTCCACGTGTTCACCGCCACCGCCCGCGACTTCTACCGGCTCGAGACGCTGTGGGGCGATGTGCCTCGTCTCGACGTTTCCGGGGAGGGCTGAGCGGGCGCGCGTTGAACTGGGCCCGCAGGGAGGGCCCGGCCATGGGGAGGTACGACGACATGAGCAGACTCACGCTGCGGAGGCTCCGCGCGGCGGTCGTGACCGCGGCAGCCGTGCTCGTATTCCTGACCCTCGGCGCCGCACCGGCTCCGGCGTTCGACCACCACGCGAACGAGAACACCATGCTCAAGCTCATCAATCACGCCCGCGCCAGCCGAGGTCTTCACGCCTTGGGCTCGTGCAGCGCGTTGCACAAAGCGGCGCTCTCCCACTCGGCCGACATGATCAGGCGCGACTACTTCGCGCACTCGTCGCTGAGCGGCGCCGGCGTGAGCGCCCGGACGCGGCAAGCCGGCTACGGCGTGAGCGGCTGCTCGCGGTGGACGGTGGGGGAGGTCATCGCCTGGGGCAGCGGCTCGCGTGGCACTCCGCAGGCGGTCCTCAAGGCCTGGATGCACTCGAGCTGCCACCGCAGCATCATACTCGGCAAGCGGTGGCGCGACGTCGGCGTGGGCTGCGTCCGCGGCACGTTCAAGGGCGTCCGCGGCGCGATGATGTACACGGTCGACATCGGGCGGCGCGTGCAGTAACCGCTGCGGTCGCGCGACCGGAAGGGCGGTCCCCCTCCGGGCGCGGTCCACACCTCCGCGATGTTGTCTTCTGTCCTCGCTCGCAGTACGATGCGAACATATGTTCGTATCAGGCAGAGCGATCCTCCATCTCGACATGGACGCCTTCTTCGCCTCGGTGGAGCAGGCGCGCCGCCCCGAACTGCGCGGCAGGCCGGTCATCGTCGGCGGCGAGCGCGGGGGGCGGGGGGTGGTCTCGGCCTGTTCCTACGAGGCGCGCGAGTACGGAGTGCACAGCGCGCTGCCCATCGCGCACGCCGAGCGGCTGTGCCCGCACGCCGAGTTCCTGCCGGTCGACATGAAGGCGTATCTCGCCGTCCACCGCTCGCTCGTCGAGTTGCTCGGCCAGTACACGGACCTCGTGGAGGTGGCGTCCATCGACGAGGCGTACCTGGACGTCACCGGCAGCCGGCGGCTGTTCGGCCCGCCGCGCACCATCGCCCACCGTGTCCAGGAGCAGGTATACGACGCCCACGGCGTCACCTGCTCCATCGGCATCGGGCCCACCAAGCTGCTGGCCAAGCTGGCCGCCGGCCTGAACAAGCCCGCCGGCATCGGCGAGCTCACCGGCGCCGACGTGTACGGCCGTCTGCGCGATCTGCCCGTGGGCGAGGTCTGCGGCATCGGTCCCGTCACCCAGGAGCGGCTCACCGCCCTCGGTCTCACCACCGTGGGCATGCTGCAGGACGTGCCGTTCCCGCTGCTGGCGGCCGCGTTCGGCAAGGGCGCGCACGGGCTGCGCCAGCTCGCCCTGGGGCGCAGCTTCTCGCCGGTGCGCAGCGAGCGGCCGCTGCCCAAGTCGGTCGGCCGCGAGCTCACCTTCGACGACGACGTCAACGACGGCGAACTCCTGCGTTCCACGCTGCTCGCGCTCGCCGACCACGCCGTCGCCGAGCTGCGCCGCAAGGGCCTGGCGGCGCGCACAGTGGCGATCAAGGTTCGCTTCAACACCTTCCACACCGTGAGCCGGCGCCGCACGCTGCCACGCCCGGTCAGCGCCGTGCGGCCGCTCTACGAGACGGCCACGGCGCTGCTCGACGAGCTCGACGTCGGCGCCCGCTGGGTGCGCCTGGTCGGGGTGAGTGTCAGCGGGCTCACACACAACGCGTTCCAGCTTACCTTGGACGACGGCTGGCGTGAGGTGGCGCTCGGCGAGGCCGTCGACAGGGTGCGCGAGAAGTACGGCTTCAAGGCGCTCGCCCTGGCCGGGGGCGCCCCGGCCCGGCGCCACCTCGATCACTCGTCCCCAGCGCAGTCGTTCCACCCCGGGTCCGGGGCGGTCGCGGAGACTGCGGCGGAGGCGGCGCGCGAGCTCGCCGGAGCGCCCGCCGGCAGCCCGTTTCCGGAGCCTGCCTGAGGCACATCCCGCCATGCCCCCTGTGCTAGACTTCATCCTTCCGACAGGACACGACCGGCCGCCTCGCGCGCCCGCGAGCGAGAGGCCGGCGAAAAGGAACGAGGAGACCCCGGATGAACGACCCAGCCAAGATCAGGAACATCGCTCTCGTCGGCCACCGCGGTACCGGCAAGACGTCGCTGTTCGAGGCGTTGCTGTACGACGCCGGGGCGATCACCCGACTGGGCTCCGTGGCCGACGGCACCACCGTCTCCGACTGGGACGACGACGAGAAGAAGCGCCAGATGAGCCTCTCGGCCGGCCTGGCGCACGTGGACCGCGACGGCCTGTCGTTCAACCTCATCGACACCCCCGGCGACTCGAGCTTCCTCGCCGACGCCATCGCCAGCCTGCAGGTCGTGGAGACCGCGCTCGTCGTGGTCAACACCGTGCTGGGCGTCGAGGTCCAGCACGAGCGGCTCTGGGATCGCGCGGCGGCGCGAGGCCTCGGCCGCGTGATCGTCTGCAACATGCTCGACCGTGAGCGTGCCGACTTCGACCACGCTCTCGCGCTTCTGCAGGAGTCCTTCGGCACGCAGGTCGTCGCCGTGCAGTTGCCCATCGGCAAGGAGCACGACTTCCAGGGTGTCGTCGACCTGCTCACGATGAAGGCGCACACGTACAAGGACGGCAAGGCGACCCTGGGCGACGTGCCGGCGGAGCTGGCCGACGTCGCAGCGGCCGCCCGCGAGAAGCTCATCGACGCGGTCGCCAGCACGGACGACGACCTCGCCGAGAAGTACCTCATGGAAGAGGAGATCACGGCGGCGGAGCTCAACGCGGCGTTCGCCGCCGCCGTGGCCGCCGCTCAGCTCTACCCGGTCGCCTGCACGTCGGCCACCGCCAATGTCGCCGTGGATCACATCTTCGACGTGCTCGCGCTCGCCCCGTCGCCCGCCGATGTCACCCATCCCATGGCGATGAAGGACGGCTCCGAGGTCGAGCTCGACTGCGACCCCTCGGCTCCGGCGGTCGCGTTCGTCTTCAAGACGCTCGCCGACCCCTTCAGCGGCCACGTCAACGTCTTCCGCGTCTTCCAGGGCACCATGAGCAGCGACTCGCAGGCCGTCATCGCTCGCGACGGCCACAAGGAGCGGCTCGGCCAGATCCTCAAGACGATGGGCAAGGAGAGCAAAGCGTCCGGAGATCTCGTCGCCGGCGACATCGGCGCCATCGCCAAGCTCAAGGACGTCATGACCGGCGACACGCTGTGCACCGACGCCGAGGTCGTCAGTTTCCCGGCCATCGACTTCCCCGCGCCACTGATGAGCTTCGCCGTCACCGCGAAGAGCAAGGGCGAGGAGGACAAGATCATCACCGCGCTCCGGCGCCTGTCCGAAGAAGACCCGATGCTCGAGGTGCACCACGACGACCAGACCGGCGAGATGATCGTCGGAGGCATGAGCCAGGTGCACGTCGAGGTCACGGTCGAGCGTATGAAGCGCCGCTTCGGCGTCGAGGTCGAGCTCAAGCCGCCGCGCGTCCCGTATCGCGAGACGATCAAGGGCACGGCGAAGGCCGAAGGCAAGCACAAGAAGCAGACCGGTGGTCGCGGCCAGTTCGCGGACACCTGGATCGAAGTCCGGCCGCAGCCGCGTGGCGACGGGTTCGAGTTCGAGAACAAGATCGTCGGCGGCGCCATCCCGCGCAACTTCATCCCCGCCGTCGAGAAGGGCGTACGCGCCGCCATGGACGACGGCTTCCTCGCCGGCTATCCGGTCGTCGATGTCCACGTGAAGCTCTACGACGGCAAGTACCACCCCGTCGACTCGAGCGACATGGCGTTCCAGATCGCCGGGTCCCTTGGTTTCAAAGCGGCCTGCGAGAAGGCTCAGCCGGCTCTGCTCGAGCCCATCATGAGCGTCGAGATCACGATTCCCGAGGAGAACGTCGGGGACATCATCGGCGACCTCAACTCGCGGCGCGGCCGGGTGCTCGGCACCACGCCGCGCGGTCACAACAACGTGGTCGCCGCCGAGGTGCCGCTCGCCGAGATGCTCACCTACGCGCCCGACCTCACATCCATGACCGGTGGCCGCGGCGACTACCACATGGAACTGCTGCGGTACGACGAGGTGCCCGCGCATCTCACCGCCAAGATCGTGGAGCAGGCCCAGAAGGACAAGGAAGAAGCCCAGAAGAGCTGAGTCCAATCCGTCCAGTTTTCCCCGCAAAGCTGCGCATTTGGTGGCATCCGGGCGGTGGCCGCGCGTCAACGCGCTGCGGTAGGATTGGGGTGCAATAGCAACCGGAGGTTCCCGTGACTGATATCGGCACGATGCGAGTGAAGAGCGGTCTCGCCGACATGCTCAAGGGCGGCGTCATCATGGACGTCACCAACGCCGACCAGGCGAAGATCGCCGAAGACGCCGGCGCTTGCGCCGTCATGGCGCTGGAGCGCGTGCCGTCGGACATCCGCGCCCAGGGTGGTGTCGCCCGCATGGCCGACCCCACCAAGATCCAGGAGATCCAGGGCTGCGTGTCCATCCCCGTGATGGCCAAGGCGCGCATCGGCCACTTCGTCGAGGCGCAGATCCTGCAGTCTCTCGAGGTCGACTACATCGACGAGAGCGAAGTGCTTACTCCGGCCGACGAGGCCAACCACATCAACAAGTGGAAGTTCGACGTGCCGTTCGTGTGCGGCGCCGTCAATCTCGGTGAGGCTCTGCGGCGCATCAGCGAGGGCGCGGCCATGATCCGTACCAAGGGCGAGGCCGGCACCGGCGACGTCGTCGAGGCAGTGCGTCACATGCGCACCATCATGGGCCAGATCCGTCACCTGCAGACCCTCGACGAGGACGAGCTGTACGTGGCTGCCAAGGAGCTGCCGGCGCCGCTCGAGCTGGTCAAATGGGTCGCCGAGAACGGCAAGCTCCCGGTCGTGAACTTCAGCGCCGGCGGCATCGCCACGCCGGCCGACGCCGCGCTCATGATGCAGCTCGGCGCCGAGGGCGTGTTCGTCGGCTCCGGCATCTTCAAGAGCGAGGACCCGCAGAGTCGCGCCAACGCCATCGTCAAGGCGGCGACCAACTACCGTGACGCGGCGGTGCTCGCCGAGGTGAGCGTGGGCCTGGGCGACGCCATGCCCGGCATCGACGCCGCGCGCATGCCCGAGGAAGCCAAGATCCAGCATCGCGGCTGGTGAGTCCGGGAGCAGCATGACCCTGGAGAGCGGCAAGAAGCGGCTGGACTGGATCCTGTCGCCCGAGCCGGCGCTCGACCTTCATGGTCCGGGCGCCGGACTCGTCGTGGGCACGCTCGCGTTGCAAGGCGACTTTCGCGAGCACCGCGTCATGCTCGAGCAGCTCGGTGCCCGCACGCGTGAGGTGCGCAAGGCGGCCGACCTCGCGGGGCTCGACGGGCTGGTCATCCCCGGCGGCGAGAGCACGACGATCCACAAGCTCATGGACGCGTACGGCATGACCGAGCCGGTCAAAGCGTTCGCCGCCGGCGGGGGCGCCGTGTACGGCACCTGCGCCGGCCTCATCACGGTGGCGCGCGACACCGTCGAAGGTCGGCCGCCGACCCTCGGCCTCATGGATGTCGTCGCGCGCCGCAATGCGTTCGGTCGCCAGGTGCGCAGCTTCGAGGCCGACCTCGAGGTCGGCGGAGTCCAGGGTGGCCCGGTCCGCGCCGTCTTCATCCGCGCGCCTTGGATCGAGAACGCGGGGCCGTGCGTGGACGTCCTGGCCGTGTGGCAGGGCCGCATCGTCGCGGCGCGCGAGGGCAACGTCCTCGTCACCGCGTTCCACCCCGAGCTCACCGACGACACGCGTCTGCACGAACTGTTCATCGAAATGATCCGCCGCCGGCAGGGCGCGGCGGCCGCGCCGGCAGAGGCGCCGGCCGGCTGCGACGCCGGCGAGCCCGGCCGGGCCGCCGCCGCGGCCGGCCACCGCTGAAAAGGGAGGTGGTGCACCGTGTCCGGGCACTCCAAGTGGGCGACGATCAAGCACAAGAAGGGCAAGACCGACGCCAGGCGCGGCAAGCTCTTCAGCAAGCTCTCGCGGGCCATCACGGTGGCCGCGCGTGAGGGCGGCGTCGACCCCGCCATGAACATCTCGCTGGCCAACGCCATCGAGAAGGCCAAGGCCGAGTCCATGCCCAAGGACAACATCGAACGCGCCATCCAGCGCGGCGGCGGCGGAGCCGAGGGCGAGCAGTACGAGAGCATCCTGTACGAGGGCTACGGCCCCGCCGGGGTGGCGATCATCGTCGACGTCCTCACCGACAACAAGAACCGCTCGGCCGCGGAGGTCCGCAACATCTTCAGCAAGCACGGCGGACAACTGGCGCAGCCCGGCGCGGTCGCGTGGGGCTTCGAGCGCCGCGGGTCCATCGTCGTCGACGGCAACAAGTACGCGGAGGACGACATCATGGCCGCCGCCATCGACGCCGGCGCGGAGGACGTCCTCCAGGACGGCGAGGAGTTCCAGGTGCTCACCGAGCCGGCCGACTTCGCCGCGGTGCGCGACGCGCTCGCCGCGGCCGGCATCGAGTTCGAGAACGCCGAGCTCACGATGATCCCCAAGACCACGGTCAAGCTCGAGGAGAACGACGCTCGCAAGACCATGAAGATCATGGACGCGCTGGAAGACAGCGACGACGTCCAGGAGGTCTACGCGAACTTCGACATCTCCGAGGACGTCCTCGAAGCTCTGGCGGGCTGACCAATGGAGCAGGCCGCGGGGCACGGCCGTACCGCTCGCGCGAGCAGCGGGGACCGGGGATGATCGTCCTCGGGTTCGACCCGGGCACCGCGAGCACAGGCTGGGGGGTCGTGGAGCAGCAGGGCAGCCGCCTGCGCTCGCTCGGCCACGGCTGCATCGTCACGTCCGCCAAGGACCCCACGCACGTGCGCCTGCGCCAGATCTACGACCAGGCGCGCGGGCTCATCAGGAGCTTCTGCCCGGACATCGTCGTGCTCGAAGAGCTGTTCGTGAACGTCAACGTCAAGACGGCGCTGGCGGTCGGTCAGGCCAAGGGTGTGCTGTACCTGGCCGCGTCGGACCTCGAGGAGTCGCCCTGCGAGTACTCGCCGCTGGCCATCAAGCAAGCGGTCACCGGGTACGGGCGGGCGAGCAAGATACAGGTGCAGGAGATGACCAAGGTCATCCTGTGCCTGCCGCGCATCCCGCAACCTGACCACGCCGCCGACGCGCTGGCGGTGGCCATCTGTCACACGCACCACTGCGGCAACGGCATGCGCGCCGTGCCCGGCAAGAACGGGGCCCGGCGGTGATCGCCTCCGTGCGCGGCCTGCTGGCCGCGGTCGACGGCGAGCACGCGGTCGTCGAGGTGGGCGGCCTCGGGCTGGAGGTCCTCGCCTCCGGGCGCACGTTGAGCACCCTCGTCCCGCATGTGGGCGAGGAGGTCAGTCTGTACACGTACCTGAACGTCCGGGAGGACGCCTTGCAGTTGTTCGGCTTCCGCGACCGGGGGGAGCGCACGTTCTTCCTGTGGCTCACGGCGGTCAGCGGTGTCGGGCCCAAGGTGGCCCTGGCGGTTCTCTCCGGCTATCCGGTCGCGGAGCTCGAACTGGCGGTGGCCCGGGACGACGTCAAGAAGTTCGAGAGCATCCCGGGCATCGGCAAGAAACTCGCCCAGCGGCTGGTGGTCGAGCTCAAGGACAAGGTCGGCGAGCTTCCGCCGGTGGGCGCCGCCGGGGGCGACACCGGCGCACCCGTCCTCACGGACCACTTCATCGAGGCGCGCTCCGCGCTGCAGAACCTCGGCCTTACGCTGCGCGAGGCCGAGGAGGCCCTGCGTGGCGCCCCTGAAGAGTCCCCGGTCGAGGAGATGGTCAAGTTCGCCCTCACCCGCAAGGCTGGTGACTGATGGCCGGCAAGCCCCAGGACCGCATCGGCGATCCTAGTGAGCGACCCGACGACAAGGACCTCGAGCTCAGCCTGAGGCCGCGCCGGTTCTCCGACTTCGTCGGCCAGCGCATTGCGAAGGAGCAGCTCGAGATCTTCGTGGAGGCCGCCAAGCAGCGCGGCGACACCCTGGACCACGTGCTGCTCGCCGGCCCCCCCGGCCTCGGCAAGACCACGCTGGCCGGCATCATCGCGCAGGAGCTCGGAGTGGGCGTGCACACCACGTCCGGGCCGGCGCTCGAGCGCAAGGTCGACGTCGCCGGCCTGCTGACCAACCTGCAGGAGGGCGACGTCCTCTTCGTCGACGAGATCCACCGCCTCAACGCGGCGGTGGAGGAGGTCCTCTACCCGGCGATGGAGGACTACGAGATCGACATCATGATCGGCGAGGGCCCGGCGGCGCGCAGCATCCGCATGCAGGTGGCGCCGTTCACGCTCATCGGCGCCACCACGCGGACCGGCCTTCTCACGACCCCGCTGCGGGACCGGTTCGGCGTTTGGCAGCGGCTCGAGTACTACGAGGTCGAGGAGCTCGCCGCCATCGTCAAGCGGTCGGCGGGGATCCTCGGCGTGCAGGTCGACCGCGACTCCACGCTCGAGATCGCAGGCCGGTCGCGCGGCACACCGCGTGTGGCCAACCGGCTGCTGCGACGTGTGCGCGACTTCGCTCAGGTGCGGCACGAGGGCATCGTGGAGCACGACATCTGTCTGGCCGCGCTCGAGCTGTTCCAGGTCGACGGCGAGGGCCTCGACAAGCTCGACCGCGACATCCTCAAGATCATCGCCGAGAAGTTCGACGGCGGCCCGGTCGGGCTGGACACGCTCGCCGTGGCGCTCGGCGAGGAGGCCGACACGGTGATGGACGTGTACGAGCCTTACCTCATCATGCAGGGGTTCCTCAAGCGTACGCCCCGCGGACGGGTGCTCACGCGCAGCGGCTTCATCCACTGCGGCCTCACGCCGCCGGCGCGCGGCGACACGCTGTTCGACGAGCTGTGAGCCGAGCCCCGGGGTCCACCCCCACGGGGCCGGGCCGGCGAGCCTGCGCGCGCTATACTCGCCCGATGACCGACCTGCTCCTCCACGCCTGCTGCGGGCCCTGCTCCACCGTCGCCGTACCCGTCTGGCGCGAGCGCGGTGTGGAGCCTGTGGCCTGGTTCGAGAACCCCAACGTCCAGCCCGACGTGGAGCTGGGGCGCCGTCGCGAGAGCATGCAGCGCTTCAGCCGCGCGTCGAGCCTGCAGCTGATCCTGCCGGAGGCCGGAGCCGAGGCTTCCGGATGGCAAGCCTGGCGCGGGAGCCTTGCGTCTTGCGCGCCCGGCGAGCGGTGCAGCGCCTGCCTCGGCATGCGCCTGGACGCGGCCGGCGCCGCGGCGCGGGCGCTGGGCTTCGACCGGTTCTCCACGACGCTTTCGGTCAGCCCCTACCAGCGGCATGACCTCATCGTGCGCGCCGGCGAGGCCGCGGCGGACGCGCACGGCGTCGACTTCGTCTACCTCGACGTGCGCGACCGGTTCCGCGACAGCTACGCGGAGAGCCGCCGGCTGGAGCTCTACCGGCAGCCCTACTGCGGGTGCGCGGCAAGCAAGTGGGAGGCGTGGCACGAGCGTCGCGAGCGTCGTGAGCGGCCCCGGGGGGCGGCTTGACCGCCGGGGCCGTCCTCAGGCTGTCCGACCTGGACTATCACCTGCCGGAGGACCTGATCGCGCAGACGCCGGTCGAGCCGCGCGATGCCTCACGGCTGCTCGTCGCGCGGCGCAAGAGCGGCGCGATCGAGGACCGCGTCTTCTCGGAGTTGCCGTCGCTGCTGCGCGACGGCGACGTGCTCGTGCGCAACGACACGCGCGTGTTCCCGGCGCGCAGCTTCTTCCACCGCGCCACCGGAGGGCGGATCGAGGTCCTGTTCCTGTGCTCGCTTACCGGCGGCTCGCAGGCGAGCGAGCGCTGGGAGGCGCTGCTGCGCGGCCGCCCGAGGCCCGAGGAGGTGCTCGAGAGCGAGGTGTTCGGCGCGGACTGGCCGCTCCGCTGCATCGAGCCGCTGGGAGACGGGCGCTGGGTCGTGGAGAACCTCGGCCCCGACCCGGTCCTGACCCTGCTGGAGAGCGCCGGCGTCACGCCGCTGCCGCCGTACATCACCGCTCCGCTGGCGGACGGAGAGCGGTACCAGACCACCTACGCCCGTGCGCTCGGCTCGGCGGCGGCGCCCACCGCCGGGCTGCACTTCACGGGTGAGCTGGACGACGCGCTGGCGGCCGCGGGCGTGGGCGTCGAGCACGTGACCCTCCACGTCGGGCTCGGCACCTTCAAGCCGCTGCAGGACGAGAGCCTGGACGCGACGACCCTGCACCGTGAAAGCTTCAGTGTGGAAGCGGCCGTGTGGGCGCGCCTGCAGGAGGCGCGCCGGGACGGCCGCCGCATCGTTGCCGTCGGCACCACGTCCATGCGCGTGCTCGAGCACGTCGCGCGGCAGGAGTCCAGGAGCGTCGAGGCGCGGGACCTCATCAGCGGCGATACGCGGATCTTCATCCGCCCCGGCTTCGAGTTCCGCATGGTCGACGCGCTCATCACCAACTTCCACCTGCCGCGGACCAGTCTGCTCGCGCTCGTCATGGCTTTCTGCGGCGTGGACGAGACGCGTGAGGTCTACGGGCACGCCGTGCGCGAGCGCTACCGCTTCTACAGTTTCGGCGACGCCATGCTGGCGATGTGACGGACGCCGGCGTGGATCGGACGGCAGGAGGCTCACCGATGGCCGCCGAGGGCTTCGCTTTCACCGTGGAGGCGCGAGATGGGTCTGCCCGCGCCGGACGCCTGGTCACCCCGCACGGCGTGGTCGAGACGCCGTGCTTCATGCCGGTCGGCACCAAGGCAAGCGTCAAGGCCGTTCAGCCTCGCGAGCTGGAGGAGCTGGGCGCCCAGATCGTGCTCGGCAACACGTATCACCTGTACTTCCGCCCCGGGACGGAGGTCGTAGCCGCGCACGGCGGTCTGCACGGCTTCATGCGCTGGGACGGGCCGATCCTCACGGACTCCGGCGGCTTCCAGGTGTTCAGCCTGGAAGGCACCCGCGTCATGCGCGACGACGGCGTGGAGTTCAGCTCCGTCTACGACGGGTCGCGGCATGTGTTCACGCCCGAGCTCGCTGTGCACATCCAGGAGGAGCTGGGGGCGGACGTGATCATGGCGTTCGACCAGTGCGCTCCGGGCACGCTGTCGCAGCCGGAGCTCGAGGCCGCCGTGGAGCGCACCACGCGGTGGGCGGCGGCCTGCAAGCTTGCGCACACGCGCCGCGACCAGCTGCTCATCGGTATCGTGCAGGGCGGGGTGGACGAGGGGCTCCGTCGCCGGTCGGCCGCCGAGATCACCGGCGTCGGCTTCGACGCCTACGCCATGGGCGGCCTGAGCGTCGGCGAGCGCGGCGATGAGATGCTCGCAACGGTGGAGCTCATGGACGAACTCCTGCCGCCGGACCGCCTGCGCTACTTCATGGGCATCGGCGACCCGGTGGGCATCGTCCAGGTCATGGCGCGGGGCGTCGACGTGTTCGACTGCGTGCTGCCCACCCGGATGGCGCGCACCGGGACGGCGCTGTTGCGCGGCGGCGGGCGCCTCAATCTGCGCAACGCCCGCTTCGCCGCCGACCTGGCTCCGCTGGAGGCGGACTGCGACTGCTACACGTGCCGCACGTTCACGCGTTCGTACCTGCGGCACCTGGTCACGCAGAAGGAGATCCTGGGCGCGCAGCTGCTCAGTCTGCACAACCTGCGCGTTCTGCTAAGATTGACGAGCGACGCCCGCAGCGCGATCCGCGCCGGGCGTTTTGCTGAATTCGTAAGCTACGTTGCGGAGCGCGGCTCCGCGGGAGGTTGAGCTGCATGGGCGGCGCAACGATCATCATCTGGATCCTCGTCTTCTTCGGGATCTTCTACTTCCTCGCCATCCGTCCGCAGCGCCGCCAGAAGCAGCAGCACGCGGAGATGGTCGGCATGCTCAAGAAGGGCGACGAGGTCGTCACTATCGGCGGCATGTTCGGCACCATCACGGGGATCGGCGACGACTGGGTCGAGCTCGAGGTGGCCAAGCGCACCAAGGTCCGCTACCTCAAGCGCGCCATCTCGTCCATCACCTCCATCGACGAGTACGACGAGGACGACGACGACGAGTACGTCGAGTCCGAGGACTACGAAGAGGAGTACGAGGACGCCGAGGTCGTGGAGGACCAAGCCGCCGCGGACCAGGACCAGATAGAGGACGCCGAGCAGGAAGAGATCGTCGACGAGGCGACGGACGAGACCCCGAATGCTCCCGACGCTCCGGAGGCTCCCAAGGCGTGACCACGCCGGCTTCGGCACTTACCAGGACGCAGCGTGTGACGACGGGCCCCGCAGACGCTGCGGGGCCCGTCGCATGCAGGGATTCTTGCCTGCGTCCCGAACTGCGTTCTGACGTGGACTCGACACAGGGGTAACGCTCACATGGCGCATGTCATCGCGTTCGCCAATCAGAAGGGTGGGGTGGCCAAGACCACCTCGACGGTGAACCTCGGCGCAGCCCTGCGCGAGCACGACCTGCGCGTGCTCGCAGTCGACATGGACCCGCAGGGCAACCTCACCATGAGCCAGGGCATCGACACCGAGTCCCTGGAGAAGAGCATGTACGACGTGCTCGTGCATCGCACGCCCATCGAGGACGTCATCTACGAGCGCGAACTGGACGTCGCCGCCTCCACCATCGACCTCGCCGGCGCCGAGATGGCTCTGGCTACGATGATCGGACGCGAGCGGGCTCTGCAGCGCGCCCTCGACGCCGTCCGCGACAAGTACGACTACATCCTCATCGACACGCCGCCGTCACTGGGGCTGCTCACGATCAACGCGCTCACCGCCTCCGAGGGCGTCATCGTACCCGTACAGTGCGAGTACCTCTCGCTGCGCGGGCTCCTGCAGCTCGAGAAGACGCTCGAGATGATCCGGGAGAACCTCAATCCCGACGTGCGCATCCAGGGCATCCTGCCGACGCTGTTCGACGCGCGCACGCATCACGGCAAGGAGTCCATCGAGGTCCTGCGCGACAACTTCGGCGACCTCGTCTTCGAAACGGTGGTGCGCAAGACCATCAAGTTCGCCGAGGCGCCCGTGGGCGGCACCTCGGTGCTCAAGTACGACCCCAGGGGCAGAGGAGCAGAATCGTACCGCGCCCTCGCGCGGGAGGTGCTGAATGGCAGATCGTCCTAGCATGAAGGATGGACTGAGCGAGCTCTTCCGGCGCACGGACAGCGGCGGGGCGATCCCCGAACCCGCTGGCCCGGAAGCTCCAGTCAAAGGCCGGCCGTATGTGACGACCATCAAGGTGGTCGGCATCGGCGGCGCCGGCACCAATGCCGTGAACCGCATGGTCGACTCCGGCGTCAAGGGCGTCGAGTTCATCGCCGTCAACACCGACGTGCAGCAACTCGACGTGTGCGACGCCGACGTCAAGATCCACATCGGTCAGGAGATCACGCACGGCCTCGGCGGCGGCGCCGACCCCGCGGTGGGCCGTGAGGCCATGGAGGTCAGCCGCGACCAGCTCAAGGCCGCTCTGCGCGGCGCCGACCTCGTGTTCGTCACGGCCGGCGAGGGCGGCGGCACCGGCACCGGCGGCGCTCCGGTCGTGGCACAGGTCGCCCGCGAGCTCGGCGCCGTGACCATCGCCATCGTCACCAAGCCCTTCAACTTCGAGGGCAATCGCCGGCAGCGCCAGGCGCTCGACGGCATCGACATCTTGCGCGACGTGGCCGACACGGTCATCTCCATCCCCAACGACCGCCTGCTCGAGGTCGTCGAGCGCAACGCCAGCGTCGTGGAGGCCTTCGCGCACGCCGACGACATCCTGCGCCAGGGCGTCCAGGGCGTGACCGACCTCATCACGGTGCCCGGGCTCATCAACCTGGACTTCGCCGACGTGCGCACCATTGTGCACGACGCCGGCACGGCGTTGCTCGGCATCGGTGTCGCCGACGGCGAGAACAGGGCTCAGGCGGCCGCGGACATGGCGATCAACTCCCCGCTCCTCGAGACCAGCATCCAGGGCGCCCACGGGCTCCTGCTCAACATCACCGGCGGAGAGGACCTCACGCTGTTCGAGGTCAACGAGGCCGCCGGGGTCATCAGCGAGGCGGCCGACGACGACGCCAATATCATCTTCGGCGCCGTGGTCGACGAGAAGCTGGAAGGCAAGATCTCGATCACCGTCGTGGCCACCGGTTTCGGGGAGGAGGCGCGGCGCGTGCAGGCCCCGCCGCGCGGCGAGAGCCCGACGGCTCCGGCGCGGCCGCAGCCGCGCGAGGACAAGGGCACACCGTTCGGCCCCGCGCCGAAGTTCGACGACTTCGACATCCCGTCCTTCGTGCGTCAACCGGAAGACTGATGCCCGCAGCGCGCGCAGATCTCGCAGAGCTGTTTGACGTCTCGCCGCGCAGCGGCAGGCGTGGCGGACTGACCGGAGTGACACGCCCATGAAGCAGGCAGGTGACGACGGCGATGCGCGCTGAGGCAAGCGCCGTCGCCGCATCCCCGGTGGCCCTCGAGCTGGACCTCGACGTCTTCGACGGCCCGTTCGACCTCCTGGTCACGCTCATCCTGCGTGACGAGATCGACATCTGGGAGGTCCGGGTCTCGCGGATCATCGCGGAGTATGTGCTCAAGCTGGCCGACAGCGGTGAGTTCGATCTGGACGCGACCTCGCAGTTCGTCGTCCTCGTGGCGGCGCTGCTGGAGATGAAGTCCCGCCTGCTGCTCGAGGAGGAGGTCGACGAAGAACTCGAGGACCTGGACCCGGACGAGGCGGCGCGTCAACTGCTCGAGCGCCTGGTCCGCTACAGCCAGTACCGCAACGCCGCCGGATCCCTCCGCGAAGCGTGGGAGGAGCACAGCGGCACGCTGTACCGCGCCGTGCCGGTGCCGGCCGAGCTCCTGCGTCGCAACGTCCCCGACGGCGCGGTCCCGCCCGCGGCGCTGGCCGAGGCGCTCGCGCCGCTGCTGCGCGAGCCGCCGGTCCCGGACACGTCCCACCTTGCGGACCTCGCGGTCTCGCTGGTCAAGGAACTCCGGCGTCTGCGGCTGATCCTGGACGACGAGGGGGAGTTCACGTTCGCAGGTGTCGCGCCGAGCGACCGTCTCGAGCGGGCGGTGACGTTCTTCGCCCTGCTCGAGCTGAACTCCAGCGGAGAGGCCCGCCTGCGCCAGAACAGGCACTTCGGCGACATCGTGGTCAGCCGCATCGCCGCTCCCGCGCCCGTCACAGGGTGACGCCGCCGGCTACGGTGCGGTAGCATCCAGGTCGTCCCGCCCTCAACCCTGCATCCGCATGCCGCCACTCGTCCGTCGCCTCGAGGCGCTCCTCTTCATCTCGCCACGTCCTGTCGCCGCTGCCCGGCTCGCCGAGGCCTGCCGCTGTGGCGGGGAAGAGATGGCGGAGGCTCTCGAGACCCTGAGGGCCGAGTACGCGGCCGGCCGGCACGGAATCGAACTGCGTGAGGTCGCCGGCGGGTTCACGTTCGCAGTGGCGGCGGACTGCGCGGAGGACATCCGCCGGTTCACGGGTGCAGAGAAGCCGGACGACCTCACCCCCGCGTTGCTGGAGACGCTCGCCGTCGTGGCCTATCTCCAGCCGGTGACACGGGCGGAGATCGCCGAGGTGCGCGGCGTCTCGTCGGAGTACGCCCTGGGGGCGCTGGAAGAGCGCGGCCTCGTTGAACAGCAGGGCCGCGCTGAGACTCCCGGTGCGCCGGTGCTGTACGGCACCGGCGACCGGTTCCTGAAGCTGTTCGGGCTCGCGGGTCGCGACGACCTGCCGCCGCTCGAGGAGTTCGCGCTGAGCGCCGACGATGTCGAAGAGATCCGCGCCCGGCTGCACACCAATGCCGAGAGGAGGGCGCAGTGAGCCCTGCCCAGCCCATGAACCTCGTCGTGTTGCTCGCGCGTGCCGGTGTCGGCTCGCGCCGTTCGTGCGACGAGCTCATCCGCGAGGGAGTGGTGACCGTCAATGGAGAGGTCGTCACGTTCCCGCGCGAGAAGGTCTCCCCGGAGGACGTCGTCACCGTGCGCGGCGAGCCCGTCGAGGCCAGAGAGCTCAGGTACCTGCTGCTCAACAAGCCGCGCGGGGTGGCCAGCACACGCAGCGACCCGCACGCCGACCGCGTCATCGTCGACATCGTGCCGAACGGCCGCAGCCTCTTCCCGGTCGGCCGCCTTGATGTTGACACCACCGGTCTCATCATCCTCACCAACGACGGCGTGCTCGCCAACCGGCTGATGCACCCGCGCTACGGCGTCCCCAAGACGTACGTCGTGCGTGTCCGCGGCAAGGTCACGCGGCGCGCCCTCGGTGCCCTTCGCCAGGGCGTCGACCTGGAGGACGGCCCGACGGCCCCCGCCGAGGTGAAGCTCAAGAAGCAGAGCGCCAAGACGGCGCTCGTCGAGATCACCATCCACGAGGGCCGCAAGCGCCAGGTGCGCCGCATGTTCCTCGCCGTCGGCCTGCCGGTAGAGGAGTTGAGCCGCCGCAGGTACGGCCCACTGACCGACAAGGGACTCGAACCGGGCGGCTTTCGAGAGCTGAGCGGCGAAGAGGTCGAGGCCCTGCGGCGCGCCGGGGAAGAGGTGGCCGGCGAGGTCGCCAGGGAGATCGAGGGCTCGCCGCTGATGCTCGCTGCGGAAGCGCCGCCGGCGCCGGACGTCGAGGCGGAGGCCGCCGCGGCGGAGCTGCCGTCCATGCAGTCGGACACGCCCATCGGGGCGTCCGACGAGCCGGACGAGCCTCCGCCGGGCGAGGAGTGACGTGTATACTTATTCACTCGCAGGCCCCGCCCCGGAGTGACCCCATGACCGTCCGCTTCATCCCGGAACTCGCCGGCATCGTCCCGTATCAGCCGGGTCTGCCGATCGAGGCGGTGCAGCGCGAGTACGGCCTGGAGCGTGTGGTCAAGCTGGCCTCCAACGAGTTCCCGCTGCCGCCGTTCCCGGAGGTCCAGACCGTCGTCGCGACCGCGCTCGGCCGGCTGCAGCGGTATCCGGACGGCTTCTCGTCCGACCTGCGGGTCGCCGCGGCGGCGCACTACGGCCGCGGGCCGGAGCAGATCACCGTCGGCTGCGGCACCTGTGAGCTCCTCTTCCTGCTCGCGCAGACAATGCTCGAGCGCGGCGACGAGGTCGTGTTCGCCGCGCCGTCGTTCTCGTGCTACCGGGACGTCATCGCCATCCGCGGAGCGGTACCCGTTGCGGTCCCCCTCCGGGACTTCACCCACGACCTCGAGGCCATGGCCGCGGCGGTCACCCCGAAGACGAAGATCGTGTTCGTCTGCAACCCCAACAACCCGACGGGTACGTACTTGCCGTCCGCGGAGGTCAGGCGCCTGGTCGAGGCGGTACCGGACGACGTGCTGGTGGTCATCGACGAGGCGTACATCGAATTCGTCGCGGCCGATGATCGAGAGGCCTCTCTGGGCATCCAGCGTGACCACGACAATGTGGTCGTGCTGCGCACGTTCTCAAAGATCTACGGTCTGTGCGGCTTGCGCACGGGCCTGGGCATCTGCGCATCCCAGGTCAGGGAAGCGCTGGACAAGGTGCGCCAGCCCTTCAACGTGAATCTTCTGGGCCAGCTCGCCGCGATCGAGGCGCTCAAGCACCAGGACCAGGTGGCCCTGCGGCGTGAGACCAACGCGCGGTTGCGGCAGTCCATGGCGGACTGGCTCGGGGAGCGCGGCAGACCCACCGTGCCCTCTGAGTCCAACTTCATGCTGGTCGGCATCGAAGGCCTGCGCGTGCCGCAGGACCAGGTGTGCAGGGAGTTGCTCACGCGGGGCGTTATCCTGCGGGACGGCAACGCGCTGGGCATCCCCGGCTGGGCACGCGTCACCGTGGGCACGGAGGAGGAGATCGACTTCTTCCTCGAGAAGCTCGCTGCGCTCGAGGGCGACCGGGCGGGGGGCGCCTCCGTGAGCCCGGAGGCGGCCTCGGACGGCAAGGAGGCCTGAAGCGGTGGCAGGCACACAGGTCAACAGCCTCGCCCTCGTCGGCGTGGGCCTCATGGGGGGGTCGCTGGGCCTGGCGGCGCGAGAGCGCGCCGGGGTCTCCGAGGTGCGCGGGTTCAGCCAGACGCAGGTGACCCTCGATCTCGCGCTGGAGCGCGGCGCCATCACCACGGCGTGCACCAGCATCGAGGAGGCGTGCGACGGCGCCGACCTCGTGGTGGTGTGCACGCCCGTACGCACCGTCGTCAAGCACGTGCGCCAGGCGCTCGCGGCCGCGGCGCCGCACGCCGTCGTCACCGACGTCGGCAGCACCAAAGGGCCGCTCATGCGGGCGCTCGCGCCTGAGGAGCAGCGGCGCTGCATCGGCGGGCACCCGCTGTGCGGCTCCGAGTCGGCCGGCGTGGCCAATGCCCGCGCCTCGCTGTACGCCGGAGCCACCTACTTCGTCACTCCCGGCGCGCACGTGGACGCCGACGCCTACCAGCTGCTGTACTCGTTCCTGGGCGAGATCGGCGCGCGGCCCGTGGCTGTCGACCCGGAGGAGCACGACCGCGTCATGGCCGTCGTCAGCCACCTGCCGCACGTGCTGGCCAACGTGCTGATGAGTCAGGCGGGCCTGCAGGCCGGCTCCCGCGACGCGCTGCTCTCCGCCGGTCCAAGCTTTCGCGACCTCACGCGCATCGCCGGCACCAACCGGCGCGTGTGGACGGACATCTTCCTCGACAACCGTGCCGAGCTGCTCTCGGCTCTGGCGCAGTTCCAGGAGGGCCTGCAGGAGGTCCTGGAGGCACTGGCGTCCGCGGACGGCGGGCGCCTGGGCGACACCATCGTCCGCGCTCGCGAACAGCGCGAGCGCATGCTCGCCGCCGGCAATCTCTCAGCCGAAGATCTGTACTCGATCATCATTCCGGTGACCGATCGCCCCGGCGTGTTCAGCGAGATCATGGTCGCGCTGGGCGACGCCGGTATCAACGTCGAAGACCTCTCCATGTACCACATGACCCCGGAGTTGGGCGGCTCGCTCACGGTGTACGTGCTCGGCCAGGATGTCTGCACGCGCGCCACGCACGTGCTTGGGGCCCTGGGTTACGAGGTGAGCGTGCGCGCGGAGGCGGACCCGGAATGACCGTGGTCGCCATCGACGGGCCGGGCGGATCGGGCAAGAGCACGGTCGCCCGGCGGGTGGCCGAGCGGCTCGGTTACGTGTACCTGGACACCGGCGCCATGTACCGCGCTATCGGGCTGCTGGCAACGGAGGCAGGCGCCGACTTGGGCGACGAGTCCGTGGTCGTGCCGATCGCACGCGACACCCCGCTGTGCTTTGACGCCCAGGGCCGCCTGTGGGCCGACGGCCGCGACGTCAGCGGTCTCATCCGGAGCCTCGACATGGGGCACGCCGCGTCCGTGGTCTCGGTGCTGCCCGGGGTGCGCAGCCTGCTCGTCGAGCGCCAGCGCGAGCTGGGGGCCGGGGCGGACATCGTGATGGAAGGCCGGGACATCGGCACCAACGTGTTCCCCAGCGCCGAGGTCAAGGTGTTCCTCACGGCGCGCCCAGAGGTGCGGGCGGCGCGCCGTGCCGCTGAGCTCCGCGCGAAGGGCGAAGCGGCAGACGAGGACGAGGTGCTCAAGGCTGTGATCGAACGGGACCGGCGCGACTCGGAGCGTGAGGTCGCGCCGCTGCGCCGCGCGGAGGACGCCGTCGAAGTGGACACGTCGGAGCTGACGCTGGACCAGGCGGTCGACGCCGTCGTCGGCGTCGTGAGGGGAAAGGTATCGGCATGATGGCTGGACCATGGGGCTATCCGCTCAAGGGCTACGACGAGACGGGGTTGTACACGTTCCTGCGCTGGCTGGCGGTGCCGTTCTTCGGAGGCGTGTACCGCTGCCGGGTGAGCGGCGCCGAGCACCTGCCGCGCTCCGGTCCGGCCATGGTGGCAATGACGCACAAGTGCTTCTGGGACCCCGTCATCGCCGGCATGATCTTCGACCGGCCGCTGCGCTACATGGCCAAGAAGGAACTGTTCGTCAATCAGTACGCGGCGAGGTTCATCTCCAGCCTGGGCGCGTTCCCGCTGGACCGGGGCGCCGGGGACCGGGCGGCGCTGCAGACGGCGCTCACGATCCTGGAGCGCGGCGAGGTGCTTCTGATGTTCCCTGAGGGGCACCGCCAGACGGACGACGCGGTGCACGACTTCCTGCCCGGCGTAGGCATGATCGCGTTGCGCAGCGGCGCGCCCGTGATCCCTCTGGCGCTCGACGGCACGCAGTACATGCTGCGCGACGGCAAGCCGGGGTTCCCGGCCCTGCGTGGGCTGGTGGGGCCGGCGGTCGACCTCGGAGACATCACGGGGCGGAACAGCAAGGCTTATCGGGAGGCCGCACAGCGCATGCACGACGCCGTGGCGGGTCTGTATGCCCGGCTCTGACGACGCGACCACGGCCGGGCAGGGCTCAGCGTCCTACGACGAGGAGCCCGAGCGCAGCGCCGAGCTGCGGCACGTGCCCGCCGGAGAGCGCGACATCGTCGTGGCCCGGTACGCCGGCTATTGCTACGGGGTGGAGCGCGCCCTGCGCCTCACGGGTGAGGCGCTGGACGGGGCGCCGGGCCCGGTGGCCACGCTCGGGCCTATCATCCACAATCCGAGCGTGGTGGGCAGCCTGAGGGACCGCGGCGTCGACGTCGTGGACCAGGTGGACGACGCCGCGGCCGGGACGCTGATCGTGCGCACTCACGGGGTCTCTCCGGACGTGATCGAGCACGCGCGCTCCCGGCGCCTCAACGTGGTCGACGCCACGTGCCCCTTCGTCTCCGTGGCGCAGCGCAAGGCCGCGGCGCTGCGCGAGGCCGGGTACGCCGTGGTGATCCTCGGCGAGCGCGACCATCCGGAGGTGGTCGGCCTGCAGGGGTTCGCCGGGGCCGACGCGGTGGTGGTCGAAGACGCGTCGGGCCTGCCGCTGGAGCGTCTGCGCGGCAGGCGCGTGGGCGTGGTCGTGCAGACCACGCAGACGCGCGCCAATCTCTCCGCGCTCGCCGCCGCGCTCGCGCCGGTGGCGCGCGAACTGCTCGTCTTCAACACCGTGTGCGACGCCACCGAGAAGCGCCAGACGGCGGCCTGCGAGCTCGCCGAGGACGTGGACGTGGTCGTGGTGGTCGGCGGGCGGAACAGCGCCAACACCGCCCGCCTCGCGCAGCTCTGCGCCGCCATCGAGCCGCGGACCCACCACATCGAGTCCGCGGCCGAGCTGCGCCCCGAGTGGCTGGACGGAGCTCAGCGCATCGGTGTGGCCGCCGGAGCCTCGACGCCGGACGAGGAGATCGAGGCCACCGTCGGCGCGCTGCTGGACCTCTGCGGTGAGTGACGCCGCCACGAGCTGCGCCGGCGTCCTCGTCGCCGCCGCCGCCGACGCCGCGGAGCGCGGCGGCCTGCGCGCCGGCGACCGCATCGTCGAGCTGAATGGGGTCGAGCCGCTCGACGTGCTCGACGTGGAGGACGCGGCCGCCGACGGTACTCTCTGGCTCAAGGTGCTCCGCCAGGGCCACCCCCTGGACCTGGTCGTGACGCCGGCGCGCGGAGAGTGGCACGGGATCTCGCTGGACCATGACGGTCTCGGCGACGAGGCGCGGACCTGTCGCAACCGCTGCAAGTTCTGCTTCGTCGACCAGGTGCCGCGCGGGCTGCGGGCGGGTCTTTCGGTGAAGGACGACGACTACCGCCTGTCGTTCCTGCACGGCAACTTCATGACCCTGACCAACCTGAGCGAGGACGACCTCGCGCGCATAGAGGAGCTGCGCCTCTCACCATTGTTCGTCTCTCTGCACGCGTGGGACGACGCCGCCCGCGTCCGCCTGATGGGCCGGGCGGCGGCGGGGTCGCGCGCCGTGCTCGAGCGGCTTGCGGACGCCAGGCTGGAGCTCCACCTGCAGGTGGTGCTGTGCCCCGGCTGGAACGACGGCGAAGTGCTCGCCGAGACGATCGCCCGGGCCGGGGATCTCGAGACCGTCGTCGATCTGGGCGTCGTGCCGGTGTCGCTGGCCGCCGAGGGAGACCTGCGGCGCGTCGGGGTCGCGGACGCCCGCGCGGTGCTCGACGCCGTGGCCGCCTGGCAACGGGACTTCGAGGCGCGACGCGGCGGCGCGTTCGTGCATGCCGCGGACGAGTTCTACCTGCTCGCCGGCGAGCAGCCTCCCGCCGGCGACGCGCCGGAGCAGTACGAGAACGGCGTCGGCATCTGCGCAGCGCTGGTTGCGGAAGCCGGTCAGATCGCCGCGGCGTGGCGCGGCGGGCAGGGTGGGGAGGAGGTCGCGGAGGACGTGCCGTCGCTCCCGGGGGCGCACGTCACCGCCGTACGGCTCCTTACCGGCACGGTGGCGCGGCCGGTCGTGGAGCGTGCCGCCGCGACGCTGGCTGCGGCCGCCGGCGTGCCGCTGCGGCCCTTCGTCGTCGAGAACGGGCTCTTTGGGCCGCACGTGACCGTGACCGGTCTGCTCGGCGGCGCGGAAGTACTGGAGAGCCTGGGGCGCGAGCCGCTCGCCGCCGGCGAGTGGCTGCTCGCGCCGCGCACATGGCTGCCGGCGGACCTCGGCCGCACGCTCGACGACGTGCCGGAGGAAGAGCTCGCGGCCGCCTGCGGCGGCCGTCTCGTCGTCGCCGGATCGTTGGGCGATGCGTTTGCTAGACTGTCCAGATGACAAAACTCCCCCTCATCGCCGTCGTCGGTTCTCCGAACGCCGGCAAATCCACGCTCGTCAACCGCCTTACCGGTACCCGGGCCACCGTGGTCCACGAGACGCCGGGCGTCACGCGCGACCGCAAGGAGATCGAGGTCGAATGGACTGGCCACACGCTTCTCCTCGTGGATACCGGCGGCTACGACACCACCGAAGACGCGCCGTTCGCCGGTCACATCCGCGACCAGGTTGAGCAGGCCATCGCGGCGGCCGACGCAGTGCTGTTCGTCCTCGACGGGCGCACCGGCCCGCTGGCCGATGACTACGGCATCGCCGACGTACTGCGTCGCACCGACGTTCCCGTCGTCGTGGTCGCCAACAAGATGGACGACCCGTCGAGCACCGCCACCGCGCGTGAGATCTACCAGCTTGGCCTCGGCGAGCCGCTCCTCTTCTCGGCCGTGCACGGCACGGGGAGCGGGGAACTGCTGGATCGCCTGGTCGAGGTCACCGGCGCGGCCCTGGACGACGGTGAAGCCGAAGCCTTGCCCGAAGAGACGCCGGTGGCCATCGTGGGCCGGCCCAACGCCGGGAAGTCCTCGCTCTTCAACGCCATCGCCGGCGAGACGCGTACCATCGTCAGTGAGATCGCCGGCACCACGCGTGACGCCATCGACAGCGTGATCGAGACCGACTCCGGCCGTTTCCGCTTCATCGACACGGCCGGCATGCGCAAGGCAGCCAAGGTCAGCGGTGTCGAGTACTACTCCTACCTGCGCAGCGTGCAGAGCCTGGACCGCGCGCACGTCGCCATCATCGTCGTCGACGCCACCATGCGCTTCGGCGAGCTCGACCTCTCCATCTGCACCGAGGCCACGCACCGCAACTGCGCCACCGTGATCGCCGTCAACAAGTGTGACATCGCCGAGCCGGACCTCGACGAGATCGCCGGAATCGCGAAGCGGAAGCTGCGCCAGCGGCCGCCGGTGATCGCCGTCTCCGCGGAGACGCATCGGGGCGTCAAGGAACTGCTCCGCAAGGTCGCGGAGCTCGACGCGCTGTACAAGTCACACGTCTCCACGCGGGCGCTCAACCGTGCGCTGGCCGAGCTGGCCGCCGACAGGGCCATGCCGCAGAAGCACGGCAAGCGCCTCAAGATGTACTACATCGCCCAGTTCGGCACGTCTCCGCCGCGCATCGCCATCGAGATCAACGACCGCACGCTGGTGACGCGGGACTTCGGCTTCTACGTGGAGAACCGGCTGCGCGCGCAGTTCGGACTCGAGGGCGTGCCGCTCGTGATCGACTTCAAGGGCAAGCGATGACGACGGTCTCCCAGGTGGGCGGCTTCATCGTCCTGTTCGTGCTCGCGTACCTGTGCGGAGCCATCCCGTTCGGCGTCATCGTCGGCAAGCTGTTCTACGGGGTGGACGTGCGTCAGCACGGGTCCGGCAACGTGGGCACCACCAACGTGTTCCGCGTGCTCGGCAAGAAGGCCGGGGCGGCGGTCATGGTCTGCGACATCCTCAAAGGCTGGCTGCCGGCGTTCGTCGCGGTGCAGCTGTTCTCGCCGTGGGCGGCGATCTTCATCGCCGCGGCCCCCGTCGTGGGGCACATGTACTCGATCTTCCTTAAGGGCAAGGGAGGCAAGGGCATCGCCACCGGCGCCGGCGTCGTGCTGGCGCTCGTACCGCTGGCATTCGCCATCATCTTCGCGACCTGGATCGTCCTCATCCTCGTGACGAGGTACGTCAGCGTAGCCTCGCTGGTAGCCGCGTTCCTGGTGCCCGTGCTCACCATCGCCTTCGGCGAGCCGCTGCCGTACAAGATCGCCGGCGTGCTGGTGGCGATCCTTGTGTGGTGGGCGCACCGCGGCAACATCCAGCGCCTGCTGGCCGGGCAGGAGAACCGGGTCAAGCTGCCGTGGGGCGGCGGGCGCCGCGCCACGCCACACCAGCCGGGAGGTGCGTGACATGCGCGTCGCGGTGATCGGGTCGGGCAGCTGGGGCAGCGGGTTCGCCCGCCTGCTCGTGCGTCGCGGCCATACGGTGGAGGTGCTGGCGCTCACGCGCGCCGAGGCGGCCCAACTCCAGGCCACTCACGAGAACCCGCACTTCCTGCCCGGGGTGCGCCTGCCCGACGAGATCACGTTCACCGGCATGGACGACGCCGACCTCGCGGCGGCGGAGCTGCTCGTCTACGCCGTGCCGACGCAGGCGGTCCGCGAGGTCGCGCGCTGGGCCGCGCCGAGGCGCGCGGACGGCGCGCTCCAGCTCTCGCTGGCCAAAGGCTACGAGATCGGCTCGCTCAAACGACCTACGCAGGTGATCGAGGAGGAGACGGGGGCCGCCGCCGCCGCGCTGTCCGGCCCCAATCACGCCGAAGAGGTCAGCCGCGACATGCCCTCAGCCACGGTGATCGCCTCCGCGGACGAGGCCACGGCGGTGACGCTCCAGGGCGCCGTCACCAGCGACACCTTTCGTGTGTACACCAACGACGACGTGGTGGGCGTCGAGTTCTGCGGCGCCGCCAAGAATCCCATCGCCGTGGCGGTGGGCATGTCCGACGGCATGGGCTTCGGAGACAACTCTCGCGCCAGTCTCATCACGCGCAGCATCGCGGAGATGACACGTCTGGGCATGATCCAGGGTGCTCACATCGCCACCTTCACCGGGCTGGCCGGCATCGGCGACCTCATCGCCACCTGCACCTCCCTTCACAGCCGTAACCGGCTCGCCGGCGAGTTGCTGGCCAAGGGGGCCTCGCCGGACCAGGTCGAGCGGCAGGTCGGCCAAGTCGTGGAAGGCCTGCACACGGCGGTCGCGCTGCACGACCTGGCCGGGCGCCTCGGCATCGACATGCCCGTCACCGAGAACGTGTACCAGGTCCTCACGGGCAACCGCACGCCGCAACAGTGCGTCGCCGACCTCATGGGTCGCACGCCGCGGAGAGAGCGGCACGACGACATGTGAGCGCGCCGGGCGGACGTCACGCGCAGCCGCGTCCGCGTTGCTGCCCGTCGGAGCCGTCTGGTAGACTCCTGCGGGCTCTTGGGGGCATTCCCTACCGCCTGCAACCACATCCAAACAGCCGGTTCGCCCGCGCTGTCCGTCGGAGGACTCACTTGGAAAAGCGCACTCACCTCTTCACTTCGGAATCGGTCACCGAGGGGCATCCCGACAAGATCGCCGACCAGATCTCGGACGCCGTCCTCGACGCCATCTTCACGAACGACCCCTACGGGCGCGTCGCCTGCGAGACCATGGTGACCACCGGGCTCGTCGTGGTCGCCGGAGAGATCACCACGGACACGTACGTGGAGATCCCGAAGATCGTCCGGGAGACTGTGCGCGGCATCGGCTACGACAATGCCGCCTACGGCTTCGACTGCGACACCGCGGGGGTCATCACCTCCATCGACCCGCAGTCGCCGGACATCAGCCAGGGCGTCAACGAGGCCCTGGAGAAGCGCACCGACGTCAACGACGACGACGTGCTCGACAGCCAGGGCGCCGGCGACCAGGGCATGATGTTCGGCTTCGCCTGTACTGAGACGCCCGAGCTCATGCCGTTGCCCATCGCACTGTCGCACAAGCTCGCGCGCCGGCTTGCCGACGTGCGCAAGGCGGAGATCCTGCCGTACCTGCGCCCGGACGGCAAGTCCCAGGTCACGGTGCGCTACGAGGCCGGCAAGCCGGTGGAGATCGTCAAGGTCGTGCTCGCCACGCAGCACGCCGAGAGCGCCGACCTGCAGAGCATCATCTACCCCGACCTGCTCGAGCACGTCGTGGAGCCCATCCTGCCCAAGAACCTCTACGACGTGGACAAGCTCGAGGACATCACGGTCATCAACGCCACCGGCAAGTTCGTCATCGGCGGCCCCATGGGCGACTGCGGCCTCACCGGGCGCAAGATCGTCGTCGACACCTACGGCGGCTCCGCTCCGCACGGCGGCGGCGCCTTCTCCGGCAAGGACCCGAGCAAGGTCGACCGCTCCGGCGCCTACGCCGCCCGCTACGTGGCCAAGAACGTCGTCGCCGCCGGCCTCGCCGAGCGTTGCCAGGTGCAGGTGGCCTACGCCATCGGCGTCGCGCACCCGGTCTCGGTCATGGTCGACTGCGAGGGCACCGAGAAGGTCGAGCTGGAGGCCATCGAGGGGCTCATCAAGGAGCACTTCGACCTGCGCCCCGCCGCCATCCTGCGCGACCTCGACCTCCGCCGTCCCATCTACCGCAAGACGGCGGCGTACGGACACTTCGGCCGCAACGACCACGACTTCACGTGGGAGCGCACCGACAAAGCCGCAGCACTCCGCGCCGCCGCCGGTCTCAAGGACTGACTCTGCGACGCCGGGAAGACGGCGGCGCTGAGTGATCTACGCCGCCGTCTTCCCGCTCGTCCGCACCCGGGCCTTCTCGGAAGCGTTCGACTACGAGGTCCCGCGCGAGCTCGCCGCGCGCGCCGTGCCGGGCGCCCTGGCCGCAGTGCCTCTGGGCGCCCAGACCGTCATCGGCGTCATCCTTTCGCTGAGCGACTCGACGACCCACGGGGGGCGTGTGCTGCCGCTGCGCGACGTGCTCCACGTCCCGCCGATCCCCGAAGAGCTGCTCGACCTCGCCAGGACCGTTGAGCGGTACTACCTCACGTCCTTCGCCAACGCGCTCGCGCTCGTGTGTCCGCCCACCGGAGCGCTCAAGATCGTGCGCCAGTACGAGCTGACGGACGCCGGCAGGGCCGCCGCCGATGCCGGAGAGGGCCGGCTTCTCGAGCTGGCCGGGCTCCGGCTCAGAAGCGGCCGCCTCACGCCGGCCGCCGAGGGGTACCGGCGCAAGGGCTGGCTCCGCGTCTCCTACCGCGTGCACGTGGTCGGCGTCACGCCGCCGGGGAGGCTGCTGCGGCGCGGCGACGAAACTCCGGCGCGTCTGGGGGCCCGCCAGCGGACGGCCCTGGACCTGCTGGAGGAGGCCGGCACGCTCGAGGAGCATGAACTGCGCGCCGCCAGCGGGCTGTCTGCGCAGGGCCTCAGACGGCTGCTCGAGACGGGCTCCGTCGCGCCGGTCGACCCGGCCGGCGCCGAGGTGACCGGCGGCGGTGCGGACGTCGTGGAGGCGCCGCCGCCCGGCGTCGCGGCGCCCGCCGTCGCCCAGGCCGCGCGCCTCCAGGCATGCGCCACGCTGTCGGATATCCCCGACCTGCTCGACGAGCAGCGCCACGCGCTGCACGACATCCTGTGCGAGACGCAGCCCGGCGACGAGGTCCTGCTGCACGGGGTCACGGGCAGCGGCAAGACCGAGGTCTATCTGCAGGCGGCGCAGGCCACTCTCGAGGCCGGCCGCTCCGTCCTGCTGCTCGTGCCCGAGATCGGCCTCACCGGGCAGACGGTGGCTCGCGTCAAGCGGCGCTTCTCCGGGGCACGCGTCGCGGTACTGCACTCCGGGTTGTCGGCGGGGGAGAGGCTGCTTGCCTACGCGGCCATCGCCCGCGGCGAGGTACGCATCGTGGTCGGCGCCCGCTCTGCGGTGTTCGCGCCGCTAGTGGACCTCGGGCTGATCGTCGTCGACGAGGAGCACGACACCTCCTACAAACAGGACAACGAGCCGGCTTACGACGCGCGCACGGTGGCCCGCCGGCGCGCAGCGGCCACCGGCGCCGTCGTCGTTCTGGGATCCGCCACACCGAGCGTGGAGAGCTTTGCGCGCGTGCCGCTCCACGCCGACCTCCGCCAGCGTGTCGACGGCTCGCAGCCGCCCCGGCTCGAGATCGTGGACATGCGCGACCACCACGGCGTCTTCTCGCCTGAGCTGGCGCAGGCGCTCACGGCGGTGGTCGACGCCGGCGACAAGGCCATCCTGTTTCTGAACCGCCGCGGATACGCCTCGTACCTCGTCTGTGACCACTGCGGCCACACTTGGGAGTGCCCGCGCTGCGACGTGACGCTCGCCCTGTTCGGCAGCCACACACTGCGCTGCCGCACCTGCGGGCACACGGAGGCGCCTCCGTCGGTGTGCCCGGCCTGCGGCAGCTCCGACCTGGTCCGGCACGGGTTCGGCACCGAGCGGCTTGAGCGCGAGGTCCGCCTGCTGCTGCCGGGAGTCGAGCTCCTGCGCCTGGACTCCGACGTGGCCGGCTCCTACGCCCGCTTGCAGCAGGTGCTCGGCAGCTTTGCCGCGCCCGGCGCCAAGGTGCTCGTCGGCACGCAGATGATCGCCAAAGGGCACCACTTCCCGGATGTGACGCTCGTGGGTGTGGTCAATGCCGACCTCACGCTGCACTTCCCGGACTTCCGCGCCGAGGAGCGCACGTTCTCCCTGCTCATCCAGGTCGGCGGGCGCAGCGGGCGCGGCGACCGGCCGGGTCGCGTGGTGGTCCAGACGCTCGACCCGGAGGCGCGGCCCATAGCGCTCGCGGCCGCCGGCAAGGAGGAGGAGTTCTACGCCGGGGAGCTCGTACGCCGGCGGGAGCTCGGGTACCCGCCCGCCGGCTTCCTTGTCGGCCTGGACCTCTCCGGGACCTCCAGGGAGAAGGTGGACGTAGCGGGGCAGTACACCGCCGACCGGCTCACCGCGAGGCTGGGAGACCTCGCCCAGGTGCTCGGCCCGGGTCCTCTGTGGCGCGAGCGGGGCCGGCATGCCTGCAGGCTGGTCATAAAGACCACGGAAACAGGGAAGACCCTCGATGTGCTGCGCGACTGGCTGGCGGCGAACCGGGACAGGTACGCCGTCCGGGGCGTCCGGGTCGTGCCCGACGTAGAGCCCCAGTGGCTCTGACGCGCGGCGCCTGTGCAAGCGGCTTGAGGTAGCATTGACGTCATGAGCGACACGATACAGACAGAAACACCGGACCGGCAGGAGCTCTCGCGGCGGCAGCGTGAGGCGCGCAGGGACATCCGCGTCATCGGCGACCCCGTGCTGCGTGAGCACGCGCACGACGTCACCGAGTTCGACCGCGGCCTTCGCAAGCTGGCCAAGCGCATGATCCGCACCATGCACGACGCCCCCGGGGTGGGCCTCGCCGCGCCGCAGGTCGGCGTGTTGCAGCGCCTCCTGGTGTACGACGTGGACGACGACCCGCGTGTCCTCGTGAACCCCGTTCTGGACGAGTTCTCCGAGGAGACCGAGGAGTCCGACGAGGGCTGCCTGAGCGTCCCCGGGGTGACCATGCCGGTGGAGCGCCCCATCGGCGTGCGGGTACGCGGCCAGGACGAGTATGGCGAGCCGGTGGACTTCCGCGCCGAGGGCTTCGAGGCGCGGGTCATCCAGCACGAGAACGACCATCTCGACGGCGTGCTCATCGTCGACCGCACCACGCGTAGCGCCCGCGCTGCGGCTCTGCGTGCCATGCGCGAGCAGGGCGGCAGCCTCGCCGACGTGGCCGGCGGCCTCTGAGCCGCATGCGGTTCGCTTACGCGGGCACGGCGCCGTTCGCAGAGCTTGTCCTGAGCGGCTTGGCCGAGGCGGGCCGCACGCCGGTCGTTCTCGTCACCAACCCCGACCGGCCCCGCGGCCGGCACGGCACGCCGCGACCGCCGCGCATCAAGCACTCCGCCGAGGAGTTGGGCGTGCCGGTGCTGCAGCCGGAGCGCCTTTCCGCGACGGAGGCGCTGGAGGCGCTCCTCGCGTTCGAGCCCGAAGTGTTCGTCGCGTGCGCCTACGGGCAGATCGTGGCCCCGAACGTGCTCGACGCGATCGAGACGATCGTCGTCCACCCGTCGCTGGTCCCGCACTGGCGCGGGGCGGCGCCCGTCGAGCGGGCGCTGATGGCCGGCGAGACCGAACTCGGCGTGTGTACGCTGCGGATGACCGCCGGAGTGGACGAGGGGCCCATCGGCGACGCGCGCACCGTGAGCGTGCCGCGCGAAGCGGACGCCGGCCGGGCCTACGAACTGCTCGCTCCGGCGGCCGTCGCGGGCGTGTGCGCGACGCTGGACGCCGTGGCCGCCGGGGCCGCCGTTTGGCGACCCCAGACCGGCACGATCACGTATGCCGAGAAGATCGGGCCGGCCGACAAGCAGATCGACTGGAGCCGGCCCGCGCGCCAGATCGCCGACCAGGTGCGAGCCCTCTCGCCGCACATCGGCGCGGTCACGGAGCTGGCCGGCCGCCGCACGCGCGTCTGGCGCGCCCGGCCGGGTGACGGACCCGTGCCCGAGGCTGGCCCCGAGCGCCTCGTCATGGCGACCGGCGAGGGCTGGCTCGAGATCCTCGAGCTGCAGCAGGAGGGCCGCAACCGCATGACAGCCTCCGAGTTCCTGCGCGGCGCCGGACGCAGTCTGCTGGCGCCGTGAACGCACCGCTCGGGGCGCAGGGAGTGGCCGGCGCCGGTCGCCAGGTCGCTCCCGCACGCGAGGCGGCCTTCGCTGCGCTCCGCCGCCTGCGCCGCAGCGGCAAGCGACTCGACGAGTCCGCCGCCGCGCTGCCGGAGATCTCCTCGCTGAACCCAGCCGACCGGGGCCTCGCCAACGAGCTCGTCAACGGCACGGTGAAGCGCCGCGCGTCCGTCGACGCCGTGCTCGGCGCGTACACCAAGGCCCCGTTGAAGGACGCCCACCCCGACGTGCGCGAAGCGCTGCGCATGACCGCCTTCCAGCTGCTGTTTCTCGACCGCGTCCCGGCCTACGCGGCCGTGGACGACGGCGTCACGCTGGCGTCGAGACGCAACAAGAAGGCACGCGGCTTCGCCAACGCCGTCCTCCGCAAGGTGGCGTCCGAAGGCCGCGCCAAGCTCGAGGAGCTCGGCGCCGGCAACGGCACCCACGCATGGACGGCCCGCCTCTCGTACCCGGGCTGGCTGGTCAAGCTGCTGCGCGCGGAGCTCGGCGACGAGCGCGCCGCCCAGCTGCTCGAGGCGGCCAACAGCGCGCCGGAGCGCTGCCTGCGCGCCAACCGGCTGCGCGGCGGGGTGGACGCGGCCGCCGAGGTGCTCTCCGCGGAGGGATTCAAGACTCGAGGAGTCAAGGGACTGCCCGAGGCGCTTCTGTACGAAGGCCCGCCGCTGGAGCGATCACAGGCGTTCACGGGCGGCCTGGTCACTCCGCAGTCACGCGGTTCGCAGGTCGCCGGCATGGTGGCGGCGGGAGCCGTGGCGGGACCGGGCGCGCGTGTGCTGGACGTGTGCGCCGCACCGGGCGCCAAGACGAGCCAGCTGGCGGCGCTCGTGCCCTCCGGCCACGTGACCGCGGTCGAGGTGGACGAGGCGCGTGCGGCCGATCTCCAGGCCAATCTCACGCGCCTGGGCGCCGACGCCGTGGAAGTGGTCCGCGCCGACGCGCTCGAGCTTTCGGAGTCGTGGGACGGCACCTTTGACGCCGTGCTGCTCGACGCGCCGTGCACGGGGCTCGGCACGCTCGGGTCGCGCGCGGACCTGCGCTGGCGGCGGCACCTGCAGGACGTGCCGCGCCTGGCGAAGCTACAGGCGCGGCTTCTGGCGCGCGCCGCCGCCCTGGTCAAGCCCGGCGGCGCGCTCACGTACGCCGTCTGCACGGTCACGCGCGCCGAGACGCTCGGCGTGGTCGAGCCCTTGCTCGCCGGAGGCGGCTGGGCCGCCGATGACCTCGGCGCGGTCTGGCCGGGCCTGGCGCATCCGGAGGCGGGCGGCTTCCTGCTCCTGCTGCCGCCCGACGCCGGCTCCACCGGCTTCTTCGTCGCCCGCCTGCGCCGCCGGGCAAGATAGAATACCGTCGCGGCGCACGGCCGCGGAGACGACGTACTGGAGGAGCGGTGGAAGACATCCTGCGGAGCATCAACGTGGCGCCGTCCATCCTCTCCGCCGACTTCAGCCGCCTGGGTGAGGACGTCGAGACGGTCATCAACGCCGGCGCACGCGTCATCCACTTCGACGTGATGGACGGCCGGTTCGTTCCGAACATCACAATCGGCCCGCTTGTGGCCCGGGCCATCGCGCCGCTCGTGCACGGGGCCGGGGCACTGCTCGACGTCCACCTCATGATCGAGCACCCCGAGGATTTCGTGTTCGAGTTCGTCGAGGCGGGCGCCGACGTGGTCGTGGTGCACCAAGAGGCCTGTCCGCACCTGCACCGCGTCTTGAGCCAGATCCGCGAAGCCGGCGCACTAGCCGGGGTCGCGCTCAACCCGGCGACGCCCATCGAGACCCTTTCCGAGGTCAAGTACTTCTGCGACCTCGTGGTCGTCATGTCGGTCAACCCGGGCTTCGGCGGGCAGAGCTTCATCCCGACCTCCACGGACAAGATCGCCCGCGCCCGCGCCTTCCTGCCCGAGGACGTCATCATCGAGGTCGACGGCGGCGTGAGCGAGGTCAACGCCGGCACGTTGGTCGGCGCCGGCGCGACCTGGCTGGTCGCCGGCTCCAGCGTCTTCGGGGGTCCCGACATCGAGGAGCGGTTCACGGCAGTGGCGCAGGCCGCCGCGAGCGGCGTATAATCCATAGCGCACGACCAAACGCTGCTTCAGGGCGGGGTGAAAGTCCCCACCGGCGGTACAGCCCGCGAACCCCGAGAGGGGCCGACCAGGTGAGATTCCTGGGCCGACGGTCATAGTCCGGATGAGAGAAGCAGGTACGGCGTCTCGGCGTCGTCGGCCCTGGAGCGCATGCTTCGGGGTCTTTTGTATGGAAGACGAGCAGTACATGGGAGAGGCCTTCGACCTCGCTGAGCGAGGCCGGGGCAGCACGCACCCCAACCCGCTGGTCGGAGCCGTGCTCGTGCGCGAGGGGACCGTGGTCGGCCGCGGATGGCACCGGGCTCCCGGAGAGCCGCACGCAGAGGCCGTTGCGCTGTCCGAGGCCGGAGAGGTCGCCAGAGGCGCGACCCTGTACTGCACGCTCGAGCCGTGCAGTCACCAGGGCAAGACACCGCCTTGCGCGGACGCGCTCGTGGCGGCGGGTGTCTCGCGCGCCGTCGTGGCGCTCCGCGACCCCAACCCTCAGGTCGACGGTCGCGGACTGCAGAAGCTGCGCGACGGCGGCGTTGAGGTCGAGCTCGCGGACGAACGCTTCGGGGCGCGCGCCCGTGAGCAGAACGCCCCCTTCCTGAAGTTCCATCGCGACGGGCTTCCGCTCGTCACTTACAAGGCGGCCGTCACCCTTGACGGCAAGGTCGCCGCCGGCGGCGGCGACGCGCGCTGGATCAGCTGTCTGGACAGCCGGCGAGCCGTGCACGAGTTGCGCGCCCGCGCGGACGCGGTAATGGTGGGAGCCGGCACGGTGCGCAGGGACGACCCCGAGCTCACGGTGCGGCTGGCGGACGGCCGCGACCCTGCCCGCGTGGTCATCACGCACGGCGGAGAGCTGCCGCCCGAGGCCAAGGTGCTGGCGACCGCGCGTGAGACGCGCACCATCGTGGTCGCCGAGAAGACCAGCGCGGCCGCGCGCCGGCTGCTGGAGGCCCGCGGCGCGGAGCTCGTCGAAGTGGGGGAGAGCGGCCTCCGCGGAGCGCTCGAGGCGCTGGCCGGGCTGGGACTGCTGGACGTGCTCTGTGAAGGCGGGCCGACGCTGGCCGGCGCGCTCCTCGCCGCAGACCTCATCGACCGCATGCTGCTGTTCGTGGCGCCGCTCATCGTCGGGCGCGGCGCGCCCGACCTGTTCGCGGCGCCTGCCGTCCATGCGGTCGACCACGCCTGGCGGCTCACCGACGTCACGTGGCGGCCCGTCTGCGACGACCTCCTGCTGAGCGGGACCATCGTGAAAGGCGGCGCCTGATGTTCACCGGGATCGTCGAGGAGGTCGGCACGCTGCGGCGCATCACGTCCGGCGCCCAGAGTGTGGTCCTCGAGTTCGATGCCGCCGTCGTGATCGAGGACGCCGCGGTCGGCGACAGCATCCTCACCGACGGCGTCTGCCTCACCGTCACGGCGCTGCGAGCCGGCGGCTTCAGCGCCGACGCCATGCCCGAGACGGTACGCCGGACCACGCTCTCGGAGCGCCGCCCCGGCGACCGGCTGAACCTCGAGCGCGCGCTCACGCTGCGCTCCCGCCTCGGCGGGCACCTCGTGAGCGGCCACGTCGACGGCGTGGGCACGGTCACGTCGGTCACGCCGGAGGACAACGCCCTGGTGGTGGAGCTCGAGGCGCCGGAGGCGGTCTCGCGCGTGACCGTGGACCAGGGCTCGGTGGCGATGGACGGTGTCAGTCTCACCGTCGTCGGGGTCACGGGCGAGCGCCTGCGGGTCTCGCTCATCCCGCATACCGCCGAGGTGACCACCCTGGGTCGTCTCACTACGGGTTCGCGGGTCAACCTGGAAGCCGACGTGATCGCCAAGTACGTGTATGCGTTCGTCGCCGGGCACAAGCCCGAGGGCGGGCTCACCTGGGAGAAGCTAGCGGAAGCGGGGTTCTGATGAGTGTGGACCAGCACGACGACCAGACGGCCGTTGCGGCCGAAGGACAAGCCCCGCCGCGCGAGCCGTTCGCGACCATCGACGACGCGGTCGAGGACCTTCGTGCCGGTCGCATGATCATCGTCTGCGACGACGAGGACCGGGAGAACGAGGGCGACCTGACCATGGCCGCCCAGTTCGCCACCGCCGAGAACATCAACTTCATGGCCAAGGAGGGCCGTGGCCTCATCTGCCTGACGCTCACGCCGCAGCGGTGCTCGGAGCTCGAGCTGCCGCCGATGACCAGCCACAACGAGGCGCGCCTGCAGACCGCCTTCACCGTCTCCGTCGAGGCGCGAGAAGGCGTGACCACCGGCATCTCGGCGGCCGACCGGGCGCACACCATCCAGGTCGCCATCGACCCCGAGTCCGGACCCGCCGATCTCGTGCAGCCGGGCCACGTGTTCCCGCTCATGGCCCGGCCGGGAGGCGTGCTCGAGCGCTCGGGGCAGACCGAAGCAGCCGTGGACCTCGCGCGCCTCGCGCGCCTCAACCCTTCCGGCGTCATCTGCGAGATCATGAACGACGACGGCACCATGGCGCGCGTGCCCGACCTCATCCCCTACGCGCGCAAACACGGCCTCAAGATCATCACCGTCGCCGACCTCATCAAGTACAGGCGCCGCAACGAGCACCTGGTGCGACGCGCGGCGACCGTGGCGATGCCCACGAAGTACGGCGACTTCAAGGCCATCGGCTACGAGTCGGTCCTGGACGGCAGCCACCACGTGGCCATCGTCAAGGGCGACGTGGCCGGCAAGAAGGACGTGCTGGTGAGGGTGCACTCCGAGTGTCTCACCGGCGACACGTTCGGCTCTCTGCGTTGCGACTGCGGCGAGCAGCTCGCCGAGGCCCTGCGCCGCATTGAGGAGGAGGGCGAGGGAGTCGTCCTGTACATGCGCCAGGAGGGACGCGGCATCGGCCTGATCAACAAGCTCAAGGCTTACGCGCTGCAGGAGCAGGGCTACGACACCGTGGAGGCCAACGTGGAGCTGGGCTTCGCGCCGGACCTGCGCGACTACGGCACCGGCGCTCAGATCCTCGCCGACCTCGGCCTCTCGACCATCCGCATCATGACCAACAACCCCAAGAAGATCGTCGCGCTGGAGGGCTACGGGTTGCGCGTGACGGGCCGCGAGCCGATCGAGTTCGCCCCGCAGGAGGACAACCTGACCTATCTGCGCACCAAGCGCGACAAGATGGGCCACATGCTCGAGCACGAGGACCTCTTCGGCCAGGACGAAGGCCTCGAGGGTTGACCAGCACACCGCGGACGAATCGCCAAAGGAGCCGACCAATGACGACGTACGAAGGCAAACTGAACGGCAAGGGGCTGAAGTTCGGCCTCGTGGTGGGGCGCTTCAACGAGCTCATATCGGGACGACTCTACGAGGGCGCCATCGACTGCCTGCGCCGTCACGACGTCGCCGACGGCGACGTGGACGCCGCTTGGGTGCCGGGAGCGTTCGAGATGCCGCTGGTGGCCAAGAAGCTGGCCGAGAGCGGCAAGTACGACGCGGTGATCTGCCTCGGCGCGGTCATCCGCGGCGGCACACCTCACTTCGACTACGTGGCCGGTGAGGCCGCCAAGGGCATCGCCAAGATCAGCCTCGACACCGGCGTCCCCGTCGTGTTCGGCGTGCTCACGACCGACACGATCGAGCAGGCCATCGAGCGCGCGGGCACCAAGGCCGGCAACAAGGGCTGGTCGTCAGCGGCTACCGCGCTGGAGATGGCCAACCTGGCGAAGACGCTGCCCTGACGGGCGATCCGCGCTGGGTGGGGAAGGCTTTGCCCGCGTCTCTCGGCGCCGCGCGCGGCAATGCTACTTGCGCCGCGCGTCCATGATCGCCACCACGATGACGGCGGCAACGGCGAGCGCGACCGCGATGACGAAGAGCCACGCCACGGTCTGGTGGTGCATCGTTGTACCTCCGCCGAACGGCCGGCCCTGTCCAGAACGGGAGGGCGACTGAGCGCGTAGTCGCCGTCCGCCGCAGTCCCCGTCGCCGCCGGCCAATCACCGCTGCCCCGCCGAGAGAGTCCGCTCCTGTCCTGGCCGCCGGCATCGGCGAGCGTTGCTGATGGGCGGAGCCGGCGCACGCCTAGCTTGGCCGCACGCTCTCCCGGGCATAGCGCTCGAGCAAGAACTGGCGGTACTTCTCAAGGTCGCGGCGGAGAGTCCCCTCGGCGTGGGCGATCTCCGCCGCGGCGGCGTCGGTGGATCGCGGCGTGTAGTCGAGTTCGACCGTCACCTTGACCAGCCGGTCACCCTCGGTCTCGAACTTGACCTCGGCTGCGTCCATGTCCGCTTCGTCAATCAGCGGCTCGACGTCGGCGAACCCTCGCGAATAGTTGCAGCAGAGGGACTCGAGCACGAACTGGCTCCACTCGAGATCCGCGAACTCGAGCGGCACGTCTGCTTCGATGGACCCCTTTATGATGGCCATGATGACTCCCTCGGTCTCGACCGGCCCTTGGACAACCGCAGGGCTTCTTGCCGAAGTCTACCCACTCGCTCGCGACGTTAGTGGCGCAAGCATCGCTCCCAGTGAGCCTCGAACCGTCAGTGGTCTGGAACCGGTCTCTGCCGACAGGTACCCTAGAATGCAATCGTGCTGTCCGGGCGTGGGGGCGTTCTATGAGAATGCCGAGGAGCTCGTGTCGATGCTCCGAGTAAGGACGTGCAGACCAGCGTGGAGCAAGGAAGGTGACGTGACGTGCACCAAAATGATGAGTTCCCGAACCTCTTCATCCTCGACCACCCTCTGATCCAGCATAAGTTGACCCACATGCGGAACGTCAAGACGTCGACCCGCACGTTCCGACAGCTTCTCCGAGAGATCGCGCTTCTCATGGGCTACGAAGTGACGCGCCACTTGCCGCTGACCGAGGAGACCATCTTCACACCTCTGACCGAGATGGTCGCACCGGTGATCGCCGGCAAGAAGCTCGCGATAGTGCCGATCCTGAGGGCTGGCGTCGGCATGGCCGACGGTCTCCTTGAGCTCGTGCCGGGTGCGCGCGTAGGCCATATCGGCCTGTACCGAGATCCGGAGACCAAGATGCCGCACGAGTACCTCGTGAAGCTTCCCGAGGTCGAGGGGCGTACGTTCATCCTCGTCGACCCGATGCTCGCTACCGGCAACTCCGCGTCGCACGCCGTCGGAGTCTTGAACGCTCGGGGCGTCCCCAACGGTGACATTCGATTCCTCGCGCTAGTCGGCGCGCCTGAAGGGATGCGCGCATTCAATCGACAGCATGCGGACGTGAACGTGTACGTGGCCTCGCTCGACTCTCACCTCAACGAGCAGGCTTACATCGTCCCGGGTCTGGGCGACGCCGGCGACCGCCTCTTCGGCACGAAGTAGGAGGCACGACCTCGGCTGAGGGGCACATGGCAGCTGACCAGACGGCGAGTGACCTTTGTCAGTTCTTCCTGCTGGCGCCTATCTCCCTGCGCAACGAACTCTTCACGTCATTGTTCGTGCGTCGCTTCAACCATCCATTCACTCTCTATGGCCCCGACGACGCAGACATCGGCCCCCTTCTCGAGGACGCCGTACGGCCCGACCTCCTCTTCGTGTCAGAGATCGAGGCCGTCGCGATCGAGCTGAGGCAGGAGGCCGAGGGCAGCCTGACGGACGTTCTCAGGCACGCCCTTCTGGGGCTCGCGGTGGAGATGTACGTGGGCGCGCCCCGTCGTCACTGTCTCGTCTTGGTCGGCGCGAGGGACTTCCCGAGTCAGTGGCGGGAGCACTACTCGTCGGTGACCGAGTTGAAGCTCGCGCTCGCCCGCGTGGACCCGGCCCCCTTCTTGGCCGCGCAGCCGACTCGTTTTCACAGGCACGAAGATCGTTTTATGGCGATTGTCGCAAGCCTGGACATGGCCTTCCTGGGCTACGCGGACCTTGCCGCGTTTCTCCGCGATGCCGTGCCGCCGGAGGACGACACGAGCCCAGGTGCGCAGGTCTGCCGAAAGATCATGGAAGCTACCCGCGAAGAGTTCGACAGACGCGGCCTCGTGAAGTGACCGGGACCAGGCGGTGCTCTCGCCTGGTCGATGTCGTCGCCGTGCCGCCGGGGGCCGGCTGTCATCGAGGCACCCAGTCCCTCATCAGAGCGCCACCCATCGAGTGCGCGCCCCTCAAGCGCCGCGACGATCGGAGGAAGCACCCGCAGCCCTACGATGATCGCGAACTTCCTGCCCTGCTGCGACAGAACGACCGCCCGCGGGCCGGAGGCGTCACTGCCATGAGCATCACTGTATGATTCGTTCAGGGTCGACGGCCCTTCGGCGTCCGTGTCGGGTCCTGTGCGCGCGCCGCCCATTCGCTGCTGGAGGCGGGTCATGAAGAAGCTGGGCATCATCATCTGTGACCGCTATCACACGTGTGCCGGTGGGAAATGCCTGCGTGCCATGCGCAACCGCGACGGTGCGTTCGCCATATACGAAGGGGAGGACATCGAACTGGTGGGGTTCACCACCTGCGGCGGCTGCCCCGGCGGCAACATCGAGTACGCCCCCGCTGAGATGAAGAAGAACGGCGCCGAAGTGATCCACCTGGCCACCGGTCTGGTCGTCGGCTATCCGCCCTGCCCCAGCGTCGACGCGTTCAGCGAGTTCCTGCCTGCCAAGTACGGGCTGCCGGTCGTGATGGGCACGCACCCGATCCCCCAAAACTACTATCTGACCCATCAGGCACTGGGAACGTGGGAGTCCTCCGAGTGGAAACGCCGCATCGAACACGTGCTGACCGACGAGGAGACCCGGCTCGCATACGACTGAGCCTCACGGTCCTGACGCCAGAGGAGTCCGGCGACATCAGGCTTGGGGCGGCTACCAGCAACGGCACCTCGTCACGGTCGGCGCGGTTCTCGCGCCGAGCAGGGTGAACGATGAGCTCGTCACGTCGACCACTGGTCCGCCAACGCAAGAGCCCCGCCGGAGCGGGGCTCGACGTGTGCTACTGTGCCGCAAGGCTCGCTTGGGCCGGCTGCTGCGGCCGATCCGTTTCTGACCGCTTCGCCGCGTCGGCCGCAATCGGGCGGGCTAGACGGCCTTGGCGACCTTGCCCGACTTGAGACAGCGGGCGCACACGTAGGCGTTCTTCGGGTGCCCGTCCACGAGGATGCGCACGCGCTGGAGGTTCGGGTCGAAGCGGCGCTTCGTGTGGCGATGAGAGTGGCTCACATTGTTGCCGATAGCGGGAGTCTTACCGCAGGCCACGCAGATCTTGGACATGGGTGTTCCTCGGCTTGCTTGCTGAACAGTCGCGCTAGTATCCTTCAGCCGGTTGGGGAACGCAAACGGGGGTAACGCCTCATCCATGGACTACACCAGAGACATGTCCATCTTCGAGGCGCTCGAGAGAGACCCGAAAGCGCGGGCCGTCTTCGAGAGTCACGGCATGGCGTGTTGCCTGTGCATCGGGGCACAGTCGGAGACCATCGAGGCCGGCGCGATCCTGCACCAGGTCGATCCGGATGTCGTGGTCGCCGAGCTCAACCAGCTCACCGGCCCCCAGAGCTGAGGAGGGTGCATGTCGCAGGCTGACCTCAGGCTCCCCTTCCAGGGGCCGGACCTCATCGGGGGTGTCACCGTCGCCCGGCAGGTCGTCGCCAAGCTCGCCGGCAAGGCGGCCCGCACCACCTACGGCGTGGTCGCCATGCAGGAGTCGCCGGTCAAGAAGATCGCGCACTTCTTCCGAGGCTCGTTGAACGAGGTGAGCGAGGGCGTGGAGCTCGAGGTCGGTGACGGCAGGGTGGACATCGGCCTCCACGTAGTCATGGAGCGCGGCGTCAACATAGCCCAGGTCACGGCCAACCTGCAGGAGCAGGTGCGCTACCAGGTCGAGCGTGTGGGCGGCGTCCCTGTCGGCGAGATCAACGTGCGCGTCGAGGACCTCCAGGATTGATCGCCGTACGCACCGCCGCCGTCGGAGTCATCCAGTCCGCGCTCGAGGCCGTCGAGGCTGAGCGCCAGTTCATCAACGACCTCAACGTCTACCCCGTCCCCGACGGGGACACCGGCACCAACATGGCGCTCACCGTGCGCGCCGTGGTCGAGGAGCTCGAACAGAGCGACGTCACCGACATCCCGTCGGTGGCCGCCGCAGTCACCAAGGGCTCGCTCATGGGCGCCCGCGGCAACTCCGGGGTCATCCTCTCCCAGATCGTGCGCGGCATCTGCGACGTCTGGGGTCAGGCCAACTCGCTCGACACGGCGGTCTTCAAGCGTGCGGTGCTCGAGGGGCAGCACGCCGCGTACCGCGCCGTGAAGACGCCGGTCGAGGGCACCATGCTCACCGTCATCCGCGAGATGGCGACGGCCGCGCAGGCGGTGCCCGACGGCCTTGGGCTCGAGCACCTGCTCGCGGCAGTGGAGGAGGCCGGCAGGGTCGCGGTCGAGAACACGACCGCCCAGCTGCCGGCCCTGCAGAAGGCCGGCGTCGTCGACGCCGGCGGCTATGGGCTCTTGGTGCTCTTCCGCGGGCTCGCGACGGGCATCGAGGACCTCATGCGCGGCGGCACGCTCGCAGCGGGGGCGCGCCTCGTGGCGCGCGCCGCCGGCGTGGCCCTGAAGCAGCGCGTGCAGCCGGAGCGCCGCGTGGTCGTCGACGAGCCCAGCGAGCTTTCCGCGTTCCGCTACTGCACCAGCTTCCTGATCACCGGAGAGAGCGTCGACCGCGAGGCTTTCGAGGCGTTCATCCTCCCGCTGGGCGACAGCGCCCTGGTGGTCGGCGACGAGCACGCCGTCAAGGTGCACGTGCACGTCAACGACCCGGGCGTGGTGCTCAGCGAGGCCATCAAGTACGGCGCCATCGGCGACATCGAGATCAACGACATGCATGCGCAGACGCGCGACCGCGACGAGCGGCTCGCGACCGCTTCGGGTGCCCCGGAGGTCGGAGATGGCGGCGCCGTGGTCGTCGCCGTCGTCGCCGGCGCCGGAAACCAGCAGCTGTTCCGGGAGCTGGGCTGCCACGCCATCGTCGACGGCGGCCAGTCCATGAACCCCAGCGCGGCGCAGTTGCTCAAGGCGGTCGAGGAGCTCGGCGTCGAAGAGGTCGTCATCCTGCCCAACAACGGCAACGTCATCCTCACCGCCGAGCAGGCCGCGGGCATGAGCGCGCTGCACATCGCCGTGGTCCCGTCCAGATCCATCCCGAGCGGCCTCGCGGCCATGGTGGCGTTCGATCCCGGCCAGGACGCCGTGGGCAACGCCCGCCTCATGCAGGACGCCATCGTGGGCGTTCGCTACGCGGAGGTCACGCACGCCGTGCGCGACTCCGAGCTCGACGGGCTGGAGGTCAGGATGGGGCAGGCCATGGGCATCGTGGACGGAAGTCTGGTGGCCGCCGCCGACGACATTCTTACGGCCTTCGCCGGCGTGCTCGAGGAGTTCGCCCGCGGAGGCGCGGAGTACGTCACCGTACTCACGGCGCTCAACGGGTCCGGCGTCACGCGCGAACAGCTCGAAGAGGTAGTCGAACGTGTCTCGCCCGACGCGGAAGTCAGCTTCCATGAGGGCGGGCAGCCCCTGTACCCGATCCTTGCGAGCGCCGAGTGAACGACGAATCATCGCCGGGCGCGCTGAAGGAGCGTCGTCTATGACGGAGACCGACCGGCTCACGCTCGAGAACACCGCCGTCGTCCTCGACTCGACCTGCGACCCGCCCGACGGCTACTTCGAGCAGGCGGGCCTCTACCTGGTACCGCTCAAGGTCCACTTCGGCGATCAGATGTTCCGGGACGGCGTCGACATGACCTACAAGGAGTTCTTCGCCAAGCTCAAGGCGACGGACATCCTGCCGACCACCTCGCAGCCTACGGCCGGCGAGTTCGTGGCCGTCTACGAGGAGGCCCTCCGCAGTTACGAGCATGTCTTCTCCCTCCACATCTCCGGGGAGATGAGCGGCACCGTGCGCGCCGCGGAGCAGGCGGCGCAGGAGTTCGACAACGTCTACGTCTACGACCTGCGCACCGTGACGAGCACGCTGTCCCTCGGCGCCGAGAGGCTGCGCGCGCGCCTCGCCGTGGGGTGCACGCTTGCCGAGGCGAAGGCCTACGTGGAGAAGTTCCGCGACGAGTCGCACGTGCTCATCCACGCCGCGACCCTGGAGTACCTGCGTCGCGGCGGCCGCATCGGCCTCGCCGCCTCGTTCGTGGGCGGCGTCTTCGACATCAAGCCGATCATCCACGTCGTCGACGGCACCATGACCGGCTACGCCAAGGTCCGCGGCCAGAAGAAGGCCTTCGCCGCCATCCAGCGCTACGTCGAGGAGCGGAGCAAACCGGACGACGAACTGTGGTTCTGTACCATCGACGCGGACAACGATGAGGAGCCGCAGCAGATCCGCGAGCTCATCGAGCGCATCCGCCCCAACTCCCATTTCGCCTTCCAGGGCCATGTCGCCGCCGTCGTGGGCACGCACATCGGCCCCGGCACGGCGGCCATGGGTATGATCGTGGAGTGACCGGGCAGCAACTTCCGCTCCGCTTCGGCGGCGGTCGGCACGACGAACGACCGCCGGTCACCCGCCTCTTCTTCGACCCCGCAGCGCTTGAGCGCCCGCTGGCCGAACTCGAGCACGTCACCCCCAACGTCGCCCGTCGCCTCAGGACGTTCGGGCTGGAGACCGTAGGCGACCTCGTGGGACACTTCCCCCGCCGCTACGAGGACTTCCGCGACCGCAAGGCCATCCGCGACCTCAAGGTGGGCGAGGAGGCGACGATCCGCGGCGAGGTCGTACGCGTGCGCGCGGAGCGTACCGCGCGCCGCCGCGTGGACATCGTCAAGGTGCTGCTGCGCGACGACACTGGGGCCGTCGAGGCGGTCTGGTTCAACCAGAAGTACCTGACCAAGGTGCTCACCGAGGGCATGAGGCTGAGCGTCCGTGGCGTCTTCCGGCCGCAGAGTGGGCGTCAGCAGTTCGTGGTCAAGGGTCACGAGATCCTCGAGGAGGAAGCCGGGGAGGGAGTGCACACCGAGGGCGTCGTGCCCGTGTATCCCGCCAGCGAGCAGGTCTCGGCGAAGCTCCTGCGCGGGCTGGTCCATCAGCTCGCGCCCGTGATGCGCCGGCTGCCGGACCCGCTGCCGGCGGAGCTGCTGGTGCACGAGGGCTTGCCCGGCCGGGCCGACGCCGTCACGGCCGTGCACCTGCCGCGCACTCTCGCGGAGGCGCGCCGCGCGCGAGAGCGCCTGGTGCTGGAAGAGCTGTTGCTCATGCAAACGGGCCTGCTGCTGCACAAGCGGGAACAGCAGGCCCGCGTGCGGGCGCCGGCGCTGCCGGAGCCTGGGACGCCGGCACACGCGTTTCTGGACGGGCTGCCGTTCGAACTGACGTCGTACCAGCTGGCGGCGCTGGACGAGCTGGAGGCCGACATGACCCGGCAGGAGCCGATGCGCAGGCTGCTGCAGGGCGACGTGGGCTCTGGCAAGACGGTCGTCGCCCTCTACTGCCTGGTGCGGGCGGCGGAGGCCGGCCACCAGGGCGTTCTCCTGGCTCCGACGGAGACGCTCGCCGCTCAGCACGCCGAGACCGCCGCGCGCTTCATCGGCCCCCTCGCGTCCTCCGAGCTCGTCACCGCGTCGCTGACCGCCAAGGAACGGCGTGAGGCGCTCGCGCGGCTCGAGTCCGGCGAGACGCGCATCGCCATCGGCACGCACGCGCTGCTGCAGGGCGACGTGCGTTTCGCGAGCCTGGCGCTGCTGGTCGTGGACGAGCAGCACCGCTTCGGGGTCGAGCAGCGCGACGCGCTGGTGAGGCGCGCGGAGCGGGACGGGCTCGCGCCGCACGTGCTGCACATGACCGCTACGCCGATCCCACGTACTCTCGCGCTCACGGTGTTCGGCGACCTGGACGTCACGACCGTCGCCGGCGTCCCTTCCGGGCGGCAGCCCATCGTCACCCGGCTGGTGGACGAGGAGAAGCGAGAGGCCGGCTACGACTTCGTGCGCAAACAGATCGCCCGGGGCAGGCAGGTCTACGTCGTCTGCCCTGCCATCGACGAGTCGGAGTCGATCGACGCCGCCACCGCCGTCGCTGAGGCGGAGAGGTTGCAGGCCGGGCCGTTCCGCGACGCGCGTGTCGCGGTGGTGCACGGCCAGCTCAAGTCGGCGGACCGCGACGCGGTCATGCGGGCGTTCAAGACCGGCGACCTCGACGTGCTCGTTTCCACCAGTCTCATCGAGGTGGGCATCGACGTCTCCAACGCCACGGTGATGATCGTGGAGGGCGCGGATCGGTTCGGCCTGGCTCAGCTGCACCAGCTGCGCGGCAGGGTGGGGCGGGGAAGCGAGAAGTCCTACTGCCTGCTCTTCTCGAGCAGCGAGACGGGCAGCGCCCAGGCGAGGCTGGAGGCGCTGCTCGAGACCAACGACGGATTCGAGCTCGCCGACAGGGACCTGGAGATCCGCGGCGAGGGCCAGGTGATGGGCGCGCGCCAGGCGGGCGTGCCGGACCTCAAGCTCGCCCGCCTGGCGCGGGACCGTGCCGCCCTGCTTCGCGCCCGGGAGCTGGCGGCCGGGATCCTCGCCGGCGACCCCGGCCTCACGGGCCCCGTCAACGGGCCGCTGAAGGACGCCGTGGACGCGGCTTTCGGCCACGAGCTGGGCTGGCTGCTCAAGGCTTGAAGGGGCCGCGCTCCGATCTTCCGGCCGCAGCCGTCCCCAGCCTCCCGCGTATACTCCGTGCATGCGTACGCCCGAACTCATCGCCACACACAGCAACACCGACTTCGACGCCTTCGCGGCCATGGTCGCGGCACACAAGCTGTATCCAGAGGCTCAGATCAGCCTCGGAGGAGCGGTGAACCGCAACGTTCGTGAGTTCCAGGCGCTCTACGCCGACGCCATACCGGTGATCGATCCGACGGACGTGGACCGTGACAGCGTGCGGAGGCTCATCCTTGTCGACACCGTCCACGCGAACCGCCTCGGCGACCTCGGCGACCTGTGCGGCCGGCAGGGGGTGCAGGTCGTCGCGTTCGACCACCACGCCCACCCGGGCGATCTGCCCGACTATCTGCAGCCCGGCGCCCTGGTGAGCTCCGGCGACGGCTCGCTGGTCACGCTGCTCGTGCGCATCATCGCCGAGCGCGGCATCCCCGTGACGCCGTTCGAAGCCACGGTGTTCGCGCTCGGCATCCACGAGGACACAGGCTCACTCACCTTCGCCACCACGACGACCCGCGACGCCGAGGCGCTGGCGTTCTGCATGCGAGCCGGCGCGGACACCGAGCTTCTGGAGAAGTGGCTGACCAACGCGCTCACGTCTGCCCAGCGTGTCACGCTGGGGGCGGCGCTCGGCGCGGCGGCGGAGCTGCCCATCCTCGAGGCGACGGTGCTGCTGTCCGCGCTTCACGAGGACCTGTACGTGGAGGGCGTCAGCGTGGTGGCCCACCGGGTGATGGACCTGACCGGCGCGGACGCCTACTTCCTGCTGGTCGAGATGGAGGGCCGCATCTTCGTCACGGCGCGGAGCCGCGGCGGCCGGGTGGACGTGGCCGCCGCCCTGCGCGCCGTCGGCGGCGGCGGGCACACCGCCGCTGCCTCCGCCGTCGTGAAGGACGCGCGGCTCGAGGATGTGGCGGCGGCGGTCGCGGCGGCTGTCCCGGCCGCTGTGGCCCCGACCAGGGTCGCGCGAGAAGCGCTCGAGGCCGGTCCGCCCGTGCTTCCCGAAACGGCGCCGGTAGACGAGGCCGCCCTGCAGTGCCGCCGCGATGCGCTCGGAGGCGTCGGCGTCACGCGCGACGCGAGGCTCGTGGGGCGCGTGACGCTGGCCGATCTCGACCGCGCCTCCGCCCACGGGCTGGGTCACGCCCCGGTCAAGGCTGTGATGACGGGGCGCGTCCCTCTGGTGTGGGCGGAGGCTCCGCTGGAGCGGGTAGCGCTACGTCTGGCCCAGGACGAGGTGGGGTGGCTGCCGGTCGTGGCCGTCCGCCCCGCCGAGGACGTGGCCGAGGCGGTCGAGCTCTCCGGACTGATCGGCGTGGTGTCCCGGCGCTCGGTGGCGGGGGAGCCCGCGCCCGAGCCCGCCGCCCCGCCGACGGTGAACCTGGCGGGCTCGCTCGGAGAATTGGGCCTGGACGAGCTGTTCCGCCACGTCCAGGCCGTCGCCGCCGGCGTGCGCGGCTGCTACCTCGTCGGCGGCGCCGTGCGCGACCTGCTGCTCGGCGAGCCGGGGTTCGACGTGGACCTCGCCGTGGAGGGCGACGGCATCGCCTTCGCCACCGAGCTCGCCGGCCGCCTCAAAGGCCACGTGCGCCCGCACGAGAAGTTCGGCACCGCCGTGGTGGTGGCGGACACGGCGGCGGGCCGGCTCAAGGTCGACGTGGCCTCCACCCGGGCCGAGTCCTACGAGCACCCGGGTGCGCTGCCCAAGGTGGAGCACGCGAGCATCCGCAGCGACCTGGCGCGCCGCGACTTCAGCATCAACGCCATGGCGGTGTCGCTCAAGCCCGAGACCTTCGGCGACCTGTTCGACTTCTTCGGCGGGCGCGAGGACCTGCTGGCCCGCCGCATCGTGGTGCTTCACAACCTGAGCTTCATCGAGGACCCCACGCGTATCCTGCGCGCCATACGCTACGAGAGCCGCTACGGCCTGCGCATGGATGAGCACACGCTGAACCTCGCCCGCGCCTGCTGCGCCATGGACCTCGTCGGCGACCTGTCGTCGGCGCGTCTCAGGGACGAGCTCGTCAGCCTCCTCGACGAGGACAAAGTCGACTTCGCGCTGCGGCGCGCCGAGGATCTCGGCGTCTGGCCGGCCGTGCACGGCCGTCTGCGCGTGGACGAGCCCACGCGCGCGCTGGTCAAGCGCAGCGACGTGCTTCGCCGCGGCCACGCGCTCGGGGCGGAAGTGCCGGCCTGGCGTCTGCGCCTCGTCTGGCTGCTACGCGACCTGGACCCGGAGGAGATCGCCGCCTGGGCCCGGCGCATGCGCCTGCGCGGGCAGGACGCCTCCGTCCTCGCCCGCGCGCAGGTCGTGGCCCGCCGCCTGCTCGACCGCGCTCTTCGCGGCCCCAGCGAGGCGGAACTCTACGATCTGGCGGCCACCGAGCCGCTCGAGGCCGTAGTGGCGGCGATGACGCTCGACGCGTCGGGCATCGCCGCCGATCGCCTCGCGCACTTCCTCGACGTCAGCCGGCACGTGCGCCTCGAGATCCGCGGTGACGACCTCATCCGGCTGGGCTTCGTCGCCGGCCCGAGCATGGGCGACGTCCTGCGCAGTGTGCTGCACCTCAAACTCAACGGCGTCGTCGCCGGCCGATCGGAAGAGCTCGAGGCCGCGGCGCAGATGCGGGAGCCCGCTTGACCGACGCGAACCTCATCGTCCAGTTTCTCATCATCTCGCCTCTGCTGATCATCAGTCTCGTGCTGCACGAGCTCGCGCACGGCTGGGTCGCCTACCTGCTCGGCGACCCTACGGCCAAGGCCTACGGCCGCCTGTCGCTCAACCCCGTCAGGCACATGGACACCTGGGGCACCCTCATGCTGGCAGGCAGCTACCTGCTGTCTCACGGGACGGCCTTCCTCGGCTGGGCCAAGCCGGTGCCGGTCGACCCGCGCCACTTCAAGGACGGCCAGCGCGGTATGGCATGGGTGGGGGTGGCGGGACCGCTCACGAACTTCGCGGTCGCCTTCGCGGCCGTGGGTCTGATCTGGCTCACGTACACGCGGAGCATCTACGTGGCCAAACTGTTCGTGGAACTGCTCCTGCTCAACGTGATCCTCGGCACGCTCAACCTGATCCCCGTCCCGCCGCTGGACGGGTCGAGGGTCCTGGGCGGCTTCCTGCCGCGGAAGGCTTACAGGCACTGGGTCGCCCTGGACCGCTACGGGACGTACACGTTCATCCTGCTGTTCCTCGTCATCTGGCGGGTGCCGGCCTTCTACAACGCCACTATCGGCGCGGTGCTCAACCTCTTCGTGAAGCTGCTGCCGTGAGGCCGGGAAGAACCTGACGATGGAAGGGTTCAGCTGGGAACAGCACGACGGCGTCAGCTGGCTGGCGTGGGGGACGGGCGGCGTGCGAGTCGCCTTCCCGGCGCGGACCGGCGGCGTCTCGGCGCCGCCGCTGGACAGCCTCAACCTCGGGCTGTCGGTGAACGACGATCCCGCGAACGTTCTGGAGAATCGCCGGCGGCTGTGCGCCGCGATCGGCGTGCCGCAGGAGCGGCTGGTCGTGCCCGGCCAGGTGCACGGCACGACCCTGCGATGGGTGGGGGAGGCCGAGGCGGGCCGCGGCGCGTTCGACAGTCCGTCCGTCATCCGCGAGCACGACGGGCTGCTGACCGCCGCGGCGGGTCTCGGCCTGGCCGTCAGCTACGCCGACTGCGTGCCAATCGTCATCGTCGCGGAGGGGGAGGACGGACCACTGTACGCGACCGTCCACGCCGGCTGGCGGGGCATGATCGCCGGCATCGGCGGCCTCGCCGCGGCGGAACTGGGCCGGCGAGGTCGCCTTGTCGCCGCCGCCGTCGGGCCGAGCATCGGTCCGTGCTGTTTCGCCGTGGACGAAGAGCTGCGGCGCCGGTTCGAGGGCCGGTACCCGGGCTCCGCCGGCGCGGAGACCGTCGACCTCTGGCACAGCGCCAGGCTCGATCTCGAGTCCGCCGGCGTACCCGCGGACTCAATCGCCGTGGCCGGCCTCTGCACAGCCTCCGACGCGCGCTTCTTCTCGCACCGGCGGGACCATGGGGCCACGGGAAGGCACCTTGCGGTGGCGTGGCGGCAGGAAGCCAAGGGCGGTCCACAGAAGTAGGGCCGCGAGGAGGAACCACAGTGGTCAGGCAGTTCATTCCCGATGTCGACAAGGTGCGTGAGCGGTTCGGCGGCGTGGAGACCCGCGTCGCGGCCGCGGCGCGTGCCGCCGGGCGCGATCCGGGTGAAGTACGCGTGCTCGTCGCCACCAAGTACGTGGCCGCCGAGCATCTGGGCGCGCTGCGCGACGCCGGCATCCGTCTGATTGGCGAGAACCGCGCCCAGGATCTCGTCACCAAGCACGAAGCGTATGGGGACGCCTTCGAGTACCACTTCATCGGCCACCTGCAGAGCCGCAAGACGAAGCTGGTGCTGCCGGTCGTGAGTCTCATCCACTCGGTCGCCAGCCTGAGTGTGGTGCAGGAGATCGAGGTACGCGCCGCGAACGCCACCGACGTGTTGCTCGAGGTGAACATCGGTGGGGAGGAGAGCAAGAGCGGGGTGCCGCCCGAAGAAGTCGACGCGTTTCTCGAGCAGGCGGCGGCGTTCGGCAAGGTCCGGTTCACCGGGCTGATGTGCATGCCGCCGCTCTTCGACGACGCCGAAGGAGCGCGCCCCTACTTCGCGCGGGCGCGCGAACTCGCGCAACGGCTTTCGGCGCGGTGGAGCGGCACGTATACTTTCGCACAGCTATCGATGGGTACCAGCGCCGACTACGAAGTGGCCGTCCAAGAAGGGGCGACCATCGTCCGGGTCGGGAGCGTGCTCTTCTGACCCGTAGGGGAGGGACCTGATGGGCGTAGGCGAGTGGTGGCACAAGACGGCCGTCTACTTCGGCATCGCCGATGACGAGGACGAGTACGACGAGGACGAGACCCTCGCGCCGCACGAAGAGCTCGAACGCTCGTACCAGGAGCGCCCGAACGTCCGCAAACTCAACAGCGGGCGCAGCCGCAACGACTACGACGACATCTTCGCCGACGAGCCGCGACGCCGCACGTCGTCGTCCGCCTCGTCGCAGGCCCCGGTGCGCGCGCTCGAGCCCGCACGCCCGGCGCGCGTCGAGGTCCACCTCGTCATCCCGAAGAACTTCAACGACGCCCAGCAGATCGCGGACAAGTTCAAGGTGGACGTCCCTGTGATCATCAACCTGCAAGGGTCGGACACCGAGCTGGCCAAACGGCTCATCGACTTCTGCAGCGGCCTCACCTACGCTCTCAACGGCGGCATGCAGCGGGTGGGCGACAAGATCTTCCTGCTCACGCCGCGCAACGTCGAAGTCTCCGCAGAGGAGCGGGCGAGGCTCATTGAGAAGGGCTTCTTCAATCAGTTCTGACGCCGGTCGCGGCCTCGCGCCGGCACTCCTGCCAGCCGCGTCCGTGGGACGGCTCCCGTGAGGGTCGGGTTCATCGGCGCCGGTCACATCGCGCGAGCGCTCGGGCAGGGCTGGAGCCGGGCGGAGCTCCCTCAGGCGCCGGCGCTCACTTACTTGGACGTCATACCGGACCAGGCGGAGCGCGCCGCCGAAGCGGCGCGCGCGGACGTGGCCTCGAGCCTCCAGGAACTGGTCCACGGCTCGGACCTCGTCGTCGTGGCCGTGCGGCCGCAAGACGTGGCCGGGGTGCTCGCCGAGGTGGCGCCGCTGCTCGGCGGCCGGCCGCTTGTCTCGGTGGCGGCCGGTGTGAGCCTCGAGGAACTGCGCGCCGCGCTTCCCGCCGGCGCTCACGCGGCGCGTGTCATGCCCAACGTCGCAGCGGCGCTCGGCTTGGGCGTGTTCCTGTTCGTGCCGGGCACCCTGGGCGAACACGAGCGCGTCGTGGAAGAGCTGTTCGCGCTGGCCGGCGAGGTGGTGGTGCTGGGTGAAGAGCACTTCGACTCGGCGACGGCCATCGCCGGCTGCATGCCGGGCATGCTCGCCACGCTCGTGCGCGACTTCGCTCGAGCCGGAGAGAAGCGGGGCCTCGACGCCGATGTCGCCCGCAGGCTGGCCATCGCCGGCGTGCACGGCTCCGCGGCGATCATCGCCCGCGAGGGCGACCCAGAGGCCGTGATCACGTCGGCGGCGACGCCGGGCGGCATGACGGCGGCGGCCATCGCGAAGCTGGAGGAGCGCGAGCTCGCCGACGTGGTCGCGCTCGCCGTGCACGCCGCCGCCGAGCGCGCCAAGGAGCTCAAGTAGCAGCGTCGCACTAATGTACGTAGGCTCACGAAGGGCATGGAGCGCAACTGAGCCGCCGCCGGCCCGAAGGACCCCGCGGCGGACGGACTAAGGCCCGAACGACGAAGACGTGGCGCGGCGACGGACCGCGCAACCGAGAGGGGAGACGATGAAGCTCACACCGCTCGACATCCGCCACAAGGAGTTCAAGCGCGGGATGCGCGGCTACGCCGATGTCGAGGTCGATGAGTTCCTCGACGAGGTCGCCGACGAGTACGAGCGCATCTTCAAGGAGAACATCGACCTTCAGGACCGCGTGGAGGCGCTGGAGGAGAAGGTCGCCGGCTACAAGCGCATCGAGGACACGCTCCAGAAGACTCTCATCAATGCCCAGGCCAGCGCCGAGGAGCAGAAGCAGAACGCCAGCAAGCAGGCCCAGCTCATCTTGCAGGACGCCGAGCTCAAGGCGCGCCAGATGGTGAACGAGGCCTACTCGGAGCGCCAGGCCATCGAGCAAGGCCTGGCCAAGCTGCGCAGCGCCGAGGAGGACTTCCGCTTCAAGTTCAAGAGCATGATCGAGGGCTACCTGCGCCAGTTGCAGGACACCCCCGAGGCCACCGCTCCGGCGCAGGCGGCCGATCCGATGACCGACTTCACCCGGCACGCCGAGGCCATCAAGGAGGCCATCGCGCGCGAGTCGGCTGCGCCCGAGCCGGGCGTCGCTCCAGCTCACGAGCCCGAACGTCCGGCTGCGGAGCCGCTGCATGCGGCGCCCTACGTGGTCGTGGCCGACGAGGCTCCGCGGATCGCGGAGCGAGACGTCCCGGACAGTCCCGTGATCGCGCCCGAGCGTGGCCGGGGCGGCGTGCAGGCCGGCACTCCTCCACGGCGCGAGGACCCGTCCGACGCGCCCGACACGACCATGGACCAGCCGCCGCGCACTTCGTCCGACGACCCCGAGGTGACGGCCTCACGCACCGCCTCGCCGGCAGCCGAGGACGAGGAGTCGGCGGAGAGCCGCGAACGCATCGTGTTCGGCGAGACCGACGATCTGCTCGCCGACGTCGACACCGGGGTGAACGAGAACGAGTTCAAGTGGTGAGACCGGGCCGCTCGCCGAAGCCCGTAGCGGCCTGAGCCTTTCCGTCTGGGTCACGCCCGGGGCGCGGCGCAGCCAGCTGGCCGGCGTTGCCGACGGCCGTCTTCGCGTGCGCCTCGCGGCACCTCCTGTCGAAGGGCGCGCCAACGACGCCCTCGTGCGCTTCGTCGCGGAGCTCCTGGAGGTGCGCCGCGACGACGTCACCGTGATCGCCGGAGGTCGCTCGCGGCGAAAGCTCCTGCACCTCTCCGGCGTGACCCTGCCCGACGCGAGGCGTAGACTCGGGCTCTGAACAAGCAAAGGAGTACTCCACCATGGCGAAGCTCGCCTACTGCAAGCGGTGCAACGCGACCTATCCCCTCAACATCGTCGTACACGACGGCGGTAGGGGCGGCAAGGCCAAGGAGCCGACCTGCCCGATGGGTCACACCGAGGTCAAGGAACTGGACACGGTCACGAAGCCGCGTGGCAAGAAGTAAGCGAGGGTACGCCCTTGCCCTTGTCCTGGCGGCTGCCGTCGTGGCGGCCGACCAGCTGACCAAGTGGCTCGTGCGGGCCGAGGCGGACCACCTGCCCCACAAGTGGGTCCTCGGACTGCGCATCGACCTCAACTACAACTCCGGGATTTCGTTCAGCCGGTTCTCCGGCGCCGGCACGGTCGTCGTGGTACTGGTGGCCGCGGTCGCGGTGGGCGTGGCCGTCGCTCTGATGTTCGCGCCGCCGCGATACCGGCCCGCGCTGGGCATCATCCTCGGCGGCGCGGTCGGCAACCTCATCGACCGTATCCGTCTGGGCGGCTCCGTGATCGACTTCATCGGCTTCTACGGCTGGCCGACCTTCAACGTCGCCGACGCCGCCATCGTGGCCGGGACGATATTCCTCGGGATCCAGGTTGTCTTCGCCCCTCGGGAGTGACTCGCGGGCGTTCGTGGCCGGGGAGGACGCCGAGGGCCGGCGGCTCGACGTCGTGCTCGCCGAACGCGCCGGCCTGAGCCGGGCCGCGGCGCAGAAGCTCATCACCGGAGGCCTCGTTCGTGTCGACGGCGAGCCGGGGCGCAAGAAGCACCTCGTGCACGCCGGCGAACGCGTCGCGTGGGAGCCGCCGTCGGAGCCCGTCGCCCTCCTCGAGGCCGAGTCCGTCCCATACACGATCGTCTACGAGGACGACTGGCTGTTCGTGGTCGACAAACCGGCCGGCGTGGTGGTGCACCCGGCTCCGGGCCACGAGCACGGCACCCTGGCCCAGGGGCTGGTGGCGGAGGGCGCGCACGGGGGGCACGAGTCGCGCCCCGGCATCGTCCACCGGCTCGACAAGGACACGTCGGGCCTGCTGATCGTGTCGCGCCGCGACGACGCCTACCGGGAACTGGTCGCCGCCATGGAGCGGCGCGACATCCACCGTCTCTACCTCGCGCTGCTCGTCGGGCGCCTGCCTCAGGACGCCGGGACCATCGACGCGCCCATCGGCCGCCACCTGCGCGACCGGAAGCGCATGTCGCTGCACACGGCGGCCGGCAAACGCGCGGTGACCCACTTCGACGTGCTCGGTCGCGTACCGGGGTTCACGCTGGTCCGCGTCCGTCTGGAGACGGGCCGCACGCACCAGATCAGGGTGCACTTCTCGGCGCTCGGCTATCCGGTGGCCGGCGACGTCCAGTACGGCCGCCCACCGCGTCCCCAAGGCCTTACGCGGCAGTTCCTGCACGCCGCCAGGCTGGCGTTCCCGCACCCTGAAGACGGGCGGGAGATCAGCTGCGCCAGCCAGCTCCCGCCGGACCTCGCCCAGTTCCTTGAGGGGCTCGGCGTGCCGGAGCAGCTGCTGCTGCGCGGGGAGTCGGGTTTCAACACCGACGGTGTGCCTCCGAGGTCCGCCGCGGAAGACGGGAGGCAATGTGGAAACGAGTGAGGCTCAGGCTGCAAGAGCAGTGGCTCTGGCGGGATTCGCGGACACCGGTCCGGGCCATCTGAACTGCGCACAGGCGGTAGTCCGGTTCGCCTCGCTCATGCTCGGGGCGGGCGAAGACTCCGTTGTGTTGGCGCGCTACTTCGGCGGCGGCATGACACGAATGGGAGAGGTCTGCGGTGCCTTGTCCGGGGCAGCGTTGTCTGTAGGCCTTCGTGACCGTTGCCGGGGGCTTACCTGGCCCGACGGCCGATCACCGGACACTGAGAAGCTCCAGGAGATGTTCCGGCGTTTTGAAGCGGAGTTCGGGGCCACGACCTGCCGGCAGCTCGTCGGCTACCCCACCGACACCACGCAGGGATACGACAAGTTCAAGGACGATGACAAGTACGCGTCCTGCCGAAACTACGTTTCGTGGGTGTGCGATCAGTTGCGGGACCTGCTCATCACGCCCGGCGACGGCGAAACCTGATCGCTCAAATCGCGCGGGCATCGTGCACCCGCGCCGGTCGTGGAGCGCCGCGGCAAGGGCCACGCGGCGACAGCCGGGACCCGGCCGTCGCCGCGTGGCGTTCACTGTGCCGTTCAGACGACGAATGGGCTGGCCTTGACGTAGCTGCCCGCACCCTCCTTGCCGATCCAACGACCGTCGGACACCACGACCTCGCCCTTGCTCAGGACGGTGCGCGCCGTACCTTGCACGCGCATGCCCTCGTAGGGCGTGTAGTCGATGTTCTGCGACTGGGTGGCGGCGGAGATCACCCCGCCGGCCGAGGGATCGAACACGACCACGTCGGCGTCGCTGCCGGGGGCGATGACGCCCTTCTGCGGATACAGCCCGAACAACCGGGCGGGGGCGCTGCTGAACACGTCCACGAGCTTCGCCATGGAGATCTCACCGCCGACCACGCCGAGCGTGTGCAGGAGAGCGAGACGATGCTCCACCCCGGGGCACCCATTCGGCACCTTGTGGAACCCTGCGGTGAGACCCAGTTCCTTCTGCCCCGCGTAGTTGAACGCCGCGTGGTCGCTGGCGACCACGGACAGATCGCCGGTACGCAGGCCGGCCCACAGCCCAGGCCAGTTGGACTTGTCGCGCAGGGGCGGTGAACAGATGAACTTGGCCCCCTCGAACCCGGGGACGTCGAAAGCCTCGGCGGACAGGGCGAGGTACTGTGGACACGTCTCGCCGTAGACAGCCTGCCCTCGGTCCCTGGCAGCACGGATCTCGTCGAGCGCCCTCGTGCAGCTGACGTGGACGATGTAGATGGGAGCGTCGGCGATCTCCGCGAGCATGATGGCACGCCTCGTGGCTTCGCTCTCGGCCGCCACCGGCCGTGTGGTCAGGTGGTAGCGCGGCGCGGTCTTGCCGGCCGCCAGGTGCTCGTTGACGAGAACGTCGATGACATCACCGTTCTCTGCATGGACGCATACCAGCGCACCGCAGTCCTTCCCCCTCCGCAGAGCCTGGAGAAGCGTTGCGTCGTCCACCATGATGGAACCCTTGTAGGCCATGAAGAGCTTGAGGCTGGCGACGCCCTCATCGACGAGCATGGGTATCTCTGCGAGTGTGGAGTCGTTGAGATCGGTGATCGCCATATGCAGCCCGTAGTCGGCCACGACGTGCCCGTCGGCCATCTCCCGCCAGTCCGCGTAGGTCTTCATGAGTGAATCACCGGGTGCCTGCATGGCGAAATCCACGACCATCGTCGTGCCGCCGATCGCCGCGGCCTTCGTGCCGGTGTCAAACCTCTCGCAGCTGACGGTGCCGCCGAACGGCATCTGGAAGTGAGTGTGCACGTCGATGCCGCCGGGAATGACGTACGCGCGCGAAGCATCGACGACCTCCGCTCCGTCACGCGGGAGTTCAAGGCCGACCGCGACGATGCGTCGTCCATCGATCATGACATCAGCCCGGCATTCGCCTTCGGCGCTCACAACCGTGCCGCCCGTGATGATCGTCTTCACTTGTCGGCCTCCTTCTCGATCGCACTCGACAGACGCTGGTCTCGTGCCCGAGGGCGACCACGGATCACCCTACAGGTCGATGACAATGTAGCACACGACGTTCGCGTCACTGAGCGGGTCGCGTCCGGTGCGGCCCACGCACTCAACTCTCCCGTGCGCCCTCTGGCAGAGGGGGGCAGTGGTATACCATCTCCCCACTGAGCTTGTGCACCTGCACCCACGCGATCCGCCGGAGGCGCGCTACCATAGCCAGCAACACCACCTGCCTCGTGGCACCCAGTACGTGCATGGCAGAGGATGCACCTCCCGAGGGAGTGATCGGATGAGTCGTGCGACCCGCGGCGCGTTCAGCGTTCTTACGCCGCCCGGGGAAGACCAAGGCGGCTTGAAGGACTTCGCTGACGGCGACAGACGCCTCTGAGCGGTCCCGCCGCGATGCCGATCGCTGCAAACCCGCTACGCGTTCACACGAAAGGAAAGACATGGCGACAGTAAGTGAGGTCAAGACACTCGGCTACATGGTCGACGGCGAGTGGCGCGAGTCCAAGACCGACACCTGGGTCGAGATCACCGACTCCAACACCGGCGAGGTGATCGCGCGCACGCCGATGTGCACCGAGGCCGAGGTCACCGAGGCCATCGAGTCGGCGAACGCCGCCTACCCCGCCTGGGCGTCCATGCCCATCCAGAAGCGCACCGAGATCCTGTTCACGTGGCGCCCGATGCTCCTCAAGCGCATGGACGAGATCGCCACCCTGGTCTCGACCGAGCTCGGCAAGAACCTCGACGAGGCTCGCGGCGAGGTCATCAAGATCATTGAGGCCATCGACATCGCCGTCGGCGCCCCGATGGCCCTCAAGGGCGAGTCGCTGATGAACGTGTCCACCGGGCACGACACGGTCAGCTACCGTGAGCCGCTCGGCGTGTTCGCCGGCATCGCGCCGTTCAACTTCCCGGCCATGATCCCCTTCGGCTGGATGCTGCCGATCTGCATCGCCTGCGGCAACACCTTCGTGCTCAAGTCGGCCAATCCCGTGCCGCTCACGAGCCACCTGCTGCTCGACATGCTCTACGAGGCCGGCCTGCCCAAGGGCGTCGTCAACATGGTGACGGCCGAGAAGGAGCAGGCTGAAGTCCTGCTCAAGCACCCGGCCGTCCGCGGCGTCAGCTTCGTCGGCAGCACGCCGGTCGGCAAGCACGTGTACAGCATCGCGGCCGCCAACGGCAAGCGCGTCCAGGCCCAGACGCAGGCCAAGAACCACGGCCTCGTGCTGGCCGACGCCTCCCTCGAGCGCGCCGCCCGCGGCATCATCAACTCCACCTTCGGCTGCGCCGGCATGCGCTGCATGGCGCTCCCCGTGTGCGTGGTCGAGAACAAGGTCGCCGACGAGTTCATCGGCTACATGAAGCAGTTCGCCAGGGAGCGCACCGTGGGCGCCGCCTACGACCCCGGCACGGAGCTCGGCCCGGTCGTGAGCGAGCACCACAAGCAGTTCGTCACCGGGTGGATCGAGAAGGGCGTCGAGGAAGGCGCCGAGCTCATCCTCGACGGCCGCACCATCAACGAGCGGCTCCCCGAGAACCTGCAGGGCGGCCACTTCGTCGGCCCGACGATCTTCGACCACGTGACCGAGGACATGGTCTGCGGCCGCGAGGAGTCCTTCGGCCCCATCCTGTACATCAAGCGCGTCGATGACTTCGAAGAGGGCATCACGCTGATGAACCACAATCCCTACGCCAACGGCTCGTGCATCTTCACGGAGAGCGGCTACTACTCCCGCGAGTTCGCGCGCCGCACGCACGCCGGCATGGTCGGCATCAATGTCGGCATCCCGGTGCCGGTGAGCTTCTTCCCGTTCGCCGGCCACAAGGAGAGCTTCTTCGGCGACAACCACGTGTTCGGCAAGGACGGCTTCCAGTTCTTCACCGAGACCAAATGCGTCACGACGCGCTGGTTCACCGAAGCCGACAAGAAGCAGAAGTTCGTGAGCACCTGGGAGGGCACCGTCAACCGCTGAGCCGGCTTCTGACGTCACTCGCCCACGGATGTCCTTGAGGGCCCCGGCTGCAGGCGACCCTTCTTTCTCGCTGCAGCCGGGGCCGAACGTTCAAGATAGAAGGGGAGTCGATAGCATGGGTGTGCAGGAACAGTACCGCGACTACGTCATGACGGGGTTCGTCAAGCGCGTCGAGCCGGTGGTCGCGGACCACGGCGACGGCGCTCTTCTCTACGACGCCGACGGCACCGAGTACATCGACTGCTTCGCCGGCATCAGCGTCACCAACGCCGGCCACCACAACCAGCAGATCCTGGACGCGGCCATCGCCCAGGCCAACAAGCTCGTCCACGCCTGCTCCTACGTCTACCACGTGGAGTCGGTCGGCGCGCTCGCCGAGAAGCTCGCCGAGATCACGCCCGGCGACCTGCAGAAGAGCTTCTTCGGCAACGGCGGCGCCGAGGCCATCGAGGGCGCCTTCCGCCTCGCCAAGCGCTACAGCGGCAAGAACGAGTTCCTCGCCATCGAGTCGAGCTTCCACGGCCGCAGCTACGCGACCCTGTCGGTCACCGGCAACTCGGGCCGCAAGAAGGGCGGCGGCCCGTACATGCCGGGCGTCGCCTTCACGCCCACGCCGTACTGCTACCGCTGCTTCGCCGAGACCACGCCGGACAGGTGCGACCTGCTGTGCGCGCGCCGCGTCGCCGAGGTCGCCCGCCTGCACCTCAGCGGCAGCGTCTGCGCCTTCATCGCCGAGCCCGTGATGGGCGAGGGCGGCATCATCGTCCCGCCGGACGGCTACTTCAAGCGCGTCAAGGAGATCCTCGACGAGATGGGCATCCTGTTCATCGCCGACGAGGTCCAGAGCGGGTTCGGGCGCACCGGCAAGATGTTCGCCATCGAGCACTACGGCGTGGTGCCGGACATCATGACCATGGCCAAGGGCATCGCCGACGGCTGGCCGCTCAGCGCCTTCATCGCCAGGCCCGAGATCGCCGACTCCTTCCAGATCGGCGACCACCTCAGCACCTTCGGCGGCAACCCCGTGAGCTGCGCCGCCGCGCTCGCCAACATCGACTTCCTGCTTGCCGGCGTGGTGGACGACGCCGCGCGCAAGGGCGAGGCGCTGATGGCCAGGTTCCGCGAGCTGCAGAAGACGCAGCCGCTCATCGGCGAGGTGCGCGGCAAGGGCCTCATGATCGGTGTCGAGCTCATCTCCGACCCGGCCACCAAGGCCTACGGCACCGCCCAGGCCGGGTTCGTGCGCCAGTACTGCCTCGAGCACGGCGTGCTCATCGGCGTCGGCGGCAACTTCGGCAGCGTGCTGCGCATCCAGCCGCCGCTGGTGATCGACGACGCCCAGCTCGAGAGCGTGTTCGCCACCGTGGCCGACGGCCTGGAGGCCTTCGCCACGCAGTGATCAGTGAGCCGGGCCGCGAGGCCCCCCAAGAGAGAAACCGTGAGGGGCGACGGGCCGCAAGGCCCGCCGCCCCTGCGTGTAAGGCGAGGCGCGAAGTTCCCCGAGACCGGCGTCCCTGCGCCATCGGCGCGAGTGCCCCGGGCGCGGCTGCTATACTGCCGTGCGCATGGAGTACTTGACAGTGCGCGAACTCGTTCAGGAGGCTGGCCTCGGCGTCGTTCCGTTGACCGGAGACGTCGGTCTCGAGAACGTGATCCAGGGCATCCACCTGTCGGATCTCGAGGATCCCACGCCGTGGATGACCTCCGGCATGGTATTGGTGACGACGGGTGTCACGTTCGCCGGGTCAACCGACGTCGGTCTGCGGTTGCTCGATCGCTTGAAGGAGCGTGACGCCGTGGCCCTCGGGATCGGCGTCGGACACTACATGGACAGCGTGCCGGACGAGATGGTCGAGAAGGCCCGCGCCCTTCGCATCGCACTCTTCGAATCGCCACTTGCGATTCCCTTTCGCACAATCGTCAACTACGTCTACAACGCGCTCGCGTCGAGCGATTTGCACAGTCTCAAGAGAAGCCTCGCGATGCAGACCCAGCTCCTCGACTACCTCATCGAAGGGCGTGGCGTGGAGGATCTCGTCGCCAGCCTCTCTTCCATCCTTGGTGCGCCGACCGTCTTGTTCGACGCGAGTGGCAGGGTCCTCGCACCTGTGGAGACCGACTCGCGGATGCAGAAGACGGCTCGTATGCTATGGGAGGAGTACACGCACGTGGACGGAATCGTCGGACCCGTCGGCGCCCTGGAGTCGGCCAATCGTCGCTTCTACTACAGGAAGGTCCATCTCCACGGCGTCGTGGAGCGGGTGCTGGCCGCGACGGCACCGCAGTCGCAAGCGACCGAGTTGCTGGAGACGTCCCTCTCGTTCGTACAACGGCTCCTGGCTTTGGATCTGCTGCGCTCGCAGGAACAGCTCGCGGCGCACCGTCGCGTCCGCTCGCTGCTGCTCGAAGACCTCCTTGCCGAGCGAGGCAGCAGTCGCGAGCTCCTGCGGCGCCTGCAGGAGCAGAATCTCGATCTCAGGCTCGGCTGGCGCCTGATCTACGTCCGCGTCGAGTCGTGGACGCGGACGGACGATCGCCGAGACGAGTCGGGGGCATTCGAGGCGGAGAATGCCGCGCTCGATGCCACCGACGAGTGCCTCGGCTCCAGTTCCCTCAGCTTCCTCAGCCTTCTGCAGGACCAGACAATCACCGTTCTCGCGGTGCTCGCTTCGGTCCCTCTCGAGGAGGTGAGGGCCATTTTTGGCGGGCTGCGCACACGGCTCGAGGGTCTCACCGGCTCCCCAGTCGCGATCGGCTGTTCCGGACTCGCCACAGGCCTCGTGAGCGTGCGCGCCGCCATGAATCAGGCCGCGCAGGCGCTGCAGCACGCGCGGACGGTGCCAGGAGAAGGCGCGAGATGCTTCGAAGAGCTGCCGCGCCTCGTGCAACTTCTCAACGCTCAGGACCCGGAGGCGATGGACGCGCTCTACGACAAGTTCATCAGTCCCCTTGAGCGACACGACGAGAGGCATCACACCGTTCTCTTGCCGACTCTTCGTGCGCTCTGTGCCAATCGACTCTCGGCGCACAGGACGGCCGAAGCACTTCTCATCCATCGGAACACGCTGCACAAACGGCTCCGCCGCATCCAGTCCATCCTCGATGTCGACCTGGACTCCATGGACGATATCCTCGAGGTCTACGTGGCGCTGCACTTCGGTGAATTGGAGGCGCGGAGACAGTGAGCGTCGGCGAGTCCGCGACGGCGTGCATCCGCACACGCCAAAGCTCTAAACTGTAGGCAAGTGCAGTACGCTTGGGGCCCGGCCAAGGAATACGATGTTCGCAGACCGCGTGCTGGCAACGCGCGTGCGGAAGGCCGATCGCCTAGGGGATACGTGGGTGCAGGAGCGTACTCGACGGCGCCGGCCTGCCGGTTCGAGGCCTGTGAGAATCGCACCGTCGGGAGCATCTGTGACTACTGCGGGCAGTTCCACCGTACCGTCGGCCGTAATCGCGACATGTAGGAGGTAGAAGCACAATGCAGGTCAAGTCACTGAGAGGAAAAGACTTCATCAGGATCTCCGACTTCACGAAGGAAGAGATTGTCACGATGCTCGACGCCGGGAAGGCGCTCAAGCTCGAGAACGCGCGCGGTGTCCCGCATGAGCTCCTCAAGGGCCAGACCATCTTCCTGATGTTCTACGCCAAGAGCCTGCGCACGCGGAACAGCTTCGAGACGGGCATCTTCCAGCTCGGCGGCCACGCCAACTTCCTCACGACGGACGCCGTCTACGAGCCTGCGGTCGAGGGCAAGGAGCAGGCCTACGTCACGGAGCGTCTCGACGACGTTGCCAACGTGCTCTCTCGCTACGGCGAGGCAATCTGCATCCGTATTCTCGGAGGTTCCGTCGACTGGGAGTACGGTGCCGCGCACAAGTACATGCGTGCGTTCGCCAAAGCTGCGAGCGTGCCGGTCATCAACATGGAAGACGATCTCTATCATCCCTGCCAGGGCATGGCCGACCTCATGACCATGGAGGAGAAGCTGGGTACCCTCGAGGGCAAGAAGATCGTCATGAGCTGGGCGTACTCGCCGAGCCGCAAGAAGCCGGTCGCGGTGCCGCATTCCATGATGGCCGTGAGCTCGCTGTTCGGGGCTCATGTCGTCTTCGCCCGTCCAAAGGGCTTCGAGCTGGACCCGGAACAGATCGAGCACTTCAAGGACAACGTCGCCCGCTACGGCGGCTCGTTCACCGAGACGGACGACATGAAGGAGGCCTTCAAAGACGCCGACGTCGTCTACCCGAAGTGCTGGCCGTCCATCGAGTATCTCGGCCATCCCGACAAGCCGGCCGACTGGGATGCGCAGGACAAGCTGTTCGACGCCAACAAGGACTGGATCGCGGACGAGAAGATCATGAAGCTCACGAACCGCGACTGCCTCTACATGCACTGCCTGCCGTGCGACCGTGGCTTCGAAGTCACAGATGCAGTCGCGGACGGGCCGCACTCCGTGATCTACGACCAGGCCGAGAACCGCATGCACGCGCAGAACGGAGTCATGTCGATCATCATGAACGGCTGACCCGAAGGAATCCCCCTGGGTGCCCGGCCGGCCGCGATGCAGTCGAGGCCGGCCGGGCTGCTCGCCAAGTGGCGCCGGGATTCCTCGGCGCGGCGGTCATGGCCCGCGTCCCTGAGCGAAGGGCCACCGCATAGTCTGGACGTGGGCCCTGCAATGAGCAGGGGCGGGGAGTCTGTCGTCAATGCCTGCCCCTCCGAGAGGAAACGGTACAGCTGTGAACGATTCTGAGAAGAAGACCGTAGTCGTCGCCTTGGGTGGCAATGCGATCCTGCAGCCCGGCCAGGTTGGCACGTTCGACGAGCAGCACGTCAACGTCGACGGCGCGATGCAGCGCATCGCAGAGCTCGCGGAGAGTGGCTGGGAGGTGGTGCTCACACACGGCAATGGCCCCCAGGTCGGCAATCTCCTGATTCAGAACGCTCTCGCTGAGGAGACGGTCGCGCCCATGCCAATGGACGTCTGCGGTGCAGAGAGTCAGGGACAGATCGGCTACATGCTCGAGCAGACGCTCCTCAACCATCTCCGGCGTCGAGGTCTCGACACCCCAGTGGTGACCGTCCTCACACAGGTTGCCGTCGACCCGAGGGACAAGGCATTTGAGAACCCGTCCAAGCCTGTCGGGCCGTTCTACTCCGAAGACCAGGCGAAGAAGATGATGGAGGAGCAGGGTCACGCGATGCGCGAGGACGCGGGACGTGGCTGGAGGCGTGTCGTGCCATCGCCTCAACCCATGGAGATTGTCCCGCGCAAGGCGATCGTCGATATGGTGCGCGATGGCGTCTGCGTCGTGTGCTCTGGCGGCGGCGGGATCCCCGTCGTGCGCGACGCGGACGGCGCTCTCACGGGTGTCGACGCTGTGATCGACAAGGACCTCGCGGCGGCGGTCCTGGCCGCCGACGTGGGGGCCGACGCCCTGCTGATCCTGACAGACGTGCCTAAGGCGTATATCGCGTACAACACTCCCGAACAGAAGCCCCTGGACAGGGTCAGCCTGTCCGAAATGGAGAAGCTGGCGACGGAGGGGCACTTCAAGGCTGGCTCGATGGGGCCCAAAGTGGAGGCGTGCATGCGCTTCGTGCGCGGCGGCGGCACGGCGATCATCGCCAACTTGACAGAGGTCGTTCCGGCGATGGCCGGCGAGGCTGGCACGCGCATCGTGCCCGACGGCGCGTGAGCACTGCCCGAGGTCTTTTCTCCAGCCTGCCGACAGGTCCCATCTGGGTCTGTTGACAGGTTCGACGACTCCATGGTCTAGTGAATTCAGTCGTGCAGGCAGGGGGAGCACTCTCGCATCACCTGCGAAAGCGTCAGATTGGGGGAAGAATGAATCGCAAGCGTTTTGGGGTAGTAGCGGGGCTGCTGCTGATTGCCTTGGTGGCCCTGACCTTCGCAGCAATCGGGTGCGGGTCGTCAACGAGCACCTCGTCATCGCCGCCGTCGGCTTCGGCCAGTACGGGCGGCGCAGACCAGGCTCACGCGCAGGCGGCGCTGGCTCCGCTGTCGGCGGTGCCGACGTTCAATGCGCCGGGTCCGTCGTTCGACGCCAAGAGCGTCATGGCCGGGAAGTCCATTCTGAGCATCCCTGGCACAGGTACCGACCCGTTCTACGTCCAGATGAACAAGGGCATGAAGACCGCCGCTGATGCGGTGGGCTACCCGTTCACTGTCTGGAACAACCAGGGCCAGCTGACCCAGTACCAGCAGGGCATCGCCCACGGAATCACCACCAAGGTCAGTCTCATCGACCTGCTCGCCGGCCCCGACCCGAACGCCCTCAAGCCACAGATCGACCAGGCCAAGGCGGCCGGTATCCTCGTCGTGTCCTCTCACCTGTCGGGCCTCGAGCAGACGGTCCCGAACGTGAGTAACAACCTGCCCATCGACTACAAGTTGGCCGGCCAGCTGCTGGCGGACTGGGTCATCACGAAGGACACGAAGGCTCACGTGCTGGTCATCGTCTCCGACGAGATCGTCTCCACGGGGGCCATGCGGGACGGCATCACCTCGGAGTTCACTACCTACGGCGGCCCCGACATCCAGTTCAAGTTCGTCAACGTGCCGATCCCCGAGTGGGGCACCAAGATCAAGCCGGTCGTGCAGTCCGCCATCGTGGCGGATCCCCAGCTCACCTATGTCCTCTGTATCTACGACAGCATGTCGCAGTTCGTCACGCCGGCCATCCAGGCGACCAACAGCGCCGACCGGGTCAAGGTCGTCGGCTTCAACGGCACGCCATTCGTCCTCGACCTCGTGCGTGAGGGCAAGGTGGAGGCGGACATCGGTGAGAGCCTCAACTGGGCCGGCATGGCCATCGCCGACGCCGAGATGCGGCTCATCGGCAACATGGGGCAGGTCGCGAGCATGAACATCCCCTTCCGCCTGTTCACGAAGGACAACGCCGCGGAGGCCGGCGTGCCGGCAGAGTTCTCCAAGGGCTATGGGGAGTTCATTCCCCAGTACCTCAAGCTGTGGCAGGTCCAGTAACCACATTCTGACCGGCCAAGCTGGATCAGACCAACGGAAACGGGAGACAGGGCCGTGGATCAAGACACAGTCGCGGTGCGCAATATGTCGATGACGTTCGGCGGGCAACGCGCGTTGGACAGAGTCAGCATGAGCATTCGACGGGGGGAGATCCACGGCCTTGTCGGCCAGAACGGGTGTGGCAAATCCACGCTCATCAAGATTCTCTGCGGTTTCCATCACCCTGACCCGGGTGGCGAGCTCGAGGTCGACGGACAGCCGGTGAAGCTGCCGGTGAAGGTCGGGTCGGCCTCGGAGCTTGGCCTGAGCTTCGTCCATCAGGACCTGGGGCTCCTGCCAGATCTGACTGTCGTGGAGAACTTCTGCGCCTGGAAGCTCTCGACGACCTCCCAGTGGAACATCCGCTGGCGCAGCGAACGCGAGCGGACCGAGCGGGCCTTTGCGCGATTCGGTCTGAACATCAGCCCTCGGGCCGTGATCTCCGAGCTGCCCGCTGTGGAGCGCGCGCTCGTAGCCATCGTGCGCGCCCTGGACGACTTGGACACGTACAAACAGGGCGACGACACGCGCGGCGGCCTGCTGGTCTTGGACGAACCCACCGTGTTCCTTCCGCGGACCGAGAGGGACCGCCTGTTCGAAGTGGTCCGCAGGAGTGTGAAGGAAGGGGCCAGCGTGCTCTTCGTGTCCCACGACTTAGACGAGGCGCTGGGTGTGACTGACAGAGTGACGGTTCTGCGCGACGGGCGCATCGAGGGCACGGTCGTCAGTGCGGAGACTCAGAAGGAGCAGCTGGTCGAGCTGATCATCGGCCGGCGTCTGGAGGCCTTCGAGGCCAGTCACCACGCGCACTCGGCCGCGGGAGGCAAGCACGTCACGATCGACGGGCTGAACGGTGGAATGATCAAGGACGTGTCCTTCCACATGGAGGAGGGCGAGGTCCTGGGGCTCACCGGCTTGGTGGGCAGCGGCTTTGAGGAGGTCCCGTACCTCCTGTTCGGAGCCGAGCCGGCGAAGTCGGGGCGACTGACGGTTGGTGGCACAGCGCACGAGCTCGTCTCGATGTCGCCGTCAGAGGCCATCGAGGTCGGCATGGCGCTCGTCCCCGCCGACCGACAAGGCTCCGCCGGGGTCGGCTCTCTGCTCGTCAGGGACAACGTCATGCTCCAGGTCATCGACAATTACAGGCCGTTCCGACTGGACCGCAGGCGCTATCTCGAGGACGCGGGCTCGGCTCTCAAGGAGTACGATGTTCGCCCGCCCGAGCCCATGATGGACTTCCAGGCGCTGAGCGGGGGCAACCAGCAGAAGGTGGTCCTCGCCAAGTGGCTGCAGGCGGGACCAAAGATCCTGCTCGTCCACGAGCCCACTCAGGGCGTGGACATCGGGGCGAGGTTACAGGTCTTCGAGACCATCACGCGGGCGGCGGCCGCCGGGATGTCCGTCGTGTGCGCGAGCTCCGACTACGAACAGCTCGCGGCGATCTGCGACCGCGTGCTCGTCTTCCACGACGGTCAGATCGTGTGCGATCTTGTCGGCGGCGACATCACCAAGGATCGCGTCGCGGAGCAGTGCTACCTGAGCGGCGTGGCAACACCTGACAACGACCTGAGGAAACCAGCATGAACGATGTTCGGCTACCCGCGCCCGGTGAGCCACTGCCACCCGTCGCCGAGACAGAGTACAAGCGCAAGGGTCTCACCTTCGGCGACTACGCCGAGCGGCTCGCGCTCATCGTGGCATGGATCGTCGTCATCGTCTTCTTCAGCATCCTGGCGCCGACGTCGTTCCTGAACGTGCAGAACTTCACCACGATGTTCGGGACGCAGACGACCCTGGTCATGCTCGCCCTGGCGCTCATCATCCCGTTGACCGCCGGCGACTTCGACATGTCGCTCGCAGCAAACCTGACGCTCTGCGGCATGGTGGTCGCCGTCTTGAACGGCCAGCATGGGGTCCCCATCGGCCTCACGATCCTGATCGCACTCGCGCTCGGCGTGGGCATCGGCTTCATCAACGGGTTCTTCGTGGTGGTCTTCAAGATCAACGCGTTCATAGTGACGCTCGGCATCGGCACCATACTGTCGGGCATCACGCTGTGGATCAGCTCATCGCAGACGATCGGCGGGGTGTCCAACTGGCTGTCCGTCTGGGTGGTCGACAAGCGGCTGTTCGGGATCTCGCTGGAGTTCTACTACGGGTTGATCCTGTGCTTCGTGATCTGGTATGTGTTCGACTTCACCGCCGTCGGCCGTCGGCTCCTTTTCCTCGGAAGGGGAGAGAATGTCGCCAGGCTGAGCGGCGTCCGCGTGGGACGCGTGCGCTGGGGCAGCTTCGTGTTCGCCGGCCTCATCGCCGCGGCCGCTGGAGTCCTCTACACCGGCACGGCCGGAGCCGCGGACCCCACGTCGGGTGCGACGTTCCTCCTGCCGGCGTTCGCCGCGGCATTCCTGGGGACCACGACGATCACTCCCGGGCGTTTCAATCCGTGGGGCACGTTCATCGCCGTGTACTTCCTGGTGACGGGCATCACCGGCCTCGCCATCATGGGCGTGCAGACGTGGGTCCAGAACGTCTTCTATGGTGGCGCTCTGGTCGTCGCCGTCACCGCCTCGCAGATCGTGAAGATGCGGCGCGAGCGAGCGGCCAGACTGTGACTTCGAGCCTCCCGTGAGCGCCGCGTCGTCGTAGGACGCGGGGCCCGGGGTCTGCTTGGATCACCGGGCCCCGGCGTTCGCCGGGGCCCGGTGCGTTGCGCATCAGACGCATGGCTCAGGGGACGCGGAGCGGGCATGGGTCGATCGGCTCAAGTGCCGAGGCGACGATGAGGAGGCGGTGGGAATGGGAGCATCTGCCGAGCGGATCCGTCTCGACATCGAGACCATCGCGGGCTGCAGCTCGTCCGGACCAGGAACGAATCGCCTGACGTTCACGCCCGAGTACTGGGCGGCAGTCGACTACATGGCCGGCCAGATGAGAGCGCTTGGATACGAACGAAGGACGACCGTCCACGGCAACACGCGCTTTCGCCGGCAAGGGTCCGGCTGGCAGGAGCCGGCGGTCGCTGTCGGCTCGCATCTCGACGCCGTGCCTCGCGGCGGACGCTTCGACGGCGTGGCGGGCGTCGTCGCCGGGGTCGAGATCGCCCGGCTCCTGGGCGACCAGGACCGTGACCTTGGTCGGCCGTTCGAAGTCATCGTCTTCGCCGAGGAGGAAGGTGCGCGCTTCGGGAGCGTTCTGGCGGGCTCAAAGGCGTTCACCGGCCGACTCACAGAGAGTGATCTAGCAGAGCTCAAGGACGGGGACGGCACGAGCTACCTCGAGGCACTGGGGGAGAGGCGCGGCACGATGTCGGTCAGCGCCGACGACACGCTCGGGACGAAGGACTTCGCTGCCTATTTCGAGCTGCACATCGAGCAGTCACTGGTGCTGGAAGCCGCGCACGTCCCGATTGGGATTGTGCAGGCTATCGTGGGCCTGCGCCAGTACAAGATCACGTTCTCAGGCATCGCGAATCACGCCGGCGCGACGCCGATGCACCTGCGGAGAGACTCGCTGGCCGCCGCCGCGCGGTTGATCTCCTCGGTGGAAGCGCTCGCCGCCAAGTCGGCCACCGGCCACACGGTCGGGACCGTCGGCATGCTGCTGAACGAGCCCAATGCCACCAACGTCATCCCGTCCCGGACCGTCTTATCCGTCGACCTCCGGGACACGGATGCTGTGACCTTGCACGAGACGGCGGAGAGAATGCAGGCCAGCATCCGCGAGATCGCCGCAGAGCGCCAGGTCGACGCTCAGGTGGCGTTGACCGCAGAGTCGGCGCCCGTCGTCCTCTCGGCTCGCATGCGCAGGGCGCTTCTCGAGTCGGCGGCGAGACAGGGGATCGACTGCCTCGAGATGCCCAGCGGGGCGGCCCACGACGCGCAGGAGATCGCGCGCGTAGCGGAGGCCGCCATGATCTTTGTGCCCTCCATCGGAGGCCGCAGCCACTGCCCGGAAGAGGACACGCCCTACGAGGCCATCGCGCACGGGGTGGACGTCCTTCTTGGGGCGGTCGTAGAGGCCGCGAAGTGAGTCGCGTGATAGCGGCTCGCGGAAGGGGCGCAGCCTCGATGGGGGGAGTACAATAGTGTTCCTTCACGGTCAATAGATGTGGTGGTCTCGGCGCAAGCCGGGCGCGGCGACCGTGATGCCAGTGTGACAATCTCATGCGATCTTGGAAAGCGGTGAACCAACGATGGATCTACAGGGCGCCATTCAGGAAGCGGGACGTTGTCTGCTGTGCCACGATGCGCCATGCAACACGGGGTGCGGGGCCGACAACGAGCCAGCCACGTTCATTCGGCAACTGCGTCTCGGCAACATCAAGGGCGCCGTTCGCACCATGCGCCGGAACAACATCCTGGCCGCCACATGCGCCCAGGTGTGCCCCACCTGCCGTCTGTGCGTCCAGGGATGCGCACGCAGCGGGATCGACGAGCCGATCCGCATCGACGAGATCCAGGCCTTCCTCGCCGGCTACGAGCGAGAGGAAGACATGCAGGTCCTGCAGGCGCCGACACCCGGAGACCGCAGAGTCGCCGTGGTCGGCGCCGGGCCGGCCGGCCTTGCCGCGGCTGCCGGCCTGGCCCTGAGTGGCTATGGTACGGTCGTGTTCGAGAAGATGCCTGAGCCGGGAGGCCAGATCCGCTACGGGATCCCCGACCACCGGCTGTCCCGCGATCTCGTCGACCACGAGATCGGCCTGGTCCGCGGGCTGGGCGTGCGGTTCGAGTGCGGGCACGCGATCTCCACGCAGGCGGACCTCGCCGGCCTTTTCGACGAGGGCTTTGACGCGGTGTTCCTCGCCCCCGGCTACGATCGCCCCTACTCGCTCGGACTCAACGAAGAGACATCGACGGGCGTGCTGACGTGGGACGCCTTTCTCGCGCAGAGCAAGGATCCACAGGACCGCGCCGAACTGGCCGCGACCGTCACCGGCAAGAACGTCGTGGTCGTGGGTGGCGGCGCCGTAGCCATGGACTGTGCCGTCACCGCCAAGCACCTGGGCGCGGACCGGGTCTATGCGATCTCCCTGGAGGCGATGGAGGAACTGCCCGCCGACGAGGATGAGAAGGAGCTCGCCTTCCGCGAGGGCATCCGCTTCAAGCCCAACGGACGGCTGACGCGTATCCAGGGCGAGGACGGGTCCGTCAAGGCTGTTCACGGCGTGGAGATCCGCTGGATCGAGCCCGGTCGCTTCGTGCCGCAGAACGCCGTGGACGTTCCCGGCAGCGAGTTCGCGATCCCGGCCGACATCGTGGTAGAGGCGATCGGGGCCGGATTCTCGGACGAGATGGCGGCCATGCTCAGCGGCTTGGAGTCCGAGAAGGGGCGGCCGCGGACCGACCCGGCGACGATGCGGCTCTCCGATCCGCGTGTGTTCGGCGGTGGCGACCTGGTCGCTCCCGGCAAGACCGTGGCCAGCAGCGTCCTCGACGGCAAGCGTGCCGCGGCTGCCATCGCGGAGGCTTTTCCACTGCGCCGGGCCGTGGCCATGCCGAAGATTCAGAGACCGAGTCTCGAGATCGACTTCTGCGGCGTCCATTGCGTCAACCCGTTCTTCCTCTCGTCGTCGCCGGTCGGCAACACCGCCGAGATGATCGCCAGGGCGTTCGACGCGGGGTGGGGCGGCGCCGTCTACAAGACGCTGAACCTCGAGAGCGACTTCGAGGTCATCGACCCCACGCCGCGGCTGAACGCGCTACACAACGGCCAGGACCGCTTCATTGGGCTGCAGAACATGGAGCAGATCAGCGAGCGTCCGTTGGCGGACAACCTCGAGGACATCGCCTGGCTCAAGAAGCAGTACCCAGACCGTGTCCTTGTGGCCAGCATCATGGGCTACAGCGACGCGGGCTGGATCGAGCTGGCCACCCGGTCCGAGGCAGCCGGCGCCGACATGCTGGAGCTCAACGTCTCCTGCCCGCAGATGGCCTGCGAAGGCGCCGGTCACAGGGTCGGGCAGGACAACGCGCTCCTGGAACGCTATACGCGAGTGGTGAAGGAGCACGTCTCGATCCCGGTCATGGTCAAGCTGACCCCGAACGTGACGGACATGCTGTCGTCGGCCCTGGCCTGCAAGGCCGGCGGTGCGGACGCGCTCGCGACCATCAACACCGTGCGCTCCATCACCGAGATCGACCTTGACACGTTCACGCCGATGCCCAGCATCCAGGGCAGGGGCTCGATCAGCGGTTTCTCGGGAACTGCTGTCAAGCCGATCGCCCTACGCTTTGTGGCCGAGCTCGGTCAGAGCACTCAGGTCGGCCTCCCCGTGTCAGGGATCGGCGGCATCGAGACGTGGCGTGACGCCGCCATGTTCCTCCTCCTGGGCGCGACCAATCTGCAGGTGACCACGGCCGTGATGCACTACGGCTATCGCATCGTCGAGTCCATGCAGGAAGGACTCGAAGACTACCTCGACAACCGCGGCTTTGACTCGATCACGCAGTTGGTCGGCAAGAGTCTGGCGTCCATCGTCGATCCGGCCGAGCATCACCAGACGGTGCACGTCGTGGCGAAAGTCGATCCGGATAAGTGCATCGGCTGTGGCCTCTGTCACGTGGTCTGCCACGACGGCGCCAACCAAGCGATGGGGTTCAACGAGCTCACGCGCAAGGCCCAGGTTGATGACGAACGTTGCGTCGGCTGCCTGCTCTGCAAGCACGTCTGCCCTGTCTGGGACTGTATCGGTACAGGCGAGGTCACGGGCCCGGTGACCTCAGGGATGCATGGCGACGCGCTCGATCGGGTGCCGCGCGCTGAGCGTCGCGGAGGCGCGCCAGTCGTCTGAGCGACGAAGACCCGGCGGCCCCGGCCTGGAAGGCTGGGGCCGCCGGGGTAGTTCTCCGGACGCTGAGGCATCAGGGGCGCCGTCCTCGCCTGTTGACCAAGTTCATGCTCGATGCTACTGTCGTCACGACCTTTAATTGAGTCCTGAGAGACCAGAAGGGGTGAAGTTCATGACGCAGCCGTACCGCCCACCCGACCCGGGGGGCTTTTTTTGTGCCTGACCTCCGGTGCGAGACGCAGCTTCACAGACCCCAAGTGGCTTAATAGACTTCACAGAGAGGGAGTAGCCATGAGAGTCACCTTCACGTGCCAGACCTGCAGCAGCCCGGTCGAGTACGACTTCGCCGGTGTGGAGACGCATCGGCTGCGCCGATACGGCGTCCCGCACTACGTGCGCGCGAGCGCGTGTCCAACATGTGCGGCACCCGGGCCGTCTTCGGCCTCCTTGGTCTTCGAGACGGCGGACGAATCCCGGCATGTGCCCGCGCACGTGCCGCCGGTCGGCGAGGCTCTCCTCGTCTGACGGACGACCCTTGGGCTTGCCGGCAAGCGATCGTGACGAAGCGGTCGACGTCGAGCGGAAGCTGCCCGTGCCCGTGAGGCCACAGGTCCGAGTCCTGGCGCACAGGGCGACGACGCTCGAGGGGCGGACACGGCCAACCGGCCGTGTCCGCCCCCGCGTTGTGATTGGGCCCGCCTGAGGCGGGGTCACGAGCCTCGGGACGACGTCTGCGGTCCGAAGCCCTCACCTCAGGCCCGGTCGCCTGCGCCGGTCAGGCCACGCCAGCCGCGTCGAACGAGAAGGAATCCGCGTATGATTCTTGCGGGTGACACTCGGGGCACGGCTGGGCGCAGACATAGTGCGGGACTCCGTAGGACCGCAGTTGATGAGTCTCCACCACGGCGAGGTCGTAACCTACCGGACTTCCGCACGTTGCGCACTCAAATGTGACCTTCATTGTTCCCAGACCTCCGTAGGGTCAGTTGGCACCGTTGTGACCGATCTCAAGGCAGTTGACTGGCGACGAGGGGGGTACCTCACTCTGCCGAGGTCGTCGTACGTGCAGTCGCTGGCGCCAGCGTCGCTCGGCGGCAGGTGCGGCGCAGTGCTTGGCTGCTCTGTGGGGTGACATGGACACGTAGGCATCCTAGGTGCGGAGAGACAGGACGATGGGGAAGGCGGCGCGAAGCGGCGAGAACGGGGCTGGGTATGCCCCGCGTCTAGCGCAGCTTGCGCGCGCCCGCTCGCCCGCCGGGGCACGCCGTTCGGGCGCGTCGCAGTCGGAGGGCGTGCGAGAAGGGAGCCGTGACGAAAGGACCCCGCTGCAGTGATTCGTCTTGTGCAGCAGCCGAAGTGAAGATCAGCAGTGTCCTCTCCAGTTCCATCGTGCGCGGCAGTATACGGTGCCCAGGAAGGTCATGCAAGGCGGGACTCCCGAACGCCTTCCTTGCTGGAAGGTCTTGGATCCTTGCCCGGCCCGGACCGCCTTGGTAGACTACGCCGACCTTTAAACGCGTCCGGAGAGACGGAAAGGGGGGTGCGCTGCCGTATGCTACCGAGGCCACGGCGGCGCTTTTTGTATGTCAGAGCCCAGACCCAGCAATGAGGTCGTCCTCATGACGGCCGAGCAGATGTCGCGAACCATCACGCGCCTTGCTCACGAGATCATCGAGAAGAATCCCGTCGCCGACGATCTCGCCATCGTGGGGATTCACACGCGCGGAGCGTTTCTCGGTGAGCGCCTTCACGAGCTGCTGTGCAAGTCGGGCGGCTGCAGGTATGCGGCCGGCAACCTCGACATCACGTTCTACCGCGATGACGTCGGCCCTCGCGGCGCGACTGGCGTCTCGCCTATCGCGGTGGCACCGGTCGTCAAGGGTTCCGAGCTGCCGTTCTCTGTGGAGAACGCGACGATCATCCTCGTCGACGACGTGCTGTACACCGGGCGCACGATTCGGGCGGCGATCGACGCGATCTTCGACTACGGACGTCCGGCCGGCGTGCAATTGGCGGTCCTTGTGGACCGTGGTCATCGCGTACTTCCCATCCGCCCCGACTACGTGGGCAAGAATGTGCCGACGGCGCAGAAGGAGCGGATCAGCGTGCGCTTCCCGGAGTCCGACGGCGCCGAAGAAGTAGTCCTCGTCCGAGCCACGGAAAATGTGTGACCATGCCCAAAGGAAACCCAATCTCCATCGGAGATCCCTCGCAGGCCCAGGTGGAGCTGCTTCTGCGCGTCTCGGACTCACCCGCATCCCGTGCCGTGCGGGACCATCGATGTGGAGCGGTCGCTTGCCATCGCGGCCTACGAAGGCGCGGCACTGCATGTCTGCCACGTCAGCGCCGCAGCGTCGCATGAAGCCATCGCCCGCGCCTGGGCGGCAGGGGTGAACGTCACCTGCGAGGCCACCCCGCATCACCTGACCCGGATCGACGAGGCCGTCGCCGCGCCTGACCTGAACCTCAAGATGAACCAGCCACTACGCGCCGAAAGCGACCGCAAGGCGCTCAAGACCGGCCTCATCGACTGCGTCGCCACGGACCACGCGCCGCGCGCCTCCGAGGAGAAGGACGCACCCTGCGAGGAGGCGCCGTTCGGGTGTGTCGGCCTCGAGACCGCCTTCGGCGCACTGCGCAAGGAACTCGTGGAGGCCGGCGAGCTCGACCTCGCTGCGCTGGTCACAAGGATGAGCGCCGCGCCGGCGCGGATGGCCGGCCTCGACGCGCCGTCGCTCGCCGCCGGCGCCACCGCCGACCTCTGTGTCGTCGATCCGGAGGCCGTCTGGACGGTCACGCCGGATGCCCTGCAGTCCCGTTCCGGGAACTCCCCATGGCTGGGGCCGGAGCTCACCGGCAAGGGCAGGCTCACCGTGGCCGCCGGGCGAGTCGCCTGGGACGATCTTGCCTAGCCCGGCCGTCATCGTCCTCGAGGACGGGCGTGTCTTCGACGGGGAGGCCCTCGTCGGCTTCGGGTCCGTGGGTGGCGAGCTGGTGTTCAACACGAGTATGTCCGGCTACCAGGAGATCGCCACCGACCCGTCGTACTGTGGTCAGCTCGTCACGTACACCTTCCCGATGAACGGCAACTACGGGGCCGACGCCGACCGCGACGAGTCTGGCAAGGCGCACGCCCGCGCCATCATCGCGCGGGAGCTCACCAACTACCGCTACAACCGCGCCTCGCGGCAGACGTGGCTGGACTGGCTGGCCGAGCACGGCGTGCTCGCGGTCACCGGCGTGGACACACGCGCCCTCACCCGGCACATCCGGGAGAAGGGCGCGCTGCGCGCCGTGGTCAGCACCGACGTGGGCGACGTCAAGCACCTGCGCAAGGCCGCCCAGGGACTGCCCGTCATGGGCGGCCTCGACCTGGCCAGCGTGGTCAGCTGCGAAAAGTCCTACGAGGCGCCGGCCCCCGAAGGGGCGCCGGCGCCCGACCTTCACGTCGTCGCCTACGACTACGGCGTGAAGCGCTCGATGCTCGCGTATCTGGCAGGGTGCGGGTTCCGCGTCACCGTGGTGCCGGCGCAGACGAGCGCCCAGAAGGTGCTCAAGCTACAGCCCGACGGCGTGTTCCTGAGCAACGGCCCCGGCGACCCGGCCGCGGTCACTTACGGCGTCAAGGCCATCGAGCGCCTGCTCGGCAAGGTGCCCGTGTTCGGCATCTGCCTCGGGCACCAACTGCTGGCGCAAGCGCTCGGCATGACGACCTTCAAGCTCAAGTTCGGCCACCGCGGCGCCAACCACCCGGTCAAGGACCTGCGAACCGGAGTCATCGAGATCACCACGCAGAACCACGGGTTCGCGGTGAGGGACGACCGGGTGCCCGGCGCCGAGATCACGCACGTCGATCTGAACGACGGCACGGTCGAGGGCGTGGCGGCGCCGGGCAAGCACGCGTTCTCGGTCCAGTACCACCCCGAGTCCACTCCCGGCCCGCACGACTCGCTGTACCTCTTCCAGCGCTTCCGCGACGAGATAGACCGCTTCAAGCGGGAAGGGGACGCCTGATGCCGCGCCGCGACGACCTCCACAAAATACTCATCATCGGCTCCGGGCCCATCGTCATCGGGCAAGCCTGCGAGTTCGACTACTCCGGCACGCAGGCCTGCAAGGTGCTGCTCGACGAGGGCTACGAGGTCGTGCTCGTCAACAGCAACCCGGCGACGATCATGACCGACCCCGCGTTCGCGACGCGCACGTACATCGAGCCGCTCGACCTCGCCACGCTCACGCGTATCATCGAAGTCGAGCGCCCGGACGCCCTGCTGCCCACGCTCGGCGGGCAGACGGCGCTCAACCTGGCCATGGAGCTCAAGAGCGCCGGCGTGCTCGACCTCTGGGACGTCGAGATGATCGGCGCGGACGAGAAGGCCATCCACCGCGCCGAGGACCGCCTCGAGTTCCGCTCGGCCATGGACGAGATCGGCCTGCGCACGCCGCGCAGCCTGCTCGCCGAGACCATGGAGCAGGCCGAGGCCGCCCGTGAGGAGCTCGGCCTGCCGCTCGTCGTTCGCCCGGCGTACACGCTCGGCGGCTCCGGCGGCGGCATCGCCTACGACATCGAGAGCTTCATCCACATCTGCGAGCAGGGGCTAGCGCTCAGCCCGATCTCGCAGGTCCTGCTCGAGGAGTCCGTCGTAGGCTGGCACGAGTTCGAGCTCGAGGTCATGCGCGACCACGCGGACAACGTGGTCATCATCTGCTCCATCGAGAACATCGACCCGATGGGAGTACACACCGGCGACAGCGTCACCGTCGCGCCGGCGCTGACCCTCACCGACGCCCAGTACCAGGAGCTCCGCGACGCCGCCAAGGCGATCATCCGCAAGATCGGCGTCGACACCGGCGGCAGCAACGTCCAGTTCGCCGTCAACCCCGAGACCGGCGAGGTCCTGGTCATCGAGATGAACCCGCGCGTCTCGCGCAGCTCTGCGCTCGCCTCGAAGGCCACCGGCTTCCCGATCGCCAAGATAGCCGCGCGCCTGGCCGTCGGCTATACCCTGGACGAGATCGACAACGACATCACGCGTAAGACCCCGGCCTGCTTCGAGCCCACGCTCGACTACGTCGTCGTCAAGATGCCTCGCTGGGCGTTCGAGAAGTTCCCGCTGTCCGACCGCGAGCTCACCACGCACATGAAGAGCGTGGGGGAGGCCATGGCCATCGGACGCACCTTCAAGGAGGCGTTCCAGAAGGCGGTGCGCTCGCGCGAGCTCGACACGCCGGCGGAGCTGCCGTCGCAGCCGCAGGACCTGCGCAAGGCGCTGTCCATCCCCACAGCTGAGCGCTACGAGCTCGTACTGCAGGCGTTCCGCAACAAGCTGGGCGTGGACGAGGTGCACGAGCTCACCGGCATCTCGCCGTTCTTCCTCAGCGAGCTGGCCGACATCGTGGAGCTCGAGAAGGAGATCCGCCAGACGCAGCGCCTCACACCGGAGTTCCTGAGGCGCATGAAGCGCTACGGCTTCAGCGACAAGCGTCTAGGCGAGCTCACCGGCCGCGGGGAGCGCGAGGTCCGCGCCCTGCGCATCGAGCACGACGTACTGCCGGTCTACAAGGCCGTCGACACCTGTGCGGCGGAGTTCCAGGCCGAGACCCCGTACTTCTACTCCACCTACGAGGAGGAGAACGAGGCCGAGCCGGGTGAGAAGCAGCGCGTCGTCATCCTGGGTTCCGGCCCCAACCGCATCGGCCAGGGCATCGAGTTCGACTACTGCTGTGTGCACGCAGCGCTCACCGCGCGCGAGCAAGGCTACGAGGCGGTCATGGTCAACTGCAACCCGGAGACGGTGAGCACCGACTACGACATCTCCGACCGCCTGTACTTCGAGCCGCTCACCTTCGAGGACGTCGCCAACATCGTGGCCAACGAGCGGCCCAAAGGCGTCGTCGTGCAGTTCGGCGGCCAGACGCCGCTCAAGATCGCCCGGCAGCTGGCCGAGGCGGGCATCCCCATCCTCGGCACGCCGCAGGAGTCCATCGACCTGGCCGAGGACCGCGGCCGGTTCGGTGCGTTGCTCGACGAGTTGGATGTGCGCTGCCCCGAATACGGGCTGGCGACGACGCGGGAAGAGGCCGCTGAGGTGGCGGCACGCGTGGGCTACCCGCTGCTTGTACGGCCGTCGTACGTTCTCGGCGGCCGGGCCATGCAGATCGTCTACGGCCCGGCCGAGCTTGAGCGCTACATGAGCACCGCGGTGAGCGTCAGCGCCTCGCGCCCGGTGCTCATCGACAGGTTCCTGGAGGACGCCATCGAGGTGGACGTCGACGCCGTCTGCGACGGCGAGGACGTCTACGTCGGCGCCGTCATGCAGCACGTGGAGGAGGCCGGGGTGCACTCCGGCGACTCCGCCTGCGTCATCCCGTCCATCTCGCTGGGCGAGGGCACGCTCGAGCAGGTGCGCAAGCAGACGCGCGCCCTCGCGCTCGCGCTCGGCGTCAAGGGCCTCATCAACGTGCAGTTCGCCTACCAGAGCTACCAGCTGTACGTGCTGGAGGTGAACCCTCGCGGCTCGCGCACCGTGCCTTTCGTCAGCAAGGCCACGGGCGTGCCGCTGGTGCAGATCGCCACGCGCGTGATCCTGGGAGAGCCGCTGCGGGGCATGGGTCTCGAGCGCCGCGTGCCCGAGTACGTGAGCGTCAAGGAGGCGGTGCTGCCGTTCAACCGGTTCCTCGGCACCGACACCCAGCTCGGCCCCGAGATGAAGTCCACCGGCGAGGTCATGGGCATCGCCCAGGCGTTCCCAGAGGCGTTCGGCAAGGCCGTGGCCGCCGGGGGCATGCCCTTGCCGACCGGGGGCAACGTGTTCCTCTCCGTGTGCGACAGCGACAAGTCGGCGGCCACCATCCTGGCGCACCGCCTGCACACGCTCGGGTTCACCATCTACGCCACGCGCGGTACCGCGACGGCGCTGACCAGCCTCGGCATCCCTGTCAACGTGGTGAACAAGGTGCTGCAGGGCGAACCCAACGTGGTGAACCTCATCGAGAGCGGCGATATCGATCTGGTCGTCAACACGCCGTTCGGCCGCGGCGCCCGCGCCGACGGCTACGAGATCCGGACCACAGCGCTACGCAAGGGCATCGCGTCCATCACCACGCTGGCCGGCGCGTCGGCGGCGGTCTCCGCCATCGAGGCGGCGCAGCACCCGAACGTGCAGGTACACTGTCTGCAGGACCTGCACGCGACCGCGGAAGACGCATGAGCGAAGGCGTAGCACAGCCTCAGCACGACCACCTGCAGTGGGCCGAGACCTCCCACTGCAGGGTGGCGTCGATGCGCCACTTCGGCGCCTTCGCGGTGCTCGAGCTCATCGCCCCCAAGGTGGCGCGGCGGGCGGCCCCCGGGCAGTTCGTCATGGTCACCGTGCCCGGGGGCGGCTACCTGCTTCGCCGCCCCATCTCGCTCTTCGCGGTCCACGCCGACCGCATCAGCCTGCTCGTCGAGGCCCGCGGCGGTGGGACCGAGAAGCTCACGCAGCTCGACGTCGGCGACGCCGTCGACCTTGCCGGCCCGCTCGGCAGTGCGTTCCCCACGGAGGGAGTGCGCAACGCGCTCCTCGTCGGCGGCGGCATCGGCGCCGCGCCGCTGCAGTGCCTGGCGGACGTGCTCGCGGCGGCGGGGGCGCAGGTCACCGCCGCGTTCGGCTTCCGCGACTTCCGCTCCGCCCGGGCCGCCGGCGCCTTCAACATCGAGCGCCTCTGGGTGGCCACCGAGGACGGCAGCGTGGGGAGGCCCGGCACGGTCGTCAACCTGCTCGCCGCGCTCGACGTCGCGCCCGGCACCACCGTGTACGCCTGTGGGCCCACGCCGATGGTGGCCGCAGTCCAGCGCTGGACCTTCGCCGAGGGCCTGCGCGGCTACGTCTCGCTGGAGGCGCACATGGCCTGCGGCACCGGGTCGTGTCACGGCTGCGTGGTCGACACCGCGCGCGGCAAGCTTCGCGTGTGCGCCGAGGGCCCGGTCTTCCGGCTGGACGAGGTGACACCGTGAGCCTTGTGCCGGACCTCTCGGTACGGCTCGGGCCCATGATGCTCGAGCACCCGCTGCTCGACGCCTCGGGCACGTTCGATCTCCAGGAGTACGCGCTGCGCTACGACGGCGACTACTTCGGCGACTTCCCGTTCGCGGCCTACGTGCCAAAGACGGTCACCTCGGACCAGCGGACCGGCAACCCGGCGCCGCGCATCACCGAGACCCCGGCCGGCATGATCAACGCCATAGGGCTCGAGAACCCCGGCGTGCACGCCTGGATCGAGGATCTTCCGCACTGGGCGCGGCTGCGCCAGCCGGTCGTCGTCAGCGTGGGCGGCAACGAGCCGGACCAGTACGCAGCCGTCGTCGCCGCCCTCGAGGAGCGGCTCGCCGGCGCGTCGGCCGGCGAGTTGCCGCGCATCGAGGGCTACGAGCTCAATATCTCGTGCCCCAACGTCTCCAGCGGCCTGCAGATCGGCGCCGACCCTGCGGCGACGCGCGAGGTCGTGGCCGCCTGCAGGCAGGCGACCTCGCGCTTCCTCCTGGCCAAGCTCACACCGAACGTACGCGACGTCATCGAGATAGGCGCCGCCGCGCTCGAGGCCGGCGCCGACGGGCTTTCGCTGGTCAACACCCTGAGGGCCATGGTGCTCGACCGTGTCACCCTCAAGCCGTTCCTGGGTAATCGCACCGGAGGGCTCTGCGGCCCTGCGATCAAGCCCATCGCCTTGCGCATGGTCGCAGAGGTAGCCCAGGCCTTCCCGGACACGCCGATCGTCGGCATGGGCGGCGTGATGACCGGCCAGGACGCACTCGAGTTCATCGCGTGCGGCGCCACAGCCGTGGCCATCGGCGCCGCGAACTTCACCGCGTTCGAGGCTCCTGTGCGCATCCTGCAGGAGCTTCGCGACGAGCTCACCGCGCACGGGTTCGCCTCGGTTACGGAGGCGCGCGGGGCGGCGCTGCGCGCCTGATCGCGCCCCCCCTCGTCAGCCGACGGCAGAAGGCCAGCTAAGGCAACGGTCTTGTCGGCCCGGGTCTGTTGAACTGCCCGCGCGGCATCACATGGCGGCATGTGTCCAAAGTGATGCTTATGCTCGCGTGCCCGAGGCGCTCGCTGACGACCTTGGGATGAACGCCGGCCGCGGCGAGCGCAAGGGTGGCGTGGGTGTGGCGCAGGTCGTGCAGCCGGATCCTCGGCAACTTGGCCGCGCCGCGATCGCGCGGTCGAAGGTCCGTAAGACGTTCTGCAGGTGAAGCGGTGCGCGGTCGTCGCGGGGTGAACACGTAGCCCGTGTCCTGCGAGCGCGAGGGAACGCCACCTCCGCGCGACGCGGCGCGTCGGGAACTTCTTACGAATCTCGTACACAAAGATGCCGTGAACGCGATAGAACCAGAGCGATCTCTGGGCAAGCCGGGACGGGAGGACGGATACTGGGACTCCGAACTCGTGGACGACGCTCGGCCCGGTCGGCGGCAAAGGAGGGAGACATGCTCATCCAGGACTGGCAGCTCAAGGAGCAGGACGACACGATCGATGTGTCGGCAGAGGTCGACGGCCTTCGTCTCTCGTACCGCCTCCCCAGGTCCAGCCGTGTCTCCAGGCTGGGCGATGCCTTCGTGGCGCACGCGCTCTTCCCGGCCATGGCCCGTGGCGAGACGATCGAGGTCGACCCGGAGCTGCCGGTCTCCCCGAAGTTCCTCGCCAACTGCGAGGTGCTGCAGGAGATCTTCCACACGTGGAACCCGGTGTTGAAGCGGATCTCGGTGCGCGCCAGCGCCGCACCTGCGCCGCCGCTCGACGAGGGCACCATGTGCTTCTTCTCAGGAGGCGTCGACAGCACCTTCACGTTCCTGAAGCATCAGGACGAGATCGACCACGTGGTCTACATCCGCGACTTCAACTTCCCGGATGCCGGCCGGAGCGACGCCGTGGCGACGGAGCGGAACAGGCGCTTCGTCGAGAGCTTCGGCAAGACGTTCATCCCGATCGAGACCGACTCCAGGTCCTTCGGCCATCGCTACGGCCTCAGCAGGTTCCTGACCGAGTGCAGCGAGCTCGGTGCCATCGCCCTGCTCCTCGGGTTCCGGCGCACCCTCGTGGCCGCGAGCCTCACGTATGACAACCTGGTCGCGTGTGGCGGTCACCCGCTGACCGAGCCGCTCTATTCCAACGAGGGCATGGAGCTGGTGCACGACGGGGCCGAGGCGACCAGGGTCGACAAGCTCAAGCGGATCGTCCGCTGCGACGCCGCGCTGGCCAACCTGCTCGTCTGCGCCGACGACCCGAACGAGAACTGCGGACGTTGTGGGAAGTGCCTGCGCACCATGATCCCTCTCACCCTGCTGGGAATCGACCAGGCGCCGTTTCCCGCCCTTCCTCCGGCGATGGCGATCCGCAAGCTACGTGCGGGCGCTGGAGGTGAGGAGATACCCTTCTTCAGAGAGAACTACGCACTCGCCCTCGAGGTCGGCGGCGCCGAGCACCGCGAGCTGCGCGGTGCCCTGAGAGTGCGGGTCAGGAGGGCTGCAGTGAGGCGAGCCCTTGCAGACCTCGACGAAGCACTGCTGGGCGGGACCCTCCGACGACTGCTAGGACTGGACAAGGTCGGACCGGGTATCGGGGTGACGCCCGAGAGGTGGTAGAGCGAGAGCCGACTGCACTCGGAAGTGCTGAGCGGGCGGAAGCAGCACTCGGCGCACCAGAGCCGGCGAAGACGCAGAGCCTCATGCACGACTGACACGGCCGCGAAGCGCGGTGGGCTGTGCAACTTCTCGCGGATCTGGGCCACGAGCTCCGAACCCACTTCTCGCCTGTGGCCGCACGCCTGGCACTTGAACTCCATGCCGGGATCGTATCGAGGGTCGCCGCCGGAAGTACGCCCGACCTGTCGGCGCCTATCGGTCGCTGAAGTGGCTCTCTCTCGACGGCGGTTTGTCTGGCGTGCCAGTCTTCCCATCCCTCGCGCTCGGCAGTGTATGCGTCAAGGTCCACTCGCCTCGGTCGCATGCGTGGCACGTCGGGGTGCCTGTTCAGAGCAAACACGGTGCGCCACGCTCTGGCCGCTACCGCCCTGCGCAGGAACATGGTCATCGGCTTGCCGAGACCCATTCTCAGTGGCAGATCGACGCCGCTGCATCGTGTGCGGCAATTGCTCGCGCCAGCGGGTCATGCTTTCAGAGAAGCTCTGGGGTGTTCGGAGGTCTTGGCAAACTGCAAAGCGCACGAGCGCTCGTGAGTCGTCGGGTGTCAGGTTGTTTCCCTCACCGCTTTCTCTGTCGCGGGGGTCGCGGGGTCTTCGATCTCCTCCTTGAGCCACCGCTCGTGGTCATCCACGTCTACGCCTTCAGAGGTCAAGGTATAGAGGTCCCGTTGATAGGCTATGCCTCGCCAGTGCTGCGGGCTCCACAAGGGGACGTTCTCGTGCGATACGAGCAGCGGATAGCACCAGACCAAGCCATCCTGGTCGGCCCAGCGCCGGAGGTATCACCGAGGCACGATGTGGCTGTCGTGCGTGATGCCCAGCGTGCACCTCACCAGGTACTCGAAGAACGGCAACATGCTACGTGCGGAGTCGTGGTCAGGCAAGGAGTTGCACAAATGCGAGGGCCCGGCCGAAGTCGGGCCCCTCGTGCAATCCCTTGTACTGCTGTCCTCCTTGAGTCAGTGACCTCCCCTCCTGGTTGCCGCCTCATGTGCCAACACATCTGCCGACACTACGGCGTAAAACAGTGCAGATGGAGGGACTTTGTGGGTCTGTGTGGAGACTAGAGCGACCTTGCAGGCTCGGCTGGTCCCGACATATACTCTCGCGCGATGTCCGCCTCCTCGTCCAAGCAGTTCAACACGGCTCCGGCTCGCTCGCTCGACCAGCGCATGGACGCGCTGGGCAGGGCAAACGAGGTCCGGAGCCGCCGCGCCGCCCTGAAGGCAGATCTCAAGCATGGGCGCGTGAGCATCAACGAGATCCTCGGCGAACCTCCGGAGTACCTGCTCACGGCCAAAGTCGCCGACCTCCTCATGGCGGCGCCCAAGTGCGGCCGGGTCAAGTCGGCGCGCATCATGGAGCACTGCCGCATCAGCCCGAGCAAGACCGTCGGTGGTCTCTCGGAGCGCCAGCGGCACGAACTGCTCGCCTACTTCGGAGGCTGAGCATCCCGGCCGTGTTCGTCATCTCGGGGCCCTCCGGCGCCGGGAAGGGGACCGTCATCGCCCTCGTCCGCCAGCGACTCGACCACGTGGTCACGTCGGTCTCCGCGACCACGCGGGCGCCCCGGCCCGGCGAGGCAGACGGGCGCGAGTACTACTTCATGAGCGAGCCCGACTTCCGCGCGGCCATCGGCGCGGGCGACTTCCTGGAGTGGGTAGAGTACAGTGGCAACCTGTACGGCACGCTCCGCGGCGACGTCGAGCGCAAGATCGCGGCCGGTGACGATGTGGTCCTGGAGATAGAGCTCATCGGCGCCCGCACGGTACGGGGGACGATGCCCGAGGCCATCTCGGTGTTCATCGCTCCGCCGAGCATGTCAGAGCTTGCGGAGAGGCTTCGCGGCCGCGGCACCGAGACCGCCGCCGCCATCGCGAAGCGCCTTCACAGGGCGGAGACCGAGGTCGCCGCAGCAGAGGAGTTCGACCACGTCGTGGTGAACGACGATGCCAGGCGCGCCGCCGACGAGGTGGCCGCCATCATCGAAGCACAGAGGAAGGAAGTCTAAGTGGACAAGCCCCGCATCGACGAGCTGCTCCCGCACGCGGACGGCTCTCGCTACGAGCTGGTGATGATCGCCGCCAAGCGCGCGCGCCAGATCAACAACTACTACCACAGCCTCGGCGAGAACACCCTCGGTCTCGAGGAGCTCACGCCGCCGCTGATCACCACTCGCAGCACCAATCTGCTGACGATCTCGTTCGAGGAGATCGTCGACAACAAGATCGAGCACGACTCGCCGGACTAATGCCCGTAGTGCCAAGAAGCGCACGCAGAGCTATTGAGCGGCCGCCGGCCCTGAGGGCCCCGCGGCGGCCGGACTGATGCCCGTAGTGCCACGCAGCGCACGCAGAGCTGCTGAGCGGCCGCCGGCCCGGAGGGCCCCGCGGCGGCCGGACCAATGACTGTTGTGAGCGAGGTCCCCACAATCCATGTCGCCCGCACCGTGCTCGTCGGTGTCACGGGCGGCATCGCCATCTACAAGGCGGTCGAGCTGGTGCGCGGCCTCGTGAAGGACGGCTTCCAGCCGCTGGTGGTCACGACAGAGGCTGCGCAGCGATTCGTGATGCCGCTGACATTCGCCGCCGTCAGCCAGGCGCCGGTCCTCGATGACCAGAGCGCCTGGCAAGCGAGCGGCGGCTGGTTCCAGCACATCGAGGCGGCCCGGCAGGCCGGCGTGATGGTCGTGGCCCCCGCTACGGCGAACACGCTGGCCAAGATGGCCGCCGGCATGGCGGACAATCTGCTGACGGCCATCTACCTCGCCTTCCGCGGCCCCGTCATCGTCGCGCCCACCATGAACTGGGCGATGAACGAGCATGCGGCCACGCGCGAGAATCTCCGGGTGCTCGCCGAACGTGGCGTGGAGGTCCTGCCCACCGAGACCGGCGAGCTCGCCTGTGGCGAAGAGGGGTCGGGGCGTATGGCGTCGCCGGGGGCCATCAGACTGTCCGTCCGCCGGGCGTTCGCGCGTTCTGCGTCCGGCGCGCTGTCGGGCAAGAAGGTCGTGGTCACATCCGGCGGCACGCGCGAGCGCATCGACGCGGTGCGCTTCATCGGCAACCGATCCAGCGGCAAGATGGGCCGCGCGGTGGCCGACGAGGCCTACCTGCGCGGGGCGCAGGTCACCCTCGTCACTACGCAGCCCGTAGAGGGCGCCGCCTACGAGATCGTGACCGTGGAGAGCGCCGCCGAGATGGGCGCGGCGGTCGCCGAGGTCGTCCGCGACGCCGACGTGCTCGTCATGGCCGCGGCGGTCGCCGACTTCCGTCCCAGGAACGAGGAGGCCGGCAAGATCGAGCGCGGCGAGCGCGAGAGCCTCACGCTCGAGCTGGTACGCACCGTCGACGTTCTGGCGTCCACGGCTCGCGCGGGCCTGTACCGCGTCGGCTTCGCCGCCGAGGCTGGTCCGCGTCTCGACCGCGCCCGTGCCAAGAAGGCCGCCAAGGGCGTCGACCTGCTGGTCTTCAACGACATCCTCTCCGAGGGCATCGGCATCGGCTCCGACGAGAACGAAATCACCATCCTCACCCCGGACGGCGAGGTCCACGTGCCGCGCACCAGCAAGAACGCCTGCGCGAGGGCGATCGCCGACCAGATCGAGAAAGGCCTTGGCCAATGACGCTCGACCGCGCACCCGTACTCGCCGAGGTGGAGGCCCGCGTGGCCAACGAGAACCTGCGCCGCCACATGCTGGCGACCGAGGCCATCATGCGGGCGCTGGCCGTGCGCTTCGACGAGGACCCGGACGTCTGGGGCCTGGCCGGCCTCGGCCACGACCTCGACACCGAAGAGACCGGGGCCGACGTCACGCGCCACGGCCTCGTCGCCGCCGACGCGCTTCGCGGCCTGGGTCTCCCAGAAGATGCCGCACACGCCGTCGCGGCCCACAACCCGGACACGGGCGTGGCCGCCGCCGGGCGGTTCGACGTCGCGCTCCTCGCCGCCGACCAGCTCAGCGGGCTCATCACCGCGGCGGCTCTCATCCGCCCCGACAAGGACCTCGCCGGCGTCAAGCTCAAGTCAGTCCGCAAACGCTACCGCGAGGGCGCGTTCGCCCGGGGCGTGGACCGCACGGCGATCGCCCGCTGCGAGGAGATCGGCCTGGAGCTGGACGAGTTCTTCGGGATCGGGCTCGAGGCGATGCAGGGCGTCGCGCCCGATCTCGGCTTGTGAGAGTGCCCGACGTGGAGCCTTCCGAACGTCGCACTCCCGACTTCTGCGACGAGAGCGAGGCCTACACGCTGTTCTGTCGCGGCGCGGAGTTCCTGGAAGATGGTCACCCCGCGCAGGCCGTCATGTACCTGTCGCGCGCCCTGCGGCTGGAGCCGGGGAAGAACTCGATCCGCGAGACGCTCGGCCGCGCCGAGTTCGCGCTCGGGCGCTACGAGGCTGCAGCGAGCCTCTTCGAGGAGCTCGTCGCCGAGGCGCCGGACTGCGACTACGCGCATTACGCCCTCGCGCGGTGCCTGCGTCTGCTCGGGCGTGGGGAAGAGGCGCGGGGCCACCTGCGGCTGGCCCGCGCCCTGCATCCCCAGTGCGCGACCTACCGCGAGCGCCTCGACGGCGTAGACTGACGGCCGCTCACTGCCCCGGAGGGCGGGGCGGCGGCACCCGCGGCGGAGGGATCATGCCCCCCGGCGCTCCTCCTGACGATCCTCCCGCGACGCCGGCCGGCGCACTGGAGACCGGCGCGCCTTCGGGACCGGCCGGGCGCCCACCGAGCGCTTCCGGCCCCACGTGCGCCATCGCAAGCAGGACCTTGATCCGCTCGGCGATGGGCGGGTGGGTGTCGAACACGCCGGTGACCGCCTTTGCCTTCTTCATGGGGTTGGCGATGTAGAGGTGCGCCGTCGCGCGGTTGGCGTGCCGCAGCTTGCCCTGGTCGGCGGCGATGCGGTCCAGCGCACGCGCGAGCCCCAGAGGGTTGCGCGTGAGCTCGACGGCCGACGCGTCGGCGAGATACTCGCGCCGGCGGGAGACGGCGAACTGGACGGCGTAGGCGGCGAGCGGCGCGAGGACGGCCAGCACCAGGGCGACGACCATGAAGATGGCCTGGGCCTGGTCGCCGCCTGAATTGCCGCCTCCGCGCCGCCGCCCCCCCATGCCACCCCAGAAGCTCCAGCGGAGGAAGAAGTCGGCCACCAGCGCGATCATGCCGACGAGGATGCCGACCAGCGTCTCGAAGCGGATGTCGTAATTGCGGATGTGCGACATCTCGTGCGCGACGACGCCTTGGAGCTCCTCCCGGTCGAGCCGGTCGAGCAGCCCGCGTGTGACCGCGATGGAGGCGTGCTGCGGGTCGCGGCCGGTGGCGAGGGCGTTGGGCGACGCCTCGTCGAGCACGTACACCGCCGGCACCTGAGGCAGGCCAGCGGCGATCGTCATCTCCTCGACCACGTTGTAGAGTTGCGGCTCCTCGGCGTGGGTGACGCGGCGGGCGCCGCTGACGGCCAGCACCATCTTGTCGCCACTGTAGTAGCCGATGATGCTCCAGACGATGGCGACCACCCCGAAGACGCCGAGGAGGCCGATGCCCCCCGGCGTCCCGTTCATCGTCGCGTACCCGATAACGAAGCCGAGCCCCGCGAGGATGGCCACGACGAGACCGGCCAGCAGCCAGGAAGCGCGGCGGTTGCGAGCGATCTGCTCGTACATGATGATCTGCGGCCCTGCGCCTGCCGCTTACCTCAGGTCGACGGTAGGGACCGCGCGGTCGCTCTCCGGCGCCTCGAAGAACTGGCGCGTGGTGAAGTTGAACATGCCGGCGATGAGGTTGGACGGGAAGGTCTGGACCTTGTTGTTGAACGTGAGCACGCTGTCGTTGTAGAACTGCCGCGCGAAGGCGATCTTGTTCTCCGTCGACGTAAGCTCCTCCTGGAGTTGCATGACGTTCTGGTTGGCCTTGAGCTCAGGGTAGTTCTCCGCCACGGCGAACAGGCTCTTCAGGGTGCCGGTGAGCGCGTTCTCGGCCTCGGCCACGGCTTGCGGGCCCTTGGCGCCGGCGTCGATGGCCGCAGCCCGTGCCTTGGTGACGTTGGTGAGGGTCTCCTGCTCATAGGACATGTAGTCCTTGACCGCCTCGACCAGATTGGGGATCAGATCGTGCCGGCGCTTGAGCTGCACGTCGATCTGGCTCCACGAGTTGTCTACCTGGTTGCGGCGCTTGACGAGCCCGTTGTACATGCCCGCCAGCACGGCCACGATGACGACCACGATGACGATGAGGACGATGACGGCGATCAAGCCCGCTCCTTTCGTTGCTGCTCTGCTAGGCGACTAGTGTACGCCAGTCGAGGGAACTGACCACATGCGCGTGTGACACAGGCCCCTGCCTTCACTATCCTTGGTTCCCATGAGCAACCGCACTCGAGACATCGTGATCCTGCTGGCAGGGCTGGCGGTCCTGCTGGCGGTCGTGCTCGGCGGGTACGCGGCGGTGCGCGCCCGCGCCGAAAGTTCGGGCGCGAGCCAGGCTCTGGCGCCGGTGCCTTCTCCGACTCCGGCGCCCTCAGGGGCCTCGCAGCCGCAATACGACCGCTGGACCGTCGGCGTGGCGCAGCGTCCGCTCACGGCGTACAAGCGCGCCGACGCCTCGTCGCCGGTCGTGGCCAGGCTGCCCATGCACACCTCCGCGGACTACCCCATGGTCGTGCTCGTGGACACCATAGAGTCGAAGGGCAGCCAGGTCTGGTACCGCATCTGGCTGCCGACGCCGCCCAACGGGTCTCGCGGGTGGATCAAGGAAGGCCAGCTCGCGCTGTACAAGACGACCTCGAAGATCGTCGTCGACCTCTCCAGGCGCAAGCTGTACGTGTACCAGCGGGGAGCGCTCGTCAGGAGCTTCCCGGTGGCGGTCGGCAAGCCCAAGCTGCCCACGCCGACCGGGTCCTTCTACATCACACAGAAGCTCATCCCGCCGGATCCAAACGGCGCCTACGGGGTGCTGCAGCTCGGCACGAGCGCCTACCAGGCGAAGCTCCCCGGCTGGCCAGGCGGTGGGCAGGTGGGCATCCACGGGACCAACGAGCCATGGCTCATCGGCAAAGCCATCAGCCACGGCTGCGTGCGCATGCACAACAAGGACGTGAAGGAAGTGAGCCGGCTCGTGCCCACGGGGAGCCCGGTCGAGATCGTCAAGTAGCGGCGGGACCTCCGCCGGCTGCGACCCGTGCTTCTCTCACCAGTACTCGCCCTGGTGCAGCGCCATGTCGTGCGCCTTGCACTTGGGGCACGTGTACGAGGCGGCCTTCTCGAGGAAGAAGAGCTCGCTCCCGCAGACCACGCAGCGGAACTCGTCCACGTGGATGTCGGCGCCGGTCATGTCGACCTCGACGATCGCGTTGCACTCCACGCAGTAGGCCGGCATGAACCGCTGGCGTGGGTCGTAAACGCTGACTCCCCAGCGGATCCGGTCGGCCCTGTAGCCGCACTCGCGACACTCGAACGTCGTGTACTCGCCCATTGCCTCGCCCTCTCGCCGAGTCTCCACATGCAGACTCACTATCGGCAGAACCGCCTGCACCCTGAGTGTGGGCTTCCTTGTACGCCCCGCGAGCCCAGTGCTATACTCCTCCGGCAAGTAACACACCACGAGGCGGCACTCTCTGCGTGAAAGTCGGTGGCAACCGACTTTTCTCGTGTTAGGGGTCGTTGTGAGTCAGAAGAGAGAGGAACTGGAGAAGGAGATCGAGGCGGCGCTTGCCCAAGGCTTCCCCGAGGTCGAGCTCGTAGACCTCGAGACCCGCGGTCAGCCGCCGACCTTGACGCTCTTCATCGACCGGCCGGGCGGGGTGGATCTCGAACTGTGCTCGGCCGTGAGCCTGGCGCTCGAAGACGTGCGCGAGAGGTATGCGCTCGAGGTCTCGTCGCCCGGTCTGGACAGGCGCCTGCGCAAGCCGCAGCATTTCGCGGCGCAGGTCGGCCGCGAGATAGCCGTCCAGATGCGCGAGCCGGTCCAAGGCCGCCGCAACTTCCGCGGCGTGCTGGCGGCGGCGGGCCAAGACTCCATCACCCTCACACTCGAGGGCGGGGGCAGCGCGACACTGCCACTCGCCGCCATGAGAAAGGCGCACGTGGTCTACAACTACGAGACAGACAGAACCGACGGAGGCCAACGTGAGTAGAGAGATCATCGAGGCTCTGCGGCAGATCGAGAGCGAGAAGGGCATCGCCTTCGAAGCTCTTGTCGAGGCTCTCGAGGACGCGCTGCTGTCCGCCTACAAGAAGTCCCCCGACGCGGCGGAGTACGCCACGGTGGAGATCGACACCGAGACCGGCGACATGCGGGTCTACCAGCTGATCTTCCCGGAGCACATCGACACCGAGGCGCTCAAGGTGCACGACGAGGAGACCGGCGAAGAGGTCGGACTCGACCTCAGCGGCGTCGACATGAGCGAGGTCGAGCGCATCGAGGTCACGCCGGACGACTTTGGACGTATCGCGGCGATGACCGCCAAGCAGGTCATCCTGCAGCGCATCCGTGAGGCCGAGCGCGACCTCATGTACGAGGAGTACATCGACCGCGTGGGCGAGCTGGTCACCGGCATCGTCCAGCAGAGCGACCCGCGCCACAACACGCTGGTCGAGCTGGGCCGCGTCGAGGCCGAACTGCCGCGCGGAGAGCAGATCGAGACGGAGCACTACGAGCACGGCGCGCGCATCAAGGCCGTCATCATGCGTGTCGAGGAATCGGCCAAGGGGCCGCAGGTCAAGCTCTCGCGGCGCAGCGAGGAGCTCGTGCGCAAGCTGTTCGAGCTCGAGGTACCCGAGATCGCCGACGGACTTGTCGAGATCCGCCAAGTGGCGCGAGAGACCGGCTACCGCGGCCGCGACGGCAAGCCCGTTCCCGGCCGCTGCAAGATCGCCGTCATCTCGCACGCCGACGGGGTCGACCCGGTCGGCGCCTGTGTCGGCCCGCGCGGTTCGCGGGTGCGCATGGTGGTCAGCGAGCTGCGCGGCGAGCGCATCGACATCATCCCGTACAACGACGACGCCGCGCGCTTCGTGGCCAAGGCGCTCTCGCCGGCCCGCGTGCGTGAGGTCATCGTCGACGACGACGAGAAGACCGCGACCATCATCGTCCCCGACGACCAGCTCTCGCTGGCCATCGGCAAGGAGGGCCAGAACGCCCGCCTCGCCAGCAAGCTCACCGGCTGGCGCATCGACATCAAGAGCCAGCAGCAGATGGCGGAGGCCGAGAACAGCCTTGAGTTCGGCGACGAAGAAGGCGTCGACGGCCAGTGCATGGCCATCGGGCGCTCCGGTAAGCGCTGCCCCAACCAGGCGGAGCCTGGCTCCAAGTACTGCAGCATCCACGCGGACTACGTGCCCGCCGAGCCCAAGGCGGCCCCGGCGGCTGAAACGGAGGCCGCGGAGGCGACCGAGGAGTGACCGCCGTGGCGACGCCGGAGAGGACGTGCGTCGGCTGTCGCCGCAGGCGTGGCCAGGATGAGCTGATCAGGCTCGTCGCAGACCACGGCCGCGTCGTCACGGCGTGGCCCGGCGCTCCCGGCAGGAGCGCCTATTTGTGTCCGGCAGAGAACTGTCTCGAGGCCGCGGAGAAGAAGCGCGCATTCGCGCGCGCCTTCCGCGGCCCGGTGACTCTCGATCCCGAGGTACGTGCGGTCTTCGCGCGTCCTGGGAACGACGAAAGGCGGTGAGGTGAATGGCGAAACGTAAAGTCTCGGACATTGCGACCCAGAGAAAGACGAGCGTCGACGATGTGCTCGCCCACCTCAAGAAGGCGGGTATCGAGGTGGTCGACGGTGAGGTCAACGTCGACGATGAGGCGATCGAGAAGGCCTACGCGGCGCCCGCGGGCAGCGCGGTACGCCGCCGCTCAGGCGGCGGCCCGGCCGGCAAGAAGCGCCGTGTCATCATCGACGCCGGCGCCTCCCGGCGAGGCGGCGGCCCGGGCGACCGGCGCCGTGGCCGTGGCCGTGGGCGCGGCAGGGACCGCGAGGAGCAGCAGACCGCTCCCGTCGTCCCGACCGGCTTGGTCAAGGTGCCGTCCGGCTCCACGGTCAAGGACATCTCCCAGCTGCTGGGAGTCATGACCTCGGATATCATCAAGGCTCTCATGGGCTACGGCGAGATGGTCACCATCACGCAGACGCTCAGCGACGAGGCCATCGAGGTCCTGGCCACCGACTTCAACCGCGAGATCGAGATCACCCACGCGGCAGACGAAGAGGCCGAGCTCGAGAAGGAGGCCGTGGACGCTCCCGAGGAGCTCAAGGCAAGGGCTCCGGTCATCACGGTCATGGGCCACGTGGACCACGGCAAGACCAGCCTGCTCGACGCGATCCGCGACACCGCGGTGGCGGCCGGCGAGGCCGGCGGCATCACGCAGCACATCGGCGCGTACCAGGTCAAGCACGCCGGCCATCCCATCACGTTCATCGACACGCCCGGCCACGCCGCGTTCACCGCCATGCGGGCCCGCGGCGCCAAGGTCACCGACATCGCCGCCATCGTCGTAGCCGCGGACGACGGAGTCATGCCGCAGACCGTGGAGGCCATCGACCACGCCCAGGCGGCGCAGGTGCCCGTCGTGATCGTCATCAACAAGATCGACAAGCCCGACGCCAACATCGAGCGCATCAAGCAGCAGCTCGCCGAGCACGGCATCGTGCCGGAGGAATGGGGCGGCGACAACATCTTCGTCGAGGCCAGCGCCAAGCAGCGCATCGGGCTCGACAACTTCCTCGACACGCTGCTCCTGGTGGCCGAGGTGAGCGACCTCAAGGCCAACCCGGAAGCGCCGGCCAGCGGTTTCGTCATCGAGTCCAAGGTCGACCCGGGCCGCGGCGTCGTCGCGACCATCCTCATCAACCGGGGGACCATCCGGGTCGGCGACGCCATCGTCGCCGGCGAGGCCAGCGGCAAGGTGCGCGCCATGCGCGACTACCGCGGAGAGCCGCTGAAGGCCGGCGGTCCGTCCACGCCGGTCGAGATCATCGGCTTCGACGAGCTCCCGGTCGCCGGCGAGTTCTGCCGTGTGGTCAAGGATGAGCGCTCAGCGCGCACCCTCGGCCAGAAGCGCGCCAACCGCCTCAAGACGGAGGCTCTGGCCAAGCAGCGGGCGCTCACGCTCGACGACGTGTTCGCGCGCATCGCCGCGGGCAAGGTCCTCGACCTCAACCTGGTGGTCAAGGCGGACGTGCAGGGCAGCCTCGAGGCGCTCAGCGACGCGCTGCTCAAGATCCAGCACCCCGAGGTCAAGGTGCGCATCATCCACTCGGGCGTCGGCGGCGTGAACGAGTCGGACGTCATGCTGGCGGCCGCGTCCGAAGCCATCATCATCGGCTTCAACGTGCGCCCCAGCCCTCAGGCGACCTCCCTCGCGGAGAGCGAAGGCGTGGATGTGCGCACCTATCGCGTGATCTACAAGGTCACCGAGGACATCACCGCCGCCCTGGTCGGCATGCTCAAGCCGACCATCGAGGAGGTCGTGCTCGGTCAGGCCGAGGTACGCACCACCTTCAAGGCGTCCAAGCTCGGCACGATCGCGGGCTGCATGGTCACGCACGGCAAGATCGTGCGCAACGCCAACGTACGCGTGCTCCGCAACGACGTGGTGGTCCACGACGGCAAGATGGGCTCCCTCAAGCGCTTCGCAGAAGACGCGCGTGAGGTCCAGGAAGGCTTCGAGTGCGGCATCCTGGTCGACGGCTTCAACGACCTCAAAGAAGGGGACGTGCTGGAGGCGTACGAGACCAGAGAAGTCGCTCGTGAGGCCTGACGCCTGCGTCGGCGTCTATCTCGCTGAGCTGCACTTCCCCGACGCACGGTCGCTCAAGGAGAAGCGCGCGCCGCTCAAGTCGCTGCGCGACGTCCTGCAGTCCCGGTTTCGCGCCTCGTTCAGTGAGGTAGGACTGCAGGATGCGTGGCAGCGGGCGCGCGTGCTCGTTGTGCTCGCCGCCTCCTCCTTGCAGCAGACGCGGGAACGCATCGATGACATCGACCGGTATCTGAACGCGCGCGAGTTCGAGGTCGCGCGGGTACTGCTCAAGACCGCCGACCCAGTGGACACGGTATGGGACATAGACTTCTAAAGATCAACGAAGGCATCAAGGAGACACTTTCCTCGGTCATCACCGCGGAGGGGCTCAAGGACCCTCGCGTGGGGTTCGTCACCGTCACGGGGGTCGAGACGACCCCCGATCTGCGGCACGCCAAGGTCTTCGTCAGCGTGCTCGGCGGCAAGACCGAGCGCGACCTCACCATGAAGGCCCTGGAGAAGTCGCGCGGCTTCCTCCAGGCCAAGATCAACACGTCGCTCCACATGAAGCGTACGCCGCAGTTGCAGTTCTTCTACGACGAGACGCTCGATAACGCCCTGCGCCTGGAGCGCGCGCTCAAGCGTGAGGCTCAGGTGCTCGGGGAAGAGCCGCACGAGATCCCGGTGCCCGGCATGGAGTCCGAGAGCGACGAGGACGCATCGTGAACCGGCTTCCAGCAGACCTCGACGCTCTCTGCCGGCGCATGCCCGGCGAGCGCCGGGTGGCGCTCGCCGTCCACGAAAAGCCCGACACCGACGCGCTGGGCGCGGCGGCCGGGATGCTCGACATGTTCGGCCAGCTCGGCGTGGAGGCCGAACTCTGGGTCGCCGAGGACGAAGTCCTGCCTCTCGGCGACGAACTGCTCCCGCCGGGGCGCGTGCGCCGGGGCGCGCCGCCGGCCGAGGCCGCTCTGTATGCACTCGACTCCGGCAACCCCGCCCGGCTGGCGTTGCCGAGCTGGGGCGAGGTGGCCGTGAACATCGACCACCACCACGACAACCCGCTGTACGGCGGGCTGAACTTCGTCCGCGGCCGCGCCAGCAGCACCAGCGAGCTCGTGTGCGACATCGCCCGCGCGCTCGGGCTGCGACCCTCTGCGCAGGCCGCCGCCGCCCTGTACGCGGGCATCTCGTTCGACACCGGCCACTTCCACTACGACAGCACGGCCCCGTCCACGTTCCGTACGGCCGCCTGGCTGGTCGAGCTCGGCGCCGGCGTCACCAGCCTCTACGCGCTGCTCTACGAGCGGCGCTCCGAGGCGTCGCTGCGCCTGTGGGCCCGCGCCGTGGCCGGCGCGCGCTCTGTGGCCGGGGGCAAGGCCCTGCTGGCGGCGGTCACTCTGGCCGATTATGAGGCCACGGGGGCCGGGCCGGAGGACACGGAGGGCGTCGTCGACAGCCTGCGCGGCGTCGACGGGGTGCAGGCGGCCGCCCTCATCAAGGAACAGACCGGCGGCCCGCGCGCGCGTGCCAGCCTGCGCTCGGAGAGCATCGACGTCAGCGCCATCGCCGCCCTGCGGGGCGGCGGCGGCCACAAGCTGGCGGCCGGCTTCTCCAGCGACGAAAGCCCTGAGGAGGTGATCGCGTGGCTCAGTTCAGAACTCGAAAGGCTCTTCTCGACGGGGTCCTGCTGATCGACAAGCCGGAGGGCTTCACGTCGCACGACGTCGTCGCTCGCGTGCGACGGAATCTGCGCCCGGACGTCAAGAAGGTCGGCCATGCGGGGACTCTGGACCCGTTCGCCACGGGTCTGCTGGTCGTGCTGACGGGACGGGGGACCAAGCTCGCGCGCTTCTTCGTGGACCTGCCCAAGGAGTACGAGTGCACGGTGAAGTTCGGCATGCGCTCCGACACCGGCGACCTGACCGGCGAGCTCTCCGAGACGGGCGCGCAGACCAGCCGCACGGCCGTGGACGAGGTCCTCCCGCGGTTCCTCGGGCGCATCCGGCAGAGCGTACCCATGACCTCCGCGGTCAAGGTCGACGGCGAGCGCCTGTACAAGAAGGCTCACCGGGGCGAGGTCGTCGAGACCCCGGTCAAGGAAGTCGTGATCGACGCCATCGACGTGCTGGAGTTCGACGAGGCCGCGCAGACCATGCGCTGCCGCATCGCCTGCTCCAAGGGCACCTACGTGCGCCAGCTGGCCATCGACATCGGCGAGGCCGTCGGGTGCGGTGCGCACCTGGAGCAGCTCTCGCGGTCGGCCGTCGGCGACCTCAGGCTGGAGGAGGCCCAGACGCTGGCCGAGTTCGAAGACGCCGTCGCCGCACGCGAGGACGGCGACGAGCACATCCCCGGCCTGATCCCTGCATCCGTGGCGCTGCAGTTCATGCCCGGCATCGAACTCTCCGCGGCGCAGGTCGCGGCCGTGCGCAACGGCGCCCGCCTGCCCGGAGGCCCGCAGGAGCCGGTGCGGTTCACGTTCCGCGGTGAGCTCGTCGCCATCTACGGACCCGCGGAAGAGGGCAACGCGCTGAAGCTGCTCGTCAGGCTCTGATGGAGGTCGTCGCCGACATCTCACGTCTGGCCGAGCGCCCGCGCGCGCTGGCGCTCGGGACGTTCGACGGCGTGCACGCCGGCCACCGCGCCGTCATCCGCCGCGCCATCGCCGTTGCGCGTGAGCGCGGCCTGGCCAGCGCGGTCATCACGTTCGACCGGCACCCGCTCACGGTAGTCGACCCCGCCCGCGTGCCCCGTCTGCTCACCTCCAACGAGGAGAAGATCCGGCTCATCGCAGAGCTGGGGCCCGACGAGCTGGTCATGCTGCCCTTCGACGAGCACCTCGCGGCGCTCACGCCGGCCGAGTTCTGCGCGGACCTGCTGGCCGGCAAGCTCCAGGCGCGCGCCGTCGTGGTCGGCGAGAACTTCAACTTCGGCGCGGGAGGCGCCGGCGACGCAGCGCAACTGCGCGCCTGCGGTGCCGCCAACGGCTACGAAGTCGAGATCTGTGACCTGGTCACCGAGCACGGCGAGGCCATCAGCTCCACGCGCATCCGCCGGCTGCTGCACGACGGAGAGCTCGAGGAGGTGCGAGAGATCCTCGGCCGGCCGCCGTCGGCCGCGGGCGTCGTCGTGCACGGAGACGAGCGCGGTCGCACTCTCGGTGTGCCTACGGCCAACGTGGACGTCGAGGCCGGCACGATCTTCCCGGGGCGCGGGGTGTACGCCGTCCGGGCGGCGGTGAACGGCGCCTGGTATCGAGCGGCCGTCAACATCGGGCACAACCCCACCTTCCAGAGCAAGGACGCGCCCACGACGCACGTCACCGTCGAGGCGTTCCTGCTCGACTTCAGCGGCGACATCTACGACTGCGAGATCCGGCTCGACTTTCTGCACAAGATCCGCGACGAGCTGCGCTTCGAGAGTGTGGACGCGCTCGTCGTCCAGATGCGCAACGACATCGCCGCGGCTCGCGGGCTGGCCGATCCGGCCCTGGACGAGGTCGGACTGGGCGGGGGCGAGGCCCCTGTGCTACCCTAGCGCGACCGCATTCTCGGTCACGGGCCAGCCAGCCCCGTGACTGGGTTGCCGGAAACTCCCGGAGGGAGGTGACAAGACATGGCAATGACCAAAGACACCAAAGAGACCATCATCGCCAAGCACGCCAAGCATGACGGCGACACCGGCTCCCCCGAGGTGCAGATCGCGCTCCTCACCGAGCGCATCTCGACACTCACCGAGCACCTCAAGACCCACAAGAAGGACCATCACAGCAGGCGCGGCCTGCTCAAGATGGTCGGTCAGCGTCGTCGCCTGCTCAACTACCTGCAGGCGCGTGACCTCGAGCGCTACCGCGCGCTCGTCAAGGAGCTCGAGCTCCGCAAGTAACACACACCATGTGCGGCGCCGGACGCGCCGCGACCGCTCGTCTCCGTGTCCAACCCCACGCCGACGAAGGAATGCCCGAGCGCAATGGGGCGCCGGGTGAGAGATGAAGGAAGAGATGAACATCATTGAAGTAGAGGTCGGGGGCCGCACCATCACCCTCGAGACCGGACGCCTCGCAAAGCAGGCCAATGGAGCCGTGCTTGTGCGTTCGGGCGACACGGTCGTCCTCGCCGCGGCGACCAAGCGCGACGATGTGCGCGAGGGGCAGGACTTCTTCCCCCTCACCGTCGACGTGGAGGAGCGCCATTACGCCGCCGGCAAGATCCCCGGCGGCTTCATCAAGCGTGAGTCGCGCCCGAGCGAGAAGGCCATCCTGGCGGCTCGCCAGATCGACCGTCCGCTGCGGCCGCTGTTCCCCAAGGGCTTCATGAACGAAGTCCATATCGTGGCCACCACGCTGTCGGTCGATTTCGAGCTGCCGTACGACGTGCTCGCGACCCTCGGCGCCTCGGCGGCGCTCACCATCAGCGACATCCCGTTTGGCGGCCCCGTGGGCTCCGTGCACGTGGGGCGCATCGACGGCCAGCTGGTCATCAACCCCAGCCTCGAGGAGCTCCAGGACGAGTCGGACATGGACCTTGTGGTCACCGGCACCGCCGACGCCATCGTCATGGTCGAGGCCGGCGCCCAGCAGGTCTCCGAGGCCGTGGTGGTCGAGGCCCTCTCGCTCGCTCACGAGGAGATCAAGAAGATCGTCGCCGCGCAGCTCGAGCTGCAGCGCCTTGCCGGCAAGCCCAAGATCGAGGTCCCCGCGTGGACCGTCGACGAGGGCGTGCTCCAGGAGGTTCGCACCGGCTTCGGCGCGGCGCTCGAGGCCGCCACCCAGGTGCCCGACAAGGTGGGCCGCCAGGACGCGACCTCCGAGGTCAAGAAGGCTGCCATCGAGAAGCTCGTCGCCGAGGACGCCGATCCGGAGCGCGTGACGCAGGTCAAGCGTGCCGTCGCCAAGCTCGAGAAGGACATGATCCGCGAGCGTATCGCGGTCAAGAAGATCCGCCCCGACGGCCGCGCGACCGACGAGGTCCGGCCGATCAGCTGCGAGGTCGGCCTCATCCCGCGCACGCATGGCAGCGCCCTGTTCACCCGCGGCGAGACGCAGGCCATGAGCCTGCTCACGCTCGGCGGCACGGGCGAGTTCCAGCGCATCGACGGCCTCGGCATCGAAGACAAGAAGCGCTATATCCACCACTACAACTTCCCGCCGTACTCGGTGGGCGAGACCGGCTTCATGCGCGGCCCCAAGCGCCGCGACATCGGGCACGGCGCCCTCGCCGAGCGCGCTCTGCTGCCCGTCCTGCCTAACGAGCTCGACTTCCCGTACACGATCCGTATCGTGAGCGAGATCCTCGAGAGCAACGGCTCGTCCTCCATGGCGAGCGTCTGCGGCAGCACCCTGAGCCTCATGGACGCCGGCGTGCAGATCAGTGCTCCAGTGGCCGGCACCGCGATGGGTCTCATCAAGGAAGGCGACGACTACGTCGTGCTCACCGACATCGCAGGCGTCGAGGACCACCTCGGCGACATGGACTTCAAGGTCGCCGGCACCGCCGAGGGCATCACCGCCCTGCAGATGGACATCAAGATCACCGGGGTGACCTTCGAGATCCTCACCGAGGCGCTCGAGCAGGCGCGCAAGGCGCGTCTGCACATCCTCGGCAAGATGGCCGAGGCCATCTCCGAGCCGCGCGGCGAGCTCAGCCAGTGGGCGCCGCGCATCTTCTCGATCCAGATCAATCCCGACCAGATCGGGCTCGTGATCGGCAAGGGCGGCGAGACCATCCGCGGCATGACGGAGGAGTTCAGCGCCGACATCGACATCCAGGACGACGGGACGATCTTCATCTGCGCCCCCGACGAGGAGGCTGCGGAGGGCGTCAAGAACCGCATCCAGTCGATGACCAAGGAGGTCGAGGTCGGCGACGTCTTCACCGGACGCGTCGTCAAGACCACCGACTTCGGCGCCTTCGTCGAGCTCAAGAAGGGCACCGACGGCCTGCTCCACATCTCGCGCCTGGCGCCCAAGGGCGAGCGCGTGAAGAACGTCGAGGACGTCGTCAAGCGTGGCGACAGCGTCACCGTCGAGGTCGTCGAGATCGACAAGGCACGCAACCGCATCGGGCTCACCCTGCTCAAGGGCCCCGAGGGCTCATAAGCGAGAAGGCGCAGAACAGGGAGCGGGCCACGAAGGCCTACCGCCTGTCAACGCTGGACAACGGCCTGAGAGTGGCCACCGAGCGCATGGACAATGTGCGCTCGGTGGCCCTCGGGCTCTGGATCGCCGCGGGCGCCCGGCTGGAGCCGGTCGAGCTCGGCGGCATCTCTCACTTCATCGAGCACCTGATCTTCAAGGGCTCGGACAAGTACTCGGCGGGCGATATCGCCCACATCTTCGACGACATGGGCGCCGAGCCCAACGCTTCGACCTCCAAGGAACACACGCTCGTCAACGCGCGCCTGCTCGACGAGGACCTCGAGCAGGCGTTCGAGGTCCTCGCCGGCATGGTCGCTCGGCCCACGTTCGCCGACCTTGACCAGGAACGCGAGGTCGTGCTCGAAGAGGTCGCGATGTACGAGGACTCGCCGCCCGAGCTCATCCACGACGACCTCAGCGAGGTCGTCTTCGGCGAGCACCCGCTCGGGCGGCCCATCATCGGTCACTACGAGACGCTGGCCGCGCTCGACATCGACACCGTGCGCGCCTACCACGACGAGCACTATGTGAACCCGGCCGTCGTGATCGCGGCCGGCGGCAACGTCGACCACGACCGCCTGTGCGAGCTGGCCACGGAGATGTTCCGCCCCGAGCCGGGCGCCGTGATCGTGCGGCCCGAGCTCCGGGTGCCCGACACGAGCCACCTGGCCCGCTTCACGCGCAAGGACACGGAGCAGTACCATGTGTGCCTCGGAGGCCCCGGACCGCGCCGCAGCGACCCCGAGCGCTACGCGGTGTTCGTGGTCGACACCATCCTCGGCGGCTCGTGGAGCAGTCACCTCTTCCAGGAGGTGCGCGAGAAGCGCGGCCTCGCATACTCTGTCTACTCGTACACCTCGCTGTACGCCGACGCCGGCCTCACCGCCGTGTACGTCGGCTCACGGCAGGAGGCGGTGGGCGAGGCCCTGGCCGTCATCCTCGAGATCCTCGGCGACCTCGAGGCGCTCATGACCGACACGGCGATCGAGCGCGCCAAGAACCACCTCAAGGGTCAGCTGGTGCTGAGCATGGAGAGTCCCGGCGCGCGCATGCAGGCGCTGGGCCGCTCCGTCCTGCTCGAGCAGCCGGTACTGAGCGTCGACGAGGTCCTCGAGCGCATCAACGCCGTCGACCGGGACGCTGTCATCGCCGCCGTGCGGCGGTACTATGACCCTGCAACGTGGTCGACGGCCTGTATCGGCCCGCACCCGGAGCCGTTTCGGGCCGTCGTCAAAGACTTCGCCTGGGAGGAGCGCTGAGCGTCATGATCGACGTCCTCGTGACCGGCGCCGCCGGCAAGATGGGCGCCTTGAGCGCCCAGACCATCGCGGCGCAGGACGACCTGCGGCTCGTCGCTCTCGTCGACCCGCGCAAGGGCGACGGGGGAGAGGCGCCGTGGTTCCAGGACGTCGCCGGGGCTCTGGCGCTCACTTCGCCGGCGGCCGCGCTCGAGTTCAGCGTGCCCGGCGCCGTGTACGAGAATTCCGCCGCGCTGCTCCAGGCCGGCGTGCCGACCGTGGTCGGGGCCACCGGCCTCACCGACGAGCAGGTCGCCGACCTCGCCGCCAAGGCGGAGGCGTCCGGCGCCGGCCTCGTCGTGGTCCCCAACTTCGCCCTCGGCGCCGTGTTGCTCATGAAGTTCGCTGCCGAAGCGGCGCGGCACTACGAGCACGCCGAGATCATCGAGACTCACGAGCGAGCCAAGGTCGACGCGCCGTCGGGCACGTCTCTGCGCACCGCCCGGCTCATGGCCGAGGCGCCGGGGTCCGCCCTGGCGGCCCCGCCCGGCGCCGGTCAGACGTCCCGCGGGCTCGTCGCCGACGGCCGCGTGACCATCCACAGCGTGCGCCTGCCCGGCGCCGTGGCTCACCAGGAGGTCGTGTTCGGCGGCGAGGACGAGCTCCTCACGCTGCGCCACGACTCCCTGTCCCGGCGCTCGTTCATGCCGGGCGTGCTGCTCGCCCTGCGCAAAGCGCCCGGGGTGCGGGGCACCGTGATCGGCCTCGAGAATCTCCTGGACTAGCTGACGAACCCGCGACTGCGACAGGGGGAAGCGACGTGATGGACAGCCTCGGGACCATCCTCACCGCGATGGTGACGCCCTTCGACGCCGACGGCGCCGTCGACCACGAGAAGCTTGCGGAGCTCGCCGGGTTCCTGCTCGCCAACGGGTCGGACGGGCTGGTCGTGGCCGGCACCACCGGTGAGTCGCCGACGCTCGACGACGGCGAGAAGCTGGCGATGTTCCGGACCGTCGTGGAGGCCGTCGGCGACCGCGCCACCGTGATCGCCGGCACCGGCTCCAACGACACCCGCCACAGCATGGAGCTCACGCGCGCCGCGGAGGCGTGCGGCGTCGACGGCGTCCTCGCCGTGACTCCGTACTACAGCAAGCCGCCGGAGCGCGGCGTGCTGGCGCACTTCCGTGCCGTCGCGGCGGCCACCAGTCTCCCGGTCATCCTCTATAACATCCCGAGCCGCTGCGTCATCAATGTCTCTCCAGAGGCCCTCGCGGAGCTCGGGAAGACCGAGAACATCGTGGCGGTCAAGCAGGCCAATCCGGACCTGGCCGAGACGGACAGGCTGATGGAACTGAGCGACGTGGCGGTCTACGCCGGCAACGACGACATGCTGTGCGACGTGATGGCGCGCGGTGGGGCGGGCGGCATCTGCGTCTCCAGCCACGTCGCCGGCCCGCGCATGGCCGAGGTCGCCCGGCTCTGCCGGGAGGGCGACCTCCACGCGGCGCGGGCCGAGGACGCCGCGCTGCACGAGCTGTACAAGGCGCTGTTCGTGACCGCGAACCCGATCCCGGTCAAGGCCGCGCTGAACCTGTTGGGGCACGAGGTCGGAGGCTTGCGCCTGCCGCTCGTGCCCGCCACACCTGAAGAAGAAGCCGCGGTGGCCGCGGAGCTCAGAAGGCTCGGTCTGCTGACCGTCTCCTGAGCCGCGCGGCTCCGCCCGCACACACAGAGAGAAGGCAATACCATGAGTGAAGACGCCGTACGCATCATCCCCCTCGGAGGGCTCGGCGAGATCGGCAAGAACATGACGGCGGTCGAGTATCACGGCAAGATCGTCGTACTCGATTGCGGGGTGGAGTTCCCGAGCGAGGAGATGCTCGGCATCGACCTCGTGCTCCCCGACATCCGGTGGCTGATGCAGCGCAGGGACGACGTCCTCGCGTTCGTCATCACGCACGGCCACGAGGACCATCACGGCGCCCTGCCGTTCGTGCTCAAGCAGCTGAACCGGCCGGTCTACGGCAGCCGATTCACCCTCGCGCTCATCAAGTCCAAGCTCGACGAGCACGGGCTGCTCAGGAGCGTCGAGCTCAACGAGGTGGACGACAAGTCCCGCCTGCAGTTGGGGCCGTTCGCCGTGTCGTTCGTCGCCACCAGCCACAGCGTGCCCGACTCGCTCGCCATCGTCGTCGGCACCGACCTCGGCGCCGTGGTGCTCACCGGCGACTATCGCTTCGACCACACGCCGATCGACGGGCGCATCACCGACGTCAACGCCTTCGCCCGTCTCGGCGAGAGCGGGGTGCTCGCCCTGCTCGGCGACTCCACCAACGCCGAGGCGCCGGGCTCGACCGCCTCGGAGAGCACCGTGGGTCAGGCCTTCCACCAGATCTTCGCCGAGGCCGAGGGCCGCGTCATCGTCGCCAGCTTCGCCTCGCACATCCACCGCGTGCAGCAGGCCATCACCATCGCCCACCTGCACGGGCGCAAGTTCGCGCTCTCGGGGCGTTCGATGATCAAGAACGCCAACATCGCCCGCAACCTCGGGTACCTCAAGGTCCCGGACGGCGCGATGATCAAGCTCAGCGAGATCGACCAGTACCGCCCCGAGGAGGTCCTCATCCTCTCCACGGGCAGTCAGGGTGAACCGTTGTCGGCGCTCACCCGGATGGCGTTCAACGACCACCCGCAGGTCGAGCTGCACGAGGGCGACACGGTGGTCATCTCCGCCAAGGCGATCCCGGGCAACGAACGCAGCGTCACGGCCACCATCGACCGTTTGCTCAAGGTGGGCGCCACGGTCATCTACGGCGAGCGTAGCGGCATCCACGTGAGCGGACACGCCGCACAGGAAGACCTCAAGATGATGCTCAACCTCACGAAGCCGAGGTTCCTGGTCCCGGTGCACGGCGAGTATCGCATGCAGTACCTGCACGCCGAGCTCGCCCGCCAGTCGGGCATGACCGACGAGGACATCTTCATCCTCGAGAACGGCGATGTGCTCGAGCTGACCGCCGACAACGGCGAGGTCGTGGACCGCGTGCCCACCGGCATGGTGTTCGTGGACGGGTTCGAGATTGGCGACGCCGAGGGGCTGGTGCTGCGCGACCGCCAGCAGCTCGCCGGCGACGGCATCCTCATCGCCGTGGTCACCGTCGATGCGCAGAGCGGCCACACGGTCGCGCCGGCGGAGCTGGTCGCGCGCGGCTTCCTCCACGACGACGTGCGTCTCGAGGAGATCCTCGACGAGTGCGGCGACGCGCTCGACGCGCTCATGGACGAGCTCGGCCGGGAGGGTGTCACCGGCCAGAAGCTGATCCGCGAGGACATCAGCCAGCGCCTCGCGGAGCTGGTGTTCCAGCGCACCAAGCGCCGGCCGCTGATCATGCCCGTCGTCGTCGAGGTTTGACGGCGGGCAGGAGCAGCCCGGAGGCCCGCGCGGACCGCTAGGGATTCGCGCGCGGGCGTCGAACACCATCTGTATGGCGACTGCACGCCCGAAACAGGCACGCCGGCGCGCGGGCGCCGCGTCCAGGACGCGTCCCCGCAAGGCGGGCGCGACGTACCGCGCCAAGCCGAAGGACGACCCTCGCGCCAGGAAGACCAGCGACTCCGGTTCGCGGCATCGCCGTGAGCTGGGGGCGATCGCCTGCCTTGCGCTCGCCATCTTCCTGGGCTTTGTCTTCTACCTCGGCTGGGACGGAGGTTCGCTCGGCCGCTGGCTTGGCGACGCCGCCCGCTGGGTGGTCGGGATCCTCGCCTACGCGCTGCCGTTGCTCCTCGGGTTCCTCGCCTATCTGCTCGTGGTCAAGGAGGAGAGCCGGCCGCGCCGCGGCATCACCTGGGGCGTAGCCTTCATCGTCGCCGGTCTGGCGCTCGCGGCAGCAGCCGACGCCTTCGGCATCTTCACCGGTGAGCGCCCCGACGCACTCTTCCGCGACGCCTACATGAGTGCGCACGGCGGGGCGCTCGGTGAGGTCCAGTGGGCGGTGCTCAGCCCGTTCGTCGGCCGGGTCGGCGTGGACGTCCTCGTGGTCGCGCTCATGATCGCAGGCGTGCTGCTGGTGACCGGGTCGTCGCTGCGGCAGTGGGGGGCGCACAGCAAGCGGGGAGTCGCGAAGGCGGGACGCGCTGCGCGCAGTCAGGCCGAGGCCTTCGGCACGCGCCGCCGCGAGCAGGCGGACACACGCCTCGTCGAACTCGACGAGTCTGCGACCATCGACGCGGGCGACATGATGCGCACGTCGATCATCCCGGCGGGCACACCTGAGCTTGACTTCTCGCGCCCGGCGCCGGCCGGCGGCTCGCACCTCATCGACGGGGTCTCCGCCGCACCCGAGATCTTCGGCGACTCGCCGGAGATGCCCGACGAGGATCCCGAGCCCGTCGTCTCCGCCGACGACGGCGTGCAACTGTCGCTGGGCGCCGCGGCCGCGGCCAAGGCGGCCGCTGAAGCGCCCGCAGAGGGAGACGCCGAGGTGGCGCTGGCCTTCGCCGAGGCGGAGAAGCGCCAGTGGACGCTGCCCGACGCCTCCATCCTGCGGCTCCTCGGGCAGGGAGACGGGGAGTCTCCGGAGGCGGTGGCGCGCACCGCGGAGCGGCTCGTCGCCACGCTCGCGAGCTTCAACATCCCCGCACAGGTCATCGGCACCGTGTCCGGCCCGCGCGTGACCCGGTACGAACTCCAGCTCGAGCCGGGCATCAAGGTCGGCAAGGTGGCCAACCTGAAGGACGACCTCAAGTACGCGCTCGCCGCCACCGAGGTGCGCGTGCTGGCGCCGATCCCCGGCAAGACGGCCGTCGGCGTCGAGGTCCCCAACATCCAGGCCAGCTACGTCTCGCTCGGCGACGTCCACGGGCCCTTCCCGCAGCACGCGTCGCCGATGACCTTCTGGATCGGCAAAGACGTGACCGGCAAGCCCGTGGTCGCCGACCTCGTGCGCCTGGTCCACCTGCTCATCGCCGGCACCACGGGCTCGGGCAAGAGCGGCTGCCTCAACGCGCTCATCACGTCGATTCTGCTCCGGGCGACCCCGGACCAGGTGCGCATGATCATGATCGACCCCAAGAAGGTCGAGCTCAGCAACTTCAACGGCGTGCCGCACCTCCTGGCGCCGGTGGTCACCAACATGAAGCAGGCCACCTACGTGCTCGACAACGTCTGCCGCGAGATGGACCGCCGCTACGACGTGCTCTCGCGCAACGGCTGCCAGGACATCCGCCAGCTCAACCGGAAGCTCATGCGGGCCGGGGAAGAGGCCATGCCGTACACGATGGTGATCATCGACGAGCTGGCCGACCTTATGATGGTGGCGCCCTCCGAAGTGGAGGACTCGATCATCCGTCTCGGCCAGCTGGGCCGCAGCTGCGGCATCCACCTCGTGGTAGCCACGCAGCGCCCGTCGGTCGATGTGGTGACGGGTATGATCAAGACGAACATCCCGTCGCGCATAGCCTTCGCGGTGGCCTCGCAGACCGACTCGCGCATCATCCTCGACCAGGGCGGCGCCGAAAGCCTGCTGGGCATGGGCGACATGCTCTTCTGCCCGATGGGGAGCAGCAAGCTCATGCGCGTGCAGGGCGCTCTGGTGACCGCTGCGGAGATGAAGCTTGTCACCGAGCACTGGAGGCGGCAGGCCAAGCCCGAGTATCACGAAGAGCTCCTCGAGAACCCGGCCGGGCCGGACGCCACCCAGCAACAGGAGGCCGCCGGCGGCGACGAGCTTCTCGGCGAGGCCATCAAGACCGTCGTCAACACCGGCGCGGCCAGCGTCGCACTGCTGCAGCGCCGCCTGCGCGTGGGCTACGCGCGCGCCGGCCGGCTCATCGACATCATGGAGGAGATGGGCATCATCTCCGGCTATGACGGCAGCAAGGCCCGCGCGGTGCTCATCGACGAGTCCGGGTTGCCGGCGGCGCTCGCCCGTCTGCGCGGCGAAGTCGTCGACGCACCGCTCGCCGCGGAGGCCCAAGAGACGGCGGTCGTCGAGGCGCCGGAGGGGCCGCCCGCGGCGGCCGGACCTGCGCCCCCGGCCGACTGAGACGCCCTCCGCGCAGGCGCGCGTTTGTCTTCCCTTGAGCGTGTTGACTAGACTGGTAGTTCGGGAGACCGCCCGGCCCGGAAGCTCCGCCCGCGACTGAGGAGTACCGCATCCACTGTGTTTGAGATCGGCAACACGCTCCGCGAGGCACGCGTCCGCCGCAACCTGACGCTCCAGCAGGTCGAGGAGGACATCAAGATCCGGGTCAAGTACGTCCAGGCCATGGAGAACGAGGACTGGGACGTCATGCCCGGCGTCACGTACGTCAAGGGCTTTCTGCGCACGTACTCCACGTACCTCGGGCTCGACCCGGACGTCATCATCGGGGAGTTCCGCTCGCGCGGCATGGTGCCCTCACAGGAGCACCACGAGCCCTTCAGCGGTTCCTCCGTCATCGGCAAGCCGCACGGCCACCGCGGGCGCAACACCATCGTCATCGTCGCCGTGCTGTGCCTCGTCGCGCTCGCGGCCATCTACGTGGTCGGCCTGCTCAACAGCGGAAACAGCGACGAGCCCACCACCACGCCGGGCGCTCTGGGCATCACCAGCAGCCCGTCGCCGAAGGCCAGCAAGACGCCCACGCCGTCATCCGCCGCCAATGTCGTCCCGGCCTGGCAGAAGAACCTCGTCAAGCTCGAGGCCAAGGGCGGGGACTGCTGGATGGAGGTACGCCGCGACAACTCGACAGGCACGGTCCTCTTCTCGGGCACGGTGAAGGACGGCGACAAGCAGAAGTTCAAGGGCAAGACGCTCTGGATCAGCCTCGGCGCGCCGGCCAACGCGCGCCTCGACGTCCAGGGCAAGAAGGTCAAGATCAAGAGCGACGTCGGGCCGTGGCCCGTGCTCGTCAAACAGGGACACGTGACGCAGGGTCCCGCCACCCAGGGGTAGGACATGGCCAAGGAATCCTCCTTCGACGTGGTCTCCAGGGCGGACATCAACGAGGTCCGCAACGCCGTCAACATGGCTCAGAAGGAGATCGCGACACGGTACGACTTCAAGAAGAGCGTCAGCTCGATCACGCTGGAGGGCGACGCCCTCGTGCTCACCTCGGACAACGAGGGCAAGCTCAAGCAGGTCGTCGAGGTCCTCGAGAACATGCTCGTGCGCCGCAAGGTGCCGCTCAAGGCCATCCAGTACGGCAAGGTCGAAGAGGCGCTCGGCGGCAGCGTCCGCCAGCGCGCGCCCATCGCCCAGGGCATCCCGGACGACAAGGCCAAGGCCATGAACAAGCTGCTCCGGCAGCGGTTCAAGAAGGTCAAGGTCCAGATCCAGGGCGACACCGTGCGCGTGTTCTCGGCCAGCAAGGACGAGCTCCAGGCCGCCATGGCCGCCCTGCGCGAAGAGGATTGGGGCGTCCCGGTCCAGTTCGTGAACTACCGCTGAGCCGGAGCACCTGACGGGCGGCACCTTCTTCATCCAGACGCTCGGCTGCCCGAAGAACGAGGCCGACTCCGACGCCCTCGAGGCGCGGCTGCGCGCCGCCGGGCACCGCCCGGCGCCGGCCGGCCGCGCCGACGTCCTCGTCGTCAACACCTGCGGTTTCATCGACGCGGCGAAGGAGGAGTCCATCGCCGCCATCTTCGATGCCGCCGACGCCGCGCACGCCCACGGAGCGCGCGTCGCCGCCGTGGGGTGCCTCGTCGAACGCTACCGCGACGAGCTCGCCGCGGAGATGCCCGAGGTGGACCTCTGGTGCGGCCTGGACACGGCGCCGCTGATGGCCGCGCTGGGCGAGGGCGGGGAGGAGGGACGGCGCTCTCGTGTCTCGGCGGGCGCAGGCGACCCGTCCCTGCCCGTGCCGCACCGCCCGCGGCCGGTCAGCGCGTACCTCAAGATCTCCGACGGCTGCGACCGCCGCTGTTCCTTCTGCGCCATCCCGCTGATCAAGGGAGACTACGAGACCGTACCGGCCGCGGAGATCCTGCGTGCGGCGCGGGCGCAGCTCGCTGCCGGCGCGCGCGAGCTCGTGCTCGTCGGCCAGGACACCTCGCGCTGGGCGCAGCCCGGGTGGGGCGGGGCGAGCCGTCTGCTCGGGGAGCTCGCGCGCCTCAAGCCCGCCCCCGCCTGGCTGCGCCTCCTCTACCTGCAGCCGGACGGCATCACAGACGAGCTTCTGGAGGCCCTTGCTGCGCACGCGGTGCCCTACGTGGACGTCCCCCTGCAGCACGCCTCCGGCGCCGTCCTTCGCCGCATGCGGCGCTCCGGCGACGGCGCTGCGCACCTCGAGCTGATCGCCCGTATCCGGGCTGCGCTGCCCGGCGCGGCCGTGCGCTCCACGTTCATCACCGGGTTCCCCGGCGAGACGGACGCGCAGTTCGAAGAGCTCGAGGACTTCGTGCGTGAGGCGAACCTCGCCGTGGCCGGCGTGTTCGTCTACGACGAGCAGGAGGGCACGGCGGCGGCCGGCATGCCGGGCGCCGTGCCCCACGAGGTGGCCTTCGAGCGCGCCGCCGCACTCGGCGAGGTCATCGACCGGCAGGCCGCCCGCTTCTGGAGCGGCCTCACCGGCGCCGAAGTGGACGTGCTCGTCGAGCGCGGCGCCACGCGCGCGGACGGCGTGGCAGTGGGCCGCATCGCCCTGCAGGCGCCCGACGTGGATGGTCGTACCACCCTGACCGGGAAGAAGACTCGCCGGGGGCAGCTCGTGCGCGCCGTTGTGCGTGACAGCCTCGGGTATGATGTGGAGGCCGTCGCCGCGACAGGGGGACTGTGACCACTCAAAGCAAGAGCAGCCAGCTCAACCTCGCCAACAGCATCACCATCGTGCGCATCCTGTTGGTGCCCGTGTTCCTGGTGCTGCTCCTCGGCGGGCTGCCCGAGCCGTGGGGCGACCTCGCGGCCGCCGCGGTGTTCATCATCGCCGCGGCCACCGACAAGCTCGACGGCTACGTCGCGCGGCGCAGCAAGCAGATCACCACCCTCGGGCAGTTCCTCGACCCGCTGGCGGACAAGCTCCTCATCGCGGCCGCCCTCATCGCCCTCGTGGCCCAGGACCGCGTGGCCGCCTGGGTCGCTACCGTCATCATCGTGCGCGAGGTCGCAGTGAGCGTGCTGCGCATCGTCGGCGTCAGCCAGGGCGTCTCCATCCCGGCCGACAAGTACGGCAAGCTCAAGACGGTGCTGCAGATCGTGTATGTCGTCTATGTGCTTGTCCCGACGGAGAACATCGCTAAGTTCATCCACGTCTCCACGCAGGTCGCCGTCGTCATCCAGTGGATCCTGGCCGGCGTGGTGGTCTTCGTGACGCTCTACAGCGGCGTGCGGTACTTCATGAACGCGCGCGGCGTCATCCGCATGCCCGGGACCAACTCCTGATGCCTCCGGGGGCGCCTCGCGCCGCCGTCGTCCTCAGCGGCAACGAACTGCTCGACGGCCGCACCCGTGACACCAACGGCTCGTTCGTGTGCGACGACCTCAGCCGCCGTGGCGTCAAGGTGCTCGAGCTCCTGGTGATCGCCGACGACCGCGAGCGTCTCACGGCCGCGCTGCGCCATGTGCTCGCGGCCGGGCCCGACCTGCTCGTGGTGGGCGGCGGGCTCGGCACCACGCACGACGACCTGACCGCGGAGTGCCTCGCGGAGGCACTGGGGGTGGGTCTCCGCGAAGACCCGGCAGCACTGGCATACCTCGAGGAGAAGGTGCGCGCGCTTGCCCGGCGCCGCCACGTCGACTACCGCGAGATGTTCACGCTCGCCAGACGCCAGGCGAGGCTGCCGGCCGGCTCCGCCGCCGTGCCGCCGGCCGGGGTGGCGCCCGGCATCTCGGCGCGCGCCGGGCACACGAGGATCTTCGCCTACCCCGGCGTGCCTTACGAATTTGAGAGGATGTGGCTCGAGTCCGCCGCGGCGCTCGAGCGCGACGGCTTCTTCCCGGACGTCGCCGTGCGCACCGTGCGCGTGTTCGGCGTCGGCGAGCTGCAGGTCGGGCCCGTCATCGACGCCGTGCCCAGCGACCTCGTCGAGCTCGGCATCAACGTCGGCGGGGGAGAGGTGACCGTCAAGGTCCGCCACCGGCGCGAGCCGGCCGCACAGGCGCAGGCAGACGCTCTCGTGGCGGCGCTGGAGGCGAGTGTGCCGGTCTACTCCGCCGACGGTCGCACCATCGACGACATCGTCGCCGACGAGCTTCGGGGGCGCGGGCTGCGGCTCGCCGTGGCCGAGTCGTGCACCGGCGGCATGCTGGGTGGGCGCATCACCGCCCGGCCCGGGAGCTCCGACTACTTCGCCGGCGGCGTCATCAGCTACTCCAATGAGGCGAAGACAGACCTCCTCGGCGTGCCGCCGGGCATGCTGGCTCAGTACGGCGCCGTCTCCGAGGAGGTGGCCGGCGCCATGGCTGAGGGCGCCAGGGCGGCCCTGCACGCCGACTTCGCCCTGTCGATCACGGGAGTGGCAGGGCCCGACGGCGGCACGCCGGAGAAGCCCGTGGGGCTGGTCTACCTCGGTTGCGCAGGTCCCGGCGGCACCAGCGTGCGCCGCGGCTCCTTCCCCGGCGACCGCGACACCGTGCGCATGTTCAGCGCCACCGGCGCACTGCATCTGTTGCGAGCCGCGCTCCCGGCGTGAGCCGGCCCGTGCAGGACGGCCCGGCGGCCCGGGCGCAGCGTCTCCGGCTCTTCGTCGCCTGCGACCTGCCCGCGGAGGCGGAACGCGCCGTCCTCTGCTGGCAGCGCAAGGAACTGTCCCGCCACGACGATCTGCGCCTGATGCCGGCGCTCCACCTGACACTGGCGTTTCTTGGGGCCGTCGACGCGGCGCGTGTGCCCGATCTGGCACGCGTCCTCGGCGGCCTGCGCTGGAGCCGCGCCGAGTGCCGTTTCAAGGAGCCGCTGTTCCTGCCGGCACACGGCAAGAGACGGGTCGTGGCGCTGGAGCTGGACGACCCGGCCGGCACGCTGCGCAGCCTGCAAGGCGAGGTGTCCGCCGGACTGGCGTCGGAGGGTCTCTACGCGCCCGAGAAGCGGCCCTGGCTGCCGCACGTGACCGTGGCCAGATTCCGCCGTCCAGGTCACCCTTTTTCCCTGCAAAATGTGAACATCGGCGCATTTGGTGTCGTCCGGATGGTCCTGTATAGTAGCGACCTGAAGCCGGGAGGTGCAGTGCACTCCCCGCTGGCAGACTTCCCCGCGTCCTGAGCAAGAGAGGAGCGCTACGTTGGACAAGGACAAAGCCCTCGAGGCCGCCGTCACCCAGATCGAGCGTCAGTTCGGCAAGGGCAGCGTCATGCGGCTGGGCGACCATCCTGTGAGCGACGACATGCAGTTCGTGCCCACCGGCTCGTTGGCCCTCGACATCGCCCTCGGCGTAGGCGGCATCCCGCGCGGCCGCATCATCGAGATCTACGGCCCCGAGTCCTCGGGCAAGACGACCATGGTGTACCACCTCATCGCGCAGGCGCAGAAGCTCGGTGGCCAGGCGGCGTTCATCGACGCCGAGCACGCCATGGACCCCATCTACGCCAAGGCCATCGGCGTGGACGTCGACAATCTCCTCGTCTCACAGCCGGACTATGGCGAGCAGGCGCTCGAGATCGCCGAGATGCTGGTCCGCAGCGGCGCCCTCGACATCGTCGCCATCGACTCTGTCGCGGCGCTCACGCCCAAGGCTGAGATCGAGGGCGAGATGGGCGACAGCTTCGTGGGTCTGCAGGCGCGCCTCATGAGCCAGGCGCTGCGCAAGCTCAACGGCAGCCTCAGCCGCTCGGGCACCATCTGTGCTTTCACCAACCAACTGCGCGAGAAGATCGGCGTCATGTTCGGCAACCCGGAGGTCACCACCGGCGGCAAGGCGCTCAAGTTCTACGCCACCATCCGCCTCGACATCCGCCGCATCGAGACGCTCAAGGACGGCACCGAGGCCGTGGGCAACCGCGTCCGCGTCAAGGTCGTCAAGAACAAGGTCGCGCCGCCGTTCAAACAGGCGGAGTTCGACATCACGTACGGCAAGGGCATCTCACGCGAAGGCTCGCTCCTCGACCTCGGCGTCTTCTACGACGTCGTGGCAAAGAGCGGTGCCTTCTTCAGCTACAACGACGAACGGCTCGGCCAGGGTAGAGCGAACGCCAAAGTGTTCCTCTCCGAGAACCCGGACATGGCCGACGCCATCGAGGTCCAGATCCGCGCCAAGGCCGGCCTGCCGACCAGCGCCGCGCTCGCTGAGGCCACGGCTGCGGCAGTTGCGGTGCCCGAGGGCGTCGATCCCGTCACCGGCGAGGTCCTCCAGGCGTAGCCGTGCCGGTCGTCACCGCTCTGCGCGCCACCCGCCGCGGGGGAGTGGCGCTGCACGTGGACGAAGAGTACGTCTGCGTCGTCAGCGAGACGCTCGTAGCCCGCTGGCGGTTGTTCAAGGGCCGTGAGCTCTCGGCCGACGACGTGGCCGAAGTCAAGGCCGCCTCGTCGGCCGAGAGCGTCATGGGCGACGCCTACCGGCTCCTCGGGCATCGCGCCAGGAGCAGGCACGAGCTGCGCCGGCGGCTGCTGGACAAAGAGCACGACGAAGCTGCCGTGGACCAGGCCCTCGAGCGGCTCGCCGCCGACGGCTTCCTCGACGACGCGGCCTTCGCGCGCAGCTACGTCTCCGACAAGCGCCGTCTCGACGGCTGGGGCGTCGAGCGCATCCGCCGGGGACTGCGCGAGCTGGGCGTCGACGCCGGTGTCGTCGGCGACGTGCTCCAGCAAGGCGCTGAGGACGACTCCAGCGAGCTCGACCGCGCGCTCGAGGTACTGCGCAAGCGCGGCGCGCCGGAGCAGCCGCTCGAGGCGGCCCGGAGGCGCGCCTTTCAGGCGCTGCAGCGCAAAGGGTTCTCCACGGCGACCGCCTACGCGGCGCTGCGCATCTGGACGGAAGAATCCGGTACGCAGGCGAATTGACGCGACAAGCGGCAATCGCGTACCATCGGCGCACGCGACGAGTGCGCGTGCTTTGTGTATTTCATTCTCGCTCTTGCATGGCGATACAGACGGTGGCCAAGGGCCGCCGATCAGGCTGAGAACTGGTTCACAGGGGTCAACGATGGGAGTTTTGGGAGGTTTTGCGCACCTACTGTCCTGACCCCTGGGCGTAGTCACACCTGAATCGCAGTATCGTGGTGCACGTGCGAGCGTGGCACAGGCCGGGCGCGTTGCCCGGCCTTTTTTTGTGCCGCGCGACCTGTGAAGGGACTGGAACATGATCGCGGTCTACATTGTCGTCGGCCTGCTGGTCGGCATCGCGGTGGGGTACTTCATCCGCCGCAACCTCGCTTCGAACAAGCTGGCGGGCGCCGAGCGCGAGGCTGAGAAGCTGCTCAAGGACTCCCAGCGCGAGGCGGACACGATAGTCAAGGAGGCGCGCCTCGAGGCCAAGGAGGAGGTGCACCGCGTCCGCAGCGAGGTCGAGGGCGAGCTGCGCGACCGGCGCGAAGAGCTGGGCAAGGCCGAGCAGCGCATGCTCCAGCGCGAAGAGGCCATCGACGCCCGTGCCGCGGAGCAGGACCGCCGCGAGCAGTCCATCCGAGACCGCGACGCCAACAGCCAGCGCATGTCGGACGAGCTCAACAACGCGCACGCCGAGGCGATGATCCAGCTCGAGCGCATCTCCGGCCTGAGCGCCGCCCAGGCCAAGGAGATGCTGCTCAAGCAGACCGAGGACGAGGCGCGGCACGAGATGGCCAAGCTCGTCCGTCAGATCGAGGAAGAGGCGCGCCGTGAGGCCGACAGGCGCGCCCGTAACATCCTCTCCATCAGCATCCAGCGCACCGCCGCCAACCACGTCGCCGAGACGACAGTCTCGGTGGTCAACCTGCCGTCGGACGACATGAAGGGCCGCATCATCGGGCGCGAGGGCCGCAACATCCGCACCCTGGAGAACATCACCGGCATCGACTTCATCATCGACGACACGCCGGAGGCCGTGGTGCTCTCCGGCTTCGACGGCGTGCGTCGCGAGACCGCGCGGCTCACGCTCACCAAGCTCATCACCGACGGGCGCATCCACCCGGCACGGATCGAGGAGACGTACAACGCCGCCAAGGCCGAGGTCGAGGCAGCAATGGAAGAAGCCGGCGAGCAGGCCTGCTTCGACACCAACGTGCACGGGGTGGCGCCCGAGCTGGTCAGGGTCCTTGGGCGCCTCAAGTACCGCACGAGCTACGGTCAGAACGTGCTCAACCACTCCATCGAGGTCGCGCACCTGGCCGGCATCATGGCCGCCGAGCTGGGCGCCAACGTCAAGATCGCCAAGCGCGCGGGCCTGCTGCACGACATCGGTAAGGCCATCGACCACGAGGTCGACGGCTCGCACGCCGACATCTCGCAGCAGCTCTGCAAGAAGTATCGCGAGTCGCAGAGCGTGTGCCACGCCATCCAGGCGCACCACCAGGACGTGGAGCCGCAGACCGTCGAGGCCGTGCTCGTGCAGGCGGCCGACGCCATCAGCGCCGCCCGCCCCGGCGCCCGGCGCGAGTCGCTCGAGAACTACATCAAGCGGCTCGAGTCGCTGGAGCACATCGCCGAGGCGCATAAGGGCGTCGAGAAGTGCTTCGCCATGCAGGCGGGCCGCGAGGTGCGCGTGATGGTCAAGCCCGGCGATGTCGACGACGACGCTACGGCGCTGCTGGCGCACGAGATCGCGCGCGAGATCGAGGACCAGCTGGACTATCCCGGCCAGATCCGCGTGACCGTCATCCGCGAGAGCCGCGCCGTCGACATCGCCAAATAGCCGGCGCGGCGCTCACGGCGCCCGCCCGCGAGACGAGAGCGACAGCATGACCGGCCGCTACTACCTCCGCTCGTTCGGCTGCCAGATGAACGAGCACGACGCCGAGCGCATCCGCGCGCTGCTCGAGGCCGAAGGCCTGGAACGCGCGGAAGAGCCCGGCGACGCCCACGTGCTCGTCTACAACACGTGCACGGTGCGCAAGAGCGCCGACGACCGCCTCGCCGGCCACCTGGGCGAGGCGGCGAGGCTCAAACGTGAGGACCCTTCCCGGGTCGTGCTGGTGACCGGGTGCCTGCCGCAGGCCGAGCAGGCCGGCTTCTTCGCGCGCTTCCCCTTCGTGGACGGCGCACTGGGGCCGCAGAACCTGCACCGGCTGCCGGAGCTCCTGCAGGCGGCGGTGGAGCCGCCCGCCGGCGGCCCCGCCGGCTTCTTCGAAGACGGCCCGCACTTCAGCGGCGGTCTGGCCGCGCACCGGGAGCGCCCGTACCAGGCTTGGGTGCAGGTCATGAGCGGCTGCACCAACTTCTGCTCGTACTGCATCGTGCCGTACGTGCGCGGGCCGGAGCGTAGCCGGGACGTGGGCGACCTCGCGGCCGAGGTCGAGACGCTCGTCGCCGACGGTGTCCGCGAGGTCACTCTGCTCGGCCAGAACGTCAACGCCTACGGCCTCGACCTGCGCCGCGGGGGAGAGGCGCGCGCACCGGCCTTCCCCGAGCTCCTGGCCCGCCTCGACGCCGTCGAGGGCCTGGACCGCATCCGCTTCATGACGTCTCACCCCAAGGACCTCGGCGACGACCTCGTGGCGGCAGTCGCCGATCTCCCGAGCGTGTGCGAGCACGTGCACCTGCCGGCACAGGCGGGCTCGGACCGCGTCCTGCGCGCCATGCGGCGCGGCTACACGTCGGGCGAGTACCTGGAGCGCGTCCACGCGCTTCGCGAAGCCGTGCCCGACGTGAGCATCACCACCGACCTCATCGCGGGATTCCCCGGCGAGACCGACCAGGACTTCGAACGCACCGTGGACCTGGTGCGCGAGGCGCGCTTCGACGCGGCGTTCACGTTCGTGTACTCGCCGCGCTCGGGGACGCGCGCCGCCGACCTGCCGGATCAGGTCTCGAAGGAGGTCCGCACGGAGCGCGTCGAGCGGCTGATCGACCTCACCCAGCAGCAGGCGCTGGCCTCGCACCGGGCCTGGGTCGGCAGGACCGCGGAAGTGCTCGTCGAGGGCGTCAGCCGGGACGGGGAACAGCACCGCGGGCGCACCCGCCAGAACGTCACGGTGAACGTCGCAGGCAGCGTGGAGCCCGGTGCTATAGTGACGGTGGAGATCACCGCAGCGACCTCCACCACGCTGCGTGGCACGGTCTGAGCCGGCGACCAGGGAGGCTTACGTCATGCAAGGCTGCATCTGCCCTCATCCTCCGCTGCTCATCCCCGAGGTAGGCGGCACCGCGCGCAACAAGATCGCCTCCACCGTGACGGCGATGGAGAGGCTCGCCGCCTCCGTCGGTGAGCCCGAGACCATCGTGGTCATCTCCCCGCACGCCGACGACTTCGGCACGGCTCACGCCGTCAAGACGGCGCCGCGCCTGCGCGGCGACTTCGGCCGGTTCCGCTGCCCCGAGGCCGCCTTCAGCTACGACAACGACGTCCAGTTCGCGGAACTGCTGCTGGCGGTCGCCGGCGACAACCGCAAGGTGCGCGTGGTGCCCGACGACGGCGAGGTGCTCGACTGGGGCGTGCTGGTGCCCCTGAGCTTCCTCAGGCCAGAGCGGATCGTGAGCCTCTCGGTGGTCGGCCCGTACGCCGAGCACCGCACGCTCGGCCAGCTCGTGCGGCGCTGCGCACAGGAACTGGGCCGCGACACGCTGTTCCTGGCCTCCGGCGACCTCTCGCACGCACTCATCCACGGGGCGCCGGCGCCCTACGACCCCAGGGGCAAGCTCTTCGACGACGAGGTCGTCAACGTGCTCGGCGTCGGCGACTTCGCCGCGCTCCTGCGCATCGAGCCCGTGCTGCTGGACGGGGCCGCCGAGTGCGGCCTGCGCAGCCTCGTCGCGCTCGGCGGCTTCCTCGGCGATGACGCCACCGTCGAGCCGGAGATCCTCAGCTACGAGGGCCCCTACGGCGTCGGTTACATGGTCGCGCGCTTCGGCCCGCGCCCGGCGACGGCGGAACCGGAGGCGTGAGCGCCGCCGGCCAGGAGGCGCCGGGCCCGGCCGATTTCGCCCTCGCGCTGGTGCACCTCTACGTGGGCGGAGGACGAGCCCCCGACCCGCCCGCCGACGCGTTCTACGAGCGCCGCGCGGCGTGCTTCGTGACCCTCAAGAAGTATGGCCAGCTGCGCGGCTGTATCGGCACGCTCGAGCCGGCCGAGCCCTCTCTGGGCCTGGAGATCGAGCGGAACGCGTTCTCCTCCGCCATGCGCGACCCACGGTTCCCGCCCGTCAGCGCCGACGAGGTCGACGCCCTGACCTGCTCCGTCGACGTGCTCGGCCCGAGCGAAGCCTGCTCCCTCGCCGACCTTGATCCGCTGGTGTGGGGCGTGATCGTGGAGTCGGGCTTCAGGCGCGGTGTGCTGCTGCCGGCCCTCGAGGGTGTCGACACCGCGGAGCGGCAGGTGGACATCGCCCTGCAGAAGGCGGGCATCGCGCCGGAGCAGGGGTTCGACGTCCGGCGGTTCCGCGTGACGCGCTACCGTGAAGGCGACCCGGCCGCCGAACTCGACTCAGGGCCCGCCGGCCCCGTCTGCGGCTGATCCGGCGGGCGATGGCCGAGTCCGCCCCGGTGGTCGCCCTCTTCGGCGCCACCGCCCTCGGCAAGAGCGAAGTGGCGCTGGAACTCGCGCGTGCGCTCGGCGCGGACATCGTGGTCGCCGACTCCATGCAGGTCTACGCCGGGCTGCCGCTCGTGACCAACCAGCCCGGCCCCGAGGCTCAGGCGGCCGCGACGTATCACCTCGCCGGCTGGGCCTCGCCCCAGGAGGACCACAGCGTCGCCGAGTACTCGGTGCGGGCGCACGACGTGCTCGACCGGCTCGTCCGGGAGGGCCGAAGCGCAGTCGTCGAGGGCGGCTCCGGACTCTACCTGCGCGCGGCGCTCGGCGACCTCACCTTCGGCGGGGCGCCACGGGAGGATCTCCGGCGACTGCTCGAGGAGCGCTGGCGGCGCGAACCGGACGCGCTCGTCGCCGAGCTTACTGCGCGCGCACCCGACGTGGCGGTGCGCGTCGACACAAGAAACATGCGCCGCGTGATCCGCGCGCTTGAAGCACTCGACCAGGGCGAGCCGGCGCCGCGGGACGAGCTGTGGAGCGCCGGCGGCCGCTACGCGCACCGGCTCTTCGCGCTCGCGCCTGAGGACGACCGCGCCGCGCTCAAGGCGCGCATCGAGCGGCGCGTCGACGAGATGCTCGCGGCCGGAGCGCTTGCCGAGGTGGTCGCCGCGCGCGCGGCCGGTCCGTTTTCGCGCAGCGCCGCTCAGGCCATCGGCGTGCGTGAGCTCTGCGCCGTGCTCGACGGCGAGCTCACGCTCGAGGCGGCGGCCGTCCGCATGAAGGCGCGCACGCGCGCTCTGGCCCGCCGTCAGCTCACCTGGATGCGCAAGCTGCCGGCGGCCGTCCTCGTTCCCGTGACGGGGCGAGACCCGGCAGACGTGGCCCGGGACGTCGTCCGCGCGCTCGGCGAGTCGCCGGGATGACCCGCCCGGAGCCGCTTCGCCCCGGTCCGGTCTTCTTCCGCGCATGGTAGGATTTCCATTCCGGCGCGGCGCAGGTCGCCATGCGCCCACCAATGGGGGTCAATACTCGTGCAGCAGCCTCGCTGGCAAGGTCTCGGCAAGGTCCAGTTCTCCAAATGGCAGGGCCTCGGCAACAACTACATAGTCCTCCACGTGGATCAGCTTCCGTTCGAGCTCACGCCCGAGCGCGTGCGCCTGCTCTGCGACCGCAATCTCGGCATCGGCTCAGACGGCATCCTGCTCATCGGCGAGAAGACCGGCGACGCCCGGTTTGGCCTCCGCATCTTCAACCCGGACGGCAGCGAAGCCGAGATGTGCGGCAACGGCGTGCGAATGGTGGCGCGCAAGCTCAAGATGGAGCGCCTTATCGAGGGAGATACGGTCGTGTTCGACACCCCGGCCGGCGAGATCGTCCCCAAGCTTGGAGAGGGTTACCAGGTGACCGTGGACATGGGCATCGCCCGGTTCGGCGGCGAGAAGCTCTCGGGGTTCGACGGGGACGCCGTGGAGGAGACCCTCAACGCGGCCGGACGCAGCTTCACGTTCACCTTCGTCGACGTCGGCAACCCGCACGCCATCATCCAGTCGCCGTGGCCGCTCGAGCTCGTTCCGCTGCACGAGATCGGCCCTGTGATCGAGGAGCATAGCTACTTCCCGGGCAAGACCAATGTTGAATTCGTGAAGGTGCTGGGCGAGCACGACGCCAAGGTCCGCGTGTGGGAGCGCGGAGTGGGGGAGACCCGGGCCTGCGGCACGGGCGCCACGGCCACCGCCGTCGCCCTCGTCAAGACGGGGCAGTGCGCGAGCCCGGTCACCGTGGAACTCCCGGGCGGCAAGCTCGTCGTCGAGGTCAGGCCGGACTGGCGCGTGTTCATGACCGGCCCCGCCGAGGAGATCTACCACGGCGACCTCTCGCTCGAGTTCCTCGCGCACCTCGACTAATGCACGGAAGATCTATTGAGCGGCGCGCGACACGCAGGCCCCGCACGCGACGGAGTAACCCGCAGTCACGACCATCCGTCCGGAGGACCACTTGAGGATCGCAGAGCGCGTTCGCACGCTGCCGCCGTATCTGTTCGCCGCGATCGAGCGCCAGATCGCCGAGCGCAAGGCCGCCGGCATCGACGTCATCAGCCTCGGCATCGGCGATCCGGACCTGCCCACGCCGGCGCACATCATCGACGCGCTGGCCCAGGGCGCCGCGGACGCGGCCACGCACCAGTACCCGAGCAACCAGGGCGAGCTCGCCTTTCGCGAGGCCGTGGCGGGGTTCTACGCGACGCGCTTCGGCGTCACGCTCGACCCGGCCGCGCAGATCGTCCCGCTGCTGGGCGCCAAGGAGGGCATCGCGCACATCTGCCAGGTCCTGCTCGACCCCGGCGACCTGGCCCTGGCCGCGGACCCGGGGTATCCGGTGTACGTCACCGGCCCGATGCTGGCCGACGGCGTCGCCGAGCACCTGCCGCTGGTGCCCGAGCTGGGCTTCCAGCCGGACCTCGAGGCGATCCCGGCCGAGACCCGCGCCAAGGCGAGGATGATCTTCGTCGGCTACCCCAACAACCCGACCGGCGCGGTGGTCGAGGACGACTTCTTCGCTCGGCTGGTCGAGTTCGCCCGGGCCAACGACATCGTCGTGGTGCACGACAACGCCTACGCAGACATCACCTACGACGGGTACGTCGCGCCGAGCTTCCTGGCGACGCCGGGAGCCTCGGAGGTCGGCGTCGAGATGTTCAGCCTCTCCAAGAGCTACAACATGACCGGCTGGCGAGCCGGCGCCATCGTGGGCGACCCCGAGGTCGTCGACGCCTACTGGCGCCTCAAGACCAACCTCGACTCCGGCATGTTCGGCGCCGTGCAGCGCGCTGCCGCGGCTGCGCTCGGCGGCTCGCAGGAGTGCGTGCGCGAGATGTGCCGCATCTACGAGCGGCGCCGCGACCTGCTGGTGGCTGCGCTGCGAACGGTCGGCATGCACGTGGAGCCGCCCAAGGGCACCATCTACCTGTGGGTACCGGTGCCCGAGGGATACACATCAGCGAGCTTCACGCAGCAGGTGCTGGAGCAGGCGGACGTCGTGATCACGCCGGGGGCGGCCTACGGCCCGTCCGGCGAGGGCTACGTCCGCATGTCGCTCACACTGGCCGATGCTCGCCTCGAAGAGGCCGTGCAACGTATCGAGGAGCGAGTACGGCTGTAGCTCGCCGTACCCGGGCCGCGAGGCCATGCTGATGGCCGCCGACACCGCTCCCGAGGGCGGCGCCACCGAGGTCCGCCCGCGGACCGTCGTGTTCGCGGTCGTCCCCGGCCGCCACGGCGAGCCCGGTGAGGACGAGCAGCTCGTCGAGATCAAGGAACTCCTGCGCTCGGCGGACATGGACTGGGTCGCCGACGTGATCCAGCATCGTGACTCTCCCAATCCGCGCACGTACCTCGGGAAGGGCAAGATGAGCGAGCTCAAGGAGATCGTCGCGGAGCAGAAGGCCGCGGTCGCCGTCTGCGAGGACGACCTCACCCCGGCACAGGTCGCCTCGGTGCTCGACGCGGTCGACGCCGACGTGCTCGACCGCACCGAGCTCATCCTCACCGTGTTCAGCAAGCACGCGCACTCACTCGAGGGCACGATGCAAGTGCACCTGGCCCAGCTCGAATACGAGCTCACGCGCATGCGCGGCAAGGGTCTCGTGATGAGCCGCCTGGGAGCCGGCGTCGACATGCGCGGCCCGGGCGAGACCAAGATGGAGGTAGACCGGCGCGTGGTGCGCAAGCGCATCCAGACGCTGCGCAAGCGCATCGGGCAGATGGCGCGCACCCGCCGCACACAGCGCGCCAGGCGCATGCGCACCGGCGTCCCGCTCATCGCCCTCGCCGGCTACACCAACGCGGGCAAGTCGACGCTGCTCAACGCGCTGACCGACGCGCACGTCTCGGTCCAGGACCGCCTCTTCGAGACTCTGGACCCGACCTCGCGCAGCTACCGCTACCACGACCGTGACTACGTGCTCACGGACACTGTCGGCTTCATCCGCAAGCTGCCGCACCAGCTCGTCGACGCCTTCGCCAGCACCCTCGAGGAGACCACGCTGGCGGACGTCGTGCTCGTGGTCGCCGACGCCGCGCTCGACGCGGCCGAGATCGCCGTGCGTGAGCAGACGGTGGCCGACGTGCTCGACATGATAGGCAGCACGGCGCCACGCATCGTCGTCTTCAACAAGATCGATCGCCTGGACGAGGCCAAGCTCCTGCGGCTCAAGGCTCTGTATCCGGACGCGGCGTTCGTCGCCGCGGCCAAGGGCGCCGGACTCGATGCGCTCCAGGAGCGCGTCGGCAGGTTCTTCGACCGCGCGCTTCGCCCGGTCAGGCTCCTGTTCCCGTACAGCGCGGCCGGCGACATGCACAGGCTGCGCGGCGTGGCCAGCGACGTGCGCGAGGAGCATACCCCCGAAGGCGTGGTCTTCGAGGCGCGGCTGCCCGCAGCAGAGGCCGGGCGGTACGCGCGCTTCCGCATCGAGCCGGACATCCCCGACGACCTCGGCGAGGACGCGCACGAGCTCGACGAGGACCCAGACGCAGCGCACGCCGAAGATGAGTCGCCGGAGGGCGCCGAAGATGCCTGATGCGCCTCTGCCGGTGCCCGTGAAGCTCCTGACGCCGTCGGCTCGGCTTCCCGAGCGTGCCTACGAGCACGACGCCGCCTGGGACCTCTACGCGGCGGAGGCGGCTACGCTGCCGCCGCTCCACCGCGCCGTCGTCGGCACTGGCGTAGCCCTGGGCCTCCCGAGCCACCTCGCGGCGCTCACACTGCCGCGCTCCGGCCTGGCGGCCCGCGACGGCATCTCGATCGTCAACTCCCCAGGGCTCATCGATCCGGGTTATCGTGGCGAAATACGCATCATCCTCCTCAACACCGAGACGGAGGCCACGTTCCGCGTGGAGCCCGGCGACCGCATCGCACAGTTGCTCTTCCTGCCCATCACGGGCGTGCGCCTGCTGCAGACCGAGGAACTCGACGACACACATCGTGGCGACCGGGGCTTCGGCTCGAGCGGCACGGGGGAGAGGTGACATGACCGGCGAGGACCAGGACCAAAAGCCTACTATTCGCGTCGCAGGACTGCTCGTCCACGAGGGTAGTATCTTGATGGTAGAGCAGGGGAGGGGCGACGAGCGCTACTGGCTCCTGCCCGGCGGCGGCGTCAAGTTCGGCGAGACGCTCTCCGACGGGCTCAAACGCGAGTTCCAGGAGGAGCTGGGCATGCGCGTCGGCGTCCAGCGGCTGGTCGCCATCGTGGAGTCGATCTCGCCCGAGCCGGACTACGCGAAGCATGTGGTGCACCTGGTGTTCGAGGTCTCCGCACCGACGGAAGATCTGCCGGAGCCGCAGGAGGACAAGGTCCTCACGGCGCGGTTCCTCAGCGAGTTCCAGCTGCAGTCCGCGGACGTGCGCCCGCCGATCACCGAGTTTCTGAGCGCCTGCGTGAGGGAGATGCCCTCGTCGCCGCAGTATCTCGGCCGTCGCTGGTAGCGCCCTCGCAGAACAGACCCGAAGCGCCTGCGAGTGAGCCGGCCCGGCCTGCTCGTGTACACGCGATAATCTCCGTTATGTAAAGCTAGCAGTCAGGCGCTGTCGGGACGCCCGTCGCTCCCCACCCCCGACGGCGCCCATGACGCGCTGACGCCGTCGCCACTCAGCCCCGCCCCAAGGCGAGCGGCCGGCCCGCGGCGTCTTGGTGTTTGCGACGGCCCGGCTATAGGCTTCTCGCCGATGGACAGCAACGCGACATGCGCAAGCCTCCCCCAAACGGCCTGAGCGCTTTTCGCGCTGGGCTGCTGCACCGGTGTCTTGTAGCCCCGGCCCTGGGCGCCCTGTTCGTTATCGTGGGGCTTGGCACACTGAACTACGTCTTCGCGAGTGGTCTTTGGACCGCCATTCCCGTGGAGTACTGCCTGCGCGACGGTCAAGACACGTCCACGTATGTCTCGTGGATCATCGGACGCAACAAGCGCGTGCCCCCCGCGATGTGCTCGGTGTATCTCATCGGAGGCTCATCTGCCCGGGAAGCGCTGCTCGGTGGTCCGTCGCTTGCGGGTGATGTCGCGCGACTGGGCGGGCCGCGCATCGCCGCGTGGAACGCCAGCACCTCGAACCAGGACTTCGCCCAGACCCTGGCGATCGTCGACAATGTGCCGGATACGCCGACCTGGGTGATCATCGGCATCGGTCCGGGGCGCTTCACCGCTTCCCCCGCCCGGAGCGAACAGGAGGTGGCCGGGATAGGGCTGCCGTTGCCGAGCAGGCGCTTGAAACGCTATATGGCTGAGCAGTACGGGCGCTACACGAGCGGGCGCACGATCCTCCCGGGCATCCTCACCTACCTCGGCGGCGTCGTTGGCTCCGACCTCTCCTCCAGCGGCCCCGCGCGTCACGAGTACGACCCGTTCAAGTACACACTGGAACGCAGCTACACTCCAGCGCAGAAGGACAGCATGGTGGCGACCTGGTTCGAGAGAGCGTACCCGCGGTTTTGCGCCAACGTGGACTACAACCTCGCGATGCTCGAGCAGGTCGTCGCGTGCGCCCAGGAGCGCGGGCTCCACGTCGTCCTCGTCGAGCTACCTCTCAACCAGGAGGCCCTGGGTGGCCGCTTCGACGATATCCTCGCCACGTATCAGCCTCCCGTGCGAGCCATGGCGCGCGAGCGGCACGTGCCGTATCTCGACCTGGAGCGCGAGAACGCACTCCCGAGCTCCGACTTCCACGACCTGATGCACCTCGTCGAGCCCGGCCGGGCCCGCTGGCAGGGGCGCCTCGCAACGGAGCTGGTCGCGCTGATGGCGAGAGACGACGCCGAGCAGAGCGCAGCGCGCTGACTCTCGGTCCCGAAACGACCCTGCGCGGACGAGACACGAAGGCCCCTGCCTCTGAGCGCCTGGCCCGCCGGCATTCCGGTGCCGCGCTCGGCCAGGCGAACGCATGTTCGTCACCTGCCCCGCTCGGGGCGATCTCGTGAAGGTGGGGGGCCGTGAGGCTGATCGCACCGCTGCTGGCGCGCCGTTGTTGACGGCCGCGGCTGCGGTGTTGGGGATCTCACCGAGGACGGCAGAGTCACACGGTCGGTCTGAGGACTCAAGGGGCAAGTCGTCGTCAACGACGAAGGCGGCCGGAGGGCTCCCGCCCGCCGGCCGCCTTCGGGTGACTCGCGTCAGTAGGTGATCAGGCTGAAGACGTCGTAGCCCTCGAGCTTCTGCCGTCCCTCGAGGGCGGAGAGCTCGATGATGAAGGCGACGCCCACGACCACGCCTCCGAGCTGCTCGACGAGCTCGATCTTGGCTTTTGCGGTGCCGCCGGTGGCCAGCAGGTCGTCGTGCACGAGCACCCGCTGCCCCTGCTTGATCGCGTCGGCGTGGATCTCGAGCCTGTCGGTGCCGTACTCAAGCGCGTACTCGGCCGCGATGGTGGTATGGGGCAGCTTGCCGGGCTTGCGCGCGGCCACGAACCCGGCGCCGAGGCCGTAGGCCACTGCGGCGCCGAGGATGAACCCGCGCGCCTCGGCTCCCATGACGACGTCGATGTGCTTGCCGGTGCCGTACTCGACCAGCCGGTCGACGGCCTCGCGGAGCGCGCGCGGCTCCTGCAGCAGCGGCATGATGTCGCGGAACAGGATGCCCTCCTTGGGGAAGTCCGGGATGTCGCGCACGTGCGCGGCGAGGTCGAAGCCTGCGTCAGTCATGGATTCTCCTTGTGGTGCGACGGTGACGGCGCCGGAGCCTGCGAGCGGCCGGGCCCCCTCAGCGGCTGTCGCCGCCGGTGAGCCGGCGGACGCCACGGGCGAGGAGCAACTGCCGGAGCTGAGTGGCGGCCTGGACGATGTCGTCGAGCTGGTCCAGGCCCTCCCGCCGGCGCTCGGGACGGTTGGAGCGGAGCGCCGGCAGCAGCACCTGCTCGATGAGGCCGATCTCGCGGTCGACGGCGCTCTTGACGACGCGGAGGTTCTTGGGGCGCAGGCCCAGCTGCGCGAGCTGCGCCGCTGCGGCCACGATGCCTGCGTCGGTCTCGGCGTACCGCTTGACGCCGCTGACCTGCCGCCCGTGGATGAGCTCGTAGTCCTCAAGCTCGTCCATGAGGCCGATGTCGGCGCCGGTGAGCTGGATGACCTCTTCGGTCGTGTACTCGCGGCCCTCGCTGCTGGCCACGAGATCTGTCTTGCGCAGTCCCTGACGTGCGGACGGCAGCGCGCTCGCTGGACTCCGCTCCAGCTCGCGGCGGATGACTTTGAGCGGCAGGTACTCGTCGCGCTGCATGCTGAGCACGCGCACGAGGCGGTTGAAGTCGTCCTGGGAGAACAGGCGGTAGCCCGACTTGGTGCGCCTGGGCGTGACGAGGCCTTGCTCCTCAAGGTAGCGCAGCTTGCTCACGCTGATGTCGGGGAACTCAGTGCGCAGCCGGTCCACGACCGCGCCAATAGTGAGCAGACGCTCGTCCCCCACGTCGAACAGCAGTTCAGCGGTCTCGGACACGTGGACCCCCCGGCCCCCGTCAGCTCCCCGCCGGGGCGAGGAACGTGAACTTGTACTTGCCGATCTGGATCTCGTCGCCGTCGGTGAGCACGGTGCGGTCGCCGCGGCGGCGGTTGATGAACGTGCCGTTGAGGCTGCCCTCGTCGATGATGATCCACTGGTCGCCTTCTCGCTCCACCACGGCATGGTTGCGCGAGACGGTGACGTCGTCGAGGAAGATCTGGGCTTGCGGGTGCCGGCCGATGGAGACCTTGTCGTCGTGGAGCACGTACGTCTCCCCCGCACGGCCGCCGCCGCTCCGGATGACCAGGCAGGCGTCGTCGGCGCAGGCCGCGAACGGCGGGATGTCGCCGTCCTCCTCACCGGGGACGTAGCTCAGGGTGGTCGCCGACTCGGGCTGGTCCGCCAGGAGACTCGCTCCGCAGCGGACGCAGAAGCTGGCGCCCTCTGAGTTGCGGATGCCGCACTCGGGGCAGAACACGCTACTTCGCGTCCTCGTCGTCGGCAGGCTCGGGGTCTGCCTGAGACTGAGCCCCGGGCACCTTGCCGGCGAGGATCTCCGAGAGGCCGGCCACGTCGTCGGCGGAGATGATGGACTCGCCCTCGGCGTGCTTGCGCTGCAGCCGCATGACCAGCTCCGCGCGCAGGATGTCGAGCTCCCCGTGCAGGATGCGCCGGCGCCTCGAGATGTCGCGCTCCTCAGCCTCGAGCTCGGCGATGAGCGCGCGCAGGTCGTCGTCCGAACGGGACACCAGATCGACGATGTCTTCCATGGCGCGACTCCTCTCGGTGCCTAGAGTGGCTGGGCAGCCGATGCTACCCCCTCCGGGCTCAACGTTCAAGTTCAGGTTGAGGTGGTCGTCCCGACCGCGGATCGCCCGGTCCCGTGCCCGGAGGGAATTCAAGACGCACCGTCTCGCTCGCGGCGAGGCGCGAGAGAGCGTTGAGCGCGTCGTACTCGTCGGCGTCGCCGCCCACCAGGATGCCCTCCACGATGTCACCCACGGTGCGCGCGCCCGGGCCGATGTACCCCAGCACCCGGGCCTCGAGCGGATCTTCACTGGCCCCGCCCCGGAAGCGCACGACCGCCGGGGCCGGAAGCTGCCGGCGCAGGCGGTACACCTCGTCGAGCCTGCGCATGCCCTCGATGAGCAGGGTCTCGGTGGACAGGTTGACCTCGTCCTCGTCCAGCTCGGCCCGAGGGTCGAAGTCGAACGAGCCCGTGCGGAGCCCGAGCAGCGCGTAGAACGCCTTCTCGGCGGTGAGCTCGCCCGAGCGGGCCCCTACGAGGCGGCCGCCGCGGAACATCAGCACGCCGGCCACCGCCCCCTCCTCGTCGAAGAGCACGAGCCGGCCGGTCTTGCCTCCCACCGACGTCATCTGCACGAGGTCGGGAAGCGGGAGCTCGCCGAGGTCGCCCATCAGGCCCATGCCGGGCCTCCGCCGCCGCTGGTCGTCACTGGTGTGCTTCGCCGTTCATGTGCCTGACTGCTTCGCAGCTCGAGTCCGCCTTCCTCTCTCATGCTTTGCCGCTCACGGACGATACAGAGTGCAGCGTCGGCGGGACAGACAACACCACGTCGCGCTGCTATATACTCGCCCCACCGCGGGCGCAGACAGGAGGGGCGGCGTGGCTCGTCGCAAGGGACTTGTGATCAACGACCGGCAGCTTGACCGCTGCGACGCCCTGCTGCAGAGACTCAAGGAGGTCTCGGGCTCCAGCTTCCTTGCGCTGATCAGCACCTCCGGGCAGCCCATCACGACCGCCTCAGACGAGTACCACCCCGAGACTCTCTCCCTCGCCTCGCTGGCCGCCAGCTCGTTCGCGGCGACCCAGCAGCTGGCCAAGATCCTCGACGAGAACGAGTTCACGCTCCTGTTCCATGAGGGCAAGGGGCTCAACCTGCACGTCTCGCAGGTCACCGACCAGGTCCTGCTCATCGTCACCTTCGGGCGCGAGACGCAGGTCGGCAAGGTGCGCCTGTACACGCAACGCGCCATCGAGGTGCTCCGGCAGATCTTCGAAGGGCCAGAGGACGACGCCACGCCGGCCATGGACACCGGCTTCGAGGCCGCGGCCGGCCTCGCCATGGACGACCTCTTCAAGGACATGTGAGACTGCCCTATGCCCCTGATCAACTTCGCCGCCCGTGAGATCAACTACAAGATCGTCTACTACGGCTGCGGCCTGTGCGGCAAGACGACCAACCTCCAGTACATCCACCGCAAGATCAACCCGGACGCCCGCGGCAAGCTGGTGAGCATCGCCACCGAGGAGGAGCGCACACTCTACTTCGACTTCCTGCCGCTCACGCTGGGCACCGTCAAGGGCATGCAGACCCGGTTCCACCTGTACACGGTACCGGGCCAGAGCTACTACAACGCCAGCCGCAAGCTGGTGTTGCAGGGCGTAGACGGGGTCATCTTCGTCGCCGACTCGCAGATCACGCGCCTCGACGAGAACGTGGAGAGCTACCTCAACCTCTGGGACAACCTCATGGGCCAGGGCGACGATCTCAGCAAGCTCGGCTTCATCATCCAGATGAACAAGCGCGACCTCACCGACATCTTCTCGGTCGCCGACCTCAGCGAGTTGCTCAATCACACGGATTCACCGGTCACGGAGAGCAGCGCGGTCACCGGCCAGGGCGTGTTCGAGACGCTCAAACTCTGCTGCAAGCAGGTCATCGCCAAGACCGGCTGAGGCCGGGGAGGCCGGCGGCGCGGGATCTCTCCCCCGCCGGCCCGCGCGGCGCCGTCAGGTGCCGATGCGCTTGATCCAGTCCATGGGCGCGTAGTGCGAGACGAACGTGTCGCGGAACAGCACCTTGCCGGACGCGTCCTTCACGGTGCGCTCGACCTTGACGCTCTGGCCGTCGATGCCCTGCTCCCAGCGGGTCACCCCGGGGCCGAGGTCGCTGTCGTAGACCACTTTGGGGTTGGACTTGCCGTGCGCCGGCTTGTGCACGTCGTAGAAGGGGCCGGTCGTGTAGGTCACGGTCCGCTCCGTCTTCCCCACCAGGGCCACCGTGAGCGCGCCGCCGTCGATCCAGCTGCGGATCATGATGCTCTTGCCCGTGTCGTTGCGGAACTTGAAGTCGAGGGCGCCCCACGCCACGGTGGCGTCGCGGCCGGTCGGGTAGTGCGAGATGTACAGAGAGTGCGCGTGGCGCTCCACCACCGGCAGGCCGGCGAAGAACACTGCGTTGAAGAGCGTCGTCGCGTACTGGCAGACGCCGCCGCCGACCCCCTGGCGGAGCACGTTGTCGGCGGCGATGACCGGCGCGTAGTCGAACCCCCGGTTGGCCGTGCGCGGGCCCATCGCCTGGTTGAGGGAGAACGTCTCGCCCGGGGCCACCACGGTGCCGTCCACGAGCTTCGCAGCCAGGGCGATGTTCTTGGCGCGCGTGGTGTTCCTCGGGTCGAAGTAGGTGACGAACTGCGAGCCGAGCGCCGCGAGGCCCATGCTCTGGACGTCCTGCGTGCTCAGCCTGGGGAACTCCTCGCTGAGCGCGACCCAGATGGTGCGCAGCCCGCCTCCGGTGGCTGCGTCGTCGAGCTCGTCCATCAGCACCGGCATGTCGAGGGCCAGCCCGGTCCTGCTCTCGGTGACGTGCACCGTGCCGTCGTCGTTGACCTCGACGCCGGCGTTGACCGCCGGCGTCTCCGCGAACGCGAAGAGCCGGTGCAGCTGGGCGGCCGCGCGATCGTTGTGGAAGGTGAGCGGGTACTGGTCGGCGTCGCCGCCGGTGTTGACGGAGAGCATGCCGGCGACCTGCTCCGGCGAGAGCGTCACGGCCCTGGAACGGAACCGGAGTGTGATGGGCACGGCAAGATACTGCGCCGCGGCCGATGCGCGGGTCTGAGCGTCGCTCGTGCTCACCTCCGCGGGCGCCAGCCTGGTAGGCACAGAGCCGGCGTAGGGCCGCCCGGCCGCCAGGCTCGCGAGGATCGCGTGCTCGAGCGCCAGGGCGTCCACCTCGCGGCCGTCCTTGGACGGCACGACCGCCACGCGCCCGCCGGAGAGCTTGAGGCGCGCATCCTGGGCCGGGACGTCCACCTGCGCGCGCAGAGCCTCGAGCCCCTTCTGGTATTTGGTCGGGTCGACCTTCACGACCGGCGCCACGGCGCGGGTGCTGCCCGGCAGCCAGACCTTGACCCCGAGGGGCAGCTCGTGGCGCCCCACCGCGTAGGCGTTGCGCGCGGTGGCGCCGGTATCGATCGACATCCCCAGCTGGCCCAGCGTCATGGTGAGCGGCGTCTCCCGGCCGGCGGCCAGTTCGACCGTGTCCAGACCTGGCGCGACCGCCTCGCGGATCCTGGCCGCAGCTGCCTGCTCGTCCATCCCCTGGAGGGAGACGCCGGCGACGGACACCCCGTCGCCGACCTTGCCCGCGGTGAGCAGTTGCACGGCCGCGAACCCCGCCGCCAGGAGGACGACGACGAGCAGCGCGGTGACCGGCCAGACATGACGGCGGTACCACGCGCCGAGACGGCGAAGCGGACCTCGGCGGGCCGCGACCGCGGGCTCCCCGGCCCCGGGAGACACTGCATCCATGACATCCATGATACGGCAGCGTTCGCCGCCCGCACCCCGCGTCCTACTCGCCGTGCTCCCGGATGACGGCGCGGACGACCTCGAGGAAGCCGTCGGCGAGCCTCTCGGAGTCCCCGCGATCGGCACCCTCGGCGTAGATGTGGAACACAGGTTCGTCCGCGTCGGGCAGCAATTGCACCCAGCCGCCGTCACGGCGGAGCTGCACGCCGTCCAGCAGGCCGATCTCGGCGTGGCTGCCGGCGGCCTCGCGCTGCAGGTGCTCCGTCGCCGTGCGCATGACGGTGCCCTTGAGCGCCCACGGGCACGCGACCGTCTTGTGGACGAGCGTGCTGGTGGGGATCTCGGTGAGCTGCTCACTGAGCGGGCGCGCCTGCGGCGCGAGCAGCTCGAGCAGCTTGCCCAGACTCATGACGGCGTCGAACGCGGGCAGGAAGCGCGGGAAGATGTAGCCGCCGCCCAGCGAGCCGGCGAAGACCACGCCGTCCTCCGTGGAGGACTGCGCCAGCGCCGGCAGCGACACCTTGGCGCGGATCACGTCCACGCCGAAGGGCTCCGAGAGCGCCTCCGCCAGGTGGGTCACCGTGAGCGGCAGCACGATCTTCTCACCGCGTGAGGCCTGCTGCGCGACGAGCTTGATGTACAGCAGCAGCGCCTTCTCGAGCGGCACCTCGGCGCCGGTGTCGTCGACCACGTACAGCCGCTCAGCGCCGGGTCCGATGACCACGCCCAGGTCGGCCTCCATGGTGCGGACCAGGCGCTGGATCTCCTGGATGTTGGCGCCGAGCTCCTCGGCGCCCATGCTCACGTGGTGCTGGTCGTTGAACGCGCGCACCGAGAGCACCTCGGCCCCGAGGCTGCCGAGCAGGTACGGAAGCGTGAGCGACGCCGGTGAGTACGAGTAGTCGACGACGATGCGGTAGGCGCGGCTGCGGATGCGCTCGACGTCCCAGGAGCCGAGCAGCCCGCGGATGTAGGTCTCCATGGCCCTGTCCGGGAACTGGAGCTCGCCGAACTCGCTGTAGAAGGCGCGGCGGAAGTCCTGGCGGCCGTAGTACTTCTCTATGTCCTTCTGGCGCCCCTCGCTGAGGTTGATCCCGGGCGGCTCGAACAGCTGGATCTGGATCATCTCCGGGTCCCAGCTGGCGATGCGCACGTGCACGCCGCCCTGGGAGTTGCCGGTCTTGACGTCGAAGCGGTTGATGGCGCTGCTGGCGACGCGGAGGTCGCGCACGACGACGCCGGTGGAGTTGAGGCCCGAGATGATGGCGCGCTTGATGACCCGCGACGCCGGGTGGGCGTCGCGGCTGGTGCACACGCTGGCGCCCTTCTTGAGCACCGTGCCGTAGGCCATGGCCATCCTGAGCGCGAGCTCGGCTGTGATGTCGACGTTGATGAGCCCGGTGATGCCGTCCTTGCCGAAGAGCTGCGCGCTGCCGCGAGACTCCCAGATGATGCTGCTGTGGATCTGCGCGCCGGCCTCGACCGTCTTGTTGGGGTAGATCTTGACGTCCGGCGCGATGTACGCCTGCTCGCCGATCACGGACTCGTCGCCGATCGCGGAGCCTTCGCTGAAGGTCGAGCCGGCTTTGAGGTCGCAGTTGCGGCCGACGATGGCGCCGTACACCTTGGCCGAAGCTCCGACGTAGGTGTTGGCCGCGATGACGCTGTTGCCCGTCTCGGCGTGCTCCTTGATAACCACGTTGCTGCCGAGCACGGAGTACGCCCCGATCGAGGCCGTAGCGTCGACCTTGACGTAGTTGCCGATGAAGGCGGGGCCCTTCATGTTCTCGAGCGAGTCGAGGTTGACGCCGTCGCCGAGGAAGATGCGGTTGTGCAGCTCGATGCCGGGCAGCTGCGCCTTGACCTTGCCGTCCAGCAGGTCGCGGTTGGCGGCAAGGTACTGCGGCAGGCTGCCGATGTCCTGCCAGTAGCCCTCGGCGACGTAGCCGTAGAGCGGAGCGCCCATCTCGAACAGCTTGGGAAACAACTCCTGGCTGAAGTCGTACTTGGTGTCGGCCGGGATGTGCTCGAACACCTCCGGCTCGAGCACGTAGATCCCGGTGTTGACCGTGTCGCTGAACACCTGGCCCCACGTGGGCTTCTCGAGGAACCGCTTGATGCGGCCCTCCTCGTTGACCACCACGACGCCGAACTCGAGGGGGTTCTCCACGCGCTTGAGCGCGATGGTGACCATCGCGCCGCGCTCCTTGTGGAACCGCAGGATGTCCTGCAGGTCGAAGTCGGTGAGCGCGTCGCCGCTGATGACGATGGAGGTGTCGTCGCGCAGTTCCTCCTCGGCGAGCTTGACGCTGCCGGCAGTGCCGGCCGGCGACTGCTCCACCGAGTACTGCATCTTCACGCCGAGCGTGGAGCCGTCGCCGAAGTAGTCGCGGATGACCTTCGGCAGGAACATGAGCGTGACGACGGTCTCGTCGATGCCGTGGGTCTTGAGGAGCTCGACGATGTACTCCATGCACGGCTTGCCGCACAGCGACACCATCGGTTTGGGCTGGTTGCTCGTGAGCGGGCGCAGGCGGGTGCCCTCGCCGCCTGCCATGACCACTGCGCGCACGCACCACCTCGCTGTCGATTGCATCGGTACCGCTAGCGTACCAGATGGTGACCGGCGTTCAGGCGCTGCCCTCTTCCCCGGGCGAACGCCGCAGATAGACGAGGACCTTGTAGCCGTACCAGAGGCCGCTGGCGATGTAGAGCGTGGCGCCCACGGCGTAGAACGCCCAGCCGAGCACCCTGATGTCGACGATGAACCACTGCAAGGCGCAGATGAGGATGAAGTTGGACGCCTTGCCCCACCGGCTGATCTCCGGTCCCTTGGTCGTGTACACGCGCGTAGGGACGGCGAGCACCAGGATGAGGCCGTCGCGGATGAGCAGCGGCACGACGGCCAGCCAGGGCAGCGTGCCGAAGTACCAGAGCATGGCCACGATGACGAAGAAGAAGGCGCGGTCGACCACGGGGTCCACCCAGCGGCCGAACTCGCTCTGCACGTGGTAGTGGCGGGCGATGTAGCCGTCGGCCACGTCGCTGAGCGCGGCGACCAGGATGACGACGGCCGTGGTCCAGCTCGCCCCGGGCGCGTCCCGGCTGTACAGGTACACGATCACCGGGAGCGCGCAGAGGCGCAGCACCGTGAGCGCGTTGGGTACGAAGCGGATGGGGCCGGCGGCCGGGGCGTCCTGCATGCAGGGAGTGTAGCAGCCGGCCCACGATCGACCGCACAAACAGGCGACGCCGGGGCCCGGCGCGGCCGCGAGCCTGTGCTAGAATGCCCGCTGTACGGTCGGCGTGTGGCGCAGCCTGGTTAGCGCACTAGTCTGGGGGACTAGGGGTCGCCAGTTCAAATCTGGCCACGCCGACCAATTCCTCTCCCTCGCAGGGCCTCCGCCGGTCATCGCCGCCAGCGCCGTGACTTCTTCGCTTCAGCTCCTCAGTTGCACCATGATCAGCCCGACGACGGCGACCCCGAGACCGACCATGGCGAGGCCGACCGCGTCTGAGCGGACCTCGTGAGCCATGTCCGTGACGGCGACATAGTAGGAGCCGGCGGCGGTGACGAGTCCCAGTCCGACCAGGCTCCATCCGAGCTTTCTCACGGATCTCCCTCCACTCTTGCCCTCAGACTACTCCCGAAGTGTTGAGGCAATGCGAAGCCGGGTTCAGAAACGGGTGGGAGCCGCCGGAGTCCCTGCGCTCGTGGGGCGCCGGCGGCTGCGCAGTTGCGGGATCTCGTCGACGCCTCTGCAGCTCTCCGGGCGAGTGCGTCGCTTACTCCCGTCGCACCCTGGGCAGTATGCTCCTCACCAGGCTCCCACTTTGAAGAAGGCCCCTGTTGTCCGCACGAGACGCCGTCACAAGAGTTCTCCTGGCCCTGTACGTAGTGGGCAGTGTGGCAGTGATACTGCCGCTCGTCCTCGACCTTGCGGGTGACCTCTCCGCCACCACTTCGGGCAAGATCCTCGCGGCGGGCGTCGCCGCTCTCGCCTTCGGCGCGGTCCTGGCCCTCCGCGACCCGTGGGCGAATCGCGCCGTCATCCAGGTGCTCATCGCCTTCCTCGGCCTCGCGGCGCTCGCGATCCTGTACCGGCTGCTCTTCGAAGAGCATCCGCTCTTCCCCACCGCGGTGATCCTGGTGGTCGACGTGGCCGGCGCGGTCCTCTTCGCCGCGTTCTATCCGCGTCCGCCGGATGACTGAGAGAGGGCGTACGCGCGTCGGCCGGCCCTGACCGGCCGGCCGACGTACTTCCCGGAACGGGAGGCTGCTCGAATTCTAGAAGCCGACCGCCGCCGTCTCGTGCGCTTCCTTACCGTTGCCGCCGTTGCCCCTCGTGGACTGCAGGGCCTCGGCGAGGTCCTCCGGCACCGGCTGATGCTGCAGCAGGATGCCGTACAGCTTGTCGGCCAGAGCCGGCGAGCCGTCGAGCACGTCCGCGACCTGCCGCAGACGGTACTCGAGGAAGAAGTCGGGCTCCACGCGGAGCGCCTCGGCGATCACCGCGATCACCGGGTCCGCCGGCACCGGCCGCGTCCCCTTGGTGAGGTGGTTCAGGTACCCGGCGGAGAGCTTTGTCTTGTAGGCCAGCTGTCGGTAGCTCAGCCGGCGCTCGTCCATCAGGCCCTTGAGCGCGGTCGGAAAGCGGTCCTGCGAGTAGCGGTTCTTGCTGATCGGCGTTGTGTACATGGCTCCCATGGCACTAGCCTGTATCGCCCGAAACAGCTGGATACTTGATAGGCAACGGTGCCCACGTTGCCCGAGCAGGCAACGGATTGCAGGAGCCTCTCGGAAGACCCTGCGGGGAGTCAGAGGCGACCGGACGCACGCCGGGGCAGGCGGCAATGCCTGCCCCGGCGTGCGTCAGTCCACGTCGAGCAGTTCCGTGAGGGCGGCGGAGAGGTCCGCGACGGCCACGTCGCGCCGCTCGCCGCCGTCACGCCGCTTGAGCTCGACGAAGCCCTCGCCGGCGCGCTTGCCGACCACGACCTGCGCCGGGCAGCCGAGCAGGTCGGCGTCCTTGAACTTGATGCCCGGGCTCATGTCTCGGTCGTCGTAGACGACTTCGAAGAGCTCGGCGCCGAGCTTGGAGTACAGGTCGTCGGCGAGCTCCCGCTGGACGTCGTCCGAGGCGCGCACCAGCACCAGGTGCACCTGGAACGGCGCGATGCCGGCCGGCCAGATGATGCCGTGGTCGTCGTGGTGCTGCTCCACGGCCGCGGCGGCGATACGCGCCAGCCCGATGCCGTAGCTGCCCATGACGACAGGCTGCTCCTTGCCGTCCTCGTCGAGGTACGTGGCGCCCATGGGCACAGAGTACTTGAGGCCGAGCTGGAAGATGTTGCCGATCTCGATGACCCGCGCGCCTTCGAGGTCTCCCGAGCACTGCGCGCACGGGTCGCCCGCGCGCGCGTCGCGCAGGTCGGTGAACACCGCCTGGGGAACCTGCGCAAGCGTGACGCCGCTTCTGTGGAAGCTAGCCTTGTTGGCGCCGGCGACGTAGTGGCCCAGGCGCAGGACTTCGTCGGCGTACACCGGCAGCGGCGTGGGCACGGGGCCGACGAAGCCGGGCTCCACGCCCTGGGCCTCGAGGACTTCTTCGGGGGTGGCCATCCGGAAGCTCCCGCCGAGAGCGCCCTCGAGCTTGAGCTCGTTGAGCTCGTGGTCGCCGCGCACGAGGATCATGACCGGGCCGGAGGCGGCGGCTGCGCCGCCCTCGCCGGCCTCTCCCCCGCCCTCCGGCGTCACGACGAGCGCTTTGACGAACGCACGCGGCGGGAGGCCGAGGTAGGCGGCCACCTGCTCGATGGTCTTGCAGTCCGGTGTCTGCAGCTCCGCCTCGGCCAGGAGGTCGACGGGCGCGCCGCCGGCTTTGGCGAACGGCGCGTCCGCGGCGCCGCGCGGCTCAAGCTCGCTGGCCGGCGGCTCGGGATCGGCGCCGGCCACCGCGGTCTCCACATTGGACGCGTAGCCGCACTCGCGGCAGAAGACGATCTCATCCTCGCCGGCGTCGGCGTAGGCCATGTACTCGTGGCTGACGTCGCCGCCCATCATGCCCGAGTCGCCCTCGACCATCATGAAGTCGAGGCCGCAGCGCTGGAAGATGCGATCGTACGCGCCGATCTGTTTCTTGTAGCTCTCCTGCAGCGCCTCGAAGCTCACGTCGAGGCTGTACGCGTCCTTCATGATGAACTCGCGCGTGCGCAGGATGCCGCTCTTGGGCCGTGCCTCGTCGCGCTCCTTGCTCTGGAAGTGGTACCAAAGCTGGGGCAGCTGCTTGTAGCTCTTGATCTCACGCGAGGCTAGCCAGGTGACGACTTCCTCGTGCGTCAACGCCAAGGCCATGTCGGCGCCCTTGCGGTCCTTGAGCCGGAAGAGCTCCTCGCCGATGGCGTCCCAGCGACCCGACTGCTGCCAGATCTCGGCGGGGTTCATGATCGGCATGAGCATCTCCTGGCAGCCGATGGCGTCCATCTCCTCGCGGATGATTCGCTCGATCTTCTGCATGACACGCCAGCCGGCCGGCAGGAACACGTAGATGCCGGCGGCGAGCTGGCGCACGAGGCCGGCGCGGACCATGAGCTTGTGGCTCACGGCCTCCGCGCCGGCCGGATCTTCTTTGACGGTGGGCAGGAGCAGCTGACTGAGACGCATGGGCACCCCGTTCACGACCTGTGTGGGAGCGAAAATGATATCACCCGGCCTGAGTGAGGCCGGCCGTCTTGAGGCGAGGCCGCTTCCTCCATATACTCTCCGCAAGAGGGGTCGCGACGGCAAGACCGCGACGGGGCACGAATCTTGGAGGCATCCTGTGACGCCTGTTCGAGACGTCGTCATCGAAGGCGACGTCCGTTCACATGCGAGGCAGCAGGGCGCGCCGCACGTTGGCGCGGCCGCAGCGCGTACGTATGCGGTCACAGCAGCCTCCTCCTCCTCGCTCGTGCCGCTGCTCGTCGTCGGCGCGCCCTCGGAGGCTTCACGGTTCGTTGCCGAGTACAACGCCAACGGCGGGCGAGGTCGCATGCGCCTCGCCGCGTCACTCGATGCGTCGGAGCTTGACCAGCTGGATTCGTCCATCGCGCGCCACCGGCCGCAGAGAGTCATCCTCGTCGACAGACGCTGCACCGGCCACCAGCTCCAGCAAGTCCTGGAGTGCTGCCTGCGGCACGATCTGCCCATGCAGGTGCCCGAGCCGAGCAATACTGCCGACCCGGTACTGATCCTCACCGGACCAGACAGGGTGGCCTACGCCGTGCGACCTTCTGCCGTCCACCCCCATGCGTACCGCGCCAAGCGCGTCATCGACGTCGTCACGGCGGCCGGCCTTCTCGCCGTTCTCTCGCCGTTCTTCGCCGTGGTGGCGGCGCTCGGCAAGCTGGGCTCCCCGGGGCCCACCTTCTACGTCAGCTGGCGCGTCGGCGTGGGCGAGCAGCCGTTCCCCTGCTACAAGTTCCGCACCATGCACGTCGGCGCGGACGTGCTCCAGGAGGAACTGGAGAGCCGCAACGAGGCCGACGGCTGCCTGTTCAAGATCCGTGACGATCCGCGCGTGACGCGTGTCGGACGGTTCCTGCGGCGGACCTCGCTCGACGAACTGCCGCAGCTGGCCAACGTACTCCGCGGCGAGATGAGCCTCGTGGGTCCGCGGCCTCTGCCACTGCGCGACGTCTCGCTCATGGAGGGCCGCTTCCGGTCCCGGCACGCCGTCCTCCCGGGCATGACCGGCCTGTGGCAGGTCCACGGAAGAAGCTCGCTGCCGGCCGCACGCATGATGCAATTGGACCTGGACTACATCCGCAGGTGGTCACTCGGACTCGACCTGCGCATCCTGCTGCGCACCCTCGACGTGATCGTCCGGGGCAAGGGAGCCTATTGATGATCCGCTCTGTGGTCACTGGAGGCGCCGGGTTTCTCGGGTCGCACCTCTGCGAGCGGCTCCTCGCCGAAGGCCACGAGGTCGTGGTCCTGGACAACCTCGACACAGGCTCGTTGCAGAACATCGAGCAAATCCGCGACGAGCGCTTCGACTTCCGCAACGTAGACGTCACAGACCAAGTCGACGTGGAGGGCCGGGTGGACTACGTGTTCCACCTCGCCAGCCCGGCCTCCCCCATCGACTACCTGCGGCTCCCGCTGCATACGCTCAAGGTGGGTTCCTACGGCACGCACCACGCGCTCGGCCTGGCGAAGTTCAAGCGGGCGCGTCTGCTGCTCGCCTCCACCTCGGAGGTGTACGGAGACCCGAGCGTTCACCCGCAGCCGGAGACCTACTGGGGCAATGTCAACCCGCTTGGTCCACGAGGTGTCTACGATGAAGCCAAGCGGTACGCGGAGGCGCTCTCGATGGCCTACCACCGCCAGCAGGGCGTCGACACGTGCATCGCGCGCATCTTCAACACCTACGGCCCGCGCATGCGCCCCAACGACGGCCGGGCGGTCCCCACGTTCATGCGCCAGGCCATGAAGGGCCGCCACCTCACCGTCTTCGGCGACGGCAGCCAGACGCGGTCGTTCTGCTACGTCGACGACCTGATCGAGGGTCTGGTGCGACTCGCCTTCTCTCACGAGCACACGCCGGTGAACCTCGGCAACCCCGAGGAACGCACGCTCAACGAGCTGGCGGCGGCCATCATCAAGGTCACCGGTTCGTCGAGCCGGATCGTGTACGAGTCCTTGCCCATCGACGACCCTCAGGTGCGCTGCCCGGACATCACCAAGGCCGAGCAGCTCCTCGACTGGCACCCCACGGTGTATCTCGACGAGGGCCTGCGCCGTGTGTGGGAGTACGAACTCGGCACGGAGAGCCACTCGATGACGGGCCTGGCCGGCGACAGTCTGGAACAGATCGTGCGGGCACAGCCCACCGCAGAGGAGACTGCGCCCTCCTGACCCCGTCCGGCTACCTGGCCTGCCGGTTGCTCGCCACGATTCTCCGGCTTGTGCAGACGCCCGTCCACACGACCCGGTAGTACCTCGTTGGGAGGGACCGGCCTACGGTGAACCCGTACCCTCCGCCCGGCCCGGTGGTCCTGGTGCTCACCGTCCTCCACGTCTTTGCGCCGCGAGCGCGCATCTGCAGCACGACCTTCCGCCCCCCGAGCACGCCCAGGTTCGCATTGCTGAGCGTTCCCGAGAGCCGCAGCCGCTTGGCGGCTCCGGCCACGCGAGAGACCTGCACGGTCACCGACGTGTGTCGCGAGAACGCGAACCATGCCTGCTTCCGGACGCCGTTGGTGGTGCGCAGCCCCATGTAGGCCCCGAGCCGGTCCGGCGCCGGTTTGAGATCCTCCACCATGAACCACAGGAGCGCCCGGACCTGCGGGTAGCGTTTGGCCACGTACTTGTACGCCTCCGTCAGGTACCTGGCCTGTGTCGCCTCCGATACCACTCGCCCGATCAGCGTCGGCCTTTGGGTGGCGTAGCCGTACTCCGTCAGGAAGAAGGGCTTGCCGGGGAACAGCCCGGTCAGCGCCGACAGGTTCCCAAGCCACACGGTGCGCCGCTTGTCGCCGGGCACGGCCTCCGGTTCACGCCACGGGTACGGATGATGCGAATACGCGTCGAAGTACCGCTGCGCCCTCCACCGTCGAAGGTAGCCGGCGAATCTCTGCGGCGAGGTGCTGTCCACATCGTTGCCGCCGCGAGGGGCGGTGGCGCCGGCGATCACCACTGCTTGCGGATCGGAGCGCTTGGCAGCCGCGTAGAAGGCCTTCAGCATCTTGAGATAGGTGCGCGCCGCGAAGGCGGCGTCGTTCGGCAGGGTCTGCGGATAGAACGTGCCGGCCGTGTTGGGCTCGTTCCAGACCTCGAAGTACCGGTCCTGCTCCGGGAACTGCGTCGCGAGGAAGGTCGCCAGATCGGCGAACGCCTGTCTGACGGTGGCGTCGCCGATCGCCGGGGCAAGGCTCGCCCGCCGGCCGAGGTCCTCGAACCTCGGGTCGATAGCCCAGGTCGGCGTGCCCGTCGGGCAGAAGATCACCTTCACGCCGTTGGCGTTCAGCGCGTCCGACGATCGCGTGCAGTTGGGCCACGTATGCGTCGTCGTAACCGTCTTCGTCAGCGTCGCCGGCGCTCTCCGCGCCCGGCGCGGACGGCTGCAGGCGATTCCAGTGGACCAGTAGCCGCGTCCACCCTGCCCGCAGGCGGCCTCGACCCATCTCCTCGGCCTGGGACGGCACCGCGGTGAGGTCCACGGGTAGCGCGCTCTCTAGCCGGTTGTCGACGATCCCGCGGCCGAGGGCCGCCGCCCGCGCCGGGAGAGCGCCCACCCCCAGCAGGCAGACGGCCATGACGACGGAGAGCAGAAGAGCCCGCGAACAGGCGCCCCCGCCTCCGCCCCGGCCGGATGGCCCGCCGTCGGTCAAGGCGTCGTCACCGTGTGAGGCGCGCTCTCACACACTCCGCCCCACGCCACGCGATAGACGCCCGTCCTGGACTGCTTGACGGTGTGTGAATACGTGCCGTCGGCGGTCGTGTGGATGGTGGCCAGCGAACTCCAGGAGCCGCCGGACGGCGCGCGCCACTGCAGCGCGAGCACCTGACTCGTGGGGGCGCCCTGCGAGCGGTAGGTCAGGCGGCCCGAAATCTTGAACGAGCGCTGGGCTTTCGCGTTGGCCGGCGCGGCCATCGTGACCTTGCTGCCGCCGGCGAACGCGTACCACGAGGGCTTGCGTGTTCCCTTGTACGTGCGCACTCCCATGTAGACGCCGTCGCCGGCTTTGTCCGCGGCGGTGCCGCTGGGGTTCCAGTCATCCACCAGGAACCACAGCAGCGCCTTGACCTGTGGGTACCGGCGCACGTAGGCATACGACTGGCGCAGGTAGCGCGCCTGGTCTGCCTTGCTCACCGTGACCCCGAACCAGCGGCTGTACTGGGTGTTGTAGCCGAACTCGGTGAGGTAGAAGGGCTTGTCCGGGAACAGCTTGGTGAGCTGTCCGAGGTTGCCCAGCGTGACGCAGCGCGCCGGGTTGTTGGGCGGCTCGCCGGGCTTGATGCGCGTGGATCCGCCGGGGGTGTACGGGTGATGCGAGTAGGCGTCCATGTACTGCGCCGCGCCGTGAGTCGCCAGGTACTTCGCGAACGCCTGCGGCGGGGTGCTTTCAGCGTCGCCTCTCCCCCGCGGCGCCGTTGCTCCGGCAATGACCACGGCGCCTGGATCGCCCTTCTTCACCCCGGCGTACCAGGCCTTGAGCATGTCGAGGTAGATGGAGGCGCCGCCGTTGGTGGCGCTTGCCGGCGCCTGAGGGTAGAGGTACATGCCCTGATTGGGCTCGTTCCAGCACTCGAAGTACCCTGCCTTGCCGGCGAAGGTCCTGGCGAGGAACGTGCCGAGGGCTCCGAACTGCCCGCTGACCGTCAGGTTGGACATGTCGGGAGCGTAGAACGGGTAGTACTTGCCCTTCTTGTAGGCCCCCGGCGGGTCCGCCCACCACGAGCGGTCGCTGGCCCACTCGGGCGTGTCGACCGGAGTGAGGATGACCCGTATGCCCGCCGCGCTCAGCTGGTCGACGATCGCCGTGAGCTGGGCGACGTAGGCGTCGCTGTAGCCATCGCCGTTCGTGTCGGCCGCGTACGACGTGCCCGGCGCCTCCGGCTGCATGGCCGCCCAGTGGACCATGACGCGCGTCCAGCCCGAACGAAGTCCGCTCTGGCCCATCTCCGCGACCATCGCAGGGACTGCGTTGACGTCGACGGCCGCCTGCTCGAGCCGGTAGTCGATGATGCCGCGCCCGCTCACGGCGGCCTGGGCCTGTCCTGCCGGTGCGCCGGGCAGCGGCGCGAGCAGGATGAAGGCGACGCCGCCGATCGCGCAGGCGACCCCCACGACGGCGGCGATCAGGACGGTGCGCGACCGCCGGACCCGCGCGGATGCGGTCATTGCAGCGCCACCGTCCTGCTCGCACTCTCGACCACGCCGTCCCAGACCACGCGGTATGCGGTGCTCGCGGCCTGGTCGGTGGTGAACACGTAGTGGCCCTCATCGGTCGCGTTGGTGCGGGCGACGGTGCTCCATGAGCCGCCGCTCGGGCCTCTGGACTGAAGCAGGAGCTGCTCGCCGGCCGGCGGTCCGAAGCGGGTGTCGAGGTCACCCTCGATGGTGAAGTCGGCCCGCGAGGCGGCCTCGCCGGGCGCCGAGATGCTCAGCGTGTTGCCCTTGGCGAACGCGTACCAGGACGGCTTGCGCTGGCCTGCGGTGTCGACAAGCCCCGTGTACACCCCGACACTGTTCGGATCACTGGGGTTCGACTGCCAGTCCTGGACGAGGAACCACAGGAGGACCTTGACCTGCCGGTACGCGCGCGTGCCGACCAGTGCGTAGGCCTGTCGCAGGTAGCGCGCTTGATCGGCCTCCGATACGGAGAGGACGAACGCGTCGGTGGCCCCGGTACTGTAGCAGTACTCGGTCAGGTAGAAGGGCGTCTTGGGAAACAGCTTGAGGAGTACCGGCAGGTTCCCGAGCGTCACCGATATGTCGGGCCGGCGCGGCTTGGCCGACGGAGATGGCTTGGACATGCGAGTGCTGTATGGATGGTGCGAGTAGGCGTTGAACCATCTGGCGGCGCCGCGGCTCTTGAGATAGCGGGCGAACCACTGCGGAGAGGTGCTGCCGGCGGCGGTGCCGTTGCTGCCCATCCGCGACGTCGCGCCGGCGATGACGACCGCCGACCTGTTGCCCGCATGAGCACCTTTCGAGAACGCGATGAGCATCTTGCGGTAGGCCTCGGGGCCGACCACCTTCTTGCCGACGATCTGCGGCTGGAGCCGGAGGTTCGGCTCGTTCCAGACCTCGAAGTGATCGACTCCCAACGGGGCGAAGTGGGCCGCGATGAACTTCGCGAAGCCCTGGAAGGCCTTGAGGACGCGGGCGTCGCCTGTTCGGACCACAGCGGTCGAGGCGTTCCTCGACCAGTACTTGCGGTACTTGGTGTCGTGCGCCCAGGAGGGCGTGTGGCTGCCGGTCAGAATGACCTGCATATCCTGGTCGCGCAGCGCCTGCACGACGGTGTCGAGCTCGTTGAGATACGTCTGGTCGTAGCCCTGGTAGCCCTTCTGCCAAGGCCCCTTGGGATAGAGCTGGTCCCAGTAGACGAACACGCGCGTCCACTTGGCGTTGAGGCCGTCGGGACCCATCTCGGCGGCGTACTCCGACACGGGACCGAGGTCGATGGCGCCGTGGTATTCGAGGCGGTTGTCGACGATGCCGCGAGCCACTGCCGCGTGCGCCGGCCCCGCCAGCACACCCGACAACCCGAGGGCGAGAAGGACCGCCACCACAAGGACGGCGGCGGCGCAAGACGCACGGACGAGCCTTTGGCTTCCTGCTGCCATTGCCGCCTCCGCGCTCCTCTGCGTGTTCACTCGCACCCTCCCGGCTCGACTTCGCGGCGATGATAGCATCCATGTTCTGCTCCCGCCCCCGCCCATGTCTGGGATAATCGCGCGCATGGACAGCGTGGATGTCATCATCGTCACATACGATTCGGCAGGGGCAATTCCTATCTGCCTCGCCTCTCTCGCCGACAACGACCGGATCTCCAGGGTCGTGGTCGTGGACAACGGCTCGACTGACGGGTCCGCCGAGGCGGCTCGACAGGCAGAAGCCGATGTGGTCGTCGAGAACGGCGCCAATCTGGGCTTCGCGCGGGCGGTCAACGTCGGCCTCCAGTCGGCGTTCGCCGACCTCGTCCTGCTGCTCAATCCGGATGCGAGCCTCGAGCGGGACACGCTGCAGGCACTGTGTGCGGACCTCGAGGACGATGCGTCGGCGGTGGTGGCTGGCCCGCTCCTGCGGGACGACGCGGGGACACTCTCGGCCGGGGCCGGGCGCGCCGCGACGCTTGCCGGTCGCGTGGGAGAGTGCCTGCCCCTGGCCGGCCGGCGCGGCCTGCGGGCGGAGTACGCTCTGCCGCGCGATCCCCGCGTACTTGGCAGGACCGTCGACGTAGGCTACGTCTACGGCGCGGCGATGCTGGTGGACGGCCGCTTTCTCCGTACATGTGGCGGCCTGGACGAGCGCTTCTTCCTATTTGCCGAGGACGAAGACCTCTGCAGGCAGGCGAGGGTCCGGGGACGACGCGTGCTCCTTGACGGTCGCGTCGCCGCCGGGCACGCCGGCGGGGCAAGCTGCCCCAACGTACCGCTCACCGAGGCGCAGCGGCTGTTCTCCAACTGGCGGCTCTTCGAAAAGTGGGACGGCCGCAGCCGGGCGGCGGCATACCATGGCGGCATCCTCGCCGCCTTCTCCGCTCGTGCCGCCGCCGCGGTGCTGCACGCCGAGGCCCGCGCCGCGATCACGCGCACGGCCCGACTCTTCGACGAGGCCGTGCGCACCGGGGTCGACCCTCTCGTCAGTGCAGGCTCGGGCGTCGACCGCGCCTGGCCGGCCCGGCCGAGCGCCGACAACCCGCGATGAGCAGCGCCGCGGCGCCACGTGTGCTGGCCTTCGCCGACGTGGCTTCGAGCCTCGTTGCCGCGGCGCGCGTCCACGCTCCGCTGCGCGCGCTGCACGAGGCCGGTCTCATCGAGTCGTACACGGTGACGGACGGCACCCTCCGCGGCGCGCCGCGCGACGGCCGCTTCGACGTGATCTGGCTGCAGCGTGCCGCCGACCCCTGGCTGGCGCGGACGCTGGCCGACCGTCTGCCCGGCCGCTACCTGCTCGACATGGACGACCACCTGCTCTGTCGGCCCTCGTACCTCCCGGCCCGCGAGTTGCCGCCGCGCGACGCCGTGGTGTCTGCTCTGCGCGGCTGCGCCCTCCTGACCACTCCGTCCGCGCGTCTCGCGCGTTTGCTCGAAGAGCGCTCCGGCCTGGACCTCCGGGACCGCGCGCGCGTCTGCCCGAACGCCGTGGCCTTCGACGCGCTGCCGGTCAGACCACCGGCGCCCCCGGCCGCGCTCCTGATCACCCAGAGTCACGCGCTCGCACTGACGGCGTCCCGGTCGGCGGTCCTCACCGCAATCGCTGAAGCCGCCGCGAGGCACGACCTCCCGATCTGGACTCTGGGCCCCGGCGCAAAGGGCCTCAGGCTCGAGTGCGCGCGCGCAGGCGCTACGCTGCGGGCGCTGAGACCCCGCTCCTGGGATGAGTACCACCGATCCCTCGGGGGACCACCGACGCTGCTCGGCCTCGCGCCGCTCGAGACCGGAGCCGACACGGACACGGTGGAGTTCGTCAGCGGCAAGTCCGACGTGAAGATGGTCGAGTTCGGCGGTCTTGCGCATCCCGCGGTGTTCAGCGACGCCGCCCCCTACACCGAGACGGACCTCAGGTGCGGCCGGATAGCCCCGAACGACGCGGGCTCGTGGGGCGCGGCCATCGACGACATTCTTGGCGGCGGCTGGCAGTCCGCGGCCCAAGAAGCGCCCGCGGTCCGCGCCGCGCGCGACCTGCGGCGCGTGGCGGCTGAGTGCTGGTGGCCCGCGGTGGAGGCGGCCCGGCTGGACGAACCCGTGGCCGCCCGACGGTTGTTCAGCACGCTCGATCGTGCGCGAGCTCGGGCCAGAGACCGGCTCGCGCGTGCGCGCTGGCGGCTCGCACACGTCGACTGAGCGAACGGCCTACGTCAGGGTCGGCTCGAGTTCGTCCGCGGGCTGGGCTGAAGACCCTCCATTGAAGAGCTTCTCGTACTCCCCCGCGATGAAGTCCGGATCGCCTTCCGACACGAGCCGGCTGCCCTCGATCAGGATCCCGCGGTCACAGAATTTGCGCACCGCGTCCATGTCGTGGGTGACGAACACAATCGTCACACCCCGGCGCTTCAGATCGTGAAAATGGTCAAAGCACTTCCTCCGGAACGCCTCGTCGCCCACAGCGAGCACCTCGTCGATGAGGAGGATGTCAGCCCGGGCCCGAGTCGCCACGGAGAACGCGATCCGGACATACATGCCCGTCGAGTAGAACTTGAGCTTCTGGTCCATGGAGTCCTCGAGCTCAGCGAAGGTGACGATGTCGTTGTACATCTCGGACACTTCGTTCTTCGAGAACCCGAGGAGAGCACCGTTCAGATACACGTTCTCTCGACCGGTCAGCTCGGGATTGAACCCGACGCCGAGCTCGATGAACGGCACGAGGCGCCCGCTGATGACGGTGAAGCCCGACGTAGGCGAGTAGATGCCGGCGAGGATCTTCAGCAGCGTGCTCTTGCCGGACCCGTTGCGACCCACTACGCCGAGAAACTCGCCCTGCTGGACGGCGAAGTCGATGTCGCGAAGCGCGTGCTGCACTTCCATCACGCGCTGCCTGCGGAACATGTTGACGAAGCGGCTCTTGACGGTGGTGCTGCGCAGGTGGGGCAGCAGGAAGTCCTTCGAGACCGCGTGGACCTCGATCATCGTCCCGGACAACGTCAGGCCTCCTCAGCGAAGTACGGCGATCGGCGACGGAAGAAGCCCAGCGAAGAAAGGAAGAGCACAGTTGTGAGGCCGATCGGGATGACGCGGACCCAAGGCCCTCCGAAGAGCGTGGTGAGCGTCACAGTCTGGTCGGTGACCAGGCAGTACCGCGCATCCTGGATGATCTGCGCCATGGGACTCAGCATCAGCAACTTGGCGAAGCGCTGCGGCAACAAGCTCGGCGGATAGATGATCGGTGTGGCGTAGAACGCGGCTTGAAGGACGACCTCCCAGATGTAGCTCATGTCCCGATAGCGGACGTACAGCGCGCTGAGGAAGAAGGCGAAAGCCATCGAGAAAGCCGCCAACTCGAGGAACAGGAGCGGCAGCCACAGAACGTCGAGGCGCACGGGGACCCGCGCCAGCGCCATGAACACGAGGATCACGACCATGCTCAGACCGAAGCTGATGAGCGCGGACACACCGACGGACACCACGACCACGTACCGGGGAAAGCGGATCTTGCGCAGGAGGTCGGCTCTGCCCACCAACGCGCCCAGTCCCTGGATGCTCACTTCAGAGAAGAAGCCCCAGATGACGATGCCGAACAGCAGATAGATCGCGTTGTAGGGGATCTCCGCACCGATCTTGAGCAGCCGGACAAACACCAGGTACAAGATGGTGAAAAGAGCGAGCGGCCGGAGAAGGGTCCACAGATACCCGAGTACGGAGGCCTGATAGCGAAGCTTGAAATCGGTGCTCACCATCGCCCCGAGCAAAATCGCCGGATAGCGAAAGCGGTTTCGGAGCCGAGTGCGGAAGTCCATGGTGCCCCGGATCAACAGTGGGAATGCGGGCGGCGAAGAGTATAGCGGAGGCGCAGGTTGTCGCGCACGTCCGCCTGAACGTAGAGTTGGCGAGAAGATGCCGGCCAGGGCCAAGTGGAGGGGCGCCCCGTTCCAGGTCACGGACCGCCGGGAGTGCTGGGTGAAATTCGACGAGCCGATCCCGCTTTGCCACATGATGCCGGCGGCGGCGCGACTCCTGTCGGGAGGTTCTCGTTGATCAAGCGTGTCCGCAACGGGCTCTATGTTTGGCGCTACCAAGGTCCCGGCATGTTCTTCCGCCTGCTGGCCTACAAACTGCACCTCGCCAAGGCTCATCCCAATCCCTTGGAGGCCGACTCGACGATGTCGGGCACGGCCCGCGACCTGGTGGACGAGCGCTTCCCAGGGTGCGCGCCGCTCCGGGTGTTCGCGGTGCCGTATGCGCCTCAGCCCCGCATCAGCATCGTCACGGACAGCATCAACAGCGGCAGCCTCTACGGAGGCGTCGGCACGGCGATGATCCTTGGGGCACTACTCGCGGAGGCCGGCGGCGCGAGACTCAGAATCGTGACGCGGGTCGAGCGCGCCCGCCCAAGCAATCTCGCTCACATTATCGACCTCTATGGCATCTCGCTCTCGCATGAGGTCGAGTTCGCTTTCGCGCCGTTCTACGACCGCTTCCACGACATCGACGTGATCAACGACGAGACCTTCATCACCACGTCGTGGTGGACGACGGCAGCGACGCTGGCCAGGGTGCCGGCCAAATCCATTGTCTATCTCCTCCAAGAGGACGAGCGGACGTTCTACCCGTACGGCGACGACCGTCTGCGCTGCGAGGCGGTGATGGGCAACGACGAGATCCGCTTCGCCCTGAACACCCGGCTCCTACACGAACATCTCGTCGCGACGGGGCTGAGCAACCTCGCAGCGCGCGGTGTCAGCTTCGAGCCGGCGTTTCCGCGCGACGTGTTCTACCGGCGCGAGGCCGCCGGCACCGGCAAGCGTCGTCTCGTCTTCTACGCCCGCCCGAACAACCTGCGCAACCTGTTCTACTTCGGCGTCGACCTCTTGGACGAAGCCCTCACGCAAGGCATCGTCGACACGGACACCTGGGATGTGACGCTCCTCGGTAAGGACATCCCAGACGTCCGCTTCTCGAACGGCTACCGCCCCCAGACGCACGAGAACCTGGCGTGGGCGGACTACGCCGCGCTTGCCGGCCGCTCAGATCTCGGCCTCTGCCTGATGGCGTCGGTACACCCCAGCTACCCCCCGCTCGACTTCGCAGCGAGCGGCGCGGTCGTGGTCACCAATCGGTGGGCCGCCAAGCGTGACCTCGATCGATACAGCAGGAACATCCTCCTGGGAGACCCGGACAAAGCCTCCATGATGCGCACCCTCGCCGATGGGATCGCGCTCGCGTGCAACGAAGACGTCCGTTCCCGCAACGACCGTGAGAGCGGCATCGCCAGAGACTGGCGTTCGTCCTTCGAGCCTCTGCTGGAGAAGCTGGCAGACCCCATCTGATGCGGCCGGACACCATGACACCCGGCGGACCACCGGCCGCCCCCTGGGACGTCGCGCTTCCTGAGCGCATCCGGGCGCTGGCCCGGGGTGAGACCTCCGTGGCGTACTTCTACGAGCAGCCAGACGACAGTACGTTCCGCTACCGCATCTACAACATGACGCAGGCGCTCAGCCTGACGGACGGGGCGATCTCGGCCTCGTATTTCTTCCTGTCCGATCTCCGCCATCTCGACGAGGTCGCCGAGCTCGCCGAGCTCCTCGTCATCTGCAGGACCCGGTACGACGACCGGGTGAGCGAGGTGATCAACGCCTTCCGGCGGCAGGGCAAGCGAGTCCTCTACGATATCGACGATCTCGTTTTCGACACCGACTACGCTCATCTCATCCAACGCACGCTGGACCAGGACCTCCGCCGGGCGGAGGCATGGGACTACTGGTTCGCGTACTCAAGTCGCCTCGGCGCCACACTCCGGCTGTGCGACGGCGCGATCACCACCAACGAGTTCCTTGCGGCACGCATCCGGGAGTTCGCCGATATCCCGACCTCGGTGGTGCCCAACTTCATGAACCGGGAGCAACTCGCAGTGTCCGAGCCGCTGTTCGCCATCAGACGCGACGAGCGCCTCGGTGAGAACGGCGTGATCCGGCTTGGCTACTTCAGCGGGTCGCCGAGCCACAACCGTGACTTCGGGATCATCACCCCGGCGCTGCAAACAGCGATGGAGGAGGATGAACGCATAGAACTGACCGTCGCCGGCTACATCCAGCCGGGGCCCGAGCTCTCCCGGTTCAACGACCGCATCAACCAGCATCCGTTCCGCGACTTCGTGACCCTTCAGAAGCTTGTAGCCTCGGTCGATCTCAACCTCGTCCCTCTACAGTACAACACCTTCACGAACTGCAAGTCGGAGCTCAAGTACTTCGAGGCGGCCATCGTCGGAACGCAGACGATCGCCTCCCCCACCTACACCTACGCCAGGGCCATCCAAGACGGTGAGAACGGCTACTTGGCGCAAGCGCACCAGTGGCTGAATCGCATCCGGCACGCCGCCGCAGATGCTGCCCGCTTCAGCACGATGGCCGAGTGCAGCTACCATGATGCTCGCACTAGGTACTCGTGGTCAGGACAACTCGAGGTCGTGCTCGCTGCGCTCGGGCTTGGAAGTGCTCCGTGGCCCAGCGGGGAGGCCAGCGACGAGTGCTCGCCCCGGTCGCTCCCGCCTCAGTAGTAGAACCTGACAAGCGCTCCCATCGTCGTGAGTGCCGCGACGCCGACGGCCGTCGCGAGTATGACGACGACGGTGCGTTTTCGTGATGGACGAAGGCCGTATATCGTAAACAGCGCGAGCGGGATCACCGGGATGAAGTACCGCCCCTGCAGCCCGTTGACCACAGGATCCGCCACCCTCGTCCACGTCGCGTACAGCGCAGCGGACACCGTCGTCGCCACGAGCACCGCACAGGCAGCTAGCACGGTCCGCTGCCACGAGGTGATCTGGATCTCTTCGCGATAGCCGAGCAGCAGCACACCCGCCAGCGCCACGGCCCACATCCCCACCGTTGGCAGACTGATTGACAGCCAGCCCAGCACTCCGTACGCCATCTGCACGATGGCCAGCCTGGAATGGTCGAGCCCAAGCGCCTGCTGGTCGAACGTGTCGTAGAGCACCTTCACGAACTCGAACGGATGGCGGATCACGAACGAAATCTGGGCAGACTGATCCACGCCTGCGAGGCCAATGGACGCGAGGTGCCCCGCAGGCGGGTGCGGCGCGAGCACCAGGATGGCCCCGGCCAGCGCGAACGCTCCCACCACGATGCCTCCCACCCAAACGAAGTACGAACCTCGGCTCGCGAACTGCCGAGGCCGCAGCATGAGCACCAGCAGCGCGAGAACGGCGTAACCGAGCTTTGCATTCAGCAGAAGGACGCCGACGACTGCGAGCAGCCCAAGTTCCCTACGATTCAGCCGATCCTCGCGCGCGTATCGCAATACGAGGGCGAGAAACAGCAGACAGCCGGATAACACTAGAGCGTCCGGGCTCAGGCCCGCGGTCTGAAAGACGAACATGGGCAGGAGCGCGACAAGGGCCAGCAGCGGCTTGCCGAACGGGGCGATGCGGATGGCGAAGAACACGAGGACGACTGCCGCCACAAGGTTACCTATGCGGCCGAGATAGAGGGCGAGCAGCGGAGAATGGCCCAGTACGCGCGCTATCTCGATGCCCGTCGCCTGAGGCAAATAGCCGACCGCGGGATACGACGCCGCCGACGTCGCCTGCTCGCGAGTGGTCTTCGAGATAGGTTCCCACAACATCCTGACGGCGCGCCCGACAGAGTACTCGTTCGACGCCCAATTTCCTCCGACACCCGACCCGAGACGCTCAGGCAATGTGACCACGTTTTCAGGCACGCTGACAGTCGCGTCCGGATGAGCCAGCACCTGGAGGTTCGCCACCGACCATGCCCGGTAGAAATGCGCGGGCTCGTCAGCGGTCTGGAAGGGAGGCGTGACTACGATCATGGAGAGCCCCCAGACGAAGGCGATGACCAGATAGAACCACGCGAGCCCCGTGTCGCTCTTCCAGTTCGTCGGCACAACCCTGGCTCGGAGCCACCGGTACGACTCCCTGAGAACGCTGGGCCACCACAGGGCGGCCGCGATGAGAAGACCGAGAGCGAGCCCAAGACCGCGAATCACGTTCTCCAAAGCCAGACCACGCGCGCCGACGCCCAGCACCTGGATGCAGACTGACCCTTGGAGCAGTTGGGAATCGTCCAACGAATCCGTCGTCAACCGGCCCGAACTCCCCGGCGGCGTCGCGACCTTCCAGAGGCGCCCAGCGTCGCGCGAGGGGTTCATCCATGCGGTGATCGCGTCCTGTTTCGTGCCGTCACGGCTAGACAGGGTGACAAAGACCCTGCCGCTGGCTGCCACCTCGAGCAGTTGCCGCATCTCCACACGGACGTACGAGTTGTCCGCAACACTTCCAGCCGGCAGCGGAGCCTCTCCGACGAGACGGCCGGCTCCATCGAAGACGCTGATGTCGGCGGCCCTGGAATTCGCAGGCTTACCGTAGGTGGCGAGAAGAACCCGGATCGCCTCCACACGGAAGCTCTTGCGAAAGACGACCTCCTGCACGAACGCGGATCTTCCCGTGATCGGCCCGACAGTACTCGTCGCGGCGCCCGTGTCGACGACGGGGTGCGATGGCAGGCGAAAGACTGCCGCGAACAGCACACCTGCGACGATCACGGCCGCACACGCAACAAGCCGGGCGAGTGTGCGTCCGCGGATCGCTCTTTGCATCCCCAAGCTCATAGCGCCGCTTCTGCTCTAGTGCCAGGAGCGCCGTCGTCGTGAACGACCGTTGACGGCTCGGCACATGAACCAACGAATCCCAACCGTGGAACTGCCACTCTCCCTCCCGCACTCGTCACTTGGGCGACCGGCAGCCACGACGTGCGCCAACGTAATCCCGTGCCGCCCCAAAGAGCCAATCTCGGCAATCGTAGATCATAGGCTCGGAGCTGGCAGCCATCGAACGCCGGAGCTTACCCTTGCCGCCTTACTCCGCGCTTCAACGAACGCAGTGGCGCCGTCAAGCGCCAGGATGTGCTGCGCTCAACCGCACGCACGGCCTCCATCGCCTCTTCTTGCAGGCTGAGAGCGTGTTTCAAGTCGCGGGTGAGTTCCGCGACCATCTCTGACTGACTTCCAAGCTCGACGTGCGCGGCGGCAAGCTCTTCCTCCAGAGCGTCGCGGCAATCTCGCAAAGAGACTATCTCGTCCATGCGCTCCGCGAGTAGCAGGTTGGCGCCGCCGTAGTCGTCCAAGACCATCTCGAGCAGGCGCTCCATCTTGCCCGCGTCGACGTGCAGCACTTCGGCCATGCCGAGTCTGTCGTCGCCCTGCTGCGAACCGGTACCCCCCGTCGCCGCCATGAGCTCCTCGCCGATTTGCACCAAGGCGGTGTCTTCCACCACCGAGGAGTACTTCCCCACGCTCACGTGCCCGTCTTCCTGAGCGCACCAGGAGTTCTCGGCCCAGTAGCCGTCGAGCTCCGCGTCCGTCATGCCAGCGAGACGATTGACCTGCCATGCGAGGTCGGCGCCGTACCCTGCGGCGATGCGCCGGAGCCCATGTTCGCGCTTGCCGACCAACTCCTGGCGGGCAGGCAGTGACAGGTGCCTGACGACAATACCCCCCGCGTCGACCACCCCACGCGTTTGCGTGCCACCTGTGATCCCGTGCTGCCCTTCGGTGAATCGCACCCCCGGCAGAAGTCTCGCGATCACCTTCGGGGGGAAGGGCATCGCCAGGAACGGCATGCCCGCGTCCACCTGCTCCCGTTCGGACCGCGAGTCGTCTGCGTCGGGCACGACGAGGTACTTGCAGGTCTTGAGCGTCTCCACCCGGAAGTGCTCCACGTCGCGATGCTGCGCGTAGGTGGCGACCGGGACCCTCACCGCAGCGACTCGCTCCGGTAGCTCTGTCGCAATCTGCTCGACGAGGATCCGACCGGGCACAGTGGAGCACCAGAACTCGTCGGCGTCGAAAGCAAGCGCCATCTCGAATCCATCCATTGCGGCCAGCTCGGTCAGCACCCCGACCATCGCCTTCTGGAAGAACGGCGGAGTCTCCTTGCGCAGGACGGTCACGCGGACGTCCCCAAATCCAAGACTGCGCTCCAGCGTCTTGGCCAACTCGGGCCGCGAACCATGGTCGAACAGATAGAAGTCCCTCACGCCGTTCAGGATGAGATGAGACATGCTGGCGCGCAGAAGGTGGACTGAACCCATGAAACAGCCGACGGCGCAGATCCTCACTGGGGGAACTCCGCGCACGCGTGCGCGTCTGGCCGCCGTCTGGCTTTCGCCGCCGACGCCCGTTCCCGACTCGGCGCGCACCTCCTCCGGTCCCCGTCGCTCAGGAGCGAACTCGGCCCCCTCAGGCGTTGTCGTCCGCAGTGAGGGAACCACGAGTCCGCGCGCGACGAGCCAGGCAAGCGATGACTCCGTGACGCGGTCGTCGAACGCGTCTTCGAACGTGAAAGCCCAGTACGTCGAGATCTTGGCGTCGTAGGGATCGACGAAGACGAGACGCTTGCCGAGCAGTGTGGCGGCGACGGCGACATGTAGTCTGTCGGTGACGACCACCCCAGCCGCCTCGATCGCGGCAAGCCACTCAGAGAGGTCGGCGCACGAGAGGCTGATGTCCTTGTTCAGGCTGGGTTCCGGACGCAGCCCGAGTATCGGAAGCAGACTGCACTCGTCCTCCCGGAGCGCGACAAGGAGCCGGTCCTCATCGTCCGTATTCCGGCTGCCGGCCAGAGCCCGATCCTCAAACGCGCTGTGGTACACCGCACAGTCCAGCGCGAGACCGCCGGCGGCCCCGGATGTCGTGATCGCCTGGTAGGAGCGCTCCTCTCTGGCAAACGCGTACACGTTCGGCAGACGAAGGCACTCCGTCAGCACAGGAACACTCAGATCGTAGCTGGACGGGAGGACGATCACCCGTCGGAAGTGGCGGGAGGCCTTGACGACGGTTTCTGGTAGCCATTCGTGCCAACGGCGACTGAGCGCTCCACTCCCCGGGATGACCAAGGTGCTTCGCGGGTGGGCGACATGCGTCAGTTCACCAAGGCCCACCCGAACAACCGGCAGATCAGAGCCGCGGAACAGGTCGTCTGTCCCGGCCCAAATGAGGTGGTCGCCGAGGTTGCCCTTCATCCCGGTGAGCAGATGCAAGTCTTCCTGCTCTTCCAGGAACGTCAGAAGCGATGCTCGGCCGGCAGACCTTCGCGCCTGGAAGCTGCGAGTCGAACCCTGGTCGTGCCCCGGACTTGATTCCGTCGGAGACGTGCGGACCTCCCCTTTCCGGCCGGCGACCTCGCCAACCTATCCTCGCACCGGCCCGACGACATGGACCGATCCTGCCGAGCGGTTGGCGCGCCACCATCGCATGACGACACCATCATAGACCGCTTCCCGCGAAGGTCCCGCGACCCTCTCCACTCTCTGGGTATCGAGTCGTGGTAGTCTCCGAGCGTGTCCTGTCCATCGGGGCACGCTCCATACTTCGATCCATGGGGTGGGCATGTGGCGAGCCAGCGGAACTGAGAGAGCCGGCGAAGGCGTACCGCCTTGGACGCGGCTCGAGCATGAGGCCCGCTACCGCTTCGCCGCATCAATGATCCAAGGCGGGACGATTCTCGATTGCGCCTGTGGCGACGGCGCGGGGGCGATCGAGTACCTTCGCACCGGACCACAGAACATCGTCGGGTTTGACCTTGACCGTGAGGCCGTGGAGGCGGCGAGGCGGTCGGTGACCGACCCCAACGCCCTCTTCGAGGTGGCCGACGCGACTGAACTACCCGTCGAGACGGCATCGGTCGACCTCTATATCAGCCTCGAGACCGTCGAGCACGTGCCGGATGCGGACGCTCTGCTCTCGGAGGCGGTGCGCGTCCTCCGCCCGACCGGACGGCTCATCTGCTCCACCCCCAACCGGAACGTCCAGAACCCTGGGACGTCGCCGAATGACCCGCCGATCTGCGAGTTCCACGTGCGCGAGTACACGCCCCGTGAACTGCTCGACCTTCTGAGCCCCCACTTCGAGTCCGTCGAGTTCTACGGACAGAACGAAGTCGGCAGGCTGAGGATGTGCTACCTAGGCCTCGTCGGCCACGTCCCCTCCCACCGCCTCGCCGCACGGCTGAGCCAGGTCGCCAAGCTGACACGCCTGCTGGTGGACAGCCCCAAGCGGCACGCCGTCGTCCCTGTGCGTCCCGGGCACAGTTACGACCTCACGATCGCCGTCTGCTCCGGCCCGCGTCCGGAAGCAAGAACACGGGCGTGACCGCCGTTCCACGGCAGGCCGCGGGCGATCCCCGGGTCAGCGTGATCATGGCGGCCCACAACGCCGAGGCCTACGTCGGCCCGGCCCTGCGCAGCCTGCTCGCGCAGACGATGGAGGACTTCGAGATCATCGTCGTCGACGACGCGTCGACCGACTCGACCGCGCGGATCGTGAACGACTTCGACGACGACCGCGTCGTCCTTGTGTCGCTCGAGGAGAATCGCGGAGCCGCCGCCGCGCGCAATGCAGGTCTCAAACGTGCGCGCGGCGTCTACATCGCCATCATGGATGCCGACGACCTGAGCCGCCGAGACAGGCTGGCGATCCAAGCGGACTTCCTGGCACACCATCCCGGCGTCGACGTCGCCGGCTCGCAGATCCGCGTAGTCGACGCGGCCGGCCGTGTAGTGGCCCGGCGCTCATATCCGACAGCGTCCGCAGCCATCCTGCGGGCGATGCCGCGTTGGAACCCCATAGCACATTCCACCGTCATGGTCCGTGCCGGCCTCATCACCGGCGCAGGCGGCTATGACGAAAGCGCCACCGCCGCCCACGACTACGCGCTGTGGAGTCGCCTCGCCAGGCGTGGAGCAGTGTTCGTCAACCTGCCCGATACGCTCGTTGACTATCGCATCCATCGTGACACGATCAAGAAGACGCAGCTACGCCGCAGCCTGCAGAACACGCTGGTCGTCCAGCGGCAGTACTGGACAGACGCCCGGAGACCCGCCGATCTGCTCTATCGCACGGCGGAGATGTGTCTCCTGCGCATGCCGGAGAGCTTCGTGAGTGCCGCCTTCGTCTTCGCCCGCTACCTCCTGCCGACAGCCGGAGGCGCCCTCAAGGCTCGGGTGCGCCCTCGGACGAGGTCGGCGGCGACACGACGTCACGCTTCTTGAACGTGAAGTACTTGTTGCCGACAAAGCCGACGATCACGGAGAACACCGCGAACAGCGCCTGGATCAGGTAGGCGTTGAGGTTCGTGTACTCGAGAGCGAGCGGCAGCACGATCAGGTTGACCACGAAGATCGGCAACCACACCAGTTGATAGCGCCCGAATTCCTTCACGGGGTGATCGACGGGACCGAACACGAGGTACCGGTAGCAGAGGAACCCGTTCGTCGACGCGAAGACCTTCGTGATGACCAGGATCCACGACGAGAAGATGTAGTCGTGGAGGAGGAAGTAGAACAGCGAGAAACTGGCCCATTGGAAGAACGTGTTCCACATGCCGACAGCGAGATACAGGACCTTCTCGCGGTGGTCTCTCCATACATAGGCGGCGACGCGCTTCATGGGTCCTGATTGTGTCACACTCGAGAACCTTGGGAACCCCGCGCCACCGCAGGTGATCGCACGCGGCGTGCACACGCACGCCGGCCGTCACCGAGCCGGCGGCGCGTCGTCCTTCTGGGCGTGACTGGAGGCCGTCTCCGGCTGGCCGGCCGCGCCTGCGCGCCGTGGGGCCGGGCGCGCCGACGCCAGCGCCGACTGGCGGACGATCCCAGTGATCCGATCGTTGACCCTCCGCACCTCCGCCGACGTGGCGATGAAGCGGAAGAGACAGAACACCACGAAGAGATACAGGAGGAGGTCGACGCCGCGTCCGATGCCCACGGCGTGCGCCACGTCCGTCGAGAGGCCGGGCCAGGCGACGAGGAGCAATCCGACCGCAGCGAGCAGCAGCATCACCGTGCGGTCACGAGAGACGCTCCGCACGGCAAAGACGTACACGGCCACCCCTGCGACGAGCACGACGAGGATGATCTGCCCCAGCGAGATGCTCACCTGATACGACCCATCAGAAGGTCCCACGCGATGTCCATGGCGGCTCCGCCCCGCTGCCCCTTCTCGCGGCTGTACTCGGTGTAGGAGATCTCCACCGGCACCTCGCACCAGCGGAGCCGCTCACGGCGGATCGTCGCGAGGATCTCGGAGGCGTGGGCCATCCCCCCGTGCGTGATGTGCAGGCGAGCCGCCGCATCGACGGTGAATGCGCGCAGTCCGTTGTGGGTGTCCGTCACGTGGAGGCCGGTGGTGAGCCGCGTGAAGACGACGGCGGTTCTCAGGAGGATCCTGCGCAGTCGGGGGATCTTCGCGGAATCCGACGGGCGCACGAAGCGCGTGCCCAGCGCCACGTCGTGCCGGCCATCGACGAGGCTCTCGACGAGGCTGCGCACCGCCTCCACGCCGTGCTGCCCGTCGGCGTCGAACGTGACCACGAACCGGACGCCGTCAAGCGTGCGCACGTACTCCATGCCGGTCTGCAGCGCCGCGCCTTGTCCAAGATTGGTACTGTGACGAAGGACAGCGACGGGCCGCTCGAGGCAGATGTCGTACGTGCGGTCCGACGACCCATCGTCGACGACGACGACGTGACAGGGAAGCGTCAGCAGCCCGGCGAGGACGTCGCCGATCACCTCCGCCTCGTTGTGGGCAGGCACCACCACGCAGGCAGCAGCCAGCGCGTCTTCCACTGCGTTCTCGTGTTTGCCGGACGTCTTCCCCACAGGCCCCTGCCAGTCGCATCCCAGTGTGTGGTCTATGTAACAGTACGCCACGACCGGCCGCAACAACCTCATCCACCGGCGACGAGCCCGCCGGCAATCGCCGGACGGCCCGCCCGGCGCAATCGCCGTGACCGGGTGATAGCATCCACCTCCGACGAGAACGCGGCACAGGCCGGAGGCACCCGCGATGCGCATCCTGTTCGTCCTTCCTGATCTGCCGCACCCTCCGCTCACCGGAGCTCACACGCGGCCCCTGAACCTGCTGCGCGCCGCGGCGCGCTCGCACGAGGTCGCTGTGGTCGGCGCGGCGCGTGAGGATGCCGACCTCAGTCTGCTCCACGAGCTCTGCGCGGAGGTGCGGGTGGCCACGACGCGCGAAGCCAGACCCGCGCGGCGGCGCACCCTGGCCGCCGGCAGGCGGCTGGTCACGCCGGTCCCACTGGTGAGCGCCGGCCGCTCCCGCGCCATCTCCGAGCTTGTGGACGACCTGGCCGCCTCGTGGAAGCCCGACGCGCTGCTCGTCGAGACGCTGTACGCCGCCTACTACCGCATCGACGGCGTCCCGCTCATCGTCGACCTGCCCGACGTCCCCAGCGGGCTGAGCGAGTCGGCCGCGGCGGCGCGGCCACTGCGCTACGTGGCCGCGAACCTCCAGGCGGCGACCAGCCGCTGGTACGAGCGCCGCCTGCTCGACGACAGCATCACCGTGGCCATCAACGACGGCGACCGCGAACGACTCGCCACGCTCGGCGTGGAGGCGTTCACCGTCCCCCTCGCCGTCACTCTGCCGCCGGAGGATGCCATGTACCAGCGCAGCTCCATCGCGCGGCACGACGTGGCCGTGCGGCTGCTCTTCATCGGCTCCTTCGTCCACCCCCCCAACCGCGACGCCGCGAAGTGGCTGGTCACGCGTCTGGCGCCCGAGCTGCGCGCGCAGCGCGTACCGTTCGCCCTGGTCATCGCCGGGCTGCACGCGCCGGCATGGCTGCGCAAGGCCGGCGGCGCCGGCGTCACCGTCATCTCTGACGCACCCGACCTCGACCCGCTGTACCGGAGCGCCGACGTCGTGCTGGCTCCTCTTCCCCACGGCGGCGGCACCAAGAACAAGACTCTCGAGGCCATGGCCTGGGGGCTGCCTGTGATCGGCACGCCACAGGCGTTCACCGGCCTGCCGCAGCTCGACGGGGACGCGTTCGTCGTAGAGCAGCTCGACGCCCCGCGCATCACCCGGCGTATCGCGGCGTTGCGCGACGACCCCGAGCTGCGCTGGCACCTGGGCCTCTCCGCGCGGCGGTACGTCGCCGCCGCGCACGCGCCGGAGGTGATGCAGGCGCGGGCCGTGGCACTGTTCGACGCCGTGGCCTCCGGCGGCGGCGTCGCGCAGGCCGAGGCCTTCGCGCGAGAATCGACCGACTCCGGCGGTGACGCGCCCGAGCCGGCGGCCGGCGCCAAGGACGAGGCCGGCTCGTGACGGCGCGCGTCCTCATCGACGGCCACATGCTGGGCACCGGTGAGACCGGCAACGAGACCTACCTGCGCGGGCTCCTCTGCGGGCTCAGCGAGCTGGGCCTGCGCCAGCTGGTCGCCGTCTCCGGCCGCTCCGTCGACGTGGGCGACCACGAGCGGGTGCAGCTGCCTCACCGCTCCGACTTCTCGCGTCTCACAAGGGACCTCGCCGCCGCGGCGCGCATGCACGGCGCGAACGTGATCCACTCCACGTACGCCGCGCCGCTCGGCTCCTCCGCCGCGTCGGTGCTCACCGTGCACGACGTGTCGTTCCTGCGCCACCCCGAGTGGTTCACGTGGCGCGACCGCCTGGTGCTGAACGCCGGGGTGCGCCTGTCGATGAGGCGGGCGGCGCGCGTGCTCGTGCCCTCGGGCCACGCGCGCGACGAGCTCTGCACGCTCCTGCGAGCGGACCCCGCGCGTGTGGTGGTCACGCCCGAGGGCGTGGACGGGCGCTTCTCGCCCCTGCCGCGCGACGGCTCGGCGGACGGCGGGCGCGCACCAGCCGACGCCGGCCGTCTCTTCCGTCATCTGGGCATCCACCGGCCCTACGTGCTCGCCGTCGGCAACCTCCAGCCGCGCAAGAACCTCTCCCGCCTGGTCGAGGCGTGGGCGCTGCTCGCCGCCCAGGATCCGGCCCTGCCACATCAGCTTGTCATCGCCGGCGGGTTCCGCGGCCGGCGCGACGGCGCCACCGGGCTCGCCATCGACCTGCGGATCGGCGACCGCGTCGCCTTCCCCGGTGTGATCAGAGACGCCGACCTGCCCGCGCTGTACAGAGCCGCCGACCTCTTCGTGCTGCCGTCGCTCTACGAGGGCTTCGGCCTGCCGGTGCTGGAGGCCATGGCCTGCGGCACGCCGGTGGCGTGCTCGGGGACGACGGCGCTGCCGGAGGTGGCAGGCGGCGCGGCGGCGCTCTTCGACCCGGAGGACCCGGCCGACATCGCCGGCGTCATACGGGCGCTGCTCGCCGACGAGACGCTGCGCGCCGACATGCGCGAGCGCGGGCTGCTGCGCGCCTCCCGCGCGAGCTGGCGCACCTGCGCCGAGCTGACCGCCGCCGCCTACGAGACGGCGGCCGGCGCGCACGATACGCCCCGTGAGCCCTCCTCGCCCGCTGCGGAAGAAGCCCGGGCGTGAAGATCGCCCTGGTCGGCACTCGCGGCGTCCCCGCCGCCTACAGCGGGTTCGAGACGGCTGTGGAGCAGATCGGGTCCCGCCTCGCCGCCCGCGGCCACGACGTCACCGTCTACTGCCGCCCGCACATGGTCGAGCGCCGCGCCGACCGCAGCTACAAGGGCATGCGGCTCGTCTACCTGCCCACCGTGGCCGGCAAGCACCTCGACACCCCCGTCCATGCCCTGCTGAGCACCCTGCACCTGGGAACGGTGGCGCGACCGGACGTCGCCATCTACTTCATCGCCGGCAACAGCCCGTTCGCAGGCCTCGGCCGCGCCCTCGGCGTCCCCACGGCCATCAACGTCGACGGCCTGGACTCGGAGCGCGCCAAGTGGGGACCGTGGGCGCGCCGCTACCTCCTGCTCACCGAACGCGCTGCTCCCTCCCTGGCCTGCGTGGCCGTCACCGACTCGCGCGCCGTCCAGCAGCTCTACCGCCGGTGGGGACACGAGACCGCGTACATCCCCTACGGGTCCGAGCTGGAGCCGGACGACGCGGACCTGCCCGGCTCCGCCGCTCACGACGGAGCGCTCGCACGCCTCGGCCTGGACCCACGCGGCTACATCCTCTTCGTGGGTCGCCTGGTACCCGAGAACAACGCGCACGTGCTGGTCGAGGCGTACAGGAGGCTGGACACCGACCTGAGGCTCGTCGTGGTCGGCGACGCGACCTACGCCGACCTCTACCAGGCGCGTCTGCGGGAGACCGGCGACGACCGCGTCGTCTTCGCCGGCTACCAGTTCGGGGCCGCGTACAGGGACCTGCTGCGCAACGCGGCCCTCGTGGCGCTCCCGACCGAGGTCGGCGGCACCCACCCGGTGATGCTCGAGGCCATGGCGGCCGGCGCGTGCGTGATCTACAACGACCACGCGCCCAACCTGGAGACCGTCGGCGACGCGGGGGTAAGCTACTCGGGCGCGGACGGAGCGGACGGGCTGCGGCGAGCGCTCGCGGCGCTGCTCGCCGACCCGGAGGCCGTGGAGCGGCACCGCGAGGCCGCGCTCCGGCGCGCCCGCGTGTACTCGTGGGACGCCGTCACCGACGCCTACGAGCGCCTTGCGAAGCAGCTGGCGGCGCGCAAACGCGGCGGCCGGCGCGCCCGACCGCACTGAGCGACCTGGAGGGGACGTGACGCCTGATCTGGACGGCCTGCGGCACTGGATGGCGGCCCACCGCGGCGGCGACGGCGCCGCCTTTGACGAGTGGACGGCGCCGGACCTGCTCGAGCTGGGCTGGCTGCTCGGCCGCCGGCTGGCCCGAGGCGCGCTGCTGCGCGCCCGCCTCGGCTCCTCCGGCGGCCTCGTCTTCTGCGACGCCCGGGTCCGCGTGCTGCACGCCCGCTACGTCCACGCCGGCCGCGACCTCGACCTCGAAGAAGGCTGCTTCATCAACGGACACAGCCGGCGCGGTGTCACTTTCGGCGACCGCGTCACCGTCGGCCGCGGCGCTATGGTCGCCCCCACCGGTCTCCTCGGCGGCCCTCTCGGCGAGGGCCTGCAGGTCGGCGACCGCTCCAACCTGGGCCACTGGGCGTATGTGGGCTGCTCGGGGTTCATCTCCATCGGCAGCGACGTCCTCATGGGCCCGCGCGTGGCGCTGCTCGCCGAGAACCACAACCTGGACTCACCGGACGAGCCGATCAAGGCGCAGGGCGTCACCCGCCTCCCCATCACCGTCGAGGACGACGTGTGGCTGGGCGCCGGCGCCATCGTGGCCGGTGGCGTGACCGTCGGCCGTGGCAGCGTCGTCGCGGCCGGGTCCGTGGTCACCAGAGACGTGGAGCCCTACTCCCTGGTAGCCGGGGTGCCGGCCAAGCTCGTGCGCTCGCGCACACCGGCCGGCGGCTGACGGCGCGGGCCCGCACGGCTGCCGCGCCCATCAACCCCGTGATGGACCGTCACACCAGCAGGAAGATCAGCGTCCTCCGGTTTCTCGCCGTCGCGTCCGTGGTGGTCTATCACGCGTACCCGTTCGCGCCCGGCGTCTTCATCCCAGCGCCGCCGGCGGGGACCTCGCGGTCCGTGGCCGTGGAGGGCTTCATCTCGCTCGCCCTGATGCGCTGGGCCCTCCCCTTTCTCGGCGTGGTCTCGGGCTATCTCTTCTTCCGCACCTTCACCCCGACCACGGCGGGCTACCTGGCGAAGCTGCGCACCCGCGTGCGCACCCTGCTGGTCCCGTTCCTCATCTGGAGCGGGCTCGGCGTGCTGTTCACCGTAGCCGTCTCGCACTCGAGGTTCGCCGGGGAGAGTCCCTACTGGACCGTGCACTCCCTGGGCGCCGCACTCGACCACTGGCTGCTGCACCCGGTGATCTACCCGCTATGGTTCCTGCAGGCGCTGATGACCTGCATGGTCCTCTCGCCGCTGGTGTACCTGGCGGTGAAGTACCTGCGCGGCTGGGTCCTGCTGATCGCCGTGGTCTGGTGGGTGTTCGGCTGGCAGCCGTCGGCGCTGTGGCCGTGGGTGAGCGCGACGGCCTTCCCGCCGTTCATCGCGGGCGCGGCGATCGCGGTGCTGGGCTGGAAGACGCCGTTTGCCGGGCGGAGCGCCGAGGACGCCGCGCGCGGAGAGGGTGCCCGAGGACGCCGCGGAGCGCCCGCGTGGGCCGCCGCCGCGCTGGCGGCGGCGTGGCTCGCGGGCACCGCCCTGTACGCGGCCTACGGACACGACCTCGGCCGCTGGCAGCGCGCAGGCCTGCTGCCGGTGGTCGTGCTGGGCATCGCCACCGTCTGGACCGCCGGCGACGCGCTGGTGCGGCACTCGGGCGAGACGATTTCCGCGGAGGCCGGCCCGGGCCGTCGCAGCCTCCGCCAGAGGCTGGTCGCGGCGGCGCTCTTCGTCGCGCCGCTCTCCTTCTTCGTCTACGTGGCCCAGGAGCCCGCACTCGCCGTGATGAAGAACCTCGTGCGGCGGTTCCCCGACGTGCCCGCCTTTGTGACCTATGCAGTGCCGCCCCTGCTCGTGGTGGCCGGCGCCGTGCTCGCGGCGCTCGCGCTGCGCAAGCTCGTGCCGCGCACGTTCGCGGTGATCGCCGGCGGGCGCGTACCCAAGGCCGTCTCCGCTCCCGCCGCGCCCTCCGCGGCGGCGGCCACGACGCTCCACGCCGCCGCGGAAGCCCCTTCGTCGTCCGACTGACGGACTCAGCGCGACAACGGCGGCCCGGGTCAAGGCCTTGCTGCGGCGCGGTACGAGAGATGGGCTCCTGCGGCGGACGCGCTGGCGCGGCCTCACCAGCGTGCGGGGAGACCGGGAGGCCGGGACGGGGATGTGTCACGCAGCGCCTCGGAGCCTTCGATGGCGCCATCTTTGGCACCATTCTTGGCACCATCGAAGGCTCACACCCCCAAACGCCATACCCACCGCCCCGCCGGCAGAATGACCCCGGGGCCTCCCGGCTACTCCCGGTGCTCGACGACCGGGAAGCCGGCGCGGACCACGGCGTCGTCGCGCCGGGCGTCGGCCAGGTCGTCGCGGACCATCTCGGTGATGAGCTCGTCGAAGCTGGTCGTGGCCGACCAGCCGAGACGCTCGCGCGCCTTGGTGGGGTCGCCGAGCAGTGTGCTCACCTCTGTGGGCCGGTAGTAGCGCCGGTCGACGCGCACCAGCACGGCGCCGGGCTCGAGGCCGGAGACGTCTGCGAGCGCCGCCTCTTCCCCACCCGACTGCGCCGCGCACAGCCTGTCCTCGTCCACCAAGTCCACCACGCCCACCTCGTCCGCCCCGCTCCCCTGCCAGGAAAGCGTGACGCCGATCTCGTCGAAGGCGCGGGCGCACATCTCGCGCACACTGTGCTGCTCGCCGGTGGCGATGACATAGTCGCCCGGCTCGTCCTGCTGGAGCATGAGGTACATGGCGCGTACGTAGTCGCGCGCGTGGCCCCAGTCGCGCATGGAGTCGAGGTTGCCCAGCCAGAGGCCGTCGTGGAGGCCCAGGGCCATGCGCGCGACGGCCCGCGTGATCTTGCGCGTGACGAAGGTCTCGCCGCGGATGGGGCTCTCGTGGTTGAAGAGGATGCCGTTGCTGGCGTGCATCCCGTAGGCCTCGCGGTAGTTGACCGTGATCCAGTAGCCGTAGACCTTGGCGGCGCCGTACGGGCTGCGGGGGTAGAACGGCGTGGTCTCGCGCTGCGGGACCTCCTGTACCATGCCGAACATCTCGCTGGTGGACGCCTGGTAGAAGCGGCAGGAGGTCTCCAGGCCGAGGATGCGCATGGCCTCGAGCAGCCGCAGGGTGCCGAGCGCGTCCGAGTTGGCCGTGTACTCCGGCGTCTCGAAACTGACCTGGACGTGACTCTGTGCCGCCAGGTTGTAGATCTCGTCGGGCTGCGTCTCCTGGACGATGCGGATGAGGTTGGTGGCGTCGGTGAGGTCGCCGTAGTGCATGAAGAACCTGGCGCCGGGAGTGTGCGGGTCCTGATAGAGATGGTCGACCCGCTCGGTGTTGATCGAACTGCTGCGCCGCTTGACCCCGTGCACGACGTAGCCCTCGCCGAGCAGCAGTTCGGCCAGGTAGGCCCCGTCCTGACCGGTGATGCCGGTGATGAGCGCTGTCTTTGTCATACGCGGTTCTCCAGGTGCGGGTGATGGCGCGTCAGACGCGACGCTCGAGGAACCAGTCGTAGGTGCGGCGGATGCCGTCCTCCAGCCCCACCTCGGGCGTCCAGCCGAGCGACCTGATACGCGTGACGTCCATGAGCTTGCGCGGGGTGCCGTCGGGCTTGGAGTCGTCCCAGAGCACCGGGCCCTCATAGCCGACGACGCGCTGGACCGTGTCGGCGAGCTCGCGGATGGTGAGGTCCTCGCCGCAGCCGACGTTGAGCAGCCCGTCGGGCACGTCGGCAGCGTGCACGTGCTGCAGGCAGAACGCGATGGCCCGGCCGACGTCCTCCACGTAGAGGAACTCGCGGCGCGGCTTGCCGGTGCCCCACAAGGCCAGCGCCACATCCGGAGCGGCGGCGCCCGCCTCCCGCGCCACCTTGGCCTCGTGGAACTTGCGGATCATGGCCGGCAGCACGTGGCTGGACGTGAGGTCGAAGTTGTCGCCGGGCCCGTAGAGGTTGGTCGGCATGAGCGAGAGATAGTCTGTGCCGTACTCGCGGTTGAGGCTGCGGCACATCTCGATGCCCGCGATCTTGGCCATGGCGTAGGCGCGGTTGGTCTCCTCCAGCGGCCCGGTGAGCAGGTACTCCTCCCTCAGCGGCTGCGGCGCCTCGCGCGGGTAGATGCACGAGCTGCCGAGGAAGACCAGGCGCTTGACGTCATGCCGGAACGCCTCGCCGATGAGATTGAGCTCGATGAGCAGGTTCTGCTCGACGAACTCCCACGGCAGCTCCCAGTTGGCCATGATGCCGCCGACCTTGGCGGCCGCGTCGACGACGGCCTCGGGCCGCTCCTCGTCGAAGAACCGGCGGGTCGCCACCTGGTCGGTGAGGTCGAGCTCCGCGAGGTCGCGCACGAGGACTTTGGTGAACCCCTCCGCCTGGAGCGTGCGGTAGATGGCGCCGCCCACCAGACCGGTGTGGCCGGCGAGGAAGATGCGTGCGTCTTTGCGGACGAGTGTGGGTGTCGAGGTGGAGTGGATCATGCTACGGCCTATCCTATCCGAGGAGCGCCACAACGGCAGCAAGAAGCCGAGCTGGTACGCGTACCGACGCCCTCCGACCTCGTCCCCCTAGAGCTGCGACCGGCTGCGAAGCCACTCTGCCTCGGCCCGCAGCCCCTGCGCGAGATGGGTCCGCGGCGCGTAGGCGAACTCCGCCTGGGCCCGCGCCACGTCCGCCCAGGTGTCGCGCACGTCGCCGGCCTCGACCGGCCGGCGGTCGATCTTCGGCTCGGCGCCCACCACCTCGCCGAGCAGGGCCACCGCCTCCGAGAGGCTCACGCGGTGGCCACCGCCGACGTTCATGACGCTGCCCGGCGAGGCGCCGGCCGCTCGCACGAGCGCCTCGACGATGTCGTCGACGAAGGTGAAGTCACGGGTCTGCGTGCCGTCGCCGAACATGACGATCTCGCGGCCCTCCATCAGCGCGCGGATGAACTTGTTGAACGCCATGTCCGGGCGCTGGCGCGGGCCGTACACGGTGAAGAAGCGCAGCGACGTCGTGTCGAGCCCGCGGTTCACGGTGTAGAGGATGCAGAGGTGCTCTCCGGCCAGCTTGGTCACCCCGTAAGGCGACCGCGGCCTGGGCGCCATGGTCTCGCGCAGCGGCAGCTCGTCCTGGTCGCCGTAGACGGACGACGACGAGGCGTAGACGACCTTGGGGACGCCCACAGTGACGCAGGCCTCCAGCAGTTGCTGCGTGGCCAGGACGTTGTTACGCGTGTAGACCTCGAAGGTCTTGCCCCAACTGGCGCGCACGCCGGCCTGGGCGGCCAGGTGATAGACGCGGGAGACGCCCTCCAGCAGCCCGACGAGGTCGGCGTCGAGCAGGTTCTGCTCGACGAGCGTGAAGGCCGAATGAGCCCGGGCGCCCGCGATGTTGTCTTCTTTGACAACGCGGGCGTAGTAGTCCTCGAAGGAGTCGATGCCGACGACCTCGTGGCCGTCGGCCAGCAGGCGATCGCAGAGAGTAGAACCGATGAACCCCGCTGCCCCCGTCACGAGAATCTTGTCCTTTGCCATGCTCTCCCCCTCCATGTCGACGGTCACCCCGGCCTCGCGCCGGCCGTCGGCCTGTTGCCTACCCGCACATTCGGCACGGCACGCAAGAACCCTGAGACCCAGCAGACGTCATCTGGGGCGAGAGGACCAGCGGGCGTCAGCGGACCTTCACGGTGACGACACGGCTCCACGCCTCCGCGTGGGCGCGGGTGGCCGCGACATGGGCGCGCAGATGGTACGTCTCGGACTTGGGGGTGCCGAACTTGCGGCTCGTCCAGGTCTTGCCGTTGTGCAGTGAGACGGAGTGCTGCAGGCTCACGGGGCGCCAGCTGCCTCCGCGGTCGGTGAAGAGCTCGACGCGCTCCTTGCCCAGCTTGGGCGAGACGGACCCGGAGAACCGGAAGACCGCGCCGTGACGCATGGAGTAGGTCGCCCGCGAAGTGAGGACCTTGGGCACCGCGGTGACCTGCACGGACGGCGCGAGCGCGACCGTCATCTTGCCGTAGGTGAACTGGAGCTGGTAGTCGTGGGTCAGCGACGGGCTCAGCCGCACGCTGAGATCGCGCCGCCAGTCAGAGGTGGTCCAGGTGAAGCTACGCAGACTGGACCAGGAATGGCCGGGCACGCGCGAGCGTAGCACCACCGTGCCCGGCGCGGCGATGCTCACCCTTGCCGAGAGGCGCGTGGCGCCGCCGGTAACCACGCGGCTCTTGCTGAGCGTGAGCGGGGCGGGGTCGCGCCCTGCGCCGAACGTGCGCATGAGCCGGCCGTCGTCGTCCAGCAGGTAGGCCACGCTCTGGCCGCCGGGTGCGGCCGCGGCGCCGAGCGTGTTCAGCCCCGTCGCCGTCGTGAACCAGGTCGCGACTCCCGGGCCGAAGAAGCCTGCCTCCTGCGGCCCCGCCACGAGCAGGGCGTTCTCGGGCAGCCCGGTCCAGGCGACCTGGGGCCACGAGCCGGCGCTCAGGTCGGGCAGGCCGGGCAGCGGCGCGAACGACAGACCGTCGTCGCTGCCCAGTACGTCGTGCCCCGTCGCGGCGAAGAGGTCCGGCTGCCCGTCGCCAAAGTTCGGCGCAGGTGCGACGGCCACGCTGGTGACGGGATCGGCCGTCGTCCCGGCGACTGCCCAGCCCGTGGTGCGAACCAGGATCTCGCCGCCGGCCGAGCCGGCGATGGCGGTGCCGTCCGCAGCCAGCGCCACCGATGTGAGCGACGCAGTGGTGGGCGACACCTCGTCCCGCCACGTGGCGCCGGAGTCATCGCTGGCGAAGATCTCTCCAGCGTCGCCCACAGCGACGGCGTGCGTGCCGCGGAACGCCACCGCGTTGATAGCGGCGGTTGGGCGGGAGCCCGAGTAGCTGGGCGGCGCCCACGTGGCGCCCGAATCGGCGGTCACCAGCAGCAGCCCGCCGGATGCGACCACGCCACGACCGCTGGACACGAAGGCCACGGCGACGTAGGTGGCGCCGGCGTTGCCCCCGGGGACGACCGACTTCCACGTCTTGCCGCCGTCCTTGCTGACGGCCACGTGGCCGTCGCCGGCGAGCGCGATGCCGGTCTTGCCGAAGGCGGCGACGTCGCGGACGGTCCAGGAGCCGCCTCCCGGCAGGGTGACGGGCGTCCAGAGAGGGACCACGGAGGCCGCGCGTGCCGCGGTTGCGGTGTCGGCGCGGGCCGTCAGAAGCGCGGCGCACAGAAGCAGGACGAGTACCGCTAGCGTGTAGGAGCGCGGCCTCACGGCGGCGGCGGCTGGGACGAGGAGCCGGACGAGGAGCCGGACGAGGACCCTGAGGACGTGCCCGACGACGTGCCGCCACCGGTGCCCGTGGAGGCGCTCGACGACGTGCTCGTGGTGGCGGGCTTGGGCGCCGGCTTGGGCTTGAGGGCCTTGTGTGCGTCGGCGATGAGAGTGGACGCGCCGGGGAACCCCGGCTTGGCGGCGCGCACCGCCAGCGCCAGGCTCAGTGCTTTGCGCCACCGTCCGCGGCGCGCTGCGTCCTGCGCCTCGGCGAGACGGGCGCTCAGCTTCTGTCCCTGGGCAGCGCGCGCGGCCAGCGAGCCGGCCTTGTCCGAAGACGGGTCAAGCACGCGCAGCGCGGCCGCGAGGCGGCCGGCGCGACCCCACGCCTGCGTGCTCAGGGCCTTGCCGGCGGCCGTCGTGAGGTCTCCGGCGAGGGCAGTGGCCGCGGCGCTCACGTCGGTGTCCTGCTTGATGACCGCGCGAAGGTCGGCGGCGTCCACCGACTGGAGCGCCTTGAGCGCGCGCTGGGCGCTCCCCTGCTCGAACGCCGACTGAGCCCTTCCCAACGCGTCGTTGACGGAGCTCACACGCGTCGTGACGGCGGTCTCGGCGGCTGCCTCTGCGCTCGCCTCGCGCTTGGCTGCCTCGGCAAGTGTGGACGCGTCACGATACGGGAGGCCGAGAAGATCGGCGGCCGAGAACTCCGCGGCAGCCGTCAAGTACGAGTGCTGCCGCAGCGCCTGCATGCCGTCCGAGTAATGGATCTGAGCGTTCACGACCAGCAGACCGGCGATGACGACCGCCACGGCCACGCCGATCAGCCCGCCCAGGCGCCAGCGGCGGCGGCGTCGGGCGTGCTCGAAGAACAGATCCTCCTCCGGTAGGTCGTCCGCGTACCGCCAGCCCTCGGGCAGCAACGGAGGGGCCGAAGGGGTCGTCTGGGAGGGATGTTCCACATGGGTGAGAGGCATGGCTGGGCCTGTCAGAAAGCGGCGGGCACCCGCGGCGAGCTCGGGACCGGCGACTGCACGCGAACGACGCGGCGGCTCGCGTGTGACAAGTGATACATGCCAGGCAATCCTTCATTCGTGTGGGTGGCGCCGCCCGCTGGCGCCTCCCGCATATTCCGCTACATACCCAAGTTTACGCCCCTCGTGCCCGATGCCGAAATGCCCCTCGCCCGCCGTGCGGCACGCGGCCGCGAAGAGTGCAGGGGCCCGAGGGTCAGCGCACGCGCATCTTGCCGCTGTACTTGGAGGCGGCCTTCGCCCACCCACTGGCGGCGGGGAATTCGGCGCGGAAGCGGTACGTGCCCCTGCGCTTGATCTTGAGGCGCCCCGAATACTTGCTGGCGCCGCCCTTGTCGGCGATCGCCGCCGTCAGCCGCGAGAAGGGCCTCCAGGTCTTGCCCTTCTGGCGGTAGACCCGGATGCGCACACTCGCGCTCCCCTTCGCGATGTGCGGCGCGAGTGTGCCGGAGACGGTGAAGGTCTTGCCCGCCTTGACCGTGGAGGGCCGGGAGGGCTTGCCGACCACCGGCCGCACGCCGATCCGCAGCACCCAGCTCGGCGCCGCCGCGAGATCGCTGCCCTGCGGTGGGCTGTAGCGCAGCATGTAGAACATGCTTGCTTCAGGCACGACGCGCAGCGAGCAAGTGCCCTCCGCGCCCGGCTCGGCGCTGGTGGTCGCCGAGTCGACCTGGGCCCACGGCCCCTTGGTGCTCGCGGACGCCCAGAGCGCGACCTGGGCGCCTGTGATCGGCGTCCCGTCGCCGCTCTTGACCAGCGTGGCGACCAACGTCGTGGCGCGACCGTAGGTCACCGTGAACGCCTTCTGCTTGGCTTCGAGCGACGTGGGCACCCCCTGCGTGAAGGTCGCGCTGATGCTGTGATCCGCCGTCACACTCGTGAAGTCGAAGTGGTCAACCGCGCCCTGCGAGACGCCGTCCACCTTGACGTCGTCCACGCGATACCCAGCGTCCGGGAGGATGATGAAGGTGATCCCGCTGCCGAAGTCCACCACCACTTCAGGGCCGGTCGGCGAGATGCTGCCGTGCAGGCCAGCACTCACGGTGATGGAGAAGGTGTCGATCGCAAACGTGGCCGCGATCGTGTGCGCGGCGACGACATTCGTGAAGGTCCAGGAGCTCGCCACGGTCTGGGGCACACCGTCCACGGTGAGGCTGGCGATGTGGTAGCCCGTATCCGGCGTGATGGTGTAGGTCGGGCTGGCGCCATAGTCGACGGAGCCGGTGCCGGGGGTGATCGTGCCGTGCAAGCCCTGCGTCACGGTGATCGTGAACGTGTTGATCGCGAAGGTGGCGGCGATGCTGTGGTTCGCCGTGACGTTGGTGAACGTCCACGAACCCTGAAGCGTCTGCGACGCACCGTCGACCGTGAGGCTGGCGAGGTGGTAGCCCGTATCCGGCGTGATGGTGTAGGCCGGGCTGGCGCCATAGTCGACGGAGCCGGTGCCGGGGGTGTCGACCATCACGTTGGCGAGGTGGTAGTCGGTGTCCGGGGTGATGGTGTAGCTGCTGGCGCCATTCCAGTCCACGGATTGCGCCCCGGTCGGCGAGATGCTGCCGTTGAGCCCGGCGGTCACGGTGATCGTGAACGTGTTGATCGCGAAGGTGGCGGCGATGCTGTGGTTCGCCGTGACGTTGGTGAACGTCCACGAACCCTGAAGCGTCTGCGACGCACCGTCGACCGTGAGGCTGGCGAGGTGGTAGCCCGTATCCGGCGTGATGGTGTAGGTCGGGCTGGCGCCATAGTCGACGGAGCCGGTGCCGGGGGTGATCGTGCCGTGCAAGCCCTGCGTCACGGTGATCGTGAACGTGTTGATCGCGAAGGTGGCGGCGATGCTGTGGTTCGCCGTGACGTTGGTGAACGTCCACGAACCCTGAAGCGTCTGCGACGCACCGTCGACCGTGAGGCTGGCGAGGTGGTAGCCCGTATCCGGCGTGATGGTGTAGGTCGGGCTGGCGCCATAGTCGACGGAGCCGGTGCCGGGGGTGATCGTGCCGTGCAAGCCCTGCGTCACGGTGATCGTGAACGTGTTGATCGCGAAGGTGGCGGTGATGCTGTGGTTCGCCGTGACGTTGGTGAACGTCCACGAACCCTGAAGCGTCTGCGACGCACCGTCGACCGTGAGGCTGGCGAGGTGGTAGCCCGTATCCGGCGTGATGGTGTAGGTCGGGCTGGCGCCATAGTCGACGGAGCCGGTGCCGGGGGTGATCGCTGCCGTGCAGCCCGGCGTCACGGTGATCGTGAACGTGTTGATCGCGAAGGTGGCGGCGATGCTGTGGTTCGCCGTGACGTTGGTGAACGTCCACGAACCCTGAAGCGTCTGCGACGCACCGTCGACCGTGAGGCTGGCGAGGTGGTAGCCCGTATCCGGCGTGATGGTGTAGGTCGGGCTGGCGCCATAGTCGACGGAGCCGGTGCCGGGGGTGATCGTGCCGTGCAAGCCCTGCGTCACGGTGATCGTGAACGTGTCGATCGCGAAGGTAGCATGGATCGTGTGGTCTGCCTGGACGGTCTCGAAGGGGTAGCTGAGCACGGCGCCGACGGAACCGCCGTCGACCAGCACGTCGGCGACGTGGTAGTGGGCGTCCGGGGTGATCGTGAAGCTTTGGGCCCCGTCCGGGTCGACACCGACGTCACCAGAGGGGGAGATCGACCCTCCGGGGCCGGCGTCGGCGGTGATTGTCCACTGTCCCGGCTCGACGAGGAGCGGAGCCATTGGCACCCGCGCCTGCGCCGCGCCGGCGAATGCGAGGACCCCCGTCACCACACAGGCCGACAAAATCAGCCACAGAACTCGTCTTGTCGTCACCACCAGCATGTCGAACACCTCCCCGCCGCGGCCTGCGGCGCCAGACGCCCATTATGGCACCGGGGAGCGCCAGACGCCGAACGCATCGCGATGAGGACTCTGTACCCAGAAATCCGGGACGGGCGTCCGATGCTGAGCCCGCCTCTTCACGTTGCCAGAACCGGCAACACCGGTGCCGAGCCGGATCGTGGTGGGAGATGCGGCCGATGCGGCCCCTGGAAATGCGGCCCCCGAACGTGCGACGGGCCGGGCAGGGCCCCGCGCCCCACCCGGCCCGTCCAGACCGCGTGTGCCCGGCGCGCACTCGGGCGCCGGGCCTTTCGCCTCTTCTGCGGACCTTCAGACGCCCGGCGCGAACGCCACGAAGAACGCAGCCAGCGCGACGAGCAGTCCCGTCATCGCGCCCGCCATCAGGGTCCGGCCGCCGGCCCCCGTATCGTCGTGCAGCTCACCGGCTCCCCACAGCTCCAGCGCCGTCGCCTCGCAGTAGGGATCGCCTGTCGCCAATTGCTCCACCGCTCCCATCGTCCCGCACCCCTCGATCCGTTGACCTAGCCCTTCTCATGCTCCATTTGACGTATCGTCCGGCGGCTGTTCCGGCCGCAGAGAACGATCGTTTAGGGCCAGATACCCAGGAATCGAGGGAGCGGGCGCACAGCAACGTTGACGCACGTGCGAAGGCCCCGGTGCTCCCGCTCACTGGAGCGCCGGGGCCTTTGCGTCGCCGGCCGCGTCGGGGGGAGTCAGGAGGTAGGCGTCCGGCAGTGGACCTCAAACGTGCGGGGCCAGGGTCACGAAGAAGGCGCTCAGCCCGACGAACAAGCCGATCATCGCGACGCTGGTCACTGCCCTGATCGCCCAGTCCCGCTCGTCCCGGAGAACCTCGACGCGCTCTTGCACCCGTATCGTCATCGTCTGCTCCTTCCGGGCCGGTCGTCCCGGCCACAGTCTTCACCCTCAGGATGCCTCCTCCGCCGGATCCTGGACTGGAACGTACGTCCATCGACTGGATCGCGGGCGGCTCAGCACAAATCGCTCCGGAAACGAGCGTACGTCGGCGCGGCTGCGGGGCTTAGCGGGCGGCGGAGCGGATGAGAGCGAGCAGCGCGTCGACGAGCTGCCCCTCGGGCAGCGTCTCGACGCGCTCCCCGTGGTCGAACAGCAGCCCCTCGCCGGCGCCCGCCGCGATGCCGAAGTCGGCGTGGCGGGCCTCCTCGGGGCCGTTGACTCGGCAGCCCATGACGGCCACGCTGATGGCGCTGCCGGCAAGCTCCGGGTCGGCGCCGAGCCGGCGCTCGACCTCCTCGGCCAGGCCGACGATGTCGACCTCCGTGCGGCCGCAGGTGGGGCACGAGATCACGTCCGGGCCGCGACGACGCAGGTCCAGCGCGGCCAGGATCTTCCAGGCGACCCTGACCTCTTCCACGGGGTCGCCCGTCAGGCTCACGCGCACGGTGTCGCCCACGCCGTCGGCCAGCAGCGCGCCGATGCCGACGGCGCTTTTGATCGTCCCGCCCCACACCGTGCCGGCCTCGGTGACGCCCACGTGCAGCGGCGCGTCGGTCTTTCGCGCCAGCAGGCGGTACGCGGCGATGGTGTCGGGCACCGACGAGGATTTCACGCTCAGCTTGTAGCTCGTGAAGTGCCACGCCTCGAACTGCTCCGCCCAGCGCAGCGCCGCCTCGACCAGCGCGCCGGGCACGTCGTCCTCGGCGCGCTCTCGCAAGTCTCGGGGCAGCGACCCCGCGTTGACGCCGATGCGCACCGCGACCGGCACGTCCGGCTGTCCCGGACCCGCCGCCACCCGCGCCTGCGCAGCGGCGTCCACGATCTCGCGTACGTGCTTCTCCGCCATCGTCCCGGGGTTGATGCGCACGCCGGCGGCGCCGGCCTCGACGGCGGCCAGAGCCAGGCGCCAGTCGTAGTGGATGTCGGCGATGATCGGCACACGAGCGCCGCCCCCGCCGAGAGCGGGAGCGAGCGCCGGAGCCTCGCGCACAACGCGCGCGAACGCCGGCGCCTCCTCCGCCGTCGGCAAGCTGACGCGGACGATCTCGCAGCCGGCCTCGACGAGCGCGCGCACTTGCGCCAGCGTCTCGTCCGCGTCGCCGGTGTGCGTGCACGTCATGGACTGCACCGCGACAGGGGCGCCGCCGCCCACGGGTACGGCGCCCACCTGGATGCCGCGCCTACTCCCCATCCCGGCGCCTACTGCCCATCCCGGCTGCCCCTCGGCGGGAACTTCCAGGTGGCCACCTCGGGCCCATAGCCACCGGCGAACCAGGCCCAGGTGTGCGCCAGCCCGGCGGCCAGCGGGATCTCGGCCTCCCAGCCCAGCACCCACCGGGCGCGGCCGACGTCGGCGCGCGAGTGACGGATGTCTCCCTCGCGCGCCGGCTCCATCTTCCGCTCCAGTGTCCTCCCCGACTTCTGCTCGACCACCTCGAGGACCCGCAACAGGTCCGACTCGCGGCCCGTGCCGACATTGAGCACTGAAGTGCCAATGAGCGGCCTGCGGACAGCCTGGAGGATCGCCGCGACCACGTCCCCCACATACACGAAGTCGCGCGACTGCCGCCCGTCCCCGTAGATCGTCACCGGCGTACCGGCTGCCGCGGCGGAGAGGAACCGGCTGATGACCCCTGAGTACGCCGACCCGGGGTCCTGGCGAGGGCCGTACACGTTGAAGAAGCGCAGGCAGACGGCGGTGATCTGCCCGGCGTCGGCGGCGTCGGCGCAGACGCCCTCCGACGCCAGCTTGGCGACGGCGTAGGGGCTCAGCGGCCGCGGCCGGGTCGACTCGGCGATCGGCAGCTCCGTCGCGTCGCCGTACACCGCACAGCTGGACGCCAGCACGAACCGCTGCGCACCGGCCTCCACGGCCTGGCGAACGGCGTTGACGGTGCCTCCGTGCGTCACGGAGTCGCAGCCCAGGGGGTCCTCCACCGACTGGGTCACCGAGGCGATTGCCGCCAGGTGCACGACCGCCGAGCAGCCGTCGACGGCGTCGCGCATGCGTACTTCGTCGCGCACGTCGCCCTCGATGACCTGCAGGCCGGCGCCGCCCTGCGCGGCCAGCGACCAGGCGCCGTCGAGATTCTCCTCTTTGCCGGTGCTGAAGTCGTCGAGCACGCGCACGTCCGTGCCGCGCGTGAGGAGCGCGTCCACCACGTGCGAACCGATGAAGCCGGCGCCGCCGGTGACCAGGATCAGTTCATCGTCCATACGACAATCCTATGGCACCGGAGGACACCGGCGTCACCCGCGACCGATGAGAAAGCTCCGATCACTCCTCAGCGGCGCCGCTTCGCCACACCGCTCGATAGCGGCGCCCGCCCCACAGGGCCTATCCGCCGAACAGGTGCCGGACGTCGTTGTACGTCAGAAAGATGAACAGGAGCACGAGCAGCACGGTACCGAAGGCGACCATGCGCTCGAACACGCGTGCGTCGATGCGCCGGCCGCGCACGCGCTCCACCAGGTTCATGGCGATGTGCCCGCCGTCGAACGGCAGGATCGGCAGCAGGTTGATGAGCCCGAGGTTGAAGCTCAGGAACGCCAGCAGGATCGGATACCAGCTCTGCTGGACCGCCTGATGGCTGACGTTGATGATGCCGACCGGGCCGGCCGCGCCGTCGCGCCCGGTCGCGCTGACCTTGCCGCTGGCCAGCCACCAGAAGCCGGTGAAGGTGCCGACGACGACGTCCTTGAAGCCGCCGGCGCCGAGCTTGAGGGCCTCCAGAGGGCCGGGGTGCTCCTTGACGACCCCGGCCTGCACGCCCAGGAACCCGCTGCCCGGCGACTGCGGGTTCTCGGTCAGCTTCACCTGAGCGGTGCGCTGCGGCCCGCCTCCCTTGGGCGCGTACGTGAGCGTGATTGTCTGGTCGGGATGCGCGCGGAAGTACGCCGACGCCTGATCCCAGGTGGTCCACGTGTGACCGTCCGCGCCGATCAGCGTGTCGCCGGCCACGAGGCCGGCGGTCGCGGCCGGCGTGTCCTTGACGACCTGGTCGAGCGTCAGTGTGGCCTTGGGGACGCCGCCGATGCCCACGAACAGCACCATGATCACGGCAGCGGCCAGGAAGTTCATGAACGGCCCGGCGGCGATGGTCACGTTGCGCTTCCACACCTTTTGCTTGTAATAGACGGGGTCGCCGGGGCCGTCGGGGGCCAGCCGCTCCGCGCGGTACTCCTGAAGAGTGCGCTTGAGGTCGTGCAGGTGGACGACCGCGGCATCCTCGTCCGACGCGCCGTCTATACGCTCACCGCGGATGCGCGCGTCGAGCTCGCCGAGCGCCGCGTCGATCTCGGCGACGATGTAGGTGCGGTGCAGCTTGCCGTCCTCGGCGTCGAGGATGATCTCGTCGACGACGCCGTCACCGATAGGGTCCTCCGGCGTCATGCCGCTGATCTTGCAGAACCCGCCGAGCGGGATGATGCCGATGCCGTACTCGGTCTCGCCCCAGGTGCGTCGCAGGGCGGCGGGCGGGAAGCCGACGTAGAACTTCTCCACGCGCATGCCGTAGCGCTTGGCGGCGATGAAGTGGCCGAACTCGTGCACGGTGATGAGCAGGGCCAGCCCGAGGATGGGGACCAGCCACGTCCACTGCCCGAGCACGATGGCCGCGAGCACGGCGCCGCCGAGCAGCAGCGACCACGGGCTCAGCGTGCGCGGCTCCTTGCGCGGGGCCGGAGCCGCGGCAGACGAGCCAGACGCGCCCGCGCCGGACTTGCCCGCGCCGGGACTCTCTGGGGACTGGGTGGGAGGGGCTTCACTCATGTGGACTTACCATACCCGTTCGAGGTTACGCACAGATTAACGCCCGTGGACGGCGGCGGGTTCGAGCGGGACCGCCGGGGCCCGGCTTGGCGCCGTCCGTGGGGTGATGAGCGGTGCGAGGGAGGGGATGATGTCGTCTGGGCCTCGGAGCCTTCGATGGCACCTTCGTTGGAGCCTTCGATGGCACCTTCGATGGCACCGTCCGAGGCTCCGTCGAAGGCTCCTACCCCCGGACGACATACACCCCGCGGCGGGTTCGTCAGTCCCTCGCCGCGACGGCCTCCGCGGCAACGCGCCTGGCCTCGGCGTCGCAGGCGAAGACGTCCTCCAGCGAGGCGAGCGTCTGAGAGCCGAGCCGGTCGAGGCTCGCCTCGACGACCTCGGCGATCCCCAGGAACGAGAGGCGCCGGTCAAGGAACGCCGCCACGGCGACCTCGTTGGCGGCGTTCAGCACCACCGGCGCCGCGACCGTCCGCGGGCCGGCGCCGGCGGCGGCCGCCTGGCGCTCCGCCAGCATCGCCAGCGTCCCGGCCTCGCGCGCCAGCGCCAGGCAGCGGAACGTGTCCGTGTCCGGCGCCTCGAAGGCGACGGCCGTCGAGAACAGGTCGAGCCGGCCGACCTGCGGCAGAGCCGGCCTCTCCGGGTACGCCAGTGCGTAGCCGATCGGCGTGCGCATGTCGGGCACGCCGAGGTGCGCCAGCACGGCGCCGTCGCTGAAGCGCGCCATGCTGTGCACAGTGCTCTTCGGGTCCAGCACGACGGTGATGTCCTCATAGGGCACACCGAACAGATAGTGCGCCTCGATCAGCTCGAGGCCCTTGTTCATCAGACTGGCAGAGTCGATGGTGATCTTGGGGCCCATCGACCAGTTGGGGTGCGCGAGGGCCTCGTCGGGGGTCACGGTGGCGAGTTCCGCCGCTGTGCGGCCGCGGAAGGGGCCGCCGGACCCGGTGAGGAGCAGTTCCTCGAGGGCGCGCGGCGGGCCGGCACTCACGACGTCGGTGCCGGCCCCGGCCTCCGCGGCCTCTCCCCAGCCCCCCGCCGGCCCGCCGGCGGCGATGCACTGGAAGAGCGCGCTGTGCTCGCTGTCCACGGGCAGGATCAGCGAGCCGCTGCGGGCCAGGTCGAGGACGAACGGCCCGCCGGCCACCATGCTCTCCTTGTTGGCCAGCGCAAGGGTCGCTCCAGCCTCCAGCGTGGCCACCGTAGCCCGCAGCCCGGCCGCGCCGACCACACCGTTCAGCACCATAAGCGGCGCACCCGCGGCGGCCGCACGCTCCGCGGCGCTGCGGATGAGCTCGGCAATGCCGGGCTCTCCGGCCAGGACGTTCAGCTCCGGCGCCAGCGACCTCGCCTCCGCCGCCGCGTCCGCGTCGTGCAGGCACGCGTCCCGCACTCCGTGCGCGCGCGCCTGCTCGACGAGGCCGGCGGCTCCGCGCCCCGCCGCCAGCCCCACGAGGCGCAGGCCGGGCACGGCCGGCAGCACCTCGAGCGCCTGGCGGCCGATCGACCCGGTCGAGCCCAGGATGAGCAGATGTCTTGCGGCGGCATGTGAGGCGGCGTCGTTCACGGGCGCAAGGGTACCACGCGACTCACTCTCGCCCGTGCGGGTCGGCGGAGTCGATCCCCGCGCCCCCCCGCGCCACTCGGAGAGCGCCCCGCGTCCGCGGAGCATCCTCGGAACGCGCTGCCGGTCTCGCTCCTGCAGTGGCCCGAGCTGCGGTCCCTCAGGCGAGGTTCTCCCTATGGCGCACAGCCGCCACCGCCTGGTCCGCGCGCCGGGACCTCCACAGCACCACGAGCGCCGCGACGAACGCCGCCACGAGCAGCAGATTCCGCACGGCCACCACCAGGATGGCCGTACGTTCCAGGTGCATGAGCCCCAAATACATGCCGGGGTGCTCGACCTGGGTGAGGATGATGGCAGCGAGCACGATGGCGGCCGGCACGCGGAACGCCGGACGTCTCGCGACCAGTGCCAGGGCGACCACCGGCAGGACCCAGATCAGGTGCTGTGGCGAGAGCACCTTGTTGCCACACATCGCCGCGAGCAGCAACGCGAGCACGGCCACAGGTATAGCCTCGGAGTCCGCGCGGAGGACGCCGCGGACCCTCCAGATCACGAGGTACGCGACGATCGTCAGCCCCAGCACGACGAGCGGAGCCAGATTGTTCGCGACCTGCGCCCCCGTCGCCAGGACGCTCATGGAGCCACCCGGCGGCACGACGACGGACACGCTCCCCGGCTGCAGGATGTCGCGCACGAGAAGAGGACTCGCCGCGACACTCTCGATCTGCAGGCCCCGAGCGATCTGACCTCCGAAGAGGCTCGACCAGAAGCGCCCGGCGTCGCGAGCCACGAACGGAACGAACGGGATCACCGCCCCGCCCGCTGCGGCCAGAGCCGCCCACCAGACCGATCGCCGGCCCCGAGCGAGCACCAGCACCAAGGGCAGCAACACGATGGGCATGAGCTTGAGACTGAAGCCGAGGCCCACAAACAAGCCGGCCAGCGTCCAGCGCCGGTAAGCCAGACAGAGCACAGTGAGCGCGATCACGAGGGCTACGCTGCCGTCGAAGCGGTTCAGCCCGATCATGCCGGTCGCGACCACGGCGCCCGCGAACACGGCGGCGGCGGCCAGCGAACGGCCCAGCGTGCCCCACAGCCTCAGAGCGGCCCAGGTCGTCACAAGCGCGGTCATCGCGAACACCACCAGCATCTCGATCCTGAACTCGAACGAGTACGCTGCGAGCGTCGCGGAGTGAGGCGGGATCAGCAGCGGGACCAGCGTGAGCGGCGGATACTCGAACCGGAACTGCGCGTACGGCCAGGACCCCCGGCGGATCCACTCGGCGATCAGCGCGTAGCGATCCACATCGGGGGACGTGACCGCCCAGGAGACGGGCCCGATGCGGCTGAGCAGAGACCCCACGAGCGCCCAGGCCATGGACTGAAGGGCGATTGCGGCAGCGAACAGCAGCCAGAGTTCCCTGCGGCCGAGCAGCCGAGGCGCCGTCTCGCCCGGAGGGCAGACGGCGCCGGCGCGGCTCGCTTCAGGAAGGCTGTCGGTCATGGGGCCCGCCGGTCTCGCTGCAGCCGTTTCAGAACGTCGCTCGTGCTTTCGTCCGGAGGCTTGCGGGAGACGACGTACGCGGAGCGCACCGCCACGATCGGGTAGTCGAGCCCACCGCCGGCCGCCACGAGGCCACGCTCGCTCATGCCGGCTGTCGTCAGCAGGCGAACGGCGACCGTCGGCACCAGGTGGTGCCGGTCGTAGTAGTCGATGGTGGATTGAGATAGGTCCCCGGTCTTCGCGTCAGGCCCGGCCCAGTACGTATTGGAGGCGATGACGCCATTCCAGTACAGGTAGTACCCGCAGCCCTCCCAGAACACGAGAAGCTTGTCCGCGGACGTCGAGTACGTCCCGAGATCGGCGCCGAAGCCGTCCATCAGCTGGCGACGCCCCGGTGTCACCTTGATGCCCCACCACGGACCCGAGTCGAACCGGCTGGTGAGGTGTGCGTACGGGACGTCCCTCGACTGGTACTGGAAGTTGAAGCTCACGGTGACCGCGGCGACGGCCACGAGCGCCGCCAACGCCAACCACGGGATCCTGTCCTTCGTCACGGCCTCGAGCGACCAGGCAAGGAAGAGCCCGCCGACGATCATCGCCGGAGCGAAGCCGATGGCGGAGCTCACGTAGCCGGCGGCGCTCGTGTACGCGACCATGGCGCCCGCGATCATCGCCGGAGCCCAGATCCAGACCAGCAGCCTGGCGCCGGCTTCTCGCCTTTCCCGAGGGATAAAGAGGTACAGGTAGGGCGTGAGGAAGGCGTAGATCTGGACGAACCCGGACTCCTGCAGCAGGGGCCGCTGGCCGGCCACCCACAGGGCCAGCGGCGCGGCCGCGAGTAGAGCCCGGCCCAGTCGCGGCCAGCGACGGAAGACGAGGTAGACCACGAGCACCGCGACGATGAGGTACGGCTGCGACGTGACAAAGCCCAGGAATCCCCTCGTGACACTCAAGGCCTTGGAGGCGCCGCCCAACTGATGGATCACCCGGGCGCCCGCCATCGTGTAACGCCAGCTTCGCAGGATGTTCCGGGGCCCAAAGCTGAGCATCACGACCGCGAGGGGCGCCAGGACGACGACGCCGCCGAGCACCCAGGCACTCAGGGCCCGCCAGGTCGCCGCGCCGGTCGGCGGACCTTCGCTGTCGGGCGGAGGCAGCAGAGTACCTTCCGCGAGCAGGGTCACCGTCCGGCGGCCAAGCGCGAAGGCCAGGAAGACCGCGCAGAACGGGACGATGAACAGCAGGGGCGGATACGCCGCGACGGCGACGCCGAAGGCCACGCCCGAGGCGAGAGCGTACCGCCGCCCCTTCCCGAGCACCACGACCCAGGCTCCAAGGGCAAAGCCGATGGTCAGGAAGGCCATGGCGATGGTGTCGTAGCTCAGCTGGGGCGTGGCCCAGGGGATGTGGGTCACGAACACCGTACAAGCCAGCGCAGCCAGCTCCCAACGCACGAGGCGGCGGAGCAGCAGAAAGACCGCGACCGCCGCGACGAGCATCATCAGCAGGTAGAGGTGCCGCATGTAGAGCACGTAGCCGGTGACGTCGTAGTCGCGCACGACCGCGAAGAGCTTCACGAAGGGGTACATGACGAACCCGGAGACCTGCGCCAGGTTCTCCTCCTGCACGAACGGCTTGTCGCCGAGCGCCCAGCGCCAAGGCACGAGGACGTAGAAGCTCTCGTCGCGCAGATCCATGCCGACGAAGAGCCGCTGCCATGTGAACGCGACGACGGCGAGCACGGCGGCGACGGCTGCTGCGCCGAACAGGACCGGCGCCACTCCGTGGCGCCCCCGCACTGCTACGCTCTCTGTCGACGGAGTCGAAATGTCTGCCCCCGTGTTGCGCCGACGTCGGCCCGGGCGAAGCCGCGGCTTGGCGCAGAGTACCAGACTCAGCCCGGTGCGCACTCCCTGCCGCCCCTGGAAGGCTTCCCGGCGCCGAAGAGGCTCGTCTCCACCATGCCTGCGATGACGTGGCAGAGGAATTCGTGACACTCCTGGATCCGCGCACAGTCGGTCGAAGGAACGGCCAGGACCGCGGCGCACGACGGCGACATCCTGGCCGCGCCGGCCACGCCCGTGAACCCGACCGTGAACAGGCCGCGCTCCCGGCCGGCGGCCAAAGCCGCGAGGATGTTCGGCGAGTTCCCGCTCGTGGACAGCGCGAAGAGCACATCGCCCGGACGGCCCAGTGCCTCGACCTGCCGGGAGAAGACCGCGTCGTAGCAGACGTCGTTGGCGAGGCACGTCAGCACCGATGTGTCGGTCGTCAGCGCGATCGCCGGGAGCAGGCCGCGTCCAGCCGCAGCGGTTCATGAACTCGGCCGCGATGTGCTGGGCGTCCGCGGCGCTGCCGCCGTTGCCGCACACGAGCAGCTTGCCGTCCGCGGCGAACGACTCGACGAGTCGCTCCACGATCGCCTCGACGATTCCCGCCGAAGCAGCCACGGTGGCGGCGAGCGCGTCGGCGTGCGCCGCTAGTTCGTCGTCAAGTCCCATTCTTCACTCCTGTCGGCGGCAGGCTCTTCGTGGTCCTCCGGTGGGGTGAAGTTGAGCCTCTCCTGTTCGATGACCAGGGGCTGGTTCTTGACCTGCGTGAGGATCGCGCCCACGTACTCCCCGATGATCCCGATGAAGATCAGCTGGACCGCGGCGAACAAGAACACCCCGATCACGAGCGGCGCAAGTCCAAGCGAGAACGTGCTCCAGAACAGCAGCTTGTACACGAGGTACACCAGCGCCACGAGAAGACTCAGGCCGGCGAGGATGAACCCGAAGAACGCGGCGAGCCGGAGGGGCAGTCGTGAATGGTTGACGAACCCCGTCATCGCCACGTCGTAGAGCGTGAAGAAGCTGTTCTTGGTCTTGCCGTGCTTGCGCTGCTCCTGCACGAACTCGACAGAGGTCCGCTGGAACCCGATCTCACTGACCAGGCCCCGGAAGTACGGGTAGGGGTCGTGGTACTGCTTGAGCGCGTCCATGAACTGGCGGTCGTACAGTCCGAAGCCGATGAAGTCCGGGATGATCGGGCTGGAGTCGGACATCTGTGAGAGAAGCTTGTAGTAGCCCTTCCTGACAAGCTTCATGAAGACGTGCTCTCGGCTTGCCTTCTTGACGGCGATCACCACTTGACTGCCGTCCTCCCACTCGCGCACGAACTCCGGGATCAGCTCGGGCGGGGTCTGGAGGTCCGAGCAGATCGCCACCACGGCGTCCCCAGACGCCTGGAGGAGCGCGTTGAACGGTGAGCGCACCTGCCCGAAGTTGTTCGAGTTGAAGATGACCTTGAAGCGCCTGTCCGTGGCAGCCATGGCGCGAAGGATGTCCCTGCTGTCGTCGGTGGAGCAGTTGTCGGCGACGATGATCTCGTAGTCGTACGCCGGGAGCCCCTGGAAGACCGCGACCGTGCGGTCGTAGAACTCCCGCAGGTTCCCTGCCTCGTTAAAGCACCCCGCCACGACGCTGATGGTCTTCATGTCACTGCCCGCCCAGGACGACGATCCGGTTAGAGAGGCCCAGGGCGCCGGCCTCCGCCACGATGTCTTCGTGGAACACAGCCGCGGCCACCAGCACGGTCGCCGCGGGGTCCACCCCCCGGAGTTCGTCCGGAGCGACGACCGGCAGGCCGAAGAGCGTCGTGCCCTGCTTGTGCGGGTCGTTGTCGGCGAAGCAGAGGATGTTGCAGGCCCCCAGGGCCGAGGAGGCGAGAAGCCGGCTGGTGTAGTTGCCCGCACCCCACACAACCACGGGCGCGCCACTCCCACAGAGCTCCCCAATGACACCCGCGACGTCGCCGGAGCGGCCGGTCCGGGCGACGTACTCGAGCACCGCGTCTCTCGAGCTCCTGCGCCAATCCGACGCACGGGCAGGGTCGTTGCGGAAGGCGCAGTGGATCATTGGCTGTCGCGTGCCGGCCAGCGTGACCTCGGTCTTGACCAGCTGGACGACGCGCAGGCCGTGCAGGAGCCCCAGATTGATGAGCGAGACCTCATCGAAGTGGTTGATGTGCTCGATGTTGAAGTAGTCGAACGGCACAGAGTCGAACCGCGCGTATCTGGACGCGTCCGGCACGAACACGAAGAGTGTGCCGTCGGGCGAGAGCATCGCCTGGGCCGCGCGGACGGCCAAGGCGACCTCCCTGAGATGCTCGAGTACCCCCGAGAGCGTGACCGCGTCGTACACACGCGTCGCGGGAGCGACGAGCAGACTGCCGACGACGCCCTCCACGCCCCTGGCCCGCACCGCCCTGATGCACTCGGGCGAGGGGTCCAGCGCGGTCAGATCCCGGTAGCCGAGGTCGTGGAGCGCCGCGAGCAGTTCTCCGTTGCCGCAGCCGACGTCGGCAATAGCCGCGTCGCGGTCGCCCAGCACGGCGCCGATCCACGCGGCGCGATCGGCGTACAGGCTGACGTCGGCCCCGCCGTAGCCGGCCTCGTACTTCGACATCTCGCCGTAGTACCTGTCGTAGACGTCCTGGCCGGCGGGCGTGTCGGCGTAGACGAACCCGCACGCGCCGCAGGCCACCACGTCGTAGTGGTCGGGCAGGACGTGGTCCGTAGCCAGGACGAAGCGCTGGGTGTGGAGAACCTCTGCCCCTCTCAGGCTCTGGCACACGGGGCACACTCTCAGCGGAGGGACCTTCTTCATGCGACGACTCCCTCAGAGGGCATAGAGCACGGTCTCTGTCTGATTGTCCGTGTAGTGGCGCAGGTACAGCTTGTAGTCCGGGACCAACGACTTCACCAGGAGGACCAGGTCGAAGAGGTCCTCCCGCTTGTGATAAACGCACACGGCGAGCCGTGGCCTCCACTCCCTGATTGTCGCTGCACCCCCGAGCAACGCGTTCCGCTCAGAGCCTTCGATGTCCATAGTGATGTACGTGACACGTCGACCCTGCATGATGTTGTCGATGGTGTCGACCTCAATCGATTGGCCCGAGGTCGATGCGTCCCCGGATTCCCTTACCCGCGAACTGCCAGCGCGCCCATCGTGGAACTGCAACGTGGCGCGTTCGTGCCATGCAGCTCTGTTGTGTATCTCGACCCGGTCAATGCCACTCCGCTCAAGATTCTCACGCGAGCGACTCAGCGGTCGCCGCGTCAGGCTCCAGTGCGATAATGGCGTCGTAGCGCCCCGCCGTCTGCCTGGCGAACTCCAAGATCACGTCGCCCCGATAGGCGCCAACATCCATAAGGACCTCGTGCCCTGACAGTCGCACGATCTCCTGGTCGAAGTTCTGTGCTTGCCCCATGACATCCCGGTAGAGCTGAAGATCCCCTGACAGTTTGGCGTTCAGCACGTTCGCGAACACCCTCCTGGACTCATCATCCGCCAGCGAACCGTACGCCTCCTCAAACTCCTCGAGGTGCTCCGCAACATACTCTTGAGTGATCTTCTCACCGCAGACTTCGTCGCCGCGCAGGTACCAGGACGGATTCTCGTCGTGAGCCGCCTGCAACTGGGCGAAGATATCTTCCGTGTACTGCGGCCCCACGCTGAGGACGATGCTGTACTTCGCACCCCCCCCCATTGTTCCCTGAGCTCGTCGTAGCCGAGGACGGGCAGGCCCAAGTACGTCGTGCCCTGCTTCGCGGCGTCGTTGTCACAGAAGCAATGAGGCTCGATGCCGTGTTGACGCAGATACGCCAGGTAGCGCCACGCCAACTCGCCAGCCCCGAAGAGGACCACCGGCGCACCAGACGCCTTCATCGCCGAAAACGCCGCCTCTTCGACATGCGGGGTCTTGGTGATCAAGTCGGCAAGAATCGGGGCACCTCCGCTCGTCGTCAACGCAGCTTTCGCACGTCGAAGCCGTCGATGTCGTCCTTCATGTAGTGACTGCTCAGGTAGAACCCGCACCGGGCGCACGATGTGTTCTCGCCCTTGCGGTCCTGCAGTTGCATCTTCTGGAACTCGTACCAGGTGTCCGACCTCCAGATCGCCTGAACGTTCGCGTCATCGACGTTCCCGAGATTGGTGCCACCGATGAAGTCCACGCAGCACGGAGAGACGTCTCCGCTGCTACGCACCGCCATCGTGGTGAAGGCCATGGGGCAGGCGACGCGTGGTGAGCTGCCGACGCGCAGGTCGTCGCGCACGTGATCGGCCTCCGCCTTGTAGTAGGTCCCTATGAAGTCGGCCCCATCCACCTCGATCCAGCCGTGCGGTTCGTCGATGTACAGCTCGTCGCAGACGTCGCCGAACACCTCCGAGAGCCGCTCGTTCTCTTCGCCGTAGGCGTCGATCATCTTGCAACTGACGAAGGGGCGGCTGGACCCCCTCTCCCGCTTCACGTCCTGCAGCGCCCGCAGGTTCTGGTGGATGTCGCGGAGGAGCGTCCTCGAGCCCGTGACTTCCTGGTGCCGCTCCTGCGTCGTCGCGTAGATGGACACGCGCAGGTAGTCGAGCCGCGCATCCACCAACGTCCGGGCGACGTCACGACTGAGCAGCGAAGCATTGGTGGTGGTCTCGATGCGCTCAGCGACGTCGGCCTCTCTCGCCAGACGCAGCATCTCGCCGAAGTGCGGGGTCGCCAGCGGCTCGCCGTACAGACTGAGCTTCAGCACCTTGAGTCTGGGGCCGTCCCACGCCTGGAGTTGCTCCACGACGCGGGTGAAGCGGTCCAGCGGCATGTGCGCGCGACTGCGCGTGAAGTACGAATCGGTCTTCAGGCTCTGGAAGCACTGCCGGCATCGGAAGTTGCACAGGCTGGACGGCTCGATGAGCACGGTGAACGGCTTGGCGAGCGGCAGTATGTCCCTGAGGACCTGACGTCCCGTCTCGTGCAGCTTGGTGTACGGGATCACGGCCGCAGCCTCTCCACGGGGAACCCGTCGACATCGTCCTCGGGCGGGAACAGCTGGAACCAGTCACAGCGTGCGCACACCCGGTTCTCGCTCCTGCGGTCCTCGAGGAGCATGCGCCGGAACTCGAACATGCTCTCGCCGTTCCACAGCTCGGGCAGGGTCGACTCGTAGGCGTTCCCGATCCTGGTGCCCTTCGCCGGGTCGTGCGTGCACATGAGGCAGTCGCCGATGTTGTTGATCACCATGGACATGAACGGCCGCGGGCAGGCCACCCGCGCCTTGTCCAGGCTGGCGTCGTACTCCCGGTGCGCCTGCTGCTCCTTGCCGGCGTCGCCGTAGTACATCTTGACCAGGTCGTTCCCGCTGTAATTGGTGGCGTTGTGGACCTTCTCCAAGCCGACCTCGTCCGCGACCCCTCTCGTACATCTCGAAGAACGTCTCGTTCTCCGCGGTGTAGCTGTCGAACATCTTGACGAAGATGTACGGGGAAGTCTTGCCCGCGGCCGTGCGCAGGTCGCGCAGGCGCTTGATGTTCTCCCTGATCGAGCCAACGTCCCACTTCGTCCTGGTGACCTCGTGGTGCCGGTCGTCCTCGGCGGCGTAGATCGAGAATCGCACGACGTCCAGGTCGTACTCGATGAGACGTCGCGCGATGTCCTCCGTGAGCAGGGACCCGTTGGAGAACGTGTCCACGCGCTCGGCCACCCCGGCCTGCTTGGCGATGCGGACCATCTCGCAGAACTCGGGGTTCGCGAGGGGCTCGCCGAGCATCGCGAGGCGCAGGAGCTTCAGGCGCGGCCCCTCCCACTCCGCCAACTCGCGGACGAGCTTCTTGTACAGGCCCAACTCCATGTGACGGAGGGGCTTCAGGTCGTTGCGCGTGTTCTCGCTGCCGTGCACACAGGGGGTGCAGCGGAAGTTGCAGACGTTGGTGGGCTCGATGAACAGCGACAGAGGCTTGTCCAGGGGGAGCTGGTCACGGAGCGCCGCGCGGTCGTGCGAGATGATGGTGAAGTCGCTCACTTGACGAAGTCCTCGTCGGTGAACGCCTCCGACCAGTGGATCGGCAGCGGCTTGCCGTAGAACTTCGACATGTATTTGTCGATGAACTCGGCGTCCTCCCCAGACAGGCACAGCGGGTTGTGCTCGCGGAACTGCCGGATGCTCACTCCGCGTTGCAGGATGTCACCGAGAGGCTCCTCGAAGATGCTGCCGAGCGAGATATGGATGAACCCGCACGGGAGGATGTCTCCATACTGGGTGAGGTGCAGGTTGGAGCGCACACACCCGCAGCCGCGGTCGATCCCGTAGGTGGCGAACGTGTCGCGGTGCAGCGCCGGATACCGCTCGTGCACCTCCCTCATGAAGTCGGCGTCGTCCTCGTCGATCAGCATGTCGTGGTTGGCCTCCCACTCGCCCACAGCGTGGGCGATCATCACATCTGCGACGAACCCGTTCTCCTGCGCGAACCTCGCCAGCTCGACCGTGCGCTCGGTCTGGCAGTTCTGGTGCGTGATGAGCGTCTGCATGACCACGTTGAGGCCGGCCGCCCTGGCGTTGAACAGGGCGTCCATCGCCTTCTCGTACGCGCCTTCGCGGTTCCTGTTGGCGTCGTGAGCCTCGGCGTCGAAGTCGTCGATGCTGATCTTGACTTTGTCAAGCCCCCAGGCCTTCAGGTCGCGCGCCATCTCCTCGGTGAGGTAGAAGCCGTTCGTGCTCATCGAGAGGTGGAACTTGTCCGGCTGGAGCGACTCGATGACCTCGCGCAGGTCTTTGAGGATCAGCGGCTCGCCGCCCGACAGCACCAATTGGCACAAGCCGAGCGCGTCGGCCTCGTCGCTGAACCGCCGCAGGTCGGCCGGCGTCAGGGAGCGCTCCTTCTTCGCGAACCGGGTCGTGAAGCAGTGCTTGCAGTGGAGGTTGCAGGCGCGGTCGTAGCAGATGTCGACGACGGGCGTCGGTATGCCCGCGGCGAACCGCTCGTCGAGCTTGAGGATCTTGGTGAAGACGAGTGGCTTCTCCCGCTTCAACCGCTCGCGCTTCTCGTTCTCCGTCTTCTTCACATCGGAATGCATCACGTTCCCGTCTCGGATCTGTAAGTGTCTGGCCTTCACCTCTCGGCAATCATGTTCCTCGCGACTTCGTGAGGCGGCAAGTAGGGCCACATGTCATGGAGCGGCTTGGAGACCATGCCGCCGCCCTCCAGCTTGACGGCCTGCACCTTGGGAGCCGTGACGTGCTCCTGCGCCACTCGCACGCCGCAGAGCGCCGGGCCGCTGCCGTCGAGCGTGTGCGCGATGGCGCCGGCGAGTTCATCATGACGGGAGACGCGCGACGCGCGGATGCCGTACGCGGCGGCCACCGCGCAAGTGTCAGGCAGCGTGAGTCCGCTTCCTGGGTGTGAGCCGACGTAGAAGCCGTCGAACATGTTCCGCTGGGTGGCCATGATACTGCCGTAGGTATCGTTCTCCAGGATGAACATCTTGATGGGCAGGCCCAGGCGTCTCACGGTCTCAAGCTCCTGGATGTTCAGCTGGAACGCACCGTCGCCGTTGATGAGCACGGTGCGCCGTCCTTCACTCGCCAGGCAGGCGCCGATGGAGTAAGGCAGCCCGAACCCCATCGCGCCCAGGCCGGCCGCGTTCCTGATCCGTTGGCCCTTCTTCACGCGCATGGCCTGGTACGTGACCTCGCCTGCGGCGCCCGAGCTCTCCGGCGAGACGACGTCCGTCTCCGTGAGTTGCTCGAACAGCACGTCGGTAAAGTGGTAGAGATCTATGCCGTCCGACCTGTGGGCGTACTCTTCCAGCACCACGGGATAGCGGCTCTTGAGGTCCCGGCAGTAGCCGAGCCACTCGCCCCGGCCGCGACCGCACACCTCCGCCTGCCGCGCCGTCAGCGCGCGCAGGAACATCCCCGCGTCGGCGACCACGGGCACGTCGACGCCTGCCACCTTGCGGATCTCGGCGGCGTCGACGTCCACCATGACCTTCCTGGCGTGGAGCCCGAAGCCAGCGGAGTCGAACGCCGTCACGCTCGGCTCGAGCCGGCTGCCGACGACCAGCAGCAGGTCGCAGTTCTGCACCATGAAGTTGGCGCCGCGACACCCCATGACGCCCGGGCTGCCGAAGTTCAGCGGGTGGTCGTAGCCGAGAAGGTCGATCGCCTTCCACGTGAGGACCAGTGGGATGCCCGCGCTCTCCGCGAACTCGACGAGGAGCTCCTCGGCGCCCGCGAGCCTCACGCCATTGCCTGCCAGGATCAGCGGCCGCTCTGCCGCGCGCAGCAACTCGACCACCTGAGTCACCGCGTCCCCAACCCCTGCATCGGCGGCGGCCGGACCGGGGTCGTACCCAGCCAGCTCCGCCTCGTCAATCAGGGTGCCTTGGACATCGAGCGGGATGTCCAGCCACACAGGCCCCTTCCTCCCGGTGGTGGCTTCGTGCCACGCGTACTCGAGGTGATACCGGATCTCAGCCGGATCGAGCACGGTCACAGCGTACTTGGTGATGCACGACACCATGCCGACGATGTCCACTTCCTGAGAGCCCATCTGGCGGACGCCGCTGTCGCTCTTCAGGTCGGATCGCTTGGCCTGACCGGAGATGAACAGGCACGGCGTGGAGTCGAGATACGCCGCGGCGACTCCGGTAATCGCATTCGTCGAGCCGGGGCCAGACGTCACCAGCCCCACTCCCGGGAACCCGCTGTTCTGGGCGAATGACTCCGCGGCGACAGACACTGCCTGCTCGTGCAGGAAGCACGTGTACTCGATCTCCGCGCAGCGCCCGAGCGAGTCGTCGAGATGCATCGCCCCGCCCCCGGTCAGGACAAACACCCTGCGCACTCCCTTGCCGGCGAGGAACTGGAACACGTAGTCGGACAGTCTCATGGACATGGTCTCACTCCAAGTGCTGGGCGCTGGCAAGACCGCCGGCCAGCAGCCGGTCCACGATCTCCCGGACCGCGCCATGACCGCCGCATGCTGCAGCCACATACGCGGCCGCGTCCCTGGCGCTCGCATGTGCGTCGGCGGGAGCGGCCGCTGCGCCCGCGATGGCGAAGGCGGGAAGGTCGTTCACATCGTCGCCCACGAAGCAGATCTCATCCAAAGCCAGCCCCTCGGTCGCCGCGAACTCCCGCAGCGCTGCGGCCTTGTCCTTGCACCCCTTGAAGACGCTCTCTATGCCCATCTTGCGAGCGAAGCGGTCGACCAGCGGGCTGGGCTCACCCGAGATCAGGGCGAAGGTCAGCCCGGCCTTCCTTCCGAGGGAGATGCCCATGACATCGCGGAACGAGAAGCTCTTGAACTCGGCGTCGTCGGGCCCCCACACGAAGGACCCGTCGGTCAGCACGCCGTCGACGTCGAGCGCTATGGCCTTGATCGCCGTCATCCATGCGCTCCCACGCGGCGGAGCTTGTCAATAATGGGCTTCTCGCGGTCGAACACACGCTTCTCGCCGGTGCCGAGCGAGGCCTCGACGAGGCGGATGTCACGCAGCAGCCGCATGATGCCGCTGGGGCCCAGCGACGCAGCCTGGTCTGAGCCCCACATCGAGCGCTCCATGGTGATGTGCCGCTCGACGACGCAGGCGCCCAGAGCGACGGCCGCCACGGACGTCGCGATCCCCGTCTCGTGTCCGGAGTAGCCCACGGGTATGCCGTAGCGCTCACGCAACAGGGGGATGACCCTCAAGTCGAGCTCGGTGTAGTCGGCCGGATAGGTGCTCGTGGCCTGCAGGATAATCAAGTCGTCGGTGCCAAGCACGTCGACCGCATGGTCGATCTGCTCCAGCGTGCTCATCCCGGTGGAGAGGATCACGGGCTTGCCCTTGGACCGCGTGTGTCTGAGCAAGGCGTCGTCCGTCAGACTAGCGGAGGCGACCTTGTAACACGGCGGGTCGAACTGGTCGATGAAGTCCACCGACTCCTCGTCCCAGCATGAGGCGAACCAGGGGATCTCCTGCTCGCGGCAGTAGAAGTCGATCTGCTCATACTCCGGCCGACCGAACTCGAGACCGCGTTTCAGGTCGCCGTTGGTCATGCCGAACGGAGTCTCTCGCGGCTTCGCGAGCTCCTCGAGAGAGTACACGACGTCTACCGTGCGCTTCTGGAACTTCACGGCATTGCACCCGGACGCCTCGGCGACGTCGATCAGGTTCTTGGCGATGCCGACGTCGCCGTTGTGGTTGATACCGATCTCTGCGACGACGAAGCAGGGGCGCCCGTCACCGACGAAGGCGTTGCCGATCTTGATGTCCTTCATCTGGCCCACTCCCATGATCGTCAGACGGTGCTGCCCCGGGCAGCGCGGATGGTCTTGTCGATGGCGGCCCGCGGACTGGTGACCTCCCGCAGGCCCAGGTCCTCCCGGGCTCTAGTGGTCATCGGCACGTATCGCTGCCGGTTGAGTCGCCCAGAGGCCGCCTGGTCCTCGACCACGACTTCGCGGCGCGGCGAGAAGTGATCCGCAACCAGGCCGGCCCACTCGGAGATGCTGCGGGCGTCCTCGGACCCCACGTTGTACGCCACGCACTCCCGGCCGCGGAACAGGATGGTCCACAGCCAGACCGCCATGTCGGCGGCATAGAGATACGAGCGCAGCGGTGTCCCGTCCCCGTGCACGCGGATGGGCCCTCCCTCGACGCCGTCGCGGATGAAGTTGCCGACGGCGAAGTGCGCGTCCAGAGCCATGTGCGGCCCGACGAACGCGAAGCAGCGAGCGATCTTGGGCTCCAACTCTCCCTCTTGAGCAGAGACGGCGCAGAGAAGCTCGGCGGCACGCTTCCCTTCGCCGTAGGCTGACTGAGGATCCAGCGGGTCGGGACCGCCGTCGTAGGTCTCCGGGAGGCGCGCCATCTCGAGCGGCTGAGGGCCATAGACGGCGCCCGAGCTCGCGAACAGGAGCTTCGCGGTCCGCGCCTGCACAGCGAAGTCCAGGACGCGCCGCGTCCCGCCGACGATCGTCTCCAGCAGGGCGGCCTGCCCGGCACCGAGCCTTGCGACGGAGTCCGTGGCCGCATGGATCACGTAGCGGAACTCACCAGGCGGGAACGCGAAATCACGCACGTCCCCGGCGTGGAACCGGAGCGCACCGTGGGAGGCCAGGTCCGGAGCCTTGCGGCGGAAGGCCTCGGGGTCTCGAGAGAGCACCAGAGCCGAGGCGTCGAGGTCGAGGGCGTCGTTCGCCGCCACGAACGACTCCAGCAGCCAGCGCCCGAAGAAGCCCGTCCCCCCGGTCACGAACAAGCGCGCTCCGCGCAGCTCCTCCCACGCCCCGGAGGTCTGGGCGAGAATCCCATCCAGGTCCGCCTGCAATGGATTGACCGTCATCGAGCGCCCTTGAAGCTGAAGAACTTGTGCGCCAGATAGCTGCAGACGACCATCACGCCGTGAAGAGCACCTGGGTCACGTAGATGTTGAACGGCAGCACATGCAGCAGGATCGGCAGCACGCACCAGGCTGATGCACAGCGTCCCGACGTAGACGAGCGAGAAGCGCGGCAACTCGCGCCAGATCTTCCCTTGCTGCGGAACACGAAGATGCGGTAGCCGATGTAGGCGTTCAGCACTGCCGGGAACCACGCCAGGACCAGGATCAACAGGTAGTACACGTAGTCGTGCAGCAGGTACTGGAGCAGTGCCCAGATCAAGATACCCGAACAGGGTGTTCCAGCCGCCGACGACGAGATACAGGATCTGCTCCCTGCGGCGAGCGGCACACGCGGATGACGCCGCCCGACGGCCGGCCAGTAGCTCAGGTCCTCGAGGACGATCGCCAGTCGCCCGGGGCCGGAGGCGGGCCCTGGCCTCGGTGAGTCTCCGGCACGGCGCTCACCTCGCCTCGCAGGCGAGCAGCACCTGGTCGCCAATGTACGCGAGCATCTCGTCCGTGAGGCCCGGGTAGACGCCGACCCAGAATGCATCGGTCATGATGCGGTCGGTCTCGGCGAGCGGCCCGGCAACGCGGTAGCCGGCGCCCGTGGCGTCGCCGGCCTCCTCGCGGGCGCGCGTGCCGTCGAAGCATGGCTGACGTACCATGTTGCCGGCGAACAGCATGCGGGTCTGGACGCGCTTGGCCTCGAGACGCGCGACGATGCCGTCGCGCGTCAGCCCGGCGGCCTTCCCCTCCTCCGTCACGGTCAGCAGGAGCCCGAACCAGCTCGGCTCGCTGCCGGGGGTGGCCTCCTGCGGCCGCAGGTACTGCGCGACCGGCGCCAGCTGCCCGACGATCGCGTCGCGGTGCTCGCGCCGCAGCCTGGTGAACTCGGCGAGGCGGCGGAGCTGCGCGCAGCCCACCGCCGCCTGCATCTCTGTGACCTTAAGGTTGTAGCCAAACTCGGAGTACACGTACTTGTGGTCGTAGCCGAAGGGCAATGTGCCCGACTGGCGGGAGAAGCGCCGGCCGCAGCGGTCGTCCTCCCCGCTCCGGCAGACGCAGTCCCTGCCCCAATCCCGTAGCGACCGGACGATGGTCGCGAGCTCGTCGTCGTCGGTGTACACCGCCCCGCCCTCACCCATCGTGATGTGGTGCGGCGGATAGAAGCTCGACGTGCCCAGATGACCGAACCCGCCGGTCGGACGGCCGTTGAAGAGCGACCCCAGAGCGTCGCAGTTGTCTTCGATGAGCCACAGGCCGTGCCGTTTGCAAACCCCACGCACGGCATCGACCTCGAAGGGGTCGCCAAGCGTGTGCGCGAGCATGACCGCCTTGGTGCGCGCGCCGACTGCCGCCTCCAGCGCTCCGACGTCGACATTCGCGGTGTCGGCGCGGACGTCGACGAACACCGGCACCGCGCCAAACTGGACGATTGGCGCGACGGTGGTCGGGAAACCCGCTGCGACGGTGAGCACCTCGTCGCCGCGCCGGATCCCGCGGTCCCCTAGCCTCTCGGACGTGAGGGCCATGAACGCCAGCAGGTTGGCCGAGGACCCTGAGTTCACGAGTACGCAGTGCTGCAGCCCCAGGAACGCCGCCAACTCCTGCTCGAAGCGATCCGCGTAGCGCCCGTGCGTGAGCCAGAAGTCGAGGGACGCGTCCACAAGGCTCTCGATCTCCTCGGCGCCGAACACCCGCCCGCCATACGGCACGCGGCTCTCCCCGGGTACGAAGGCCTCGCTGCTGCCCCAGTTGGCTGCGTGATATTCGCGCACGAGACCCATGATCTGCGCGCGCAGCTCGTCAGGAGTCCGCGACCCGGTCATTCCGCGGCCGCCCTTGGCTGTCCGCCGCCGGCCGGCGCCGACGCGGCGGCGTATGCGTCGATGTCGTGCTGCACGAAGGAAGCGGCTTCCGCGGGACTGCTGAAGAAGCGCTTGTACCACTCTGCGGTGCGACGCACAGCCTCGAGAGAGCCCCACGCGGGAGCCCAACAGAGCTCACGAGCCGCCTTGTCGCTGGCCACATCCAGATGGCGCGCCTCATGTGGCCCATCGGTCACGTCGGGGACCCGTAGCCACGCCCCCGCTCCCCACTCCTCGACGAACCGCTCCACCACCCAGCTCACCGGAAGACCCGAATCGTCCGGCGCCGGGCCGAAGTTCCACGCGCCGGCTAGCTCCGCGTCGTCTTCAAGCGCACGGGCGGCCAGAAGGAGGTAGCCGGAGAGAGGCTCGAGCACATGCTGCCAGGGGCGCACCGCGTCCGGGCTGCGCACCCCTACGGGCACGCCGGCGACGAGAGCACGGACGCAGTCGGGCACGAGCCGATCGGGAGCCCAGTCGCCGCCGCCGATGACGTTGCCGGCCCGGGCGGTGGCGACCACGACTCCGCGGTCGCGCAGGAAACTCGTCCCGTAAGCCGCACCGACGAGATCCTCGCAGGCCTTGCTCGCGCTGTAAGGGTCGCGACCGCCCAACGGGTCGTCCTCGCCGAACCGCTCGCCGTCGTCTCGATTGCGGTAGCACTTGTCGCTCGTGACGACCACGACTGCCCCCACCGAGGGGCACCGCCTCACCGCCTCGAGGAGGTTGACGGTGCCCATCACATTGGTCTCGAACGTCTCGCGAGGCCGGGTGTAGCTCTCGCGGACGATCGGCTGCGCGGCCAGGTGGAACACGACCTCCGGGCGCGCCGCCAGGATCTCGCGCTCCAGCGCCTCTGGGTCGCGGACGTCAGCGACGACGTGCCGGACCTGGGTGCTTAGACCGGCCGCCTCGAAAAGGCTGGGCTGCGTAGGCGGCTCGAGAGCGTAGCCCGTCACCTCGGCGCCCAGAGCAAGCAGCCAAGAACTGAGCCAGGATCCCTTGAACCCCGAATGGCCGGTCACGAACACGCGCCGGCCCGCATACGCTCCGCCGAACTTCACCACAGCTTCCAGGGTGCCGCCCCGCTCTCCCACAGACTCTCCAGGGTGCGCAGGTCCCGCAGGGTGTCCATCGGCTGCCAGAACCCCGCGTGCCTGTACGCGGCCAACTGTCCTTCCCGCGAGAGCCGCTCGAGCGGCTCCTGCTCCCACAGCATGTCGTCCCCGCCGATGTACTCCAGAACCTCCGGCTCCAGCACGAAGAACCCGCCGTTCATCCAGGCGCCGTCGCCGTCGGGCTTCTCGACGAAGTCGCGCACGCAGGTGCCGTCCTGGTCCAGGCGCAGAGAGCCGAAGCGGCCGGGCGGCTGGACCGCAGTGACGGTCGCCAGCCGCCCCTGCTCTTCATGGAAGCGCAGCAGGGCGTCGAGGTCGATATCGGCGACGCCGTCGCCGTAGGTCATCATGAACGTCCCGTCGGCGACGTAGGGCGCCACGCGCTTGAGGCGGCCGCCCGTCTGCGTCTGCGCGCCGGTGTCCACCAGCGTCACCCGCCAGGGCTCGACGGTGTTCTGGTGGACCTCCATGCACTGGCCTTGCAGGTCGAAGGTCACATCGGAGTTGTGCAGGAAGTAGTTGGCGAAGTACTCCTTCACCAGGTAGCCCTTGTAGCCGAGGCAGACCACGAAGTCGGTGAAGCCCTGCTCGCCGTAGATCTTCATGATGTGCCAGAGGATCGGGTGCTCTCCGATCTCCGCCATCGGCTTGGGCCTGACCTGGGTCTCCTCAGACAGGCGCGTGCCCAGCCCGCCGGCGAGGATGACGACCTTCATGCGACCTCCACTGGTCTCTGCTCTGGTATCTCTATCGGCACGCGCGCGGAGTTCCGTAGCCGAAACGGACAACTGAGGAGAGATTCTACGTCCGGGCGCGCGACCCTAGGCGTGCAGAGCGCCCGAGGAGCGTGCGAAGCGGCCGCGCCGGGGAGCTCAGAGCCCGACGACCAGCGTCAGCACGAAGTACGACGCGACCGCCGCGAAGATCAGCGCGTCGAACCGGTCGAGCACGCCGCCGTGCCCGGGGATGCCGCGGCCGGAGTCCTTGATCTGCACGTCGCGTTTGACGAGGCTCTCGAAGAGGTCGCCGAGCGGGCCGGCGACGGCGATGGTCAGACCCAGCAGGAACGAGCCGCCCGGGTGCAGTGTGGTGTACAGCCCGAAGAACATGACCAGCAGCACCGTGCTGATGGCGCCGCCGGCGAAGCCCTCCCAGGTCTTCTTGGGCGAGAGCACCGGCGCCATGGGCGTGCTGCCGAAGTACCGGCCGGTGAAGTAGGCCATGGTGTCGCCGGCCCACGTGCCGAAGATGACCGTGAGCAGGATCTTGCCGTGCTGGTCCATCGGCCCGAGCAGCAGGACGGCGCTGAACCCGAGGCCGATGTAGAGCATGCCGAGCACGGTGACCGCCATGCGCACGGTCACGCCGGGCTTGGGACCGGCCAGGAGCCCCAGCAGCGCCGTGAAGAGCACGCCGGCGCACACGGCGCCGAAGATGGCGATCGGGCTGAAGAACCAGGCCATGCACACCATCAGCGCCACACCCGCGAGCCCGGCCAGCGGGAGCGGCCTGTACCTCCTAGTGAGCCGGTAGAACTCGTTGAGCGCCAGCAACGCCAGGACGGCGACGACGAAGAAGAAGATGAGGCCGCCGTGATAGACGAGCACGATCGTCAGGACGGCGAGGACGAAGCCGGTGATGATGCGCGTCGTCACGACGCTCCGCCCTCACCGGCGTCGCGGACGGCCGGGTTGGCGGCGGCCGGCACGTCCGGAGCGGCCGCGCGGCGGCCGCCGAACCGGCGCTGGCGGCCGGCGTAGTCGGCCAGCGCCGCGTCCAGGTCCTCGGGGCCGAAGTCGGGCCAGAGGCGGTCGCTGAAATACAGCTCCGAGTAGGCGCACTGCCAGAGCAGGAAGTTGCTGATGCGCAGCTCCCCGGAGGTACGGATGAGCAGCTCCGGGTCGTGCATCTCGGGCGCGTACAGGTGACGCCGGAGGTCGTCTTCGCCGAAGTCCGGCGCGCCCGCGGGAGCGCTCGAGCCGCCGGCCGTTGCGGCGTACTCGGCGGCCAGACCCCGGGCCGCGTCGAGCAGTTCGCGCCTGCCGCCGTAGCTGAAGGCGATGAAGAGCGTCATCTTCGTGTTCGCAGCGGTCAGCGCCTCAGCCTCCTCGATACGGCGCACGAGCTCGTCCGGCGCCCCCTCGCGCCGCCCGACGAAGCGCACGCGCGCCCCTCGCTCGTGCATGTCGGGCACCTGCGAATCTATCATCTCTATGAACAGCTGCATGAGCGCTGCGACCTCATCCCTGGGCCGGTTCCAGTTCTCCGTGCTGAAGGAGTAGACCGTGACCTCCTGGATGCCGAGGTCGAGCGCGTGCTCGAGCACGCGGCGCAGCGACTTGGCGCCGGCGCGATGGCCGGCGGCGACGGGCAGGCCTCTCCCCTGCGCCCAGCGGCCGTTGCCGTCCATGATGATGGCGAGGTACCGGCAGGTGGCGCCGCCGGCCGCCGGCTCGGCGGCGCCGGACGACTTGCGCAGCCGCCAGCCGGCCAGCCACGTGCGCAGCGAAGCCATGAGGTTCGGGACTCGAGGCGGGCGCCGGCCGCAGGCCGGCTCAGACCTCGAGGATCTCGGCTTCCTTGTGCTTGAGGAGCTCGTCGATCTCGTGGACGTGCTCGTCCGTGTACTTCTGGAGCTCCTTCTCGGAGCGCACCTCGGCGTCCTCGCCGACCTCGCCCTCATGGACGAGCTCCTTGAGGTCCTTCATGCAGTCGCGGCGGACGTTGCGCACGGCCACGCGGCCGTCCTCAGCCAGGCGGTGCACCATCTTGACGAGATCGCGGCGACGCTCCTCGGTGAGCGCGGGGATCGGCAGGCGGATGACCTGGCCGTCGCTGCTCGGGTTGAGGCCGAGATCGCTCTCCATGATGGCCTTCTCGATGGACTTCATGGCCGTCTTGTCGAACGGCTGGATGGTGAGCAGGCGGGGCTCCGGGGCGGCGATGTTGGCCATCTGCTTGAGCGGCGTGGACGTGCCGTAATAGTCCACGTGGATGCGGTCCAGCAGGCCGACACTGGCGCGGCCGCTGCGCACGGTGTTGAACTCGGTCTTCACAGCCTCGACGGCCTTGGCCATGCGATGCTTGGCGTCAGCGAGCAGCTCTTTTTCCACCGGTCCTCCCTTTGCCGATGTCAGCCGGCGGCGGGCGTGTGCACCACGGTGCCAACGCGCTCGCCGGACAGCACGCGCACGATGTTGTCGCCGGTCATCTTGAAGACATGGATCGGCATGCGGTTGTCCATGCAGAGGCTCAGCGCGGTCGTGTCCATGACCTTGAGCCCGCGCTCGATCGCCTGCAAGTGTGTGATGTCGGAGATGAACGTCGCCGCCGGGTCCTTTTCAGGGTCCGCAGTGTATACGCCGTCGAACGTGCGCTTGGCCATGAGGATGGCCTCGCACTCAAGCTCGAGGGCTCGGAGCGCCGCCGCGGAGTCCGTGCTGAAGTACGGGTTGCCGGTGCCGGCGGCGCAGATGACCACACGACCCTTCTCGAGGTGGCGGATGGCGCGACGGCGGATGTAGGGCTCACAGACGGCCCTGATCTCGATTGCGCTCATGACCCGCGTGTCGACCCCCTCGTCCTCGAGCGCGTCCTGGAGGGCGAGGGCGTTCTGCACCGTGGCCATCATGCCGATGTGGTCGCCGGTGGTGCGGTCCATGCCGCCGGCGGCCGCTGCCATGCCGCGAAAGATGTTGCCGCCGCCGACGACGATGGCGATGTCGACGTCGAGGCTGCGGGCGACCTTGATGGTCCCGGCGATCGACTTCGTCGTCGCCGGGTCGATCGCCCGCGTCTCGCCGCCCAGCGCCTGGCCGCTGAGCTTGAGAAGGACGCGGTGGAAGGCGCGTATGCCCGGCTCGCCTTCCATGCGGGTCAGCCCGCTACCGTCGTCTCGCCGAGCTGGAAACGCACGAAGCGCCGCACCTCGACGTTCTCGCCGATGACGCCGACGAGGTCGGTGCGGACCTGCTCGATGGTGCGGTCCGGGTCCTTGACGAAGGCCTGCTCCATGAGACAGGTCTCGCCGAAGAACTTCTCGAGCTTGCCGGTGATGATCTTCTCGATCACGTTCTCCGGCTTGCCCTTGATCTGGTCGGACTCGGCGTAGATGGCCTTCTCGCGGGCGATGATGTCCTCGGGGACCTCGTCGCGGGAGACCCAGATCGGCGAAGCCGCGGCGACCTGCATGGCGAGGTCGTGAGTGAATTCCCTGAAGGGCTCGCTGCGCGAGACGAAGTCGGTCTCGACGCCGACCTCGACGAGCACGCCGATCTTGCCGCCGGCGTGGATGTACGAGTCGACGGCGCCGTCCTTGGTGGCCCGGGCGCTCTTCTTCTGGGCGGTGGCGAGGCCGGACTTGCGCAGCTCGTCCATAGCCTTCTCGAGGTCGCCGGCGGTCGCCGTCAGCGCCTTCTTGCAGTCCATCATCCCGGCCCCGCTCTTCTCGCGGAGCTCCTTTACCAGTGCAGCGGTGATCTCAGCCACAGCACGATCCTTTCGTAGGGTCGGCGTTCGTTCGTCTTCGGGTGTCACTCGGCCTTGGCGTCGGCCTTGGGCTCCACGGCCTTCTTCTCGGCCTTGGGCTCATCAGTCTTGGCCTCGTCGGCCTTCGGCTCGGCGGCCTTCTTGGCGGCCGGCTTCTTGGCGGGCTTCTCGTCGGCCTTCGGCGCTGCCTTGGCGGCCTCGGGCTTGGCCTCGGCCTTGGGCGCCTCAGCCTTGGGCGCGGCCTTGGCGGCCGGCTTGGCCTCGGCCTTGGGCGCCTCGGACTTGGGCGCGGGCTTGGCGGCCTCAGGCTTGGCCTCTGCCTTGGGCGCCTCTGCCTTGGGCGCGGCCTTGGCGGCCGGCTTGGCCTCGGCCTTGGGCGCCTCAGCCTTGGGCGCGGGCTTGGCGGCCGGCTTGGCGTCCTTGGCCGGAGCCTCCGCCTGGGCCTTCGCGGCCTCGGCGTCGGCCTTCGCGGCTGCGGCCTGCTCGGCCGCCTCGGCCTCAGCTGCCGCGACGGCTGCGGCCACCGCGGCCTCCTCGGCGGCCTTGCGCTCCGCCTCGGCCTTCATCTGGGCCTCGGTGAGCAACTGACGGCCCTGCGCCACGGCGTCGGCCATGGTGCGCACGATCAGCGAGCAGCTGCGGATAGCGTCGTCATTGCCGGGGATGATGTAGTCGATCTCGTCCGGGTCGCAGTTGGTGTCGACGAGGCCGATGATCGGGATCTTGAGCTTGCGAGCCTCCTTGACGACGATCGCCTCCTTGCGGGGGTCGACCACGAACACGGCCGCCGGCAGGCGGTCCATGCCGGAGACGCCGCCGAGGTTCTGCTCGAGCTTGCGCAGGTCGGCGCGCAACTGCATGGCCTCGCGGGTCGGCAGCAGGTCGAGGGAGCCGTTCTCGCTGAGCTCGCGGAGCTCGTGCATGCGCTTGATGCGCTTGCTCAGGGTGCTGAAGTTGGTGAGCAGCCCGCCGAGCCAGCGGTTGGAGACGTACGGCATGCCCACGCGCTCGGCCTGCTCCTTGATGGTCTCCTGCGTCTGCTTCTTGGTGCCCACGAAGAGCACGCTGCCGCCACGCTCGGCGGTCTTCTTGAGGAAGTCGCACGCCTCGTCGATGAGGACGGTCGTCTTCTGCAGGTCGATGATGTAGATGCCGCCGCGCTCGCCGAAGATGAACTGCTTCATCTTGGGGTTCCAGCGGCGGGTCTGGTGGCCGAAGTGGACGCCGCTCGTGAGCAGGTCCTTCATGCTCACCGTGTGCTGGCTGAATGCAGGCATGACTGCCTCCTTCTGAAGACGGTTACGGCGGCGCGTGCTCGGCGCGGGAGCGCCGGCGGCCGCGCCGCCACTCTGTTCCGGCAGACAGATCAGTGGAATCGCGCGTGGATGACGCTCGCAAGCGCCTCCCGCCCGACACCGCCACGGACCTGCGGGTCCACCGGGTCGGCTTGGACACAACGGTCGGCAATACTACCAGAAACGAGCGTTTCGGGCCAGAGGACACATGCGCGCCGACGCGCCGGCAGAACGGCCGTCACGCACCGGCGGCTACGTCAGCCGATGGCGGCCGGCTCGATCTCGTCGCGCAGCCGGCCCTTGAGGCGCAGGATCGCCTTGGTGTGAAGCTGCGAGACGCGGGACTCGGTCACCCCGAGCACCTCGCCGATCTCGCGCAGTGTGAGGTTCTCGTAGTAGTACAGCGCGATGACGATCTTCTCGCGCTTGGGCAGGGCGTCGATGGCCGCCGCCAGGCGTGCCTTCATCTCGCTGAGGTCGAGCGCCCGGGAGGGGTCCTTGGCCTTGGGGTCTTCGAGCGTGTCGATGAGCGACGCCTGGTCGCCGTCCGACCCGGAGATGGACCACAGCTCGTCGAGGGCGACGATGCTGGTATTGGCGATCTGCGTGAGCGACTGCTGGAACTCCGGCACCGAGATGTGCAACTCCTCGGCGATCTCCTGGTCGGTGGGCGCGCGCTGCATGCGGTTCTCGAGCACGGCGCAGACCTTCTCGATCTCGCGAGCCTTGCTGCGCACAGAGCGTGGCACCCAGTCGAGAGAGCGCAGTTCGTCGATGATGGACCCCTTGATGCGCGAGATCGCGTAGGTCTCGAACTTGATCTCGCGGTCGGGGTCGAAGCGCTCGAGCGCGCCGATGAGGCCCAGCAGCCCGTAGCTGATGAGGTCCGACTCCTCGATGTGCGACGGCAGGCCGTTGCTCATCCGGCCGGCGACGTACTTGACCAGCGGCGAGTACGCCAGGATGAGGCGGTCGCGCGCAGCCTTGTCGCCCTGGAACTTGTAGCGTCCCCAGAGCTCTCGTACCTTGTCCTCGTCGAGCCGCGTCATCTCAGGCCATGCCTTTAAGCTCGCGGGTGGTGGAGATCGTAGGTGCGACGCAAGTGTGCCCCGCTGACGTGGGTGTACACCTGCGTGGTAGACACGGAGGCATGCCCGAGCAACTCCTGGATGGCACGAAGATCCGCTCCCCTCTCGAGCATGTGTGTCGCGTAGGCGTGCCGCAACATGTGCGGCGACGCCGGTGCGATTCCCGCAAGCCGACTGTATTTTACTACGACCCGCCGCACGTCAGAGGTGAGAAGTGCGCGGCCGCTCCGCGAGAGGAGCAGAGGCTCGTCGCGCCGGGCGGAAGTAGCCCTCCCGGCGCCCGCCACAGTACCCCGCTGACGCTCGAGCTCGCCGCGGCCGCGGTCCAGATACCTGCGCAACGCCGCCGCCGCCTCGTCGCCAAGCGGCACGATGCGCTGTTTGCCGCCCTTGCCGCGCACGACGAGCTGCGCTTGGGCGGCCTGGACGTCGCCGAGGCGCAGGGCGACGAGCTCCATGCTGCGCAGACCGCAGCCGTACAGCATCTCGAGGACCAGGCGGTCGCGCAGCGCCAGCGGATCGGTGCCCTCGGTGGCCGCGACCAGCGAGTCGACCTCGTGCAGGCTCAGCACGCGGGGCAGGCGCCTGCGGCGGCGCGGGCCCGGCAGACTGCGGGCGGGGTCGGCCGGGAGCACGGCCGACTCGGTGAGGAACCGGGTGAGCCCGCGCAGCGTGGACAGTTTGCGCGCCAGGGTGGCCGGAGCGTACCCGCGCCGTCCGAGGTCGGCCGAGAAGGCGCGCACCTCGCGGCGGCCGAGCTGCTCGACGGTCAGCCGGCGGCCGGCGAGCCACTCGAGCAACTGCTGGAGGTCGGAGGCGTAGGAGCGGCGCGTCGCCGCCGAACCGCCGCGCACTTCGAGGTCGCGCAGAAACGCCAGGTGGCGCCCGGCGGGATCGGCCTGCGCCGCGGCAGTCTCTGTCGATTCGTTCTGTACGGGACGCGGCTCGCGCGCAGTCGTCACCTGATACCCCCTGAGGCGACCTAGGCTTCAACGCTCGCGACTCGCCTTCCTGCCTCAACCGGCTTCTTGTCACTGCCGCAACAGCCGGTACCTCCCTCCTTGGACGCGGCGCGCCAGACCTTCGATCTCCAGATCGCTGACCGCCGAGGCGGCCTTGGCGGCCGTGAGCCCGCAGCGCCCGGCCAGCTGGTCGATGGTCAGCGACGCCTCCGAAAGCGCCTCCAGGACGTCGCGGATGGCCGCGCCCCCGTGGTCCAGCACGTACACGGGGAGCGGCGGCGCGGCGCCCGCCTCTTCCCGGCTCGCGCCCACACCGATCGCCGTGAGCACGTCCTCGGCGCTCTCGCAGACGCAGGCGCCGTGCCCAAGGAGCCGGTTCGGCGCCTGGCTCAGCTTGCGTCCGGCCTCGCCGGGCACGCACAGCACCTCGCGGCCGATGTCGAGGCCGTGCCCCACGGTGATCCGCGCGCCGCTGCGCTCCGCTCCCTCCACGAGGACCACCGCCCGCCCCAGAGCAGCCATGACCCGGTTGCGGGCGGGAAACCGCCAGGCGCGGGCCGGCACCCCCCACGCGAACTCGCTGACCACGAGGCCGCTCCGCGCGATCCGAGCGTAGAGCCTCGCGTTGCTGCGAGGGTACGCGACGTCCGCGCCGCACCCCAGAACGGCCACGGTGACCGGGCTCAGGGCGACCTCTGCGTCCACGGCCGCCTTCTGCGCCGCCGCGTCCACGCCCAGAGCCATCCCGCTCACGACGATGAGCCCTGCGCGCGCCAGTCCGCCCGCGATGCTGCGCGCCATGTCCAGGCCGTACGGCGACGGCCTGCGCGTCCCCACCACCGCAACGAGGGGCGCGTCGACGATCGCGGAGACCCGCGCGCGCACGGTGTCGCGGTCGGCCCCGCCACGCACGAACAGGCACAGCGGAGGGTCGCCGAGGTCCCGCAACTGGTCCGGGTAGAGGGATTCACTCCAGGCGATGACCAGGTCACCGGGCGGGCGACTCTCCGCACGCCGCAGACAGGCCAGCGGACCTTCAGCGAGGACGGCGGCGAACCGCGCGGCGTCCGAAGCGTCCTCGGCGGCGTCGCGGGACGCGGGAGCCCCGGCTGCCGCCCTCCCGCTCCTGCGGCGGCGACGCAGCGCGAGCTCGGCGATGTCGCCGGGCGGCTGGGCCAGCACCTGAGCCGTCGTCCGGTACCTCAGGACGAGCTCGCCGACGAACCCCGGACGGTAGGACGCCAGGGTCCCCAGCCACACGCACATCGCCCTGGCGCCGGCGGGAGGCTCACCCATTGAGGTCCTCCTCCAGCCCGCGGTAGGTGAGACTCTCCGCGAGGTGCTGCGCGGCGATGTGCTCGGCGCCGGCCAGGTCGGCGATGGTGCGCGCGACCTTCACGACCCTGTCGGCGGCGCGGGCGCTGAGAGACATGGTGTCGTAGGCGAGGTCCAGACGCCGGACCGTCTCGGCGTCGAGCCGGCAGAAGCGCCGCAACTGCCGTGCGCTCATGTGCGCGTTGGCGTACACACCCGTACCGGCGAAGCGCTTCTGCTGCCTTCGCCGGGCCGCGCAGACGCGCTCGCGCACGGCGACGGAGGACTCCGCGCTGCCCGCCTCCCGGCGCTCCTGAGGCGGCACGGGGGGCACGTCCAGCCGCATGTCGATACGGTCCAGGAGCGGCCCGCTGAGGCGGCTGCGGTACTGCCGCAGCCGGTACCCCTCGCAGGAGCATTCGCGGCGGCCGTCACCGTAGAACCCGCAGGGGCAGGGGTTCATGGCCGCGACGAGCATGAGCCGCGCCGGATACGTGACCGACTGCAGCCGCCGGCTGATGGTCACCTCCCCGTCCTCGAGCGGCTGGCGCAGGCCCTCGAGCGCGGACAGCCGAAACTCGGGGAACTCGTCGAGGAAGAGCACGCCGAGGTGCGCGAGGCTGACTTCGCCCGGGCGCGGCGTGCCGCCGCCGCCCACGAGCCCGGGCGACGAGATCGTGTGGTGCGGCGCCCGGAAGGGCCGCCGCACCACCAGCGGCACGCCGGGAGGCAGGAGCCCTGCGACGCTGTGGATGCGCGTGATCTCGACCGCCTCGGGCGGGGTGAGCGGGGGCATGATGCCGGGCAATCGGCGAGCGAGCATCGTCTTGCCGGCGCCCGGAGGCCCCTGCATGAGCACGTTGTGGGCGCCGGCGACCGCCACCTCGAGGGCGCGCTTCACCCCGCCCTGCCCGGCGATGTCGGCGAAGTCGGCATCGCCCGGTGGAGCTTCTGAGAGCAGGGCGGCGAGATCGGCCGGCGGTGCCGCTGCGCCGCCGCCGGCCTCCAGCTGCCTCGCCGCCTCGGCGAGCGACCCCGCCGGGTACACCTCGAGGCCGGGCACGAGAGAAGCCTCGCCGGCGTTGCCGTGCGGGAGCACGAGCCCGCGCACACCGCGAGCGCGCAGGCTCTGCGCCACGGCGAGCGCACCCGCGACCGGCCGCAGGCTGCCGTCGAGCCCGAGTTCGCCGACGGCCGCGAGCGGCCCGCGCCCGTCCGCGCCGTCTCGCACCTGGCCGGTGGCGAGCAGAAAGGCGAGGGCGATGGGCAGGTCGAACGAAGGGCCCTCCTTGCGCAGGTCCGCCGGCGCGAGATTGACGGTGATGCGGCGCGAGGGGAACTCGAACCCGGAGTTGACGATGGCTGCGCGCACCCTCTCACGGCTCTCCTGGACGGCGGCGTCGGGGAGCCCCACGACGCTGAAGGCGGGTGCAGCAGCCACGATGTCGGCCTCCACCCACACCGGATGCCCCTGCAGCCCGTTGAGCGCCTCGCTGGCCACGCGTGCGAGCACGGCTCTCCCCCCTCTCCGCCGGATCACCCGGGATCGCTTGCCTATCCGTCGAGCGTGAACGCGCCGGGCAGGTGCCGGATACGCGGCGGGCGCACCGTGGCGTCGACGGCAATGACGTCGAAGCGCACGTCGTCGACCCCGTGCAGCACCCACGGCCGCGCCCCCAGCCAAAGCTCAGCGAGCCGGGCGACCTGGCGGCGCTTGCGCCAGTCGACCGCGTCCTCGGGCGCCCCGCAGGTCGCAGAGCGGCGCGCCTTGACCTCGACAAAAGCGAGTACGCCGCCGCGGCGGACGATGAGGTCGAGCTCGCCGCGGCCGATGTGCACGTTACGGCCCAGCAGCACCCATCCCTGCCGGGTCAGGTGCCGTGCCGCCGCCGCCTCGGCGGCGCGTCCGAACTGTTGGCGCGCGTTCACATCCGGCAGCCTAGGACGGGCGCGCCGTGGCGCGGAGGGTGCCGATCGGGTGGTGCGGGTGACGTTGAGCGGTTGGGAACCGGGCGCCGGGTCAGGAGGAAGCGCCGGCGTCCATGTCCAGGCCGAGCTGCTGGTACGCCACGCTCGCGAACGAGAGACGGTGCAGCTCGCATACACCGTGCTCGCAGATGGCTGCCTGGTGCACCGCGGTGGCGTAGCCCACGTGGCTGTCGAAGCCGTACTGGGGGTAGCTGTCGTGCAGACCGCGCATGACCCGGTCGCGAGTCACCTTGGCGACGATGGACGCCGCGGCGACGGCGGCGGAGAGGCGGTCGCCGCCGACGACCGCCCGGTGCTCGCGCGCGCAGCCGGGGAGACGGAAGCCGTCGACGAGCGCGACGTCCGGCTCGGGGTCCAGACGCTCGAGGCAGCGCCCCAGGGCGCCGAGGTTGCACCGGTGCAGACCGTCACGATCGATGGTCTCCGGAGAGAGAAGCACGACCACCACCTGGCGGGAGAACCTGAAGATAGGCTCGTAGAGCGCCTCACGCCGTTCCCTCGTGAGACGCTTGGAGTCGTCGAGGCCGGAGAGGGCTTCGCGGCCGGCCTCGTCGAGCGCCGCGTAGTCCAGACAGACGGCCGCGGCGGCGATGGGCCCGGCGAGACACCCTCGGCCGGCCTCGTCCGCGCCGGCCACGGCAGCGCCGTCCCTCCCGGCCGCCGCCAGGTCGAAGGCGAACTTCTCGGAGACCCCTCCAGCCTCGGCCACAGCTCAGCCCATCGGGGGCGGGTCGGTCAGACTCCGCCGATACGGCTGGGCGGCCAGTACCTGGCGAACGCCTTGCCGACCAGCTGGCTGCGCGGCACCGGCCCGAACTCGCGGCTGTCGCCGCTGTCGGTGCGGTTGTCGCCCATCACGAAGTAGTTGCCGACGGGCACCTTGTACGGCTGCTGCAGCGCCCACGGTAACCCGTTGTCGAAGGGCTCGCTGGGGACCGGCTTTCCCTTGACCTGGCGCACGTACGGCTCGTCGAGCTTCTTGCCGTTGATGTACACGGCGCCGTCCTTGAGCGAGACGGTGTCGCCGGGCATGCCGATGATGCGCTTGATGAGCACGGGCCCGGCGAACGGAGGGTGGAAGACGACGATCTCCTGTCGCTCCGGGTCCGAGAACCGCCACGAGATGCGGTCCACCAGCACCCGGTCGCCGATGAGCAGCGTGTTCTCCATCGACTCCGACGGGATGCGATACGGCTTGACGAGGAACGCCTGGATGAGCAGCGCGACGGCGATCGCGACGACCGCCAGGATGACATACTCGAGGATGGTCCGGCCCGTGGTGACCTTCTTGGCGCCGTGCTCTTCGGAGGCATCCGATGTGTTGCTCATCTCTCTCCTGACTCGAGTCCGCGCGAGTGTATCAAAGCGTGTGGAGACGGGAGAGCGGCCAGTACGTGGCCAGTCCCTCCCCGACGATGGCGCCACGCGGCACCGTGCCCCAGTCTCTGCTGTCGTCGCTGTCCGTGCGGTTGTCGCCCATCACGAAGTACTGGCCCGCAGGCACTTTGTATGGTTCGGCCAGCGACCACGGATCGTGCAGCGTGCTCCCGGCTGTGGACGCCTGGGCGACGGTGGGGTCGGTGAGCCCGTCGGTGCGGTGCACGAACGGTTCCTTTGCCAGACGACCGTTGACGTACAGGCTGCCGTTGCGGACCTCGAGGACGTCTCCCGGGGCTCCGACGATGCGTTTGATGAACACCACCGTGGGGTCTTTGGGATACCGGAAGACCACGACGTCGCCGCGCTCGGGCTCGCGCAGGTGATACACGAAGCGGTTGACGAGCACGCGGTCCCCAGGACGCAGCGTGTCCACCATCGACTCAGACGGAATGCGGTACGGCTTGATCAGCCACGCCTGGACCGCGAGCGCCACGAGCACCGCCACGACGGCGATGACGGCGTATTCAAAGACTCGCTTCACGACGGCCGGGCCGGCCGCGCCGCGTCAGCGCTGCTTCTCGCGGACGCGCGCCTGCTTGCCGACCTTCTGGCGCAGGTAGTACAGCTTGGCGCGACGCACGTCGCCGATGGCTGTGACCTCGATCTTGTCGATCTTGGGCGAGTGCACGGGGAACGTGCGCTCGACGCCGACGCCGAAGGACTGCTTGCGGACGGTGAAGGTCTCGCGGACGCCCTGACCTTGACGCTTGATCACGATGCCCTGGAAGACCTGGATGCGGTGCCGGCTGCCCTCGACCACCTTGAAGTGGACCTTGACACTGTCCCCGGCTTTGAACTGGGGGATGTCGTCGCGCAGCTGCTCGCGCTCGATGTTCTCGATTACGTTCACGGACCCTCGTCTTTCGTCAGAAAAGCGGCGGCTAGTCTAGCAGGGCGAGCCGGACGGCGCAAAACACCCTGCCGGGCTCCGGCCACGAGGAGGTATGTTACCGCTTTCTGACCTGCTCCGCCCGCCAGCGTTCGATCTCGGCGTGGTGCCCGCTGCGCAGCACCTCGGGCACCTCCCAGCCGCGGAACTCGGCCGGCCGTGTGTAGTGCGGGTATTCGGCCCCGCCCTCGAGCTCCGGCGCGTGCGATTCGCTCACGATGCTCTCCGGGTTGCTGATCACGCCGGGGAGCTTGCGGGTCACGGCGTCGAGCATCGCCATCGCGGCGACCTCGCCGCCGGAGAGCACGTACGGGCCGATGGAGACGCGGTCGCTGATGAGGTGCGTGACGCGTTCGTCGATGCCCTCGTAGCGGCCGCAGAGCAGGACGAGGTCGTCGCTGCCGGCGGCCAGCTCGGAGGCGAGCGCGTCGTCGAGCTGCCGCCCCTTGGGCGTGAGCTCGACGACGCGCCGCGTCTCCCGGACGCGTTCGGCATCTACGCCGAACGCCGCCTCGAACGCGGCGCAGACCACATCGATGCGCAGCACCATGCCGGCTCCGCCGCCGAACGGCGTGTCGTCGACCTGCAGGTGACTCAGCGGCGTGTGGTCGCGGTAGTTGGTGAGCGCGAACTCGTGGCCGAGCTCGCGGGCGGCCTTGATGTGCACCTGGGCCAGGTACCAGTCGAACGCCTCGGGGAACAGCGTGAAGACGTCGAAGCGCACGGCTCAGCCCTCCGCGCCGTGCGCCGGCTCGTCGAGCAGGCCGTCGACGACCACGAGCCCGCCGTCGTCCGGCGTAACCAGCTCGTCGACGAGCGGGATGAGCACATCGGAGCCGTCCGGCGCCCGCACGACCAGGATCTCGTGGGCGGGCGCCTCGAGCACGTCGCGCACCTCGCCCACCGCCCGGCCCGAGGCCGTGCGCACGGGGAGCCCGAGAAGGTCGCCGACGCGGTAGTGCGGCTGAGCGTCCAGCTCGTCTCCCGCGGCCAGCAGCTCGGACCCCTGCAGCGTGACGGCCTCCTCCCTCGTCGCCGCCAGGTCCGTCACGACGAGCGGGCGCCGGTCTGTGCCTCCCACACGCGTGACCGCGCAGGGACGGGGCTCACCGGCGCCGGCGCCGAGAAAGAACCTCTCGCCCAGCTCGAACCTCTCGAGGCCGCCGGGTGCGAGGTTGAGGTACATCTGGCCCTTGAGGCCGTGGACCTTGCCGAGGGTCCCGATGGACCAGAGGGAGGGATCAGTCATGGGAAGCTTGACAGAAGAGGTCATTGTCGGGTGTCACTTCGTCGCACCCGGCGTTGAACCGCCTGCGGCGGTCTTCGAGCGGCCTCCTTCGGCGCCGCTCTCAGACCCGCCTGCGGTGTTCAATCAACTATCTCGACGATGGCACGTTTGCCGTCGCGCACGGCCGAGGCCTTGACAATGGTGCGCAGCGCCCTGGCGATGCGGCCCTGCTTGCCGATGACCTTGCCGACATCGTCCTTCGCCACTGAGAGCTCCAACACGACGGTGGTGTCGGTTTCCGTAGCCTCCACGTGGACCTCGTCTGGATTGTCGACCAGCGACTTGGCCAGATACTCGAGCAGGTCCTTCAACATCCCACTACTCCCTCCGTCGTTCTCCGCGAGGACCTCTTACTTGTCGATGCCCTTGATGGAGAGCAGCTTCTTGACCGTCCGTGAAGGCTGCGCGCCCTCACCCAGCCACTTCTTGGCCTTGTCCGCGTCGATCTCGATGAGCGAAGGATTCAGCTGCGGGTTGTACTGGCCGATGGTCTCGATCGCGCGACCGTCACGACGGGCGCGGGAATCAACGACGACGATACGGTAGACAGGGTTCTTGGTGCTCCCTACCCGGGTCAATCTGATACGCACTGCCAACTCGTGTCACCCCCTCAGGGTAGTAGAACGGCGCGCCGCGACCCCACGTGGGCGCAGCGGTGTGTGAACCTTATGCGACCCGGCCTCGGGCCGCAAGAATGAGCATCTTACCCGCTCATACCCGGCAGGCGAAACCCCTTCATCTTGCCGCCGGCGAACATCTTGAGCATCTTCTGCATCTCGCGGTACTGCTTGAGGAGGTTGTTGACGTCCTGGACGGTCGTTCCGCTGCCGGCGGCGATGCGACGCCGGCGGCTGCCGTCGATGATGTCCGGATGCCGGCGCTCCTGCCCCGTCATGCTGAAGATCATCGCCTCGATGCGGTCGAGCTGGCGATCGTCGACCTGGACGTTCTTGAGGTCCTTCATGCCCGGCACGCCCGGCAGCATGCCGAGGATGCTCGAGAGCGAGCCCATCTTGCGCACCTGCTTGAGCTGGTCGAGGAAGTCCTCGAAGGTGAACTCGGCGCGGCGGAGCTTGGCCTCCATCTCCGCCGCCTGCTTGGCGTCGAGGCTCTCCTCGGCCTTCTCGATGAGGCTGAGCACGTCGCCCATGCCGAGGATGCGGCTGGCCATGCGGTCCGGGTGGAAGACGTCGAAGTCGTCGAGCTTCTCGCCGGTGCTGGCGAACTTGATGGGCTTGCCGGTGACGGCGCGCACGCTGAGCGCGGCGCCGCCGCGGGCGTCGCCGTCGAGCTTGGTGAGCACGACGCCGTCGAGGTCGACGTGTCCCTTGAAGGCGTCGGCGGCGTTCACGGCGTCCTGGCCGGTCATGGAGTCGACGACGAGGAGCACGTTGTGCGGCTTGACGGCGTCGCGGATATTGACGAGCTCGGCCATGAGCTCTTCGTCCACGTGCAGGCGCCCGGCCGTGTCGATGATGGCCACGTCGCCGTGAGCGCGCGCGTAGGCGACGCCGTCCCGCGCGATGTCGACCGGGTCCACGTCGGCGCCGGGGGCGTAGCACGGCACGCCGACCCGCTCGGCGAGCGTCTGCAACTGGTCGATGGCGGCGGGCCGATAGACGTCGGCGGCGATGAGCACCGGGCTCTTGCCGTCCTTCTTCAGCACCTTCGCGAGCTTGGCGCAGGTGGTGGTCTTGCCCGAGCCCTGCAGGCCGGCCATGAGGACGACCGTGGGCGGATGGCCGCTGAACGCCAGCTTGGAGTCGCCGCCGCCCATGAGCGCGACGAGCTCTTCGTTCACGATCTTCACGACCTGCTGCGCCGGCGTGAGGCTCTCCATGACCTCGGCGCCCAACGCGCGCTCCTTGACGTGCGCTACGAACTCGCGCACGACCTTGAAGTTGACGTCCGCCTCGAGCAGCGCCAGGCGGATCTCGCGCATGGCCGCGTCGACATCCTCGGCGGTGAGCTTGCCGTGGCCCCTCAGGCTCTGCATGACGCCCTGGAGGCGGTCGGAGAGTGAGTCGAACATCAGTCTTTCCAGTCGGTTCGGTGAGCGTTCATGGTAGCACGGAGCTCGCGGCGGACCCCGGCAGAGGCGCTCTGCCGGACGCCGTTCACGTCAGCCGGCGGCGATGTCGCCGGCGGACTCATACCCCTCGGCAGAGCCGAAGATCGCCCGGGCGAAGATGTCCGGCTCGAACGGGCGCAGATCTTCGAGTTGCTCGCCCACGCCGATGAGCTTGATGGGGATGCCGAGCGACTCGTGGATGGCGACGACGATGCCGCCCTTGGCGGTGCCGTCGAGCTTGGTGAGCACGACGCCGCTGATGTCCACGGCCTGTTTGAACTCCTGCGCCTGGCGCAGACCGTTCTGACCGGTGGTGGCGTCGAGCACCAGGAGCGTCTCGTGCGGGGCGCCGGGCAGCTGCTTCTCGATGACCCGGCGCACCTTCTCGAGCTCACGCATGAGGTTGACCTGCGTGTGCAGGCGGCCGGCGGTGTCCACAAGCACGACGTCGGCGCCACGCGAGCGCGCCGCCGCCACGCCGTCGAAGACCACGGCGGCCGGGTCGGCGTCGGGCCCCTGCTTGACGATCTCGCAGCCGACGCGCTGGGCCCACTGGTCGAGCTGCTCGACGGCGGCGGCGCGAAACGTGTCGCCGGCCACCATGAGCGGCGTCTTCCCCATCTCCTTGAGGCGCCAGGCGATCTTGCCGATGGTCGTCGTCTTGCCGGTGCCGTTCACGCCGACCATGAGGATGACGGTGGGCTCGTGCGACACGTCGATGCGCTGCCGCTCCGGGTCCTCGGGCCGCAGCAGCTCGGCGACCACGTCGGCGAGCTCGTTCTGGAACGGCTCCTGGGTCTCGATCTTCTTGGCCGTGCACCGCTGCTCGAGCTCGTCGACGATCTTGATGGTGCCGTCCACGCCGACGTCGGCGGCGATCAGCATCTCCTCGGTCTGCTCGTAGAGCCGCCGGTCGACGCCGACGTAGACCGCGCTCTTGAGCGCGTCCGAAACGGCGCCCCGGGCCTTGCCGAGGTTGCGGCGCAGGCGGCCGAAGAGGCCCCTGCGCTCCTGCTCTTCTTCTTCCAGCACCTCCGCCGGCACGTCGGCCGCGTCGACGCCCTTGAACACTTCGTGCCACTCCACGGGTCAGTCCCTTCAGCTCGCCGGCGCGCCGGGCTGCTTCGCTTTGGCGCGCTCCTCACGCTCGATCTCTTCTTCCGCCATCCTGGCGCTCACCACCTGGGATGCCCCGTCCGGTCCCATCGTCACCCCGTAGAGCACGTCCGCGGCCTCCATGGTCCGCTTCTGGTGAGTGATGATGACGAACTGCGTGCGCTCCTTATAGTCGCGCAGCAACTGCACCAGGCGGCCGATGTTGACGTCGTCCAGGGCCGCCTCGATCTCGTCCAGGATGTAGAACGCCGACGGCCGCGCCAGCACCAGGGCCATGAGAAAGGCGATGGCCACCAGCGCGCGCTCGCCGCCGGAGAGCAACTGCAAGCGCTTGCCGAGCTTCTTGGCAGGCTTGACCTCCACAGCCACGCCGCCCTGCGGGTGCTCGTCGCCCGGCTCCACCAGCTTCAGGCTGCCTCGCCCGCCCGGGAACAGCACCGTCACCATGTGGCTGAACTGCTCCTGCACCGCCGCGAAGGTGGCCGCAAACTCGGCGTCCACCTGCGCCGTGAGCTCCTTGATCAGGGCCTCGAGGTCGTCGATGGACTTCTCGAGATCGCGCCGCTGCTCGCGCAGGAAGGCGGCGCGCTCCGACAACTCGGCGCACTCGGCCTCGGCGAGCGGATTGACCGGGCCGATACGCTCGCGGCGCCGGGAGAGGCGCTCGACGCGTTCGCGCAACTGGGCCTCCTCCGCCTCGTCCGCCGGCGGGGCGAACCCCGCCTGGTCCAGCTGCTCGCTGACCTCGTCGAGGCCGGCGGCGAGCTCGTTGCGGCGGTCGTCGAGGCGAGCCAGCGCGACCTGCACCTCGGTGCGGCGCTCGCCGGCCTGCTCGAGCTCTCTGCGCAGCTGCGACTCGTCCTCGGCGAGCTTGCGAAGCTCGCCACGCTCCAGGCCGGCGCCCTCGTCGTCGCCCACGTCGAGCTGCGCGATGAGACGCGTGGAGTGCGCCCGCAGGGCGCTGGTGCGCGTCTCGACCGTCGTGCAGGCCTCGCGCACGGCGGGGATATCCTCGAGGCGCCGGTCGAGCTCCGTGAGGCGCTCCCGGTCGGCCGTGACACGCTTGCGGGCGGCCTCCAGACGCTCCGCCGCCCGCGCCGCGGCGGCGCGGCGTTCCTCGAGCTCGACGCGCCGCCTTGTGACGAGCGCGAGCGACGCGGAATGAGCGGCCTCGGCCTGCCGCAGCGCCGCGTCCGCTTCGGCGCCGGCAGGACGGAGCCGCTCGGTCTGCAGCAGCGCGCCGGCCGCCGCCTCGTCCGCGGCCTCCTTGGCCGCCGCCGCCTCTGCGAGCTCGGCGGCGATGCCCTCCACGCTGCGCCGGTCGCGCTGCAGGTGGTCCTCAAGATCGCGTCGGCGCGCCCGGACCTGGACCAGGTCGCGTTCGGCCGTCTCGGCCACCATGCGAGCCTCGCGCTCGGCCCTGGACGCGGCCTCGGCGGCCTCGCGAGCCGCGGCGTGGCGCTGCTTCGCCAGCGTGACGGCGGCCTCTTCGCGCGCCTCGCGCGCGGCGACGGCTCCGAGCTTCTCCCCCAGGCGGTCCAGCGACGCGCGGCGTTCGAGCAGCAGAGCCGCGGGTACGCCGCTCGCCAGCCCGATCTGCCCGTCGGCGGGCCGGTAGTACTCCCCCTCGCGCGTGACCGCGAGGCCGGTGAACTCCGCGGGCACGGCGTGCAGATCGTCGACGATGACCACGCCGGCCAGCGCGCCCTCCAGACCCTCGTGCTCGCCGAAACTGACCTTGTCGGCCAGCGGCGCCGCTCCGGGGAACGCGACGGGCGGGCGTCGCGTCGCCGGCACCAGCAGCCGCACCAGCCCGATGCCGGCGCGTTTGAGCGCGTCGAGCAGAGACCACTGATCGACGCCGCCGGGCACGGCGAGCGCACCCGAGAGCTGCGCCAGAGCGGCGGCGAGAGCACGCTCGTACCCCGCCTCGCACGAGACGCTCCCGGCGAGGGACACGGTACCTGGGAAGTCCCCGGCCACCTCAAGCACCTCGCCGCCCACGTCCTCGATGTCGCGAAGCGCAGCGGTCAGGTGATCGGCCTCTGCCTCGAGTCCCCGCCGCTCTACGACGGCGGCGCGGTGCGCGTCCTCCGCCTCGGTGACCCCATGCTGCGCCTCGACCACGGTCGCTGCCGCCGCCGAGGCGGCGGCCTCCGCGGCGCGCAGCGCCTCCCGGGCGGCCGCCTCGGCGGCGGCAGCCTTGCGCTCCTCGTCGGCCTTGCCGGCCACCTCGGCGTTCATCGCCTCGTGCTGCGCCGTGAGGCGCTCCTGCTCGCCGCCCAGGGCCTCCCGGCGGCGCTCCAGACGGGCGGACGCCGCAAGTGCGCTCTCGCGCTCCACGGCGAGCCGGTCGAGCGCGGCACGGCTCTCGCTCACCGCGGCGCGCGCCGCCTCGAACTCGCCCGACACCCGCGCGTGCTCTGTCTCAGCCACCTCAAGCTCGCCGGCCAGGCGCGCCTCTTCCTGCGGCCACGTGTCGTCGTCGCGCTCCTCGGGCCGCCCCGCCAGCTCGGCGACCAGCCGCTCCCGCTCGGACGCGGCGGCGCGCCCGATCTCGTCGAGCAGGTGCAGTCGCTGCTCGGCGAGCCGGCGCACGCTCTCCAGACGTCCGTCGAGTACTCGCGCGCGCAGCAGGCGCCGCGCGTTGCGCTCGCGCTCGGCGAGTCTCCTGGCGAACGTCTCCTCCTCGCGCGCCCGGGCGGTGGCGACCTTGGTGAGCCCGTCCTCGTAGCCGGCGCGCGCCGCGTCGATCTCGGCGAGCTCACCGCGGCGCGTCTGCAGTTGCGCGTCCAGCGCATCGACCTCGCCGGTGAGCAGCCGCCCGCGCGTCTCGGCGATCTCTGTCTCCACGGTGCGCAGCTGCTCCGCGGCTGTTGCCTGACGGCGCAGCGGCGCGAGCTGCGAGCCGACCTCGCGCTCCAGCAGCAGCGCACGCTCCAGATTGCGGCGCACCTCGCGCAGCTTGAGCTCCGAGCGCTCGCGCCGGCGCTTGTACGCCCCTAGGCCGGCGGCCTCTTCGATCTGGCTCCGCCGGTCCTCCGGCTTGCCGGCCAGGAACGACTCGACCTTGCCCTGGCCGATGATGGAGTGCAGTTCCTTGCCGAGTCCGACCTGCGCCAGCAGCTCGATGACGTCGGTGAGGCGGCAGGTCGACTGGTTGATGGAGTACTGCGAGGAGCCGTCCCGCGCGACGCGGCGCATCACGCTCACCTCGGGCGTGGGCAGCGGCAGCGCCCCGTCGCTGTTGTCGAAGGTGAGCTCGACCTCGGCGGACCCGCTGGCGCGGCGGCCGTCGCTGCCGGCAAAGATGACGTCTTGCATGGACGAGCCGCGCACGGTGGTGGGACTCTGCTCGCCGAGCGCCCAGATGACGGCGTCGGCGAGGTTGCTCTTGCCGCTCCCGTTGGGCCCGATGATCACGCCGACGCCGGGCTCGAAGAGCAGCTCGGTCTGTTTGGGGAACGACTTGAACCCTTTGAGGCGAAGCGCCTTGAGGTACACCTAGCCGACCTCGGTGGCCCCGGCCGGGCCTGGATCTGCACCGCCGGCGGACGGCTTCACGTCGGCTGAGCCGGCCTCGGGCGCTTCGCCACCGGCCTCGGTCTGCGGCCGGCGCGACCGGCTGCCCCGGAGGCGCGCCCTGCGGGTGCTGCGCCGGGCCCTTGACTGGAGCTCGTGCAGCGCCTCGGCCGCGGCCTCCTGCTCGGCGCGCTTCTTGCTGGTGCCGAACCCGCGACCCAGCGACTCGGCGTCGACCACGGCCTCGATCTCGAACTCGCGGTTGTGCGGCGGCCCGCTGAACCCGAGCACCTTGTACGCCACGGACTGGCCGCTGCGCGCAAGGAACTCCTGCAGCTCGGTCTTGTGGTCGATGTAGCTGCTCTCGGCGAAGACGATGTGCTCTTCGAAGACCTCGACCACGGCCGGGCGGACGGCTTCGTAACCGAAGGTGAGGTACACGGCGCCGATCAGCGACTCGGTGAGGTCTGCGAGCACGTTCTGGTTGCTCTGCAGCTGGGCCGCTTCGTTGCCCTCCGAGCCGGTGCCCGCGTACTGGCGCAGCAGCTTGCCCAGCCCCAGTTTGGCGGCCACTCGGGAGCAGGTGGCGCGGCTGACGATGTACGCCCGCAGCCGCGCCAGGTGCCCCTCGGCGAAGTCCGGGAACCGCCGGTACAGCTCGGTCGTGATGCAGAGGCTCAGCACGCTGTCGCCGAGGAACTCGAGACGCTCGTACGAGTGCACACGGTCGGGCGCCCACGAGGTGTGCGTGAACACCTGGCGCAGGGTCGCCTGGTCGAGTTGTTGTGCGAGCGAAAGCAGTCGGTACGTCATGTGCCTCACACAACGACGAGGGGACGCCTCCTGCCTGCAGGAGACACCCCCTCGTCGCCCCTCAAGGGATGTCGGTCAGGCGTCGACCCGCGTCATGACGAAGTCGACCGCGTCGCCGACGGTCTTGATGTCTGCGGCTTCTTCGTCGGTGATCTTGATGCCGAACTTCTCTTCCATGGTCATGACGAGCTCGACCAGGTCGAGGGAATCGGTCTCGAGGTCTTCCTGGAAACGCGCATCCATGGTGACCTTGTCTTCATCGACGCTCAGGGTCTCTACGAGGATCCCCTTCACGTGCTCGAACACCTCTTCACGGGTCATGCAGTGAACCTCCGGGCGAGTTTGAGAGAGTCTACACCGAGGCGGTCCGCGTCCCAAGCTCCCGGGTGATCGTAGGGAGCAGGTCGCTGACCGTGCCGCGCCGGCCCATGCGGACCGCCTGCGCGATGCCGCGCGCCTTGGAGTTGCCGTGGGCGATGACGACCGGAGCGTTCATGCCGACGAGCAGCGCACCGCCGAACTCCTCGGGATTCAGCGCATCCCGGAGGATCTGGAGGTCCTTCTGGAGCAGCAGACCCCCCATCTTGGTCCTGACGTTGTCCAGGATCACCGCCTTGAGGGCCCCCATGATGGCCCTGGCGGACCCTTCGATGGTCTTGAGACCGACGTTGCCGGTGAAGCCGTCGGTGACGATGACGTCGACCAGCCGGTTCATGATGTCGCGGCCCTCGATGTTGCCGTAGAAGTGCGAGATGCGTCCGTCGTCGGCGATCAACTGGTGCGCCTCGATCACCTCGGGAGTGCCTTTGGTGGGCTCCTCGCCGATGCTGAGCAAGCCGATGGTCGGCTCGGGGATGCCCATGACCTCGCGTGCGAACGCCTGGCCCATGATGGCGAACTGGCGCAGGAACTCGGCGCGGCACTCGGCGTTGGCGCCCACGTCGAGAAACGCGACCGGCGCGGGCATGGCCGGCATGATGGTGCAGATGGCCGGCCGCTTCACGCCGGGAATGCGGCGCACGTACAGGACGCTGGCGGCCACGACGGCGCCGGTGTTGCCGGCGCTGACGAAGGCGTCGGCCTTGCCGTCGTGGACCATCTTGAGGCCGACCACGATGCTGGAGCCGGTCTTGGCGCGTGCCGCCGTGGCCGGCTCCTCCTCGTAACCGATGACCTCGGGGGCGTGCACCACGCTCACGTTCTGCACGCCCGTCGGCAGCAGCGCGCGCACGCGCGGCTCGTCGCCGACGAGGATGACGTGAAGTTGCGGGCCCGCGGCGTCGAGTGCGCCCTTCACGATCTGCTCGGGCGCGTTGTCTCCGCCGGCCGCATCGACCACGACGCGCACGATGCGGTCGTCGGCGATGGCGCTCCAGGCGTCCGTCACCCAGTGGGGTGACGTATACGGACGGTTCTTCTCGCCTCTCATGCCTGCAGGTCGCTCACCAGACGGTCGAGGTCGACCTGCTGCTCTATCAGCTCGGCGATCAGCTGGATCTTGGTGCGGTCTTTGACGCGGAGGCGGCCGAAGAGGCGGCGCAAGCCGTCGGCCGCGGAGACGGTGTCGGTCTCGACCGACACGAGCGGGACGCCGCGCTCGTCCGCCCGCTCCAGCACCGCGGGGCTGGGCACGTAGTTGCCCGTGAGCACCACGGCGACAGTGGGCGTGTCCAGCGCGGCGAGCACGATCTCGGCACGGTCGCCGCCGACGATGACCACTTTGTTCGGCGTGAGCTGGAAGTAGCGCAGTGCGTGTTCGGGGCTCATGGCGCCGATCATGTAGGTCTCGGCCAGGCGCTCGCCGTAACGCTCGCCGGTGACGAAATGGCCGTCCAGGGCCTCGACGATCTCGGCGACGGACACGGCGGAGAGCATCGCGCTCGAGACGAGCGCGCCGTAGCTCTCTACGCCGTTGCGCGCGAGAAAGCGCGTGTACTCGTCGTTCACCAGCTGCAACCGCGACTCGGGGACCATGTTGAACAGGACGCCCAGGAGGTGCTTCTTGAGGGCGTCCTTGACGTAGATGATGTCGTCGAGCAGGCGGGCGCCGGCGAACTTCGCGACCAGCAGAGTGCCCAGATCGAGCTCGCTGACGACCTCGGCCCCGCTGGTGCGCAGGAACCGGCCCTGCCAGATCTCGCCGAGTCCCTCACAGACGACGATGTCCTTGCCGGCGCGGACGCGCTCGTAGGCGGCCTTGACGCGGCTCATGGCGTCGACCTCGGTGCCGCTGAGCACGTCGTGCAGCGCGTCCTCGTCGAGGACCACGGGGCAGATGTCTGTGAGGTCGTCCTCGAGCTGCAGCAACTCGGCGACGAACTCGGCGTCCTCGTCGAGCAGCACGCCGTCCGTCTGGGCGGCCAGAGTGCCGACCGGTTTGAAGTAGCCCGCGTTCAAGCCCCGCTTGCGCAGGGCCATGCAGAGGCCGACGGCGATGGTGGTCTTGCCGCCGCTACCTTGGGTGGAGGCGATGTAGAGCGATCGCGGCACCGCTCATCCCCTGCCGGAATCAGTCCTCAATCAGAGTCGAGGACGATGACCTCACGGCCCTTGTAGGTGCCGCACTTGGGGCAGGCGCGGTGCGGCAGCTTGGGGCTCTTGCACTGCGGGCAGACGCTGGCGGTCTCTACGCTGAGCTTCTGCTGCGACCGGCGCTGGTCGCGACGCCGCTGGGAGGTCTTTTTCTTGGGTACGGGCATTACTTCTTCTCCTCGGGTGAATCAGACAAGGGACTGTACCATACGGCCGCGCGTCACGCTTCCTCGTGGGTGTGGTCCGGGTCGGCGTTGAGGTCGGCTCCGCAGACCGCGCAGAGTCCGCGGCAATCGTCGCGGCACAGGAGCTTCGGCGGCAGCGCGTCCGCGATGAGGTCCCGCACCCAGCGTTCGAGATTGACCTGGCGCGAGACGACGTACGCGTCCTCTTCGTCCTCCTCACCGGAATCGCCGTGCCGGACGTACTCGACGCCGTGCGCGTCCACAGCGATGTCGGCGTCGACCAGGCAGCGCTGGCACGGGCCGAGCACGTCGGTCTGCACGTCCAGCGTGAGCGTGAGGTTGTCGCCCACGCGGGCAGCCGTGAGCTCGGCCTCGACGAGGTCGTCGGCCACGTGGTACTCGAGACCGCCGTACAGGAACGGCTGGACCTCGACCGGCAGCGTGCGCCAAGTCTCGCTGGAGTCGTGGAACCGCAGTGAGTGAAGGTCGAATCTCTTCATAGGAAGCCCGCCGGGGCGGGCGGATCGTCAGATCTACGGCTGCAGGTCGTCGTCGGCGCCGCGGCCCTGGAGCCGCTCGCGGCCGCGGCGCACCGCCGCGATGAACTTGTCGAGGTTCATCTCGAGGTTGCCCAGGACCTCGTCGGCGTAGTCCTCGGCGCCCAGGCGTACCTCTCGTTCGCGCTCGCGGGCGTCCTCCATGATCTGGTGCGCGTTCTTCTCGGCGAGACGCGCGACTTCAGTCTCCGACGCGAGCTTGTCGGCACGTTCCTGCGCGTCGGCCAGCACACGGTCGGCCTCCTGCTTGGCCTCGGACAGCATCTCCTGGCGCTCCTTGACGATCCAGCGCGCCTGCTTGATCTCCTCGGGGATGGTGGAGCGCATCTGATCGAGGATGTCGTAGATCTCCTCGCGGTCGATCATGACGCTGTCGGTGAGCGGGACCGACCGTGCATTGTGGATGATGTCATCCAGCTTGTCGATAAGAACGAGCACGTCCATACTCAACCCTCTCTTTCCCTAGCCTCTGCGCGGCTGCGTGGCGGATAGACCTCCGCCAGGCGGCGGGCGACGGTCGGGGGCACAAGGTCGACGACGGAGCCTCCGAACGCGGCGATCTCTCTGACGCCGCTCGAACTGAGGAAGCTGTGCTCGGGCGACGCCATCATGAACACTGTTTCTATGTCGGGCGCGAGCTTCCTATTCAGCTGCGCCATGGCGAACTCGTATTCGAAGTCGGAGATGGCGCGCAATCCCTTGAGGATCACGTGCGCGTCCCACTTGCGGGCGAACTCCACGACGAGCTCGTTGAAGCGATCGACGACGATGTTGTCGTGACCCGCGAGCGCCTCCCTGAGGAAGTCCTCGCGTTCGTCGGGCGTGAAGAGCGGCGACTTACGTTGGGGGTGGTCGATGAGGCCCACGATGACACGGCCGAACTTGGTGGCGCCGCGCGTGATGATGTCGAGGTGGCCGACGGTGACAGGGTCGAAGGTGCCCGGACAGATGGCGGTGACGTTGCTGGGCATCAGACTGCTGGTACTCCTTCCGCCGGCGGTGCGGCCTCCGTCACGAGGAACGTGACGCGCGTGTCGCCGTAGCGTTTCTCCCGCACGACGGTCCAGGGCAGCCCGGCCGTCGCGCCGGCGGCGGACTCGACGACGAGGACCGCGCCGGGCACGAGCACCCGTCCCAGCAACCGAGCCAGAGCGGGACGGACCTGCTCATACATATCGTAGGGCGGGTCCGCAAACACGAGAGTATACCGCGCGCCCGAGCGTGCGTCAGCCGCCAGCGCGCGACGGACGTCGCCGGCGAGGACGACGGCGTGGGGCTCGGCGGCGACGTGCCGGGCGTCTGCCGGCGCCTCCGGACCGCCTGTGGCCACCCCGGGGGCGTTCGAAGCGGCCGCCGCCCCGGCCGGCCGGCCGGGGCGCAGCACGGGCACACCGAGCCGCGCGAGGTTGCCTCGCAGGGCGCGCAGAGCCGGCGGCGCCGACTCGACGAAGGCACAACTGTCGGCGCCGCGCGAGAGCGCCTCGATGCCGAGCGCGCCGCTGCCGGCGAAGACGTCCAGCACGGCGTGACCGGCCAGCGGCCCGCGACCGGCGACCTCGCGCCGCGCCTCGGGCAGCGCCCCCAGCACGTCGAACACGGCCTCGCGGACCTTGTCCGAGGTGGGGCGCGTGCCCCGGCCGGGCGGCGCCTGCAGGGGCCGGCCGCGCCAGGCGCCGCCGACGACTCTCACGCGGCGGCCCTCACGCGGCCGGGTCGTCCTCGTACTCGAGCACCACCGCGCGGGGCGGCGGGGCGGCGTCGCCGACGGTGAACGCGGCCTCGAGCACCTGACTGGCCTCGCGCCGCCTTGCCGGGTCGCGCGAGAACACGGCCGCCAGCGGCTCGCCGGCCTCGACGGCGTCGCCGACGGTGTGCTCCATCAGTACGCCGGCGGCCGCGTCGACGGTGTCGTCGACGGTCCTGCGGCCGGCGCCCGCCAGTTGCGCCGCACGCCCCACGGCCAGGGCGTCCACGGCGGTCACGTACCCGGTCTGGAGCGCCTTGACCTCGTGGCCCGCCAGCCGGTGGTACTCGCCCGGCTGCCAGCGTCCGCCCTGCACGTAGCACCAGCGCTCGAAGTGCTCGGCCGCGCGACCGTCCGCAAGCGCGGCCTCGGCCCTGCGGCGCGCTTCGGCGCCGTCGATCCCCAGGTCGGCGAACGGCAGCAGTTCCTGCGCCAGCGCCAGGGCGACCTCGCGCACGTCGGCAGGACCTGCGCCGCCGAGCACTTGCCACGCCTCCTCCACCTCGAGCCGGTTGCCGACGGTACGGCCGAGCGGCGCGTCCATGGACGTGTACAGGCAGGTTGTGGGGAGCTCGTAGGCGCGCCCGATCAAGCGGCACAGGCGGCCGATCTCCCGGGCTTGGGCCAGGTCGGCCGCGAACGCCCCGCGCCCGACTTTGAGGTCGAGTACGACGGCCGACGTGCCGCTGGCGACCTTCTTCGCCATGATGCTCGCGGCGATGAGCCCCCGGCACTCCACCGTGCCGGTCACGTCACGCAGCGCGTACAGGAGGCGATCTGCCGGCACGATGCGACCGCTCTGGCTCACGACCGCTACGCCGATGCGCTCCAGTTGGCGCAGGAAGTCACCCTGCGGCAACTGCACGCGGAAGCCGGGGATCGACGCCAGCTTGTCCAGAGTGCCGCCCGTGTGCCCCAGGCCACGGCCGGACATCTTGCCGAAGATGGCTCCGCACGAGGCGACGAGCGGAGCCAGCACCAGCGTCACCTTGTCGCCGACGCCGCCGCTGGAGTGCTTGTCCAGCACCGGGCGGCGAAGCACGCTGAGATCGAGCATCTTGCCGCTGTCCACCATGGCGCGAGCCAGGAGAAGAGTCTCCTGGTCGCTCAGCCCACGCAGCACCATCGCCATGAGGAGCGCACTTGCCTGGTACGAAGGGACGGCGCCGCTCACGACTCCCTCCACGAAGGCGCGGATCCGCACCTCGTCGAGCTCTTCGCCGTCGCGCTTCCGCGCGATCACTTCGTGAACGAAGTCCACGTCGGCCCTCCTTCAGAGCAGAGCGAGCAAGTCCGGCCACCGTGCGGTGACCGCGTGCGTGAGTCCTGCGGCGAGCAGCTCCGCCAGCCGGCCGCCGGCGGCGAGCACGTCCCCGTGCGAGTCCACCGCGGCGGCCACGTTGGCCACCAGCGCCAGGAGACAGCACTCTACGCCGGTAGCCGCCGCCGCGCGAGCCTCCGGCGCCGCCGACATGCCCACGACGTCGCCGAAGCGCCCCAGCCACTCCGCCTCGGCAGGCGTCTCGAACTGCGGCCCGCTCACGGAGACGTAGACGCCCGTCCCCGGCGCCGCGGCGCCACCAAGCGCGGCGGCCACGCGGGCGGCCTCGTCGCCGGTGCAGACCGTCAGGCGCTCCGGCTCCTCGCCGGCCGGCGGGCGCTGCAGGTCGACCACAGTCGAGCAGACGACGGCCCGGCCCACGCCGGCCCCGGGCCGCAGCGCACCACACGAGTTGGTGAGCACGAGACGCGAGACGCCTGCGGCCGCCAGAGCGCGGACCGGCGTCTCGAGCTCCGCGTCGGTCCACCCCTCGTACCGGTGCGGGCGTCCGCAGGCGAGCGCGAGCCGCAACTCGCGGCCTCCCGCGGCCGGCACGGCCGCGAGGCGCAGCACGTTCTGGTGGCCGGGGACGCTGCCGGCGGGCCAGCCGAGCGCGTCGTAGGGCACTTCGTCCTCGACACGGGCCCCCTCGGGCAGCGCCCACAGACCCGAGCCGTAGACGGCCGCGGCGTGAACGCGCCACGCGGCCAAGCGCTCCCGAGCCGCCACCGGCCCGCCGCCCGTCATCAGCCGATCGGCCGCCCGGGGAGCGGCGGCTCCTCCCCCGTGAGGTGCGCGAACGCGGTGGCGCCCACGTCCTCCTGGACGCCGTCGTAGCGTCCGGGCGTGAGTCCCAGCGCGAGCAGCGGTGAGTACTCCCGCGAGTGGTCGGTGCTCGGGGTGGTCGGGTCCACCCCGTGGTCGGCGCAGAGGATCAGCGCGTCCTCCTCACCCAGCAGCGCCTCCCACGCGGGCAGCACCGCGTCCACGGCCGCCAGACCGCCGGCGAAGCCGTCCACGTCGTTGCGGTGGCCCCACACCGAGTCGAAGTCCACGAGATTGGCGAAGAGCAGCCCGTCCTCCATCTCGCGCAGGTGGCGCGTACAGGCCGCGATGCCGGCGGTGTTGTCGGTGGTGTGGTCGTCCACGTCGACCCCGCGCTGCACGAAGATCTCGCCGATCTTGCCGACCCCGACGACCGGGACGCCGCGCTCGTGGAGCAGGTCCAGGTAGGTCGGCCCCGGCGGCTCCAGAGAGAAATCCCGCCGCCGCGACGTGCGCGCGTAACTCCCCGAGGCCCCATCGAACGGGCGGGCGATGACCCTGCCCACCGCGTTGGGCCCCTGCAGGATGTCGCGCGCGATCTCGCACCAGGCGTACAGCTCGGGCACAGGCACTACGTCCTCGTGACAGGCGATCTGGAACACCGAGTCGGCCGACGTGTAGACGATAGGCCGGCCGGTGGCGACGTGCTCGTCTCCGAGTTCCTCGATGATGGCCGTCCCTGAGGCCGTCCGGTTCCACAGTACGCGCCGGCCCACAGCAGCCTCGAACGGCTCGATGACCTCGGGGGGGAAGCCGTCGGGATACGTCGGGAAGGGGTGCTCGAGGACCACGCCCATCATCTCCCAGTGGCCCGTGGTGGTGTCCTTGCCGGCGCCGCGCTCCAGGAGGCGACCGTAGGTCGCGTCGGCCCGCGGCGCTCCGAGCGGCAGCCCGACGATCTCCCCGAGACCGAGCGCCGAGAGGTTGGGCAGCGGCACGTCCTTGCGCTCGAGCACGTGCCGCAGCGTGTCCGACCCCTCGTCCCCGTACTTCGCCGCGTCGGGAAGGGCCCCGGCGCCGCAGCCGTCGAGCACGCACACGAAGACTCGCGCCATGCGCTATTCCTTCCTGTTCCGCCGTCGCGCCCGCGGGTGCGTCTCGAGAAACACCTCGCGCAGGTGGTCGACGGTGACGTGAGTGTACAACTGGGTCGTGGCCACGTTGGCGTGGCCGAGCATCTCCTGCACGCTGCGCAGGTCGGCGCCGGCGGCCAGCAGGTGGGTCGCGAACGAGTGCCTGAATGTGTGCGCGCTGGCCGCTCCGAGCATGTCGGCGCGCTCCAGCACGCCGCGCAGGATGTAGTCGAAGCCCTGGCGGGTGAGCGGACCGCCGCGGGCGTTGAGGATGAGCTCGGGACGGCGGCGGCCGCGCAGCAGGGTCCGCCGCCCGTCGGCGACGTACCGGCTCACGGCTGCCGCCGCGGCCGAGCCCATGGGCACCACCCGCTCCTTGTCACCCTTGCCGACACAGCGCACGATACCGCCCTCCACATCCACGTCGCCGTCGCGCAGACCGACCAGCTCGCCGACGCGCAGCCCGCACCCGTACAGCAGTTCGAGGGCCGCAAGGTCGCGCTGCCCCAGCGGCCCGGCGGGCACCACGTTGGCCAGGATCGCCTCCACCTCCTCGACGGAGAGGACGCGCGGCAACTCCTGCGGCCGCTTGGGCGTGCGCAGCTGCGCCGCCGGGTCGTCCGTGCGCAGGTTCTCACGAACCAGGTACGCGTAGAAGGACCGCACAGACGCGGTGCGCCGCGCGACGCTCGACGTCGCGCCGTCCCCGCCCGTCCCGGCGAACCAGGCGCGGACGTCGCCGGTCGTGGCTTCGCCGGGAGCCACCCCTCTCGTGGAGAGGAAAACGGCGAACGCCTGGAGGTCGCGCCCGTAGGCGGCCACAGTGTTCGGGCTGAGGCCTCGCTCGTAGCGGATGTAGTCGAGGAACTCGCCGACGAGAGGATCGGCGGGAGGGCTCTTCTCTCCTTGCGTCCCGCGGGCCACGACGCGCCGCCCCGCGGCCGCTACGCGGCCGGTCCGGCGGCGCGCACCAGGCCCGCCGCCACGGCGAAAAGCTCGTGCAGGTGCGCGATGCTCAGGGACTCACGCGGCGAATGGGCGTGCTCGAACCCGGCGCCGAGCGTGAGCGCGGGGAGGCCGAGCTCGTTGAACACGTTGGCGTCCGAGCCGCCGCCGCCCTCGACGAGGCGCGGCTCGAGCCCGGCCAGCCGGGCAGCCTCCACGCCGCTGCGCAGCAAGTCGCCGTCCGGAGCGTGCCGGTAGCCGCGAAACGTCTCGCGCACGTCGATCTCGACGTCCACTCCGGCCGCCGCCGCTTCTGAGGCGACGACCTCAACCATGTGCTCGGCCTGTGCACTGACCTTGACCTCGTCCCGGCTTCGCGCCTCGCCCTGGACGACGCACCGCTCGGCGACCACGTTTGGTGCGGTGCCGCCGGCGATGATGCCGATGTTGGCCGTGGTCTCGTCGTCGAGGCGCCCGAGTCGCATGGCGGCTACCGCGCGTGCCGCGGCCACGATGGCGCTGCGGCCCGACTCCGGCGCGATGCCGGCGTGCGCGGCACGCCCCTTGAACTCCGCCTGGATGCGCTTCTGGCTGGGAGCGCCGATGATGAGCGTGCCGGGAGGCCCGTCGCTGTCGAGCACGAACAGCCGCTTCGCGGTGAGCTCGGTCACGTCGAGAGCCTTGGCGCCGAGCAGACCGTCCTCTTCACCGGGCGTGAGAATGAGCTCCACATCGCCGGCCGGCGGCTCGGCGACCAGGTCCTTCGCCAGCCAGAGCAGCACGGCCACGGCGACCTTGTCGTCGGCGCCCAGCGGCGTGGAGCCGTCGCTGCACACGCGGCCCTCTGCGACGACGACCGTCGGCGCGGCGTCCATGGGCACCGTGTCGAGGTGCGCGCACAAGCCGATCGGCTCGGCCTTGCCACGCCCCGGGACGGTTGCCACCAGGTTGCCGCACCCGCACCCGCTGACCGCGGCGCTGTCGTCCTCGCGCACGGCGATGCCGAGATCGACCAGGTAGGCTTTGACGACGTCGGCGATCTCCCGCTCCGAGCCCGTGGGCGAGGCGATGCCGCAGAGACGGACGAACAGGTCGAGCAGTCCGTCGCCGGGCGCGCGCTCGGCGTCTACGACTGGGCGCACACTTCCTCCAGTTCGTCGTCACGCTCGCTGCGCAGACGAGCGGCGGCGCCCACGAAGTCGCGGAACAGTGGCGCCGGCCGCGTGGGCCGCGACTTGAACTCGGGGTGGAACTGGGAGGCGACGAACCAGGGGTGGTCGGGAAGCTCGCAGATCTCGACCAGGCGCCCGTCGGGCGTGGTGCCGCTGACGACGAGCCCGGCGGCCTCGAGCTGCGGGCGCAGGTCGTTGTTGACCTCGTACCTGTGGCGGTGGCGCTCCCACGCCTCGTCGGCGTCGTAGGCGGCCTGTGCCCTGGTGCCGGGTACGAGCTTCACGTGCGAAGCCCCGAGGCGCATGGTGCCGCCCATGTCCTCCACGTTCTTCTGCTCGGGCAGGAGGTCGATGACGGGGTAGGCGGTCTCGGGGTCGAACTCGGTGGAGTTGGCGTCGCCCATGTCGCACACGTCGCGGGCGAACTCGGCGACGGCGCACTGCATGCCCAGACAGACGCCCAGGAACGGCACCTTGTTCTCGCGGCAGTAACGGATGGCCTCGATCTTGCCCTCGATGCCGCGCTGGCCGAAGCCGCCGGGCACGATGACGCCGTCGACGGCGCAGAGGCGTTCCCCGACCGTTTTCGGCGTGAGCTCTTCCGAATCGACCCACTGCAGGTCGAGCTTGCGGCCGTGGAAGATCGCCGAGTGCTTGAGCGCCTCCCACACGGAGAGGTACGCCTCGTGCAGCTGGATGTACTTGCCGACGAGGGCGATCGTCACCGGCTTGTCGCAGGCGTCGATATGCTCGATGAGAGCTTCCCACTCGGCCAGATCGGGCGGGCCGACGTCGAGCCCGAGCATCTTCACCACAAGGTCGTCGAGCTTCTCGCGGTGCATGTTCAGCACGACACGGTAGATGTCGTCGGCGTCGCTGGCCGAGACGACGGCCTCAGGGTCCACGTCGCAGAAGAGCGCGATCTTCTCGCGGATGCCCTGCGACAGCGTCTCTTCGGAGCGGGCGACGATGATGTCCGGCTGGATACCGATCTCGCGCAGCTCCGCGACGGAGTGCTGGGTCGGCTTGGTCTTGAGCTCCCCGACGACCCCGATCATGGGCACCAGGGTGACGTGGATGTACAGCACGTTGTTGCGGCCCACGTCTTTGCGGAACTGGCGGATGGCCTCGAGAAACGGCAGGCTCTCGATGTCGCCCACGGTGCCGCCGACCTCGGTGATGAGGACGTCTACGTCGGTGAGCTTGGCAAGCCGGTGCACGCGGCTCTTGATCTCGTTGGTGATGTGCGGGATCACCTGCACGGTCCCGCCGAGGTAGTCGCCGCGGCGCTCCTTGGTAATGACGCTGTTGTAGATGCCGCCGGTGGTGACGTTCGAGTCGCGCTGGACGAACTCGTCGAGGAACCGTTCGTAGTGCCCGAGGTCCAAGTCGGTCTCGGCCCCGTCCTCGGTGACGAACACCTCGCCGTGCTGGAAGGGACTCATGGTGCCGGGGTCGACGTTGATGTACGGGTCGAACTTCTGGCTCGCGACCTTGAGCCCGCGCTGTTTGAGCAGCCGGCCGACGGACGCCGCGGTGATGCCCTTGCCGAGCCCGCTCACGACGCCGCCGGTGACGAAGATGTGCTTGGTCATGCCCCCTGTTCCCTCCTGGTGTCGATCCCGCCGTTCTGAACGCAGCCGTCGTCGAACGCTCCGGTCGCAGCCACCAGGGAACGCACCCGGGGCACGGCGGATCTGCACAAGACGAGCGGGGGATTTAGTGGGGCCGGGGACCTGCCCGTTCTAACTTGACGGGCCGGCACGACGATATGCCCGGCGAGCCCTCGGATCACGTCGGCAAGTATACCATCGGCCTCCGGCGTCGCAAGGAGCGCCGGCGTAGAAGTCGCAGGCCGGCGTGAGAGACGGGAGGAGGGTCAGGCGCCGGTCCCGGCCCGCGCCAGCAGGCTCTCGGCGTGCCTGCGGGCGGCCTGGTCGGCGGGGCTCGCGCCGAGCATGCGGCAGAGCTCGGCGAGGCGCTCCTCCCCGTCGACCCGGCGCACCTCGGTCTCCGTCACGCCTTCGCCTGGGTCGCTGCGCTTGGCTATGGCGAACTGCCTGTCGGCATACGCGGCGACCTGGGGCAGGTGTGTGATGCACAGGACCTGCCGGCGCTCGGACAGGCGGCGGAGCCGCTCGCCGAGCGCGGCCGCCGTGACGCCGCCGATGCCGGTGTCGACCTCGTCGAAGATGAGCGTCTCGACGTCGTCGCCGAGCGTGATCAGCCCGCGGATGGCGAGCATGGCGCGCGAGAGCTCGCCCCCGGACGCCGTCTCACGGAGCGGTCGCGCCGGCACGCCCGGGTTGGCGCCGAAGATGAACTCGACGTCGTCGGCGCCGGACGGGCCCAGGGCCGCCCAGCCCTCTCCGCGCGGCGTGACCTGGATGACGAACGTAGCGTGCGGCATGGCGAGACCGCGCAGCTCCGTCTCGATGCGCGCGGCGACCTCCGGCGCCAGCCGCCGCCGCGCCGCGCTCAGCCGCTCCGCGGCGCCCACCGCGGCCTGCTGCGCCGCCGTGACCCTGGCCACAAGCGACTCTTCGTCGGCGGCGAACTCCTCCAGCGCCGTCAGGCGCGTCCTGGCCTCCTCGAGGTACGCAAGGACCTCGTCGGCCGAGCCGCCGTACTTGCGCATCAGGGCCTTCAGCTTGTCGTAGCGGAGCTCGAGGCCGTCGCGGTGCGACGCGTCGACGTCCAGAGAGTCGATGTAGTCGCGCAGCGCGGCGGCGAGGTCGTCAAGCTCCGCCGTGAGGGCGCCGAGCCGCTGCGCCACCGGCGCCAGGGTCTCGTCCAGCAGCGCCGCCTCGTCGACCAGGCGCTGCGCCACGCGCACGCCGTCGAGCGCGGCCGCCTCGGACTCCCCGGCGAGCAGATTCAGGGCTCCACTGGTGCGTTCGAGCAGCTTGCCGGCGTGGCGAGCCCGCTCGCGGTCCACCGCGAGCCGCTCGTCCTCACCGGGCTCCACAGCGGCCGCCTCGATCTCGTCCACCTGATAGCGCAGCATGTCGAGCTCGCGCTCGCGATCGCGGTCGGCCCCGCGCAGGTCGTCCAGCTCGCGGGTGAGCGACCGCGCGTGGGCGTAGGCCTCGGCGTAGGCAGCCCGGAGCGGTTCGACCTGGTCGGCCACGGCGCCATCGAGAAGATCGAGCTGGCGCTCGAGCTGCAGCAGGCGCGTGTGCTCGAGCTGGCCGTAGAACGCGAGGCGCCGCCGCAAGGCGTCTTCGACGGCGGCGGCGCTGCTGAGCAGCCCGTCCATGCGAGCCCGCGACCGGCCGCCGCGCGGCAGCTCGCGGGCCACCGCCAGCTCGTCCTCGCCGCTCTCGAAGAGAGCCTGGACGAGGGCGCGCTCGGCGCCCGGGCGCACGAGCTCGTCGCCGCCCTTCTGGCCCATGAGCAGACCGATGGCCTGCGCGAGGAGGCTCTTCCCCGCGCCGGTCTCGCCGGTGATGACGTTGAGTCCCGGCGAGAATTCCAGCCGGGCGGCAGCGATGAGGACCAGGTCGTCGATGCTCAGTTCAGCGAGCATCGCGGCGGTCGAAGAGCTTCTCCTCGACGTTCTGGTAGAACGACCCTTCGGTCTGCATCGCGAGACGCGCCACCTCGGCGCCGGCCGTGACGCGCACCTCGTCGCCGCAGCAGAGCCTGCCGACCAGGTCGCCGTCGGCAACGACCTCGCACTCCTGCAGCGGCGACACGTTGCGTGCGGTGATGACGTGGTCCGGACGCAGGATCACCGGGCGGAACCCGAGCGAGTGCGGTGCAATGAAGTTGAGCACGAGCACCCCGGCGTTCCACTCCACGATGGGGCCATTGCACGAGAGGTTATATGCCGTCGAGCCGGTGGGAGAGGCGATGATGAGCCCGTCGCAGAACATGCTGCCCACGGTGACCCCCGCGACCTCGTACTCGAGCTGGAGCACGTGACGCGGGGCCACGCGACTCAGGATGACGTCGTTGACGGCGCTGTGATGCTCGCCGCCCAGCGTGACGTCGACGGTGAGCAGGTCGATGACCTTGAAGTCGCCGGCGAGGACCTTGCCGAGGCCGTCCTGCCAGCCGTCGCGCGGCAGCGAGGCGAGAAAGCCGACGTTGCCGTAGTTGACGCCCAGCGTGGGCACGCCGCTGCCCAGGAGGCGGGAGAGGCCGCGCAGGATGGTGCCGTCGCCGCCGAAGACGAGGCACAGGTCGGCGGTGCGCACCTCAGCCTCGTCCACGGTGCGGTAGCCGAGGCCGGCCGCGTGCGGGTGCTTCTCCGCCTCCTCGGCCGGCATGAGAAGCTCGACGCCCAGGCGGCCCGCGGCCGCGGAAAGCTGCGCCAGGGCGTCGACCGTCGCCTCGGTGAAGTAGTGCGTGAGCACCACCACGCGGCGCAGGGACTCAGCCATGCGCCGCCTCGACCGCCGCGCGCACGAGCTCGCCGGCCGGCCGCGCCACAGCTGGGTCTGCCGTCGCGTCCCTGAAGAGGATGAAGTACTCCACGTTGCCTTTCGGTCCGGGATGACCGGAGTCGCAGATGCCCTCCACCACGGCGCCCCTCTCCTGCAGCCACTCCGCCACACGCTCCAGCACGTCCGCGTGCACGGCCGGGTCTCTGACCACGCCGCCCTTGCCCACGCGCTCGCGCCCGGCCTCGAACTGCGGCTTGACCAGCACGAGGCCGCGGAACCCCACGCGCAGGCATTCTAGCACCGGGGCCAGAGCGACCGTCAGAGAGATGAACGAGAGGTCGGCGGTGACGAACGAGGGCGCGAAGGGGAGACGTTCCGCTGTGAGCCCGCGCGCGTTGGTGCGCTCGAACACCGTCACGCGCGGGTCCTCGCGCAGCTTCCAGTCCAGCTGCCCGTACCCGACGTCGACGGCGATCACGCGCGCAGCCCCGCCTTGCAACAACCGGTCGACGAAGCCGCCGGTGGAGCTGCCCAGGTCGATGACCTCTTCGCCGCTGACGTCCACGTCAAGCCGGCTGAGCGCCGTGTCGAGCTTGTCGCCGCCGCGCGAGACGTAGCGCTTGCGCGCGGCGGCCCCCAGCACGGCCCCACCGTCCACCTGGGTCCCCGGTTTGTCCACCATCCGGCCGTCGACGGTGATCTCCCCCGCCAGCACGGCCCCACGGGCCTGAGCCCGGGTATCGAAGAGGCCGCGCTCCACGAGCAGCACGTCCAGCCGCTCGCGCACGGCAGCTCCTACTTGACGCGCGTCAGCGCCGGGCTTTGGGCGCAGGCGGCCAGGGCCACCGCCTGCGGCGTGAGCCCGACGTCGGCGAGCAGGCGAGCGCGCTCGCCGTGCTGGATGAACGCGTCCGGGAGCCCGAATCGTACGACTTCCACGGTCGAGCCGACCGCCTCGAGCACGGCGCTGCCGAAGCCGCCGGCGAGAGTGTTCTCCTCGACGGTGACCAGGCGACTGTGCGAGGCGGCGAGCCGCTGCAGCAACTCCGTGTCCAGCGGCTTGACGAAGCGCGCGTCCACCACCGTGGGCGTGACGCCTTCGACGGCCAGCAGCTGCGCCGCCTCGCGAGCGATGCCGACGCCAGTGCCCGCGCCGACGAGCGCGACGCCGGAGCCCTCCTGCAGCACGACGCCGCGCCCCACCTCCACCGGCTCGATCTCCTCGAGAGGTGCGAACGGCGCGGCCAGCCCGCGCGGATAACGCACGGCCGCGGGCCCGTCGAGCGTGAGCGCAGTGGCGAGCAGCCGTTGCAGCTCCTCCTGGCTCGACGGCGCCATGACCGTCATGCCCGGCACCACCCGCAGGAATGAGAGATCGAAGGCGCCGTGGTGCGTGGGGCCGTCGTCGCCGACGAGGCCGGCCCTGTCGACGGCGAACACCACGGGAAGGTGCTGCAGGCCGATGTCCTGTATGAGCATGTCGTAGGTGCGCTGCAGGAACGTCGAGTACAGCGCCACCACGGGGCGCATGCCGCCGATGGCAAGCCCGGCGGCGAACACGGCGGCGTGCTCCTCGGCGATGCCGACGTCGTAGAAGCGGTCGGGGAACCGGCGCTCGAAAGCCTCGAGGCCGGTGCCCTGCGTCATGGCCGCGGTGATGGCGACGATGCGCTCGTCACGTTCGGCGAGGCGCACCAGCGCGTCGCCGAACGCCTGCGTGTACGTCGTCCCGACCGCCGTGGCCTTGCTCGCCCCGTTGGCGATATGGAACGGCCCGGTGCCGTGATAGGCGTCCGGCCGGGCCTCGGCCGGTTCGTACCCTTTGCCCTTGATCGTCTTGACGTGCACGACCACCGGCCGGCGTGTGTCGATGGCCTGGCGGACGCTCTGCCGCAGGGCGTGCATGTCGTGCCCGTCGATGACGCCTATGTAGGCGAACCCAAGTTCTTCGAAGAGCATGCCGGGCACCAGGAACGCCTTCATCGACTCCTTGACGTCCTTGCCGAGCCGGTACGCCTGGCGGCCGATGGCCGGGATGCGAGCGACGCCGTGCTCCAGGTCCTCGCGCAGTCGGGTGAGCGTCGGGTCGAGACGGAGCCGGTTGAGGTAGAGCTGCAGGGCGCCGACGTTGGCGCGTATCGACATCTCGTTGTCGTTGAGCACGACTACGAGTGGCGTGCGCAGATGGCCGGCCTGGTTGAGGGCCTCGAAGGCGACTCCGCCGGTGAGCGCCCCGTCGCCGAGCACGCAGACGACATTGCCGCCGTCTTCACGGGCGATGCGCTGAGCCTCGACCAGTCCCAGACCGTAGCTGATGGACGTCGAGGCGTGCCCGGTGCCGACCACGTCGTGCGACGACTCGGCACGGTTGGGGAACCCGGAGAGGCCGCCGTACTGGCGGATGGTGTCGAACCGGTCGCGGCGGCCGGTGAGCAGCTTGTGCGCGTAGCACTGGTGGCCCACGTCCCAGACGATCCTGTCCCTGGGACTGTCGAGCACGCTGTGCAGCGCCACGGTGAGCTCCACGGTCCCCAGGCTGGGCGCCAGGTGACCGCCGGTCTCGCTGACGCACGCGAGGATGGTCTCGCGGACCTCGCCGGCGAGCAGCGTCAGCTCTCGCTCGGAGAATTGTTGGAGGTCGGCGGGGTCGGAGATCCTGTCCAGATACCGCATCGTCAACGGAGTATAGCACCGGGCTTGCGGCCGCCCGCTCCGCCGTAAGAGGGCGGCCTTCGAGCGCTGACGGCCGCCTCCCGAACCCACTCCGGCGGCAGCACGCCGACCCGGACGCCTGCGCTCTTCAGCGCCTCCGCTCGTGGATGAAGCGCGCAACGGCGGCGAGATCCGCCGTGTCGCCGGGCAGCGCGCCAAGCAGCCGGAGCGCGCGCTGCTGCGCCTCGTCGGCCAGCTCTACGGCGCGCTCCATGCCGAAGCGCGAGACGTAGGTGACCTTGTCGAGCGCCTTGTCCTTGCCCACACTCTTGCCCAGCTCGACCTCGGCGCCGGTCTCGTCAAGGATGTCGTCGACGATCTGGAACAGCAGTCCGAGCTCGGCGGCGAAGGCGCGGTACGGGCCCACGTCCTCCGCGCCGCTGAGCAGCGCGCCGCAGACCACCGCCGCCTGGATGAGACGCCCCGTCTTGAGCGCGTGCAGTGTGCGCAGGTCGTCGTCGGCGGCCGCCTCTCCGGCCACGTCCATGTACTGGCCGCCGACCATGCCCTGCACGCCGGTGGCGGCGGCGATCTCGGCCATGGCCGCGAGCACCGCGGAGGGACCGCCCTGCTGCCGCAGCAGGACCAGGTTGAACGCCTCCGCGAACAGGCCGTCACCGGCCAGGATGGCCACGTCTTCGCCGAAGGCGACGTGGCAGGTGGGCCGGCCGCGCCGCAGCGTGTCGTCGTCGATCGCCGGCAAGTCGTCGTGGATCAGCGAGTACGTGTGGATCAGCTCGAGCGCGCTGGCCGTCGGCAGCACCGTCGCGGGGTCCGCGCCGCGCCCGCGCGCGGTCGCCAGCGTGAGCACCGGCCGGATGCGCTTGCCCCCGGCGAGCAGCGAATAGCGCATCGCCTCGACGAGCCGGGCCGCGCGGTGATCGGCGCCGAAGTCGAGGCCCTGGAGGTAGTCCTCCACCAGGGCCAGCAGGTCGGCCGGGTAGTTCCCCGCGAGCTCGCCGCTCACGGCCACGGCCTCACCCGGCGACGCGGCCGAGCTGCTCCAGCAGCCGGCCCGCCTCTTCGACCTGCTCGGTCGCGTGCTCGAGCAGCGTCATCTCGACCTCTGCGGAAGATGAGGCGGCGAGCCGCGGCTCGAGCTCCTCGAGCTGCACGAGGATGCCCTTGAGCCGCGCCAGCGCCTGCTCGCGGGTGAGCGCCAGACCGGCGATCTGCTCGTCAGTCATCCCGCTCCTCCTCACCGCCGGGTTCTGCCGCCGGGGCCTCAGGCTCCGCCGTCTGGGTCTCGTCCTCTTCCCCGGCGGGAGCGCCGTCGTCGCCGCCGCGCAGGCAGCCGCCGAGCACGCCGTTCACGAACGCGCCGGCTTCGTCCGTGGAGTACCTCTTGGCTAGCCGTACGGCCTCGTCGATGGCCACCTCGGGCGGAGACACCTCCCCGCGGATCTCCCACAGCGCGAGACGCAGGATGCTTCGCTCCAGCGGGGCGACGCGGTCGAGCGGCCAGCCCCTGGAGTGCGCCTCCAGCTCCGCGTCGAGCGCCTCCCTGTCGCGCAGCACGCCGGCGACGGCCTTGATGGTGAACTCATCTGGCGCGTACCCCTCGCGGAGCTTCTGCCCCTTGACCAGCTCGGCCATCGGCAGGTCGGTCACCTCGGTCTGGTACAGCAGGAACACGGCGTCACGGCGCGCCTGTTTGCGGCTCGGGCCGGCCGGGCTCACGCGGGCGTCCCCGATCTCAGACGGGTTCGATGGCGAACAGCGGCTGCCCGTACTGCACCGTCTCGCCGTTCTCGACCAGGATCTCGCGCACCACGCCGGCGACGTCGGCGGTGAGCTCGTTCATCATCTTCATCATCTCGAGGATGCAGAGCGTCTGGCCGGCCTCGACGCTGTCGCCGACCTCGACGAAGACCGGGGCCTGCGGCGAAGGCGAGCGGTAGAACGTGGCGACCCATTTGGACTTGACGAGGTGGAACCCGTCGGCGCCGTCATCGACCGCCTCGGCCGGCGCAGCCTGCGTCGCAGGAGCCGGAGCGGCTGCGGGCGCCTGATCCGCCCCCGCCTTGCGCACCGTGACCTTGAGGTCGCCCTCCTCGATGACCACTTCGTCTACCTCGCTCTCCTCGATCATGCCGAGGATGTCCTTGACGCGGTCGGCGCTCTGCTCGAGCAGCGCCGCGCCGGGCTGGGAGGCCAGATAGCGGTCGTGGATCTGGAAGACGTCGGACTCCGGGCCCACGTGGTGGCGCTCGAGGTAGGTGCGTGCGGTCTGCGGGAACAGCGCGTAGCTGAGCAGGTCCTCCTCAGACCGTGACAGCTCGCCGATGTCGTCTCGGTAGTCCTCGAGCGTCTCGTCCACGAGGTCTGCAGGGCGCACGCCGATAGGCTCCTCGCCCTCCAGCACGCGCGCGAGCACCTCCGGTGAGACCGGCCCCGGCGCGGCGCCGTACTTGCCGCGCAGGTATTGCTTCATCTCGTCCGGCACGATGTGCCAGCGACGCCCCGAGAGCACGTTGAGCACGGCCTGGGTGCCCACGATCTGGCTCATCGGCGTGACCAGCGGCGGGAACCCTACCTCGGCGCGCACCACGGGGATCTCCTCCAGCACCTCAGGCAGGCGGTCCAGGGCATTCTGCTCTTTGAGCTGACTCTCCAGGTTGCTGATCATGCCGCCCGGCACCTGGTGCGAGTACACCTGCATGTGCGTGAGCGACGTGACGCCGCGGTCCCAGCTGCCTTCCTGGCGGACCTTCTCGAAGTACTTCGCCATCTCGAACAGCTTCTCGAGGTCGAGACCGCTGTCGTAAGGGGACCCGGTGAGTGCGGAGACCACCATCTCGGTCGCCGGCTGCGAGTTGCCGAACGCAAGCGGCACCGTGGCCGTGTCGATGACGTCCACGCCGGCCTCGATGGCCTTGAGGTAGGTCATCGGGGCGAGGCCGCCGATGTAGTGGCAGTGCAGCTGGATGGGCACGCTCAGCTCGGCCTTGAGGCGGCCGACGAGCTGCTCGGCGTAGAACGGCGAGAGCAGCGCCGCCATGTCTTTTATGCAGATGGAGTCGGCGCCCATGTCGACGAGCCGGTGGGCGACGTCCACGTAGTGGTCGAGCGAGTGCACCGGCGAGATGGTGTACACGACGGCGCCCTGGAAGTGCTTGCCCGTCTCCTTGACGGCCGCGGCGGCCGTTTCGAAGTTGCGGATGTCGTTGAGCGCGTCGAAGACGCGGAAGATGTCCATGCCGTTCTCCGCCGCCTTGTACACGAACCGGCGCACGATGTCGTCGCCGTAGTGCCGGTAGCCCACGATGTTCTGGCCGCGCAGCAGCATCTGCAGCGGCGTGCGCGCCACGTGCTTCCTGATGAGCCTGAGGCGCTCCCAGGGATCCTCGTCGAGGAAGCGCAGCGAGGCGTCGAACGTGGCCCCGCCCCAGCACTCGAGAGAGTGGAAGCCGATCGAGTCCATCAGCTCGAGGACCGGGATCATCTCGGACGTGTGCATCCGCGTCGCCCAGAGCGACTGGTGCCCGTCACGAAGGGTGGTGTCGGTGATGCCTACCTGGCGCGCTCGCATGGCTCTCCCCCCTGGGCGCGCTCAGGCGCGGCCGAGGTACTCCCCGCTGCGGGTGTCGACTTTGACCTTCTCGCCCTCCTCGATGAACAGCGGCACCTGGATGACGGCGCCGGACTCGAGCGTGGCGGGCTTGGTCGCGCCCTGGGCGGTGTTGCCCTGGACCCCAGGGTCCGACCTGGTGATCGTGAGCTCGACGAAGTTGGGAGCGGTCACCTCGAACGGCTGGCCGTTAAGATACATGGTCTCGACTTCCATGTTCTCGACGACCCACTTGAGCGCCTCCTGGGCCATGGCCGGCGTGACGGAGATCTGCTCGTAGGTCTCGTTGTCCATGAGCACGACCTCGTCGTCCGTGGCGTAGAGGAACGCCAGCTTGCGCGACTGGGTGTGCATGCGCTCGAACTTCTCGCCGGCGCGGAAGGTCTTGTCCAGCACGGCGCCGGTCGCGATGTTGCGGACCTTGGTGCGCACGAACGCGCCGCCCTTGCCGGGCTTCACGTGCTGGAACTCCACGATGGTGAAGGGCTGGCCGTCGATCTCGATGGCCATCCCGCTCTTGAACTGGTTGGTGTTGACGACGTCTGCCATGTGGTCCTACTCAGGGGTCGATGGGCCGGGTCTGCACAGTGGTAGGACATGATACCGCATGGCCCCTCCTAGTCGACGACCCGGAGATCCTTCGGCGAGGTCGTCAGGCGCTCGCAGCCGGCGGCGGTGACGAGCACGGTGTCCTCGATGCGCACGCCGGCGAAGCCCTCGACGTAGATGCCGGGCTCGACCGTGCAGACCATGCCGGTCTCGAGCCGGTCGCCGCGGACTCGGCCCAGCGACGGCGCCTCGTGAACCTCGCGGCCGACACCATGACCCGTGCCGTGGCCGAAGCGATCGCCGAACCCGGCCGCCGCGACGACGGCGCGGGCGGCGGCGTCCACGTCGCGCCGCCCGTGCGCGCCGGCCCGCACGGCGGCGAGGCCGGCCAGTTGTGCTGCCAGGACGACGTCGTAGATGTGCCGTAGCTCCTCCGACGGTTCACCGGCCGCATAGGTTCGCGTGATGTCGCTGCAGTAGCCTTGCACCCGCGCGCCGGTGTCGACGACGACGAGCTCACCGGCGCGGATCAGCCGCTCGCCCGGCAGCGCGTGCGCCTGGGCGCCGTGGTCGCCGGCGGCGACGATCGCCGGGAAGGCCTCGCCCTCCGCCCCCAGGCGGTGGTACTCGGCCTGCAACTCCCAGGCGACGTCCCGCTCCTTGCGGCCGACGAGGCCGCGCGCCACGACCAGGCCGAGAGCCTCGTCGGTGACCGCGGCGGCGCGGCGCATGGCGGCGATCTCCGTCTCGTCCTTGACCGCGCGCAGGAGCGTGACCTGCTGACCGACGTCCCGCAGCCCACCCTCGTGCAGACTTCGCAGGCGCCGGTACGAGGCGTGGCTGAGCTGCGCGCCCTGATACCCGAGCCGCGCGCCGGCGCCGAGGAGGCGCGCGGCCTGAGCCACGCTGTGCGCCAGCAGCGGCTGTTCCGTCACCTTGCTGAGCTCAAGGTCCGCGACCTCCTCATGCACCTGTTCCCAGTACCTGGCGTCGGTGCAGATCGAGGCGGCGTCCGCTCCCACGACCAGCGTGGCGTCGTCGCCGCGGAACCCGGAGAGATACCGCACGTCCTCGGGGTCGGTCACCAGCAGGCCGTCGACCCCGAGCCGGGACAGCAGGCCGCGGCAGCGCTTCAGACGGTCCGTCATGAGCGCGTCCTTGCCTCTGCCAGCCGGGCGAGCGCCTCGAGCGCGTCCTCGTAGCCGGCCGCGCCCTTGCCCGAGATGCGCACGTCCACGACGTCGGCGATCACCGAGACCTTCCGCCAGTCTTCGCGGTTCTCGATGTCGGAGAGATGCACCTCGGCCATCGGCGCCTCCACCAGTTCGAGCGCGTCATGCAGCGCATAGCTGTAGTGTGTCCAGGCGCCGGGGTTGATGATGGCCGCGTCGACGGCGTCCAGCACCAACTGGTGGATCTTCTCGACGAGTTCGCCCTCGTGGTTGGTCTGGAAGCTGTACACAGTGAACCCGTGACGCTCCCCGTGGCGTGCCACGTAGGCCTCGAGCTCGCCGAGGGTCATGCTGCCGTACACGGCCGGGTCGCGCCGGCCGAGCATGTCGAGATTGACTCCATGCAGGAGCCACAAGGTCTTCAGCGCCGTCTGAGCCACTCGACGACCTCCAGTTGCAGCGCCGGCGGCACGCGCACGCCGAGCAGCGGTGACCCCGGACGGCGCAGGAGCACGTAGCCCACGCCCTCCGGGCCTGCCTTCTTGTCGCGGGCGATCAGCTCGCACACGTCCGCGGCCGGCGTCCCCGTGAGGCGCGCCGGCAGCCCCAGACCGTCGAGGAGCCGGTGCCCCTCGTCCTCGTGGGCCTCGCTCAGGCCGGCGAGCTCGGCTGACAGGCGCAGGGCGCCGTGCAGGCCGAGAGCCACGGCCTCGCCGTGAGACCAGCGCCGGAACGCGGTGGCCGCCTCGATCGCGTGACCGATGGTGTGCCCGAAGTTGAGCACGGCGCGCAGGCCGGCCTCGCGCTCGTCACGCTCCACCACGGAGGCCTTGTACGCGATGGAGTCGGCGACCAGTTCCTGCGTGACCGCGGCGGCGGTCAGTTCGCCGCCGGCCAGACGCTCAACCCGCCGAAGCACTCCGCCGCCGGCGAGCAGGCCGTGCTTGGCGACCTCGGCCGCGCCGCTGCGCAGTTCTTTGGCGGGGAGCGTGCGCAGCACGTTCAGGTCGGCGAGCACCAGGCTCGGCTGGTAGAACGTGCCCACGTAGTTCTTGCCGGCGCGGAAGTCCACGGCGACCTTGCCGCCCACGGAAGCGTCGACCTGCGCCAGCAGCGTCGTGGGCGCCTGGGCGAAGCCGCAGCCGCGCTGATAGGTGGAGGCGACGAACCCGCCGAGATCGCCGATCACCCCGCCGCCCAGCGTGACCAGCGTGTCGATGCGCCGCATCCCGCGGTCGTACAGCACGCCGTACAGTTCTTCGGCGCGCGCGAGGCTCTTCTCGCGCTCGCCTGCGGGCAGGATCACGTGCGAGGCGCCGAGACCCGCAGCACGCAGGCTCGTCCGCGCCTGTTCGAGGTAGTGCGGCGCGACGTTCTCGTCGCACAGGACGACGACTTGCCCGTCACCGCGCAGACGCCGCACCTCGGCGCCCAGCCGGCCGAGCACATCCCGGCCCACGAGGATCGGATACGTCCGCGAGTCGGCCCTGACGGTCAGCCGCTTCACGCGGCGCCCTCCTCGTGCACCGGGTCCGGCGCCGCATCCGCCGGCGCCGCGGCCAGCGCCTTCACGACGGCGTCCGCGACGGCGCCGGGAGAGCGCCCGGAGGTGTCCACCACGACGGTCGCGACCTCGCGGTACAACGGCTCGCGCGCCCGTAGCAGCGCGACGAAGCTCTGCTCGTCCCTCGCGAGGGGCCGTGAGTCGCCGCCGGCCGCGCGCGCCCACAACGCCTCGGGCGGCGCCGTGAGCCACACGACGCGCGCAACACGCCCGAGGGCCCGGCGCACGTCGTCACTCAGCACGGCGCCTCCGCCCAGAGCCAGCACCTTCGGCGCGCGCGCGACGGCCTCGAGCTCCCGCACGACCACCTCGGCCTCAAGCTTGCGGAAGCCGGACTCGCCGCGCTCCTCGAAGATGCCCGGGATCGGCCCGGCCGCGGCGACGATCGCGGCGTCGGTGTCGAGGAAGGGAAGTCTGAGCCGCGCCGCGAGCTCTTGCCCGACGACGGTCTTCCCCGCCCCCATGAAGCCGACGAGCGCGACGGCCGGCGGCTGCTGCGGCGTACCCGCCACCGCCGCCTCAGCGCTCCAGGATCCGCCGCTTGAAGGCGTCGGCTGCGGCCGTCAGGTCCCCGACCGTGGCGCCGCCGAACCGGTCCAGAGCGGCATCCGCGAGCGTGAGCGCCACCACGGCTTCGAGGACGATGCCTACGGCCGGCACGGCGCACACGTCGGAACGTTCGAACCGCGACTTCACCGGAGCGTGCGTGCCCATGTCCACACTGTCGAGCGGCTCGCGAAGCGTCGAGATCGGCTTCATCGCGGCGCGCACGACGATCGTCTGCCCCGTGGAGATGCCGCCCTCGATGCCTCCGGCGTTGTTGCTCTTGCGCACGTACCCGCGCTCGTCCTCGTGCGCGAGGGGGTCGTGAACCCTGCTGCCGGGCAGCCCGGCGGCCGCGAACCCGAGCCCGAACTCCATCCCCCTGATGGCCGGGACGGCGAGCACCGCCGCGGCAAGCCGGGACTGCAGACGGAGGTCGCCCTGCACGTACGAGCCGACGCCGGGCGGATACCCCCAGGCGAGCACCTCGACGACGCCGCCGAGCGTGTCGCCCGCGGCGCCCGCGGCATCTATGGCCTCGACCATTCGCCGTCCGGCCTCCGCGTCGTTACAGCGCACCGGACTGGCCTCGACGCGCGCCACGTCCCCGGGCTCCATGCCGCCCGCGGCGGCCGCCACCCCCCCGAGAGCGACCACGTGGCTCGCCACCGTGCAGCCCAGCGACGCCAGGATGCCCTTCGCGAGAGCGCCACACGCGACCTTTGCGGCGGTCTCGCGGGCGCTCGCGCGCTCGATCACGTCGCGGATGTCGTCGAGCTCGTAGAGCAGCGCTCCACCCAGGTCGGCGTGACCCGGTCGCGGGATGGTTATGGCCTCTGCGTCCGACCCCCCCGCGGCGGGCGCCCCCACGGAGAGTACGTCGCCCCAGTTGGCCGCGTCGCGATTGGGGACGAACAGCGCGACAGGAGCCCCGGTGGTGCGCCCGTGCCGCACCCCCCCCAGTACGCGCACCCGGTCCTGCTCGATGCTCTGCCGTTCGCCGCGCCCGTAGCCGCTCTGACGGCGGGCCAACTCAGCGTCGATGGCGGCGACGTCCACGACGAGCCCGGCCGGGCACCCGTCGAGGACGGCTGTGAGGCCGGGCCCGTGCGACTCTCCGGCGGTGAGATAGCGCAGTCTGCTCATGCTCCTACCTTATCCGCGCCGCGCGCGGCGGCACAAGGCGGCCGCCACGCGAGCGACGCCGCGTCTTTAGCGCCCGCACCGCACGGGCGCCCAACGCAGGACGGGGCGGCCACCGGCCGCCCCGTCCGACTTCCGTGCCCGTGTGGCACGACTCACTTCACTACGACCTGTCCCGCGTGCAGGGTGAACGTCTGGTCACCGTGCATGATCGTCACGGTCTGGCCGTTGACGCTGATCGCCACGATCTCGATCTGACCCCATGAGGTGTCGACGACGTCGCCCTGTTTCAGGTCGCTGTAGGTCTTGCCGTCGACCTTGATCGTCACGAGGGCGCTGCCGTTCTGGCTGGTGACGCTCAAGACGCTGATACTATGCGCCGTCGTCCCGCCGCCGTTGCTGCCGCCACCGCTGCCGCCCTGGCCGATGGAGACGACCGAGATGTTGTACGACACGCCGGAGTCGAGGGTCACGCGCACGGCCTCGCCGAGATTCACCGAGAACGACTCGTCGCCGTTCTCGAGCGTGCCGTCGATCACCTTGAACGAGACATCGCTGGACGTCACCCCGGTGATGTCGAACTCCGCAGCCGAGCCTCCGGGCACCTTGTCGCCGGTCATGACGTTGTACGTCGTGCCGTCCACTTTGACCTTGGCCGACAGGGTCGACGGGGCCGATGTGGAGGTGGCGCTCGGACTGGGAGCGGGAGTCGACGTGCCGGTCGCACCCGGTGTCGGCAGCGGGATGAACGGGTCCTTGCTCGTGAACTTGTCGAGCAGTGGCTGGTCTTTCGCGGGGTCGGCGACCGCGAGCGCCGTGGTGCCCTCGTCCGAGAGCACGCTGGAGGCACTGACCTCAGGCGAGCCGCTCGCCGCCGCTCCCGAAGCGTCCGAGCGGGTGCTGGCCACGGCGATCGCAAGAGCCAGGGCCGCGCCGACGATCAGCGCGATCACGATGTAGGTGAGCATGCGCCGGTTACCCATCATTGCGCACCTCCCGCCGCAGCCGCCTGTCCACTGGTTCCGCCCCAAAGATAGGCGTTGAGGCCGATGGTCACGGCGAGGGGCGGAGAACCGCTGGTCGCCGTCTCGGTGCTGGTGGAGGCCTGCATGGTCAAGTTTGTGACCTGCAGAAGCCTGCCGGTGACCCTGAAGGTGGCGTTGCGGAACGCCACGTACTCTTCCAGACGATACAGGAAGTCCTCGACATCGAAGTAGCGCCCGGAGACCTGGATCGTCGCCGTTTGGATGCCGAACGGACTGCCCGCGGTCGTCGTGCCTCGGGCGATACTCGTGATGCTCACGCCCGAGGCCTCAGCCGTCTTGGTGAGCTCGATGATGAGCCCAGGGATGCCTTCGCTCTCGGGGAGCATCTTGCCGAGCCTGACCACTTCGGCACGTGACTGCGGGGCGGTCTTCTTGTAGGACTCCAGCTTGACGACCTCCAGGTTCGCCATGTCCAGCGCGCTCTGCGCGGACTGGACCTGCGTGCCCAGATCCGAGATCTTGCGCTGGGCGGGGCTGAACAGGAGGAAGTACCAGGCGACGATCAGCACGATGGCGACCACCGCGGTGATGATGTAGATCTCCCTGCCGCGGGCTCTCATGGCTGCACCGCCTGCAACTGCGTGCTGGGTGGCGCGGCCGTGTACGGCCTGAGCTGGGCCGTGACGGTGAACTGCTTGTAGTTGTACGTGCTCGTCGCCGAGGCGCCGGCAGTCGTGTCGGTGGAAGTCCCCAGGGTGATGCCCATGAGCTGGGGTATCAGGCCGAGCCTGGTCATGAACTCGGCCACGTCACGGTGCTTCTCCGTCTGCCCGGTGAAGGTCACGTCGGCGGTACCGGAGGCGGGCGCCGACCCCGCGGCAGCCGCAGCCCCGGGCAGCATGTTCGCCGGCACGGTGGCCGTGAGCGTCTGCAGCCTGACGTTCTCGGGGATGACGAGGCTGAGCTCCTGCAGCAGGATCGAGAACGGCACGCTGGACTCGTAGATGCTCTTGGCCGTGTCGGTCATGGCCGTGCGCTGCGCCTGAAGGGCAGCGTAGGGACTCAGCGCCACGATCTTTGCCTGCACGGCGGCGGTCTGCGTCTGGATCGACGTGAGCTCATCCTGTTTGGCGCTCACGTCGCTGCGCTGCTTGACGTACACGAGCCCGAGCACGACCACTACTGCGACGAGGATGAGGATCGCCCAGATGAGGCCACGCTCCCTCGACGCCTTGACGCGTTCCTCCTGCGGCAGCAGGTTGATGCGCTTCATGGGCTACTCCTCGTCTCCGAAGGCCAGGCCGAGGGCGATCGCCAGACGAGGGGCGATCAGCTCGAGCTCCTGCTGAGGGAACTTGGACTTGTTCTCGGCGATGTACTGCAGCGGGTTACCGAGGGCGACCGGCAGATGCAGGGCGCCCCCGAGGTAGTCGCACATGTTGCGCGTGAGCGAACCCTCGCCGCTCAGCAGGATGCGCGCGATAGGCGCGTCCTGCTGGAGCGAGTGATAGTAGTCGATCGAGCGGCGGATCTCGTCTGCGAACGACTCGCAGGTGGAGTCGAACACCTCGTGGATCTCGCTCACCGTGGTGGCCTCGAGGTCGGCGGCCGCGGCCGCGCTGCCGCTGAGCCCGACGGTGAGCCGGAGCAGGTCGGCCTCCTGGTGCGTGATGCCGCGGTTCTGCATGAGCGCCTGGACGAGCGCCTCGTACCCGAGGTTGACTACACGCGTGAACTGGGGCGTGCCGCCGGAGGCGACCACGAGGTTGCTGATGCCGGCGCCGATGTTGATGAGAGCGCTGGCGCCGTCGGCTTGCGGAGCTCCCTGGTCGACGAACGCGACCGGCGGAGCGACTGACCGCATGAGCGCGAACGCCTGCAGGTCGATGCCCTCGACGCCGAGACCCGCCTTCTTGGCCACCTGCATGAACTGACCGATCATGTCGCGCTGCGCGGCCACGATGAGCACCTGCTGGCGCCCGCCGCCTTCGCCGTCCCCGGGGGTCGTCGAGAGGACCTGGAAGTCCAGGATGGCCTCGTCGAGCGGGATCGGGATGGCTTCCTGCGCCTGGAACTCGATGGCCGCACGTAATTCCTTGGGGTCGATGAGGGGGAACTCCATGGTGCGCACCACGATCTTCTGGTTCGCGATGCCGATGGAGAACCGCTTGCCGGAGAAGCCGGCGTCCTTCCAGAACGTCTTCAGTTCCGCGGCGAGGCCGTCGATGTCGACGACCTCTCCCTCGAACATGAGTCCGTCAGGAAGCGCTCGCGCCGAGGCCGCTGTCAGGGTGTGTCCCTGGCGGCCCGTCCTGACTTGGGCACCGACCATCGAAGCCTGCTCGATGTCGATGCCGACGCGCACCGCGTTCATGGCCATTTTCGCCCCTCAGCTTGCCTTGCCCTAGCGCCAGTGTCGGCACCCTTGCGGGATACCTTTAGGCACTCGTTCGACGAGTCAGCCCAGTCCCCCTGCCACACGTCAAAGGAACGATAGTCTCTCACAGCTTACGTAATGCGTACAGAGAATTCGTTCTCGGCGTGGAGCATCCTGCGTCTTCATGTATCCACCTCGACGACGACAGGCCTGGCGGCCCCCGGCAAGGGCCGTTCGCGCCAGTCTCCCGGCAGGTTGATCGACACCGGCGCATCCACTTGAAAGCTCTCAGCGTGCAGGGGCCCGTCGAGATGGAACTCACTGCGCACGCGCAGATGGCCGCACACGACCAGCCCGCCGCGAAGCGCCACGGGCGCGCCAGGCTGGCCGATCACCGCGTCTCCCGGCACGATCACCAGCAGCGGTCCTGCGTCATCACTCGCGATGCCTTCGATGGTCACCTCGTCGAGCGCCGGGAGCACGACGCAACGGCCTGCGACCATCTCTCCAGGGCCTGCGGCACTGAAAGCGTCCAGGTGCAGGGACCCGTCGTGGAAGGCTCCTCCAGCAGGCGTGCCTTCGCTCTCCGCGGCGGCCAGAAGCTCTGCCGAAGGTCCTGCAGCCCAGGCGGCGACCGGCGCGGTACCGGCGTGCCGGTCGCCGTCGTCGGCGTAGGCGGGCGCGACCGGGTCATGGATCTCGGCGCCGTCCGCGAAGATCGCAGCCCCGGCGTGAGCCGCCGCCACGGGGCAGTCCGCGCCGCGTGCGCCGTCGACCGGACGCCCGTCTGCGGTCGCCCCCGCGTCGCCGGCTACGAAGGAGACCTCTTCTCTTCCCCGCAGGCACCCGCCCACGTAGAGTCCGCTCCCCGAGACCGTGAGCCGGGCGGCGACATCTGCGTCGTGCTCACACGAGACACCGACGGCCCAGTCCTCGGCGCGCATCTCGACGGTCGCCCCGCCGGCGCGATGTGCCGCAGACGCCGTGGCCGCGACCCGCAACCGACGGCGCGGCCACGGAGACGTGCTCGTCGGCAGAGCGGTCTCCCACTCCGCAGTCCACTGCTCCCGCAACTCGGAATCCGAGCCGGTCAGTGAACCGGAGGCCTGCAGGGGCGCCCAGCGCAGGCGCCCCAGGGCCCGGCCGACCGCAGCTGCCTCCAGCCGCGACGCGCGCTCGGCGTCCGCGTCCGCACTCGCCACGAGCTGCAGAGCGTGGACCGCCCCGACCACGGCCAGCGCGAACGTTGCCGCAAGGACCATGACCACGAGCACGGCGAGGAGCGCGTACCCCGAGTGCCTGTCCCGGCGCATCAGAGGGATCCCAGCCCGACGCAGACTTCCCGGCGAATCACGGCTCCGCCCACCTCGACGTCCAGGGCCGCGCGCGCGGCCCTGACGCTTCGCCAGTCGCCGGCGCCCATGGCCGTACCGTCGACAATTCGCCCGTCACCGAGCAGGAAGCTGACGGCGAATCCTCGGACGTGGTCGGCGACGTACGTGCCCGACGCGTTCCTCCAGACCACGCCCCGTGCCGGGTCCCAGGCGATCACCACAGCCTCTGACGCCTCGTCTACCCCGTCGTGCACAAGCGCGAGCGACCCTCCCGGGTCGCGTCCCACTGCGGGCGCGGTCACTTCCACCGCACCGCCGACGTCGTCGGCAAGCGTGCGCGCGAGAGCCGCCGCGATGGTGGATGCCTGGACGCGGTCGTCGGTGGTGGCTGCAAGGGTACCGACGCTCCAGACCCATGCGTAGGCCGCCGCCAGCACGACCCCGGCCATGGCAGTGGCTACCAGGAGCTCGACGAGTGAGAACCCGGACGCCCTCGCCGGCAGGGCCACGGGGACCTGGCAACGCGAGCAGCTCACGGTCCCACCGAAGCCGTCGGCTGCGGGCTTGGGACCGGGTCCACCGCCGCCTCCCGGACGAGGAGCCCGGTCCGGCGCGCTCCCTCCGCCGCCGCCGTGACGTCGACAGCCAGCAGCGGCGCAGGCAGGCGGCTGGACTCCGCGAGGTCCCATCCCGCGAGATCGCCCGGCCCCAGCCAGTCCCCCCCGGCCTTGCGGCGGAAGCGTGCGACACAGGTGACCAGGACGCCGTCCTGGTCGAACCGCGTGACGAACGACCCGGCGGCGACCCCGTCTCCGTCTGTCGCCACGTACCCGGCATCGGCGGTGTCACGCGGCGCACCGGCGTCGGGGAACGCGGCCGCCACCAGGTCAGTGGCGGCCCCGAAGTCCCCGGCCGCGACCGCCGGGAGCGCCGCCGCGCAGAACGGCAGGCTCGCGAGGCGTGAGAGCACCGCCTCGAGAGCGACGTCGGCCCGCACCCCGGCATCCGCGCGACGCCCGGCCTGCGAGACGCTCGTCACGGCGGCGGTCAGGGACGTCACCGTCAGGAGCAGCAGGCCCGCGCCGATGACTACCTCGAGCAGCGAGAAGCCGTCTGCACGCGGATGGCGCATGGTTGCATCGGTGGTCACGAACACCTCACGCACCCCGAGAGCTGCACGACGACCGTGCGAGCCGAGCCGGCGATGGTGAAGTGGCCGGCCCGCGGGCTGGACGAGCCGGGCAGGCCGGCCCACCCCCGCGGCGCGAACTCGAGCGCTCCGTCCGGGTAGGTGCTCGAGGTCCCCGCCCCGAGCCCGCCCGACATGATCACGACGCCGGAGACGCTGGTCACCGTGAAGTCACCGCCGGAGCTCACCTCGACGAGAACGGGCGCGCCGGCGCTCCGCGCCTGCGCCTGGGCGGTGCGGAGCACCAGCGCCAGCCGCCGCGCGCCTTCCGCCCCGGACACCGCGGACCTGACTCTCGCGGCCCCGGGGACGGCCACGGCCGCCAGCACCGCGACGACGGCGAGCACCGTCACCAGCTCCAGCATGGTGGTGCCGCGCTGAACCTGCATACGTTGCCCTCCTCCGGTCCACGTGCGAACGAATGTGCCGGACGAGGCTACGCGCAGGCGGCCTTCAGCACGAGGATGACGGAACGCGCCCTGGGGTGACGATGACGAACGTCGACCGGGAGCCCGGCCGGCGCAGCGCCGGGGTCAGCGCCCGAGCGCCAGGCGGAGGTACGCGTCGATGATCGGCGTCCCCACGAACAGCGCGACCACGGCGCCGGCGGCGAGGAACGGACCGAACGGGATGGCGGTCTTGCCACCGGCCTTCGTGGCCGTCACGAGGATCACGCCGATGACGGCCCCGCCCAGGAACCCGATGAACAGCGCGGGCACCACGGCGGCGCCGAGGTAGACGCCCATGCAGAGCGCGAGCTTCACGTCGCCGAAGCCCATGCCTTCAACGTGCCGCACCCGGTAGTAGACCTCACTGATGAGGAACAAGAAGCCGGCGGCCCCGAGCCCCGCGACGAGCCACTCCCACCACGGTCCGTCCCCGAACAGGATCATGAGCGGCACCCCCATTGCGGCGACCGGCAGGATGACTGCGTCCGGGATCAGGCGGACCTCCAGGTCCACCTGGCTCACCAGCACCAGCGCGGACACGAACAACAGGTGGGGGATAAGCACCCAGTCGAGTCCGTCGAGCAGCACGATGCCCACGTACAGGGCCGCGGTGACCGCCTCGCCCACCGGATACCGCCAGCTGATCGGGGCGCCGCAGTCCCTGCAGCGCCCACGCAGCAACAACCAGCTGAGGACGGGGATGTTGTCGTAGGCGCGGATCTGGTGGCCGCAGGACGGACAGTGGGAGCGGCCCTTCGAGATGCTCTCGTGGTGCGCCAGTCGCCACGCCCAGGCATTCAGGAAGCTGCCGATGAGCAGGCCGTAGACGGCCGCGATGATGACGAGCAGCACCGTCACGGCAGGATGAAGTCGGCCTGCTTCACGAGGAACACGGTGAGACGGTAGGGGCGCGGCTCCGGCCCCGAGCTGTCGCGCTGGTACAGGTAGTTGCCCGCGGAGCGGGACGTTACGGTATGCATCGGCGTGTCGGGGTCGAACGGGTTGTCCGGCCACTGATCGGGGACCAGATAGGGGCCGATCGTCGACTCGTCGCACGTCGCCGGCCAGGGGTCGTCCGCATCGGAGTCGAGCACGCGCGTCAGCAGGGCTGTGGCGATCTGCCGGCCTCCGGCGCGCGCGGCGGCGTCCTTCGCGCGGTCGCGCTGGCCCAGGTACATGGGTATTGCGATGGCGGCAAGGATCGCGATGATGATCATGACGATCAGCACCTCGATCATGCTGAAGCCCTTGCACGAGGGGCGTATCGTAGCTGCCCGTATCACTGGTACCCCCTGAACAGCTCGGCGATCAACGAGTCGAACTCGGCCTTCGGCATGGTGTTGTAGAGGGGCGCGACCGCCTTCATCCGCGCGCTCTTCTCCTTGGGCAGGATGTACTCGAGTCCCTTGACCGCCTTCTGCCTCGCGTACTTGTCGCCGGCCAAGTACGCCTGGCCGAGCATCAGGATGGCCTTCTCCTGCTCACCGCCCTTCGCCAGCAGGGCCGCAGCGAGCCGGTCGAGATAGTCGGGACTCCCCGGGATCTGCGCAGCCTGCTGGTACCAGCGCGCCGCAACCAGGTCCTTGTCCTTGCCCGAGCCATACCGGTAGACGAAGAAGCCGAGGTAGGCCGGGAACCGCCAGTCGTCCGGGTTCTCCTCGAAACCCTTCTTGAGGACCTCATACGCGACGTCCGGACGCCCGGCGTCGATGAGCGCGAAGGCGCTGAAGAGATAGGCGCGGGTGAAGTGCGGGCTGAGCGACGTCACCAGCTCGGCCATCGCCGGCAGCGAGTCGAGCCTTCCGTCGCCGTTCACGTGCTCGCCGTAGTACTGGACCATCATGAGGTAGTAGGCGTCGGCGATCGACGTGCGGAAGCTAGGCGAGAAGTCCTGGAAGAACTGCGGCGACGGGACGAACACCTTGGGGTTCGCAGGAGCCCGCGCCGGGCGCGTCACCTGATAGGCGACCACGCCGGCGCCGCAAGCCAGCACCACGAGGATGGCGACCACCCGCCGCAGCACGTCAGAACTCCTTACGGCGGAACACCAGGGCGGCGAGCGCCAGAACGACCACGACGTAGGCCATCAGGTAGACCGTCCACACGAGGATCTCGCTCCACGCGAGAGTACTCTCGCCCACCACGCCGGTCTTGACGTCGACTGCGGACAAGTTCGGGATGATCACGTAGACGACCCAGGAAAGCGCCTCGGTGACGACGCCGTGACCAAGCCGCGTAAGCGCGAGCACGTTGTGGCTGAGCTGGCCGGCGACGAAGACGCAGATGCCGAGCACGCTGGCCAGGATGGCCGATCCGAGCGTGGAGAAGAAGATCGTCACCGCCATGATCGCCAACAACTGGACGTAGATCATGAGGACGGCGACGAGCACCATGCCAGACGCGTCGCCGGCCACCGCCCACACAAGCAGAAACAGAAACACGCCCATGCCGGCCAGCACCACCGCCATGGTGCCGCACAGGCCGATGAACTTGCCGGTGATGAAGGCGGCGCGGCTCACCGGCTTGGAGAAGAGCACGAAGACGGTGCGCTTCTCGACTTCCTTGTGCACCAGGCCGGCGGCCACGAACACGGCCACTATGAGCCCGAAGAAGGTGACCGCCACGAGACCGAAGTCCTTCATCATGCGGCCCTGCTCCCCGAGGCTGATGCTGCCCAGCCAGAGCCCGCCGGCGATCATGACCAGCGCAAAGACCACAATGACCGCAAGCACGCGGTCGCGGATGGTCTCCTTGAAGGTGTTGACCGCGATCGCGATGATCTGATTCATGCGGTGACGACCTGCATGAAGAAGTCCTCGAGCGTAGGTGAGTCCGCCAGCGCCTCGTCGACGCTCCCCGTCCAGACGACACGACCCTCTCGCATGATCGCGATGCGCGTGCAGAGCTCATGCACGTCACTCAGGATGTGCGAGTTGAAGAGCACCGTCTTGCCGCGTTCGTGCAGACTCTCGATGATACGCTTGACCTCGACGCGGCCCACCGGGTCGAGCCCGGTCATGGGCTCGTCCAGCAGCACGAGCTGCGGATCGTTGATGAGCGCTTGGGCGATTCCCACCCTCTGCAGCATGCCTTTGGAGTACTTGCGCAGGTGCGTTCCGGCGGCGCGCTCCAGGCCCACATCCTTGAGAAGGCCCTCGACCCGCTCGCGCCTCACTCCGGGGGCAACGTCGAACAGCCGCGCACAGAAGCCCAGGAACTCCCGACCGGAGAGGTAGTCGTAGAAATACGGGTTCTCCGGGAGGTAGCCGACGTGCGAAACCCCGGGCACCCCCAGCTCCACCTCGCCCGCGGACGGCCGCATGAGCCCGAGCACGACCTTCACCGTGGTGGTCTTGCCTGCCCCGTTCGGACCGAGGAGGCCGAACACGTCGTTCGGCCTCACTTCGAGATCCACGCCCCTGAGGATGACGACCTTCTGCCGACGGAAGCCGACGTGGACGGTCTTGTGAAGGTCGCTGACGCGCAGCGCGCTCGGCTGCTCTGTCACGCGCCGCCCCGCCTCACGGAACGCTGAAGATGGGGTCGCCACCACTGCCGAGTCCGACGAGCGTGAAGGAGTTCAGGCCTGCTCCCGCCGTGTACACGTACTCGCCCTCACTCCCGCCAGGTCCCATGTCGGCACCAGTCCACGGGTTCACGGGCCAGTTGTCCACATAGCTCGCCATGGAGGCCTTCGTGACTCCGCCATTGTCCGGATACTGGTCGCCATGATCCACAGCGTAGCTTCCGATGCCAAGCTCGATGTTGTGCACGCCGCCCTTGACTGCCGCCTCTTTGGCCTTCTCTCGTTGTCCAAGAAACATTGGGATCGCGATCGCCGCGAGGATGCCGATGATGATGATCACGATAAGGAGTTCGATGAGGGTGAACCCCCCGGAGAACCGACGCTTCTGTGTCGCCCAATCCATGTGTCACTCTCCCTCTGCGAACCGGACGCTTTCGCACGAAAGCCCGCGGCCGCACCATGCAACCACAGGCTCGAGGTGTCGTCCAGTGCGGCAGCCCGGCGGACTCGGGGAGTCCCGTGGCTTTGCGCCCCACCCTCGCAAGTGGTTTGCCCTTTGCGCCTCCGTAGACACTGTGCCCACCTACGGATTCGCCGGACACCCGCCGTGCCCTCCCACGCCGCTTCGAGGTCCGCAGGCCGACGCGGGACCCAGAGAGAAACGCCCGGGGCGGCTGCTCTGGCAGCCGCCCCGGGCGATCGACCTCAGATGACTCAGGTGCGTCGGATCACGGAACGCTGATGACCACGGCGTTGCTCTTGCCGTAGCCGACCAACGTGAAGGAGGTGTTGCTTGGCGCACCCGTACCCGTGTACATGCAGTTGCCCTGCGTCGCGGCGTTCGCGTCCATGGCCGCAGTACTCCACGGGTTCTTGGGCCAGTTGTCGACGTAGGACGCCATGCTGGCTGTGCTCACCGCAGCCGTGGCCGGATACGTGTCGTTGTGGTCGACCGCATAGCTCTGCACGCCGATCTGGATGCTGTGCACGCCCTCCTTGACGGCGCTCTCCTTGGCCTTGTCGCGCTGGCCGAGGAACATCGGGATCGCGATCGCGGCGAGGATGCCGATGATGATGATCACGATCAGCAACTCGATGAGGGTGAAGCCCTCGCTCTTGCGGAACCTCTTCATGTACCCGTCTCCTCTCAATAGCTTCTGTCTGGCTTTGACTCGCCGTTGCCGAACTTGTCAACGCGGTCTACTTTGCCGCGGGTGAAACTCCTCCTGCCCCTGCGGCCCCCCGCAGCACAAAGCCCGTGGTCCACGACTCTGGGCACCACGGGCTGCGAAGTGTGATTCTTCTTGGCGGCAGCCCAGCCGACTCATGGAGTCCTGTGGCTTTGCGCCCCACCTTCGCAAGTGGTTTGCCCTTTTTCGCCTTCGCTCCTATCGTGCCTCCTCACCCGTTTTCTAGACAGGTACTTCGGCAGTTCTCCGCCACTCTTTACCTTTCTGACAACACTCTGCCCGGGGCGAGCGCCGCCGGACTGGAACGAATGTCTAGCCAGGGGGAGTGCTCGATCCGGGAAATCGTCCTGCCGGCTGAATGGCCCTCGACCTCGACTGTTGCTCGGCCGCGGTGTCGAAGATGAGATTCGGTGGGGATGGATCGACTCTGCAGAGGTCAGAAGGCAGACGCGCCGGAGAAATTGAAACACCTCCAACTGGACAGCTGATTCCGGGCCTCACGCCAAGAGCGAGGGCGCTGCGATATTCTGTTCCTCACCCAGTCCGTGACGAATCCGGGAGTCATGCGCCACCACCTCTCCGACGCGCGCGCCGTTCATATCGTGGTCCTCGCGATCCCCTTTCTCGTGACGGCGATCGCGCTGGCTGGGCTCAAGCACGACCTTCCGGTCTTCCAGAGCGGCGACGAACGCATCCACTTCGACATCGTGAGCCAGTTCGCGCTTCGGTGGCCGCGCCCGGTTCTCTGGGGCTACGGCTCCTGGTCGGGCCCCTTGGTGTACTGGCTGCTTGCCGCGCTCAGCCTGCCGTTCGGAGTCACTCTGGCGTCGACACGCCTTGTCGTGACCGTCTTGTCGTGGGCGACCTGCGCAATCGCCTATCACCTCTTTCGCGACCGTCTGAAGGCGCGTCCAAAGGATGCCCTCGCACTGGCCCTTGTGTTGGCGTTCTCCCCCTTCTACTTCGGCCAGGCGTTTCGCGTACTCACCGACAATCCGACCTGGCTCTTCGTCGTAGCTGCGCTTGATTGCCTCGTTGCGTACGCTCTCGGGCCGAGGGCCGGCCGCCTCGCGGCATTCGCCGCGCTGGCCGGCGCGGCCACGCTGATGCGGCAGTTCTCCGCGTGGCTTTTCGTGCCGGCCGCCGCGGCGCTCGCGAGCAGCGGCCTCACGCCCCGGCGCTTCGCGACGGGCGCCGCCGTGCTCTGCGCCGGCCTCTTGCCGCTCGTGCTGCTGACGTCGGTCTGGGGGGGCTTGCTTCCACGTGGCAGCGGGTCGGGTGGCACGGGCCTCCCGCCGGCCCTGAGCAGCCTGCTCTTGAGCCTGGCCGTCGTGGGGGTCTATGGGGTCCTGATGGTGCCCGCGAAGGAAATCGCCCGACTGCCCCGCTCCCTGCACCGCCGCGGGGGCCTCATCGCTGCCGCGGCCGTGGCACTCGCAGGGGTCGCGCTTGCGACCGGAGCGCTGCGCGGCGTCGTCGGCAGGGACCCGTACTCGCTCGGCTGGCTGTCGTTCGCCGGCCGCCTGTATCCCGGCCCCCAGGGCACAAGCCTCCTGCTGTGGGTCCTCGTGCCGATCGGTGCGGCCGTCATTGCCATACTCGTGTTGACGCGGTCGGGCACCACTGTGGATCGCGTACTTGTGGCGTCGCTGCTCGGCCTGCTCGCAGCCACCATGATCGGACCGGCCTGGTACCAGCGCTACGTCGACTTCCCTGTTCTGCTGCTGCTCTCCAGCCTCGCGCTTACGTCCGAGGTGGAGCTGAGCACAGTCGACCGGCTGCGATGGCTGGTCGTGGTCGCCGTTTCGGCAGCCTGGATGGTGGCCATCGCCAAGGTCGGTTGAGGCGCGGACCGGGTCGTGCTGCCGACGCTAGAACACCTT
>CAVZIA010000003.1:0-124634 GCA_963775255.1 uncultured Thermoleophilia bacterium | reverse complement strand
AGCGCATATGGGATTCGAACCCATGTTACCGCCGTGAGAGGGCGGCGTCCTAGGCCCCTAGACGAATGCGCCACGCAAGATCGGGGCGCTGCGGAGAGGACCGGAGCCCACTGCGGCAGCGGCGGATAAGGGTAGCACAAGAGCCGCAGGCGGAAAACCCGTCCCCGTCCCCGTCGCGGCCGTGTAGGCTCTCGCCCATGAAGAAGACGGTGGACACGGACGGACGTACCGTCCAGATCAGGTACCGCCAGGCGGAGGAGGCGGACCTGTCGCGCGCCCACGACGTGTTCCGCGCGGCGCTCAACGCCTATCTGGTCCCCGCGGGACAGCCCCCGATCCCGGACGACGACCGGCAGTCGCCGGTGTACCTTCACCTGCTCGAGCACGACGCCGGGCGCTTCTGGGTGGCGGAGGCCGTCGTCGAAGAATTGACCGGTGGGGGCACGGGCACGCTAGGCGTCGGCGGCCGACAGATCGTCGGCTGGGGATGCGGGCTGGTGCGGGGCGACTGGTGGTTTCTCAGCAACCTGTTCGTGCTCCCCGAGGCGCAGGGTCTGGGGGTCGGCGCGATGCTGTTCGACCTCGCAGGTACAGGAGCGCCGGAGTCGGCCTACCGCGCCACGGTGACCGACTCGCTGCAGCCCCTTTCCAACAACCTCTACGGGCGCCGCGGGCTGCTGCCTCGCGAACTCCTCATCGGGTTCGAGGGATCCCCGCAAGGTGCCGCCTCAGTCGGCCTCGGCACGCTCGAGCCCGAGCCGCTCACCCCGGCTTCGGTCCCGGCGCTGCTCGAGATCGACGCGGCCGTGTGCGGGGTCGACAGGTCCGTGGACCACAGGTTCTACCTTACGGACGGCGGCCGGTACGGCTTCCTGTTCCGCCGGCGCGATCGGCCCGCAGGGTACGTCATGGTGCGGCAAGACGGCTGGATCGGCCCGGTGGCGACAGTCCGCGAGCAGGACATGGAGACGGTGACCGCCGCCGGCATCGCCGACCTGAGCCGGCGCGGCGTCGCAGAGAAGCTGCGCGCCGGCGTGCCCGCGCGCTCCGAAGGCGCACAGCGCGCGTTCTGGGGGGCCGGGCTCAGGTTCTCCGGTACGCCCGGCCTGCTCCTCGCCTCGCGGCCCTGGGGCCGCCTCGACCGCTACATCCCCGCGAGCTACGGCTTCTTCTGAGTCGGGGCTCCCGCCATCCCGGCCCCCCGTGATACGGTTCGTTGAACCTGAGGAGCCACCCCGGGGAGGCACGTGAGTCACGCCGACGAGGTCATCACCGACGTCAACAGGCGCCGCGTGCGGGCGCGCGCACACGAGGACAACTTCACCATCGCCTGGGACTACCCCGGACGCACGCTGCTCGAGGTCCGGATCCTGCGGTCCAACGAGCGTGTGGCGATGACGGCCGACGACGGTCTCGACCGGGGGCAGGAGCTCGTCTACCAGGACTTCAGCGGTTCCTTCCGAGACACCGGCCTGCGCTCCGATGCGCCCTGCTTCTACACCGTCTTCGCGCGGGAGCCCGGCGGCGGGTGGGTGCGCTGGGGCGAGTATGAAGCAGGCGACGCTGGAGGACGCGACGTGAAGGAGACGGCGTGAAGCGGCTCGCTTTCGCCTGCGCCCTCGCCGCCGCCCTCGCGCTGGCGCTCTTGCCGGCCGCCGCAGCGGCGTCGAGCGGCGGTTCGTCGGGGAGCGACTCGTCCGGCGGCAAGCAGCCGACGGCGCAGACGGGCGCCGGTGCCGCCGCTGCGACGGCCGAGGCCGACCCCAGCGTGGCCGCCGTGCTCGACGGCACCGGCGCGACGATCGCGAAGACCACCACGTGGGGCGGGACCCAGGGCCAGCCGGCCGGCTACCGCCTCGAGTACCACTGGCCGGCCGCTCAGGCCAGGGACATCGGCGAGGTGTGGCCGCTGCTTCGCTCGAGGTCGACCCTGCCGGAGCCGCCGTACATGACGGCCGACTACCGCATCCGCGCCACCGACGTGAGCGGACTCCAGGTGGACGTTCTCGTCGACGGCTCGCGAGTCGTCCAGGTGATGCCGGTGGACGGCGAGACCGACTTCGTCCTGCTGGAGCAGACGTGGCCGCCGTTCAGCTGGTTCCCGTGGTTCACCGCCAACCCGTGGGTGCTCGCGCCCGTTTTCATCGTGCTCGCAGCGCTCTTCGTGGTCCGCGCCTGGCTGCGCTCGCGCGCCTGGAACCGCCGCCTGCCGTCCATGACCCGGCACGACCGCCAGTTCATCGGGCGGGTCGCGATCCTCCTGTTCCTCCTGCTCGGCATGCTGTGGCAGGTCTACGAAGGCTGGTACGCCCTGACCGGGCCGGCCGTCGGCGCGACCGACGCGCAGGCGAACACGCTGACCGCGCTGCCGCTCCTGCTGATTCCGCCCGGCCTCTTCGTCGCGGGGCTGATCCTCGAGCTCAGCTCCTCGTCGCGCCGGGGCTCATGGGCGCTGCTGGCGGTCCTGGCCGGCGCGGCGACGGCCTACGAGCTCGCCGCCGCCATGACCGGCGCCGCTACGAACCTCAACCTCACCTTTTACATCCTGCTTGGCATACTCTTCCTCATCTCCATCCCGCGCGCGTTCTCGAGGGGCAAGATGGGTTGGAGCCGCGGTCCCGCGCCGCGGTACGGCTGAGCCACCCGGGTTCGCTCGCCCTCCGGACCGCCCCGGCAGCGGCGGTCTCCACCTCACAGTCGCCCCTCAGGGCCCGCCCAGGGACGGCCCAGACGCGCTTGGCACACTCGTCTGCGCAAGCTGAAGACGACAGAGAAGAAGGTGGGAGATGCGCAGACCGATCGTCGTGGTGATGCTCGCAGCCGTGATCCTCGCGGCGACCACCACCGGCGGGCTTCTGCTCGTGGCGTGCGGCACCTCGTCAGGTTCGGGGAGCACTACAGGGTCCGCCGCTGCCAATCCCCCCGGCGGGCAAGCCCCGGACATGAGCTCCATGTTCAGCTCGGCGCTCGACCCGCTGGTGAAGGCCGGCACCATCACCAGCGACCAGGAGGGTACGGTCATCGACGCGCTGACGTCGTCGATGCCGAGCGGCGGTCAGGCTGACCAGGGCGGTCAGGCCAGTCCAGGCGCGACTCAGCCCACCGGGCAGGCGCCGAGCTCGGGTGCGACGCCCCCCAGCGGCGGGCAGCAGGGCTCCATGCCCGACGCCGGCCAGCTGTTCAGCTCGACGCTGGACGGCCTGCTGAGTGACGGGACCATCACGGCGGCTCAGGAGACCGCTATCTCCAAGGCGCTGAGCGCGGTGATGTAACGGGGCGGCCCCAGCGCCCAGCAGCAGACGTCGGCAAGCTCGACGCAGAGCTCCTGACGCGGACGCGTTCTATCCACGCGTCGGCCGCGCCCTCGCGCTGCCGCCGGCGCGCTCACCTCAGGGCGCGATGTCCCTCTGGATCAACTCGATCGCGTTGCCGTCCGGGTCCTCGATGAACGACAGCCGGGGCCCCGAGCCCTCCAGGAGGTACGGCTGCCGCGTCACCTTGCCGCCCAGCAGCTCGACCACCGGCAGCACCGCGTCGATGTCTTCTACCTCGAAGGCGAAGTGACCGAAGCGCTCGCCGCCTGGATACGCGTCATCCTTGCCCCAGTTGTACACGAGCTCGATGGCGAAGTTACCGGCCTCCGGCTCCATGAACGCGAGCGTCGCCTTGCCCTTGGTCAGCTCGCGCCGCCTGTCGCAGTGCATTCCCAGCTGCTCGTAGAACTTGATGGCTGCGTCCAGGTCCCTGGTCCTGGTCGCGACGTGCACGAACTTCATGTTGGCCCTCCTCCGCTGCTCCCCGATATGCTCAGGGGCATGATCCACGCGTTCGGCGACAAGGTACCCTGGTTCGGCCCAGACGCCTTCGTGCACGTCGATGCTACCGTCGTCGGTGACGTCATCCTCGGAGAAGGCGCCAACGTGTGGCCTAGCGCGGTGCTGCGCGGCGACGTCGAGCAGATCGTAGTCGGCGCGTTCACCAGCTTCCAGGACGGGGCCGTCGCCCACGCCGACCCCGGCACGCCAGTGCGCATCGGCTCCGGCTGCGTCATCGGGCACGGCGCGATACTGCACGGCTGCATCGTCGGTGACGGCTGCCTGGTCGGCATGCACGCCACGCTGCTCAACGGCTGCACGCTGGGCGAGTACAGCATGGTCGGCGCCCAGACCCTGGTGCCGGAGGACCGCACGTACCCGCCGCGCAGCCTGCTGGTAGGGTCTCCGGCCAGGGTGGTCCGCGAGCTCACCGACGAGGAGATCGAACGCATCGGCTGGGCTCGCGGCCGTTACGCCGCCCGCGGCAAGCTGTACACGGAGCAGGGGTTCGGCGCGGATCTCTCGCCGTTCCGGGGCTGACTGCGGGCGCCGCGCCGGCACTGCCGGATCCGCTCAGTCCGGCCGCGTGGGGCATGTCGCCGTCGGGCGCCGGGCGTGACGGACCGCCCGGCCCGGGGTAGCTTGCCGCCATGGCCGTGATCGCCCCCGAGGACACCTTCTTCGCCGAGGACCGCGCCGCGTGGCGCGAGTGGCTCGCGGCGCACCACAAGGACCGGACGCAGGTCTGGCTCCTGCTGCACAAGAAACACGTGCAGGAGCCCAGCGCGGGCTACGACGAGGCCGTCGAGGAGGCCCTGTGCTGGGGCTGGATCGACGGCCTCACCAACCGCTGGGACGAGCGCAGCTACGCCGTGCGGTTCACGCCGCGCAAGCCGGGCAGCGTGTGGAGCGAGAGCAACGTGGCCCGTGTGGAGCGCCAGATCGCGGAGGGACGCATGACGCCCGCCGGCATGGCGCTGGTCGACGAGGCGAAGCGCCGCGGGACGTGGGACCATGCGGCGTCCGGCAGGCTCGACATCACCCCGCCGGACCTCGAGGCCGCGCTGGCCGGCGTGCCTTCGGCGGCCGCACGCTGGGAGGACTGGCCGGCGACTCCGCGGCGCCAGTACATCTACTGGGTGCTGGAGGCGAAGCGGCCGGAGACGCGGGCGCGGCGCATCGCCGACGTCGTGCGCCGCGCCGCCGCCGGCCTGCGGCCGGGCGACAAGGGCTGAGCTAGCCCTCGAGGTGCTCCCGGACGGCCGCGAGCAGCCGCGGCAGCACCTCGCCGCCGGGTCCGCTCAAGTAGACGTCCGCCACCTGTGAGAGCGCGTCTCTCCGCGGGTTCACGTCGATGACGGTGGCCCCCGCCTCAGCGGCGATCATCGGTATGGCTGCGGCCGGGTAGACCACGCCCGACGTGCCGACGATGAGCATCACGTCACAGGCGGAGCTCAGCTGTTGTGCGGCCCCGAGCGCCTCCGGCGGCAGGCCCTCGCCGAACCACACGACCTCCGGGCGCAGGTACTCGCCGCACTCCGGGCAGCGCGGCGGCTTCTCCTTCTGGTCCGCGAAGTCGTCCCAGCTGTAGCCGCGGTGCCGCCCCCCGACGCAGCGGAAGCTGTGCATCGTGCCGTGCAGCTCGATGACGTGGGTGGACCCGGCGCGCTGGTGCAGGCCGTCGATGTTCTGGGTGATGACCACGACCTTGGGGAGCAGCTGCTCCAGCTCGGCGATGGCGAAGTGCCCCGGGTTCGGCTCGGCCGACGCGGCGACGCCGAAGCGGTGCTCGTACCAGCTCCAGACGAAGGAGGGGTTCTCCAGGTAGGCCTCGGGAGTGGCCAGCTGCATGGGATCGTACCTGGCCCAGAGCCCGGTCTCGGGATCGCGGAAGGTCGGGATGCCGGACTCCTTGCTGACGCCGGCCCCCGTGAACACCGCCAGCCGCGCCGACCTGGCGACGGCACGGGCCGCGGTCTGCAGGGCGTCGTCCGCGCGGGGGTCGTCGAGCCGGTCGCTCACGGGAGCCTCCTCTGGCGAGGTGTGTCAGCCGCCTGCGATTGTACGCCAGGAGTAGTATGCGGACATGGCCGACGAAGACGTACGCGGACCGCAGGACCACCCGTACCTCCCGCACTACGAGTGGGGGTCGGTCGAGGGCGACGACGAGCGCTTCGAGGTCACTCCGGAGAAGGCCGCGGAGAACGCCCAGCACGCCGCCGACAAGGAAGCCGTGGAGGGCGGCCGGACCCTGCGCCTGGCGCTGGCCGCCCCGGCCATCCTCTGGAGCTTCATCGGCATCCCCGCGCTCGCGCTCCTGGCTCTGGTGGTCGTCCTCGACGCCGCCGGACTGATCTCGGTGGACTACGGCGGGATGAACGCCGCGACGGCGGGCTTCTTCGCGCTGCTGGTGCTCGTCGAGATCACGAGCATCTGGGAGGGCATGCTGCTGATGCGCGACCGGCTGGACGTGGGGCGCTGGCGCGCCGTCCTCGTCCTCAGCGTCGTGGTGGCCCTTGCCGTCTCGGCTGCGCTCTGGGTCCTCTCTCCGGACGCACAGGAGTGGCTGATCGTGCTCGCCATGGTGTGGTACTGCGTCGTACTGGCCTTGTGGCAGTGGCGCCGCTCGGTGCGGCTGGCTTCGGCTGTGGCGCGTCTGGAAGACTACTCTCCATGAGCGACGAGATCGGGAGCGGTGAGAAGACGGGCGCAGAGCAGCCGGGAGAGTCCCCGGCGGACGGCCAGGGCTCCGGCGGCCTGCGCCTGATCGGCGCGGTCGTCACGCTGCCCTGGGTGCTGCTCTACGGCGTGAGCGGCGTCTGGGCGGTGACGCTGGCGGCGCAGTCGGCGAGCCGGGGCCTCAAGCAGCTCGACGCCGGCTACACGCGGTATGTCACGCCGGCGCAGCTCGGCTTCGTGGGTGCGCTCCTGCTGACGGCGTTCGCCGTCATGCTTGCGAGCGGACTGCTCCTGCTGTTCCGGCGGCGCTCGGGGATGGTCTGGCTGCCGCTGCTGCTGGTGGCCGCCGGGCTCACCGCCGGCGCGCTCTGGGCCGGGATCGAGGGCGGTCTGCATCCGCTGCTGTGGCTGTTCTTCTTTTTCGGGCTGGTCTACGTCACGACGATCTCGGCCGTGAAGGTGCTTCACGTGACGCGAGCGGAGCGCCGTGGCACAATCGCTCCGCCATGAGCACCAGTATCTTCGTCGGGCACGCCAAGCCGCCTTCCAACACCGTGAGCGGCCAGATGTACACGATCCTCAGCGTCGTGTGCGAGGTCGAGATGGACACAGGAGTCATCGTCGCGGCGGAGTTCACCGTGGCCACGGAGCTGGCCAAGGACTACCTGAACCGGCTGCTCGCCGGGCGGAACCTGAACACCGACGAGGACGCCATCGTCGCCGAGCTCGAGAGCTGCTACTTCTCGGGCACGCAGAAGGCGCTCATCCAGTGCTTCCGCGACATGGCCAAGCGGTACCGCGCGCAGGCGGGCGGCGGCCGGCCGGGGACGCCGGCGGAGCCGGCCCCGCCGGCCGGCTGACCGGTCCCCAGCAGCCTCGGCCTTCGTCCCGTCCCGGCTGGTACGCACCAGCCCATCGCTGGTATAGTCCAGGCGATCGGGACCACAGCTGAGGAGGCGCGCGCACATGGCAGCAGTCGAGGGCATCACATCGTTCCAGCCGCCGCATCGCGTGCTCATGGGCCCCGGCCCGTCGGACGTCCACCAGCACGTGCTCGACGCGATGGCGCGGCCGACCATCGGTCACCTCGACCCCGAGTTCGTGCGCATGATGGACGAGCTCAAGGAGCTCCTCCGTTACGCGTTCCAGACCGAGAACCGGGTCACCTTCCCGGTGTCCGGCCCCGGGTCGGTCGGCATGGAGACCTGCTTCGTGAACCTGGTGGAGCCGGGCGACAAGGTGCTGGTCTGCCGCAACGGCGCCTTCGGCGGGCGGCAGCTCGAGAACGTGGAGCGCACGGGAGGCGTGCCGGTGGTCGTCGACGACGACTGGGGCACACCCATCTCGCTCGACAAGGTCGAGCTCGCGCTCGCCGCGAACCCGGACGCCAGGATCGTCTCGTTCGTCCACGCGGAGACGTCCACCGGCGTCGGGAGCAACGCCGAGGCGATCGCGGCGATGGCCCACGCGCACGGCGCGCTCGTCATCGCCGACACCGTGACCTCGCTCGGCGGCATCCCTGTCATGGTCGACGAGTGGGGCCTCGACGCCGTCTACTCCGGCAGCCAGAAGTGCCTGAGCTGCACGCCGGGCCTCTCACCCGTCACCTTCGGCGAGGCCGCCCTCGAGAAGGTCAAGGCGCGCAAGACCAAGTGCCAGAGCTGGTTCATGGACCTCAACCTCGTGCTGCCCTACTGGGAGGGCGGCGCGCGGACGTATCACCACACCGCGCCGATCAACCCGCTGTACGGGCTGCACGAGGCTCTGCTCATGCTGACGGAGGAGGGGCTCGAGGCGGCGTGGGAGCGGCACGCGACACTGCACGACGCCCTGGTCGAAGGGCTCGAGGGCCTCGGCCTGAGCATGTTCGTCGAGGCCCCGTACCGCCTGCCGCAGCTCAACCTCGTGAGCGTGCCCGACGGCGTCGACGACGCCTGGGTCCGCTCCGAGGCGCTCAAGCGCTACGACCTCGAGCTCGGCAACGGCCTCGGCGTGCTGGCCGGCAAGGTCTGGCGCGTCGGCCTCATGGGCACGTCGTGCACGCAGGCCAACGTGGACCTCTGCCTCGACGCGCTCGGGACGCTGGTGCCGGAGGCGGCCGCGAGGTAGACCCTCGGCCGCCACGAGGTGGCTCGCAGGCCGCGGCGGCCGCTCGTGCTAGGCTGCGGACATGAACGCCGATGCTCAGCGTGGCGGATCCCGGGCCCGGATCTTCTGGCTCATCCTGCTCGCGACGTGGGTCGCGGGTGCGGTCTGGGCATTCGCGGTGATCGCGGAGGCGCGTGCCAGACTCCGCGACATCCATCCCTTCGTCACCGAGGCCCTGGCCGACGCGGAGAGGCGCGCCCGTGGAGCCCTGCGCGGATGGTCGGTGTCGCTGCGGCTCTGCGACGTCCTCCTCGTGCTGCTGATCCTGCTGGCGGTGTGGGCCGCCGTGCTGCTGTTCCGGCGGCAGCCCCAGGCTCGCCAGTGGGCGACGATCATGGTGGCCGCAGTGGTGATCGCCCTCGGCTGGCTGGTGTTCGCGGGCTTCGGCGCTCCGCTCGCCGAGGCGCGACAGTACTTCGCTCCCGAGGAGGCCTTCGTCGCCCAGCTTCTCGTAGGCGCCGGCGCGCTGCTGCTCTTCGTCCTCGCGCTGGTCCGTATCCGCCGCGCTCCCGAGCCGGTCGAACCGCAGCAGGACCGGTACCACATCGCCAACTACTCGCAGTTCAACAAGCCGGCGGCCGGCTCCGCAGGTGACGCGCTCGCGGAGGCCCGTGCCCGCGCCGAGAGCGTGCTGCCGGTCGACGAGAAGGAGCAGTGAGGCGTCATGCCTGAGCCGAACCCGGTCCCGCGGGTCGTGCGTGCCGTCGTCGCGGCGGCGCTGGCCGTGTGGCTGGCCGCCGACATCTGGCTCATCGCGGCGCTGGCCTCGGCGCAGGGGCACAACGGCAGCCCCGGGCCGTTCGTCTCCGCCGGTGAGCTCCTGGTGCCGGCGGGACTCCTTGCTCTGTTCGCGTTTGTCCTGGTGGTCGTCCCGTGGCGGTTCAACGCCGCCTGGGGCCTGGCGTTCCTGTTCGCGGTCCTAGGTGTCCCAGCCTGGGTCTTCCTGCGGCGGGGTGTGCACAACGTGGTCCCCGACGTCACCAGTGCCGTCGCCTCCGCGGTCGTATGGATGTGCCTGGGTCTCGCACTGGGGCTGATCGCGCTCAGCCTGCTGGCGCTGCGGGGCACGCGCGAGCCCGTCGGGGATCACGAGCTCATGCGCGACTCCATCCAGACGCTCGCGCACCTCGACGCGCCGGAGCAGCTGGACGATCACTAGCCTCCCGGCAGTAGTTGAGGGTCCAGATGCGCGCGCACGTTGTCCCTCGCGCGGTCGTTTGCTAGCGTTCATTTCTTCAGCACTTGCTCGCGGCCGGGGCGATCCGCGCCGATCCGGCGGCCTGACACCGCCGTCACCTAGGAGGGCACATGACCGATGAGACTGCCAAGGGCCCCGAGCCGACCGTAGAGGAGCTCAAGGCCAAGGCGTACCAGCCCATGGACGACGCCATGAAGCTCCACCCCTTCTACAAGGGGAAGATCGAGACCACCCTCAAGTGCTGCGTGCGCGACTTCCAGGACTTCGGCATCTGGTACACGCCGGGCGTCAGCGCCCCCTGCCTGGAGATCCAGAAGGACCCCGAGAAGGTCTACGAGCACACCAACAAGGCCAACACCGTGGCGGTCATCAGCGACGGCACGCGCGTGCTCGGCCTTGGCGACATCGGCCCCAAGGCCGGCATGCCGGTCATGGAGGGCAAGAGCCTCCTCTACAAGTACCTCGGCGGCGTGGACGGCTTCCCGCTCATGGTGGACACCAAGGATCCGGACAAGTTCATCGAATTCGTCAAGCTCGTGCAGCCGGGGCTGGGCGGCATCAACCTCGAAGACATCGCCCAGCCCAAGTGCTTCCGCATCCTCGACACCCTGCGCGCGGAGTGCGAGATCCCCGTGTGGCACGACGACCAGCAGGGCACCGCGTGCGTCACGCTCGCCGGCCTCATCAACGCCCTCAAAGTCGTGGGCCGGCGCATCGACGACGTCGAGATCGCCTTCATCGGCTCCGGCGCCGCCAACGTCGCCATCAGCCGCCTGGTCTTCTCCTACGGCGCCGACCCTGCGAAGTGCCGCATCGTCGACAGCAAGGGCATCCTGCACAAGGGCCGCGCGGACGTCGAGGCCGTCAAGGACGAGTGGGTCGACAAGTGGAAGTACTGCAACATCACCAATGCCGAGCAGCGCACGGGCGGCATCGAAGAGGCGCTCAAGGGCGCCCACGTGTGCATCGCGCTCAGCAAGACCGGACCGGACACCATCGAGAAGGACTGGATCAGGGGCATGGCCACCGACCCGGTCGTCTTCCTATGCGCCAACCCCATCCCCGAGATGTGGCCGTGGGACGCCAAGGAGGCGGGCGCCGCCGTGGTCGCCACCGGCCGCAGTGACTTCCCCAACCAGGTCAACAACTCGGTCGGCTTCCCCGGCATCTTCCGCGGCACGCTGGACGTGCGCGCCAAAACCATCACCGACGAGATGTGCATCGCCGCGGCGGAGGAACTGGCCAAGGTCGCCGAGGACAAGGGCCTCACCGCCGACTCCATCATGCCGACCATGGACGACTGGGAGGTCTTCCCGCGCGAGGCGGCAGCTGTGGCGATGAAAGCCATCGAGCAGGGCATCGCGCTGCGCACCGACCTGACGTTCGAGCAGGAGGTCGAAGAGGCGACGGCGATCATCGCCCGCGCCCGCGGCATGGTGCAGGACCAGATGGCGATCGGCTACATCCCCATGCCTGAGGGCAGCAAGGCGCCGGCGCCGACCAAGGCGGCGGCCAGGGCCGTGGCGCGCGGCGCCGGCGACTACGCCGGCGGCATGGCCGACAAGGCCGTCGACGCCTTGGGCCCGGCGGCCGACAAGCTCGCTGCGGCGACGCAGGTGGCCATCGACAAGGCCACCGAGGCCTTCAGGAAGGCCACGGCCGGCATGAAGAAGGACGACGGCGTCACCGACGCCGAGGTCGTCTCCGAGGAGCCGCCGGAGTGGAAGCCTCCAGAGGCCGACCCGGAGCCCCCGGCCGACGCCGGGAAGAAGGACGAGTAAGGGCGCCGGGCGGGGCGCCTCTACCACCCGCCCCGCCCGCCCGTCCACCGTCGTCGAAGGGGAGTCCGATGAGTCTGATCCGTGAGCTTGACGTCGCCGCGGTGACGGCGGCGGTCAAAGACCTCTGCATCACCGCCAACTACGACCTGCCCGTCGACGTCTACGACGCGCTCGTCGCCGCGCGTGAGGCCGAGGAGTCGCCGGTCGGTCGCGAGGTGCTGGGTCAGCTGGTCGAGAACGCCGACATCGCCGCCGCCGATCGGGTGCCGATCTGCCAGGACACCGGCTTCGCGGTGATCTTCTGCGAGGTCGGGCAGGACGTGCATCTCGCCGGCGGCGACTACGAGGAGGCCGTCCACGAGGGCGTGCGGCAGGGCTACGGCGACGGCTACCTGCGCAAGTCCGTCGCCGGGGAGCCCGGGCACGCACGCCGGAACACCAGGGACAACACGCCGGCCATCATCCACACAAGCATAGTGCCGGGCGACAAGGTCACCCTGACGATGATGGCCAAGGGCGGCGGCGCCGAGAACATGAGCTCGCTCAACATGCTCAAGCCGGCCCAGGGCTGGACGGGCATGGTCGACGCCGTTGTCGAGACCGTCAGCCGCGCCGGCTCCAACCCTTGCCCGCCGGTGATCGTCGGTGTCGGCATCGGCGGCACCATCGAGAAGGTCACGCTGCTCGCCAAGAAGGCGCTCCTGCGCGACATCGGGTCCACTCACCCGGATCCGCGCATCGCTGAGATGGAGGACGAGCTGCTCGAGAAGATCAACGCCCTCGGCATCGGCCCGCAGGGCCTTGGCGGCCGCACCACCGCCCTCGACGTGTTCATCGAGGAGATGCCGTGCCACATCGCCAGCATGCCGATGGCCGTCAACGTCCAGTGCCATGCGCAGCGGCACAAGACCGTCACGCTCTGATGGAGGGGACCATGGCTGCGAAGAAGATCACGACCCCTCTCACGGACGAGGTCGTCAAGGACCTGCACGCCGGTGACACGGTGGAGATCACCGGCGTCGTCTACCAGGCGCGCGACTCGGCGCACAAGCGGCTCGTCGCGCTCATCGAGGCCGGCGAGGAGCTGCCGTTCGACCTCGCCGGTGCGGTCGTCTACTACATGGGCCCGAGCCCGGCCAAGCCCGGCAACGTCATCGGCTCGGCCGGGCCGACCACGAGCGGCCGCATGGACGCGTACGCACCGCTGCTCCTGCAGCACGGCCTCAAGGGCATGATCGGAAAGGGCTTGCGCTCCAAGGACGTGACGGAGGCGATGCACGCGCACACGGCCGTCTACTTCGCCGCCACGGGGGGCGCGGGGGCGCTGCTGGCCAGATGCATCGTCGGCAACGAGGTCATCGCGTACCCCGAGCTCGGCGCCGAGGCCATCGCGCGCCTCGATGTCAAGGACTTCCCCGTGACCGTCGTCAACGACTGTCACGGCGGCGACCTGTACGCCGAGGGTCGCAGCAAGTACCAGATCGAGGTCTGACGCAGCGCTCGGGCGCCGGCGAGATCTCAGCCGCGGGTCGACCATGCCCGCTGCACGCCAGGAGACGACAGTTCGCCCCCGCCTCCGGGTCAGCCCCGATAGAGTGATTGAGGGCGGCCGGTCCGGTCAGGACCGGCTGGTCCCTTGCCGCAGCCAGTCGCGGACCATCTCGCCCAGCACTGCGAAGGGCACGTCGAGGTCCACGGCAGCCTCGGGGTCGGGCGAGGCGCCGCCTGCCGCCACGGCCTCATCGAGCTCCGCGAGCTCCAGCCAGCCACGGTGTGTGCGTCCCACTGCGGACACCACGCGCCCGCGCAATGGGTAGAATCACAGGATGGAGGAAGCGCCATGACCGCCTGGCTCCTCGCCATCGGCCGGATGCTGGGGCTCGGCTCGTTCGCCGGCATCCGGCCTTCGCTGACGCTCGCCGTGATCGGGGTCGTGAGCTACTTCGACTGGGGCTTCCACGCCAACTCCACGTTCTCGTGGCTCAGCAACGGGCTCGCGATCGGCATCTTCGTGGTGCTCGCCATCCTCGAGTCGACCTTCGACAAGATCTCCAAGCTCGACCGCCTGCAAGACCGGCTCATCATGCCGTACCGTCTGGTCATGGGCGGCGTCGCCGGCGCCGCGACCATCCCGTTCGGCTGGAAGGGCGTCGTGATCGGCGCCGCCGTCGGGGCGGGGGCGTCGTGGTTCGCCCAGTACACCAAGCACCTCTCGCGGCCCAAGAGCGTGCCCAGCGAGGCCGTGGTCGCTCTCATCAGCGCCACCGAAGACCTGGGCGCGTTCCTCGGCAGCGTCCTCGTGCTCGCCGTGCCGTACGCCGGCTACGCCTGCGTGGGCGTCACAGGGCTCATCTACTGGCGTATGCGCGACAGGCGGCGCGTCAAGTACAAGCAGATGCGGCGCGCTGCGATCGTGCGTTCCGCAGCCGGGAGTGGCACGCCCGGCGGTGCCAGGGTGCCGCCTGCCGGACCGGGGGCGAGAGTACCGGTGGATGCTGCGGCGGCCGCCTCGGGGAGGGGCCCGGGGCCGGGCGGCGCGTCCGATCCGGGCGTGTCGCTCTCCGAGTCGCCGGCCCTCGAATTGGAGGTGCCGGTCGCCGACGTGAAATCGCCGGCCCGGGATGTGGAACTGCCGGTTGCCGACGTCGAACGAGCCGACGATGGCGGCTGACGGCTCCGACCTGGGTGTGCGCCGTCTGCGCATGGTCGAGGAGCAGCTCGCGCGGCGCGGCCTGCACGACGAGGATGTGCTCGCCGCCATGCGGTCGGTGCCGCGTCATCTGTTCGTGCCCGGCGAAGCGGGTACCGAGGCCTACGCGGACACGCCGCTGCCCATAGGGCTCGGGCAGACGATCTCGCAACCCTACATGGTCGCGCTCATGACCTCGCTGCTGCAGGTGGACGTGCGTTCGCGGGTGCTCGAGGTAGGCGCCGGCAGCGGGTACCAGACGGCGGTGCTGGCCGAAGTGGCGGGCGAGGTCTTTGCGATCGAGCGGCTCGCCTCGCTCGCGGAGCGGGCTCGCACGACCCTCGCGCGCCTCGGCTACGCCAACGTGCGCCTGGCCATCGGCGACGGCGCGAGAGGCTGGCACGAGCAGGCGCCGTTCCAGGGTATCCTGGTGGCGGCCGCCGCCGACGAGGTGCCGCCCGAGTTGCTTGGGCAGCTTGCCGACGGCGGCCGGCTGGTCGTGCCCGTCGGCAAGGGCCGCGGCGACCAGGTGCTCACCATCGTCGAGCGCACGGGCGACTCGTTCGAGGAGCGGCACGACACGCGCTGCCGGTTCGTGCCGCTGGTCCGCGACGTGAGCCCCGACGAGCGTCGCAGATCCGCTCTGCGCGGGAGCGAAGCCGACGCCGACTCAGGCTTCGTAGCGGTCGGCGGCGAGGACGCCCGCGGAGACGGCAGGTACCCGGGGGAGGAGACCGAGATGAAGTCCGTCGACGTCACGGTGAACGGGGTCGTGCAGGGTGTGTACTATCGCTCCAGCACGCGTCGCGAGGCAGCGCTGCGCGGCCTGCGCGGCTGGGTGCGCAACCGCAGCGACGGCTCGGTGCGCCTGCACGTGCAGGGCGATCCGGCCGCGGTGGACGCCTTGCTCGACTGGTGCCGAGTGGGACCGCCGGCCGCGCGCGTCTCGAGGCTCACTGTCTGCGACGCACCTGCCGATGAGACCTTGCACGACTTCGAGGTGAGGTAGATGCCGGAGAGCGACCAGATTCATGCACGTCCCCCCGTGACGCTGAAGGACGTGCGCCACGATCACGAGGTCCAGGTGTTCGTGCGCAAGGCCGACGAGAATCTGGGCGTGCTCGGCTACACCGAGCATGGGCCGCGGCACTGCGGCCTCGTCGCCGACATCGCGGAGAACGTGCTGCTACGGCTGGGCTACCCGCGGCGGACGGCCGAGCTGGCCGCCATCGCCGGGTACCTGCACGATATCGGCAACGGCATCAACAGGCTCGACCACGGCATCGGCGCGGCGCTCCTCAGCAGACACATCCTGGAGCGCCTCGGCATGGGTCCCGACGAGTACGCCGAGGTCATGTGCGCCATCGGCAACCACGAGGAGGAGTACGGGCAGGCCGTGAGCCCTCTGGCGGCGGCCGTCATCCTCGGCGACAAGAGCGACGTGCACCGCAGTCGCGTGCGGGTGATAGACCCGGACACGGACGACATCCACGACCGCGTCAACATGGCGACCACGCGGTCGTTCCTCAAGGTCGACGCGGATGAGCGCACCCTCACGCTGGAGCTGGGCATCGACACGGACATCATCCAGGTGATGCAGTACTTCGAGATCTTCATGGCGCGGATGATGATGTGCCGGCGGGCGGCGGAGTTCCTGGGCTGCAGGTTCGGCATCCTGATCAACGGGACGCGGCTGCTCTGAGGGAGCGGCTGCCGGCCGTGCCGCCTCATGAGCCGGCCGGCCTGAGCGTGTACGCTACCTGAAGCAATTGAGCTACCGGGAGGTGGACGGTGGGAGTGATGAAGGGCGGATTCGTTGTCGGCGCCATCGCCGGCGTCGTCGCCGGCCTGCTGCTGGCGCCGAAGAGCGGCAGGGAGACGCGCGAGCAGCTCCTCGGTGAGGGCGGCATCGGCAGACAGGTCGACCGGGTCAGGGGCGCCATCGGCGCCGGCAGAGACTCGGCCGCCGATCAGAACGAGGCTCTGCGACGCAAGATCGAGGAGACGCGAGCCCGGCTGCGCAGTCAGGTGGACGGCGACGGGTCGGGCGGGGACGTCTTCGGCGATCCCGCCGGCGCGGCGCCCGGCGACGTCAGCTGAGCAGGCTCTTCCGCAACGGGACGAGGTCGGCGGCCGCGACCACCGGGGCCGCCGCCCTCTGCCTCGTCTACCTCCTGCACGAGGCCCAATGGCTGCGCCGCGTGGACCGGCGCCTGCCGGCGCCGGACGCCGCCGCGGCGCTCGACGGCCTCACCATCGTACAACTCTCCGATTTCCACGCCGGCTTCACACCGAGCCTCAACCTGCGCGCCACGCGCAAGGCGGTGGACCTCGCGCTCGCGGCGGAGCCGGACCTCATCGTCGTCACCGGCGATTTCGCCGGTGGCCCGACCGGCCTCGGCGAGCTCCGGCGGCAACTCCTGCGTCTGCGGCCGCCGCTGGGCGTCTTCGGCGTGCTGGGCAACCACGACCACGGCGACAGCAAGGCGCCGTTCGTGCGGCCGGTCGACCCCGCGGTCATTACCGACTGCGGCGTGCGCCTGCTGGCGAACGAGGTGGAGAGCGTCGACGCCGGCGGGGCGACCGTGCAGGTCGCCGGCGTCGACGACACCGCCGGCGGCCACGACGACCTGCCGGCGGTGCTGGCCAGGCTCGACCGCCGGCCCGGGGTGCTGCGACTGCTGTTGTCGCACCACGCCGGGGTGGTGCACGGAGCCGCGCCCGGCGACTTCCACATGACGTTCGCCGGAGACACGCACGGCGGCCAGATCTGCCTGCCGGTCCCCGGCCGCCGCATCCTGCTCAGCGACCTGCACGCGGAGTTCGCCGAAGGGTCCTACGACGTCGGCGGCCGCCCGCTCTACGTCACGCGCGGCGTGGGCACCAGCATGCTGCCGTTCCGCGCCTTCTGCCGGCCGGAGATCGTGGTGTTCCACGTGGAGGCCGGCCGGTGCGTGGAGGCCGGCCGGTGAGCCGCGTCCGTCCGCTGCTCGCGCTGCTGGCGCTGCTGGCGCTCGTCGCCGTGCTGGCGCCCGTCGTGCTCGCCGCTTGCGGCAACGCGGACCCGTTCGCCGGCACGTACTGGGAGCCGGCCACCGGCCGGCGCATCGAGATCAAGCACACCGCCGCCGGCTACGCGCTGTACTACGGCCGCGACCTGCGGCCCTTCCCAGCCACGCGTGACGGCGACCAGCTCACGATCACCGACCCGATGGGCGGCAAGACCATCGTTCGGCCGGGAACGGCCGAGGGCACGCTGAAGCTGGTGAGCGGAGGCAAGACCACCGTGCTCAAGCCGCTGCCGCAGCATCAGTAGCCCGGCGGCGAAACGACAGCCGGAGCCGGCGTGGACGACGGCCGGTCAGCCGCCGCGCGAGAAGAGGCGCACGAGCGGCGGCGACACGTTGTCGATGGCCGCCGTGGGACAGACCTCGGTGCAGGCGAAACAGCGCACGCAGAGCGAGTCGTCGTAGTCCGGCAGCGGGTCCATGGAGATGGCCCGGGCGCCGCAGATGGCGGCGCACTCGTTGCAGCGGATGCAGGCGTCTGGTTTGACGAGGCGGGGACGCGCGGTGATGAGGTTGCGGAACGTCCTCTGCAGTACCGCCGGCACGCGCTCCTGCAGGTCCCGGCGGACAGGTTTGAACGTCGGGTCCGGCTCGACGGGGTCGCCGGCCAGGCGGTACGGGTCGTCGAGGTCGACGAGGCCGCGGCGCCACGACGCGGCGATGGTGTACACGGATTTGCGCTCATGCGCAGTACGGTCGGCGAGCGCGCAGTCCAGCGCCACGCAGTCGCGGGCGGCGAAGAGCGAGTCCAGCTCTTTGGGGGTGCCGCTGCCGGGTCCCTGGCCCTCCATGGCGACGATCGCGTCGATGATCGTGAAACGGGGACGCACCGCGAGGTGCAGGTCGAGGAGCATGTCGGCGAAGTCCTCGCGACGTTGCGCCTTGACGTGCAGGTGTGCCTTGGCGAGGCCGGGGATGACGCCGTAGGTCAGCTTGACCCCGCCGGTGAGCCGCATCAGCTGGTGAGTCTTGAGGACGCCGACCTGGATGATGGCGTCGGCGTCCAGGAACGCCTTGCCGGCCGGGAAAGTGCGGTAGAGCCGGCCCTCTGGTGACTCGAGCGGCCCGCGATCGTCCTCGATGTCGACGATGGTGACACCCTCGGCGGCGCAGACCTCGGTGATGCCGCTCATCTTGTAAGCGCGCGCCACCTTGGCGGGGCCGTTGTGCCCGCCGGGGCTGTCGGCCACGAAGGGCTCGCCTCCGGCTGCCTTGATGGCTCGCAGCACGCACCCCAGGGTCTCGGGGTGTGTGGTCACGGCTTTCTCGGGCGGCGCGGCGCGCAGGAGGTTGACCTTGACTGCGATGCGCTCGCCGGGGCTGACCAGGGCGGACCAGCCGCCGAAGGGCTCGACGAGACGCTCCAGGGACGCGTCGAGCCCCGGACCGTGCTGGGCCTTGACGTGGGAGACGAGCGATGGGCCGGCGCCGGCCACGGGGACCTCGCTCACCGGCGCGGCCTCTCGGCGACGATCACTGTGAGGTGCGCCCCGCCGACCCTGCTACTTGACGCAGCGGGCGTACTTGAGGAAGGCCTCGAGAGCCTTCTCGACTGCCTCCGGGGAAGCGACGTCGTCGCCGGCCTCCTCGTTGAGGCACTCGCGCATCTTCAGCGAGATGAGCAGCACGCCCACGCGGTCGAGCGCCGCCTTGGTGGCGGCGAGCTGGGTGAAGATCTCCTCGCAGGGACGGCCCTGCTCGATCATCCGCTGCAGGCCCCGGGACTGGCCCTCGACCCTGCGCAGGCGATTGATCAGGCGCCCTGCCTCATCTGAATCGATGTACTCCTCCACACGAGCGACTATACCCCCGGGGGGGATACGTCACAATACGGGGAAAGCCTGAGCCTGCAGTTTCTGGTACCCCGGCCCGTAGAGGTATCGAGAGACGCTGCACGCGACCTCTCAGCCCAGACGGCTCAACTGATCGTCGGCGAGGCAGCGCAGATCGGTGAGGAGGTGGTCCGGCACGGGCCGGCCGCCCGCGGCGAGCCCCAGGGTGATGTTGGGCTTGACCGTGCCGTGGTAGTCGGAGCCGCCGGTGGGGACGAGGGCGTACTTCGCGGCCAGGGCGAGACAGCGCCGCACCGTCTCCTCGTCGTGCAGGGGGTAGTAGCACTCGATGCCGGCGAGGCCGCCGCGGGCCGCGTGGCGTACGATGCGCTCGAGGCCGGCCGCGTCGGTACGGATGATGCCCGGGTGCGCGAGCACCGGCAAGGCGCCCGATCCGCGCAGCAGCCTGAGGGCGTGGCCGAGGGCGAGCCGCCGCCGGTCCACCCAGGCGGGGGCGCCGCGGCGGAGATAGAGCTCGAAGGCTTCACTGATCGAGCTCACGTACCCGCGGCGCATCATCGCCTCGCCGATGTGCGGCCGGCCGACGGCGCCGTTCTCACCGGCCGCGGCGAGGTCATCCGCGTCGAGCGGCAGGCCGAGCCCCGACAGCTTCTCGCGTATCAGGTCGTTGCGCTTGTCGCGGTACGCGCGGAGCTCGGCCAGCTCCTGCTGGAGCTCGTCGGTCGGCACGCCGGCGAGGAAGTAGCCGAGCAGGTCCATCGTGACCTGCTCGTACTCGCAGTTGATCTCGACCCCGGGCAGGACCTCGACGCCGAGGCGCTCGCCGGCGGCGAGCGCCTCGGGCAGTCCGTCCACCGTGTCGTGGTCGGTGACGGCGACGGCCGCGAGCCCCTTGGCCGCCGCCTCTTCGACCAGTGCGGTGGGCGTCTGCGAGCCGTCCGAGAACAGCGTGTGCGCGTGCAGGTCGATCATGCCTCTACCCTACCCCGCGCTGCCCACGGGTAAGATGAGAAACACCAGCAACGCACGACTGTGGAGGTCCGCCGATGCGCATCGGGATGATCGCGCCCCCCTGGTTCCCGCTGCCGCCGCAGCGCTACGGGGGCATCGAGTTCGTCGTCAGTCTCCTCACGGAGGGTCTCGTCGCCCGCGGCCACGACGTCACCCTGTTCGCCAGCGGCGACTCGGAGACACAGGCGCGCCTGAGCTTCATCTTCGCTCGCGCCCCCTTCGACCAGATGGAGAACGGCGGCCATCTCGAGGTCATGCACAGCCTCGAGGCCTACATGCGCGCCGGGGAGTTCGACATCATCCACGACCACGACGGCCTCGCCAGCCGTGCCATGGGCGCCCTGGTCCACCGGCTCACCGGCACTCCAGTCGTGGCGACGCTGCACGGTCCGGCGGACCCGGTGACGCAGCAGTCCCTGAGCTCGCTGCGCGCCGATCTCAAGTTCATCGCCATCAGCGACTACCAGCGTCGCGGGTTCCCGGACCTGGACTTCGTCGGGACCGTCCCGAACGCCATCGACGTGGAACACATGCCCTTCAGCGCCGAGAAGGACGACTACCTGCTCTTCATCGGCCGCATGACACCGGACAAGGGCGCCCACACGGCCATCCGTGTGGCGGAACTCGTGGGGCGGCAGCTCATCATGGCCGGCAAGGTCAATGAGGGGCCGGAGCACGACTACTTTTCCGCCGAGGTGGAGCCGCATCTCTCGGACAGGGTCTTCTTCCGCGGCGAGGTCGATCACGAGACCAAGGGCGAGCTGTACCGGCACGCGCGCTGCACCCTGTTCCCCATCCAGTGGCCGGAGCCGTTCGGACTGGTGATGATCGAGTCGCTCGCCTGCGGCACGCCGGTCGTCGCCATGCGCCAGGGCTCCGTGCCCGAGGTGATCGAGGACGGTCGGACCGGGTTCATCGTCGACACGCCCGAGGAGATGGTCGCGGCGCTGGAGCGCGTCGACCAGATCGACCCGGCCGAGTGCCGGCGGGTGGTAGAGGAGCGGTTCGGCAGTGAGGCGTTCGTGGCCGCGCACGAGGACGCGTACCGGCGGCTGCTGGGGTAGTGCCGGCCTAGTTGAGGTCGACCACGCCGGCGAGTCCGCTGAGCCGGACGGACAGCCGTTCTGTCTCGCGCGTCCCGAAGGGATAGCAGGCGAGGAAGACGTCCACGACCCGCGGGTCGAACTGGCTTCCGGCGTGGCGCGCCAGTTCGTCCAGCGCATCGCCGACCGGCAGGGCGGAGCGATACGGCCGGTCGGTGGTCATGGCGTCGAAGGCGTCGCAGACGAGCAGGATGCGCGACGCCAGCGGGATCTCCTCCCCGTGGTGGCCGTCCGGGTACCCGGCGCCGTCCCAGCGCTCGTGAGCGGAGCGGATGATGCGCGCTATCGGCATCAGGTAATCGATGCGCGAGATGATGCGCTCGCCGATGATGGTGTGCTGCGCCATGGTCTCGAACTCGTCCCGGGTCAGCTCCGCCGGCTTGTTCAGGATGTTGCCGGGGATCCCTATCTTGCCGATGTCGTGAAGCACAGCGGCGAACTGGAGCATGCGGAGCTCCCCGTCGGAGAGGCCCATGCGCCCGCCGACGGCGACGGCCATGGCCGCGAGGGAGTCGGCGTGTGACGCCGTGTACTGATCCTTGGCCTCCATGGCCGCGGCGAGCGCCGTCACGGTCTCGAGGTACATGCGGTCGAGCTTCTCGTAGGCCTCGGCGTTCTGGAGCGCGATCGCGATCTGGCCGCCGATAGTGGTCAGCAGCGGGAGCTCCTGCGGACCGAATTCGTGCGGGTCGCCAAAGCCGATGGAGAGGGCTCCGACCACGCCCTCCTGGCGAGCCAGCGGCACCACGAGGAAGCTGCGCAGCTGGTTCGTGGCGCGCGCGAGCGCGCTCAGGTGCTCGTCGGTCTCGGCATTGTGCACTTCGAGGCCGTCACGCTCTCTGATCGCCCAGGCCGCCAGTTCGTCGGAGGCCGGCGAGGGCACGGGGCAGCGATCGCCGCCGCTGAAGGCTGCCCGGGTCGTGTGACCCTCGTAGACAAGGAACACGGCGGCGCTGTCCGCGTCGAACATCGCGCGGATCATGCCGGCGAGGCGCTGGAGCTCGGCGTGTGGGTCGGGTGTCTGCGCCAGGGTGGCGCCGAAGGCGCTGAGGTTGCTGATCTCCAGCGCCAGCGTCTGGATCTTGGCGGAGAGCGCCTCGACCCGCGCCTCGACCTGCACCGACATGGTGTTGAAGACCAGCGCCAGGCTGCCGACCTCGTCGCGCCGATCCGTCGGGAGCTCCTGGTGGAGATCGCCGCCGGCGATAGCGACCGCCGCCGCGGCGAGGTCGCGCAAGGGCGTGCTGATGGTCTGGGAGATGATGATGCCCGAGGCGCAAGCGATGACCAGAGCGATGGCCAACGCCATCAGGGTGATGGCGTTGAACTCGCGGAGCGCGATCACGAAGACCACGAGCGGGACGACGGCGACGGCGATGAACGCCGCCATCAGACGCGTGCGCACGTTCCAGTGGTTGAGGTGTCTCATTGTCCGCCCTGCCCCATGCGGCGTGTATCGGCAACCGTCAGAGCCTCTTGAGCGGCAGTCGGAGGAGCCTCCGAGCCTGCTGCAGGGTCTCGAGCCTGCATGGCGGCTCGGCGGGTGCTGGGTCCGGCTCTCCGGCGCTGAAAAGCTCCCCAAAACTACTCATGAGCCCGCGTACCCAGGTACCCTGAGTACGCGGCCCTAGATGGATGTTCCAGATGAGGCTCGGCGCCGACGCCGGCGCCGAGTCGTTCGGCGCGGCCTCCTTGTCGCCGTCCGGAGGCCCCGGTAGGCTGGGACGCATGAAGCTCCCCTACGACGACGTCCACCTCATCGCCGACCCGCTCTACGGATACCTGCGCATCACCCTGTCGCGCTCGGGAGAGATCGCCGAGCCGGACGTCATCGACAACCCCTGGGTGCAACGGCTCAAGCGCATCCACCAGCTCCAGAGCTCCTGGTGGGTGTTCCCGACCGCCGAGCACAGCCGCTTCGCCCACAGCCTGGGCACCATGCACCTGGCCGGCGAGCTGGCGCGGCAGGTGTACCCCACCCTCTCGGAGGTCGAGGCGGGCACGCCGTCGCTGCCGCTCGTCGAAGAGACTCTGCGCATGGCCGGCCTGCTGCACGACCTCGGCCACGGGCCGTTCAGCCACTTCTGCGACGAGGAGTACCTGCTGCCGGTGTTCGGCATCGACCACGAGCAGATCTCCCAGCAGCTCATCGTCGGCGAGCTCGGGTCGCTGCTCGCCGAACTGCGCCGCAGCCCCGCGGGGGCGTTCGCCGCCGGCGAGTCCGTCGACCCGTGGCACGTCGCGTTCCTGGTCCGCGCGGAGGAGGGCGGCGCGCACGGCGCGTCCTCGCCGTCGCCTGCCGCCGGCCCCATCCCGCGCTGGGTCCGCCTGCTGCACCGGGCGCTCTCCGGCGCCGTCACCGTGGACAACCTCGACTACGTGCGCCGTGACGCGCGCATGTGCGGCGTCGGGCTCGGCCCTATCGACGTCGAGAGGCTCATCTACTACACCTTCTGCACCGACGAGGGCCTCACGTTCCACAAGCGCGCGCTCAGTTCGCTGCGGGCTTTCCTCAACGCACGCTTCTACATGTACGAGAACGTCTACTTCCACCGCATCGGGCACGCCATCGACCTGCACCTCGCGGAGATCTTCAGGCCCACGCTGAAGCTCATCCTGCCGGTGAGCCCGATCGAGGACCCGGCGCCATACCGTCGGCTCACGGAGTGGTCGCTGTTCACCACGGTCGAGGCCTGGCTGGACGAGCCGCTGCAGAGCACCCGGAGGGAACTGGCGGAGGAGTGGCAGAGCATCATCCACCGCCACGTCAAGTACAGCATGGTCTACGAGCACCATGTCGAGCGCCAGCAGCCCCTGCCGGCGGCGCGGGACCTCACGCGCGAGGAGTTCCACGCCGCCATCGTGCGTCATCTGCCGCCGGCGTTGCGCGGGCTGGAGTTCGTGGTCGACATCGCCTCGCAGGACCCGCGGCCGCTCAACCCGTTCGTCGGGCCCAAGCGGCTGCCGGTCTACGACCCCGACACCGACCGCATCGAGGAGCAGTTGCTGAGCGGCATCCTCGAGTTCGTGCCGGCCAAGGCGCACCTGTACCGGGTGTTCGCCGTGGGCCGCGAGCACGACCGCGACCTGGCGCTCGCGGCCCAGGCGGCCCTCGACGAGGTGGAGCCGCCGAGTCTCGTCAACCTCTGACGGCTTCCGCTCCGGCACCTGCAGCTGATCGGATTCAGCATCGCCCTCGCGTTTGTTCGCCGCTTGCTCGGCCTCGTCGGATCGTCGGCGGCTGTTCACCGCAGGGAGGACGGGGGGTATGCATCCTGGGGGTCGGAGCCTTCGACGGAGCCTTCGACGGAGCCTTCGATGGTGCTTTGAATGGCGCCTTGGACGGTGCCACCGAAGGCACCGGAGGTCAGATCGACCACCTGCCAGTCGTCGCCAACGGGGACCTGCGGCGGCAGGCGGCGCCGGTCAGAGGACGTAGTGGTAGACGACGAAGAAGACAGCGATGAGCATCACCATGAGGACCACGAGCAGCGCGATGATGAGCGTGTTGAGGAAGCCGCCGCGCCGGCGCTGCGCGGGGCGCGTTTGCGAGGCCGGCTTGCGCGCCGGGGCCGGCCGGCGCTTCTCGGACTTGCGCGCCGCCGCACGATCGGCGCGGCGACGGTCGGGGCGGGTGGTGGGGCTCACGTCTCGAGCGGGTGCGTCATGTCCTCGGGGCGCACCCAGGCGTCAAACTCCGCGGCGGTGACGTAGCCCAGGCCGAGCGCCGCCTCCTTGAGCGTCAGCCCGTCGCGGTGCGCAGTCTGGGCAATGCGCGCCGCCTTCTCGTAGCCGATGTGCGGCGTGAGCGCCGTGACCAGCATGAGCGAGGCGTCGAGGTGACGGCCGATCACCTCGAGGTCCGGCTCGATGCCGCGCGCGCAGAAGGCGTCGAACGCGCGTGCGGACTCGGCCAGCAGCTGCGCCGACTCCAGCAGCGCGTGCAGCATGACCGGCTTGTAGACGTTGAGCTGGAAGTTGCCCTGAGTGCCGGCGAACGCGACCGCAGCGTCGTTGCCGAACACGCGGATGGCGACCTGCGTGAGCGCCTCCGCCTGGGTCGGGTTCACTTTGCCGGGCATGATGGACGACCCCGGTTCGTTCTCGGGGATGCGCAGCTCGCCGATACCGTCGCGCGGCCCGGAGGCGTACAAGCGCACGTCGTTGGCGAGCTTCATGAGCGCCCCTGCCAGTGTGCGCAGCGCGGCGCTGGCGTTCACGACCGCGTCGTGCGCCGACAGCGCCGCGAAGAAGTTCGCGGCCGGGTGGAACGGCTTGCCGGTGAGACGGCTGATGTGCGCGGCTGCCGTCTCCGCGAAGCGGGGGTCGGTGTTCAGCCCGGTGCCGACGGCGGTGCCTCCCAGGGCCAGCTCGTGCAGGCCGGGCAGCGTGCGGCGCACGGTGGCCAGCGCCTGATCGAGCTGGGCCACCCAGCCGGAGATGACCTGGCCCAGCGTCACCGGGGTCGCGTCCTGCAGGTGCGTGCGGCCGACCATCACGACGCCGGCGAACTCATCCGCCTTGGCGGCGAGCGTCTCGCGCAGCTCGCCGATGGCGGGGATGAGTTCGTCCTCGAGTTGCACCGCGGCGGCGATGTGCATCGCGGCAGGGAAGGTGTCGTTGCTGGACTGCCCCAGGTTGACGTGGTCGTTGGGGTGGATGGGGGTACCGGCGCCGCGTCCCGTGCCCGCGAGCTCGTCCGCACGGTTGGCGATCACCTCGTTGGCGTTCATGTTGCTCTGCGTGCCACTGCCCGTCTGGAACACGACCAGGGGGAACTCGGCGTCGAGCGCGCCGTCCATGACCTCGGTGGCGGCGCGCTCGATGAGCGCCGCCTTGTCCGCCGGCAGGCGGCCGAGCTCCACGTTGGCCCGCGCCGCCGCGAGCTTCAGCACCCCGAGCGCCCAGATGACGCGGCGGCCCCAGGTGAACCGGTCCGTCCCGATGGGGAAGTGCTCCAGCGAGCGTTGTGTCTGCGCGCCCCAGTAGTGGTCCGCGGGGACGCGCACCTCGCCCATGCTGTCGTGCTCGGTGCGCCACTCACTCATGCCGGTAAGACTACCCCCTCCATGGCAAAGGTGGTCGCTCTGGACAACTTTGGCACTAGGAGTATCGTGGGAGTACCTGCGGCTCGCGGATCGCGCGCCGGGCAGAAGGGGAGCCGAATGAGCGTGTTGTCACTCACCGCAGCGGTGGTGGACCCCGACAACGCCGCTTGGGCGCGCTGGCTGCGCGACGTGATGGCGTCGTGGCCCGCGCAGCTGGTCATCCTGCTGCTCTGGGCGGGGCTCGCCGTGCTGCTCGTCCTGCACGCGCGGCGCGAGTGGGATGCCGGCCTGCGCAACAAGTACCTCATCGCAGGCCTCATCATCGGCGGCGTGTTCTTCGTCACGCAGTTCCTGGTCGCCGGCGGACTTGTGGGGAGCGTGACCTGGCCCGTGTGGCCGACTGTGATCGAGTATGTCGTGGTCTTCGCGCTCTGGCTGTACGCGTTCGTGCGCTTCATGACCGGGCAGCGGAGCGGCAAGGGCGACGACGAGTCGCGCGCCCGGGGCGCCGCCCTGGACGAGGTCATCCACCACGGGTGATGCGAGGGGCTGAGCGCGGGTGAGCATCTTCACGAAGGCGTTCAACAAGCTCGGGTACGACAGTCTGGTCGCGCGCTTTGCGGCGACGACCCAGCCGCAGGGACCGCAGTGGAAGAACCGCTGCGTGCAGTTCGGCTCCATGCGGTACGACTGGTGCGTGACCATCGTCGTGGGGCAGTACGGCCTGTGGCTGCAGCCCCGGCCGCCCTTGCAGGGGGAGCAGACCCCGATCTTCCTGCCGTGGGGCGAGATCCGCGACGTCAACCCCACGCTGCTGTACTGGCGGCGCGCCGTCCGGCTCACCTGCGGAGACCCCATGGCGGGCACGGTCACCGTCTGGCGGCCGGTGTGGGACGTCGCCGGGCCGCTGTGGGAGGCGGCGCGCGCAGGCGGGGCGACCGCCCTGCCGCCGGCCGGGGAGGGACCGCCCGGCTGATCGCCGCGCGCCTGACGACAGTCAAGGCGGCGCGACAGTGTCAGCGGCATCATGGTCGCGTGGGTACGGGTGCGGACACGCAGCCTCCGCGCCGCCTGGCGCGCGAGGACAAGACCATCGCGGCGATGATCGCGCTCTTCTGCCGCGACCACCACGGCACAGCCGCCGCGGACTCCGGCGAGGGGCTTTGCCCGGACTGCTCCGAACTGCTGGACTACGCCCGGGTCAGACTGGCGAGGTGCCGCTACGGCGCCGGCAAGCCTGCCTGCGCCAACTGCGAGACCCACTGTTACAGGCCGGTGATGCGCGAGCGCGTCCGGGTGGTGATGCGCTACGGCGGGCCGCGGATGATGCGGAGGCACCCGGTGCTCGCCGTCGCCCACCTGGTCGACGGCCGCAGGACGCCGGGCGCCTAGCTAGCCGCTCAGCGGGTGATCCTGCCCTGGGCGTCTTGGGGGACGTGCCGGGGACGGCCGTACTTGTGCGCCGCCAGGAAGTACGCCACCGCTCCCAGGGGAATGGGCATCCAGTACGACGCGAGGCGCCAGACGAGCGTCGCCAGCAGTGCCTGGTCGGTGCCGATACCGGCAAGGCTGAGCGTGCCGACGAGCCCGGCCTCCACGAACCCCAGACCGCCGGGCGTGATCGGGATCATGCCGAGGAACGCCGCCACGACGTAGGCCAGCAGAACCACTGAGGCTCGCGGCTCCGCACCGACCGCTGCGAGCGCCACGAGCAGCGCCGTGAGGTCGAGCAGCCAGTTGCCGGCGCTGAAGATGAGCGCCTTCCACCAGCTCGACCCGAGCACCCGGCGGATGAGGTCGCGCTCGTCCACGAGCCTGTCGGGCAGCCCCTCGATGGGCGTTCGCCGGCGCAGCAGGCGATTGCGCGATGCCTGGATGACGACGCCGAGTCCGTGGAGAGGGCCGTTGGCGAACAGGAGGACGGCGCCGCCGGCGAGCAGCCCGAGGCACACGACGACCGCGATCGAGCCGACGCGGAAGAGGTTACGCTCCACGGAGGCGCCGGTGATCAGGATCGAGACGATGCTGATCACGGGCAGGCCGAACAGGGTCGCCGTCGAGATGAGGGAGACGGCGGTGACGCCGGTCGCCGCCCACGTGGTGCCGACACCCGCCTGGCGCAACATGTCGAACTGCATTGCCCCGCCGGCGGCGGCGCCGCCGGGGACGATGCGGCTGAAGGCGTTGCCGGCCAGCTGGGCCGTCGCCACGGGGAACCAGGGCTTGACGTCGAGGGCCAGGCGCAGGAGCCCCCACATGCAGGCGAAGCTGGCGACCTCGGCGATCACGATCGGGATGCCCCACAGCGGGTTGACGTGCTTGAGCTGGGGGCCCGCGGAGAAGACCGCGGCGAGGCTCGGCCACACGACGTACAGGCCGAGCCCCGTCAGGCCCAGGATCACGGCACGCTTGATCCATACGGCAGTGCCGTTGCGGGGCTTGCCCTTGACCACCGTGATGGTGGTCCGCGGTTGGGGATCGGTCGGGGCCGTCGGGGCCTCCTCGGCCGTCGGGGTCAGAGCACGTTCGAGAAGAGCCGGGCCGCCTGGTTGCGGAACCTCTTGAGGCGGCCGACCGACCGGATGTCGTCCAGTGTCACCTCGTGGCACCTGGTCATGTCGGCGGAGAACGCGTCCGCGACCTGCATGGAGAACTCCTTGTCGAACACCCACACCATCAGCTCTTTGTGCAGCTTGAGGCTGCGCTGGTCCATGTTCATGGTACCCACGGCGCTGGCCGTGTGGTCCACGACGATGGTCTTGGCATGCAGGAATCCCGCCTTGTAGAGGAAGACGCGCGCGCCCGCCTCGAGGAGCTTGTGGTAGTACGTCTGCGCCGCCCACAGGGCGATCTTCTTGTCGGGGATGCCGGTCATCATGAAGCGGACGTCGACGCCGCTGAGCGCGGCGTTGATCATCACGTCGTAGATGCTGTAGTCGGGGATGAAGTACGGCGACTGGATCCACACCGACTTCTCCGCCTGCCCGATGGCCACCATGTGCGCGCGACGGGCCGCGCTCCAGGGGTCCTCGACGCCCTGCGCGGCAACTTCCGTGAGAGTCCCGTTCGCGACCGCGTCCGGGTCGGGCGCCGGCATGTACTTCTCTGCGAAGAGGTCCTCACCGTCGTTCTTCTTGTGCTCCCACCAGCGCGACGCGAAGAGCTTCTCGAGCGAGGCCACCGCCTGGCCTGTCATGCGCATGTGGGTGTCGCGCCAGGTGGCGAAGCGGTCGCCGCCGTCGATGTACTCCTGGCCGACGTTCATGCCGCCGGTGTAGCCGGTCTCACCGTCGATGACGACGATCTTGCGGTGATTGCGGTAGTTGATACGCAGGAGGTCTGTGACGTCTGCCTCCACCTGTGCGCCGGCGCGCTTGAGCTGCTTCAGCTCGCGCTTGTGGAACGAGATGCAGCCCATCCAGTCGTACATGATGCGGACCTCGACGCCGTCCGCCAGCCGGTCCAGCAGGATCGGCACGAGTTCAGCGGTGAGCCGGTCCTGCTCCCAGATGAAGTACTGCATGTGGATGAACCGCCGGGCGCCGGCCAGATCTTCCTTGAGGCGCCGGTACTTGGTGGCGCCGTCGTTGTACAGCTCAAGCGACGACGCGGGGAGCACGCGGGTGACGTTCTCCTTGGAGATCGCCCGCGAGATCGGCTCGGAGATGGAGTCGCCCCACTCCTCGTAGAAGCGGGCGACCGCCTGCACGTTGCGTTCGTAGATCGGTGCCATCTCAGCTTTCTCGGTCTCTCGCAGCTTGTCGATCCAGCCGTGGCGTCGCGCGACGACCTTCCAGTCGCGGCCGAAGAAGACGTAGAACACCACACCGACGAACGGCAGGAACAGCAGGATGAACAACCACGCCAGCGTGATGGAAGGCTCGCGGTCGTCCATGATCAGCATGATGATGAGGACGAACCAGTAGATGTAGAAGACTGTGTCGAGCCAGGCAGGCGCCAGCGACAGGAAGATGGTCATGGCGGGACGCTATCGGACCGCGTTCGGGTTGTCACCTCACGCGACCCCGTTCACAGACTCAGAGCACCGCCCCGCCTGGGCCGGAACGCGCCCTCCATCACCTCGGCGCTGAAGATTCCGGTGTCACCTCCGACGGCGTACTGATACAACGCCGCCGAGTAGATGCCGTGCAGCGTGGAGCCGACCATCGCCAGGACCACCACCGCGAGGATGGTGACGACGATGACCGCCACACCGACCCAGGTGACGCCGATGCCGATGATCACCGCGCCGAACGCGACTCCGATGATGCCGACCAGGAACGCGCCGATGCCGAAGATGAGGCCGATGCCCGCGTTGCCGATGATCTGCTCTCCCCACGTCTTCTTGAGCAGCATGCCGCTGCGCTTGATCCCCTCCACAGGGCTGACGCCTTCGACCACCAGTACGGGGACCACGAGGAATGTGATGACGTTCCAGGCGAACCCGCCGAGCGCGGCGAGGATGGCACCCCCGATGCCGGCGCGTCCACGCAGCAAGCTGAGCAGCAGGCCGACGGTCGCGGCGATGGCGGCCCAGCCGAGGATCGAGCCGATGTGGCTCCAGGCGCCGCGCAGACCGTCGCCCAGTGTCGGGTCGCCGCCCTTGATGCGCACCATCGCGGCGCTGACCAGTGCGGCGTTGAAGAAGATGATCACGAAGTACTGCACCAGGTAGAACACGACGATCAGCACCCAGGCGCTCACCGGGATGTTCGCGTTCTGGTCGCCGGCGAACGACGCCCAGTACCCGGTGAAGAATCCCGGCAAGATGAACGACGCCGTGACGATGGTCACCGCGATCGAGGAGACGATGGGGAACACCACCAGCTCCTTGTCCTGCTGCAACACGCCCCAGCACAGCTTGACCAGCTGCCAGCTCCGTCCCCATCGACCCATCGTCCAGTCCTCCTCGTCGTCCCCAGGCGCGTGGGCGCCGGCCCCGCACTTGTCACCCGCTCCCGCTCTCTCGGGGAGCCGTGGCACTAAGACCATCGGCCCGGGCGGCTCGAGTCTGAAGCTCGGCACGTCACGGGGGGGTCTGCCCCAGGCGCCCGGAGCGGGGTAGAGTTGTCGCGGACTCCCGGGGAGGTGAGGGCATGGCGCGCGATCCCGTGCATCTGTTCATGGGGCTGTACGACTCTGCCGAGGCGGCGGAACGCGACTTCCACAATGTCGTCTCGCTGCACCGGCAAGGGCTGGTCGGCGCCTACGACGCCGCGCTTCTGGAGCGCGGCGAGGACGGCGCCCTGCGCGTGGCGCACAAGAAGCGCAGCGGCCACCACATCCTGGCCGGGTTCGGGATCGGAGCGCTGCTCAGCGTGCTCACGCCGTTCGTGGCGATCCCCTTCGCGCTCGTCGGCGCCGGCGCCGGTGCGCTGGTGCGGCACGCCGAGGGCAGCCTGCCCGGGAAGGACGCCGACGAGCTCGGCGCTTCGCTCGAGGAGAGCGCGGGCGCCGTGATCGTGGTCAGCGACAAGACGGACGTCGACCGCCTGGCGCAGATGCTCCCGGAGGCTCCGCGGCGCGTGGCCAAGGTGCTCGACATCGACAAGGACGAGTTCGCCGAGGCGCTGCGCCGGGCGGCGGAAGAAGGGTGAGGCGAGGCCGGGGGGCGTCGCACGGCCCGGCCTCGCCTCGGTCTTCATGAGCGCCGGCGCAGAGCGCCGGCGCCGAGCATCAGAGCGTGACGGCCGCGGTCGCCGCGCGCCGCATCGTCATCCAGCGGATGGTGAAGACCGGCAGCGACGGGATGCTCCGGTCGGCGGCGCCCTGCGCGTAGACGCTGTCGCCCACCGCGACGTCCGAGAGCGCGACCTTGGCCGGCCAGCCGTTCTTCATGACCCAGAGGCGCGCGTTCGACGCTACCTTGAACGCGCAAGTGCTCCGGTAGTAAGGGCTGAGCGCGCGCGTCACCCTGCCCAGGTCGGCGGTGAGCGTGCCTGCAGTCGCGTCCACGGCGGTGACCTTGCCGCGGAACGCGAAGCGCTTGACCAGGTCGATCGGCATGTGGCGCATGACCAGCCGCTTGCCGAGATACGCGGCCGCGCCCGACGAGTAGTCCACGCGGCCTGCCGTGCGGAGCTTCTCTCCGACGACAAGATCGCTGACGGCGATCGGATGAAGCACGCGGCCTGTGGCCTTGAAGACGCGTGCCTTCGTGGCGACCGTCACCACCAGGTCCTCACCGATGGAGTCGGCCACCGCGCGCGAGGCGAGGTGGACTCTCACGGTCACCGTGCCGGCAGTCGTGTCGACCGTCTGGATCTTGCCCACACAGGTGAAGTGATCGACCGGCTGCCACCAGGGCAGCGAGACCGGCCAGGCCATGGCGGGGGCGCACACGAGCAGAGCGGCGACGGCCACCAGGGCCACGATCAGGAGCTTCCTCATGTCTTCCTCCTCGAGAGCGGATCGGGCGTTCTTCCCGATAACGCTCGAGGCGGGTCGTGACCTAGCGTCGGGACAGAACCGGCGCCGCGGTGTTAGGGTCAGAGCCGAGAAGGGCGTTGATGGTCTAAGGTGGGTCGCGCCGAGCGGCCGACCTCCGGAGACGGGGAGGCCAATGGGCAGGGTGTGGAGGTCGGGCAGACACGGGGGCGCGCGCCGCGAGGCGGCGTGTCTCGGCGACGAGCGCCTCATCGAAGGGCTGCGCCGGCGCTCGCCTGAGGCGCTGGCGCGCCTGCACGAGGAGTACGCTCCTGGCATCTACAACCTCGCGCTCCGGGTGGTCCGCCATGCCCCGGACGCCGAGGACATCACCCAGGACGTGCTGCTGCGCGCCTTTGAGCGGTTGCCGCGTGAAGGCGAGGTCCTTCTTCGGCCCTGGTTGTACCGCATCACGCTCAACCGCTGCTACGACCACCTGAGGTGGACGGCCCGGAGGCCGCTCGCGCCGCCGGACCGGGAAGTCACCTCGCCGCACGACCCCTTCGAGCAGTCCGAGTTGCAGCGCTTGCTGGAGGAGAGTCTCGGCGACCTGACGCGTCGCCAGCGAGCCGCCCTGCTCCTCAAGGACGTTCACGGCCTCTCGCTGGTCGAGGTGGCGTCGTGTCTCGACCTCACGCCCGGGTCGGTCGAAGTACTGCTCGCCCGGGCGCGTCGCGCCTTCCGGGCGAGCTACGAGGGCCACTCCGTGGCAGTCGGCCGGCCGCTGCCTCGTTCGGCGGGCGCCCTCGTCGCACTGCCGCTGCTGCCGCTGCCGTCGAGCCTGGCCGTCCCGCCGCTGCCGCTTCCGGTCACGGCGCTGCCCTTGCCGGGCGCTGTCGCGCCGCTCGCCGGTCCGCCGCTCGCGGCGGCCACAGGCGGCGGCATCGGCGCCCTGCTCGGCCTGCCGGCGTCCGTCAAGACGGCGGTGCTCATCGCCGCCGCCGCGGCGACAGTGGGCTCGGCGGAGGTGGCCGTCACCCACGCCGACCGCAGGCCACCCCTGGAGTCCCCGGCGGTGGCCTCGGTGAAGTCCGCCGCCGCCGTGACCGCGACTCCTGTCGCGTCCAAGCGCCTGCGCCGCGCCGCGGACCCCACGACGGCCGCGCCGCGGTCTTCGTCACCCGCGCCGCTCGCCGCGCCGCTCGTCTCGGCCTCGCCGATCGAGATCGTGGAGCCGCAGGCGGAAGCGAGCCCGCTGGGCTTCGCGACGCCCTCGGCCGCTCCTGAGGAGCCCTCGTCTCCGTCACCGGAGCCGACGCCGACGGAGCGCGCCGGCGTCGACCCCTCGCCGTCCGTCGAGCCTTCGCCGTCTGTCTCTCCCTCTGCCTCGGCGACACCGACGCCGGAGACGACCCCATCGCCGTCGCCACCGTCGCCGTCCGCCTCTCCCTGACGCCTCTTCCTCATCGGCCTTCACGGTCGACGATCCTTCCCTGCGGGTACGATGACCCTCGGCAGCCAAGTGACCAGGAGGTAACCCGTGCCTCTCCAGCACCCCAGGAACCCGTACTCCCGCGTGAAGCGCGCGATAGCCGAAGACATCTTCACGTCCGAGACCACCCGCGTACCCACCCGCGCCCTCCCCGCCGACGAGATGAGCGGAGAAGTCGCCTACCAGATCGTCCATGACGAGTTGATGCTCGACGGCAACGCGCGGCTCAACCTGGCCACGTTCGTGACCACGTACATGGACCCGCATGCCGACAAGCTCATGGCCGAGACGTTCGACAAGAACATGATCGACAAGGACGAGTACCCGCAGACTGCCGCTATCGAGATGCGCTGCGTCAACATGCTGAGCCGTCTGTTCCACTCACCCGACCCGAAGAAGGCCACCGGCTGTTCCACCACCGGGTCGAGCGAGGCGGCCATGCTCGGCGGCCTTGCGCTCAAGCGGAAGTGGCAGCAGAGACGCAGGGCCGAGGGCAAGCCGGTCGACAAGCCCAACCTCGTCACCGGCATCAATGTCCAGGTGTGCTGGGACAAGTTCGCCAACTACTGGGACGTCGAGATGCGCCTGGTCCCCATGGACGGCGACCGCTACCACCTCTCACCGGAGGAGGCGGTCAAGCTTTGCGATGAGAACACCATCGGCGTGGTCGTCGTGATGGGCTCGACGTTCGACGGCAGCTACGAGGACGTCAAGAAGATGTCGGAGCTGCTGGACGACCTGCAGGAACGGACCGGCCTGGACATACCGATCCACGTGGATGGCGCGTCCGGCGCGTTCATCGCGCCGTTCCTCGACCCGGACCTCGAGTGGGACTTCCGGGTGCCCCGGGTGCAGTCCATCAACGCCTCGGGGCACAAGTACGGGCTGGTGTACCCGGGAGTCGGCTGGGCCATCTGGCGAGACGCAGACGCCCTCCCCGAGGACCTCATCTTCTGGGTCAACTACCTCGGCGACGAGATGCCGACGTTCGCGCTCAACTTCTCGCGGCCGGGCTCGCAGGTCGTCGCCCAGTACTACAACTTCCTGCGCCTGGGGCTCGCGGGGTACAAGCGCGTGCAGGGCTACGCCCGCGACGTGGCCATGTACACGGCACAGGCGATCGAGGGCCTGGGGCCGTTCGAGCTGCTGACCCGCGGGGACGAACTGCCGGTGTTCGCGTTCAAGCTCAAGGACGACGTGAAGAACTACACGGTGTTCGACGTCTCGGCGGCGCTGCGCGAGCGCGGCTGGCAGGTGCCGGCCTACACGTTTCCCAAGAACCGGGAGGACCTCGCGGCGCTGCGCATCGTGGTGCGCCGTGGCTTCACCTACGACGTCGCCGACATGCTGCTCTCCGATCTGCAGAAGCAGCTCAAGCGGCTGGAGAAGCTCCCGGCGCCCCTGGTCCCCGAGGACGAGGCCTCAAGCTTCCATCACTGAGGCTCTCGTCGCTGCGGCACCTGCGGTAGGCCGCTCCGGTCGGCGTGTGTGTGGGCGACGACGGGCGATGCGATAGAATCCGCGCGCCCGTCGTCGCCTCTCTGAAGCAGGAGCAGCACCAGCCATGTGGACCATCCTCATCTTCATCGTCATCGGTATGGTCTCGGGCTGGGCGGCCAGCCTGCTGATCCGCCGCGAGAAGTACCCCACCGACTGGGGCGTCCTCTTCATCATCGGCATCGCCGGCTCGCTGATCGCCGGCATCGTCGTCAACCTGATCATGGGTGACGGCTTCAAGGTCGGGCCCGGCGGCATCATCGGATCCATCGCCGTGGCGAGCCTGCTGCTCTGGCTCTATGTGCGCCTGCAGAACCGTGGCCACGAAAGGCGCCGCAGCTCGCCGCGCAGCAACGGGCAGCATCGCGAGCGCAAGGGCGGCGCCAAACACCACGGCAGGCGGTAGCGTTCGCCACACGTTGTCGACAGGGAGGCAACGATGAGCTTCACCCAGGTCATGGAGTGGGTCTCGCGCGGGTTCGAGGTCGCGGGCATCGTCGTCCTGGTCGTCGGCTTCCTGTGGGGCGCGACGCACACGCTTCGGCGGCGGTCCGCCCATCCCGGCGAGAGCGTGTACCGTCTCGTGCGCCGGTCCTTCGGGCGCACCATCCTGCTGGGCCTGGAGATCCTCGTTGCCGCCGACCTGATCCGCACCGTCGCCGTGGACCAGACGTGGCAGAACGTCCTCAGTCTCGGCATCATCGTGCTCATCCGGACGTTCCTGAGCTTCTCGCTCGAGGTCGAGATGGACGGCGTGTGGCCGTGGCGCCGCCGCGTCGCCGGCGCTATGGGCGTCGACGAGCCCGAGTCGTCCCTCTGAGGCGACGCACTTCACCACGGTCGCTCGCGCAGCGGGCTCGCTCGTGCATACTATTCGGATGACCCGCGTCCTCCTCGTCGTCGCGAACCGCGAGCAATTCCCCGAGCCGGCGTTCCCGGTCGGGGCGCTGTACGTCGCGGCGGCCGTGGAGGCCGCCGGCGGCCGGGCCCGCGTCTTCGACGCGGGCCTGTACCGGCGGCCCCTCGCGGCACTGCGCCGCGAGCTCGCGGACTTCGCCCCGGACGTCGTCGGCCTGTCGCTCCGCAACGCCGACAACGCGGCCTGGCCGTACACCAACACATACACGGACTGGTACGTGCGCCTCGCGGACGCCGTGCGCGCGGCGGCGCCGCGGGCGCAGATCGTCCTCGGCGGCCCTGCCTTCTCCATCTTCCCGCGGGAGATCCGCCGGGCGTTGCTCGTCGCCGAAGGCATCGTCGGAGACGGTGAGCCGGCGGCGCGGCGCATGGCCCGGGGCACGCTCCTGCAGGGCACCGCCGAGGAGCTTCTCGACGACCTCAGCGACGTCGGACTCCCCGGCGACCTCGGCGCGGTGTTCCCCGGCGCCGGGCAGTACCGCACCGCCGGAGTACAGACGGCGCGGGGCTGCCCCCATCGCTGTGTCTACTGCACCTACCCGCGGCTGGAGGGCACTCGCCTGCGCCGGCGCCCTCCCGAGGCGGTCGCCGACGAGATGGTGCGGCTGCGCCGTGAGCTCGGCACCACCGAGCAGTTCGTGGTCGACTCGTCCTTCAACGCGAACGAGGATCACATGACGGCCGTCTGCGATGCGCTGCTCGTGCGCCGAAGCGGGCCCGGCGCGCCGCTCGCGGACGTCAGCTTCTCCTGCTACCTGCAGCCGCGGGTGAGCCACCCGGACGTCTTCCGGTTGCTCGCGGCCGCCGGCTGCACGTCGGTGGACTTCGGAATCGACACCGCCGCGGAGACGGTCCTGCCCGGCTTCGGCAAGTCGTTCAGCATCGATGACGTGCGTGAGTCGACGGCCGCGGCCAAGGCGGCCGGGATGGACGTGTGTCACTCGCTGCTCTTCGGCGGGCCGGGCGAGACGCCGGCGACCGTCGCGGAGACGGTGCGAGTGACCGACGAGATCAGGCCGACCGCGGTGATCGCCATGGTCGCGCTGCGGATCTACCCGGAGACGGCGCTCGCCCGGCTGGCCCGCGACGAGGGTCTCATCGGCGAGCGCCAGCCGCTGCTGGAACCTCGCTTCTACGCCGCGGGCCGCATAGCCGGGGACCCGGGGATGATGTGGCTGCCGCGGCAGGTGCGCGAGGCGGCGGCGCCGCGCCGGAGCTGGTTCCTCCCCGGCGCGCGCGACTGGAGCGCCGCCTGGGGGCCGCGGCTGTTGCGGCGCTTCGGCAAAGCCGGGCCGCTCTGGCGCAACTTCCCGCGGCCCCGCTGGTACAAGTACGTGTGACGAGCCGCCGCTAGCCTTCGTCCCCGGCTGCGCCGTGTGCGTGCTCGTGTGGGTGCATCGCCAGGGGATCCGCTCCCGGTCCGTGGGCGTGCGCGTGCCGGTGCGCGGTGGACGCGTGCCGGTGCGTGTGCTCGTGGATGAGGTTCACCGAGAGCAGCAGGTCGCGCTGCGTGAGCACCTCTTCAGGGCTGCCGTCGGCGACGATCGCGTGTTCCTCCGAGAGCACGATGATGCGGTCGGCCGCCTCGGCGGCCGCCGAGAGGTCGTGGGTGGCCATGACGACCGTACGGCCCTCCTGCTTCCACTCATCCAGGACGTCCAGCAGCCATACCTGGCTGCGTGGGTCGAGGGCGTTGGTCGGCTCGTCGAGCAGGAGGACGCGCGGCTGCATGGCGACGATGGCGGCTATTGCCACGCGCTTCTTCTCGCCGCCGGAGAGCGAGTACGGGGGCCGGTCGAGCAGCTTGTCGATGCGCAGGTGCGTGGCCACGTCGGTGACGAGGCGCCGGACCTCGTCCCGGGGGAGACCCAGCTGCAGGGGGCCGAAAGCGAGCTCGTCGCGCACATCGGAGCAGAACAGCTGGACGTCGGCGTCCTGGAAGACGAAGCCGACACGGGCGCGGAAGTCGCGGCGGAACGCCGGGTCCTCGAGCGCCTCCTCGGTGAGCGGTACGCCGAAGGCCTCGACCTCGCCGGAGCTGGGGAAGACGAGCCCGTCGAGCATCTTGAGCAGCGTCGATTTGCCGGAGCCGTTGGCCCCGACGACGGCGACGTGCTGGCCGGCCGGGATGGAGAGGTCGAGGCAGGCCAAGGCTGCCTCGCCCTGCCGGTACTCGTGGCAGACGCCGTGCAGGACGTAGTCGGGCGCGGCGGTCACGCCAGCCTTCCCGCGGCGAGCGCGAGCGCGCACAGCGCGACGCTCGCTGTCACCCAGGCCCAGTCAGCGGGGCTCACGCGCAGCCGTCGGAGTGACGGCATCGCACCTGTGTAGCCGCGGGCGAGCATGGCGTCGTAGACGTCGTCGGCGGTCTTCATCGACTTGCGCACCACGAAGGCCATGCGCTCGGTGACCCAGTCGCGGTTCTGCCTGGCGGTGCCGAGGGCCAGGGTGCGGCTCTCGCGGGCCAGGTGGATCTGCTCCACGGTCCGCAACAACGTGAGGATCTGTCGCTGGGTCATGGCGAGCGTGGCGACCACGACCTGGGGGAAGTGCAGCGCCGTCAGCGCGCGCAGGAGGTCCGCCCAGCGCATGGTCCAGATGATCAGCAAAGCGAATCCGGCGGCGGCAGCGACGCGGGTGACCAGGGTGGCCACGCCGAGAAGCCCCGGCTCAGTGAACGCGAAGGGCCCTATCTGGAAGGCGACCGTCCCCGGAGTGAACCAGGAGAGCGCGGAAGGGAGGGCGACGAGGAACGCCAGCAGCGCGGCGGACAACCACACCTTGCGGACGAAGGAGAGTACGGGAACCCGGGACGCGGCGGCCAGAAGCACCGTCACGACGACGAGCCCGAGCAGCGTCCAGATAGAGTGCACGAGGCTCGCGACGACGGCGAAGAGCACCAGCGTCGCGAGCTTCACCCGCGGGTCCAGGCGCTGCAGCAGGCCGCGGCGGGCGGCGAGATCCTCGTTCTGCAGGACGTCGGCGACTGAGTGCGCCACGGAGTCCGCAGTCTTGCGAGCGAGCGAGCGCCCGCGCCCCGGGCGGCGGGGCGGCGCGGTCGCAGCCGTCGCTGTGTCGCCTACAACGCGGCGCCGCGAGAGGAAGGCCGCCACCCCCCAGGCGAGCCCCGCGACGAGCGCGACGCCCACGGCGCCGGCCAGCAGGTACCCGACGAAGCTGTTGCCCACGCCCGGGGTCGAATAGCCGGGCATGGCGGCGCTCCATGTGTCGCCGAGGTGAGCGAGGCCGCCGGGCGCGTATCCGAGCGCCGCCCTGAGCTGCTCGCCGCTCCACTCGCCCCACGCCGTACCGGGAGCGAGCGCGCCCAGCGGTGTGAGCAGCAAGAGCACGGCGAGGCCGGCCCAGAGCCAGCGCAGCGGCTTGGCCGCGGGCCGCGCCACGAGCAGCTCCGGTTGGCTTCGTGCGAGCGCGGCCAGGACGCCGACGGTGACCAGCGCCTCGATGGGACCGAAGAAGAGGAGGTGTTCGAGCGCCATGGCGGGCACGGCGACGTCCAGCCGGTACGGCGCGTACAACGCCTGGCCGGTCGCCGTGTGGGCGATGTACGGCTGGATGCCGAAGAGTATGCCGGCGACGATGGCGGCTGCGACGATTCCGACGTAGGAGCCCGCTCCCGCGGCGGCCAGCCGGCGCGAGGACGAGGGCTTGTCGCCGCCCAGGAACCGGTACACGTAGTAGCCGGTGAACGGCATGACCACGGCCATGGTGAAGCAGTTGGCCGCAAGGGCGGTGATGCCGCCGTCTCCGAACAGGCCGGCCTGGACGACGAGGGCGATGGAGATCGCGATCACCGCGGCCCACGGGCCGAGCAGGATCGCGATCAGTGTCGCCCCTACGGCGTGTCCAGTCGATCCGCCGACCACCGGCACGTTGAACATCATGATGACGAATGAGAACGCCGCCCCCAGCGCGAGCAGCGGGATCTGCCGGGTGCGCAGCGTCCGCTTCACCTTGCGCGCCGCCACCATCCAGATGGGCAGCATGATGAGCCACAGGACCACGAAGGTCTGCGGGCCGAGATACCCGTCGGGGATGTGCATCGCGACCGGGGTCATAGAAGAGGAGGGTCGGAACCTACCGTGAGGCGTCCGGCGCGGCGTCATCGCTCAGCTGCGCCGCCTCCCGGCAGTCTTTGCAGAGCCCGAAGGCGGTCACCTGGATCTGGCTCACGTCGAACGCCTGACGCTTCGTGAGCTCCGCATGCACCGGCGCGAGCAGCTCGTCGCTGAAGTGCCCGACGGCGCCACACTGCGTGCAGACGAAGTGGTGATGCGTGGGCTCGGGGGAGACCTCGTAGTAGCAGACGCTGCCCTCGAGGTGCGTCTCCACGACGAGGTCGAGGCTGACGAGCAACTCAAGCGTGCGGTAGACCGTAGAGACGTTGACGTCGGGGAGCGTGAGGCGCACCTCGGTGGCCACTTCGTCCGCCGTCATGTGGCGGCCGGCGTCGCGCAACACCTCCCAGATGAGGTTGCGCTGCGGCGTGAGCCGGTAGCCCTGTTCGCGGAGTGTCGCTCGCGCATGGTGCATGGTCGCGACTCTAAGGCAAGTGCGAGCGATTCGCAACAACATCCGCATTGCATCTGGCGGACTCCGTGACTCGCGGGTGCCCGGCGTGGAATAGTACGCGGTACAGGCGGGACGCGGACAGGCAGGGAGGCGTCCATGAAGAGTTTCGTCACAGGTGGGGCAGGGTTCCTCGGGTCGGCCGTCGTCGGCCGCCTCGTTGCGCGCGGCGACGAGGTGGTGGGCCTGGCGCGGTCGGAGGACGGCGCCACGAGGCTCACCCGTCTCGGCGCCGTACCCGTGCGCGGCGACATCACCGACGCTCGGGTCCTCAGCCAGCTGCTCAACGACGTCGACGTCGTGTTCCACATCGCCGGGGCGTACCGCGTCGGCGTGCCGGAGTCGGAGCACGAGGAGATGTTCAAGATCAACGTGGACGGGACCACCATCGTCCTCGACGCGGCCCTCACCGCCGGGGTGCGGCGTATCGTCTACGTCTCCACGGTCGGCGTGTTCGGCAACACGCGGGGACGAGTAGTGGACGAGACGTACGAACGGCCCGACCGCGACTTTCTCAGCTACTACGACGCGACCAAGTACATGGCGCACAGGGTGGCCGTCGCCCGGCAGGCGGCGGGAGCACCGATCGTGATCGCTCAGCCGGGCGCCATCTACGGGCCCGGCGACCACAGCGAGCTTGGCGTGCAGATCGAGCAGGCGGCGCGGGGCAAGTACACCATCCGCGCCTTCCCCGAGCTCGGCTTCACCATGAGCTACATCGACGACGTCGCCGACGGCATGCTGCGGGCGCAGGAGAAGGGCAAGCTCGGCGAGTCCTACGTCCTCGGCGGGGAGATCACCCGCCTCGGCACGATCGTCGACAGCGTCGCCGACCTCACCGGGCACAAGCGGGCGCGGATCAAGGTGCCTTCCACCGTCTTCCGCGCCATCACGCCCTTCGGCTCGCTTGTCGGGCGCATGACCGGGACGGGGCCGAACCTGCATGAGGTCATCCGCGCGAGCAAGGACGTGACCTACTGGGCGACGAGCGCCAAGGCCGAGCGTGAGCTGGGCTACGCGCCGCGGGGCCTGGAGCAGGGTCTGCGCGATCTGCTCGCGGCGCGCGGCGACTGATCCTTCGGGCGCGCCGCCTCCAGAAAGGCCGCCGTACGTGACGGGGCGGGGAGGCCGTGGGGCCGCCCACCCTCGTCGTTGGCGTTCACATCAGCGCGTGAAGTACTGGATGATCACCTGCTGCTGCTCGGGCGTCACCTGCGCCCCGCGCTGGATCATGTCGTCGACGAGCGCCTGCGCCTCCGCCGTGCTCCCGGCGTGGAAGCTGAGCGCGGGGTCGGCGGGGTGGCACCGGCTGCAGACGTCATTGATGATCGCCACGGCGTCGGCCGTTGACCCGGCGGCGCTCGTCGTCGGGGTCGGGGTCGAGGAGCCCTGCGGGTCCGGCTGACCGCCGCTCGACGAGCCGCTCGCCACAAGTCCCGCCGAGTAGCCCTGGATCAGCGTCTGCTTCTCCGCGTCCGTCAGCTTGGCGCTGCTGTGGATGAGCGTGTACTGGAGCGGCGGCATCTCGCCCTCCTCCACGGCGCGCTGGAACCGGTCCACCTCCGGCAGGCCGTTGAACTCGGAGAAGTTGAGGTGAGCGCGTGCGCCGTCCACGTCATGCTGGACGAGCCAGGAGAACGGGGCGATGTTGGTCGCCCACCACCACGTGGTCTCGTTGCTGTGGCAGTCGTAGCAGGAGGTCCTGGCGATCGCCTCGGCCTGGGGGTCGGTCCACCGGAAGGGGCTGGTCGCCGCTGGGTTGGAGTGGCTGCTGCGGCCGTACGGGATGAACTGGATGACGATGAAGAGGACCGCGGCGATGCCGATGATCCACAGCAGGGTCTTCTTCCACGAACGTCCACCGGTACGAGCCATGCGTCTTCCTTCCGTCGGCCTGCGATCCGGAGCATTCTACTCGGCTAGGAGAGGGATGCATCCCGCCACCCGTTGGGGGGGGCGTGGGCTCCCGCCGGGCCGGCGTCGGGTAAGCTGACGCTGAAGCGCGGGACCCTTTTGGCCTCGCGGGAACCCCATGGCAGGAGGAGAGGGCGATGAGCGAACCGCCCGAACGCCGCTTCGCGGACGCCCTCGCGAAGGCGCGCGAGGAGTGGGCCGCCGCGGACGCGGCGGCCTGTGTCGCGCGCGCCGGCTGCACGCTCGCCGGGGGCGGCGCGCTGGTGTCGCTGTTCGGGGCGCCGCACCTCGTCGCGCATCCCGAGGGCGACGTGACTCGGGTGGCGGCCGGCGGGAGCCCAGCGGAACCGGGGCGGCCGGCCCACATCGCCGTCGCCATCCTGCTGCTGCACTACCTGCTCGGGGCCGACGGTGCGCCGCCCGCCGGCGTCTGGAGCGGCTACCGCGAGCTGCCGGACGGGCTGTTCTACGCGCAGTCGTTCGCGCAGCGGGCCGAGCAGCCGCTGGCGCGCGCGTTCGCGGCGTCCCCGGCGAGCCTCGACGGCTTCCGCGCGGCCGCGCGGGCGCTCGGCGGCGACGCACTCACGCTGGGCGACGCGTCATTCCGGTTCGTCGCCCTGCCGCGCGTGGACGTCGCCGTGCTCGTCTGGGCCGGCGACGACGAGGAGCCGGGAGAGGCCCGCGTACTCTTCGACGCCGGCGCGGGCCACTACCTTCCGGCTGAGGATCTCGCCGGGCTGGGCGGCCAGCTGGCGCACCAGTTGCTGGCCGCCGCCCGCGGCTGACGGCGGGCGCCGACGAAGCGGCGCGCCCGCGGGAACCCTCTCAGTGTCCGACATGACTATGAGGAGGCGTTCCATGTTCGTACGGATCGCGCGGTTCGAGGGCGGCACGGCCGCCCAGATCGAAGAGGAAGGCTCGCGAATCCGGCGCGACCTCGAGGCCGCACGCAGCGGCGAGCCCGGCCCCGAGATCCCCGCGGAGCTCGCACTTCTCGCGCTGCGCGTCGAGATGCTCGTCGACCGCGAGCGAGGCGCCGTGGCCGTGCTCACCTACGCCGAGACAGAAGAGCAGGTGCGGGAGATCGACCGCATCATGGACCGGATGTCGCCGTCCAGCGAGGGCTGGGGGCGGCGTGTCTCTGCCGAGGTGTACGAGGTATTCCTCGACGAGGCTCCGGGGCTGGCGCAGGCGGCCTGAGCCCGCCGGAAGCGCCGGCGGCCCGAGCGCGAACGCGGCGGGGGTGGGGCGGAGCCGCTCCGCCCCCGCCGCGACTTGGCCTCCCGTGCGGGGCTTGTCGTGCAAGCGGTCGCGCGAGGGTTGCGTACGTTCCAACGTACGCTGTCGGTCCAGAAACGTACGCTCCGGCGTACGTAACGTGAGCGCACATCCACCCGCCGGCGCCACCGCGTCCGGCGTCGGCTGGAGCCGTCACTCGGGTGGCGTGGTCTCTGCCTCGGCCGGCGTCATCCGCCGCTGCCGTCCGGCCGCGAGGCCGCGGGCGGTGACGACGGCGAGGGCGCCGATGATGAGCGCCATGCCGGCGGCCTCCCCTACGGAGGGCCGCTCGCCCAGCTGGATCCACGCCGCCGCGACGCCGATGACGGGCGTGGCGAGCGTGGCGATCCCCGCGGCGCCCGCCGAGAGCCGCCGCAGGCCGAAAAGCCAGAGCAGCCACGCCAGCGCGTTGCCGAGGATGACGTTGTAGGCGAGTGCGGCCGCAAAGGCGGGGCTCCAGTCCGGACTGCCCTGCCACGTGAGCGCCGCGATGAGCACCAGCGGCAGCGAGCCGAACAGCATCTGCCATGTGGTCAGCGAGAGGATGTCGACGTCGCCGTGGGCCGCCTGGAACCGCTTGACCACCACGGCGCTGCACGCCCAGCTGAGGCCGCCGGCCACCGCCAGCAGGCTGCTGTACGTCCCCTGCAGGTGCCAGGGCTCGAGCACCAGGACGAGTCCGCAGAGGGCGAGCGCGACGGCGAGCCACTGCACGCCGCGCAGGCGCTCGCCCAGGAACGCCCACGCCAGCAGCAGCAGCCAGAACGGCATGGTGTACGTGAGCACGGACGTCTTGCCGGCGCCGCCGCTCTCGAGCGCCCACATCATCAGGCCGACGAAGCCGGTGGTCTGCAGCAGCCCGATCGCGATCGTCCAGCGCAGCGGCGGCGGCCGCAGCGGCCGGCGAAGCACCAGCAGCAGCGCGAACAGCCCGACGGCCCCGAGGAGAGTGCGCAGGGCGGAGAAGGTGAACGGCTGCGCGTACTGCAGGCCGACCTTCATGACTACCCAGTTGTAGCCCCAGATGAGCGCGAGGAGCGCGAGCGCCAGAGCGCCCATGTCGCGGCCGCGGCGGTCCATCAGTCGGTCACCGGCCTGACGTCCGGCTCTCCGCCGGCGATGTTCGCCGTGGGTGCACGGCGGGCCGTGACGATCCCGGACCCCGCGAGCACTCCCAGCGCGCCGATGATGAGCGCCATGCCGATGCCCTCGACGAGCGTCGGCACCTCCCCGAGCTGGAGCCAGGCTCCGACCACGCCGACGACGGGGATCGCCAGCGTACCCAGCCCGGCGACGCCGGCGGGGAGCGCGTGGAGCGCGTACAGCCAGAGGAACCAGGCCAGCGAGTTCGCCACGATGACGGTGTAGATCAGCCCCCACCAGAAGCTGAAGGTCCACTCGGGGCCGCCGCTGTAGGTGAGGACGGCGGCGATGACGAGCGGGACGGACCCGAGCGCCATCTGCCAGGTGGTGAGCGAGAGGACGTCCACGGTGTGGCGATGCTGGAAGAGCTTGACCAGGAGCGCCGCCACGGCCCACGAGACGCCACCGAGGAGCGCGAGGATGCCGCTCGTCGCGCTCCCCAGCTCCCACGGGCGCACGACGAGGACAAGGCCAACGAGGGCGAGCGCCACGGCGGACCACTGCAGTCCGCGCAGCCGCTCGCCGAGAAAGACCCACGCCAGCAGCAGCAGCCAGAACGGCATGGTGTACGTCAGGACGCTGACCTTGCCGGCCCCGGCGTCGTGCAGCGCGGTGATGACCAGGGCGACGAAGAGCGTCGTCTGGAACAGGGCGATCACCGCGGTCCAGCCGAGAGGGGGCGGGCGTAGCGAGCGGCGCAGGACGATCATGACGAGGAAGAGGCAGGCGGCGCTGAACGGCACGCGCAGCGCCGCGAACGTCAGGGCGTCCGAGTAGCCGAGAGCGACCTTGGTCGCCACCCAGCCGTAGCCCCAGATGGGACCGAGGAACGCGAGCGCGAGGATCCCGAGGTCGCGCGTGCGTGTGGAGGGGTCGTCAGGCATGTGGCCATGCTAGCGGACGCTCACGGCCTCCGTCGTGCCGGCCGGCATCAGGACGCGCACCGGTCAGTCGATGACGGGGAGCAGGGCCGGCTCTTCTTCGCCGCCCGGCCCGCCGCGGCGCCCGGCCACGACGCCGACCACGGCCAGAGCCGCAAGGCCGGCGATGATGAGAGCCATGCCGGCACCCTCCAGGGTCGCCGGCCGTTCGCCGAGCTGCAGCCAGGCGGCGATGACGCCAACGACCGGTACGGCCAGGGTGCCCATGCCCGCCGCCCCGGCGGGCAGGTGGCGCAGGGCGTAGACCCAGAGCGCCCAGCAGAGGGCGTTGGAGAGCACGGCCGAGTAGGCGAGCGCCGCGATGAGCTCCGGCGTCCACTGCGGCCAGCCGCTTCTCGTGACCATCGCGGCCGCGACGAGCGGCACTGCGCCGAACGCCATCTGCCAGGCGGTCAGGCGCAACGGGTCGACGTGCCCGCGGCGCTGCAGCAGTTTGACAAGCAGGCTTCCGCCGGCCCAGCACAGCCCGGCGGCGCAGGCCAGGACGCCGGCCGTGACGCCGCCGATGTCCCACGGGCGGACGACCAGGATGAGGCCGGCGAACGCGAGTGCGACGGCCGGCCACTGCAGCGCTCCCAGCCGCTCGCCGAGGAAGGGCCAGGCCAGCAGCAGGAGCCAGAACGGCATGGTGTAGGCGAGCACCGAGACCTGGCCGGCTCCCCCGTGGCTGAGCGCCACCGTGACGAGCGCGTTGAAGAGCGTCGTCTGCAGCAGCCCGATGGCGATCGTCCACACGAGCGGCGGCGGCCGCAGAGAGCGGTGCGTGAGCAGTAGCACCGGCACCAGGCAGGCGATACAGAGGACGGTGATCAAGGACACCAGGGTGAACGGCCGGGCGTATTGGAGCGCCACCTTGCTGACCACCCAGCTGTACCCCCAGAGCGGGGCGATGACGGCGAGCGCGAGCACGCCGAGGTTGCGGGAACGTGGTGCGGGCGGGTGGGGCATGTGCACCCGAATCCTACCCGACGGCATGCGACTCCTTCGGCAGGCCGTCGAGTCGCGATGGGCGGACCGTCGAAGGTTTGTGGGGCCTGCCGGCCCGGCCTCCAGAGTGGCCGTGCACCGGGCCGTGGTAGGCTCCGGGGCCGCCGGCTCACAGACAGACACTGGAGGACGCCACCGTTGCTCGCGGCCCTGCTCGCCGTCGCCGCCAGTTTCAGCTGGGGCGTTTCCAGCTTCACCGCGGGCTTCGAGAGCCGGCGACGCTCCGTGTGGACGGTCGTGGCGGTGAGCCAGATCGTCTCCGCGCTCAGTGCCGCGGTGCTGCTGCTGTTCGCCGGCGGTGAGACGCTCACCTCCGGCAACGCCGCGTGGGCCGTGGTGGCGGGAGTGTGCGGCGCGACCGGCCTCGTCGCCTACTACCGCGCTCTGGCGCTCGGGGCGATGAGTGTCGTCGCGCCGATCATCGCCGCGCAGGTCGTGATCCCTGTCGCCGTGGGCCTGGCGCTCGGCGAGCGGCCCCCGACGGCGGCCTACGCCGGCATGGTCCTCGCGGTGGCCGGCGTCGCGCTCGTCTCGCGCGGCGGAGGTGTAGGCGTGGCCCGAGTCCCCGGGTCGGCGATCCTGCTCGCCGTGCTGACCGCCGCCCTGTTCGGAGTGATGGGTGTCGCGCTCGACCGGTCCGGCAGCGGCAGCCCCCTGCAGTCCGTGGTCATCGTCCGCGCCGCCTCGGCCGGCGTGGTCCTCGCCTACTTCTTCGCCACCCGTCGCCGCTTCGACATGGGTGCTCGCGACCTCCCGGCGCTGGCATCGGTCGGTATCCTGCTCACGGTGGCCAACGTCCTGCTGATCCTGGCATTCACCTGGGGGATGCTCAGCGTCATCTCGGTGCTCGGCTCGCTCTCGCCGGTGATCATCGTCGGGCTCGCGCAGCTCGTTCTGCACGAGCGCCTCTGCGCGCGGCAGTGGGCGGGTGTCGCCGCCGTGTTCGCCGGCGTGCTCCTCCTCTCTCTTTAGTCCGCCAAGCAGAACGAGGCGTCCGCATCGTGGGATGTTTCTCTGGCGTTCAGGACTCTGACGTGCGAGAGTCGCCCTAGCATGTCACGCACGAGAGAGGCAGCACCTGATGGACAAGCTCCCGCATCACGACATCCTTTACAACGACGCCCAGATCGGACCGTACCCTACGCACCTGGTCAAACGGGTCGCCGAGCCGACCAATCGGGTCCCCGGACCGGTAGGGCGGGTGGACCAGCGCTCCAGCGTGTTCGCGCGCTCGCTGCTCGGCGAGTTCGGCGAGGAGCTCGAGCGCGAGTTCAAGCGGATGACCGTTCGCTATCCGGTGGGCGGGGCGCTGGTGGACCTTCAGAACCACATCAACCTGTATCCGCGCCGCTCGAACAAGGTGGCGGAGAAGAAGGCGCCGATCCCCACCGACCCGCGCGTGCTCAGCCGGCACCTGAAGTCCCTGGGCCACTTCCTCGGCGCCGACATCGTCGGGATCGGCCGCCTGCCGCAGTCGGCCGTCTACTCCCACGACATGAAGGGGCGGGAGATCGACGCGCCTTACCCCTGGGCCATCGCGCTCGTGGTGCGCAAGAGCGAGCCCACGCTCTGCGCGTCCAACGGCTGGGAGGAGATCGTCGACGGCGCCAGCTTCCAGGCGTACCAGCGAGTCGCCCTGCAGACCGAGGTGATGGCGAACTACATCCGTCGCCTGGGCTGGAACGCCGTGGCCACCAACATGAACAGCTATGTGACGCTGATGCCGCAGATCGCCCTGGACTGCGGCATCGGCGAGGTCTCCCGCATGGGTATCGTGCTCAACCCGTTCCTGGGCGCCAACTTCAAGGTCGCCGCGGTTCTGACGGACATGGAACTGGAGGCCGACGGCCACGCCGACTTCGGCCTCCAGCAGTACTGCTCCACCTGCACCGTGTGCGCCGAGCAGTGCCCGTCACACGCCATCACCCGGGGCAAGCAGACGCTCCACAACGGCTACTACACCTGGAAGCTCAACGACCGCGTCTGCAGCGACTTCGACATCCTGAACAAGGAAGGGTGCGTGTGCGGGCGGTGCACCAAGGTCTGCCCGTGGCACCGGCCGCACATGGACGCCCGCGACTTCGCGGCGTGGGACGGCGATCTTGCCTGGCTGCACGCGACCGTGGACGAGCAGCGGGCGCGCAACGAAGCCGCCGGGTACGTCGACCCCAGCGAGCGCACGGACAAGTGGTGGTTCGCGCTCGACGAGGTCGACGGCGAGCTCGTCGTGCCGACCGGTCGCAATCCTCAGAAGCTCTGCCGGGAGTACCCGCTGCAGCGGTAGCGGGCGTGACGCACGACCTCATGGTGTAGCCGCTCGAACGCGTTGAAGAGGTGGCCGGAATGCTGCGGGTCGAGCCCGACCCGTGGTGCGCACGATGCGTCGGGCGGTGTGGGCCGCCGTGCTTGCGCACGGGCCGGTGCGTAGTACTCGCGTGCCGGGGTATCCACAGTTCCATGGACGACGACGGACAGGTCATCTCCTTCGAGGAGGCGCTGCGCAGACGCCGCGCTCTGGAAGAGGCAGAGCAGAAGAGGGGCTCGATACACGAAGTCAAGCTGAGCGAGCCGATCAGTCACCTTCTGGACGAGGACGCACCATCCGGCGACGAGGCTGAACGCCTCGACTCGCAGGAGCCGCGCCCGTCGCCCGAAGAGCTGCGCCGGATCGTGGAGCGCGAGTTCTCGGACGAGGGTGGGCGCTCCGGCCCGGAGCCGGAGGAGCGCCCGCGCCCGCACCTGGTGGGCGAGGAGCAGGAGGACCGCGACCGCGGCGGCCGGCTCTGCAGCTTCGAGACGCGGCGCTGCTGGGACCCGGGTGAGTTCCCCGAAGGGCCGTCGTCCGACTGAAGCCCGCAACCACAGTCGGGCAGACCAGAGGCACGACCGGACCCCGGCGCGAGTCGGGGTCCGTCTGAGAGAGGTACGTGATCGGATGGGACGCGACACCGGGCCCGTCGAGAAGCTCTCACGCCGCGAGGGCGTGGAGCTGGAGCTGAAGGGCCTTCGTCTGCTCGAGGGCAAGAGCGCGATGGAGCGGCGGCCGTACCCGCCCGGCCAGCACGGCCGCGGCCGCCAGAGGGCGTCCGAGTACGCGACGCACCTGCGGGCGAAGCAGCGGACCAAGCGGTTCTACGGTCTGCGGGAGAAGCAGTTCAGGCGCCTCTATGAAAGGGCCGGTGGCGGAGCCCGATTGTTGCGCTTGCTTGAGCTGCGTCTGGACAACGTGGTCTACCGGCTCGGATTCGCGACGACGCGGGCGCAGGCGCGCCAGTTCGTCACACATGGTCACGTGCGCGTGAACGGTCGCCGCGTGGATCTGCCCTCCGCGCGGCTTCGCCCGGGCGACGTCGTGGGGCTTCGGGCCGGCAGCGGCGTCGAACCGCTCGTGCGCGAAGCCACAGGGCTTGTCGGCCGGGTGCCCACCTGGTTGCTCGCCGACCACGACGAGCTATGGGGCCGGGTCGAGCGCACGCCCGAGCGCGACGATATCGCCGCCCCCGCCGACGAGAAGCTGATCGTCGAGTTCTACGCCAAGTGACCCGTCGCGCTCCGTCGCGCGCGCTTGGTCCTGTACATCTGCTCGTCGGCGTGGGCGAGCAGCTCGTCGATCTCCTCCAGCTCGGAGTAGTTGGCGACCATGGAGCCGTGGCTGACGGAGAGACGGAAGACGTCGCCGATCTCCTCTCGCTTGGCACGCACGGCCTGCTCGAGACGCAGCTCGATCGCCTGGCGGTCGAGCTGCTCGTCGTGGCGGGGGCCGAGCAGCGCCATGGCCACGAACTCGTCGCCGCCCAGCCGGGCGATCACGTCGCGTTCCCGGAAGGTCGCGCGCAGCACGTCCGCGGCGGCGACCAGCAGCCGGTCGCCCTCGGCGTGCCCCAGCTCGTCGTTGACGCCCTTGAGGCCGTCGACGTCGAAGTACATCAGCAGCACCTGTCTCCCGGTGCGCTTGGCCCGGCGCCGCGTCTCGTCGACCCGCGCGAAGAAGCCGCGCCGGTTGAGGAGACCGGTGAGCTCGTCGACGTCGGTGAGGCCGCGCAGGAACTGCTCCAGCTCCTTGTGGGCGGCGATGCTGTGGCTCACCGCCAGGCAGAGCCGGCGCCCGCCGATGTCCACGATCCGCGCCGTGACCTCCACGGGCACGCGCTGCCTGTCGCTGGAGATGTGAACGGTCTCGTAGGTGAGCGTTCCCGCGTCCGCCAGCGCGTGGGCGCGCTCGCGTACCTGGGTGCGCGCCTCGGGCGCGAGGACGTCGTCGGCGGTCATCGCGAGCAGTTGGGACCGCGAGTAGCCGAGAGCGAGGCACGCAGCCTCGTTGACCTCGACGATCTGCCCCGCCCGGCCGTCGCGCTCGAAACGATACCCGAGGATCACGTCGCTGCAGGCGTCGAAGAGTGCCCGGTAGCGACGCTCGCTCTCGAGCTGTTCCGTGTGGGCCGCGTTGAGCGATTCCAGCGTGTGCATGAGCTGGGAGCGCCGCGAGAACACCGTGAGGACGACGAGACCGAAGAGCAGCAGGCCGAGCACCGCTCCCACTCCGTCAGGGGTGAGCCACTCCGCCAGCGCGACGGCGGCCGCGGACGCCACGAGGACGAGTTCCGTCCAGCGCTTCATGCCGCCGCCTGCCGGCTCGCCGTCCGTTCGCGCTCATGCCAGATCCCCACGCTCACGTGACGCTCCCTGTCCTGGTGCCCTTGCCCGGACTCACACGGGGGTCATCGGTCGCCGGAGCCGGATTCCTCAGTCCGACTAGACACATGTACCGCGCCGGAGTCGGGGTCCTTCCCAGTCCGGCGGTCTCGGCGTGGACGGCAGAAAGAGCCGCGGCCCGGCGTCCGCCGGACCGCGGCTCTCCTTGAGGGGCGGTCTCTCGTGTCGTCAGTTCACGGCGGCGATCCCCTCGATGCCGGTCGGCAGACCCTCGACCGAACTGGTCATGGTCAGCGAGCCGTCCCGGTGGACGTGGAACACGTCGACGGCGCCGGCCGCTCCGGCCTGGACGTAAAGATAACGCTGGTCCCGACTGGTGGCCATGTCGGTCGGGCCGCCGTCCGTCGTGGCGGCCTGGGCGGCGACCAAGGCCGGCATGCCGGCTCCATCGACCGTGAAGCTGCTGATGGTGTCGGAGCCGGTGTTGGTCCCGTAGTAGAAGCCGCGGGCGGAGGCGATCCAGCACAGGGCCGCCTGACCGCTCGGGGTGGTCGTCCCGATGCCGGCGGTCGTGTTATCCCGCCTGAGGGCGTAGGTAGAAAGCTGGCCCATGGCGGCCTCGACGGTGATGAGCCTGCCGTGGCGGTCGAAGGTGAACGCAAACGGCACCGGCGAGGTGGACGCGTTCATCGTGGCCGTCGGACTCAGGCGCCCGTCGTGACGGACGCTCCACACGTCGATCATGCTGCCGCTCGCCTTGGTGGTCACGATGAGCCGCGAGCCGTCGGGCGAGAAGCCGACCTGACCGGGGGACATCACGAAGTTCGGAGGCGTGGCGTTGGCCAGACCCAGCGTGCGCGCCGACCCCTGGATCGGGTGCAGCTTGTCGCCGGCCAGGCGGTAGCCGGTCAATGTCCCGGCGTCGCCGGAGTTCATCACGTAGACGAGCCCGCCGTGGACGGCGATGCTCGCCGGGAAGGAGCCTCCAGATGCGATGACCTGGCGGAGGCTGAGGTGGTCACCCGAGATGCGGAACACAGAGATGGTGTCGCTGCCGGCGTTCACGGCCAGCAGCAGACGGCCGCCGTCGGCGGTGACCAGTGACCCTTGCGAGGCCAGCGGGTCCGAGACGGCTCCGTCGGCGGAACCGCCGTTGCCGCCGGTCGCGTACGTCCCCCGGTAGTCGAGCGTCCCGTCCCGGTGGCGGTCGTAGACGACGATCTGGTTGCCGGACGGTTGGTTGGTCTGCACGAACAAGACTCTTTGAGAGTGGTGATGGTGGCCATGTGACCTCCCGCTCGCACCGGCCGGTACCGCTATGGCCAGGGCGAGCACGACGGCGGCCACGAAGAGTGGCACTGTCCTGCGAAGCATCGTCCTCCTCCTTGTGCAGGGCCTCCTCGCCGCCGTGTGGTGGTGGGAGGCCGTTGTGCGGCGCGCCCGTCGGAGGGCGCGGCGCAGACTCATGGGAGGGGCGTACCCGGGCGGTCTGTCGCCCCGCTTGCCAGTTCCTTACGGGGAGGTGAACGCTGCGACCGGGAATCAAAGGCGCATGGACGACTCCGGCAACCGCCGTCCGCGGCCTCTGACGCGCACGTTGCGCAATCCTTACCGTCTCGTGAACAAGCCGCGCGCGGGCCGGTCGTCGCAGTACGCGCGCCGCAGTGCGGGGTAGAGAGAAGGTGTCCGTACCGACTCCTCGCAGGAGGCGTTCCGTGCCGCACTCGATCCTCGTCGTAGAAGACGAGCCGAGCATCGCCGAGGTCGTGAGTCTCTACCTTGGACGCGCGGGCTTCGAGGTGCGCGCGGTCGGCGACGGGCGCTCCGCGCTGGATGAGATCGACAACAGGCCGCCGGATCTCATCGTGCTGGACCTCATGCTCCCGGGGGTGGACGGTTACGAGGTCACGCGCCAGGTCCGTGCTCGCGGCGACACCCCGATCATCATGCTGACGGCGCGCAAGAGCGAGGCGGATCGCATCGCCGGACTGGAAATGGGCGCCGACGACTACGTCGTCAAGCCGTTCAGCGCACAGGAGCTGGTGAGCCGTGTGCGCGCCGTTCTGCGCCGGACCTCGGCGCCGCCCGGCGCGGATCCCTCGGAGGAGATCCTCGACTTCGGCGATCTCGTCATCGACCCGCTGGCCCGCCGCGTCACTGTGCGCGGCGCGGAGCGGGTGCTGACCGCCAGGGAGTTCGATCTCCTGTTCACCCTGGCGAGCCGGCCGCAGGCGGTCTTCAACCGCGACAGCCTGCTCGAGCAGGTGTGGGGATCGGCGGACTTCATCGACCCGAGCACGGTGACGGTGCATGTGCGGAGGGTGCGCGCGAAGATCGAGGACGACCCGTCAAAGCCGCGCCACATCACCACCGCGTGGGGCGTGGGCTACAGGTTCGAGCCGTGAACGGTCTGCCGGCAGACCGGAGCGATCGCGCCGCCGTCCGCAGGCTGCTCATCTTCGCGGCGGCCGCCGCGGCCGCCGTGCTGGTGGGTCTGCTCGTCTTCTCGCTCGTCATGCGGCCGCCGGCCAACGACTTTGTCGCCATGGCCGAGTTCCTCGGCGTCACCGCCGCGATCTCCGTCGTCGTCGCGGTGCTCGCCGTGCGCCTCGGCGTGTTGCGCCGCTCGCCGAGGCTGGCGTGGACGCTGCTGGCCGGCTACCTGATCGCGATGGGGCTCACATTCGCCAACGTCCTCATCACCGCGCGTCTCATGTTCCTGAGCCACCACGACCTCGTGCTTTCGGCCGTCCTGCTGCTCTTCGCGGCCATCATCGCCATCGCGCTCGGCTACGTGCTCACCGGTGGGGTGACCGCGGCCGTCGGGCGTCTCGACCGCGCGGCGAAGGGTGTGGCCCGCGGTGAGCTCGACGTGGTGCTCCCGCTCGAGGGTTCGGACGAGATCGCCGCTCTCGCCGTCAGCTTCAACGAGATGACGAGCCGGCTGCGGGACGCCGAGCGCGCGCGGGCCGAGAGCGAGACCGCGCGCAGCCACCTGCTCACCGCCATCGGCCACGACCTGCGCACCCCGCTCGCCTCTGTGCGCGTGATCGTCGAGGCACTCTCCGACGGTCTCGTCACCGATCCCGAGACTGTCGCGCGCTACCTGCGCACGGCGCGCGCCGACCTGGCCGCCCTCTCCGTCCTCGTCGACGACCTTTCCACCCTTGCCAACCTGGAGTCGGGAGGCATGGAACTCCAGCGCCAGCCCAACTCTATGGCGGATCTCATCTCTGACATCCTGGAGTCGTTCGCCCTACGCGCACAGCAGAAACGCGTCGCCTTGCGCGGAGAGCCGAGGGCGCACGCCGACGTGGCGGACTTCGACGCGAGGTATGTGGAGCGAGCCCTCTCCAACCTCGTCGAGAACGCGCTTCGGTACACCCCGCCGGGAGGGGAGATCGTGCTGACGACCGACCTCGTCGCCGGCGGGCTGTGCGTGCGCGTCAGCGACACCGGCCCCGGCATCGCCGAGGTCGATGTGCCCCGAGTCTTCGAACGCTTCTATCGCGGCGACGCTTCGCGCAGCCGGGCCACGGGGGGCACCGGGCTGGGCCTCGCGATCGTGAAGGGCGTCGCCGAGGCGCACGGCGGGACGGTGGACGTGGAGACCTCCCGAGGGAGCGGGACGACGTTCTCGCTGGTTCTTCCCGCGTGAGACCTCCGTCGCGCCGGGTGGGTCCGGCTCACGAGGTGAGGACATCGCCGATCGCGGCGCTCTTGCGGTAGACCGTGCCGCGGAATTGGGCGACGAGCTCGCCGGAGCCGTCCCGGATGTCGATGAGGTAGGTGGCCAGCTTGCGGCTGCGGGACACCTCCTGAGCCTCGGCCGTCACGACGCCTTCATGCACGGCGGTGAAGTACGAGATGCTCGCGTCGATGGACGCGGCAAGCGCGCCGTGCGAGTTGGACGCCGCCGCGAACGCCGCGTCCGCGAGCGAGAAGATGGCGCCTCCGTGGAGTGTGCCGGCGCTGTTGAGGTGGCGTGGCTCGATCGTCATCCGTGCTGTGGCGCGACCGTCGCCGTACCCGGATACCTCGATGCCGATGGAGCGTGCGAACGCGTCTTGTGCGACGAACCGCTTCAGGTCGTCCATGGCGAGCTCCTGATGTGGTGGCCGGGACCCAGCTCAGCCCCGCGGCTCGGCGGAGCGGCGGGCCGGAGCAGCCTACCGCGCCGCTGGGGGCCCCGCCAGCGCCGCTGGCCGGGCTCTCAGTAGTACATGCCCTGATAGCTCGTCCCGCCGGGCGCCGGCGAGCCGCCGCCCGGGCTGTGCGGGTCCATCCAGGGATGGGCCTGCAGGAACGGGCACTGTGTGCCTGAGGGCGCCGTTTGAGACTGACCCGGGCTCGTGGCCCCGCCGCCGTTCGCGCCGCCGGCCGCGGCGAACGCCAGAGGAACGAGCCAGATGGCGAGCACGAGAACCAGCACGGCGAGCACGCCGACGAGATACCTGGTGCGCATTGTCGACCCTCCGATTCAGGAGAAGATGAGTCCGACATGCGACCTTCTACCCATGGCCCGCGGGATCAACGCTCGCGCACCCGGTCTCTCCCGGTCGAGAAGCCGAGAGGGGCCGGCCACGTCTGCGTGCGGCCGGCCCCTCCCTCGGCTACGTGAGGTCTACGCGGCCTGCAGCCGCTCAAGGATGTCCAGCATGGCCGGCGAGAGATCCGTGTGATGGTGCACGATCTTCCACCCGTCCGGCTCGCGGCGGTAGACGTTGGTGACGCGCTGGTCGATGGTGACCTGCTCCCCGGCCACCTTGATGCGGCCGCGTTCGGTGCCGGTCTCGTACGCGAGCTCGCTGCCCGTGTGGATCACCTGGTCGGCGAGCTCGACGTGCCCGTCGGTGGCAAGCCCCGAGACCTGCTCGAAAGACTCCCGCACGGCCGTCCAGCCCGTCTGCTCTCCGCCGATAGGGTGCATGGTCGTCACGGTCTCACTATGTGACCAGATGTCTGAGATCTTACTGGCGTCACCCGTCGCCATGCTGTTCAGCGCCGCGTAGAACTTGGCCGACGCGTCTCTTACTTCGTCCTCAGCCGACATGATCTGTCTCCTTGTGGGGGGGTGTCCCTCCGGAACTCGTGCCCGGAGGGAGCGCCCATGAGTGTCGGGGCAGGGAGAGTCGTCTCCCTGGTTCGGTGTATGGGTCAGAACATGCCCGGGGTGGTCGGGGTCGACGCCGCCGGGGTGTTAAGGATTGTGGAGGCGCGTAGGTCCGTGGCCGGTGATGGCGTCGACCAGAGCCGGACCGTCTGCCGAGCTATACTGAGCCCCCGCAGGAGACCAAGCCACGCAGGGGGCAGCCGGGGTGGGCGCACAGGGAGCGGATCGCACGCCGACTATCGCCGTGATCGGGATGGCGACGGTGGACTATCTCTACGTCCTCGAGCACCATCCCCAGGCCGACTCGGTCACCCCCGCGCTCGAGTACCATACCGTGCTCGGGGGGTCGGCCGGCAGGGGCGCGATCGCCGCGAAGCGGCTCGGGGGTTCGACCCGGCTCCTGGCGACGTGCGGCGACGACGTGCACGCCGAGTTCCTGCGGGAGCGGCTGCACGCCGAGGGAGTGGAGTGCACGTGGGTCGCTTACGACCAGCCCTCGCAGCACTCGGCCGTCATCGTCGCGCGGCGGGACGCGACCCGGACCATCGTCTGGCTACCACAGCCGATGGCGGACGCGCGGGTGCTCGAACGGCTGCCGGAGTTCCTCGAGGGCGCCGACGTAGCGCTGCTGGACTCGACCGACGAGGCTCTGGCGACGGCCACGCTCGACGAGTGCGAGCGGAGCGGCGTCGTCACGGTCCTCGACACCGGCTCCGGACGACCGTGGACGCGGAGCCTGGTGGCCCGCGCCCACCACGTCATCGCGCCCGAGAAGTACATGCTGAAGGAGACGGGCTACCCGGCGGAGCAGGCCATCCAGGAGCTGTGGAGCGGCTCGTGCCGGGTGTTCGGCGTGACCCGTGGTCAGGACGGCGGGGTCTTCGCGACCGGGGAAGACCGCGCCCTGCAGCGCTGGCACGCGGCTCCGGTCGCGGCCGTGGATTCCAACGGAGCCGGCGACACCTTCCACGGCGCCTACGCCTGGGCGGTGGCGACGGGTCGCGGGTCCGCCGAGTGCTTCGAGGTCGCCTCCTGGGCCGCGGCGCTGAAGCTCACGAAGGCCGGCAATGCGGGCATCCCGACGCTGCCCGAGCTCGAGCGCGCCCGTGCGTCGGGCCGCCCGGGCTGACGCGGGGTCAGCCCACCTGCAGCACGTCGTTGATGGCCGCCATGAGCATCGGCTTGAGCTCCTCCGGGGGCAGGCGCCAGAACATGTTGCCGCCGGGCCCGCCGAGCACCCCGGCGATCACGCCGAGCGACGCGGCCATGCGCATGCGGTCGGCCACAGGGGTGGCCTCGTCGGCGAACAGCGAGTCCAGAGCCTCGTGGAACACCTGGTGGGTCTGAGGGTCGATGGCGTCGTGTGCCAGTTCCTGCACGGTGCCCTGGTTGGTCTGGAACAGCTCGAAGAGCTTGCGCTGCGGCAGGACCCAGTCGAGGATCATTGCCAGGCCCTCGCCCCACGCCTTGAGATCGGGGCGATTCGCCAGCGCCTCGGCCATGGGGCGCATGTTGTCGAAGACGGGCTCCACCAGCGTGCGGATGATCTCCTCCTTGCTGGAGAAGTGGTAGTAGAGCGCGGCCTTGGTGACGCCGACGCGCTCTGCGATCTCGCGCAGGGACGTCTTGTCGTAGCCCCGTTCGATGAACAGGTCCAGAGCCGTGTCCAGGATCCGCTGGCGTGTGTCGTTCACGATGTGACGACCTTACTTGACAGCCGGTAGAATCTCACTTACCGTGCGGTTAGTCAATTTTACTGATCGACAGGTAGGTTCGGATGGATCCACATATGATGATCGAGGCCGAGGGGCTCTGCAAGCGTTACGGAGAGACCCAGGCGGTCCAGGACGTTGACCTCGAGGTGGCCGCCGGCGCCATCCTCGGCGTACTCGGCCCCAACGGCGCCGGCAAGACTACTGCGCTCAGGATCCTGACGACCCTGAGCACCCCGGACGCGGGCCGCGCGCGGGTCGGCGGGCACGACGTGGTCGCCGACGCCGCCGCCGTGCGGCGCAAGATCGGCGTGACCGGCCAGGACGCGACGCTGGACGAGCTCCTCACCGGCCGCCAGAACCTGATGATGGTCGGCGAGCTGAGCCGGCTCGGCCGCTCCGGAGCACGGCGCCGCGCCGTCGAGCTCCTCGAGATGTTCGAGCTCACGGACGCCGCCGACCGCATCGTCAAGGGCTACTCGGGTGGCATGCGCCGCCGGCTCGACCTCGCGGCCAGCCTCATGATGCGGCCGCCGGTGCTGTTCCTCGACGAGCCGACCACGGGGCTGGACCCCACCAGCAGGCAGCGCATGTGGGGGGTCATCCGCGGGCTCGTCGACGACGGCGCCACGGTCCTGCTCACCACCCAGTACCTCGACGAGGCGGACAGCCTGGCCGACGACATCGTCGTCTTCGATCACGGCCGGGTCATCGCCCGGGGCACGCCGAGAGAGCTCAAGTCGGCCACCGGGTCGCAGCTCCTCGAGGTGACGCTCGCCACTCCGCACGCGGGAGCGGCGGCGGCCATGGAGCGCTTCAGCATCGGCACCGTCATGAGTGCCGAGGACGGTCTGCGGCTCTGGACGCCGGCTCCCAACGAGCCCGGGCTCGCAGTCGCTGCGCTCCGGGCTCTCGACGAAGCCGGCGTGCTGGTCGACGACATCACCGTCCACCGGCCGACGCTCGACGACGTCTTCGCCCTGCTCACCGGCGCCGCCGAGCACGCGTCCACGAAGACCGAGGTGGCGGCATGAGTGCCACCACCGCCACGCTGCTCCCCGACGCCGACGCCCCGACATTCCTCAGCCGCCTCCATGCCTGGTGGGAAGACGTGCGCGTGATGACGTGGCGCTACCTGATCCATGTGCGGCGCGACCCCATGCAGCTCTCGGACGTGACCATCCAGCCGGTCCTCTTCACGCTGCTCTTCTGCTACGTCTTCGGCGCCGCCATGGTGTTGCCGGGTGGCGTCAGCTACACGCAGTTCGCCATCGCAGGACTGCTCGTCATGAACCTGACGACCTCAGCCGTGGGCACGGCCATCGGTCTCAGCACGGATCTGAGCACCGGCGTGATCAGCCGGCTTCGCACCCTGCCCATGTCCTCCACCTCGATCCTCGTCGGCCGGTCGGTGTCCGACCTGCTGGCCGCCGTGATCTGCAGCGCGTTCATCGCCGTCACCGGGCTGGTCATCGGCTGGCGGCCGGAAGCGGTGCTGCCGTCGGTGCTGGCGGGCTTCGCCATCGCTCTGCTGTTCAGCTACGCGCTCTCGTGGGTGAGCGCCGCCGTCGGGATGGCGTTCTCGAACCCGGAGGCGGCGCAGGGCATCGTGTTCATCGTCGTCTTCCCCCTGGCGTTCGTCTCCAACGTCTTCGTCCCCACGCAGGGGATGCCGGCCTGGCTGCAGACCATCGCCAACTGGAACCCGGTGAGCGCCGTGGCCTCCGCGTGCCGCGTGCTGTGGGGCAACCCGAACCCGTCCGCGTCGATCCAGGCCTGGCCGATGCAGCACCCGGTCGAGGCCGCGATCATCTGGTCGGTGATCCTGCTCGCCCTGTGCGTGCCGCTCGCCGCGCGGCTCTACAGGCGGCGCACGAGCGACTGAAGGAACGGGGGAGCGGCGTCGTCTTTGTGACGTCGCTCCCCGGTCCGGCGGCTCCGCGCAGGTGTGCCGATCTCGTCTCAACAAGCGCCGCGCAGGCATTTCCCGTAGAATCAGTGAGTGAGACCGCCGCACCTTGGGGGCGCAGGGTGCGCGGAGTCATCGCTCCCTCGTTGCCGAGGGCGTGCCGGACGAGCAGGCCGCAAGGGCGCCCACCGAGGCAGGGAGTGGATCCAATGTACTCGATCGGCGACGAAGTCGTGTATCCCCAGCACGGCGCAGGCAGGATCACCGGGATCGAGCAGAAGGTCGTGCTCGGCCGGCAGCGGGATTACCTGACCATCCAGATCGAGCACAACCACATGACGGTGATGGTCCCGGTGGAGAACGCCGACCGCGCCGGCCTGCGCAAGGTCTGCACCTCCGACGTCGTCGACCAGGTGCTTGAGGTGCTGCGCAGCGACGCCACCAGGATGCCCGCGGAGTGGAACCACCGCTACAAGCACAACCTCAGCAAGCTCAAGACCGGCGACATCTTCGAGGTGGCCGACGTGGTGCGCAACCTGGCCGCGCGCCGCGCCGGCAGGGAGCTTCCCATAGGCGAGAAGCAGATGCTCACCAAGGCCAAGAGGATCCTCGCCAGCGAGTTCATGTACGCCTGTGACCTGGGCGAGGACGAGGCCATGGCGTTCCTCGAGGGCGTGCTCCGCGACGTCGACGAGGCGCGCTCGCCTCTCGGCGACTCCCCGGAGGTCGCGCTCAGCCTCTGACGCGAAGCCCGGCCCCGTCTGCGCCCGGGCCGTCTGATACTGTCTCAGAATGATCCCCGGCGTCGGACTGGTCCTCGAGGGCGGCGGCATGCGCACCACCTACACGGGCGGCGCCGTGGACGCCTTCATGGACGCCGGCATCGACCTCAGCTACGTGGTCGGCGTGTCGGCCGGCGCCAATGTAGGCTCTCACTACGTCGCCGGCCAGCGCGAACGCAGTCACCGCACGTTCGTCGACTTGGTGGCCGACCCGAGGTATGCCGGCTGGCGCAACGTGCCGCGCGAGCGGAGCTGGTTCGGCATGGACTTCATCTTCCGCACCCTGCCGGACGAGCTGGCGCCGTTCGACTACGATCGCTTCAGGGCGTCGCCGCGGACGCTGGTCTCCGTCGTGACCGACTGTGCTACGGGCGCGCCAAGGTACTACGCGCAGCACGACCGCGACCCCCGCTGGTACGTGCAGACGCTGCTGCGCGCGAGTTGCAGCCTGCCCATCCTCTCACCACCTGTGGCCGTCGAGGGCAGGCTATGCGTGGACGGCGGCGTGAGCGACTCGATCCCGATCTTGCGAGCGGTCCAGGACGGCAACTCGCGCAACGTGGTGGTGCTCACGCGCAACGCAGGGTATCGCAAGCCGTCGCCGCGGTACCGGGCGCTGAGCCGGGTGCTGCTGGCGCGCTACCCGGGAGTCTACAAGGCGATGCTGCGGCGGCCTGCGGTGTACAACGCGTCGCTCGACCTGGCGGCGCAGATGGAGCGCGCCGGCTCGGCCTTCGTACTCCGGCCCGTCCGTCCCCTGGTCGTCGGTCGCATGGAGCACGACCTCGGCAGGCTCGAGGCGCTGTACCGCCAAGGCTACGACGAGACCATGGCGCGGATGTCCGAGCTCGAGGTCTGGCTGCGACAGTAGGCCGCTGCGCGCTCGCGAGCCGTACATCTGTCTAGGGGGGCTTGCCTGGTCGCTCCCGGTGCCGATGCACTCCACGGAAGGACTCCCGCGCAACGTGACGCCCGGGAGGACGGGCGGGGCGCGAGTCTGTTCCCCGTGACCTGTCGGCAGCCGAGGCCTCGGTCGCGGCAGCAGGAAGGTGCGTGCGGTGTGGAGGCAAGCCTGAACGTCCCGGCCGTGGCGGAGATCTCCAGCGGCCGTCGCAGACTCGGCGCGCTGCTGGTCGCCGACGGCCTGGTGAACCAGCACCAGATCGAGGCCGCTCTCGCGCGCCAGCAGATCGAGCGGCGCCGGCTGGGAGATGTTCTCGTGCGCGAGGGACTCGTCTCGGAGAGAGACCTCGTCGAGGCGCTGGCGGACCAGTTGCGGCTCGAGGTCGCCGACCTCGACCAAGTCTACTTCTCACCCGAGACGCTCGCCTTGCTGCCGCGCGACTTCATGGTCCACCGGCGCGTCCTCCCGCTTGAACTGGAGGAGGACGGGACCCTGGTGCTGGCCATGACCGACCCCCTCGACATCGTTGCCATCGACGAGGTCAGGCTGCGCACCAAGCGCAACGTACGCGCCGTCATCTGTACCGAGAGCGCATTCGAGGAGGCCAGCGCCACCTTCTTCAACACGAGGGGCAAGCTTCGCGAGCTGAGCGAAGAAGAGGAGTCGCTCCTCGCCGATGAGGCGGCCCTCGCCCACGACGCTTCGATCATCGAGATCGTGGACGGTCTCATCTCCGACGCCGTCAGCATGAAGGCCTCCGACATCCACGTCGAGCCTCACGCGGAGGCTCTGCACGTGCGCTGCCGCATCGACGGCGTGCTCCACAAGCTGCGTGAGTACCCCTCCGAGGTCCAGGCGGGCATCGTCAGTCGCATCAAGATCATGGGCAACATGGACATCGCCGAACGGCGCATGCCACAGGACGGGCGCACCTCCTTCGAGACCAGCGACGGCAAGGCCGTAGACCTGCGTCTGGCCTCCGTGCCGACCCTGCACGGCGAGAACATCTCAGTCCGCATCCTCGAGGTCTCGCCGCTGCTGCCGACGCTCGACTCGCTGGGTCTCAACGGCCCCTCGCTTGAGCGCTTCACGGGGGCCGTCGGCCGCCCGGAGGGAGGCATCCTCATCTGCGGGCCAACGGGTTGCGGCAAGTCGACCACCTTGTACACGACGCTCGAGATGATCAAGTCGCCGGAGAGCAAGATCTACACGGTCGAGGACCCCATCGAGCGCAGGCTGGACGGCGTCATGCAGAGCGAGGTCAAGTCCGCCATCGGGCTCGACTTCGCCGGCATCCTGCGCACTCTGCTGCGCAGCGACCCCGACATCATCATGGTGGGCGAGATCCGGGACACCGAGACCGCGCGCATGGCCGCCGACGCGGCCATCACCGGGCACCTGGTGCTCTCGACGCTGCACACGCGCGACGCGGCCTCGGCCGTGCACCGCCTGGTCGAGATGGGCGTGCCCGCCTATCTGGTGGCCGCGGCATTCACGTGTGTCGTCTCTCAGCGCCTCGTGCGCCGCTTGTGCCCGCACTGTCGCAAACAGAGGACAGTGCGCGCGAGCACGTGGGAGAAGCTCGGCCTTGGCACGGCGCCGCGGAAGCAGTTCAAGGTCTACGAGGCCGTGGGCTGCACGCGCTGCTTCGGCACGGGGTATCTCGGGCGGATGGGCCTCTTCGAGGTCCTGGCGCTGGACGAGGAGATGGCCGACATGATCGACGAGGGCGCTCCGGTGCGCGAGCTGCGCGCGGCCGCGCGCGCCAATGGCGTCGAGTCTGTGCGCGAAGACGGTGTGCGCAAGGTCCTCGCCGGAGAGACCAGCATGGCGGAGCTGGTGCGCGCAATCGTGTGACTGAGCCGGCGGCTTCTCCTCGCGAGGAGTAGACAAGCCGAGTCAGCGGTATTCATGGGGCGACCCGTCTTCGTCCTTGGAGGTGCCAATGCTCGCGCTCACCGTGGCCGCCGGCTTCTGGGGCTTCATCTGGTGGATCATCCTCGTCATTCTCTGGGCGGTCTTCATCTACTTCACGTACATGCTCGCAGCGAGCAAGGGACGTAGTCCGCTCCTGTGGGTGATCCTCGCGATCTTCTTCCCGCTGATCACGATCATCATCTTGCTGCTACTCAAGCCGAAGCCCGTGCAGCCCGTCTGAGGCGGCCGCGAGGTCGCCAAAGCCCCCAAGGTGATACTGAGCAGAGAGGTGGACGAGGGCGCCCCGGCAGCAGCCGGGGCGCCCTCGTCCGAGTTGACTGCATGCCGCCGGCGCCGCGCAGGAAGGCGGCGAGCTCCGCTTGGGACTCGGCTCGAAGAGGCCCGCGCGGCGCGCGCAGGAACACGGCCGGCACGCGGAGCCTGGCCAGAGCCGGCGGCAGGACGTCGGGCGAGAGCTGGGAGGCGACATCCTCGCGGACCCGGTCCAGGGAGACCCGGCTGACGAAGCCGTCCCGGGTCTCCACGGTCGTAGTCGAAGTGCTCGGCCGTCCGGTCGTCGAGCCCGCCGGTGAAGGCGGGATGCGCGCGCCAGTAGTCGAGGTACGCGGCGCGCGTGGGGAACGTCACGTCGTGATCTCGGTCGATCGGTTCGGCACGCGAGCCGGAGCCCGTCTCCCACCGCAGAGGTAGACACGCCGTGCGAAATCCCACAGCGGGGCGACCGCATCCACCTCCGCCGGGAGGTTCCGGCAGGCGCCGTTCTCTGTAGCGTCACATCGTGAGCCGAGGTGGAGGTGAAGCCGTGAGGGAGGTCAGACGCAGGGGTTCCAGGTGGACCGGCATCGTCGTGGTGGCCGTGTTCTTCGCGTGTGTGACAATCGCGGTCGCGTCGCTCGGCGGTGGGCCCGGCATCCCGCACCCCGTCGGCGGTCGCTGGGCTACGTGTCCCTCGTGTCATCCGGTCCACCGTCTGCCCGAGAGCCACCACGACCGGACAGGCGACGGATGCCGCTCGTGCCACTCGGAGATGCGGTCAGGCTGAGCGCCCGCCTGCCGCAGGCGACGTCCGTCAGGCCGGCTCCTCCATGAGTCCGACAACGTACAGCAGGTTCCCGTCGGGGTCGCGCAGCGAGAACATCGGCGGCACGCCCGCGAAGCGGAGGATCTCCGGGTCCGCGTCGACGCCCCTTGCCAGCAGTTCGTCGTGGTCGGCCTCGGCGTCCTCCGTCGCGAGGCGGATGCCGGTGTCGACGCCTGCGGCCCCACCTCGGGGAAGCGGGGCGAGCGCGATGGTCGTCGGGGATCCCGCCGGGGCCACCTCGATCCAGCGCATGTCTCCGTTGAACGTCGCGTCCATGCGCTTCTCGAACCCCAGCTTCCCGACGTAGAAGTCCAGCGCCCGATCCTGGTCGGTCACGGGGACCGCTATCGTGCGTACCTCGGTGATGTGCGTCGTCTCAGCCATTGCCAGCCTCCGGATCGCGTGGTGCGATGCGCCGTCTCCACATGTGATCGACCGCTACGAGAGCTGCGGTCGCTCAGGTGATACCCGCCGTCGGTCGGCGGTCGGCAGACGGCGTTGGGTCGGATTGACGAGGGCGGCGGGCGCTCGATGCGCTCGAGGACGGGAATGGTCCAAGGTGTACCTGTTGTGATCATGCGGCCGGCCGCCGGACGGCGCGCCGGCCGCGAACGAGGTGAGTCATGAACATCGGCATCATCGGAACGGGGAAGATCGGCGGGGGGCTCGCGGAGAAGCTCAGCGTAGCCGGCCACGACGTCGGCATCGCCAACGCTCACGGCCCGCGCTCGCTCGACGAGATGGCGCGGGACCTGGGATTGCGCGCCTGCCCCATGACGGTCGACGAGGCCGCGCGCCACGGCGAGGTCGTGATCGTCTCGATCCCGTTCGGCAAGTACCGCACCGTGCCGCCCGAGCCGCTGCGCGGCAAGATCGTGGTGGACACCGGGAACTACTACCCGGACCGCGACGGGCATTTCCGCGAGCTCGACGACGACAGCACGACGTCCACGGAGTTGCTGAGCGAGCACCTGCCGGGCGCTCGCATCGTGAAAGCCTTCAACGCGGTCATGTGGACCACGCTCAGGAACGAGGACCGGCCCCGCGGGACCGTCGGCCGGCTCGCTATGCCGCTGGCCGGCGACGACCCGGAAGCCAAGCGCGTCGTAGCGGGCCTTATCGACGAGGTGGGCTTCGACCCCGTCGACGTCGGGGACCTCGCTCACGGAGGACGCCGTATCCAGCCCGGCGCTCCCATCTACGTGGCGCACATGAGCGCCGAGGAGATGAGGCGCCGCCTGGCGGCCTGAGGAGGCGCGCGGGAAGGCGAGGTGGACCCGCGAGCCGTTCGGGATCCGAGGTCAGGCGGCGGTATCTCGCGCGGGCGCGGCGCTGCCGATGACGGCGCGCACGCGAGCGGTCTTCGCCGCGGCGTTCAACGCCGTGATGTCGTAGGCGCCCTCGTGCCGGCGCCCATTGACGAAGAACGAGGGCGTGCCGGAGACGCCGCTCGAGTCGGCGCTGTCCACGTCCTCCGCGATCCGCGGCGCGCCGTGATGCCGCTGCAGGTCGTGCACGAACCGGTCTACGTCGAGGCCGAGATCTTCTGCGTAGAGTGTCAGGTCCGAGATGTCGAGGGAGCGCTGATGGCCCAGAAGTACGTCGTGCATCTCCCAGAACGCGTCCTGCGCCGCGGCAGCCTCGGCGGCCTCCGCGGCTAGTTGCGCTCGCGGATGTACGTCGTTCAGGGGCAGATGCCGCCAGACGTAGCGCACATCTCCCGAGTCGGCGAGCAGTTCGCGGATCGGCCCCTCCGCCAGGCCGCAGTACGGGCACTCGAAGTCCCCATACTCGACCAGCGTGACGGGCGCGTCGCGGGGGCCCCGGATGTGGTCGCGTTCGGCGTCGACCGGAGGCACGAGGTCGATGATGGCGCCGGCGGTACCCAGCAGTGCGCGGGCCCTCGCGCGCTGGGGCAGAAGCGCCGTCATCCTGAAGACGATCCAGGTCAGCGTCGCCGCCACGAGCGCTCCGGCAAGGACTCCCAACTTCGCCTCTTCGAGCTGACGGCCCTCGAAGGCGAGAGTCGCGATGAGCAGCGAGACCGTGAAGCCGATGCCGGCGATGGTGCCGCTCCCGACGACCGACGCCCAGCCCACCAGCGGCCGCAGTCGGCCACGACTGAGGAGCGAGACGAGGGTCGAGGCGCCGATCACGCCGACGGGTTTGCCGACGACGTAGCCGATCAGGATACCGAGCGTGATGGGTGACATGAGAGCGGCCCGCAGGAAGTCGGCGGTCACCACGATGCCGGCGTTGGCCAGGGCGAAGAGGGGCACGATCACGTAGCTGGTCCAGGGGTGATACAGGTGCTGCAGACGATCGTTTGGTGAGATCGCGGACTGCACGCCGGCCCGGGCCGTGCGCGCCAGCTCCGGGGTCGGCTGCTCCCGGAAGGAGCGGAAGCGCTCGGTCGCCTGCTCGAGGTCCGAGCGCGCCGCCGGGTACGCGTAGGTCAGGAGTCCCATGGCGAGCCCGACGACGACCGGTTCGACGCCCGACTCGAAGAGCGCGATCCAGACGGCCAGGCCCAGCGCGAAGTACAGAGCGCCGCCGTGAACGTGCAGCGCGCGAATGATGATCACTGCGGCGAACAGGCCGGCCGCCACGAGGAGAGCCCCTACGGCCACCCGCTCGGTGTAGGCCAGAGCGATGACGATGAGTGCGACCAAGTCGTCGATGACCACCACCGTGAGCAGGAATGCGCGCAGGCGGTCCAGACGGCGCGCACCGACGAGGGCGAGCATCCCCAGCGCGAAGGCCGTGTCGGTCGACATGGCCGCCCCCCAGCCGCGCTGCGAGTCGAGGCCGGAGTTGAAGGCCAGGTAGATGAGCACTGGGACGACCATCCCACCGATGCCTGCGACCAGCGGCAGCATGGCCCGGGAGCGCTGCCGGAGCTCGCCCACGTCGAACTCGCGCCGCGCCTCGAGCCCGATGACGAGGAAGAAGAACGTCATCAGGCCGCTGTTGACCCAGTGGCGCAGATCCTGGGCGATCCCCATGCCGCCCATACGGACCGAGAGCGTGGTGCGCCAGACGGCCTCATACGAGGCAGGGTCGATGTTGACCCACGCGAGAGCGGCCAGTGTCGCGCCGAGCAGGACGGCTGCACTGCCGGTCTCCGTGCGCAGGAAGTCGCGCAACGGCGTCTCGGCGTTGCGGCCCCACGCGGTGCGGCCCTCGAGCAGGGCCGCCGGTCTCGATTCGCTGGGCATGCTCTGCGCGTTCCCGCGGGCACCCCGACTCACTCCGTGCACGCAGTCGGCGCGTAACGCCCGAGCGGCACCCGGGGTCAGGCTGGTCCCGGGGATCGGGCCTCGGTCAGGCGGCCTCGTCGTTCTCCCGGCCCTTCGCGGCCGCCTCCTCGCCTTGTTCGAGCTCCACTTTCCGGAAGAGTCTTCTCTCGATGCGGCGCAGGATGAAGTACCCGCCGACGACGGACGCCACGAGTGCGGCGATGCCGACGTAGCCGAAGACACCCCTGACGGTCTCGATGCTGGCCCAGAAGAAGTAGCCGATGAGGGCGACGCTGAAAGCCCAGGCCATCGACCCAAGCGCGTTCCACAGCAGGAAGGAACGCCAAGGCATCCGTGATGCTCCCGCGAACAGGGCGGCGCCGACGCGCAGGAGGGTGATCCAGCGGCCGAAGAAGACGGCCTTGGCGCCGTGATGGGCGAAGAAGTAGTCAAGCACACGGATCTGTCTGTCGCCGATGCGCACGAAACGGCCGTACCTGCGCAGCGCCGGCCGCCCGGCACGTCTGCCTGCCCAGTAGCCAAGGTTGTCTCCGACCATCGCCGCCGCCGCGGCGATGATCATGACCCAGGGGAGATAGAGCAAGCCGCGCTGCGCCTCCACGGCTCCGGCGAGGAGGCTGGTCTCGCCGGGCAACGGCAACCCGGCGCTCTCGCCACCCACCAGAACCGCCATGATCAGGTAGCCGTGCTGGGCGAAGGTGGACTCGAGCCAGCGCAGAGCGTCGCCCAGGACGCTTGCGATTGCCGGTGCGCTCAGCGCCAAGGCGAGCAGGTGCTCCGTCGAGTCCTCCTCTTCTCGCTCTACCGGAGACCTTCCCGGTCTGCCTGGAAGCAGACCGTCGTCCTGGCCCGGGGGCAACGGACGGAGCGGGCGCCACGTTCTTCTTCACGCTTACGGGCAAGTCCGCGGATCCGCTGCTGCCAGGATGACGGCACGTGTGAGCCGACCGCCGCTCATTCAACGACCGGCGGCATGACGGGCTCACCGTCGATTGCGCAGGTCACGCGCCGGTTGGCCACGATCCCGTACGCGGCCAGGGCCGCCAGCGCCGTGACGATGAGCGTCATGCCGGCGGCCTCCATCCCGGTGGGCCGCTCGCCCAGCTGGATCCAGGCAGCGGCCACTCCGACGACGGGTACGGCCAGCGTTCCCATCCCGGCTGCGGCGGCGGGCAGTGAGTGCAGCGCGTATGTCCAGAGGACCCAGCACATGCCACTCGAGAGCAGCACCACATACACGAGGCACGCGACGAAGGCGCCAGTCCAGTGTGGCCAGCCGCTCTCCGTCAGCACGGCGATCGCGACGAGCGGGACAGCGCCGAACGCCATCTGCCACGTGGTCAGGGACAGGGCGTCGACATGTTCCCGGTCGTGCAGCAGCTTGATCAGGAGTGCTCCCGCCGCCCACACGAGTCCGGCGACACAGGCGAGGACCCCGGGGAGAGCGCCCCCGATGTCCCAGGGCCGCACGACGAGGACGAGACCCGCGAAGGCGAGAGCCACAGCCGGCCACTGGAGGCTGCGGAGCCGCTCGCCGAGGAAGAACCAGGCGAGGAGCAGGAGCCAGAACGGCATGGTGTACGCGAGCACCGAGACCTTGCCGGCACCTCCCACGCTGAGGGCGACGGTGGCGAGAAGGTTGAACAGCGCCGTCTGGAGGAGGCCTATAGGCGCCGTCCACCTGACAGGCGGTGGCCTCAGCGGCCGGCGCGTGATCAGTAGGGCCGCGAAGAAGCAGACGGTGCACCCCGCCGTGGCGAGGGCGATGAACGTGTACGGCGACGCGTAGTCGAGCGCGACCTTGATCGCGATCCAGCTGTACCCCCAGACCGGGACGATCGCGACGAGAGACAGCACGCCGCGGTTGCGCGCTTGGTTGTGGGGGGCGCCCGCCATGGCCCCCATGCTAGTCGACGGCGCGAAGGACTCCCAGAGGGGAGGTCCGCGCAGGGCTCGCGCTCTACCTGCGTCGCCTCAATGGTCCGATCCCAGACGCTCCACCCACTGCACCAGCGCCTCGAGCTGAAGACGGATCTGCCGGCGCGTCGGCTCGTCGATGAGCCGGCCGTCTGCGAACTTCTGGGTCTCGAAGTTGATCATGACCTCGGGCTTCACCAAGGCGATCGCCTCGAGGAAGACGAACACCTGGCGCAGGTGGTACTGCATGCGCCCGGTGCCGAGAGCCCTCAGCGCGGCTCCCATGATGGCCACCGGCTTTCCGCGGAATGGCTGATCCTCGGTCGGGCGTGAGACCCAGTCGATCGCGTTCTTCAACACCCCGGGGATCGAGTAGTTGTACTCGGGTGAGATGAAGAGAACGGCGTCGGCGGCACGGATCTGCTCGCGCAGCCGCCGGACCGGCTCGGGGTGACCCGATTCCTCCAGGACGTCGTCGTTGAAAGGAGGGATGGCAGCGATCTCTCCCTCCGCGATCGTCACGCCCTCGGGCAGCAGTTCGCACACGGCGTTGAACGTCATGCGATTGTAGGAGGCCGTCCGCAGGCTGCCGATGAGGGCGACGATATGCACGTGGAGCCACCTACCCCGGGCCTGGACGCCGGAAACGGCCGTGCTCTCCGGGTATCGGTGTACTGTCTCATCGGGGGAGATCCTCAGTGAAGTGGAAGGCCATCATCGCAGTCGCCGCGGCCGTCCTGCTTGGGCTCGCCGGAGTGGTGGCGGTCGGTGTGTGGCCGGCCGTCCGGGATGTCAAGGACAGCTCAGGGGAGAAGTCGGGCGTCGACAAGGCGCTCGCCGCGCACGAGGCCCAGCTTCGGACGGTGCCGGGTGTCACCATGCTTGGCACCTGCACCACCTCCGGCGAGTCTTCGTACATCATCGTCAAGGTCAAGGAGATCACCCCGGAGGTGCGCGCCGCCGTGCCGGAGGCGCTTGACGGCTACCGCGTCGTCCTCGAGAAGGACGTGCCGCCGACTTCCCCGCCGGTGTTCACGGGTGAGGTGACGCGGGTGAAGGCGGCGACGGCGGAGCAGGAGGCCGCGGGTCTGGCCGGCTCGCTGGTCGTCGCCGGTGATTACTACTCCAACGGCCTGGGGTCCGAGAACGCCGATCCTCGGACCCTCACCGTGAGGATTCCTTCCGGTCTGCAGATGTGGCGCCCGATGGGCGAGGGCAAGCACTTCATCGCGTTCGCCGAGATCCGACCCCACGACAGGGTCCAGGTGACCCTGACCGAGCGACTTGCGAAGGGGGGCCGCGCAGCCACTGCGGCAGACGTCGAGGTGTACTGAGGTGCCGCGGATGCGCAGGATCACTCTCCTTGGAGTGTGCGCCGGCCGACGCGCTGCTGGCAGGCATGTACCGGCGCGGGGCTAAGGTTCCGCGCGCGCAAGCGTCCTACTGGGTGCGAAGGCACACGGCCTATCACCAGAGCCCAGGAGGGTGACGTGAGACTCATCAAGATACTCGTGCTTGCAGGTGTAGTGTTGCTGATCGGCAGCGGGGTAGCTCTAGCGAGCGGCCAGCTGCGCGAGAAGGCGCGGGATCGCGACCGCACGCCGGTCGCGGCGAGGACGTGCACGTCGGCTCCGGACGCGACCTGCGACGGCGTCCCGGACCAGGTCCGCGATCGCGACCGTGACGGCACGGCCGCCACTGTGACTGCCGGCGACCAGCTGCGCGATCGCGACCGTGACCGTTCGCAGGACTGCGACGCGACCGGCGACGGCCAGCGGGTGCAGGCTCAGGCCGGCGCGAAGGCACAGCACCAGACCGGCACGCAGGCCCAGACCCACATCCAGACCAAGACCGGTACGCAGACTCAAGCAGGCAAGCCCGATGGAGCCGGCAAGAACGGCGGCAACGGGGACGGCGAGTGCAATGGGTCCGGCACAGGCGGCAACGGCGGCAACGGCGTCGGCGAGTGCGACGGCTCCGGCAACGGCGGCGGCTTGGGCGGCCGCGACTCTCACTGAAGGGCACGCGCGTGACGTCGGCGCGGCCAGCCGCCCCACGGGGCGGCTGGCCGCGCCTGGACGAGCGCGCGGTCGGCCGCCTGGCCGGTCGCTGTCGCGGCACCGGCGACGAAGGCCGCGAGGAGCAGCCCGAGGAGGCGCACTCCGAGCAGCTCCGGGGCTTTGGATTCCCCGGCTACGTTCCTGGCTCGTCTCATCGGCCGCGTTCCTGTCGTGGCGATATGATTTCGTTGTCAACTGGAGGGGACCTCATGGGAGCACTGATTCCTGGGGCGGCGTCGCTCGCGTCGATCGTCCTGCTCGGCTCACTCTCACTCGCCGCCTGCACCGCGTGTGACGGCAAACCCGTCCCGGCCGACACTCCTGCGCAATCGACGCAGCAGACGGCTCCGCCACAGGAGACCCCCCCGCCTGCGGTCGAGAACCCGACCCCGGTGGGACAGGCCGTCGACGCGATTGCAGCGCCCGCCATCACCGACGTGCTGGGTGAACCGGTGCTCACGGGCGCCCCGCCGGCCCAGGCGCTCATCGTCAGCCTCCAATACGAGGTGCCTACTGCTGCCGTTGAAGGCGACGGAACGCGGCTACGCGACGCGCTCGTCAGCGGCGGGGCCGTCATCGATCCCGACAACGCCGACGTGGAGTATCACGGCGACGCCGAGGAGTTCGTGGTCCGCTACGACACAGGTGATCCGGCGTTTCAGACGATCCGTGTCTCGGTCACCCCGGGCAGCGCGAGCGTCTCCGTGAACGCCGACAAGTCCGAGTAGGAGCAGCGCGCCTCTTTCGCGGCTGTCAGGTGCTCTCCGCCTGCTGCCACTCGAGCTCGACGAGCGTCCCGCGGCCCCGCTTCGTGTCTACCGTGACGCGAGCGCCGATCTCGGCGGCGCGCTCGCGCATCGAGGCCAAGCCGATATGGCTGGGGTCCATGGCCGGAGGGTCGAACCCGACGCCGTCGTCGCGGACGACCAGCCGGGCGGACGCCGGCCGCAGCGTCAGGTCCACCCACGCGTTGGCCGCTCGCGCGTGCCGGGTGACGTTGTTCAGGGCCTCCTGCGCGACGCGGTACAGGGCCTCGTGGACCCGGGGCGGGATCGCGGGTCTGCCGTCGATGGTCAGATTGACACGCGTACTGGCCCGGCTCTCGGCTGCCTCCGCGAGGTTGCGGAGCAACTGCTGGAGCGGCACGTCGGCGATCTGGTCGCCGCGCAGCTCCAGCAGCATGGTGCGCATCTGGGCCAGGGCTCCGCGGTTCAGGCGGCGCACGTCCTCGACCGCCTCCCGCGTCGGCCCCGCAACGAGCTCGGGAGACTCGGCGACTGCTTCTGCCTTCAGGCTGGCGGCGAACAAGGCCTGCGTCACGGAGTCGTGCAGGTCGCGGGCGAGGCGGCTCCGCTCCGTCTGGGCGGCCTTCTCGGCCTCGGCGCGGCGGACGACTCTGTCGGCCTCGAGACGCTCCGTCACGTCGAACATGACGCCGTATTGCCGCCGCGGCCGGCCGCTCGCGTCGATCTCGAGGTGGCCCACCGCGCTGATGGACCGGACCTCCCCATTCGGCCAGACGACGCGAAAGTCGGCCTGGTAGTCGGAGGCCACGTCGAGCGAGTGGTGGAACGCCAGGTCCACCGAGGCGGCGTCGTCCGGGTGGACGCGGGCGAGGAACGCCTCGTAGCCCGGCTCGACCTCTCCGGGCTCAAGTCCGAGCATCAGGAAATGCTCTCGGTTCCAGACGGTCTTGCCGGTGTCCAGTTGCACGTCCCACGCGGCGATGCCGCCTGCCGCGAGAGCAAGGTCCAAGCTCTCCTGGCTCTCGCGCAACGCCGCCTCCGCACGCTTGCGGTCGGTGTTGTCCTGCACCAGGGACATCACCGAGATCATCCGGTTCTGCTCGTCCATCAGGACCGAGTTGAACCAGGTGCACTCGATGACCCGATGGTCCTTGGTGACATTGCGGTTGCTGCTGACCGCGCGAGGGGTCTTGCCGTCGGTGAGCTTCGCCATGGTGCGCTCTACGATGGGGATGTCCTCCTCGTGGATGAGGGCGAGATCCATGATGGGTCGACCGACGGTCTCGGCGGCGCTCCACCCGAACATCGCCTCTGCCTCACCGGCCCAGCGCGTGACGACGAACGCGGCGTTCCATTCCACGACGGCCAGGGGCGTGTTTTCGAGGTGATGGCGCAGACGCTCCTCGCTCTCGCGCAGCGCCGCCTCGGCCCGCTTGCCTTCGCTGATGTCCGTGTGCATTGCCAGGTTGGCGACGTGCCGCCCCTGCTCGTCGAACATCGGAGAGGCGTTGTACCGGGTCCAGAGCAGCGAGCCGTCTCGACGCCGGGCCTTCCACTCGCCGCTGACCACCTGTCCGGCGCGGAGCCCGGCCCTGGCCTCGACCACCGACGCCTCAGAGCTCTCGCAGGTGAAATCCGACCCGGCCTTGCCGCGGAGTTCCTCGGCCGGGTAGCCGAGCATGTCGGCCATCCGCTGGTTGACGAAGTCGAACCGGCCCTCTCGAGTCGCGAGGAGGATGCCTTCCGCTGCCGTCTCGACGATCGTGCGGTATCGCTCCTCGCTGTGCCGCAGCGCCTCCTCCTGCTTGACCCGCTCGCTCACATCGCGGACGGCGGCTATGCGCACCCGGCGCCCCTGCAGGTCGAACACGCGCCCGGTGACTTCCACCGGGAACACGCTGCCGTCCTTGCGCCGATGCCAGCGGAGAGGGACATTGACCGTCTCGCCCGGGACGACGCCGCTGGTTCGCGCGACAGTCAGCTCGGGTTCCGCCGAGAGCTCGAGGTCGGTCAGCTGCGCGAACTCCTCCGCCGAGTAGCCGTACATGGCCTCGGCGGCGGCGTTGGCCTTGAGTACTCTGCCGCTTTCGTGGTCGATGAGCTGCAAGGCGTCGGACTCGGCCTGGAAGAGCTGCCTGTAGCGCTCCTCGCTCTCCGCTCGCGCCGCCTCGCTCTCGCGCCGCGCTCGCTCGTTGCGCACGCGCTCGGTCACGTCACTGGCGTAGAGCGCGAGGCCGCCGTCGCCGAGCGGACAGGCGCGGATGTGGAGAGTGGCTCCCGTCCTCTCGTCGCTCGCGTCGAGCTCAACGACGGTCTTCTCGCGCATGGCTTCCTCGAGCATAGGGAGGGCCTGCACGAGCGCGGAGGACGGGCTCAGGTCGTGGAGGTCCCTGCCCACGAGATCCTCGGCCTCGAGCCCGGCCAGCTTCACGGCCGCCGCATTGGCGTAGGTGAGCCGCCAGTCCTCGCCGATGGTGACGAAGCTCTCGAGGCTGCCGATGACTCCGGTCAGGAAGCGCTCGCGCGCCTGCAATGCGCGTACGAGCTCCTCGCGCTCGAACGTCTCGATCTTCTGCTCGTTCACTTCACCGGGCATCGGGCTTCCGCTCTTCCTTCGACAGACCACAGCTGGATTCTAGGGGAAGGAAACGGTCTGGCACAGCGCCTTCGCCGGCTCGCGTCTGAGCGGCCCAAACAGACCAGACGGCGACAGCGCGCCTCAGGGGGGAACGATGGCCGTATGGGCAGCTCGGACAAGGTGGAACTGGGCGAGATCGAGATGACCCGGGACGACCGGGGCGAAATCGCGGCGCGGACGGCCGTGAGCGCGCTCATCGTCCACGAGGCCATCCGCATGGAGGGCGAAGAGGAGCTTCGGCGCCCTCCCGAGGCCCTCGCCTTCTCGGGTCTCGCCGCCGGCCTCTCGATGGGCTTCTCCTTCGTGTCCGAGGGCGCGCTCAACTACTACCTGCCCGACACCCACTGGGCGCCCCTGCTGATCAAGCTGGGCTACCCCGTGGGCTTTCTGATCGTGATACTCGGCCGCCAGCAGCTGTTCACGGAGACGACGGTCACCGTGGTGCTCCCCCTCTTCGCCCGGCGCTCCTTTGCGCTTCTTCTCAACGTCCTGCGCTTCTGGGGCATCGTGCTCGCGACCAATCTCCTGGGCGCGCTGGCGTTTGCATGGATCCTCGGGGCCACAGACGTCTACGGAGAGGGCGTGAAGTCACAGCTCGCACAGCTCGCGCAGGCGACCATGGTCGGAGACTTCTGGTCGGTCGTGCTGCGCGGCATCTTCGCAGGATGGCTCATCGCCACAGTCGTCTGGCTCATGCCCGCGTCCGGGACCATGCGTCTCGGCGTGATCGTGATCCTCACGTATGTGGTGGGTCTCGCCAATCTGAGCCACATCATCGCCGGCTCTGTGGAGACCCTGTACCTGGTCACCACGGGCCAGCTCGCCTGGTCGGCGTGGTTGACGACCTTCATGCTGCCGACTCTTCTCGGCAACGCCGTAGGCGGTGTGGCCCTCGTGTCGGCGTTGAACTACGGGCAGGTGGCCGCCGGGCGTGGCCGCAGGCTCCGCGGCGCGGCGCGCTGACGGAACGCGTTCAACGACGCTGCGCCAGCCTGCGAGCGATCTCCTCGAGGTGCGTGCCGTCTGTGCCGCAGCATCCGCCGAACACCCTCAGCCTCATGTCGTCGCGCAGGCGCAGCATGTCATCCGCGAGCTGGCCGGCGTCCGAGGACTCGGGGCCGGAGGCGATGTCCAGCTCCTCCGGGCTCAGGTGAGACGCATTGGCCTGGATGCCCACGAAGCGGCTTCGCACGAGCTCCGTCGAGTTGCAAGGCCGTGAGAGCGCCGCGTACAGCACGGCCGGATGCACGCAGTTCGTCATGTAGCACTCGGGCCGCACGTCGACGCAGGCGTCGATGCTCTGGACAGCCTCATGGATCGTTGCACCGTCCAGCAGTCTGCCGTCGTCCCGGATCATGAAGCTGATGATGTAGGGGAGTCCAGTTTCGCCCATGGCTTGCGCCATCCCGATGGCCTCGGGCAGCGCCGGCATGATGCCGGCGTAGAGGAACTCGGCGCCTGCCTCGGCGAACAGGTCCGCCTGCCAGGTGTGGAACGATCTCGCCTCGGCGGTGGAGAGGACGTCCGTGGGCCGGTATGCGTCTCCCCTGCAGCCCATCAGGCCGCCGACGTGCACCTCCGCGGCGCTCCGTTCCTGCAGCCCGCGCAGCAGCGAGACGTTGTCGCCGATGATGGCCTGGTCGTAGCGAGAGGCCGAGACCCGTTCCCTGTTTGCGCGTCTGGTCGGCGTGGTGGCCAGGAGCGGCAGCCCGTGCCGCTGTGCGATGTCGGCGTACTCGCTCCAGAGTCCGACAAGCGCCGCCCTCCCTTCGGACTCGTAGACGAGGCCGGCCATGGCGACGTGTTCGTCGAACGCAAGCTGATGCTCGCGCTTCAAGCGCTCGCCCAGCGCCCCTTCCATCAGGACGCTGCGGCCGTCGGCAAGGCGGGCCGCGAACTCCATCGCCATCCTCTCTTCTCAGGAAGACCACCGGCCGCACCAGACCATAGCACGCGGCTCGCGGAAGGCGGCGGGGATGTCCCCTGTGTCAGGCCGCCGGCCGCTCCTGCTCGTCCGACGCCGCCCTCTCGTCGCTGTCCGCCAGGGCGGGGACCAGCCCGGCCATGGCTTCCCCGGGTTCCTCGATCACTCCGCCGGCCGCGACTCGCGTGCCTCTGAGCAGGGCTGCAGTCAGCACCACGCCGGTCAGCGTGACACCGAGGAGCACGTAGAAGGCGACTTGAAAGCCGTGCACGAAGCCGGCGGCGGCCGTGGCCGGCGAGAGCGCATGACTGGCGATGTAGTTGGTCGTGATCGTGGTCGCGATCGTGGTGATCGCGGCAAGGCCGACGGCACCGCCGATCTGCTGGCTCGTGTTGATCATGCCCGAGGCGGCGCCCGCCTCGCCGGGCCTGACGCCGGTGAGCGACGAGATCTGGATGGGCACGAATGTCAGCCCGAGCCCGATACCGGAGAGAAGGAACGGGGGAAGCAGGTCGCTCACGTAGTGGCCGGCCACCGGCATGCGCGAGTAGAGGAAGATCGAAGCGCTCACGAAGAGCAGGCCGGTCATGAGCACCACGCGTGGACCGATTCGGGTGACGAGCGCTTGCGCGGCGATCGCCACCACGACCAGGGTGACCGTGGTGGCCGCGTACGCGACTCCCGTCTTGAGTGCTGAGTAGCCCAGCACCTGCTGCATGTAGAGCGTCAGCAGGAAGAACTGAGAGAACAGGGCGCCGCCGACGAGCATGCCCACGATGTTGGCAGTGCGTGGCACAGGCAGGCCCAGCACGCGCTTTGGCAGGACGGGATCGGCGGCGCGGACTTCGATCACCGCGAACGCGGCGAGCAGCACTCCTGAGACCACGAGCAGCGTGATCGTCGGCGCCGCCGACCAGCCGATCTGGGTGGCCCGTGTCAGGGCGTACACCAGCACCATGAGGCCGCCCGTCACCGTGACGGCTCCCGCAACGTCGAAGCTGCGGCGTGCGAGGGCGCCCGCGTGCTCCCGGGTGAGCAGGAGCGGCGTCAGGCCGATCAGGGCGGCCCCTATCGGCACGTTGACGAAGAAGATCCACTCCCAGCCGAATGCGCTGGTCAGGACTCCTCCGAGCAGCGCCCCCGCGGCGGCGCCGCTGCCCGCGATCCCGCCCCAGATGCCCAGGGCCAGGTTCCGCTCGTGACCCTCTTTGAACGTGGTGGCGAGGATCGAGAGGGCGGCCGGCGACAGCAATGCGCCGCCGAAGCCCTGGACGGCGCGAAACGCGATCAGGGACCCCTCCGACCAGGCCAGGCCGCACATCAGCGAGGCCCCCGTGAACAGGGCCAGCCCGGACATGAAGACCAAGCGGCGACCGAAGCGGTCGGCAAGACGGCCGCCGAGCAGCAGAAAGCCGCCGAACAGGATCGCATAGGCGGTGAGGACCCACTGCAGGCTTTCGTTGGTGAAGTTGAGATCTGTACGTATCGACGGGAGCGCCACGTTCACGATGGCGATGTCGAGGACGACCATGAACTGGGCAACGCAGATCGCCGCCAGGATGTACCACTTGCGCCGGTCCCACGAAGAGCGGGCCTCGGCGGTGTATTCGGACTGGCCGGCGCGCGTCGGCCGGAGCGGAGTGGCCAACGGACTCTCCTCCTTGGCCCGGGACACGCCCTCTGCCTCCGGCAGGAGACTGGATGATCGCGCCCGGGCTGTTCGCGAGATAGGAATCGGCGGAGGTTATGGACCGTCCGCCGAGCAAGTGTCATACGCGCCAGCGTTCCCGCGTGCCCCGGCGCTCTAACTGCATCGCTTCGTGGGAAGATTCCAACCTGGAGCCAAGAGCCGAAGCGAGACTCGATGACGACGAACACTCCCGCATCACGACAGAAGCCGCGTTCTCACCTGCCCTGGTTCATCGCGTGGGTAGGAGTGGGCGTCGGGTTCGCCCTCGGCGTCTCGGTGCTCGGCGTCTTCGCCGTGCCGCTCGCCCTTGTCGTGACCACGCTGCTCGTTGCGTTCCATCACGCCGATCGCTCGGCTCTCGGCATCCTTGTGGGCATCGGGCTGCTGTCGCTCTATGTGGCCTACGTGCAGCGCAGGGGGCCGGGCACGGTGACCTGGCATACCGGTACGGCCAGCGGCTCAGAACAGTATCTTCGACCCCCGGCCCTGGTTGATCGTGGGCATCGTCCTCGTGGTCGTCGGCCTCGCCACCTTCTTCTGGAAGGAGCGTCGCCGGTCCTGAGCCAGATCGCAGGCCTGGAAGAGCCTGAGCGCGGCGTGGACGGGAGAAGCGTTTGCGGCCGATCTACCCGGGCCATGCAACAGGGGTGCAATCCCGAGTGGCGTTTCGTCCAAGGAGGCCCCCCGTGCTCGCTAATAACAGAGTGTCGGCAGTGTTGTGCTCGACCGATCTTGAGAGAAGCCGGGACTTCTACGAGAACAAGGTCGGGCTGAGACTCTCGCCGGCGACGATCAAGAACCACCTGGTGTTCGAGTGCGGAGACGGTACGACGCTGCTCGTCTACGGTCGTCCGTCACCCAACAAGGCGGACCACACTCAAGTGCGCTTCTGGTCGACCGACGTCGCCTCGGACGTGCGGGAGCTGGCCGATCGCGGCGTGGCCTTCGATACTGTCGAGTTCGGCGACCTGAAGATGGTCGATCACGTCCTGACCAGCCCCGGCATCGGCAGTTCGGCCTGGTTCAAGGATCCCGACGGCAATACTCTCGCGCTGTATCAGCCCGAGTGACGCGCGGGTCTGTGGCGCCGGCTCAGCGGCGCCGGCTCGGCACCCCGTAGGCGGCGGCGAGCGAGCGGATCCATCCAGAGCGCTCGCGAAGGGCGGCTCGCACGTGGCGGCGAAAGCGCCGAAGATCGCGGAGGTCCTGCTCGGTCGCCTCACGCCCCCCGAACAGGATCGCCTGGACGCGCGTGGCGAAGTCCGCCGAGTCGACCCCGAACTGCTCCCGCAGCAACCCCGCAGTCTCGTCGAGTGTCTGCGAGGGGGGCAGCCCCAGACCGTGGTCGCCGAGTGTCGCGTACAGCAGGTCCACCGACACGCGCACGCGGTCCTGGGCCGACGCCTTGAGGAGGCCGCGCCGGCGCAGCAGCGCGCGGCCGACCGGCCAGACGAGTAGCGCGACGACCACCGCGACCCAGAGCAGGCTGCCGTGGCCCGGAGCCGCGGCGGGCTGGGCGACGCCGATCCCGCCGGGGTCCGCCACCCGTGCACGGCCGGGTGCATCGGCTCCTTGCGACTGCTGCGTCGTCGCACCGGCGTCACCCGAGCCGATCGTCCCTGCCGCCGACCCGGCGGCGACCGTGTCGGCGCTTGGCAGCCGGGTGCCCGGTGTGGGGTCAAAGGGGGCCCAGCCCACGCCGGGGAAATACGCCTCTACCCACGCGTGCGCGTCCGTTCGCCGCACCTCGTAGATGCCGTCGCGGATCTCGCGCCCCTGTCTGAATCCCAGGGCGACCCTGGCTGGGATGCCGTTGAAGCGCAGCAGCAGCGCCATAGCACCCGCGAAGTGCTGGCAGTAGCCGATGTGCGTGCGGAACAGGAAGTCGGCGTAAGGTGAAGAGTCGCCCCCGGACCGCGGGCGCAGGGAGTACTGGAAGCCGGCGTGCAGGTAGTCCTCGATGGCGAGGGCCACCCGGTAGGGATCGGTCTCCGCACCGACGATGCTCTGGTTGAGAGCGAACAACCCTGACCATTGGCCGCCGTCCGGCAGCTTGGCCGCCGCCGCGCGCCACTGTCGCTCTGCGTTCGGCCCTCGGAAGACAGCCGCGGACGGGAACGGCAGCTGAAGGTACGTGGAGGTCACATCTGCCGGGTAGTAGCGCCCCTGACCCACGAGGTCCGTAGGGTCAAGGTACGGTACGAACGCCGTGACCGAGTAGCTCATCGCCGGGCCGCGAGCCGGCGCGACGGAGATGGCTCCGGCGGCGCTGACGGCCAGGTCGAGCGGCAGGGACGTCCTCAGGTCCAGAGGACTGCCTCCCACGAACAGATGGTCGGTGTAGGTGTTCCGGACATCGAATTGCTCGAGCACGGTGCGTCCCTGTGCGCTGTGCTGCACGGGCGGCGTGTCGTAGATCCACGACCCGTTGTGTGTGGCGGCCTGGAGCGAGCTCGAGTCGAGTGTGCTGAGCCACGCTGATCCGCTGAACTCCGTCAGCACGTTCGCGCGCCAGTAGGACTGGACCGGCGAGCGGACCTCCATGACGACGGCATCGCTCGCCTTGGACAGCAGCTTCGGGTAGTTCTGCATCCAGTCGTAGTCGAGAGTCGCTGCCTTGGGACCCGAGAGCTCCCACGACCGCCAGTCCCCCAGAGGGCTGCCCGCCTCCACTGTGGTCACGCCGAGGATCGAGAGCGCGAGCAGAGCGGCGAGCGTCGCGGTGAGAACTCCGGCCACGGCGTTCGCCGGCCTCACGCGCTCGCGCGAGCGCGGGCGCGAAAGTGCGAGCAGGCCGCCCGCGAGCATCACGAACGCGATGGCCGGCAGGGGGGTGCGAGCCGCCTCATCCGTCGTGAAGCCGAAGCCCGCCACGCACAGGAGGACGACGACGGCCGGAAGCGCGCGGCGGAGGCTCAAGGCGAGAAATGACGCCAGCCAGGTCAGCCCGAACAGGCACAGCGAGAGCACCAGGAGCAGAGCCGGGGAGGCCGAGTCCAGCGGGAACGCCTGATGCACGTATGTGGTGGCACCGGAGGCGATCTGGTGAGCGTAGAAGGCGGTCTGGGCGTGGATGCCGCCGGCGCCGTCGGGCAGCCGGATCTGCAGGCGCGCGAGCACGTAGGCGCCCAGCGGCAGCAGGAGCAGGGCCAGCGGCCGGGCGCGACTGTGCACGATACCGGGTGCGCCGGCGGCCGTGGCCAGGGCGGCCGCTGCGACCAGGAGCAACGTGGCGTGCGGCTGCACGATGCGGGCGGCGACAAGCGCCGTCGTGATGGCGAGCCCGAGGAAGCACGCCAGCGTCAGCAAGGCACGCCGGGTCATCGCGCCTCCGCACGGCGGGAGCCGGCTGTCTGCCTGGTGCCGCCGCGTCCGCGGGTCATCGCGGCGGGCCGTCCGGAATCGGCGCGTAGCGCCGTGCGCACGTCGCCGCCGGCGACGACGGACACGTAGCGAGTGCCGGCCGCCTGGAGCGTGGCCACCTCCGCGAGGTCCGAAGGCACGGCCGCTCCGGCCCGGCCTTGCGCGCCGTCCTCGAACACGTGGACGACGGAGACCGGGACACCCTTGCCGCGGAGCCTGACCAGGGCGTGGACGAGGTCTTCGTCCACCCGAGAGGTCACCACCACGAGCGGGCGGCGGCGGTCCTGGTCGCGGCCGCCCAGGATCGACGGCAGGGAGGAGCCGAGTCTCGACTCGCCTTGCGGCCGTGCTTCCGCGAGCGCCGCCAGCAGCCGGCGTCTGCTGGCTGCGTCGGGCGTGAGCCTGGACTCGCGCCAGCTGCCGACCGGCAGGAACACCGAGGCTGTGTGTCCGCTGCCCAGGATGAAGGCAGCCACCGACCCGGCGGCCACGACGGCCGTCTCGAACGCCGCCTCCGAGCGATTCCCGTCCTCCGCCGGCGCTGCCGGCGGCGTCACGATCATGGGTCGGCCGTCGAGCAGCAGCGTGACGTCGCCGTCGGTGTCGGCTTCCATCTCCCGCAGCATCAGGGCGCCCTTCTTGGCCGTGGCCTTCCAGTCCACGCGGTTGAGCGGCTCGCCGGGCATGTGCGGGCGGATGCCGCGGAACTCCCAGGCGTCGCGGGTCGCCCGCCGCCGGCCTCCGCCGCTGTGCCGGCCGGCGTCGTTGCAGAGCGAGCACGAGGCAAGCTCCTCCAGCCGCGGCAGGACCGTCAGACGCAGCGGCTCGCCGCAGGCCCTGCGTGCCCGGACGAGCCCGAGCGGATCTTCCACGACCGCCGAGAACGCGGGCAGCAGGTGGATGCCGCGCCTGGCGGGACGTGGCCCGGCGGTGACGCGCCGGTGCGCGCGCAGGCCTGTGTCCTCCACGACCACGGTGCCGGGGAGGCCCGGCGCACCGCCCGTCGCTCCCTCGATGACCACGCGGAGGCCCCGGAGGCGCCACCCGGTCGTCACCGTGAATGCGAACTCCAAGGGGTCGCCGGCCAGCGGCTCGGAGGGGGCGGCTTGCCTCTCGACCGCCAGCCGTCGTGACCCCGCGAGGACGAGAGCCCAGGCGACGACGGTCATGGCGGCGAACGTCAGGGCTATCAGATAGAGCTCCCACGTCCCCAGCACCCGGGCGGCGATGTAGGTGGCGAAGGCGACTGCCAGAAGGGCCGTCCCGCGGTGGGTCGGGTGCGTCAAGGCCGGCGTCCTGGGATCGGTACCGACTCGAGGATCTGCCCGATCACGTCCTCATCGGCGCCCGGCCGAAGTACGGCCTCGGCGGAAAGGATGATGCGGTGCGAGAGTACCCGTCGCCCGAGGTCCTTGATGTCCTGCGGCACGACGTAGTCCCTGCCGCGCAGCACGGCCAGCGCCTTTGCGGCACGCAGGAGCGCGATGCCCGCCCGCGGGCTGGCCCCGAGGTAGATCTCGCGATGCTCGCGCGTCGCCGCCACTATCTGGACGACGTAGCGGCGCACCTCTCGCGTGACCCCGACTCCGAGCACGGCCTGCTGCATGGCGAGCACCTCACCGGACCCCATCACGGGCTCCAGGCGCGCGAACGGGTCGCCTGACGTCTGCGAGTCGAGGATCGCCTCCTCGGCCTCCGGCGTGGGATAGCCGAGCCTCAGGCGCATCGTGAAGCGGTCCAGTTGTGCCTCGGGCAGAGGGTAGGTCCCCTCGTACTCGATCGGGTTCTGTGTCGCGATGATCATGAACGGAGCGGGGATGGGGTGGGCGACGTTGTCGATGGTCGCCTGAGCCTCCTCCATGCATTCCAGGAGGCTCGCCTGCGTCTTGGGAGAGGCGCGGTTGATCTCGTCCGCGAGCACGATATTGGCGAACACCGGACCGGCGTGGAACTCAAACCGCATGTCGTGCTGGTCGAAGACGTTGACGCCGGTGACGTCGCTGGGCATCAGGTCCGGCGTGAACTGGATGCGCGAAAAGCGCCCGCCCACCGATCGGGCGAGCGCTTTGGCGAGGAGGGTCTTGCCGACGCCGGGGTAGTCCTCGATCATCACGTGTCCGCCGGCGAGCAGGGCGACCAGGCAGGACTCGATCACGTCGTCCTTGCCCAGGATGACGCCGGCGATGTTGGCCGCGACCAGGTGTGCGCGCCGCGCGGTCTCGGGGAGCGTCGTCCCGTACGTCTCGGGGATCGCGCCGGCTTGCTGCGTTGTCTGGGAGGGATCGGCCATGGTCACGGCGTACCTATTTTAGCGTGTCATGACACACTCTTCCCCGGGGAGCGCACTCGGGCCTCCGCGGCGTCAGGAGACTTCAGGTCTGGCCGGGCGTTGGGATCGCGCCGAGTTGCTGCATCAACGCCGTGTTGTCCATCAGGCCCCAGTGCTCGGCGAACTTGCCGTCGGCGATGCGGATGATGTCGATCACCTCGACGGACACCTTCTTCCCGCTCGCTGGAATACCCATGAACTCGCCGCCTGAGTGAGTGCCGGCGCAGGTCCAGCGGACCACCACCTTGTCGTCTTCGGCGACCGTGTCCTCTATGGTGCCTTTGAGATCAGGGAAGGCGCTGCGCATCACGATGACCAGTTGCTTCATGCCCTCGCGACCGGGCGGAATTCCCGGGGGGAGGTCCTCGCGCTCGACGAAGTCGGACGCCAGGAACTCGTCGGCCTTGTCCACGTTGCCGCGGTTGAAGATCTCCTCGATCATCCGAGTGACCAACTCCTTGTTCTGCTCAGTCGGCATCGCGCACGCTCCCTTCTTGGGTGTGGAATGCACCGCGTCGTGCGCGCTCCCGTTGCTGGCCGTCGTCACTCGGCGGTTGTCCGGATTGATACCCCTGACGCGACCTGCACGGGCTTCGAGGTGTTGCGTAGGCGGACTGTCGGAACGCACCAACTGTCGGACCCGTCCGCCGCGCACCGATGCGAGCATGTCTGCAGCTCGCAGGCGATGCCTTCGAACCGGATGACGACTCCGGGCCGCCTGGTCGCACGCGGGTGTGCGGAGCTACGAGCGTGGTCGTCCGGCCGCATTCCTGCCACCATGAGATGGAAGCGCCGGCGGACCCAGCCGGCGATCTGGGGGAGCGGCACGTGGGAGACGCGGGCAGTGCCTCGACGGCGGGGCGCGGAGACGAGGAGCAAGGCGCGAGTCGGCTGGCTCGTGGCTGCCTCGCCGCAATCCTCATCGCCATCTTCGTCGCGGTGGGCCTGCCGGCCCTCATCTGGGCGGCCGCCATCCTCATCGCTGGCGGACGCTGACGCGCTGCTGGGCGACCACCCGCGTGTTCGCCCCCTCTTGAGTCGCTGACGCATGGGGCCGAAGGAGGCCGTCCGGCATCAGGAGGCGTCGGCGCAGGCGGCGACCGTGGTCGTCGTAGAACTGCATGGCCCGGCCAGGTCCGGAGAGCTCGTCGAACTCGCGGCGGTATGTGCTGGTGGTCAACTCTCCTGGGGCATCTTCGATTGTCCGACCTCGATGAGATGGCCGTCGGGGTCCCGGATGTAGGCGCGGATCTCGTGCGCATGCTCCTTTGGCACTGTCAGGAACTCGGCCCCCTTGGCCGACCAGTCCCGATAGGCCGTCGCGATGTCGGCCACGCGCACGTTCATGAACGCGCTCGTCCTGGTCGGATCCTGCGGCGTCTCCAGAGTGACGTCCGGTTTGTCATCGGTCGGTCCACCACCCACGTTCAGGATGAGCCACGAATTGGCCACCTGTATGATCACCGGGTCGCGCTCCATGAGGACCTCGGCGTCGAACACGCGGCGGTAGAACTCGCGCGACCTGTCCTGGTCTGAAACGACCAGGAAGTGCGTGATCACGAACCCTTCCTTGGGTGCAGGGAACTCAGACATCATCGACCTCGCCGTCGTCGTGTGTGGGCCCGACAAGCCTCTCGTAGCGAAGCTCCTCCGCCTTTCTGACCGCCTACCGTCTCTCCTGGGCGCCCTTCTCCTCGGGGACGAACTGGCTTGCGATGAACGACGCGCCTTGGGGGTCGGCGATTTCGGTCACCCTGGACCAGGGGACGTCGAACGGCGGGACGAGCACGGTGCCGTCGAGTTCGGCCGCCCTCGAGGCGGTTTCGTCTGCGTCGTCCGTCCCGAACGTCACCCTCCAATGCGCGGGGACGTCCTTCTGGTCGTCGCCGATCGGGTTGATGCTCGCGACGACGTCCTCAAAACCCGGCGTCGCGCCGAACTCCGCGAGCCGTGCGCGCAGGCCTGGATCGCGCTCCTCGAGGTGATCGCCGTACCCTGGCATCGTCCAGAGCTCGGCGCCGTCCACCATGAGCGAGCGCCAGCCGAAGACGGCGCCGTAGAACCTCTTCGCGGCCTCGACGTCCTGTGTGTGCAGCCCGTTGAAATTCACGGCCCCGTGCTCATTGACGACTTGGGCGCCCTTCATGCTGCCGGGCTGCCAGACGCTGACCACGGCGCCCTCCGGGTCGGCGAAGGTCGCAGTGCGCCCGGCGTCGAGCACATCGAACGGCTCCGCCAGCACCTTCCCGCCGGCCGCCCGGACCTTGGCGGCCGTCTCGTCGGCGTTCTCTACGCAGACATATGTGCTCCACGCGGGTGCCGTCTGCGCCCCCTCAGGCTGGGATCCGATGGCGGCCACGGCACCGCCGTGCAGCCGCGCCATGTAGTACTTGCCATCGGACCCCGGCGGCATCGTGTCCTCGAGCTCCCACCCGAACAGACCGCGGTAGAATGCCGCGGCCGCCTCGGGATCGGGCTGGTTTGTGTCCACCCAGCAAGGCACACCGGGGATGTATCCGTCTCGTTCGGCCGTCGCTGCTCCTTTCTCGTGTCGGTTCCTCTTTCCCCGACCCCGAATGGGGAGTGTCCGGGGGTGTTGACAGGGGGGCGTCCGGACTCGCTCGAGATACTGACTCAACGGTGATCATCCGCGCCCTGCACAGGAAGGGCGCACACTCGTGCACGGCACTGTCGACGAGGACACGCGCGCTGGATCCCGGCGCCCTCAAGGAGGTGAGATGAACGAGACACATCATCTGATCAAGGGGCTGGGCGAAGTGTCGATCCGCGTCCAGAACCTGGACGTGATGCGGAAGTTCTATGAGGGGGTGGTCGGTCTTGAGGTGCTCCGGCGAGAGGCGGGTTTCGTCTTCTTCAAGATCGCGGAGGGCTACGGCGGTCACACCCAGAATCTTGCCTTGTTCGCCGCGGCCGAGCGCGACTTCCTCGAGAACAAGTCTGTGCGTCTCAGCCCCGACCAGACCACACTGCACCACATAGCGTTCAACATCTCGCCCGAAGACTACGAGCCTGAGTGGAGGCGGCTCGAGGGTCTTGGACTGAGGGTCCAGGCGACCGCTCATGCCTGGCTGCACGTCCGCTCGCTGTACTTCGCCGACCCCGAGGGGAACCTGTTGGAGTTCGTCTGCGCCCAGTCGCGAGAGCCCTGACCGGTCCCGGCAACGGCAAGTCGCCCCGGTCCAAGGACCCGGTGGGTCCATGGGTCCTCCTACGCCGGAAGCAGGCCTGAGAGCCGGCCTTCGAGTTCGTCGAACGCGGCGTCCGGCCCGGCCCCCAGGGCGCTGAACGTCTTGCTGGCGAAGCAGCGCATGGTCGCTGTCAAAGCAACGTCGAGGATCTCGACATCTTCAAGCCCCAGGGCGCGCAAGGTGTCGACATCTGCCTGGGTGATCTCGTTGGCGCCCCGCGCGATCTTCTGGGCGTACTCCATCATGCCGACTTCGGCCGGCTCCAAACCTGCGTCGTGAAAGTCGGTCAGGATGGCGCGCAGCTGGTCCACAGTCACGCCGCTCCTGGTCAATACCGCCCCGTGCGCGAGCAGACAGTAGCGGGAGTTCAAAGCCTGCGCCGCCGCCAGCGTGATGAGCTCGTAGCGGCGCACCGAGAGGTTCTGGCGAATGCTCAGCTGCAGGCCGCGCCACGCCTTCAGCACATCGGGACGCAAGCTGAAGACCTTGGCGTGATTGGGGACGTAGCCAAGGGTCTCCTGGTCGCCGTCGTAGACCTCACGGACCTTGCCCTCAGCCTCCGCCTCCGAGACGGTCTGAATGAACATGACGTCCTCCAGTGAAGGGGATCACGGCCACGGTGGCGCGAGTGGTCGCGTCTCTTGCCGACGCGTCTGTCGCGGACCGCTGTCAGCTTCATTCCCCGTGGCCTTCGATGGGCGGTCGGCGGCGTCACGGCGCGCGCCGCGTCGGGATGGAACGGTGGGTCGTGGGACCGTTGCGCCGGCCGTAGGGTAAAGACCTCGCAGCAGCGATCTCGACAACCCGAGACAGGAGCCAGACCATGTCCCCTGATGACGCAGCCCAGGATGTCAACTCGGCGACCAGCGACGTGTGGAGAGATCTCGTGCCCGTTGCGGGGACACCGGAGGGGTTCACGGCCCGCACCACCTACCCGACGAACCCTGACGGGGTCGAGGTGATGCTCGAGCGCTGGCGGGCGGGCACCGAAGAGCCACCTCACTTCCACCCAGGCGACGACATGACGGTCGTCGTGGAAGGAAGGATGTCGGTCCAGTTCTATCGCAAAGACTCGAGCGCACTGGTCCGTGATGGAGAGAGGGTGGTCCTCGAACAGGGCGATGTCGGCTATATCCGCGCCGGCCGGATCCACGACGCCCGGTACATCGATGCCTGCCGGCTCGTCTACGTGCACGACGGAGCCTTTGCATTCCACCTCGCGGATGCGCAGGCCGTCTGAGCGTGCGCCGCTCGACCAGCGATTTCATGGGTCGTCGGCCCAAGACCAGCATCTGCGCGGACAACCACGATGCACTCGAAGCGGGTCGGGGGCATGACAACGCGGCACCCCGTGTACTGGTGGGAGCCGCAGTGGATGTGGCTCGCGTAGCAGGCCGCGGCGGATGAACCCCGCTCTCGACCTCGCCGCGGTGGACGCCGCCTTCGCCGCGTTCTGGGCGACGGCACCGTCGCCGGGTCTGGCTTACGGCGTGGTCGCCAACGGCGAGCTCGTGCACTTCTGCGGGCTGGGTGGGCTGACCACCGCGGGGCCCACCCCGACTCCCGACTCGGTGTTCCGCATCGCCTCCATGACGAAGTCGTTCACCGCCGCGGCGTTGCTCTCTCTGCGCGACGATGGGCGGCTCGCTCTGGACGATCGAGCCGCCGATTACGTTCCGGAGCTCTCGAACATGCGCACACCCACCGCCGACTCGCGGCCGATCAGCTTGCGCGATCTCGCTACCATGAGCGCCGGTCTTCCCACTGACGACGCGTGGGGCGACCGGCAACTGGACCTCACGCCTGAGGCCTTCGACGCCTTGCTCGCCGGCGGCTTCAGGTTCGCCCATCCGCCGGGGACGGCTTTCGAGTACTCCAATCTCGGCTACGCGATTCTTGGGCGCGCCGTGGCACGAGCGGCCGGTGAAGAGTATCGGGCGGCGGTGACGTCCCGCCTGGTCCGCCCACTCGGCATGACCACGACGGTGTTCGAGGCGTCGTCCGTCGACCGGCGAGACCTCGCTGTGGGACATCGCCGGCGGTTCTCCGGAGAGTCCGGCCCCGGCCCGTGGGTGGAGCTCCCGTTCGCGGGGACGGGCGAGTTCGCCGCCATGGGCGGTCTCTTCAGCTCGGTGAACGATCTTGCGCGATGGATGTCCGAGTTCGGCGACGCCTTCCCGGCTCGCGATGACGCCGAGGACAGTCACCCGCTCCGCCGCGCGTCGCGCCGCGAGATGCAACAAGTGCACCGGGTCATCCCAGCGGTGCCGGCGGAGGGCCGAGACCTGCTCTCGGGCGGCTACGGCATGGGCCTTGTGGTGTTCCACGACCCTGCTCGAGGCCTCCTCGTCGGGCACCCCGGCGGTCTGCCGGGATTCGGCTCGGCGATGCGCTGGCACCCGGCTTCGGGCATCGGCGTCGTCGCCCTTGCCAACAGCACGTACGCCTCGGTCGAAGAGCCCGTCATGGATGCCCTCGACACCCTCGTCCCGCCGGCGGCTCGGTCCCACGCCGGGGACCTCTGGCCGGAGACTCTCAAGGCACGAGACGACGTCATCCGCCTACTCCGGGAGTGGGACGATGAGCTCGCCGGTCGCCTCTTCGCCGCCAACGTCGATCAGGATGAGCCGCTCGAACGGCGGCGGACAGAGGCCGCCCGGATCCGCGAGCAGTTCGGCGACCTGTGCCTCGATGCCACGACGCCGGCGGAGTCGTCGTCGCCGGCGCAGCTCACCTGGTGGATGAAAGGGTCCGGCGGTCAGCTCAGGGTCGCCATCTCCCTCACCCCCGAGTCGCCGCCGGCGGTGCAAGCGCTGGAGATGACACCGTCGCGATAGCCGGCTCGCGGCCGGCCGGCGCGTGGGCGCTCAGGAAGAACGACGACCCGTTACTCGCAGCCTCACCGTATTGCTGACGCCGGCCGCCGTGACGATCCGCAGCTTGAGCCGGCCGAGCTTGGCCTTGGCCGGTACGCGGAACACGACCTGACCGGCGCGCCAGGAGACGCACCTCGCTATGTGCCCGCCGAGCTTGACCTTCCCGCGGACGCTGCCGAAGTCCCGGCCGCGGATGGCTACCAGGCTTCTGCGTCGAGCCGTGTTGCGTCCCAGCGCCCGGATCCTGGGCAGCGCCGTCGCTGCGAACCGGGTGGCGTGGGTGACGGGGAAGGTGGCGCTTCCCCCCACAACGGTCACTGTGGTCTCGTCACTCCAGGCGTCACCGTCCTCAAGGAGCGATTGCACACTCAGGCGATAGCCCTCGTACTTGGCGCCAATGTGCAGCGAGACCGAGACCGGCTTGCTGAACGCGAGATTGAGCCTCGGGATGCCGAACATCAGCGTCGCGAGGGGCCGGCCGTCCAGGTCGGTGGTCGGCACGCCGTCGTCGATGGCGAACGGCTGCGCCGTCATGCGATAGAAGGCGAAGCTTCCGCCGTCGCGCCGCGTGACGACCGTGCCGGCGGGGAAGGTGACCGAGCTCAGCCCGTTCTCCAGTGTCCACTCACGGTCGATGGTCACTTGGTCGGCGGTGGCCTTGTTGATCAGGATGAGGCCCGGCGCGTTGGGCACGAGCTCGTCGAGCATGTACGGCTCCAGCCACCGCCCGTTGCCCAGCTTGTCCTCGACGTACAGCCGCGGTCGCCAGATGCCCTCCTTGGCCAGCCACGGCACCGTGACTGTGCACTCGTAGACCGCGAGGTGGTCGTCTCCCGAGACCCGGAGCAGATCCAGGGCGACGGACCGCATGCCGATGAGCGGCATGATCTGGCCGTAGACGGAGGCGATGCCGGACGAGTCGTCGGCGACGGTGACCCGCAGCGTCAGCGTCTGCGGCTGCGCCGACGTGTCGAATTCGGCGGGCGTCATGCTGAAGGCCACCACGGTCGGCGGGGCCTCATCGGTCAATGGTGAATCGTTGACGACCTGGACGTTCTGCGCGCCAAAGAGGACCGCGAGGTCTCCCGGCGACAGGCACGTCGCGTTGGTCGCGAGGTCATATGCCCAAAGTGACACCCCCCACGTGCCGCCCCGGCTCCCCTTGGGGATCGTGGCGGTGCCCGAGTACACGGCATGCATGTCGTCACCGGAGATCCGGTGCAGGAAGAAGCCGTATTGCGGTTGGTTGACGCTCAGGGGCTGGAGCTGCGCGCCGACCAAGTCGAGTCCGGTTCCCTCCTCAGCGATCGTGACGGTCAACGTGACCGCCTGGGCGGCATGCTCCGTGTCGATGTGCGACGGGGTGAGGTTGAATGACGCGACCTGCGGGGGGCTGCCATCGTACGTGGCGGCGTCATTGGTCACCCGTGCTGCCGCAGCGCCGAACAGCGCCGTCAGGTCTCCGGGCTCCAGCATGCGGATATTGCCGGCCGAGTCGCTCACGCCGACGCTGGCCAGCCACTCGCCGCTCTGGCTGCCCTTGGGCATGACGATGGAGCCGACGTAGGTGCAGGTGAGGGCGTCGCCAGAGACGCGGGAGAGGGTCCCGCCCCGCCCCTGCTGGGCGCTGCCCGGCAACTGGAGTCCCCAGCTTGCCGACTCCACTCCTGACTGGTCGTCGCTGAACGTGGCGGTCAGGGTGACCGTCTGGGCGGACGATTCCGTGTCGATGTGCGACGGCGTGAGGCTGAAGGCGAGGACCTGCGGCGCGGTCACATCGTCCGCGAGAGCGGGCCGGGCCACGAGCAGGAGTACGGCGAAGGCGACGACGAGCACGCACCAGAAGGTGCGCCCATGGCGCGTGAGAACCGGCTGCAGTGAAGTCATGAGGCCCCCTCCCCCGATGCGCAACTGCGTCTGAGTTGCTGCTACGGCGATTCTACAACCGCCCGGACGACTTCGGCTTGGCTTCCAGCCGTCGGTCAGCCGACGGTTGGATCGAGCAGGGCCGCCTCGAGCGCCGCCGTCGCCCAGACCGCCCAACGGTCCTTTGACCAGCCGTGGTCGGTGACGAGAAAGCGGTAGAGGTCTGGGTGGCCGATGGCGAAGATGGCCGCCGCCGCTTCATCCTCGCTGAGACCTTGACGCAGCGCGCCGCGCTCGGCGAGCAGGCGGGCGGCGAGGCCGTAGTTGCGGAGCCGTTGCTCGGCGCGCCTCAGCTCCAGCGCGGCGACCTCCGGGTCGAGCGCGGCGCCCTGTCGGATGATCTTCATGACCGGCGCGGTGCGCTCGACCGCACCGCGCCAGTACTCGACGATCTGCGCGACGACCTCGCGCCCATTCGAAGCCCGCTCGGTCCGCTCCTGCATGAACGCCGGGACCGGCCTCGGTGCTTCGTCGCCGGCGGCCGCGAAGTCGAGCACGCGCGACAAGACGTCGCTCTTGGATCCGATCGAGTTGTAGAGGGTCTGCACGGCGACGCCCGCCTCCTCGGCGATGGCCCCCACCGAGGTCGCCTTGTAGCCGCGTTCTTCGAAGAGCTTCGCCGCCGCCTCGACGATGGCTCGCTGCGTCGCCTCGGCGGCGATCTGTCTACGGGTTTTGCCGCGTTCCACGAGGGTAGAATACCATTCCATACATTGGATTGCTATTCCATCGTAACGCGGAGGCGTCATCATGACCGCCCAAGACTTGAAAGCCAGGACGCTAGAGGGGTTCGAACGCATGTTCAACGAGGGCGACGTCGACTACGTCGACCAAGTGATCGACCCGTCCGCGGTCGACCACCAGGAGCCGCTGGGCACCGACTTCGCCGCCCACATCAAAGACGTGATCACGACACTTCGTGAGGCCTTCCCCGATCTTCGCTTCGAGGTGCACGACATCGTCTGCGAGGGGGATGTCGTCGCGACGCGCTCGACGATGACCGGCACTCACCAAGGTCGCCTGAACATCGGTCCGCTCGCCTCGCTGGCGCCCAAGGGGAACCGCGTCGAGGTGCCGCACATGCACTTCTTCCGTTACCGGGAGGGTCGTCTCATCGACCTCTGGCATGTGTGGGACACGCCCCGGTTGATCCGACAGCTCGGCGCCGAGGCGCCGGAACTTCGGGTGACTCAGGCCGCCTGAGAGTCCTGGGGTCGGAGTGTCGCGTCGAGTGCGGGGACGGGCGGCCCGAGAGGGCCGCCCGTCCCCGCCACCGTCTGTCGACTGCGGCAAGGGTCTCAGCTGGGAGAACGCAGCCCTTTCTCAGACCGCGTTCATCGAGTACAGCAGGAACGGCCCGTCGTCATCCTCCATCTCAGCCTCCAAGGTCATACCGATGTTGCGTGCCACGTTCGCCGATGCTTGATTCCCAGGAGTGACGAGGCAGACCAGTCGCGACAGGCCCAACCGCTCGGCAGCGTGGCGAGCTATGCCCCGGGCCGCCTCCGTCGCCAGCCCGCGCCCCCAGTACTCCTTGGCCAAGAGGTACGCCACTTCCACTTCCTGGCGCTGTCCGATCGTCCAGGGCAGCAGCCCGCAGCGGCCGATGAACTTATGGCTCTCCTTGTCGACGGTCGCCCAGAGCCCCAGTTCAGGACGATCCGGGTGTCCGTTCAGGTAGAACTCAAGCTCATCTTTCGTTTGCTCATACGTAAGGGTGCCCTCGGGGAAGAAGCGCCGGATCTCCGGATCCCGGTAGAGAGCGAACAGGTCGTCGAGGTCACCGGGCAGGAGGTGCCTGAGGATGAGTCGCTCGGTCTCCAGGACGATCGTCATGCGCTCACCCGATGCGAAGTGCCTGAGGTCCCGCCCGCCGTCTGCAACCATCCTCCAAGCCAGATGCCCATGGACTGATGATGCCCCCATCGCCTTGTCGGCACAGCGGTGAAGCCGTGCCGCAGTGCCGGCCCCCGGGGAGGTCCGGGCCTCGCGTGCACGCCGGAGTAGCAAAGTGGTGACAACGGCGGCGGGGCGGAGGCTTCGGGCAAGAGCGGGAACCCTACGTGAGGACCGCTCGGAGTCGGACCCATCTCGGGAGGCGTCACAATGAAGACGATGAAGCTCGCCGACGGCCGGACGCTCGCCTATGAAGACTACGGTGACCCCCAAGGTAAGCCCGTCGTCTTCACGCATGGGTTCGGTGATTCCATGCTCATCCGCAACCCGGACAACGCCTTGACCGCCTCGCTGGGCGTCAGGATGATCGCTCCGGACCAGCCGGGGATCGGCGGATCCTCGCCGAAACCCGGAAGGAAGATGATCGACTGGGGCTCCGACGTGGAGGAGCTGGCCGACGCGCTCGGCCTGGGTGAGTTCGCCGTGGCCGGCCACTCGGGAGGCGGTCCGCACACACTGGCGATCGCGGTCCACCTGCCCGAGAGGGTCAAGAAGGGCGTGCTGGCCTCACCCGTGGGCGACTTCGACGACCCCTTCATGCGCAAGCAGCTGGTGATGAAGGACCTCAAGCAGATCGCCAAGATCCATCGGCTGCACCATCTGCTGCACTGGGCGTTCAAGCACGAGGCGAAAGACGTGCTGAAGGACATCCCGTCTTACGTGGAGTCGGTCGCCGAGGACGATCCTTCGGACGCGCCGACCATGCTCGACGACCCGGCTCTGACGGAGATGTTCGAGCAGAACTTCAGGCAGGGCATGTCGCATGAGGGCGAAGGCACGTACGAGATGACCTTGGCCCTGTGGGACTGGGGATTCAAGCTCGCGGACGTGAGTCAGCCGTTCGAGGTGTTCTACGGCGACGCCGACGACATCATCTCGCCTGAGATGCCCAAGCGCGTGGCGGAGGGGCTGCCGAACGGAACGGGTCACGTCTGGGCCGGCGCCGGGCACTACGGCTTCGTCGACCGTGAGCGGTGGAGGCAGTTCCTCGGCGCGGTCGCCTGACCGCGTGACGGTGGCAACATGACACTGTCCGGTCAGTCGCTCAGGCGATGAAGAGCGCCTCGCCTTCCTGCCGAAAGCAGCTCGAGCCTGCCGCCCAGCCGGCGGCGTTCCAGTACGAGACCCAGAAGGTCCCGCGGGGCATGCCCGGTCAGCCGCTCGACGTCCGGGGTTACGGTGGCGAACCGGTTCTCGCTTACCGCGATCCAGTGCTCGCAGAGTGCCTGGTCGAGCAGCGAGTGGCCGCTTCGTCTCTCCTCGCTGCAGTGATGCTGCCAGCCCAGTCCAGGAGCGTCGACTCGGGACCCGGGCTCGTACGCGAGAAGCTCCGCGACCTCCTGTAGGGAAAGGGCCCGCGGACCCGTCAACGAATACGTCTTCCCCTCGTGACCGGGATCCGACAACACTCGGACAACCACCTCGGCTACGTCTCGAGCGTCCACGTAGCTCACGCGCCCCGGTCCGAAGAGGGCGCGAGATGCATGAGCCGAGAGCCAGGTCTGCATGTAGTGGTTGGGCCGCAGGCAGGTGGACGCGATGGGGGAGTCGTCGACGATCCTCTCCGCCTCGAGGTGCCACTCCATCAACGGACTGGCCGGACCGGAGTCTGCCTGGAGGAACGAAACCTGGACGAGGCGCGGGCACCCGGCTCGCTCGGCGGCGGCCGTCAGGTTCGCCGTCATGGGGACCATGGTGCTCTGCTCCGGTGTGATGATGACGGCGGCGTCGGCCCCCTCAAAGGCCCGCACCAGAGTGCCGGGCGTCAGGAAGTCGAGCGCTACCCGCTCTTCGGCCCCCTCGCGACCCGTGGCATCTCGCGACGACCGTCTCGTCCTCCGCACGCGGAAACCGGCCCCCGCCAGCCGGCGGGCGACCTCGGCGCCCCCCAAGCTGTCTCCGCCTGTGACGGTGACGCGCATCGGACAAACCATCCTCTCCCGGCCCATATTCCCGTCTGGTCGGCGACGGACTCCCCAGGAGTCGCCGGCCCACGGCCAAGCCCTGCCGGCGTCCACCCCTCTGCAAACGAGATGCCCTGACCGTTCCGCGACCCAAGTTCCCGTGACTCGACGGCACACACGCGGGTCTTCCTGAGCCCACGCGCCACACTCGTCCCCCTCGTGGGCCGCTGGTTCGGGGCCACCCCTCTTGTCGACGGACTATTCTGCGGCGTCCCGGGAAGGGCCACACGGTGGGGGAGTGCAACAGCGTCAACACCATCGCTGCCGGGCGCACCTGTGACCGCTCGCGATCTGCGACAAGCAGTGCGGCATGGGAAGCCCCAGTCGGGGAGGGATGCGATGAGGCACAGCTTGCACGGGCGAGGACCCTGTCTTCGCCGTACGGCCTCGTGAGCCGCGGGCCGCCACTTGTCGCGACCGCGGCTCCGATTGTAAGGGGAACCCATGAGAAGGAGCCTACTTCTGACCGCGCTCGGCGTCGTCGTCGTATGTGTCGTGGTGGCACTGGCTCTCGGAGTGCTCGCGCACTCGACCCAGTCGGCCTCGGCAGACCCGACGGGGACGCTCACGTTCAATGTCTCGTTCCCGGACAGCGTGAGCCCGACGGCCATCAGCGGCCGGCTGCTCGTCATCGTGTCCACCTCGAACGCCGACGAGCCACGCCTGCTCGCCGATGACGGCGGAGTCACCGACACGGTGCCGTTCTTCGGCAAAGACGTCACGGACATGATGCCCGGAAGTCCGGTGACGCTGGACGATGGTCTGGACGTCTACGGCTATCCGCTGGTCTCGGTCGACGACCTGCCTGCGGGCGACTACTACGTCCAGGCGCTGCTCAACGTCTACACCACCTTCCACCGTTCCGACGGTTCGGTCGTTTCGCTCCACCTGCCCGGTGGAGACGGCAACGACCCGTTCGTCTCGCCCGGCAACCTCGTGAGCACGCCCGTCTTGCTGCATCTCGATCCGGTCGTGGGCGGCACGTTCGACCTTCAACTGGACCAGATGCTCCCGCCGCTCCAGCCTGTGCCTCCCGGCGGCACCACTCAGCAGGGTAACCCGACGGATTCGGAGCACGTGAAGCACATCAAGATCCAGAGCAAGCTCCTGAGCGAGTTCTGGGGACAGCCCATGTACATCGGGGCCAACATCCTGTTGCCCAAGGGCTACGACGACCGGCGCAACAAGCACGAGAACTACCCGGTGATCTGGCGGCAGACTCACTTCCCGACCCGCAACCCGTTCGGCTTCGTGGAAGACGGCAGCAACGCGTTTTCGCAGTTCTGGCTCTCCAAGGACGCGCCGCGAGTCATCGCCGTCGAGATCCGCCACGAGAACCCCTACTTCGACGACTCATACGCGGTGAACTCGGCGAACCTCGGGCCCTACGGAGATGCCATCACCAAAGAGCTGATGCCCAAGGTCGACAAGTCGTTCCGCATCATCGACAAGAGGTGGGCGCGGACGATCACCGGCGGCTCGACCGGCGGCTGGGAGACGGCCGCCCAACAGGTCTTCTACCCCAAGCTGTACTCGGGTGCCTGGGTCTTCTACCCGGATCCGCTCGACTTCCACTACCACCAACTGGTCGACATCTATGACGACGCCAACGCCTACGTGCACGAGCATGACTGGCTCAACGTGCCGCGGCCGTCGGCTCGCGAGGTGTCGGGCGATACAGAGTGGACCATGGAAGAGGAGAACCACTGGGAACTCGCGCTCGGTACCATGGGTAGGTCTGGGCTGGGCCAGTGGGACGTCTGGCAGGCCGTCTACGGTCCGCAGGGCGCCGACGGCTACCCGGCGCCGATCTGGGACAAGGACACCGGCGTGATCGACCCAGCCGTGGCGCAGCAGTGGCTGCCTATGGACATGGACGACTACGTGACGTCCAACTGGGACAAGTTGGGCCGTTTGCTGACGGGGCGGATGTTCTTCTTCGTGGGCACAGCGGACACGTACTTCCTCAACAACGCAGTCCGGCTCTTCCAGCAGAACACCGGCATGCTGACCGATCCGGCCACCGACTGGTCGTTCGACTACGGCGTCGATCAGCCCCATGGCTACAGTCCCTACACGAACCAGCAGCTCGTCACCATCATGGCGCAGTACATGGCCTCTCAGGCGCCACATGGGCATCACCCGCACTGGCTGCCGGCGGGGGCGAACCACAAAGTCAAGGCACATCGGCATTCGGTGCCCCGCGCATACGCGACAGGACGTCTTCACCTGAACTGACGGCTCGGAAGCCGGTCGGCACCGGCAAGACGGGGCGGGGAGATTGCCTCCCCGCCCCGTTCAATCTCCTGCAACCACTCTCGCGAGCGGCAGACAACCCGCGCGTGAGTTGGTTCATTGCTCGCGCACTACAGCAGCACCATCGTGCCTGCCGCCCACGACGTTACACGGAGGCGGCTACGACGACCCGCCTTCCCGCGCCTCGGGCCGCTCGTGGCGCTCACGCTCGTTGAGCTCGGCCTCGGCCTTGGCGATGTTGCTGCGGTTCAGCCGGTCGATCCCCGAGAAGAACAACCCGAAGCCGGCAAAGAAGACTCCGAGTCCTGCCATGAAGATCGCGATCCCGACCGGGCTTCCCCAGCCCCCCGGCCACAGCCACGTCGTTGCGTCCATTTCGCCTTCTCCCTCCCCTCGACGACCAAACGCGACGCCGAATCGTGGATACATCCTGGTCTCACTGCCCTTGTCTTCCCGGTCGTCGCGGCTTTCCACGCAACCAAAGCACCGCATCTACGCACTGCGGCCGGCAGAGCAACCTGAGCCGGCCGGCCGCCATCGGAAGTCGGCCGTCATCTGAAACGGATCCGCCGTTTCGCCTTCCCGTGGCGGAGGCATGTGCCGGTGGGGAAGCGCGCGCCAGCGCCCCTCATGTCCAGAGGCTCACCAGTCGCTGGTCTGCACGTCCGCCCGGCGCCTGGCCCCGACCACACAAGGAGATCCCGATGGCCAAGTACCTGGTTGAAGCCAACTACGTCGGAGACGGCATCAGGGGGTTGCTCAAGGAGGGCGGCGCCAGCAGGCGCGCCGCCGTCGAGGAGGCCGCCAAGACCGTCGGCGGCAGCGTCGACGCCTTCTACTACGCCTTCGGCGAGACCGACGCCTACGTCATCATCGACGTACCCGACAACGTAACGGCCGCGGGGCTCGCCTTGACGATCGCCGCTTCGGGGACGGTGACGTTGAGAACGACGGTGTTGATCACGCCGGAAGAGATCGATCGTGCGGTGAAGACGTCGCCCAGCTACCGTCCCCCCGGGCAGTAACCTCGCACGGGTCGTGCTGCGATCCGGCCCGGACGGCACGACGAAGCCGTTCGGGCCGGGGTCCGGGAAGGAGGCATCGGCGACGAGTGCCATCCAGTCCGCAAGTCGAGTCACGTCTGGTCGCCGCCCGGACCTCTCGCGCCGCACATGCCTCCCTTGTGGGCTTCGTTTGCCGAGCGGGCTTCGCGGATAGGACAGCTGCATGATCGCGCACGATGCCTTCCCCGTGGAGCCTTGGGCGATCCGCGAGAAGCGACTGGACCTCGACCTGCTTGCGCAGAGCGAGTCCATCTTCACGTTGTCCAACGGCCACCTCGGCATGCGCGGCACGCTCGATGAGGGCGAGCCGTCGAGCCTGAACGGCACGTACCTCAACGGCTTCTTCGAGTCGTACCGGATCAGCTACCCGGAGCGCGCCTTCGGGTTCCCCGAGGCCGGCCAGACGATCGTCGGCGTCACGGACGGGACGCCGATCCGGCTGCTCATGGACGATGAGCCTCTCGACGTGCACCGCGGGAGCCTGAAGCGCCACGAGCGGGTGCTCGACCTCCGCTCCGGCATCCTCGAGCGGCAGCTGCTCTGGCAGTCGATCGGCGGGCGTTCCGTGCGCGTCACCAGCCGGCGTCTGGTCTCGTTCCGCTACCGGAGCATCGCCGCCATCAGCTACGAGGTCGAGGCGCTCGACGCGCCGCTTCGCGTCGCCCTGCAGTCCAACCTGCTCGCCAACCGGAGCGACGTTGTGGCGACGAGCGACCCGAGGGGCGGCGCGAGGCTCGGCGCGGTGCTGCAAGGACGACACCACTCGCACCACGACATGCGCGTCGTCCTCGCCCACTCCACCAGAGAGAGCGGCCTCGCACTGGCCGCCGGGATGGAGCACGTGCTCGACGGCGATGACGAGGTCGAGCCGCTCGTGGAGAGCGAGCCGGACCTCGGCCGGCTCACGCTGTCGGCGACACTGGCGCCGGGCCGACCGCTGCGCTTCGTCAAGTACCTCGCCTACCACTGGTCGTCGCAGCAGTCCATCGAATGGCTGCGCGATCAAGTCGACGGCAGCCTGCAGACTGCGCTCGCCGAGGGGTTCGAAGGGCTGGAGAGGGCCCAGCGTGACTATCTCGACGACTTCTGGGACCGGGCCGACATCGAGATCGATGGCGATGAGGAGCTCCAGCAGGCCGTCCGCTTCGGCCTGTTCCAGACGTTGCAGGCGAGCGCCAGGGCGGAGGAGCGTGCGATCGCCGCCAAGGGCCTCACGGGGACCGGCTACGACGGCCACGCCTTCTGGGACACCGAAGCGCTGGTGCTGCCGGTCCTGACGTACACGCTGCCGAAGCTCGCCCGCGAGGCGCTCGTCTGGCGGCACTCCACGCTCGACCTGGGCAGGGAGCGGGCGGAGCAGCTCGGCCTTCGCGGCGCGGCCTTCCCTTGGCGCACCATCCACGGCGAGGAATGCTCCGGTTACTGGCCGGCGGGCACGGCGGCGTTTCACGTGAACGCGGCGGTCGCCGACGCGGTGCGCCGGTACGTCCTCGCGACCGGCGACGAGGAGTTCGAGCGCGACTACGGCGTCGCCCTGCTCGTGGAGACGGCGCGGCTCTGGGCGTCGCTCGGGCATCACCGCGACGGCGACGGCTTCTGCATCGACGGCGTCACCGGCCCCGACGAGTACACGGCCCTCGTCGACAACAACGTCTACACGAACGTGATGGCACAGGCGAACCTGCGTGCCGCCGCCACCGCGGCGGGTCGTCATCGGGACGAGGCCGCGGAGATGGGCGTGACCGATGAGGAGACGGCGGCGTGGCGTGACGCCGCCGACGCGATGTACGTCCCGTTCGACGAAGAGCTGGGCCTGCACCCGCAGGACCAGGACTTCTTCACCCACGAACGGTGGGACTTCGACCATACGCCGCCGGAGGACTACCCGCTGCTTCTCCACTACGGCTACTTCGACCTCTACCGCAAACAGGTGGTCAAGCAGGCCGACCTGGTGCTCGCTCTCTACCTGCGGTCGTCGGCGTTCACCCCCGAGCAGAAGCGCAAGGACTTCGACTACTACGAGGGGGTGACCGTGCGCGATTCCTCGCTCTCGGCGGCCATCCAGGCGATCGTGGCCGCCGATGTCGGCCACCTGAGCCTGGCGCACGATTACCTGGCCGAGGCGGCGTTCCTCGACTTGCGCGACCTCGAGCACAACATCCGCGATGGCCTGCACATCGCCTCGCTCTCGGGCGCGGCGCTGGCGGTGATCGCGGGGCTGGGCGGTCTGCGCGACGACACCGGCGAGATCTCGTTCTCGCCGCGACTGCCCCCGGCGCTCGATCGCGTCGCCTTCCGAGTGAGCTTCGGCGGCAACAGGCTGGTCGTCCAGATCACACCGGAGAGCGTCTCGTACGCAGCACGGGAGGACGGCGCGACGCTGCACTTTCTGCACGACGGCGAGCCCGTGAAGCTGGCCCCGGGCGAAACCGTCGAGCGCCCTCTGCCCAAGGTCGAAGACGCGCCGGCGCCGGAGCAGCCCGCTCACCGCGCGCCTGCTCCGCGCCACCGGCGCGCCGAGGGCGGGCCGACCCGGCGCGCCTGAGCGTGGCCGGCGCCGCCAGGCCCCGAACGCTCACGGCGCGCTCGTCCCTTCTATCCCGCGTTTGCGCACGCGGCGGTAGGCAGCCTCGCCGCCAAAGCTCAGCGCCAGCATGCCCGCGAGCACGACCAGTCGTAGCGGCGCCTCCCTGCCGACCTCCAGGAGGATCGCGACGAGCGCCGCTGCGCACCCGGCCAGACCGACCGCCGACACCCAGGCCCGCCCGCCCGTCTTCGCCGAAAGGCGGATGGCGGCGCCGTTGACGGCGGCGAAGATGAGCAGGAAGCCGGCGCTGCCGACCGTCGAGATGCTCGAGAGGTCAAGCAGGTTCGCCGCCACCACCGTGAGGGCGGAGGTGATCAGCAGACCCTCGGCCGGCCGGCGCCAGACCTTGCGCTCCAGTTCCCGTGGCAGCTGGCCGTCGCGCGCGATCGTGTAGCTGAGCCGCCCGGCACCATAGAGGGTGGCGTTGATCGCCGACGTCGTCGACAGAAGAGCCGCGACCGCGATGAGCGCGAAGCCCGCCTGCCCCAGGAACGGGCGAGCGGCCTCCGCCAAAGCGTAGTCCTTCGCGTCGACGATGGCGGAGAGGGACAGGTTGCCGACGGTGACGACCGCGATGGTGACGTACAGCGCAATGACGAACGTGACCGAGACGTAGAACGCGCGCGGCAATGTGTGCTCCGGGTCGCGGACGTCCTGGGCCGTGTTGGCGATGAGCTCGAAGCCCTCGTATGCGACGAAGATGATCATGCCCCCGGAGAGCAGCTGGAGCGCCGGGCTCCACGTCGTCACGGACAGGCGCTGGGCCTCGATGCTCCACACGCCGACCGCGATGAACAGGAGCAGGATCGCGAGCTTGGTCGCGACGATCCAGTCTTCCGCCTTGCCGATGACCTCCGCGGCCATGAGGTTGAGGCCGGTGATGGCGACCACGATCAGAGTGACGAGGACGTGCTTCACTGTCGTCTGCGCGGCTCCGCTGAAGAAGGAGGCGCCATACGAGCCGAAGGCGCTGGCGTACAGAGCGAGCATGACGATGTAGCTGAGCCACAACAGGATGTTGAGCCCTCCCGAAAAGAGCCCGGGGCCGAACGCCGTGACGAGGAAGTGGACCGTGCCGCCCTCGCTGGGAAAGGCGACCGATAGCTTGGCGTAGGAGTACGACGTCAGGAGCGCGACGGCGCCGGCGAGTGCGAACGCAAGCGGGACGCCGCCGCCGGCGAGCTCCACGGCGAGACCGAGCACTGCGAAGATCCCGCCTCCGACCATGCCGCCGACGCCGATCGCCGACGCTTCCCAGAATCCGATTCTTCGTTCCGAGCTCACAGTGCGAATCTGTCCCCCCATCGGTCGCCGCGATAACGTCGTCGCTGTCGGACCAGGCGGTGGCAAACGTGACACAACGGAGGGAGCGGCCGCTTGACTCAGCCGGGAGAGCCGCCCGGAGCGTCGTCCCGTCGAGCCGAAGCGAGACCCGCATTCCCCAGCTTGCGCCTCACGTCGGTTCGAGGATCTCGCTGAGGAAGTGCGTGATGAGCCAGGTCGCGGTGCGGGCGGTCACTTCTCCAGCATCGAGCGCCGGGTTCAGCTCGGCCACATCAAAGGCGATGACCTTACCCCGACGGGCGATCTGGTCGAGCACGGAGTGAAGCTGCCGATAGCCGAGTCCTCCGGGCTCGGGAAGCGTGTGCCCGGGGGTGAGCGCGATGTCCAGGACGTCGAGATCGATAGAGACGTAGAGTCCTTGTGAGCGCGGGACCAGTTCCGCCACCGCATCGGCACCGCGACCTTCGATCAGGTCGAGGGCGGTGGCCCACCTTACGCCGAGCTCGCGCATTCCGTCGACTTCGGCGCGGTCGACATTGCGGATACCGAGTGCCGTGACACTGCGCACGAACGGCAGCTCGCGGATCCTGCGCATCTCACTCGCGCCGCTGACCCGAGAGCCGTCGAGGTCGTCGAGGAAGTCGGCGTGGGCGTCGAGGTACACGACGTCGACCGCGCCCAACGGCGCCACGCCGCGGACGAGCGGGAGGCTGATGGAGTGATCGCCGCCGACCACGACCGGCAGCGCACCGGACTCGGTGATCCGGCGCATGACCTCGGTCATGCGGTCGAAGTTCGAGTGCAACTGCGCACCTTGAATGATGACGTCTCCCACATCCGCCATCGTCACTCCGACGAGACGATCGCGGCCGAGCTCGACATCATGCCAACCCAGCGAGGCGTCGACACCGTAGGCGAACTGGTCGCGTGATGCGCGCCGCGCCGCCTCAGGCCCGGCGGCCTGGCCGGTGCGGTTGCCGGGCTGGGGAGTCCCAGCGTCGAAGGGCACGCCGAGAAAGGCCACGCGTACATCGAGATCACGCAGACCACTGGCGGCGGGCACCTCGAAGAACGTGCCTGCTGCCCTCCGTACGAGCTCCTCGTCCGGGGTCGAGTGGTCGATCCGGGTCGGCTCTGACGCTTCGTTCGCCATGATGTGCGGGGTGTTCCCCCTATCGCGAGGCGCAGACTGTTCTGAGCCCGGAGATATGGGTGCGCGGCGGACGCACCGACCATCGGATCGACGGTCTGCTTGTCCCCCGCGTGGGTCGCCAGCTCAGCTGGGAGAGTGCCGCCTCAACGCAACACGTCGAACGGGGCGGTCGTGACCATCTCCCGGACAGCACGTGCGAGCTCGATGTCGAGCGTCACGAATGCGTCGGCCTGCAGTTGGGTGAGCGCGATGTACTCGGCGGTGTACGTGTCGGCCCAACCCATGCGCTCCGCCACGTCCCAAGCCCGGCGTCGGAGCACGGCGTCGCCCAGCAACCGTATCGGCTGGCGCCAGATCCACTCAAGGCGGTCGCGCGCCGCGCCGACGGGCAGTTGGCCCGCGTGGACGCACTCGTGGAGCGCCGAGAGCGTCTGCGAGCGCAGGAGCGTGGGCGCCAGTAACTGGTGGTCGCCGGAGACCACCGTCCTCTCCTCGGCCATCCTCACCACCACGCCGGCGTCGACCACGAAACGGGACATCGCGCACCTCCGATCGCTCACCTTGGGAGGCCAGCACTCTAACACCCGTCGCTCGGGGTGCGTCTTCACGGTCTTCACGGTCCGTCTGCGCAACCCGGCTGGCCGTGATCAGGCCGCCATCCCACGGCCCGGTATACTGAACCCGCTTGTGCGCGATCCGCGGGAGTCCGGCTAGCTGGTCCGGGTCCCACCGCAATGACGGTCTTCATGGTCGGTGCCGGCCGACCGTCCGCAACCCTTTTGCAACCCGCGTGGCATCCGCGGTGTCACTCAGCATCCTCGTCTGTACTTGTCCCCTCGTGGGCAGCTAGCTCAGCTGGGCTCGGCAGCCCTCAAAGCCGCTGGGAGGGGGTGCGGCCCGCCGTCGCCGAGTCCCGGCGGAAGACTGCCGGCGGGCCGCCCGTGCGTCAGTCGCAGCGGCTAGGCTCCCGGGGCGCGATACGTGACCGTCTTCTTCGCCGCCTCGTCGACCTCCTCGGGCGTCAGCAGCACGACGACATTGGACCGTACGATCCCCGAGCCACTGACCGTGAGACTCGCCGCTGCCGCCGAGACGCTGTCGGGAAGGTCCAGAATCGCGTACACGTCATCGTCGCCAAAGGCGAAGTAGAACGCTTCCAGACTTCCGCCAACGCTCTTGGCGAGAGCCGTCACCGCCTCGCGGCGGCCGCTCCCTCCCTCCTTGAGCACGCCGTTGACGCCATCGGACGTAAGACTCGCACGTACGAGATATTTGGGCATGGGTCATCCTCCCTTGTCGACCTTTGGAGGATTCCCACTCCCGCCGCGTCTCGTGGCGCGCCAACGTTTTGCGGGACCGGACACCGACGAGATCATGGCGCTCGCCGTATCCCCCGACGGGTCTACCTTGGCCCCCCGCACAACGATGAGCGGCTGCTCATCACCGCTGGTCCGAAGCTTGGCGGCCCCGACCAGCGCGCCCTCACGGTGGTGACCTCCACGCGCACCAAGGTCGTCGTGAAGCAGGCGCGCTCGGAACACGCGCTGCGTCGCTTCGTCCGTATCGTCTGCTTCGTCTGCACGGCGGGCGTTGCTGCAACCATTCTGCAGACGAAGTCCCCGGCACCCAGAGGGTCGCATCGGGCCTCTGTGAGCTCGCGCAATACTTGTCCCCCTCGTGGGCCGCTGGCTCAGTCGGGAGCGCGCCGCCTAGCCCATCTTCTCGATGATCCGTGGCATCTCGTCTGCGGTGAAGGCACGCATCGTAAGCGTGCGGATGTTGCCGCCAGAGGCGAGCGCCAGATTGATCGCCGTCCCCGTCTCGTCGTCCGGAACCTCCGATACTGCGACCATGTCATACGGGCCCAGCGTCCAGAGGAACGTCTCGAACGTGCCGCCCTTGCTCTCCACCAGCCGCTTGGCGGCCTCAAAGCGGCTGACAGTGTCCTTGGCGTTCTTCGCACCCTGATCCGTCCAGTTCGCAAGGATCACGTACTTGGGCATCTGTCCCTCCTCACATCGTGGCCTGGCACGCGGCACGATCGAGAACGAGGCGCCACACCGACCAGGCCCCTTTTCACAACGCCCTTTCCGGCCGACAGGACAGGCAGCTCGGACGACCGCACTCGATGGGCGTCGACTTCATCTTCGCTTCTACCCAGGCGGTGGCGGATCGGGTGTGGCATCTCCGTTACCCTGGCGAGGCTGCTCCTGTCGCGGGCGGGGGACGTCGCAACCCTTGCGCAACCGAAACGCCCATGGCCTGATGGTCCTCGCCTGGAGAGACGGCTGGAAGATGGGGACGCCGGCCGGTCGAGCTCGACGAGCGCGAGGTCCTCGTGGTCATGCGGAAGCCCGCCGCGTGACGGCTCCCTAGTGCAGCCGCTCCAGGTCGCGCGCCATCGAGTCGAGGAGGCGGCTGACGAGCGATGCCGTGTCCGTGGCACCCGGGTGGCCCACGGTCAGCGTCAGCGTCTCGCGGAACGTGCTCACGCCGACCATGAATCCCGGCGGGTAGAGGGCGGGACTCACGAGGAAGGCGTCGCCGACGCGCAGGTCTCCGAAGTGCTGGGCTCCCGCTGCGTCGGCCTCGCCGAGGATCACCTCGCCCAGATTGGAGAGGTACGGATGCGAGCGGTCACCCCCTACGCCCATGTTCGATGTCGCCGCCGCCACCGCCTGGGAGAAGGGCAGGCCGAAGACACGGTCGACGAACAGCGCCGCCCCGATGCCGGGGTCGTCGGCCTTCAAGGGAGCCATGGCGTCGATGACAGCTGCGACTGCATCTTCGAAGGTCGCGGTCGTCTCCCGCCTGACGGCCGGCCACACGGCCGAGGAGAGGTTGCAGACCGCACCCGCCGCCCTGCCGGGCAGGTAGCGCCGCAGGTCGACGGGGACCTGCACGGGCAAGGGCTGACCCGTGGGCGGATCGAAGAGCTCGATGAGGCCACGGTAGAAGGCGGCCAGGAGCATGTCGTTGAGGGTCGCGCCCCGGGAACGGCCCCAAGTCCTCAGCGCCCGCACTCGTTGCGGCTCGAGGCGGCGGATGCTGAACTCGACCGCGTCGGGGGCCGGGGCGGCGGCGCGCGGCCAGCCGAAGGCTGGGGCTCCGCCACCGCGGAACTGCCCGCCGAGGCGCGCCAGCGTCTCCGGGGTGAATCCGCGCAGCACTTGCGCGAGCCCCCGGTCGATCTGCGCGTCCGGGGCGACAGCAGCCCCTGTCCCGCTACCGAGCGAGCCGTAGATCTCCGCGAGGAGCGCCACGAACTGGCGGGCACCGGCCGCGTCTGCAGCCGTGTGGTCCATCTTGATGCAGAGCGTGTCCGAGTGGCCACGCAGCACCGCTGCCCGCACGAGGGCGTCCCGGCGTGGATCGGTTGGCGAGGCGATGAAGCGCCAGAGCTCCGCATCCGTCCCTCCGTCCGGCAGCACCGAACACAGATCCAGGTCGGCGCGGTCGTCGCGGCGTACCCAATGCGGGCGGTCGGGAGACTCGGCGAAGCGGCAACCGAGGACCGGCTGGGCCTCGATCGCGAGCCTCATCGCCCGGCGCATGCGATCCTCGTCGAGCGATCCGTCAAGGCGTAGCACCGCGTTGACCTGCTGGTTCGCCACCGCACGGCCGAGGAAGTTGAGGAGGTCCTGCGGCTGGGCCGGAAAGCGCACCGAGTCCTCCGCCGCTTCTTCTGATCCGGCGCCGCTCTCACCGACCGTTCGTTCAATCATGACGACGTTCCACTCCTCGCAAGATTGGATGCGGAGCTCGCGCATCTCCTCCGCCCCGGCAAGGGCACCCACGAAACAGCCCACCTGAGTCCAGGACTCTAGCACTCCAACGGCGGCCTCTTCGTGACGCAGTAGCAGTCTGCAACCGTGCCGCAACCGGACTGGCCATGACTCGATGAGGCGGGAAGGGGTCTTCCGGCCTCCGGCGGTCCACTCGTCCCCCTCGTGGGCCGCCAGGGCAGTTGGGAGAGCGCCGCCTGGCCCATCTCCGCGATGATCCGTGGCGTCTCATCCGCGGTGAAGGCACGCATCGTCAGCGTGCGGATGTTGCCGCCAGAGGCCAGCGTCAGATTGATAGCCGTCCCCGTATCGCGAGGCTGCTCCGGTCGCGGGCGGGGACGTCGCAACCCTTTCGCAACCCTGCCGGCCGGGATCAGGCCGCCATCCCACGGCGCGGTATACTGGACGCGCTTGTGGGCCGTCAGCTCAGTCGGGAGCCCATGCTCTGGCTGTGGGGGAGTCGCCGAAGAGCCGACCCAAGAAGGTGGCCATGACGGGTCGAACGGGCACATGCATCGGCACCCCTGGCACCGTGCTCTCCCGGGATGGGACGACGATCGCGTATCTCTCGCAGGGAGCCGGACCGGCGGTCGTCGTCGTGCCCGGGGTCCTCTCCGTGGCCGCCGACTACGCCGCCTTCGCCTGCGCGCTGGCTGAGCACTTCACCGTTCATACCATCGAGCGTCGCGGGCGGGGCGGAAGCGGCCCTCAGGGCGCCGACTACGGCATCGCCAAGGAATGCGAGGACGTACTCGCCTTGCGCAGCAAGACTCGCGCCCGCCTGCTTGTCGGTCACAGCTATGGCGGATTGGTCGCCCTGGAGGCCGGCCGCAACGACCAGAGCCTCGACAAGGTCGCCGTCTATGAACCCGGCATTTCCATCGACGGGTCGATGCCGGTGGACTGGATGCCCGGGTACGAGAAGAAGCTGGCAGAGGGCAGAAGGGTCGATGCTCTTGTCGAGTTCACGCTCGCCGACGCGCCGCCTCCCATCAGCCGGACGCCTCGCCGGCTCATGAAACTGATGATGCTCGCCTTCATGATCAAGCCTCAGTACCGCCGAATGCTCGAGCTCCTCCCCCAGAACCTCCGCGAATGGAGGGAGATCGCGCGACTCGACGGCGCCCTCGGCGACTACGGAGAGATCACCGCGGGAGTGCTGCTGATGTACGGCGGCCAGAGCAACAGCCGGGCGGTCGACCTGACTGTCGAGCGGCTCCCCGGGGCGGTGCCTGATTGCGAAGTCAGAGTGTTCCCCAGACTCGACCACTTCGGGATCGAGAGGACGGCGCCTCGCGAGGTCGCGGCGGCGGTCGCCGACTACTTCCTGAAATAACGGCGCGGAGCAGATGCGCCTGCGATCCGCGGGAGTCCGGCTCCTTGCGCCGGCTCAGCTGGGAGAGCGCCGCCTCAGATCAGGACATCAAGCGGCGCTGCCACGCCGGCCGGCTCCGGACCGCGGCGCGTAGAAGTGTCTTCGACGTACCTCATGGTGAACGACACGTACGGATTGAAGTGCCTGGCCCAGAAGGCGCTGCCGAGGGCGTTCGCAGTCTCGTGTTCGACGAACAGCCTCGCGTAGCCCTGCTCTCGAGCCCACTGGATCGACCTGTTGAGCAGCGCCCTGCCGATGCCCTTCCCCCTGGCGGCCGGCACAGTGTACGCCTCCATGATCTGGGCGGTGCCGGTGTCCCTGAGCGTGAGTCCCTCGTTGTCACCCGTGCACCGTCCGACGATGAAGAAGGCGTCTGGTCGACCCCCTTCACGGTGGACGAACAGTCGATCGCCGCGCTCCTTGTGGAGCAGGAGGCGCTTGCGGACGGCGGCGGCGCTGTCGTCCTTCCACAGGTAGATGGGCGGTCCGCTGTAGTAGCGCATGTGTTCCGCTTCGAGATCCGCGATGGCGGCTAGGTCGTCCTCCGCCGCAATCTCGATGTCGGCGGCCGCCTCCACCGGGGTGAGCGCGCGGACCCGCTCGGCCAGGAAGGCCCCGAAGCCGAGTTCGTGAAGGGTCTGCTGGAGCAGCGTGTCGTGGGCGAAGTGGGCGACGATGTGCAGTCGCGCGCCGTAGCGCTGGAGGCTCTCGCCCACCTGCTGGTAGAGCAGACGGTACAGCCTCGCCCTGTCGTGGGACGCCGCGGCGTGACACGGCACGGCGACGAGGGCTGCCCGGAGCCCCTTGAACGGGAAGACCGCCGAGACACACATGAAGCCGAGCAGACGCCCGTCACCGGTAAGTCCCACCGCTCCCTCGGTGAGCAGCTCGCCGACGAACGCCTCGACGGCGCCGGCGCCGCCCATCATCTCGGGGGGCAGGACCGGGTCGGCCGTGCGTGCGGCGCCGTAGCTCGACGCGATCAGCTGCAGCACCTCCGGAAGATCGGATGTGGAGAGCCGAATGGTCTCGATCCCGAGGCCCGGGTCCGTGCTCATTCCTCCTCCTGGCCGTCTCGACCGGCATCGTAGCAGGCGACGTGGCTCCCGTCGCAACCAGCCCGCAACCCGAATGCCGGCGACTGCATCTGCGAGCCGTCACGGAGCACTCCCTGATTCAGCGCGTGATGTTTCGCCGCCGCGAGGCCCCTTGAATCCCGAACGCCAGAGTGTACGGTAGTCCGGTGGGGGACCGGCCGCGCCGGAGGCGGCTCAGGGGGCGAAGGCGATGGAGGGGAGTCACGATGAAGGAACGCGCGCTCAGACGGCCGAGGACCACGATCGGGCTGCTGCTTCTGCTCTTCTGCCTGGCCTTCGGCCTCGTGTGGGGCATCACGGTGGCGACGGCCTCGGATCCGAGCCCCTCGCCTTCCGGCGGCAAGGTCATCCTGCGCATCGGCTGGACGCGTGAGCCGGACAACCTGAACCCGTTTCTCGGGTACTCCGCGTCAGACTACGAGATCTTCCACATGCAGTACGACCTGCTCACGGGCTACGACGCCAAGACCTGGCAGCCGGAGCCGGAGCTCGCGGAGAGCTGGTCGACCAGCGAGGACGGACTCACTTGGACCTTCAAGATCCGGAAGGGCGCCACCTGGCAGGATGGCCAGCCGGTGACCGCGCGCGACGTGGCGTTCACGTTCAACTACGTGATCGACAACGGGATGTCGGCCTTCACCGGCTACACCGAGGGCATCAAGAAGGTCGAGGCGGTCGACGACAGCACCGTGGTGTTCACGTGCTCACGCCCGAAGTCGAACATGCTCGGGATGTGGGTGCCGATCCTACCTGAGCACATCTGGAGCAAGGTCGACCCCAAGGACGCAGGCACCGGCTACGCGAACAAGACGCCGATCGTAGGCAGTGGGCCCTTCCAGGTGGCGGAGTGGAAGAAGGGCTCCTACCTGCGGCTCGAGGCGAACAAGGACTACTGGGGCGTCAAGCCCAAGGTCGACGAGATCTTCTTCGAGACGTACCAGAACGCCGACACGCTGGCCCAGGACATGAAGACCGGCGCCCTGGACGCGGCATGGGGCATCCCCCCGGCGCAGATGAAGACGCTCGGCTCTGTCCCCGGGATGAAGGCGATCTCGTACGTCGTGACCGGCTTCGACCAGCTCACCTTCAACTGCGCGCCGGCCCCGGCCACGGGCAACCCCGTGCTGCGCGACGTCGCCTTCCGCAAGGCGCTCAACTACGCCATCGACAAGCAGAAGATCGCGGACATCGCCTACAACGGGCTCGTCAAACCGGCCACCAGCCTCATCCCCTCGGGCCTGTACTCGGCCGACGCTGACTATCACTGGGAGCCGGCTGCCGACGAGGTGTATCCGTTCGACCTGGAGAAGGCCAAGGCGGCGCTGGACGCCGCGGGCTACAAGGACAGCGACGGAGACGGCATCCGCGAGGACAAGCAGGGCAAGCCGATCGTGCTGCGGCTGCTTGCCCGCAACGAGTCCATCATGAGCCAGCAGAGCGGCAAGTTCATCGCCGGCTGGTTCAAGGAGATCGGCCTCGACATCAAGTACCAGTCCGTCAGCGAGGCCGCCCTGAGCGGCAAGGTGTGGAACATGGCCGGCGACAAGGTGCAGCCGGACTACGACATGTTCCTGTGGGGCTGGGTCGGCGACATCGACCCGAACTTCCTGGTCTCGATCTCCACCAGCGACCAGGCCGGTATGTGGAACCAGTCGGTGTACTCGAACCCCGAATACGACCGGCTGTTCCTGCGGCAGGGCCAGGAGCTGGATCCGCAGCAGCGCAAGCAGACCATCTGGGACATGCAGAAGATCATCTACGATGACTCGCCGTTCATCCCGCTCATCTACACCCGCAGCCAGGAGGCGTACGACACGGCCGACTGGACAGGCTGGGTGAACTCGCCCGCCAAGGACGGCGGAGTCTTCTACACCTACCAGACGGACTCGTACCTCAACCTCAAGCCCTTCACGGCGACGGAGTCCGCGGACTCCGGGTCATCCAGCACGACGTGGATCATCGTCGTGGTGATCGTCGCGCTGATCGCCGCGATCGGTGCCTTCCTCCTGGTCCGCCGCAGCCGCGGCCGCGACGTCGAGGAGCAGTGAGAGAGGGTCGGATGCGCGGCACGGCGAGCGTGACGGGCGCACCTGCCTTCCCGCGAGAGGAGGCGCTGCTGGCGGGCGTACCCGCCTTCGAGCGCTTCCTCACGGTCGATGAGCTCGAGGCCTCCACAGACCGCCAGCTCGAGGAGTTGGCAGGCCTGCGCTCCTGGGTGTGCGGGCGCGATGCCTCGGGGCGTGAGATGCGGTGCCTCGAGGCCGGTGACGCCCCCCGCCGTGCGTTGCTGCTCGGCCACGTGCACCCCGAGGAGCCGGTCGGCACGCTGTTGCTCGAGTATCTGCTGCCGCTCTTCGCAACCACGGACATCTCAGAGCGGCTGGGCTTCAGACTGAGCGCCGTGAAGGTCTGCGATCCTGAGGGCGCGAGGCTCAATGAGAGCTGGTTCTCGCGCCCCTACGACGTCACTACCTACTCGCTGAACGTCTACCGGTCCGCCTACGTCGACCAGCCCATCTGGACGTTCCCCGTCGAGTACAAGGGGTACCGCTTCGACCGCCCCTTGCCGGAGACCCGCGGGATGATGGCGGCCATCGAGGCAGAGCCCGTCGATCTGCTCATGGCCCTGCACAACTGCTCGTTCTATGGCGGCTACTTCTACGTCTCGGACTACGACGATGCCTTGCTGGGCGAGCTCTGCGCGGCCCGTGCGGCGAGCGGCATCCCGCCCCACCGCGGCGAGCCCGAGCTCGCTTACATGGACGCTGTCGGAGACGGCATCTACGGAATGGTGACCGTTGCGCTCGAGATGGACTATCTCGAGCGCCAGCTCGGCGCCGGCGCCGTGGATGTGTCGGCCGGATGCGACGCCGACGAGTACGCCGTGAAGCGCTGGGGCAGCCACGCCATGCTCGCCGAGGTGCCCTGCTTCACGAGCGACCAGGTGGCCGATCCCTCGCCTGCCGGCGTGAGCCGGGCCGAGGCGAAGCTCACCGGGATCGCTCTTGAGGAGGAGCATCTTGCCTGGCTCAGGCCGAGATACCAGCAGGCGGCGCAGCTCGTGAGCGCCGAGTCGCCCTGGCAGCGTGCGGTGCTGGGGTACCTCACGGACGCCGCGCGCGATCTTCCCGCAGAGGTGCGGCAGGTGCGGCGGGAGGCCGCCTTCAAGGCGGAAGCGACCGTGGCCCAGCGCTTCGACTCGCTGTACAACCGCGAGCTGCTGGCGCTGTGCCGCATCGGCCAGTTCGGGAGGATGGCGGCGGCCGAGGCCGGGCGCGACGTGAAGCTCGCCCGGCTCGCGGCCGAAGCCGAGGCGCGCGTGCGCGACCGTGTGGCCGCTGTGACGGAGGCCGCCCGCATCCGCCCCGTTCCTTTGCAGAGACGCGTGCAGATGCAGCTCGCGGCGCTCCTTGCTTCCATGGCGTACGTGAGCGAACGACGTGATCCCACCTGATGTTGCAGCAACCATCCGGCAGCCGGAAGCCATGGTTCCGCCGTCAGGCAGCGATCACGACCTTGCCCCGGGCAAGGCCCGCCTCCAGATAGCGGATGGCCTCCGGGGCTTCGCACAGCGGATACGTCCGGTCGATGACCGGAGTGACCTTGCCGGCTTCGATGAAGTCTTTCAGGACCAGAAGGTCTGTGTAGCTCTCCTTGGCGATGAACGTCGTCAGGGTCTGACCCACGAAGGGGGAGAGCACGCGCGCGCGGATCAGCCGGTCGGTGCCGCCGAGCCAGCGGCCACCGGTCTCGCCGCCGGTGATGACCAGAGTCCCCTTTGGAGTCAGGGCCCTCCGGAGTCGTGACAAGGACGAGTTGCCGCCGATGTCGAGGATCACGTCGAAGCGTGACTCCCGCTCCGCGAAATCGTCACGGGTGTAGTCGATCACGTGGTCGGCGCGCAGAGAACTCACCAGGTCGACCTTCGCTGCGCTGCACACCGCCGTCACTTCCGCTCCGATGGCCTTGGCGAGCTGGACGGCGAAGGTCCCGACTCCTCCTGAGGCGCCGACGATCAGCACCTGCTGCCCCGGTTTGACCCGGCCGTGGTCGCGCAAGGCCTGCAGGGCGGCCGTACCGGAGACGGGGACGGCGGCCGACTGTTCGAAGGTGAGGTTCGCCGGCTTGGGCGCAGACCCAGGAGACCATAGAGACCGAAGCGCACGACTACCCGCGTCCCGGGTCGTCAAGCCGTACAAGCCGACGCGCAACCGAGTTGTACCAGAGTCAAGTCGCGGCCGAGGAGCCCTTGAGACTCGCCGCCGCCGCTCAGTAAGTCTTGTCCTCGCCCGTCCAGTGTTCGACATCGGTCTCGATGCGGTCCTTGAGGGACGCTCCCTCTGGCTCTATTTCAGCGCTTTCAGGGACGTGGTGCTCGGGTAGGGCGCGGGCGTCGTCCGCGGCCACCGTGAGATGCACCACGCCCGGCTGGATGCTCGCCACTTGGTCCGCCGCCACATAGCGCGGCCGGTCGAGGTAGTTGTGCATCACGGCTGGCCCGCCGTGGTGGGTGATCGCCAGCCCGTCGAAGATATCGGCCTCACGGTCGCCGACCGTGTTGAACACCTCGCCGATCTCGATGTGGTCGGCCGAGACCACGCGCCAATGCGGCTCGATCGTGATCCAGGAGACTGTCGTCTCATCGTCGGTCATGGTCTGCTCCTCTCCTGCTTCTCCAGCCAACTGGTCGACTCAGGGCCCGTGCGGGGCTGGGGCCTGAGCATTGCAGCGCTGCCTCCCGCCTGGTGTCCCTATCGGATGGCGCGATCGACCGTCACTCTTGTACGCCAATTCAACGACGGAACCGAAGTATCGCATCTTCACCAAGGGCGTCCCAACGCGAATATCTCTCCGTTGTCATGCTCAGGGTCAGGATTGGCACGCGGGACCAGGGTGGAGATCGGTCTCCTCGGTCGCTTTCGTTCTGGGATCCACGCCCGGTCGCCTCCGAGATCAGGGTTGCCTTCGTCTGCATCGTCTTCACCGTCTTCATGACGCAGTCGCAGTCTGCAACCGTCATGCAGCCCGTGTTGTCACGCGACGGTTTCGTGGGCATCCTCAGCTACACTTGTCCCCCTCGTGGGCCGCTAGCTCAGCTGGGAGAGCGCCGCTTTGGCACGGCGGAGGTCAGGGGTTGGTCCGCAGATGTCACCGGTGACGGATCAACGGCGACGGCCTCCCAAGTGATCGAGGGAGGTGCGACCATGGCCCGAGCACGGGTGAACCAACCACCCAGATCAGGCATGTGCGGCTTCTTGAAGTCCATGAAGACCGTCGCGACGCTTCTACAAGCGCGACCACGAGTAAGCCTCGTCGTCGAACTCATCGTCGGGATCCGGCCAGCCGAGCGGCACTTGAGGGCGCTCACAGATGACGTCGCACTCATCCACGATGCCCTCCACCTGAGCGCCTGAGAGCGTGCGGTGCCGCAGGAGTGTGAATGCCATCCGGACGATGCCGTGGCGGACGTCTGGACGCTCAAGGACCTCGCGCACCCGCCCCACGTAGTGGTGCGGCTGCAGCACCTCCGCTTCGGCCAGGTAGGCCTCGGCGAGCTCGTCGGGGAGTCCGGCTCGCCACGCTTCGTCGCGCTCCCCGAGCTCGACCCGGCCGTCACAGCCCGCGGCGGGGATGATCGTGGCCGAGACCACCGGAATCGGCGGCCAGACCGCGTAGGCGACGACCGCATGGGCGGCCTCGTGGAGAGCGCCGCCTCTGCAAGGCCTACGGAGTCTCCGTAGCGTCCCTCAAGACGCAAGAGACGAAGCGCCGCATCGAATGGTGAGCTGCAACCACGGCTGCAAGCTCGGCGCCATGAGTGGAACGCTCGACGGTCCGCGGCTTGCCTTCTGCCTGCTATGCTCCCCGTGGCGGGCGCAGTGTACTTGTGCCGAGGCGCCCGAGGGGAGGCTCGATGAAGCTCGACGCGGGGGCGCGAGAGAACGTCTGCGAGCGCCGATCCTGGCTGGCGCGCCCATGACAGAGGCACACGCCAACGCGCGTCTGGAAGCGCTTTGTGACGGGGTGTTCGCAATCGCGATGACGTTGCTGATCATCGATGTGACCGTGCCTGCCTCGGCGAGCATCTCCAGTAGCTCCGAGCTGTGGCATGAACTCCGGCACCTGGCTCCATCCGTCTTCGCGTTCGTCCTGAGCTTCGCCATCATCTTCATCACATGGGTCAATCACCACGCCACCATGAGACTGGTGAACGCCACGTCCGCGCCGTTCATCTATGCCAATGGCTTCCTGTTGCTGACTGTCGTGGCCATCCCATTCACGGCGGGGTTGCTGGGGTCGTTTGTCTTCACCGACCACGCGGCGCCAGCGGTCGTGCTCTACAACGCGGTCCTGGCGGGTCTGGCGATCGGCTGGGTCCTGGTCACCGACGCGGCGCTGAAGAACGGGCTCACCACTGACGAGAGATCTGCGACGACGATGCATGAAAACAGGCGAAACGGCTACTTCGCATGCGTGCTCTACTCTCTGCTTGCGATCACGGCCTTGTGGCTCCCGCTAGCCATTGCCATCGTGACCACCGTCTCCTGGATCTTCTGGCTGGCTCGTGGCATCCGTATGAGGCACGCCTGACGGCCGGTGCACGGGCCGAGCCGGCCGACGAGCGCCTCGTGCTTGCGCCACGGATGAGTGTGTTCATCGTCTGGATCGGCTTCAGGGCTTCAGGGGGCTTCAGGGCTTCAGGGCGCGGCGTCCACAACCCAGGCTGCAACCATTCCGCAACCCCAGTCCCCATGACTCGATAGGGCCGGACGGGTCTGCTCGGGCTCACGCGCTATACTTGTCCCCCTCGTGGGCCGCTAGCTCAGCTGGGAGAGCGCCGCCCTTGCACGGCTTGGCCGAGCCGTGAGTCTCCCCTCAAGACGCAAGAGACGAAGCGACGCAGGGCTAGCCGGTCTGCAACCGCGGCTGCAACCCCGTCGGCACCCTTGCCTCCGTCGCATAGGTCTCATCGGTCGCGACAACGGGCTGGTGTCCTTGCCCTCAGCTGTGCCTCCGGCACGTGAAATCCGCCTTGCCATCCTCGGCTTGGTTGTACTGTGCTTATGGCCATGGACGCTACTCGGCCATCTCGCGCAGTTCGGATCGTTCTGGCAGCAGGGCGAGCTCCTATGCACCCAAGGATTGGCCTACCTGTTGAGAGATGCTGAAGGTGAGCGAGCATTCACCCACTGGATCAGCTCGGCTGCAGGTTACTCATTGAGTCCTGGACTTCCGCTGGCCTGGCAGAGAGCCGCCAAGAGGATCGCGGACGGCCCGACCTCGAAGGACGGGACGCCGAGGGCAAGGCTGTAGTCAAGGTCGAGGCCAAACTCGGAGCCCCGTTCGGCCTGCGGCAGTTGGAATCCTACGTATCTGCGCTTTGTGTTGGCGGGGGCGGTGGTTGCTTCTTCTCGTGCCGAAGTCGCGGTTAGAGGAGATCACCGCCTACGCGAGCGCCCTCTTCGGGCTTGCGGGTGTCGGGCCTTGGCGAATTCCATGTGAAGCCGCCGAAGTAGCGTGTGCAGTGGTCAGCTGGGATGACGCATTGGAGGCACTCTCTACAGTCACCTCCGCGCGGTTCCGAGATGACCTGAATCAGTTCGAGGCCATGTACCAGGTCTTCAACGGCGACGAACGGACCGCCACCCACAACTGATCCGGAGCTGCTGGCTTGGCGCGAGCGGGAGGCGTGGTGGGAGATGCTCGTGGAGCGGGTCACACGCGCACTCACTCCAGGCGATCGGGTGCTGCCCTTCGGCACGGATCGCGGTGCTCAGCCATACCGCCGGCGCTACGTATGCCGCCGCGTGTCAGGGGAATGGTCCTGCTACAGCGTGGGCACAAGGAACCCCTTCCAAGGCCACAAGACGCCGGTATGGCTTCGCTTCCGCGAAGACACCGGCCACTTCATCGAGATCGCCGGAAGACTCGAACGCTCAGCGCTTGCGGCAAACGCCGTCCACCACCAAGGTCACCTGTGGTTCCCCCTGGACGTGCAGTCGGGCCCAGACCGTCAGACGGTAATCGGTAACTTGGTTGCGCAGGCGCAGCGAATCGTGGCAGTCGCGTACCCTCCGGCAGCCTCAGAAGAACCAGACCCCACTTCATGAGCAGCGAAGTACTCCCCGACCATCTTCGCGCATTTGTCGATCGCGAGCGTTGGACGTTCGCTAAGACGATGCCGGAGTGGCCGCACGAGTACATCGTCAGGGAGCGCGTGGACGAGCAGCTCTTCGTCGACCTAGTGGACCATGTTCGCGCGCACGGACGCAGCGGCAGGTTCTACGAGCGAGTGATCGTCTACTACGAAGAGGCCGGCCTGGTCTACTGGACGATGGGGGCTCCACTGGTCGAGACGATCATCGTGAACCGCTGCCGGACTGAGGACACCTACGAGAGCCGCCTGGCGGCAGGGACGCTGCCATAGCGAGACTGTTCGTCATGAACGACGCGACCGTACAACGATGAAGTGACGCACCTCCCCGGGAGGTCGGGGGAGATCTCGCGGGTCTCGGCCAAGGGGCAGACCGGGTTTGCCTTGTAGATTCGACGGCGCGTTGTCGATACCGTAGTTCGGTAGGGGCAAATGTGGGGGGCCTTAGGGAGGTCTGAGTGGGTGCGCCAGAGGTACTGAGCGTTGTCTTCGTGCTGTGCATCTTCGTGTTGCCAATCGTCGTGGTCGTCTGGGTGGCGAAGGCATCCGGTCGCTATCAGCGCAATGTCCGTCTGTCAGCACTTCTGACAGGGTCGAGGCAACTCGAACCGGTAGGCGTTGGGCTGCGTCTGCTCGCCTTCATCATCGACCTCGTCGTGCTTGGCATCGCAATCGGGTCCATCGCTGCAGCAATTGATGCTGCTGCCGGACATCAGAGCGAGGCGGCCGCAGCCATCGTCGCCCTGGCAGGGTGGTTTGGCTACTTCGGTGGGATGGAGACGATCTGGGGCGCGACGCTCGGGAAGATGGCGCTGCGCCTGAGGGTCATCAGAGGTGATGGCCAGCACCCCGGCCTGTGGGCGGCCTTGGTGCGCAGCTTCTGCAAGTTCTACGGTGCTTTCTCGCTGGTCGGTATCGTGGTGACCATCGTTTGCATCACTGGCAGTCCAGCCGCTCAGAGGTTCGGCGATCGCCTCGCCGGAACAACAGTGGTGCGCCGGCCGAAGTTGGGCTTGCAGACGTCGTGGCCATCGGTCCCCCCGCCGGTCCCCAAACCTCCCGTACGGCCTGCTCCTTCACCCGCAGGGGGTCTTGAGGTTGGCGCGCCCGAGGTCTCCGCCGTCACAACAGCAACACCAATCGACGAGCAAGTCCCGGGCGCAACAGTGTCAGCGCCACTCGCACAGGACGCAGCTTCCGCGGGACGCGCGAACTACTGCGGTCGCTGCGGAAGCAAGTTCGACTTCGACGACGATAGGTTCTGTCCCAGGTGTGGACAGGTCCGCGCCGCTGGAGCATGACATGACCGTGAGCTCGGGGTGCATTAGACGGGGGTGGGGTGCGTGATGGGATGGTGTCCAACTTGCGGTCGGCAAGCATTGGAGGGAGATCTGTTCTGTCGTAGCTGCGGACGGAGCTTGGCTCCTGCTGAGGGACCGCCGGAACCCGCCGCAAGTGCCACACCGACGTCAGACCCAGTCCCCATGCTAGAGACCGATCCGCCAAAGCCGGCGACAGCCCCGGCGAAGCCCACCTCAGGCGGGGTTGCAGCGCCGCTTTCAGATGGTCGTGCCAAGAGGCGGCGCGTTACGTGGATCACTGTGATCCTGTTGCCGTGGTGGCGTCGCTCGCGGCCGTGATCATGCTGACGAGGGGCAGCAACGCCGGAGAATCCACACAAGCTCAGTCGACAGAAGCCCCGGAGCGCATCAAGCTCGTGGTGAGTGCGGAGGGGTTTCCGGCCAGCCTGGAGGCGGCGGTGGCGACCGTAAGGGAGAACGGAACCATCTACATCCCCGCGGGCACCTACGCACTCGATGCTTCGGTGACGCTCTCAAAGCCGGTTCATCTCCTCGGGGACAGCCGGGGCAAGACAGTAATCGAGAGCACGGTCGCAAAGACCGGGCTGCTTGTGGACGCAGACGGCTTTGGAGCGGAGGGCATCACCTTTCGGCACTCGGGCACGAAGGCCGGCGGCATCGTCACCGTGCACGACGCCGAGGTGCGCATCGTTGACTGCCGCTTCGTGGGGGCCGACAAGAAGCCTCATTGGTGGTATGAGGCGCTTTGGCTCAAGGGGTCGTCAACAGGCTACGTCCGCGACTGCCTCTTCGACGAGAATGAGCTCGGCATCGGCATCTCAGGTGAGAGCACAGTCTCGCTAGAGACCTGCCGCTTCCAACGAAATGGCCAAGCGGGGATCGCCATCTACGGAGCGGCCAAGCCGAGCATCGTGCGCAACATCTGCACGGACTCGAACGGCAGCGGCATCCTTGTGTGGGAGGCCGCCCGCCCCGTCCTGAACTCCAATCGCTGCACAGGGAATGAGAACGGCATTGCATGCAGTGAGAAGTCCAGGCCTCGCATCGAGGACAACAGGTGCTCGAACAATCTGGAGGACGGTATCGTGATCTACGGCCACAGCAGGGCGACCGTCAGCGGCAACGTCTGCCAGAACAACCGCGAGAATGGAATCACAGGCAACGACCATGCAGTCGTTCGGATAGAGGACAACACGACCACGGGCAACAGGGGCGTGGGCATCGGCTTCTGGGGATCTGCCACGGGGCGAATCACGGGTAACAAGGTCACGCAGTGCGGGACCGGGAACTCGGGCGGCATCTGCATTGGCGGCCACGCGAACCTGCTCATCGAGGACAACTGGTGCGAGTACGACAAGCAGTACGGAATCCTGTTCCGTGACAGCGGCACAGGTACCGTCCGTGACAACTACTGCTCTCACTGCAATTACGGGATCTTGGACAACTCCTCGAAGTCACCCACAATCAGCGGCAACGACTTGGAGTGGAACTCGACGGCGAACATCAGCCGATACTAGAACGATGGACGCAGATCACAGCGGAAGCGAGCCCGTACAAGCATGAACTGACGCATCTCCCCCGGGGCTCCGGTCGCAAGCTCAAGGATTCTGGCCAAGTGGGCCGGCCGTCGGCCGCGTCAGTTCTGCCACTCACGCGGGGGCGTCGTAGAGCCTGTCGACCGCGGCGGGGGTGCGTCCGAAGCGACGAAAGCGCGGTTTGTAGCCGCTTCGGTCGCTTCCGTCTCCGCGTACTGGGAACGTGCAGCCTCGCACCTGGACCTTGCCGGCCTCATCCGGGCGGCGCCCGCCCGCAGGCTTGGTCGCATCGCTCCGCGGCCTCCTGCTGCATCCCCGGCATCACATATTTGGCCGTAGGTGTCCAGAGTGATTCGAGATCGAGGCGTGCCCGAGGCGCTCGGTGACCACCTTCGGGTGGACGCCGGCGCGCAGCAGCATCGTCGCGTGGGTGTGACGCAGATCGTGCAGCCGCGACGCGAAAGAGGCCCGCATCATCGAAGACCCGTCGGCACGCACGGGCGAAGTTCGAGCTCCACCACGGCTCACCGTCCGCCCCCGGGAAAGACGAGCTCGGCGGCGTTGAAGCCGGGGCCGAGGCGCAGCCTCGCCTCACAGCTGTGCGCGGCGGTGTTCCCGAAGGCATCGGCGGTGATCGCCGGCAGAGCGAGCGTGCGCGTGGCGCGCGCCGTCTTCGGCTCTTTAAGGGTGACGCCGGCTGAGGATTCCTCCAGCGTGCGTCGCACCGAGACCTGGCCCTGCTCGAAGTCGACGTCGGGCCAGGTGAGACCGAGCAGTTCCCCACGCCGCACGCCGAGGGTCACGAGGCAGAGCAGGGGAACGGCCACCGGTGTGCCCTCGGCGGCGGCCAGGAGCTTGCCGATCTCCTCTTCGCTCAAGGCCGTCATCTCCCGTCGCCTGATCCTCGGCAAGTGCCATGTTGTCGGCGGGATTGCGGGGCAGCATGCCGCATCGCCACCGCGTGCTTGAGGGAGCCGTGGAGCACCGTGTGAACCTTCTGGATCGTGGCAGCAGAGAGCTTTCCGTCCATGAGCTCCAGTAGAGGTGCTGGACCTGGTCGGGGCGCAGTGAGGTCAGCTTGACGCCGCCCAGAGCGGGGATGAGCTGCACGCGGACGATGCTGCGGTAGCGGTCGAGACTGCGGGCCGTGACCCTGTGCCGGGCGACGTCCTCAAGCCACGAGGTCAGGTACTCCTCCAGCGTCGTCTCGCTCGGCGCGACGTGGGTGCCGTCCTCCAGTTCGCGCAAAGCCGCTGGAGGATCTGCCGGGCCTCGGCCTTGGTCTTCGCCGTCGCGGAATACCTGGCGGCGCTTGCCGGTGGCGGGGTCACGTCCCCAGCTCGACGATGGCCTGCCACTTGCGGCGGTGCTTGTTGAAGTAGAGGCGTCCGGTCATCAGTCGGTCCCATCAGAGGGTCTTCGTTGCTCCGGGGCTCGGGGCGACGCGGACCTCCTCTCAAACATTGCCGATGCGGCATTGTTAAGAAAGAATGAAGAGTAAATTCAGTGCGCGTTGCGTGCGTCGCGGCGCTCAATCACTTCTGGCCTTGTACCAGGTCGTGTGGTCAGCGAGTCACCCCGACGTGGACCTGCCCCGCGCACCAATCTCAGGCCC
>CAVZIA010000002.1:0-30752 GCA_963775255.1 uncultured Thermoleophilia bacterium | reverse complement strand
AGGGCGCGCGGCGACCAGGCCGCCTGGGCGTCAGGCGTCCGCGCCGCGCTTCTCGAACTTCTTGCGCTGCTCGGTGCTCAGGATGTGCTTGCGCACGCGCACGATCTTGGGCGTGACCTCGACGAGCTCGTCGTCGGCGATCCACTCGAGGGCGCTCTCGAGGGTGATGGGGCGAGGCACTTTGAGGCCGGCGTCGATGTCCTTGGTGGACGACCGGTAGTTGCCGAGCTGCTTGCGCTTGGTGGGGTTGCACAGCATGTCGTCGCTGCGCGAGTTCTCGCCGACGATCATGCCCTCGTAAACCGGGGTCATGTTGCCGACGAACAGCACGGCGCGGTTCTGCAGGTTCTCGAGCGAGTAGCCGGCCGCCTCACCGGCGGTCTGACTGACGAGCGAGCCGCGGTTGCGGCCGGGCAAGTCGCCCTTCCACGGTCCGTAGCCCGTGAAGCGCGAACTCATCACGCCCAGACCGCGCGTCTCGGTGAGGAAGTCGCTGCGGTAGCCGATCAGGCCGCGCGTCGTGATGGTGAACTCGAGACGGACGAGGCCGGTCCCCGTCGACTCGACACCCAGCAGCTCGCCCTTGCGCAGGCTGAGCTCCTGGATGATCGCGCCCTGGTACTCCTCGGGCACGTCGATGATCAGCTGCTCCATCGGCTCGAGGAGCTTGCCGTGGCTGTCGCGGTGGGTGATGACCTCGGGGCGCGAGACGCAGAGCTCGAGGCCCTCGCGGCGCATCTCCTCGATGAGGATCGCGAGGTGCAGCTCACCGCGGCCGGAGACCTTGACGCCGTCCGGCCGCCCCAGGTCCTCCACGCGGAGCGCGACGTTGACGCGCAGTTCGCGTTCGAGCCGGTCCTTGAGCTGGCGCAGCGTGGCTGCCTTGCCGTCCTGACCGGCGAACGGGCCGTTGTTGACGAGGAAGAACATGCTGACCGTCGGCTCTTCGATCTCGAGAGGCGGCAGGGCGGCCTCGTCCGGATCCAGGTCGGGCGACGCCAGCGTATCCCCGAGCGTGATGTCGGCGGGGCCGGCGAGCCAGACGATGTCGCCGGCGGAGGCCTCCTCGACCTCACGGTTCTCGAGGCCGCGCGTCACCCAGAGGTGCGTCACGCGCGCGGCGTCCGCGCCAGTGCATTCCCACCCGGCCTCGGGGTCGCCCACCTCGAGGTGGCGCGTCGTGATGCGCTGCACCTCGTCACCGACCTTGAGCCCGCCGGCGAGCACCCGCCCGCAGCCGATGCGGCCGATGTAGTCGCTCCAGGCGAGCGTACTCACCTGCATGAGGAACGGGGCATCCTGGTCGACCTTGGGCGCGGGGACGCTGGCGACGATGGTCTCGAAGAGGTCGTTCATGCCGGCGTCGGCCAGCTCCCGCAGCAGCGCCGGCGAGAGGCCGGCGCCGTCGTGCAGGTGCTCCTCGCGCTCGTGCTCTTCCTTCCTGTACTCGTCTATGTCGTTGACGATCCAGCCCTCGAGGCCGGAGCCGTACAGCACCGGGAAGTCCAGTTGCTCGTTGTTGGCGCCGAGTTCGACGAAGAGGTCGAAGGTCTTGTCGAGAGCACCCGAAGGATCGGCGTTGGGCCGGTCGGCCTTGTTGACGATGACGATCGGCCGCAGGCCGAAGCTGAGCGCACGCATGAGCACGTAGCGCGTCTGGGGCATGGGGCCCTCATTGGCGTCCACCAGCAGCAGCACGGAATCGACCATGCTGAGCACGCGCTCGACCTCGCCGCTGAAGTCGGCGTGCCCCGGCGTGTCGATGATGTTGATGAGGTAATCCTTCCACTCCACGGTGCAGTGCTTGGAGCGGATGGTGATCCCGCGCTCGCGCTCGAGGTCGTTGCTGTCCATGACGCGTTCGTCGATGTGCGCGTTCTCGCGGAACACGTGGGCGGCGCGGAAGATGCTGTCGATCAGGGTCGTCTTGCCGTGATCGATGTGGGCGATGATGGCGAGATTGCGTATCTTGTCGACGGGGTGCACGGGGGTTCTCCTGACGTCCAAAAGCCCGGCTGGGCTGTCGCCGGCCGGGCGGTCACCCTGTAGTGTACCCCGCGGGGACGACTTCGTCGCCCGCGCCGCCGCCGGGACCCGGCTGCTACGATGCCCGCATGTCCGCCGCCCCCACAAGCCCGCCCGGCCGGCCGGGGAGTCCGCTCGCGCGACATCCCTGGCCGACCTTCGTCCTGGTGGGGATGTGCCCGGTCGTGTTTCTGCCTCTGGGGGTGTTCGGCCACAGCGTCTCCCTGGCCGCCCTGTTCCCGGCGCTGGCGGCGGTGCTCGTCGTCTCGGCCGGCGACGTCCCCGATCCGGTCCCCGGTCACGGAGCCAAGCGCCTCCTCGTCGCCGTCGGAGTCTCCGTCGTCCTGCTCGCAGTCGCGCTGGCGAAGACCGCCTTGGCGGACCCCCTCTACACGATGCTCGTCACCGCCTTCCCGGTCGCACTCACCGCGTGGATCCTGAGCGGCGTGTACTCGCCCTCCGCCGCGGTCCGCAGCATGGTCCGGGCTCTGGCTTCGTGGCGGGCTCCACGCCCGACGTATCTCGTGGCCACCCTGACCCCGCCTCTGGCCGTGGCATTCTCCGTCCTCGTGTGCAGCCGGTTACCGGGGATCGATGTGGGTCCTCCGCGCGCATCCTCGGCCGCCCTGCTCGCCGGCTGGATCGTCACGGGTGTGTTCTCCTCGGCCCTCGCCGCCATCGCCTGGTACCGGTTCGTGGCGCGCCGACTCCTGCGCCGCTTCAGCCCTGTGGCCGTGGGCCTGGTGGTCGGCGTCGCGCAGTGGCTCCTCGTGTGGGGTCCTGAGCTTCGCCCGGCGACTCTCGGCGACTCCTTCTTCCTCTCACGGCTGGCGGGTTCCCTGGCCGCCGCAGTCGTCGGAGTCTGGGTCTACCGCCGCTCCGCGGGGAGCCTCACGCCCGTCTGGCTCATGGGAGCCCTGCTCGTCGCGGCGCGCGACGTGGCGTCCCTGATGGTGACCCCGGCTTTCGTCGACCGCAGCGACACCTTCAGCGAGGTTTTCAGCGCCGTGACGGTCGCGGTGGCTCTCGTGGTCATCGTCGCCGGCCGCATGTGGCGGAGGCCGGGGGCCGGCGAAGCCGCGCCGCCGGACGACGCCTCCTGACCGGCGGCCGCGTGGCCGCACGGCCGATCCTCGTGCGAGTGCACACTCGCCGGCGCGCGTGGCGGCGGTATCATGAAGTCCTGAGTGTGCACGGGACCACACGCCGTGCGCCGGACGACGAGGGCAGCCGATGAGCGACGAACGGAGCATCCGCATCGCACAATCCTGCGCCGCCGATCCCCGGACGGCCGCCGACGAGCTACACCGGGGCCTGGCGCAGCCGGACACGTCCCTCGTCCTCTTCTTCTGCTCCAGCGAGTACGACCGCGACGCGCTTGCGGGCGAGATCGGCTCATTGTTCGGCGCCGCTCCCGTGGTCGGCTGCACCACCGCCGGCGAGATCGGACCGAGGGGGTGCCGCGACGGGAGCCTTACCGGCGTCAGCTTCGCCCCGTCGGCCGGCGCGGCCGTGGTCGGGTACCTCGACGATCTCCAGGAGTTCAGCATCCCGGAGGGCGTCGCGTTCGCGAGCGGCCTGCGGCGCCGGCTCGAAGACGAGGCGCCGCAGGCCGACGCGCACAACTCCTTCGGCTTCCTGCTCGTGGACGGACTCTTCGGCCACGAGGAGCAGTTGGCGCACGCGCTCCAGGAGGGCCTGGCGGACATCCCGCTGGTCGGCGGGTCCGCGGGCGACAGCATGAGCTTCGCGAGCACGTACATCTACCGGGACGGCGAGTTCGTCAGCGGCTCCGCCGTCCTCGTTCTCGTCTCCACACCGCTCCCCTTCATGGAGTTCAAGACGCAGCACTTCGAGCCCACCGACGAGCGACTGGTCGTGACCCAGGCGGACCCCGACGCGCGCGTTGTCAGCGAGATCAACGGGCTGCCGGCGGCGGAGGAGTACGCGCGCATGCTCGGCGTCCATGCGCGCGACCTCGGACCGGCCCACTTCGCGGCCTCGCCCGTCGTCGTCCTCATCGACGGCGGCAACTACGTGCGCTCGATCCAGAAGGTGAACCCCGACGGCAGCCTCAAGTTCTACTGCGCCATCGAACGCGGTGTCGTGTTGCGCGTGGCCGAGGGCGTCGACCTGGTGCGCAACCTCGAGACGGCCCTCGCGCAGGTCCGCGCCCGCATCGGGCCACCGCAGGTCGTGCTCACCTTCGACTGTATTCTCCGCAAGCTCGAGATCGCCCAGACCGGAGTCGAGCAGCCTGTCGCCGACGTGCTGCGCGCCAACAACGCGGTGGGGTTCAACACCTACGGGGAGCAGTACTGCGGCGTGCACATGAACCAGACGCTCACCGCGGTCGCCATCGGGTCGCGGCGAGCGGCCGGGGTGACCCGCCGTGGCTGAGGAGCCCGGCACCCGGGACGTCGCCGCGCTGCAGTCCGAGATCGCGCGGCTCAACAAGATCGTCAGCGCCCTGATGGACCGCGCGGAGGCCGCGATGGACGTCCGGGAGTCGGACTTCGGGCTGTTCCAGACCACCGTCAGGCTGCAAGACCAGGTACGCCGCCACACGGAAGAACTCGAGGCGGCCCTACTCGAGCACGACGCGGACCCCGGCGAGCCCGCGACCTCGGCCGCCCGCGACATGCAGACCCTGCGCCGCACCGCGGCGCTGCAGATCCAGCTGCTCGAGCTCGTCGTGCAGGAGAAGGACGTTGGAGAGCTGGTCGACAGGGTCGCCTCGATCCTCGAAGTCCCCATCGTGCTGTTCGACACGCAGGGGCGAGTCGTCTGCGCCTCTGGCCGCGCGTCGGGCGACGGCGCGCTCGTCCACGGCCTCTGGGACGCCTACGAGCGCCTGCGCGGGCTGCCCGGCCCGCACGCCGTGGTGGACGCGGAGGACGAGCGCATCTACTTCCGCGAGGTACTGATCATGGACCGCGTGGAGCGTGTGCTCGCGGCGGTCGTCTCGCGGCGGCAGCCCAGCGACTTCGCCGCCGCGTCTCTGCTGTATCTCCAGCAGCTCGTCACGCTCGAGCTGCTGCGCAAGCGCGACGAGCTGAAGATGCGCCGCCGGGTGCGCCGCGGCCTGCTTCGCGACATCCTCGCCGGCCGCACTCCCACGCAGGACCTGCGCATCCGCCTCGAAGAACAAGGGTTCAGCGCCGCGAGCGTCCTGCGTCTCGCGGTCGTCGAGCCTGCGCCGCTGCTTCCCTCGTCAGCGCAAGCACTCGCCGGCAAGACCGCGGACAAGTCCACCGGCGGCGTGCTGCGCGCGCTCGACGCCTGGCTCAGCCAGCGCCGCATCCCCTTCCTGAGCCTGTCCAACGGGCCTTCCGTGGTCGTCCTCACGTCACTGCCCGACGCCGAGACCGCCGCGGCTCGAGAGTTGCTCGACGACCTACGCGCAGCCGCCGCGACGGCGACCGCCGGACCACTCGTCGCCGGCTGTTCGGCGCCGCTCGCCGGCGTGGAGAGCGCGCCGCGCTGTCTGCAGCAGGCGCGCGCGGCCTGCATGGCCGCCCGCCGGTCTCCGGAGGCGGACGGCGGCGCGGTCTTCGACGAGTTGAGCGGCCACCTCATCCTGCTCGACGGACTCGACCAGAAGGCGCTCACCGATATCGTCCAGCGCACGTTCGCGCCACTCCTCGAGTACGACGCCGCGCACCGCACGAGCCTCTACAAGACCCTGTACTCGCTCTTCGAGAACCACCTCGCCGTGCAGCAGACCGCAGACGAACTGCACATCCACCGCAACACGCTGCAGAAGCGCATGGCCCACGTAGAAGAGCTGCTCGGCATCGACCTCAACGAGTTGGACGACATCGTCGACATCCGGCTCGGGCTGCAGGCGGCGGTGCTCCTGGGCCGGCAGCCCGTCTGACTCGGCGGCCGCTCAAGCGGCCAACTCTCTCCGACCTTCGCGGCCGCGCCTCTTTCCCGCTCCGGCGGTCGGTCCTCGCCGTCGTGTGCACGCGCCCAACCCGGCTCTTCAGGTATGGGCGCGCGGCCACTCGCGCCGCTCCGCAGGCACTCTCATCATCGAGGTGCCCGAGCCGGCCGACCCGAGCCGTCCCGGGAGAGACGGAGAGGAGGCGAGCAGCCGCACCACGCGTGCGCGACTCACATCGATAGACGGCCGCGTCCCCCTGCGGGGCGACGCGGCGGACACTGGATCTCGACCGTGGGAGAAGAGATGAGCAAGATCTACGACGCGCCCGGCGCCCCGAACAGCGTGGTCACCGTCAAGCCGCGCTACGACAACTTCATCGGCGGCGTGTGGGTGCCGCCGGTCAAGGGGCAGTACATGCCCAACATCACGCCCATGACGGGGAAGCCGTTCTGCGAGGTCGCGAAGTCGACAGCCGAGGACGTCGACCTCGCCCTCGACGCCGCGCACGAGGCCAAGGACGCCTGGGGCGAGGCATCGCTCGCCGAGCGGGCGATGGTCCTGAACAAGATCGCAGACGCCATCGAGGCGAACCTCGAGATGCTGGCTGTGGCCGAGTCCTACGAGAACGGCAAGCCGGTCCGCGAGACGCTGGCCGCCGACATCCCGCTGGCCGTGGACCACTTCCGCTACTTCGCCGGCGCCACGCGCTCGTTGGAGGGCACACTCACCGAGATCGACAAGGACACGGTCGCCTACCACTTCCACGAACCGCTCGGCGTGGTCGGCCAGATCATCCCGTTCAACTTCCCGCTGCTCATGGCCGCGTGGAAGCTCGCCCCGGCTCTCGCCGCCGGCAACTGCTCGGTCCTCAAGCCGGCCTCTCCTACGCCGTGGTCGATCCTCAAACTGGCCGAGGTGATCGCCGACGTAGTGCCGCCGGGCGTCATCAACATCATCACCGGGCCGGGCGGCGAGATCGGCAAGGCCCTGGCGACAAGCCCGCGCATCGCCAAGATCGGCTTCACCGGCGAGACCGTCACCGGGCGCCTGATCATGCAGTACGCCGCCCAGAACCTCATCCCGTCCACCACCGAGCTCGGCGGCAAGTCGCCGAACATCTTCTTCGAGGACGTGATGGCCAAGGACGACAGCTACCTGGACAAGGCCGTGGAAGGCCTCGTGCTCTACGCCTTCAACAAAGGTGAGGTGTGCACGTGCCCCTCGCGCGCGCTCATCCAGGAGTCGATCTACGACGAGTTCATGGCGCGCTGTCTGGAGCGCATCGGCAAGATCGTCCAGGGCAGCCCGCTCGACACCGCGACCATGCTGGGCCCGCAGGTCTCGACCCAGCAACTGGAGAAGATCACCGGCTACGTCGATATCGGCGTACAGGAAGGCGCCGAGTGCCTCATCGGCGGCAAGCGCAACGTGCTGGACGGCGACCTCGCCGGGGGCTACTACTTCCAGCCCACGGTGCTGAAGGGCGACAACAAGATGCGCGTGTTCCAGGAGGAGATCTTCGGCCCTGTTCTGGCGGCTACGACCTTCAAGGACGACGCGGACGCGCTGCAGATCGCCAACGACACGCTGTACGGACTCGGCGCGGGAGTGTGGACGCGCGACGGCAACCGCGCCTATCGCATGGGCCGCGCCATCAAGGCGGGGCGCGTCTGGACCAACTGCTATCACCTGTATCCGGCTGGCGCGGCCTTCGGCGGGTACAAGATCAGTGGCGTCGGTCGTGAGAACCACCAGATGATGCTCGAACACTACACACAGACCAAGAACCTGCTCGTCAGCTACAGCCCGGACCCGCTCGGGTTCTTCTGAGAGGGCCGCGAGCATGAACGAGCCCACAGCTGATCCGGCGGTCGTCGCCACGCCGGCAGCCCTTGAGGCTGTCACCGGCCTCGTGGCGGAGCGCGGCCCGATCATGTTCTTCCAGTCGGGGGGCTGCTGCGACGGCAGCCTCCCCCTCTGCTTCGCCGAGGGCGAGTTCATCGTCGGCGAGCACGACGTCCTGCTCGGCGAGCTCGGCGGCATGCCGTTCTACATCGACCACCGCCAGTACGAGGTGTGGAAGCACACGCAGCTCATCCTCGACGTCGGCGAGGGGGAGCCCGAGGGGTTCTCCCTCGCCGCGGGAGAGGGACGGCACTTCATCACCCGGTCCCGCGTCTGCTCCTGTCCGCCGGAACCGGACGGCGAGCCCGCGGACGACACGCCCTCCTGATCCGCTGCGGCGGCGCACCTCGGGTGTGCACGTGCCCTGTGATTCGGCGCAAAGAGTAGTCACGCAACGAATCGACCCCGCCGACGGCCGGCCCCATGCTTCTCCTGTACTCGCGACGAGCCGCGGACGGGCGACCGTGCTCGCGGCCCCGCTCCTTGAAGGAGGAGGCCATGGCGAAAGTGTTGATGATCCATCCGGACAAGTGCACCGGGTGCCGGAACTGCGAGCTCGCGTGCTCGTTCGAGCACGAGGGCCAGTTCCGTCCCAGCGCTGCACGCGTCCAGGCATACACGTGGGAGCGCGAAGGCATGTCGGTGCCGATGATGTGCCAGCAGTGCGACGACGCGGCCTGCGTCACCGTCTGCCCCACCGGCGCAATGCACCGCAGCAACACCACGGCGAACCTCGTCGACTGGGACGAGAGCACCTGCATCCGCTGCAAGATGTGCACCATAGCCTGCCCGTTCGGCAACGCGCGCTACGACGCCGCCTCGAGCAGCATCTTCAAGTGCGACACCTGCCAGGGCGCACCGGAGTGCGTGACCTTCTGCCCCAGCGGCGCGCTCGAGTTCGTCGACGATGAGCAGCACGTGCGTTCGCGCAAGAAGGCCTACGCGGCCAAGTTCAAGGACGCCTTCCAGGAGGTGAGCTGAGATGTACGGCTGGACAGGCACGATCCTCCGCATCGACCTCACCAAGGGCAAGGTGACGCGTGAGGCGACCGACGTCAAGATGGCTCACGACTACATCGGCGCCCGCGGTCTCGGCGGCAAGATCATCACCGACGAGCTCGACCCCACGACCGACGCGCTGAGCCCGGACAACAAGCTGATCTTCGCCCCCGGTCCGTTCACGGGGACGTTCGCGCCGTCGGCGGGCCGTTACGAAGTGGTCACCAAAGGCCCGCTCAACAACGTGATCGCCGCGTCCAACTCGGGCGGCGCGTTCGGCCCTGAGCTCAAGTACGCCGGCTACGACGCCCTCATCATCGAGGGCAAGGCGGCCAAGCCTTCCTACCTGTGGATCAGCAACGACAAGGTCGAGATCCGCGACGCCGCTGCCATCTGGGGCCACGACACGCCGGACACGACCGACCTCGTGCGCGCCGAGACGGACGAAGAGGCCAAGGTGGCCTGCATCGGGCCGGCCGGCGAGCAGCTCTCGGTCATCGCCAACATCATGAACGAGATGCACCGCGCCGCCGGCCGCACCGGCGTCGGCGCCGTGATGGGCTCCAAGAACCTCAAGGCCATCGCGGTTTACGGCACGGGCTCCGTGCAGGTCGCCGATCCCGACCGCTTCAAGGCCGCCGTCATGAACGCGCGCAAGCTCATCCAGGCGCACCCCGTCGGCGGCGCCGGCCTCAAGGCTTACGGCACCGACGTGCTCGTCAACATCCTCAACCAGACGGGCGCTCTGCCCACGCGCAACTTCCAGGACGGCTACTTCCCCACCGCCGACAAGACCGGCGGTGAGTCGCTCGCGGCCAAGCAGTTGCAGCGCAGCAAGGGCTGCTTCAGCTGCATCATCAGCTGCGGCCGGGTCAGCAAGGTCGACAATCCGGACTACAAAGGCTTCGGCGAGGGTCCGGAGTACGAGTCCGCGTGGTCGTTCGGCGCCGACTGCGGCATCGACGACCTCGACGCCATCACCAAGGCGAACTTCCTCTGCAACGAGTACGGCATTGACACCATCTCCCTGGGCTCCACGATCGCCTGCGCCATGGAACTGTTCGAGATGGGCGTCATCACGACCAAGGACACCGACGGCATCCAGCTCACGTTCGGGAACGCCGCAGCCATGGTCGAGATGGTGCGCAAGGCCGGCAAGGGCGAGGGCTTCGGCGCCAAGCTCGCTCAGGGCTCGTTCCGCCTCGCCGAGAGCTACGGTCACCCCGAGCTGTCCATGACCTGCAAGAAGCAGGAGATGCCGGCCTACGACCCGCGCGGCGTGCAGGGCATCGGCCTCAACTACGCCACCGGCAACCGCGGCGGCTGCCACGTGCGCGGCTACACCATCGCCATCGAGGTGCTGCAGAACGGCGCCGTGATGGACCCGCGCGTGACCGAAGGCAAGGCGGGCCTGGACATCCTGTTCCAGAACCTCACCGCAGCACTCGACTCCAGCGGCGCCTGCCTGTTCTCGACGTTCGGCATCGGCGGCGCCGAGCTCGCGGAGATGCTCTCGGCGCTCACCGGCGTCGAGTACTCGCTCGATGAGTTCCTCAAGATCGGCGAGCGCATCTGGAACCAGGAGCGTCTCTGGAACCTCAAGCAGGGCTACACGACAGCGGACGATACACTGCCGGAGCGCCTGCTGAACGACCCGATCAAGACCGGCCCCGCCAAGGGCGAGGTGAGTCACCTCGACCAGATGCTGCCCGAGTACTACTCGCTGCGCGGGTGGGACGAGAAGGGTGTGCCCGGCAAGGCCAAGCTGAAGGAGCTCGCTCTGAACTGACGGGGAGACGCGCCGGGGCCGGCGAGCTGCGCGAGCAGCTCTCGCCGGCCCCGGCGCCCCCGGCGCAGAGCACGCACGATGATCGTCAAATACTTCGCGACCATCCGGACCTACACCGGAGAGAGCGAGCGGCGCGTCGACGACCCGCCGCCCACGCTCGGGCCGCTGCTCGAGGCGCTGGCGGCGCGCTACGGCAGGCCGTTCCGGCGCGCCGTGTTCGTCGATGATGAGCTCAATCCCGAGATCATCATCCTGGTGAACGGCCGCAACGTCCTCTACTCGGGACGCCTCGAAGCGCCCCTGGCGGACGAAGACGAGATCTCGATCTTCCCCATGGTGGCCGGCGGATGACGGAGGGTGCCGACGTGACCGAGAACCAAGCTGGCGAGACCATCCGCGCGGCGACCGTGCTGGCGCGTTATCCCCGGCACGAGCCCGGCGAGCTCGTCAACATCCTGCACGACCTGCAGGCCGAGTTCCGCTACCTGCCCGAGGAGGCGCTGCGCGAGACCGCGACCCACCTCGGGATGGCGCCGTCCCAAGTCTACGGCGTCGCCACCTTCTACCACGGCTTCCACACCGAGCCTCGCGGTGAGCACACCTGCACGGTCTGCATGGGCACCGCCTGCCATGTCCGCGGCGCTCCCCGGCTGCTCGAGCAGCTCGAGCGCGACACGGGCATCGGGGCCGGCCAGACGACTCCGGACCTGTCGCTCTCCATTGAGGAGGTGGGGTGCGTCGGCGCCTGTGCCCTGGGCCCGCTGGTCCTGCTCGACGGCGAGTACCACGGCCACATGACCGGCGACGGCGTCTCGCGGCTGGTCAAGAAGGTCCTGGCCGTGGAGGACACCCCGTGAGCCCCCGGCTCGCGGACGCGCCCGCGCTGCAGCGGCGGCGCGACACGCTCGTCGGCGCTCGCGACCCCGGGCGCAAGGTCCTCGCCGTGTGCGCCGGCACCGGGTGCCGCGCGCAGGGCGCGCTGCAGGTGGTCGACGCGCTGCGCGCCCAGGTCGAAGAGCGCGGAGTCGCCGGCGACATCGAGGTCCGTGCCACGGGCTGCCTCGGATTCTGCCAGAGCAGCCCGCTGGTGGTCTTGGAGCCTGAAGGCATCGTCTACCAGCATGTGCAGGTGGACGACGCCGCCGAGATCGTCGAGAAGACCGCGCTCGGCGGCCTCGTCGAACGCCTGCTCTGTCTCGACGCGGACGGCGCCTGCAACACCGAGCGCGAGATCCCGTTTTATCGCGGCCAGGAACGCCTCCTGCTCGGCGACAGCGGGCTCCTGGACCCGGCTTCCATCGACGACTACATCGCGCTGGGCGGCTACGCGGCGCTTGTCCGGGCACTCGAAGTGGGGCCCGAGGCGGTGCTCGAGGAGGTCAAGCGCTCGGGCCTGCGCGGCCGCGGCGGCGCCGGGTTCCCCACCGGTCGTAAGTGGGAGGCGTGCCGCAAAGCCGAGGGTGACCTCAAGTACGTGGTCTGCAACGCCGACGAGGGCGACCCCGGCGCCTTCATGGACGACGCGCTCCTCGAGGGCAACCCTCACAGCGTGCTCGAGGGCATGATCATCGGCGCCTACGCGATGGGCGCCCGCGAGGGCCACGTGTACGTGCGCCAGGAGTACCCGGTCGCGGTCGAGCGCATCACGCGCGCCATTGAGCAGGCGCGCGAGGCCGGCCTGCTCGGCGAGCACATCCTCGGCAGCGACCACACGTTCGACCTGCACGTCAGCCGCGGCGGCGGCGCCTTCGTCTGCGGCGAGGCCAGCGCGATGATGGCCTCGCTCGAGGGCCGGCGCGGGGTGCCGCGCCGGCGCCTCATCCACCTCTCCGAGCGCGGCCTCTGGGGCCGACCCACCAACCTCAACAACGTCGAGACCTGGGCCAACGTGCCCCAGATCGTGCTCCGCGGCGCCGACTGGTACCGCTCCATCGGCACCGAGGGCTCGCCGGGGACCAAGATCTTCTCGCTGGTCGGCAAGGTGAACAACACCGGCCTCGTCGAGGTCCCGATGGGCACGACCCTCCGCGACATCGTCTTCGGCGCCGGCGGAGGGGTCCCGGGGGGCCGGCAGTTCAAAGCCGTCCAGACCGGCGGCCCTTCGGGCGGCTGCCTCCCGGCCGCCAAGCTCGACGTGCCGGTGGACTTCGACACGCTCGTGGCCGAGGGCTCCATGATGGGCTCCGGCGGCATGATCGTGATGGACGAGGACACCTGCATGGTGGACGTCGCCAAGTACTTCCTGCGGTTCCTCGCCGCCGAGTCGTGCGGCAACTGCACCTCGTGCCGGGAGGGGCTCGCCTGCCTGCACGACCTGCTCGAGGACATCAGCGAGGGGCGCGGCACGCAGGACACCATCCCGCTGATCGAGCAGCTCTGCGACACGGTGGAGGCAACCTCGCTCTGCGCGCTCGGCACGAGCGGCGTGAACCCCGTGCTGTCCACGCTGCGCTACTTCCGCGACGAGTACGCCGCCCACGTGAACGAGAAACGCTGCCCCGCCGGCGTCTGCAAGGCGCTCATCGCGTTCAGCATCATCGAAGAGCGCTGCACCGGCTGCATGGCATGCAGGGTACGCTGCCCGTCGGGCGCCATCAGCGGAGAGAAGAAGCAACTTCACACCATCGATCCGGAGCTGTGCATCAAGTGCGGCATCTGCAGGGACGTCTGCAGGTTCGACGCCGTGCTGGTGCAGTAGGAGGCCGCCGTGGACGTTGAGCTCATCATCGACGGCGCGGCGGTCACCGCGCCGGACGGGTCAAGTCTCCTGAGCGCCGCGCGGAACGCCGGCCGGGACGTGCCCGGGCTGTGCCACCACGACGCGGTGACGGCCAATGCCAGCTGCCGGCTCTGCCTGGTGGAGATCCGCCGGCCCGGCCGCGACTGGACGCAGCTCACCACGTCGTGCGACTACCCCGTGTCGGCCGGACTCACCGTGACCACGGACTCGCCGCGAATCCGCGAGCTCCGCAGGATGAACCTCCAACTGCTCCTCCGGCGCGCGCCGGAGGCGCCGGTGCTGCGGCGGCTAGCCGAACAGTACGAGGTCGGCGAGCCTCTGTTCGCGCCGGTGGAGGACGCGCCGCTCCCGGACTGCATCCTGTGCGAGCTGTGCGTGCGGGTGTGCTCGGCCGCCGGCTACGACGCGCTCGCGGTGAGCGGCCGCGGCTCCGGCAAGCACGTCGGCCCACCGTTCGGCCAGACCGCGGCGCAGGACTGCGTCGGCTGCGCCTCGTGCTACGAGGCGTGCCCCACGGACTGCATCAGCATGGTCGACACGGCCACCACGCGCACCATCTGGGGCCGCACGTTCGACCTGCTCAGCTGCAAGCGCTGCGGCAGGCCGATCACGACGAAGGAGCACCGGCAGACTATCGACTCCGGCATCGGCGCCAAGGAGGACGAGCCCGAGCTGTGCGATGCCTGCAGGCGGCGCCTCAGCTGCGAGCGGCTCGTCTCACCTGCCGGCTGAGACCTCGGCGTCCGGCCGGGGGACCGGGTCCGCCGTCACGACGACACCGCGGAGCGCCGCGTACACCGCGAAGCCAAGAAGGATACCGAGGAAGTTCAACAGGACGTCGTCGACCTCGGTGGCGCGGTAGGAGTAGCCCAGCGCCAAAGACACCCCCAACTGGGCGAGCTCGATGCCAAGCGGGAACAGGAGCGCCGAGACGACCATGCGCCGCCACGTGGCCAGCGGCGGCGCGGCGAACGGCAGCAGGAACCCGAACGGCGCCAGCGTCAGAACGTTGCCGCCGAGGATCCAGACCTGGGCGAAGCGCGACCCGTGAAGCAGTACGTCGCGAATGGACGCGAGAGGGATGAGATCGACCTCCACGTGCCGGCCGGCGGCCTCCGTCGCGATCGCGACGGCGCTCACCGGCAGCGGGAACAGCGTCGCCCCGACGACCCAGCCGAGATGCAGCGAGAACAGGGCACGCATGGCGACGACGAAGGCGGGCTGGCCGCCGCGGGCGGCCCGCCAGGCGTACAGGACCGCGGCGGCCGCGGCGATGGGGTAGGCGACGATGCCGGTAAGCATGTCAGCACCCTACCCCGGAGGGGCCTCGCGTGCGGACGCCCGGCCTGCCGGAACGTACAGCCGTACGTCAGGTCGTCAGTCGCCGGCGCGGTCGGCGACGGCCGGCCCGCCGGTGAGGTCGCTCTCCTCCGGCTCGCCGTCCGGGAAGCCCGGCGCGGCATGGTCCCGCACGGCCCGCTCGTCGGTGGGCACGCCATGCCGGCGCAACACGCGGCGCGCGCCGGCCGAGAGCGCCCACCCGAGGACGGCGACGGCGAGAAGCGCGATGACGACGGCAAACGCCTGCATGCGCCCAGTCTAGAACGCGAAGATGATGGCGAGGACGGCCGCGGCGGCCGGCGGGGCGGCCGTCCACAGAAACGCGAAGCCGGTGTCCAGGTCCTCAGCTCTGGACTCGGCCTCCACGTCCGGGTCGGGCTCGAGCCTTCGCTCCTCCGCCGCCAGCGTGTCCGGGTCGAGGGGCCCGGCCCAGCGCGCGGCCGACACGCGCGCGACGCCGGGCGGCCGCTTCTGGTCCTCACCGGTCACCGATCCGCGGAACAGCACAAGCATCAGACCCGTGAGCGCCCCGTTGGCGATGACCCACCACATCCAGTCCCAGCCAACGATCGCCAGGGCAACGGCGACGACCCCCACCAGACCACAGCCGATGGTCAGCGGCACGACCACCTTCACCGCGACTTCTCCTCTCAGTCGTAGTGCTGGAACTTCGGCCAGACTTCGGACCACGGTCGCTTGAGCCCCCGGACGACCCAGATGGGCAGTCCGTCCTCGTCGTTGTCGACGCCGGCCTGGTTGGAGATCTTGCCCGCGCGGGTGATCGTCGTGAAGTACGGCGTGAGGTAGGACTCGTCCCAGAAGCCCACCACGATCGCGGCGGTCGCGCCGTCCGGCGGTGGGCCCCATGCGTGGAAGTTGTTGTGACCGGAGTACACGGCCGGCAGCCCGAAGGGCGCTCCGTACCGCTGCAGGGCGCCGGCCTCCCCGTAGTTGCCGGTCAGGATGATGGTCTTCGCCCGCTCCTCGGCCGGCAGGCCGTCGTAGACTCTCGCCACCGTGGCCGTGAGATCCTGCCAGCCGATCTCCTCGCCCAGGTTGTAGTCGATCTTTTGCAGGGGGACGGTGTGCAGCCAGTGTGCGGGAAGCACCGGCAGTGAGAGCGGCAGGAACAAGGCCGCGAAGACGATGACCCAGCCGTATGCGGCCGCGGGCGAGCGCCACATCGAGCCGCGCCGGAGACCGGCCGGCTCCTCCGAGAAGAACCGGCGCGACCCTTCGATCACGCCGGCAGCGATGACCGATCCCGCCGCGAGCAGCACGACGTACAGCGGCCCGAGGTAGTACGGCCGGTCGCCCATAGCGACCATGAGCACGACGAACAGCAGCAGGTAGGCCCAGGCAAGGGCCCGGTACCTGCGCCACCGCTGCTCCCGCAGCAACGCCCAAAGACCGGCCAGCCAGACCGGGGCCGCCCAGAGACCTGGCAGCACGAACTGCAGGATGACGAAGGTGACCGTGTACCCCGCTCCGGAGTGGTTGCGCCGCAGTGCTGCGCTCATGGCGAGGGCCGGCCAGCCGTGATCCGCCTGCCACAGCAGGTTCGGGACCCACATCGCCGCCGCGATGGCGGCGGCGGCCCAGAGGTACGGGCCGGCCAGAACTCTCCATCGGCGGTCGATGACGAGTCCGGCGAGCAGGGCGATGACGAGGAACAGGATGGTGTGCTTGGCGTAGAGCGAGACGCCGACCACCGGGCCGACAAGGAGCCACCAACGCTGGTCACCGGTCCGCAGGACACGCAACACCAGCAGCATCACCAGCGCCCAGCCCACCAGGTCGTAGATGGTCGGCCCCGCCATGTGCCCCAAGATCAGAAACGGTGAGACGCCGAGCAAGAGGGCGGCGAACGTCTGGGCGAACCGGCGGCCGCCCAACTCGCGCGCCGTGAGGCCCGCGAGCGCCACGGCCGCCGCGAACGCCAGCGCCGGGAACAGCCGCAGACCGAAGAGGGACTCGCCGAAGAGGCGACGCGCGAGCCACACGAGTGCGACGCTCAGCGGCGGCTGGTCGACGTAACCCCACGCCATGTGCTTGCTCGCGGCGACGAAGTAGAGCTCGTCGCGATGGTAGCCGTAGCGCCCGGCGACCAGCATCAGGACGATGAAGCAGCCCACTGCGACCCCGAGCACGGGCTCCCACGCAAAGGGAGCCAGGGCTCGGCCCCGGCCGTTCATCTCCTCGACGCGGTCGCAGGACACTGACATAGGCGCATCGTACTCGCGGCCTGCGCGCCGCGATAGTGGAGCTCGCCCGCAACGGCGATGGTTTCCGCTGTGGCCTGCCGGGAACCCGCCCTCTATGGGACCGCCGATCCGCGGTGTCCCGCCGGCACGAGATACATCATGAGCACTCCCGAAGCCACATGGCGCTCCTCCGGCTCTCCCGACGACCGGGCGGACGGGGGACGCATGCACATCGAAGTGATCGACCTCGGCGCGTTCAAGATGAAACAGCAGGACCAGGCGCGGTGCAACGACGCGCACGTCGGCTACGTCGCCGCCGGCCGGATCAACGTCTCGCTTGAGGGTGGCGAGGAACTCGACGTCCGCAGCGGCGACGTGTTCGTCATCCTGCCGGGCCACGATGCCTGGACCGCGAGCGTAGAACCGTGCGTGATGGTGCCGTTCGACGAAGGAGCCTCGGTGTCACAGCGCTTCAACGTCGACCCCGGCACGGCCGAGGCCGCCTGAGGCACATGGCACGTACGACAGCGGCGGCCGGAGCCTTGGCTCCGGCCGCCGCGTCCTGCCGCTTCAACGGGGTACGGACGCGTCCCCTGCGTGGTGGTCGTGCGTCCGTGCCTCGCCTGTTGTCTTTCCCCGGCGGAGCCGGGTTCAGTCGGCGCTCTCCCCGCCCGTGTCGCGTGCCTCGTACGCCTGGAGCGGCACCGTGTGCGCCGCCCCGTCCCGGCGGGAAGCACCGAGTGCCTCGACCTCGATGAAGATCCGGGTCACCTCGGGATACGGCTCGTTGATATGCCGCTCGATACGGTGTACGGCCTCGTGGATCTGCTCTGCCGGAAGGCCGGGCGTGAACTTCACCTCGATGTTGAGGAGCACGTCGTCCGGGCCGAGGTGCATGGTGAGCACGACGCCCAGACCGGTGACCGAGGGGTCCTCCAGAACCATGCGGCGGATCTCCGCGATCATCTCCGGATCCGCCGACTCGCCCACCAGCAGGCTCCGGCTCTCGTAGGCGAGCCAGAGCGCCGCGACGATGAGGATGCAGCCGATGACGATCGACGCGGCGCCGTCCATCCACGGAGCGTCCAGCCGGTGGCTGAGGAACACCCCGAAGAACGCGACCGTCAGGCCGAGCAGCGCCGCCGTGTCCTCAAACAGCACGGTGAAGAGGCTGGGGTCCTTGCCGTGGTGGATGGCGGCGATGGTGGAGCGCCCGTGCCGCGACCCGCGGAACGTACGCCAAGCCACGCTGAAGGAGATGCTCTCGAAGAAGGCCGCCAGGGCGAGCACCACGTAGTTGATGGCGGGGCTCTCAAGCGGCGCCGGGTGCTGGATGTGGGTGATGCCCTCGTAGATGGACATGCCGCCGCCGATGCCGAAGATGCTCACGGCGACGATGAGGCTCCAGAAGTAGACCTCCATGCCGTGCCCGAACGGGTGGTGTTCGTCGGCGGGCCGGGCGCCTCGGTTGAGGCCGTAGAAGAGCAGACCGCCGTTGCCGGTGTCGACGACGGAGTGGATGCCCTCACTGATCATCGCGGAGCTGCCGGTGATGGCCCCCGCGACGAACTTGATCACCGCGATCGCAAGGTTCCCGATGATCGCCGCGACGACCGCCTTCTTGGATTCGGCTGCCATGGGGGCAGTCTACTGCACGCGCACTGGAGCACCGGGTCTTCGCCCGACTTACAAGGCGGTACGAATGATGTATGAATACCTCGTGGTTTCTTGAAGGGAGCACCACGATGCCTGGCAGCAGCGAGTACTACTGTGGCGAATGCCGCCACCGCTTCCGCGCACCCGAGGGCGCAGGCCGCGACACGCGGCTGCTGATGTGCCCCGCGTGCGGGAGCATCGACCTCAACCTCACGTACGTCGAGCGCGCCCCGGCCGCCGTCTGGACGAGCGGTGAGGGCGCCCCGGCGGTGAGCCGGGACCGGGACAGACAGACGCCGGCCATCTGAGGTCATGACGGCCGCCGTGCCGCGTCGTCCCGGGCGACAGCGCGGCACGGCGGCCGCATCCCGTCTGGTACCCTAGGCCCATGCTGAGGGCCGTCACCTTCGACTTCTGGAGCACGCTGTTCGTGGACTCGCGCGGGCGCGAGCGCGAGCAACTGCGCGGCACTCTCCTCGACGACGCGCTGCTCGCGGCGGGTCACGCGGTCTCCGGCGAGCGGCTGGTGACCGGGCTCAGCGCCGCCTGGGACCACTTCGACGTCGTCTGGGCGCGTGAGCACCGCACGCCGCCCTGCTCCGAGCTGGTCGACGCGATCCTGACCGAACTGCGGGTCCAGCTTCCGGAGGAACCCCTGGCTCGCCTGGTGGAGCGGTTCGAGCGGCTCGTCCTCGACGTCCCCCCCGAGCCGATGCCCGGTGCCGCCTACACGGTGCCGCTGCTCGCGGACCGCTTCCGGCTCGCCGTCATCTGCGATACGGGCTACTCCCCGGGCTCTGTCTTGAGGCAGTTGCTCGACAAGCACGACCTGCTCGGCTACTTCGAGTACACCTACTTCTCCAATGAGCACGGCATCAGCAAGCCCGACCCCCGCGCCTTCCTCCACGTGCTCGAGGAGCTCGACGTGCGACCGTCCGAGGCGGCGCACGTGGGCGACATCCAGCGCACGGACATCGCCGGCGCCCAAGCGGCCGGCATGGCCGCCGTGCACTTCGTCGGCGCCAACAACAAAGACGTCGCTCACTCCACCGCCGACATCATCGTCAGTCACTTCGAAGAACTGCCGCGCGCGCTCGGCGGCCTCATCTGTGCCGGCTGCTGAGCACAGACCCCGGGTCTCCCGGCAACGCCGGGCATTCCTGATCGCCGCGGCGGCCGGCGCCGCGGTATTCGTCCTCGTCGCCGTGCTCTACCGCACGGGCGTCCTGGACGGCTTTGACGTCAGGGTGAGCAACTTCGTCATCGGCCACCGCAAGGGAGCGCTCACCGGCGCAGCTCACGCGCTGGACGATCTCGACATGTGGTGGCTTCTCGCCATGATCATCGCCGCGCTGCTCGGCGGCCTCTGGTGGTCCGGGCGGATGGTGCAGGCCGTGTACCTCGGCGTGAGCATCGCCGTGGCACTGATCCTCAATCCGCTGCTCAAGCTCGCGTTCGAGCGGTCGCGGCCGACGGGCAACGCGCTCGTCCACGTGTCGAGCGCTGCGTTCCCGAGCGGTCACACCACAACGGCCACCACCATCGCGACTGCCCTGGCGGTGATCGCCTGGCCGACCCGATGGCGCTGGCCGATGATCGTGGCTGCGGCTCTCTTCTCACCGGCCATGGCGGGCTCGCGCGTGTATCTGGGCGTGCACTGGCCGACCGACGTGATCGCGGGTCTGGCCCTGGGTTTCACCATAGCGATGGGCGCACGCGCTCTGGTGCCATGGCCGTCCCCCGAAGAGGCAGCCGCGGCACGGGCGGGAGAGGCTGAGGGCGCGCAGACCGCAGGCGGCCGCGCCCTCCTCACGACTTCCGCGCCTGCCGTGGCCGCCGCCTCGGCCGGCGACGCGCGCCGCGGCATCGACGTCGTCTTTCTGGACTGGGGCAACACCCTCATGGTCGACAACGGCATGCGCGAGGGCCCGATGAAGGACTGGGAGACGGTGGAGGCGGAGGCCGGCGCGCAGGAGGCGCTGCTGCGCCTGCGCACCCGCTACCGCCTTGTCGTCGCGACGAACGCCGCCGACTCGCCGGCGTACTTCGTGCGGCTCGCGCTCGCACGGGTCGGACTGGACGACTATGTCGACGACGTCATCTCGTCGGCCGAGGTCGGCGACCACAAGCCCAATTACGCGTTCTTCCGCGCGGCGCTGCTGCGTGAGGGCGACCGCGGCATACCCCTCGACCCGCGCCGCACGGTGATGGTCGGCGACGGCACGACCAACGACATCGCCGGGGCTCAGCGCGCCGGCATGCGGACTATCTGGTACAACCCGACCAAGCGGCGCTTCCCCGATGGAGCGCAACCGCCGGATGTGGCGATCAGGAAGCTCGCCGACCTGCCGGCCGCGGTCGACCGACTCGCCGGTGTCGAGCCGGAGAGACGATCGCGCAAGCAGCGCAGGGCGGACGCCGAAGCAGCGGCTGCGGCGGCGGCTGCGGCCGCCGCCCGCGACCTGCGCGCCGCTACAGCGGCCGAGGATTCGGCCGCCTCGGCGGCCGCCGCCGTCCCCGCGGTGCCGGAGCGTCAGGCAGCTCCCTTGGATGTGCCTGAGTCCGCACCGGCGACCGCTCCGCAGAAGCCGCCGGCCGGGCAGGAGTAGCTCGCGCGCCCTAGGCCGCGGGCCGCACACCCGCGGCAGCGCCCACCTCACGGCGGCAGAGCTCCAGCCCACCACCTTGCTCCAGCCAGCTCTCGAAGGTGTGCAGGCGCGGGTACTGCGCCCGCAGCCAGCCGATGTCGCGCACCTGTGTCGACGCCTCCTGGTATACGAACACGCCTTCCACCTGCACCTCTTCGTAGCTGACGGACTCGCTCAGGGCCGCTGTGAGACTCGCGGCCACTTCCGCCGGTGTCTGCGTGTCGCCGGCCACGTCCAGCGTGCGGCCGGCGAAATCGCCGGGACGCGTGGCCGCAAGCGAAGCCAGAGCGCCGACGTCGTCGAGCGCCACGAGGGGCAGATGCTGCCCGGCCTCGAACGGCGTCGTCAATGTGAGTGAGCGTCCGAAGCGGTTCAGCCAGTACCAGGGCACCTCCTCCATGAAGGTCGCCGGGCGGAGGACGGCCCAAGACGAGTCCAGTTGCCGCACGTATTGCTCGATCTCGGCGCTTACGTCGCAGGACAGCCGGTGGTGGTCCGGGCCGGTGGCGGCCACGAACACCGTCTGGCCGACGCCGGCCCGAACCGCGGCGTCGATGATGTTCCGTCCGTGACGCAGCCGTTCGCCCGGGCCTGTGTCCGGATCCTCGAGGACGAGGACGAGCGCACGTGCGCCGCGCAGCGCACCCTCGACCGCCCTGGGGTCGTCGAACGGTGCGATCCGCGTCGAGACGCCGGACCAGCGCTCCTCGCGCCGCCGGCGTCCGTCGCGCTCATCGAAGAGAGCGTGCGCCTCGACACCAAGCGCCTGCAGATGCCCGAGCGCCGCCCCGCCGGTGTGCCCCGCGGCGCCGACGACGTAGACCGGACCTGTCGTTGTGGTCATCACCCTCACCCCGTTTCCGTGCTCACGGGAAGTACTTCCGATACCGGGTTGTTCCCTGAGAGCGAACATGTGCGTGCGTTACGCGCGAGGGACGGAGAGGACGGCGCAGAGGCGAGGACGGTGTGGCGACGAAGCCGCCGGACGCGTCTCAGGCGAGCAGCGCGGCGGCCTGCTCGAGCCGGGCGACGGCGTTGTCGCAGCCGAGCGCCCAGATGCTCTCGAAGAGGCCCGGCGTGACGGTCTGGCCGCTCATGCCCAGCCGCAGCGCGGCGAAGACGGCCTTGGGCTTGAGCTGGAGCGCCTGCGGCAACTCACGGACGAGCGTCTCGACAGCCGGTACGTCCCACTCCTCGATGTCGCGCAGACCGGCGGCGGCGGCCGCCAGCGTCTCCGCCGCTCCCGCAGTGCCCTGGAGCCGCTCGAGAGCCTCCGGCGAGAACTCGAGCGGCCGGAAGAACCACCCGGCCATGGGGATGAAGTCGGCGAGCACCTCGAGCTTCTCGTGCACCAGGGGCGCGACTTCGCGGGTGAGCGCGTCCTGCTCCTCGTCCGGGCAGGCCGGTGGCAGGTGCTCGATCTCGGCGTCCTCCACCGCACGGGCGAGCGCCTGCGCTCCCCGGGCGGCGACGTCGCCGACCGCGGCCGGGTCGCCGTAGAAGCCCACCCGGGTGAGGTACTCGACGAGGCGGCCGCCCAGCCACTCGTCGGTCATGGCGCGCAGGTAGCGGCCGTTCATCCAGCGGAGCTTCTCCGGGTCGAAGATGCTCGGACTGGTGCCCAGCTTGGTCACGTCGAAGTGCTCTACCAGGTCGTCCAGTGACCAGGTGATCATCGAGTCGTCGAACTCGGCGCTGAGGAAGCACAGGTAGTTGCGCACGACCTCGACGAGGAACCCCTCAGCCGTGAGTTGCTCCAGCTTGGTCGCGCCGTGGCGCTTGCTGAGCTTCTTCTTGTCCGTCCCGAAGAGCAGCGGCATGTGCAGGAACTCCGGCGCCTCGGCGCCCAGAGCGTGGTAGACGACGACCTGCTTCGGCGTGTTGCTGATGTGGTCGTCCCCGCGGATGACGTGGCTGATCTCCATGGTGACGTCGTCGACGACCACCGCGAGGTTGTAGGTGATCGACCCGTCCGAGCGCACAACGATGAAGTCGCCCATGGTGTCGTTCTTGAAGGCGACGTCGCCGCGCAGGAGGTCGTGGAACACGGTGCGGCCTTCGGGCACACGCACACGCAGCGTGTACGGCTCTCCGCCCGCCTGCCGGCGCGTGACCTCTTCGGCCGGGAGGTCCCGGCACGTGCCCGGGTAGACCCAGCCGCGGCCCTCCGCCTGCGCGGCCGCTCGCTCGGCGTCGAGCGCCTCGGCCGTGCAGAAGCACGGGTAGAGGTTGCCACTCGCGAGCAGCTTGGCCACGTACTCCTGGTAGATGCCGTCGCGCTCGGTCTGCCGGTACGGCGCGTGGGGCCCCGGCCTCCCGGGTCCCTCGTCCCACTGCAGGCCCATCTCCTTCATCGAGTCGACGATCTGCACGATGGCCTCGTCGGTGCTGCGCGTCAGGTCGGTGTCCTCGATGCGGAGGATGAACGTTCCCTCGTGCTGCCGGGCGAAGATGTAGTTGTAGAGGCCGGTGCGGGCGCTGCCCAGGTGCAGGTAGCCGGTGGGTGAGGGCGCGAAGCGGACGCAGATGTGCTCGTTCACAGGCATGGGCCGCCCATGATACCGCATCCGACTTTCCACATCGCGGAATCGGACTAGAATGTCGGCATGGAGAACCAGCCACGCAAGGTCAGCGTCACGGAGTCGCGCCCGCGCGACCACGTCGTGACCATCCACATCGGCCCCGGCGACGTCGTCGGTGTGGGGCACCGCAACCAACAGTACCCCGAGTTCATCTGGTGCGCCTCGGAAGACGGCCACCAGGGGTGGGTCGCGGAGTCGTACCTGAAGATGACCAGCGAGACCGAGGCGGTCGCGACCAAGGAGTACGACGCCGCACAACTCACCGTCGTCGAAGGCGAGCAGCTCGACGTCCTCGACGAACAGGGAGCCTTCGTGCTTTGCCGCAACGCCGCCGGCGCCCAAGGCTGGGTGCCCGCGCGCCTGCTCGAGGACGCGGCGCCCGGCGACTCCTGACGCTTCACGCCATGACTTCGACCCCCCAGAACCGGCGCGTCCGGGTTCTCAACTCGTGTACACGCGAGCAGGTCCAGGAGATCCGCGTCCGCACGGGCGACCACCTCTCCGTGGGACACCGCAACCAGCAGCACCCCGCCTTCGTCTGGAGCGCGACGGAGGACGGCCATCACGGCTGGGTGCCCGAGGACTACATCCGGATGACCGACGGCCGCAACGGCGTCGCGCTCCGCGACTACGACTCCGCCCACCTCACCGTCAGTACCGGTGAGGAGCTGTACGTGCTCGAACAGGTCGACGACTACTTGCTGTGCCGCAGCACGGCGAGCGTGGACGGATGGGTGCCGGCATCATGCGTGCAGGAGCTGGAGGAGGAGCGATGACCGAGGTGAAGCTGCCGCAGCGAGTCCGTGTCGTTGAGGCGCACGTGACGAGCGATCCCAACCCGATCCGCTTCCGCGCGGGAGATACTCTCGGCGTCGGCCATCACGACCAGGTCTGGAAGGACTACGTGTGGGGCACGGACCAGGCCGGCCGCTCCGGCTGGGTGCCGGACGCGTACCTGGACATGTCCCCCGATGGCCACCAGGCCACGGCGCGGCGTGACTACGACTCAACCGAGCTCACCGTGGGCCGCAAGCAGGTCCTCGACGTGCTGGACGAGGTCGGTGGCTGGTATCTCTGCCGCACGGAGTCGGGGGCGTCCGGCTGGGTGCCGAGTACGTCGGTCGAGCCGGTCGAGGAGTAACCCGGCGGCGGCCGGTCCGGGACACTCCGGCCGCTCCGCTCAATCCTGGGTGTAGACGACCTCGTCCGCGATCCGGCAGTAGCACACGGCGCTGAAGTACGCCGGGTACCAGTGGTCCAGCGGGACCCTCCGCAGCGCCGTAGTGTGGCTGTCGTACACCCACTTCCCGTCCCGCCGCCCGGCGCAGATGATCACGTGCTGCCACTCCAGCTTGCCGTCCACGACGTTGCCGAGGTACACGATGTCACCTGCCGCCCAGCCGGACGGAAGCGTGCGCGCGACCCGGACGACGTAGCGCGTGTGCGTCGCGACGTGTGAGGTAAAAGCCCGTTTCTGCGCGCCGCAGTTGACCCACGCGACCGTCGGGAACTCGAGACCGTTTGGGCGCCACTCCTGGCCGGCGTCCGAGGTGGGCCGCAGACCGCCGGCCGCAAGACACTGCGAGACGAAGTTGGCGCAGTCGCTGTCCGCCGACGACCAGTACTTGGGGTTGACCTTGAGCGCCCAGGCATCTGCGTAGGCCGCAGCGGCCCGGCGGTCGAAGGTCACCCGGACGGGCTTGGGCCTCGCCCCCTGGGCGGTGACGATGACCACGAGGGCCAGGATCGCCGCGATCGCGACCACGAGCGCCGACAGGCGCCGCCGCACGGCGGGTGACTTGTAGACGCGGCGGTCGCCCGGCTCACGAGACATCGTCCTGCGCGTCTACCGCAGCGGCCGCGGTCGCCTCCGCAGTAGCAGTCGCGGTCGCCGCCGCGGCGCTCTGCCCCAGCGCCCCTGCGCAGGTGCCGGAGAACCGGTGGCCCGGCCATCGTGGTCGCGGCCGATGTGGCTGCATCCGGCCGGGCATCCGCATCCTGCGGCAGGGCGACCGTGAACGCGGTGCCCACGCCGACGGCGCTGGACACGCTCACCGTGCCGCCCATCGCCTCCGTGAGCTCCTTGACGATGGCCAGTCCGAGCCCCGTTCCGACGGGCCGATCGGTGCCGTAGCGGCTGTACAAGTAGAAGCGCTCGAACGCGCGCGGCAGATCGTCGCCGGTCAGGCCGCGTCCGGTGTCTGCGACCGTGATGCTCCCCATCGCCGTCGTGATCGTGACGGTGCCCGGCGCCGGGGTGCAGCGGATGGCATTCTCGACCAAGTTGGAGACGACCTGCAAGACGCGGTCGTGGTCGGCGATGACCGCACCGCCCGCCGCCGTATCGAGGAGCAGCGTGAGGCCTGCTTCGCGCGCAGTGACTTCGTAGCGGCGAGCCACATCCTCCGTGACGGCTGCCAGGTCCACCGGCTCTCGGCGCACGGTGAACGCCGCCTTGCGCATGCGACCCGACTCGAGCAGGTCGCCGACGAGCCGCTCTAGCCGGCTTGACTCGGCGCCGATGACGGAGGAGCCCTCGTCCGGTTTGACCGTGCCGTCGCCGATGCCCTCGGCGTAGCCGCGAATCGACGTCAGCGGCGTCTTGAGCTCGTGGCTGACAGAGAGGAGGAACGCCTGCTCGGTCTCCTGCGCCTTCGTCAGCTTGGCGTTCATGTCGTTGAACGAGACCGCGAGGTCGCGGAGCTCGCGCGGACCCTGCGGAGTAACTGCGACACCCACCTCGCCGTCCGCGAGCCGGCCGCTCGCATCCGCCAGCCGGCGGACCGGTCGCACCACGCTGCGCGAGAGGAGCCACGCACCAAGCAGGCCGAGCGCAACGATGAGCGCCACCCCGGACACCCCGATCCAGAAGAGCCGGTCAATGGGCACAGGCGCCGCGAACGAGGAGCCTCCCGACCACTGGGAATCGCCCGGCCAAACGGGGACGTAGTACCGGACCACGCGGGGGCCGACGCGCCACGCGACGATGTCGGCCCTCTTCAGGGAGCCCGGACCGCGTTCGCTACCGATCGCGAAGCCCTTCTCTTCGAGGCTCGTGATGGCCCAGCTGGACAGCGTACTCGTTCGGCGGATCTGCGCGAGCGTCGCCAGTTGTGCTCCCTCGCGATGCCCACTGGCACCGTACATCTGCGCGACGGCGCCGGTGAGCAACGCTCGCTGGGCCGGTGTAAATCGATCACGCTGCCGCTGGATGGACGCGACCTCGTTCGCGAGCTCTGAGGCCTGATAGGCCGACTGACCTTCGCTCAAGTTGGTCGCGGTCTCCCAACTGCGGTAGTAGGCCCACACACCGAGGGCGGCCAGGCAGAGTGATGGGATAAGCACCACGATGACGATCACGCCGAAAGTGCGCGTGCGCAATGAAGTGGCACGACCGGGCAGCAGCGCGGCGCCGACGACGACCAGAGCGGCCACGATGCCGGCCGTCGCGACGGCGGCCGCACCGAGCAGCGCCAGCTTCCCGAGAACGCCATAGCCGAGGCTCAGCGAGTCGAAGGCCAGGAACAGCAGGATGGCGGCCGCCACAACAGCCGCGGCGACCCCCAGGAGGATCACCACCCTTCGACGGGCCGGCGCGCCGGCGCCCGCGGCGGCGGCTGATCCCGCGGCAGCCCCCGTGGGGTCTGCTTCAGGCAAGCCGTGCCGAGCGGCGACGCCGGCGACGATCGCCGCGGCCACGAGTCCTGCGGAAGCGACGACCACGCCGGCCACAAGCGACTTCTGGGCGGCCGGTCCGAACCCGAAGTACAGGCCGGCGACGCGGCCGGCGATGATGACCAGCACGACGGCCGGCAGGAAGAGACACGAGGCGACGGCGATGATGGCGGCGAGCGTGTAGTCCGCCACCGGCCGACGAGGCGGCTTGGCCACGGTCACCGCCGTCCGGGGGGCGGAGCCCGGCACGGCGCTCACGGCCGCGCCAGCTTGTAGCCGACACCACGTAGCGTCTCGATCGTCAAGGCGCCGTCCAGCTTGGCACGGAGCTGCGCGACGTGCTGGTCGACGGTGCGCGTACCGCCCGGGAACTCGAGACCCCAGACCTGAACGAGCAGTTGCTCGCGCGACAGCACGAGACCCGGATGGTCAAGGAAACACGCGAGGAGATCGAACTCCTTCATGGTCAGGTCGAGCGCCGCGCCCGAGGCCGTGGCCTCGCGGGCGCCGCGCCGCAGCTCCACACCGCCGAGCCTGAGCTCATCACTCGGCGCTTTGGGCTGCGTACGCCGCAGCACTGCTTTGACGCGCGCGACGAGCTCGCGTGGGCTGAAGGGCTTGGGCACGTAGTCGTCGGCGCCGAGCTCGAGGCCCAGCACCCGGTCGACCTCTTCGTCGCGCGCCGTGAGCATGATCACCGGCGTCTCGCCTGCGGCGCGGATGCGCCGGCAGACCTCGAACCCGTCGATGCCGGGCAGACCCACGTCCAGGACCACGAGGTCCGGCCGCTGCCGCTGCAGCTCCGCGAGCCCGTCCTCGCCACTCCGCACCAGCGTGACCCGGTACCCGTCGCGTTCGAGGTACTGACGGACCAGGTTGCCGATGTTGCGGTCGTCTTCGACGATGAGGATGCCGGCATCCATGAGCCCCCGCATGGTATCAAGCCGCCCGCGGCGCCGGACCGCGGCTGGTGCATCGATCATGGTGACCTCCCGAGACTGCTTCGGGAGCATCCTCACGCGCCGTGGTCAGGCGCGCACCGCCCGAGTGTCAGGCGGATGTAAAGCCTCGCCGGATGGGCGGGCGGAACGAGGAAGCGGCGGCGGGCGCCGCTGCGAGCGCCCGCCGCCGCTGGAAGACCAGCTGGCCGCCCAGGCCTCAGGCCTCCTCAGGCACCGCCACGATGAGGTCCTCGGCATTCACGTCCGCGTTCTTGGTCTCGGCGCGCCCGACGGCCCAGAAGATGACGCCCAGCAGCAGGATGGCGATCCACGTCCCGAGGGTCGTCACCTCGAAGAACACGCGTGAGACTCCCCAGCTGTCCATGATCGAGTACTCCTGCCCAAGAATGTTGTCGATCAGGCCCGGCCATAGCAGCGTGATGCCGGTGAGGATGATGCTGGCCTCGGCGAGGATCACGCAGGTCCAGAGTCCGACGGTACCGCCCGGCACCTTGAACGGCCGCGGCGCGTGGGGGTACTTCTCGCGCAGGGTCACGATCGCCGGCACGGTGAACGTGTAGCACAGCACCGCCGTCGAGAGCGCGATGCCGAGGAACACTGCCATGGCGTTGTTCAGCGTGTCACCGCCGCCGCTCGAGACCCAGAACACGCCGATCACCGAGATCGAGCCGATGATGCCCGAGAGCCACGCCATGGTGGTCGGCGTGCCGGCCTTGCCGAATCTGCCCAGCGCGCGCGGCGCCGCGCCGTCGAGCGCCGCCACGGCCTGCACGCGGGCCGAGCCGAGGATCCACACGGAGCCTGAGCTGATCAGCGTGAGGATGACGATGACGCCGAAGAAGTAGCCGAGCGCATTGGCGCCGCCGCCGGCCCCTAGCACCCCCTGGTTGACGTAGGCGAACGCGTCGGTGAGGCCGCCGGAGAGGTTGCCGAGCTGCTCGACCGGCAGGGTCAGCAGGATGCCGCCGACGACCAGGATGTAGAGCACGGCGGTGATGATGCCGGAGCGCAGGATGCCCACCGGGACGTCGCGCTGCGGGTCGAGCATCTCCTCGCTGGCGCCGGACTCGAGCTCGAAGCCGACGAAAAGGAAGACGATACCGCCGACCACGGCGAGGAAGCTGGTGGCCGAAGGCACGTAGGTGCTCGCCGAGGCGATGCCGTGGGGCAGACCGTGCTTGACCAGGTTGGCGACGACCAGCGCGACGAACGAGAACACGGCGATCGCCTTGACCCAGGCGCCGATGTTGGCCGCCCACTTGCCGTACTTGAGCGCCACGACGGCGATCCCGATGTTGATCCATACGAAGATGAGCCCGATGACGATGGAGCCCAGGGTGCCGAGAGGCTGGTGACCGTTGGGCTCGAGGAAGAAGGCGTTGATGCTGGCGATCGTCACCGCGGCCAGGGACCCGCCGATCCAGAAGGGGTTGGCGATCCAGTACTGGATGGACGTGAGCGAGGCCGGCAGCTTGCCGTACGCCATGCGGACCCACGTGTAGATGCCGCCCTCCGCGGGGAACGCGGCGCCAAGTTCGGCCGTGATGAGTCCATAGGGCAGCAGGAAGATGAAGACGAAGAGGAAGAACCAGACGACACTGGCGCCGAGACCCCAGCTGGCGAGGCCCGCCACCGCATCCACACTGATGATCGCGCAGACACTGAAGAAGATGAGGTCCCAGCGTCTGAGCGTCTTGGTGAGCTTGACCTGCTTGTGTGGTTTCTCGGCCTCGGACATGGCGCGACGCACCCCTTTCCCATGACAGCACACTGGTGGCGCCGCGGTCCTGGAACCCCTCAGCTCCCGCGCGGCGAGCTGCGCAAGTCTATCGGAGCACGAGCGGGCCATCTAGACATATAGCGAACGGATACCAGTCGGCGGACGCTCCGTTCCGGCCAGCCGCGGCGCCGTCGCTCTCGAGTAGGACGACGGCGACGGCCCGCGCGGCCGGCGGCGAACGCCGCTGTCTCGCGAGCGCCGGACAGGACACCGAGGCCGAGGGGCTGCTGCAACGCGGCCGCGCCGATCCCGCGGCCCATCACGTCAAACAGCGGCGCCGGGCGACCGGGCCGCCGGCCAGCTTCTCCGTGCCGGCCGAAGCGGCCGCGGCGTTCAGCGCGGGAAGCGGCGCCCTCGCAGCGAGAACGACGGCGAGTGCGAGCAGTGTGAGAGCGAGCGCGAGAGCGGGTGCATGACGGCCCCGCGTCATACGCAGATTGTCGCACGGGGCCGACAGGCGGTTCGACTCACCGGCGTTCGCAGCGTCCCGCCGGCATCGGTCACGCTGAGCACGCGCCGCGCGAGCGGAGCACACCACAACGTGCGCGCGCGAGGAC
>CAVZIA010000001.1:0-599328 GCA_963775255.1 uncultured Thermoleophilia bacterium | reverse complement strand
CGAGGACCTCATCGCGGAAGAGCAGATGGCCATCACCATCACCAAGACCGGCTACGTGAAGCGGCTCCCAGTCGCTACCTACCGCCAGCAGAAGCGCGGCGGCATCGGCGTGGCCGGCATGGACCTCAAGGAAGAGGACGAGGTCGAGCACCTCTTCATCACCAGCACCCACAACTTCCTGCTGTTCTTCACCAGCGTCGGCAAGGTGTACCGGCTCAAGGTGCACGAGTTGCCGCTCGCGGGTCGCAACGCCAAGGGCAAGCACATCGTCAACCTGCTGCCGCTGCGCCAGGACGAGAAGATCTGCGCAGTCATCAACACGCGCAACTTCGATGAGAGCGACGGCAAGTACCTCATACTGGGCACGCGCAACGGCATCGTGAAGAAGACCTTGTTCTCCTCGTACAACACCAAGCTCAAGGCCGACGGGATCATCGCCATCAAGATCCGCGACGACGACGAGTTGCTGGCGGTGCGCAACACCTCAGGTGACGACGACATCATGATGATCAGCCGCCTGGGACAAGCCATCCGCTTCCACGAGGGCGACGTGCGCCCGACGGGACGGAGCGCCTCGGGCGTCCACGGCATGCGTCTGCGCAAGGGCGACGAGGTGATCGCCATGGATATCGCCCGCGACGACAGCGACCTCTTCGTCATCACCGAGAACGGGTTCGGCAAGCGCACGCCGATCAGCGAATACCGCATCACGGGTCGGGGCGGCCTGGGCGTGCGCACGGTCGCTCTCACCGACCGCAAGGGCTACCTGGTCGGCGTCAAGGTGGTGCGCGAGAACCACGAGATCATGCTGCAGAGCCGCGACGGCGTCATGATCCGTGTTCGGGCCGACGGTATCAGTCGGCACGGCCGCGCGACGCAGGGCGTCAGGGTCATGAACATGCGCGAGGGCGACGTCGTCAGCGCCATCGCCCGCATGGTCGTCAGCGACAGCGGCGCGACGGACGAGGAGATCGACGCGGACTGATCGGCCGCCGGCGCCCGGCGCGTGAGAAACGTGTCCCGGCAACCGGCTGACAGTGACGACGAGTAGACCAAGGCCGGAGAGTACTTGCTCTCCGGCCTTTTTCCTGCTCAGTAGCGCGTTCTCGCGCACTTCACAACATCGGCAGAAGTGCTTCACAGGCTCTTCGAAGGTCTCGGACATACTGGTCTCAGCGCAACTTCGAGCGGGGCCGGCACGGACGCCGCCTTGCGGACCAGGAGGTCCAGATGAGCAAGAAGATCACGACCATCATCGCGGGACTGGGGCTCGCGGCCCTCGTCATTGCGGCCGTCGCCGCCATTCAGATGACCGCAGGCGACGCTTCGGCCCAGGGCGGACCGGGCGCCCGCGGCACGGGCATGGAAGCCGTCGTCGATCCGGACGTAAGCACCCCCCTCACGACGGACGAAGCCGGTGGCCTCGCGTACATGCGCGAGGAGGAGAAGCTCGCGCAGGACGTGTACTTGCGCCTGGCCGGTCAGTATGAGGCGCAGGTCTTCGCCAACATCGAGCGTTCCGAGACACAGCACACGGAGATGGTCAGGTCGTTCCTCGACGCGTTCCAGCTCGCAGATCCCGTGAACGGCAACGCCGCGGGCAGCTTCCAGAATGACGAACTGCAGGTACTCTACGCCCAACTCGTCGCCCAAGGCGCCGGCTCGTGGGAAGATGCAGTGCGAGTGGGCATCGCCATCGAGAAGCGTGACATCGCCGATCTCGAGGCACGGATCGCGGCGACCGACCGCGCCGACCTCAAGGCGATGTACTCGAACCTGTTGCGCGCCAGCGAGAATCACCTGAACGCCTTCAACCGGCAACTCGACGGGACAGCGGGCGGTGGTCGTATACAGGGCGCGGGTCAGGGCAGCGGCGCGGGTCAGGGCGCCGGCTCCGGTCAGGGCGCCGGCGACGGCAGTTGCTGGAACTGACCGCTGACGCCCATCGGCGCTGAGGCGCCGGAGACGGCTTCGGAACGGGCCGGGGAGGGCGCTGAGCCTTCCCCGGCCCGTTTGTCGTCCAAGCCGCCACCGTTCGTGACTGATGTCGGGTGGGGTGAAGTGCCAGCGTCACGCCGCAGAGACGACGCGCTCGCGCGAGCCGTGGAGCAGAGCCGCCGGCCGGACGGAGATTCCGGCAACGGTCAGTGCCGCCGCCGTGCGGGTCACCGCCGCGTGCTTCTCCAGGTAGTTGCTCTGGAGTACGGCCATGAGGCCCTTACGCTCAATCTCCTCCAGCGGGAGGAAGTAGTCGAAGATGTCGCTCGGATGCCCCCTGCCGGATTCGATGTCTGCGTCGCCGCCCTCGTGCTTGGCGCTGATGTTGGACACGGTGGCCGCCGCCTGCACAACGTCGGCGCGGCGGTCGTACGGCTGCCTCACGATGTTCCTGTAGGCCTCGGTGACGTGATGCTCGAAGCGCACCGCGTCGGTGAGGCCGAGCGCCTGCCGGACGTCTGCGCAGGAGAGGAGACAGTCAAGATCGACGGAGTTCGACAAGTTGAGGCCCGCCATGCTCGTGGCTCCGTCCGGACCGGCCAGCAGCCGTGCGCCCATGAGCAGCCACAGCACTGACCACGCGTTGTCCACGCCCAGGAATACAGAGACCTTGAATTCGTTACGGACGCCGAGCTTGCGCAGTAAGAGTGAGACCAGGACAGTCCCGAGGTTGACGTTCAGGACCTGGCGGACGCCGTACTCGGTGAGGTAGTGGAGATACTCACGGGCCCACTTCAGCGGGTAGTCGTTGGGCTGACCGATGCCGCCGAAATAGCCGGTGATCGTGTCTGCGCCGCCGAGGTGGATGTTGGCGCCGTCTATGCCCCGCGTGTCGAGCGTCTCGACGTGCGTGGCGCCGAGGAGTTGCATCGCTGCGGCGACGGCGAGGATGTCGCCGCCGGGCGCACTCTGCTCGGCCATGTTGCGCACGCGGATGTAGCGGCCGGGCATGAGCTCGCGACGGGCGATGGCGCGCTCCGCCTCGGCGATCAGCCAAGGGAAGTACTGCAGGGCGCTGATCTCCAGGGTGACCGCGTTGGTCTCGTCGAAGCGCTGCGCCGCGTCGCCGACGCCGAGCGCGCGCCGGTACTCGTCGAGCGAGACGAACGCGCCGGTGTCCCGCTGCTCGCGCAGCCAGTCGAGTCCCGGGAGCCATGGTGAGCGCTCGTCCTTGAGGCGGGCGAGTCGGTTGCTCAAGTCGCCCGCCTCGTCTGCGGCGCGGTTGATGCCGTCCACGCTGCCGAACTCGTCCACCAGGTCGAGCAGCCCTTCCATGAGCCGGTTCTGCTCGCCGCAGAGCACTTCGTTGACCGCCTCGACGTCCTCCGCTGCGATCCTCAGACGACCGCGCAATTCCTGTCGTGTCGTCGTGTCGTCCGCGGTCATCGCCCCTCCCGGTCCTCGTCCGCCGGCGGCCAGCCGGCGTCAGCCTTCACCTCGGTGAGCACCAGCAACGTCTCGAGCTTGGCGACCCCCGGGACGGCGGCGATATCCATCTTGATCAGCACTCCGAGCCGCTCGAGGTCGCGTACCGCGACATGCACGAGATAGTCGAAGCGCCCGGTGATGTGATAGCAGGCGCGCACCCCGGGGACGAGGAGGATCCCCTTCTCGAAGTCCTCGATATGGCCGCGGCTGTGCGCGTTGAGCTCCGCTGCCACGAACGCCTGTAGGCCGACGCCCATGCCTTCGGGCGCTACGTCGGCACGGTAGCCTCTGATCAGCCCGTCGCGCTCCAGCCGGCGCACGCGGTCGTGCGTCGCCGACTGGGACAGGCCGAGAACGTCGGCAAGGCGGGCGTTTGTCTGTCGCCCGTCATCTTGAAGTTCGGCGAGGATCTGGCGATCGAGAGCGTCCACTGCGTCCCCCTGGTTGCTAAGCCCTGCAGCCAGAGTGGGCGCGGAACCCCCGTCGAGTCAAGTCATCCGAGGAATATTCTTCGGAATACAGGGCCTCAAGCCGGAGAGGACAGTGGTTCCGATGTGGGGTCCGCAGATTCTTCGGAGGGAACAGGAGGGGAGGGCCGCCGACGGATCAGGGCCGGCCGGCGCGAGCGTGGACGAGCACGCCGCCCAAGGCGCGGGCGCGCACGAGCTCGAGTATGCCGGCGTACTCACGGGCGACGAAGTCGTACCAGTCGCGGCCGAACTCGCGCTCGATCAAAGGACGCTTGGCGGCGATCCGGTCGCAGAGGTCACGGTACCAGTTGACGAACTCCGGGTGGAGATCGCGGACGGAGACGGATGTCCAGCCGGCGGACGAGAGGACCTCCGGCAGGTCGCGCGGGACGAGCGGGTGCCACCAGGCCCAGGTGGGGCTGCCGCTCGTCCCCTCGCTGAAGCGCCCTTCGGGGTCCGCGTACTCCAGCAGACGGAGGTCGGCGCCGGGTGAGGCCAGCCCGCCGAGCTCTCGGAATACCGACGCCTGATCGGGGACAGCGTAGATTGCAGTCATTGAGTAGAGGAGGTCGAACGAGCCGGTGAGCGCCGCGCTCGCGCGCTGCACGTCTCCAGCGACGACAGTCACGTCGGGATGCCGCTCACGTGCCAGGCTGGCTGTTTCCGGGTCCAACTCGATGCCGGTGGCCGCTCCCAGACCACGGCCTTGCACCCATGCGGCAGTGCCCCCGCTGCCGCATCCCGCGTCGAGGATGCGGCGGCGGGGCGCGGGTCTCACCTCAGCGAAGAGGAGCGCATTGGCGGCCTCTTCGCCGGGGTGCGCGTAATCGGCGCCACGGATGAGCGCCAGGAGGCGTTTGCCCGTGGCATTGTTCATTGCCGTGGGCGCGTCCGGCGGCGGAGTCCCCTGCGGCTCCCGACCGCCCTGCGCGTCCATCTCAGATCAGCTCGTGCAACCGCTGCACCAGCGGATCGAACTCCGGACCGCTGAAGCAGTAGCCGATCTCGGTGAACTGGCCGCGCAGCGCTTTGACCTCCGCGGCTACGCCGCGGCCCTCAAGGATAACCGCGGCCATCAAGCGGGCCACCTCGGCGAACTGCTCCGGCCCCATGCCGAAGCGCGTCATCTCCGCGACCCCCAGCCGCAGTGCACCGGCGGCGGTGAAGCCCTCTTCGTCCGGCGCGGCCTGGTAGTTGACGATGATGCCGCTGTCCTCGAGCCGCCCGGCGACCTCAGGACCCTGACCGTAGCCGACACGGACCACGACCTGATGGGTCTCGGTGTAGTGGACGTCCGGGTCACCGGCGACGTCCAGGCCGACCTCGTGCAGCGCCATGGCGAACGCCTTCGCATTGCCGATCACGGCCGGCTGCCACGCGTCCTTGAAGTGGTTCATCTCGAACGCGGCCATAAGCAGACCGAGCAGAGTGCCGAGGTGGTGGTTGCTCACCGAGCCGGGGAACGTCCGACGCTCGATCGCCTCCCAGAGGTCGTACTTCTCGTCGGTCTCCGCCCAGCGCGCTGCGACGACGCCGCGCTGCGTGCCGAAGAACGTCTTGTGCGTGGAGCCGGTGACGACGTCGGCGCCTTCCACGAACGGCTCCTGGAAGTGACGCCCGGTCAGGCCGAGCACGTGGGCCATGTCGTACATGAGCACAGCCGGGATGCCGGCCGCGTCGAGGAACTGCCGAACCTCGTAAACCGGCTCCGGATGTAACACCATGCTCTTGCCCAGGATGATCAGTTCGGGGCGCTCCTGTTCGATCACGTCGAGGAGCGCCGCCACGTCCGCCTTATACGGGTTGTCGCGCAGGACGGGGATGTCCACGACCGCCGGGAGTTCCGTGCGTGGGTCGCGCGCCACGTAGTCGCGCAGCGCACCCATCGGCTGTGCGCTCAGGTGGCCGCCCTTGCCGATGTGGTTGTTGATCACCTTGCCGATGCGTCGCGGTTCGGCCTTGCGGTCGGCCCTGTTGAGATAGTCGACCAGCGCGCTGAACACCGCCGTATTGGCCATCTGGCCGCTCACGGTGCGGGTCTCGACCTCGGGGCAGCCGAGGTACGCGCGGAACTCGTTGACGAGCAGCCGCTCCACCTCGTGGATGAAGCCGGTTCCCTGGTAGTAGAAGACGTCGGCGTCATAGAAGGCCTCCGCCTTCTTGTGCTCCGCGTACCGCCCCGATGGATCGGTGATGCTCAGAAGCCGGGTCGCCGGGGATGGGGTCATCTCGCTCGGGATGAGGTCGATGCACTCCTCCTGGCGCCACTCGTGGTTGGCGATCGCTTTGTTCAGGAGACGCAATGCCTTCTCGCCGGCCTCCCCGCCCTCGAGCTCGGAGAGTTGCGGCGTGTAGTCCCAGACGATGGCGCGTGCGCACGGCGGGGCGTCGCTGCGCAGATGATGCGGGACGACCAGTCCCGGGATGCGGCGGCCACGGACGTCCACCTCGACCTCGTCGTCCTCGAGGACGCGACTGTCGAGGTAGGCCAGGGCGATGGAGCGCAACTCGTGCTCGTCGGTCTGGGAGGAGCAGAGGCCTTCACCCGCCTGGCCCCAATAGGGGACGGCGGTGCCGCTTGTGACCCAGCCCAGGAGGGCGTGCGCCCCAAAGCGGGTGTCGCCCGCGACAGCGTGGACCGTCGCGCCCTCGCGGGCGATGCCGCGGCCGGTAACGGCCACAGGCCGCGTGAGCCGCGGCAGGTCCCTCAGCAGGGACCAGTCGCGCTGCAGGATGCGCTTGTATGCGCGCTGCTGGCGTTCTAGAGCCGAGCGCCCGACGAAGTCGCCCTTACGCGGCGAGAAGCTGACGGCGAAGGTCGCCAGCGAGCAGCTGAAGACGGGGATCTCGCGGCCGTCCGGGTCGGCGCCGAGCTCATGGCCGTACAGGGGCAGACCCGCCTCCAGGCGCAGGGTGTCGCGGGCGCCCAAGCCTACTGGCGCGGCGCCCGCCCCGACCAGCGTGTCCCAGAGCGCCGGGCCGTCGTGGGTGGCTACGAAGAGCTCGAACGCCACCGGCTCGCCGGTGTAGCCGGTGCGGGCGATACGCGCCTCGGCGACGCGTCCGTCACCCAGACGCAGCGTGGCAAGCCCGAGCTCGTTGCGCAGCGGCTCGGGCATCGCTCCGGTCTCGATGAGGTCGGTGAGGATGTCCCGCGACGCCCTGCCCTGCAGCGCGAGCATCGCGATCTCGCCGGTCTCGTCGCTCATCTCGACGTCGGGGAAGTGCGCGAGGTGCTCGCGGAAGTGGTCCCAGTCCTTGTGCCGGTTCGATGCATTGACGACCAGGAGGTACTCGCCCTCCACGAACCTGTACAGGTAGGCGTCGTCGACGGCGCCACCGGTCTCGGTGGGCACCATCGTGTACTGCGCCTGGAGCAGGTCGAGCGCCTCAGCGTTGTTGGTCAGCACGTGCTGGAGGAACGGGGCCGCGCCGGGGCCGCGGAGCACGAACCGGCCCATGTGGGAGACGTCGAAGAGACCGGCGGCGCTGCGCGTCGCCAGGTGCTCGGCGATGATGCCGGTCGCGTACTGCACGGGCATGTCCCAGCCGCCGAAGTCGACCATCCTGGCGCCGGCGGCCACGTGCTGCGCGTGAAACGGTGTGTGCAGCAGGGGCTGGCTCTCGGCGGCGCTCACTGTGCCCACTCCTTCAGGTTGCCGAGACCCTCGCGCATGAGCTCGGCGCTGATACCGGAGTAGGCGATGCGCACGTAGCGGCGCTCCTCGCCGGGGAGCGCGTGGCCGAAGTGCAGACGGGTGCAGAAGCTGCAGCCCGTCTGCTCCAGGGCCGCGCGCCGTAGTCCATCGTACGTCTCGAGGCCCTTGCGCTCCATCAGGCCGGTGACGTCGGGGTAGAGGTAGAACGTCGCCTCCGGCCGGTAGCAGTTGACGCCGGGGATCTCGTTCAGCAGATCCACGGCCACGTCGCGGCGCTCCCTCAAGGTGCGCACGATCTCCTCCGCTCCGGACTGGTCACCCGTGAGCGCCTCGACGCCCGCCCACTGCACGAAGTGCGTGGTGCACGACTCCTGGTTGACGTTGAGCCTGGCGATGGGCGCGATCAGCTCTTCCGGGCCGATCGCGCCTCCCAGCCTCCACCCCGTCATGGCGTACTTCTTGCTGAAGGTGTACAGGATGACGGTGCGCTCCCGCATGCCGGGCAGTGAAGCGATGGAGTGGCTGGTGCCCGAGTAGCGCACGTCCCAGTAGGCCTCGTCGGACAGCACGTAGAGGTCGTGCTTGAGCGCGAGTTCCGCGAGCGCCTCGATCTCGGAATCGGGGCTCTCGGCGCCGGTGGGGTTGTGGAGGTTGTTGAAGATGAGCAGCTTGGTGCGCGGCGTGATCGCCGCTTCAATGGCGTCGAAGTCGAGCAGGAAGTTGTCCTCACCGGGGACGAAGCCGTACGGCACGGCGACGCCGCCGAGGAACTCGACCTGGCTCTCGTAGATGGGGAATCCCGGGTTGGGGTAGAGGACCTCGTCACCCGGGTCCATGAGCGTGAGCAGGAACTTTTCGATCACCGGCTTGCCGCCGGGCTGCACTGCGACGTTCTCCGCCGCGTAGGCGACGCCGTGCGTGGCCGAGACACTCTCTGCCAGCGCCTGTCGCAACTCAGGGATGCCCGCGTTGGGGCAGTAGCCGGTCTTGCCGTGCCGGATCGCCCGGAACGCGGCCTCGGTGATGTTCCCGGGCGTCGCCAGGTCCATGTCGCCGAGGTGGAACGGGTAGACAGTGTGGCCGAGCGCCTTCCACTCGGCCGCCTCCGCGGAGACGGCGAATGCCGTCTCGGTCCCGAGGCGGCCGATGCGCTCGGCCAAGACGCCCGTGCTCGGTGTGCTCATGCCGCTCACCCCTTAAACGTCAAAGGACAGGGTGATGTCCCCATCACCCTGTCCGTCGCGGACGCCGTCCGCAACTCCAGGGGCCCGTCCCGTCGCGTTCCGTTGGCCTGAGAGTTTCGGCGGCGCATCCGGCGCCATCCTTGCCCCTTCGGCGCCCGCCCATTCCTTCGAGCGCGGGCTCTCACGCGGCCGTCCATCGGGCATCCTCGGTTCTCAGGCACTGTAACACCCCGCTTCCGGCGCCCGCAACGTCGACCACCTGCTTGAGGGTCCGTCGTCCGCCAGTCCCTCCGCTTCGACACTCGAGCGGTCAAGGATGGTGCTCGATCCCGTACTCATTGACCGGAGTGCCTTCACCGCGGCCCGTGAAGCCCAGCATCTCTTCACACCGTGGTTCAGCCGGCGCAAGCAGCCACCGTTGTCCGCGACGGCGAAGAGGTCGAGGCTCTCGGTCCCGAAGGTCTGAAGAGCGCTGCAGACGACCAGGCTGCGGGGAAGTAGTCCATGGACCGCTTCGACGACTGCGTCGAAGACGCCCTGCTCCCTCTGGGCCCCCATGAGGCTGAGGAGGACTCCGCCAGCGGATCCCGCGTCACCCACTGCCCCTCTACCTCCGGTCCGCAGCACCCTCCCCGCGCCCGATTCTCCAGTCCGCCGGCGTGCGCGCTCCCTGGGCCGGCGCAGGTGGCCCGGCCGAGGCGGCTTCGGTAGACTCCTGAGCCGTGAGTGCTCACCCAGAGAAATCGGCACGCAGGCCTCGAGTCTTCAGTGGCAGCCAGCCGTCAGGCACGCTGCACCTCGGCAACTACCTCGGCGCCATCCGCAACTACGTCGCCATGCAGGAGACGCACGACTGCATCTACTGCGTCGTCGACCTGCACGCCATCACCGTGCGGCAGGTACGCGCCGAGTTGCGTCGCAACACCATCGACGTCGCGAACGCTTATCTCGCTGCAGGTGTCGACCCCGAGCGTTCGATCGTCTTCGTGCAGAGCCACGTACCGGCGCACACCGAGCTCATGTGGGTTCTCAACACCGTCACCTACATGGGTGAACTGCGGCGTATGACGCAGTTCAAGGACAAGACCGCGGGAGCCGAGGGGGAGAGCATCGGCGTGGGTCTGTTCGACTACCCAGTGCTGATGGCCGCGGACATCCTTCTCTACCAGGCCGACGCGGTGCCGGTCGGCGAGGACCAGAAGCAGCACGTGGAACTCACGCGCGACCTCGCCGAGCGCTTCAACAACGCCTTCGGTAAGGCGTTCGTGGTGCCCGAGCCCATCATCCGCACCGAGGGCAAGCGTGTCATGAGCCTCGACGACCCGGCGAAGAAGATGAGCAAGAGCGCCGGTTCGGAGAACAGCTTCATCGCGGTCATGGACGCGCCGGACGTCATCCGCAGGAAGATCCGGCGCGCCGTCACGGACTCTGGTACCGGGGTCACGAGCGGCCCCGACAAGCCTGCTCTGACCAACCTGCTCGAGATTTACAGCATCCTCGGCGGCGACACCATCCCGGACATCGAGGCGCGCTACGAGGGCAAGGGCTATGCGGAATTCAAGACGGACCTGGCCGAGGTCGTCGTCGATTCTCTCGCACCCATCCAGAAGCGCATCCGCGAGCTCGAGGCGGACAAGAGCTACACGCTCGAGGTGCTCAAGACCGGCGCCGAGCGGGCCGAGGCCATCGCCGGGCGCACGCTCGCCAAGGTCCGGGAGCGCGTGGGGCTGGTGCCGCGGCCGTAGCGCCCGATACACTAGGCGCCTGCAGCGGCCTTTCGGAGGCAAGATGATCTCGATCGAAACCATGAAGTACCGCACCGCCGACATGGTCGGCGAGGAGTTCCCGCTCGTGTTCTGGCGCGGCAACGGGCGCATCGTGGCCTCAGACGACGAGAGCATCTCGATGCTCGTCCGCGGCGTGCGCGTGGACCTCACCTGGGACCGGCTCACGGTCACGTGGAGCCGCTTCCTCCAGAACCACACGATGACCGTGGATGAGCTGGGAGGTGGCGCGGACGCGATCGGCATCGTCAGTCTCTTCGCGCACGTGCAGGCCGACGGGCTCTGTACGCTTGAGGCCGACGGCCTCATTACCCTCGCGGAGACCGAAGGCGTGCCGGTGCACCAGTACGCCGACATGTCGTTGCCCACCTCCTGGGCTCCCTGGCGGCGCAAGATCCACGGCGACTGAGCGCTCGTCCCTGCGCGGCGAACCCTTCGCGGCTTTGATCACCCTCACCAGGGACCACCGCGTCTTCGTCTTCGACGGCGCTGCCGAGCCGGCGCTGCGCGTACCGGTCGGGACACGCCTCCGTCTTGAGACCGCCGACTGTTTCGACGACCAGGTCCAGACGTCGAGCGACGTGCTCGCTTCCCTGGACTGGGACCGCGTGAACCCGGCGACGGGACCGGTGTTCGTCGAGGGCGTAGGGCCTGGCGACGTGCTCAGCGTCTTTGTCGAATCCGTCGACATCGGAGACAAAGGCGTGATGGCCGTGGCGTCGGGGTTCGGCGTGCTGGGCGAGGAATTCCCGGACATCCTCCAGCGCATCGTCCCGATCGAAGACGGGACGGCGAAGATCGCACCCGGCATCGCCGTCCCGCTGCGTCCCATGATCGGTGTCATCGGCGTCGCTCCCGCCGGGCCGCCCGTGGCGACCGCGTCGCCCGGAGCGCACGGGGGCAACATGGACACGCGGCTCATCGGCCCTGGAGCGGTCTTGCACCTCCCAGTCGCTCACGAGGGCGCCCTTCTGGCTGCCGGCGACCTGCATGCGGCTATGGGCGATGGCGAGATCTGCGGTACCGGTGTGGAAGTCGGCGGGAGCATCACGCTGCGGCTTGATGTGCGTCATGATCTGCGCATAGAGGAACCCGTGCTCGAGACGCCGCACGCCTGGGTGACGATTGCCTCGGCGAGGACACTTGATGCAGCCGCCGAGACTGCCACGCGCCACATGGCACACCTGCTGACGGAGCGTCTCGGCCTCTCGCTCGAGGTCGCGACCATGCTCATGAGTGCGGGTGGCGACCTTCAGATCTCCCAGATCGTCGATCCTCTGCGCACGGCCCGGTTCGCGCTTCCGAAGAGCGTGATCGCCGGGCTCGGCGACGAGCTTCTGTAGACAGGACCACATCTTCGACTCCGCGGGGGTGGGACGCATGGCTGAAGGGTACGGCGCACAGGGTATGGTGGGTCGGCTGCGGCGCGTGGTGATGCGGCGGCCCGGCGAGGCAATGGCCGCTGCCGATCCGCTCGAGTGGCATTACACGGATGAGATCGACATGGAGGAGGCCCGCCGTGCGCATGACGCCTTCGCCGACGCGCTGCGCGCCTGGGACGTCGAGGTGCTCTACCACGAGGAGCCCCTCCCCGATCACAGCGACAGTGTGTTCGTCTTCGACCCGGCGCTGGTCACCGACCGGGGCACGATCGTGCTCAGCATGGGCAAGAAGATGCGACGCGGAGAGGAGGAGCCGCTGGCAAGGGCGCTGCAGGACTGCGGCGTGCCCGTGTTCGGCCGACTTGAGGGCTCCGCGCGGGCGGAGGGCGGCGACACGCTCTGGCTCGACCACGACACGCTGGCCGTGGGCCGCGGCTTCCGCACGAACGCCGAGGGCGTTCGTCAACTCCGCGGTCTCCTCGAGCCGATCGGCGTCACGGTGCTTGACTACGACCTGCCCTACTACAAGGGACCCGAGGCGTGTCTGCACTTGCTCAGCGTGATCAGCCCCGTGGACGTCGACCTCGCTGTGGCGTATCCGCCGCTGATGCCCACGGCGTTCTGGGCCGAGTTGCGTCGCCGGGGCGTGCGGCTGCTCGAGGTGCCGGAGGAGGAGTTCAGTCGCACGCAGGCGACCAACGTGCTCGCCGTCTCTCCGCGCCGGTGCATCATGCTGGACAGAAGCCCGGTGACCCGGGAGCTGCTGGAGATGGCGGACTGCGAGGTCGTCACTTTCCCCGGGGAGCCGCTGTCGCTCAAGGCCGAAGGTGGCCCGACCTGTCTGACCCGGCCGGTGTGGCGCGACCCGGAGTGAGGAGACACACATGGGCGCCTTGGATGGCGCGGTCGAACGCAGGGCGCTGGAGGCGCTCGACGACGCCGGCCTCGTAGCGTTTCTTCGCGAGCTGATCGCGATACCGAGCCTTGACGGCGATGAGACGCCCGCCCAGCAGCGGGTCGCCGCGTGGATGGCCGCAGCGGGGCTCCAGACCGACGTCTGGTCCATCGATCTCGAGGAGTTGGCGACTCACCCGGACTGGTGTCACGAGATCGAGCGCCAGGACGCTCTGGGGGTCGTCGGCTGGACCGGCGAGCCGGCGGATGGCGGAGTCGCGGACCCGGCTGGCGGTCGCGACCTGCTCCTCAACGGTCACATCGACGTGGTCCCGGTCGGTGACACGGCTGCGTGGACCACGTCACCCTGGGACCCGGTGGTTCGCGACGGCCGTGTCTATGGTCGCGGCGCCGTGGACATGAAGGGTGGCCTCTGCTGCGCGCTGTTCGCCGCCAAGGCCGTCCGCGACGCCGGAATCCGGTTGCGCGGCCGTCTCAGCGTCGCCAGCGTCGTTGGCGAGGAGGATGGCGGGACCGGCACGCTCGCCGCCATCCTTCGGGGGCACGTCGCGGACGGCGCCGTCGTTGTGGAGCCCACCCGGCTCCGGGTGGTTCCGGCGCAGGCCGGCTCGCTGATGTTTCGCCTCATCGTGCACGGTCTCTCGGCGCACGGCTGCGTGCGCGAGGAAGGCGTCAGCGCCGTGGAGAAGTTCGTGCCGCTGCTTGCGGCGTTGCGGCGGCTCGAGGCCGACCGCTGCGGCGTCTCGGAGCAGCCGCCGACCGGAGGCGGACCGGGGGCGGCGGTCGCGGGCGACCCGCGTTCGCCGCTCTTCACGGGCTACCGGCTGCCTTGGCCCATCGAGGTCGGTACGGTGCGCGCCGGTGACTGGGCCTCCAGCGTGCCTGACACGCTCGTTGCGGAGGGGCGTCACGGCGTCGGCATCGGAGAGAGCGTCGCCGAGGCGCGGCGGGTGTTTGAGGAGGCCATCACCCGTGCGGCCGCCGCCGATCCCTGGCTGGCGGAGCACCCGCCTGAGGTGGAGTGGTGGGGTGGCCGCTTCGATCCCGCTGTGACGAGCCTCGACGACCCGGTCGTCACGACGCTGACCGAAGCCGCTCGGGTGGTGACCGGAACTCCGCCTGCCGTCGAGGGCGTCACCTACGGTGCCGACATGCGCTTGCTCGTCAACGTCGGCCGGATCCCCACCGTGTTGTTCGGCCCCGGCGACGTACGCGTGGCGCATATGCCCGACGAACACGTGGCCATCGCCGAATTGGAGGCGGCTGCTCGCGCCTTGATCGTGACGGCCGTCCGCTTCTGTGGCGCAGACTGAGTGAGCTTCGCAGCCGGTGCCGCCGCGGGCCGCTGCGCGGAGAGGACTGAGGGCCGGAGCGGATCGCTCCGCCCCGGCCCTCGACGCTCCCGGCTTGCGGGGAGCGTCCCAGGGGCTGGTTTCGCCGGGCTCAGTTGGCCGCGACGGTCTCTTTGCGGAAGGTCGGCATGTTGCGCACACCCATCTCGGCGATGAACGCGTCGCGCAGCGTGCGCGGCAGTTCCTCGGGGCAGATCATGCCGTTCTGCGCGATCTTGTCCTCAATGATGAACTCCGCGTAGATGCTCGCCGGTGTGCTGGTGCCGTAGCTGACACAGGTGGCGCCGGGGATCTGGCCGTTGACCCACTGGATGTCCGGCGGGAAGACGTAGTAGCCGACCGTGGCCGGCTTGCCGTTCTTCTCACCGATGCAGTCGACCGTGACCACGCCGTTGTCGGTGATCTCGCCGGCGAGCGCGAGCCTTGCAAGCTCGTCGGCGGGTGGGTTGGGGGCAAGGGTGGCCACGAACACGTCGATTGGTCGTACCTCGCTGCCGTCCTTGAGCTTGACCGGGTACTTGCTGGTCATGCCGGAACCGACGAGGGCGAGGTCGGCGTCGATACCCTCCTCGTCTCCGCCCATCTTGAAGTCCACGTAGCGCAGGCCCTTCTCTCCGAGCGCCTTGGGGAGGCGGCGCGGCAGGGTGCTGACTTCTTCGTGGTCGTGGCAGATGACCGTGCCGAGGCCGAACGGCTCCGGGAACTCATACTTCTCGCGCCGACCGAAGATCTCGACGCGCTTGAACTCGCCGTCCTCGTAGAGCAGCGGTGGCTGCGCGCAGTCCGTGTAGTACGTCTCCTGCGACCACACCTGGAGGGGTACCGGCGAGTCGAAGAGGGCGAAGTCCTTAATGCGGATCTCGAAGCACTTGTCGAGATCCTCGTAGCCGTTGGCCGCGAAGGTATTGGTGACACCGGGGTCCATGCCCGTGCTGAGCAGCGCCAACTGGCCCTGCTTCTCGAACTCCGGAGCCAGCGTCATCTGGTCGAGGTAGGCCTCGTCGATGGTCTGCGCGCGGGTCTGACCCTGAGCCATGTCGATGTACGAAGCGCCGCACTTGAGGCACGCTGTCATGATCGACTTGTTGAACTCGGGGATGACAGCGTTGACGACGAGCTTGCATCCGGCGCCGGCCTTGGCGACGGCATCGCTGTCCGACGCATTGATGAACATAGACAGCGCCTTGCCGTTGCCGACCTGCCCGGCGACGAACGCGGCGCGCTCCTCGTCGTAGTCGGCAACGACGATCTCGGTGACGGCCGGATTGCGGCCCAGGTTCCAAGTGAGGACCTGCCCCTGCATGCCGGCGCCAACGATGAGTACCTTCATGGTTTCTCCCTCCTCAAGCCGCACCGCTGGGCGGCGACTACCTCTCACACATGCGGTTCTACCACGTCATTGCGAGAGTGACAAGCTGCGGGAAGACGAAAATCGTAGAAAAGCGGCATTATTGGATTTGAAGTCGTGGCTTGAGGCGGGCTCTCGTAGTGATTTCGCGTCAGTCGCCGAGATGGCCGGCCGCCGCGCCCCGCTCAGGCGGCGGGCGAGCCGCAGGACGAGCAGAACCTTGCGTTCGGCCCGAGCTTGACGCCGCACTGCGTGCAGTGCTTGCCGGTCTTGAGGTCCGCGCCGCATCGGGCGCATCGGACGAGTATACGACCGGCGTGGTAGAACAGAGGCAAGGTCGGCCCAGGGACGGAGGAGCGAGGTGCACGAGCTCGGTATCACGCAGGGGATCATCGACAGGGCCCGCGAGGCGGCGGCCGCCAACGGCGCGCGCAAGGTGGCGTCCCTCTACTTGGTGATGACGCCCGCGGCGGACTTCAGCCAGGACTCCATCGAGATGTACTTCGAGATGCTCGCGGGCGAGGACGAAGTCTTCAAGGACGCGACGCTCCACTTCGAGCACAAGCCCGTCGCTGCCACTTGCCTCAACTGCAGCGACGAGTTCAGCACCGACGCGCCGCATCCCATCTGCCCCCAGTGCGGGTCGATGCTCGTGCAGCTGGACCCCGACGCTCCAATGGTCCAGCTCACCGACATCGACATCGATGACGGGGCGGACGAGCAGGGGTGACGGCCTCGGTGGTCCCGGGACGTCAGCCCTTCACATCGTCGCGCTGGCTCCATGTCTTCATCCTCGGCCTGCCCTTTATCGTTGTCATCCTCGCGTGGCACGGGCTGACTCGGTCGTTTCCCGCGTTCCAAGGGGCTGACGAATCCGTCCACTTCGTGATCGTCCTGCGAGTGGCGGCCCAGTGGCCTCGGCCTCTCCTATCAGGCTACGGTGCCTGGTCGGGGCCCCTTGTCTACTGGGCGTTGGCGACGCTCGCGCGGCCTTTCGGGACTACGCTCGAGGCCGTGCGCCTGGTCGTGGCGGCGTTCTCATGGGGCACATGCGTCGTGGCTTATGTGCTGTTTCGCGATCGTCTGCGCGCCCGGCCGGGAGATGCTCTGATCCTCTCGCTCCTGCTGGCGGTTTCCCCCTTCTTCCTCGGCCAGTCCTTTCACGTTCTCACCGACAATCCAACGTGGTTCTTCGTGGTCCTGGCCTTGGAACGGTGTCTCGCGTGGCTGGAGAAGCCCAGCCTTGCAAAGATCGTGGCCTTCGCCGCCTCGATGGCCGCCGCCACCCTTATGCGGCAAATCGCCGCGTGGCTGGTCGTCCCCGGGTTGCTTGCGTTGTTCGGCGTCCCGCTACCACGACGCCGCCTGCTCGCTGGGGTCGCGCTACTTGCTGCCGGCCTGCTCCCGGTGGTCGCGCTGCTCGTCTACTGGGGCGGTCCGTTGCCGCCGGCGCCTGGGGTCGCTGGGGCCGTCGGCGTGCCTTTCGCGGGGGCTTACCGGCTCCGCAACCTGCTGCTCACCCTCGGCGGCGTGGGGTACTACGCCGCCTTCCTCGTGCCCGCCGCGGAGATTCGCGCGTGGTGGGACCGGCGAGACGACCCTCGATGGGCGGCGGTCGTCGTCCTTCCGGCAGCGGTCGCACTCGCGCTCGTCGCTGCTGGTGCACTGGGCGTGGTGACGAGCTTCCTGAGCCTCGTCTCTCGCGTGCCGTTCACCAGCGTTGGTGGCGCGAGCCTGCTGTGGTGGTTGTTGGTGCCTCTCGGGACTGGTTGCTTGGTCGCGTTGCTCATGACGCGCTGGTCCGACGTCAAGAGCCGGATCCTGCTCGGATCGTCACTCGCTCTCTTGCTGAGCGCGATGGCGAACCCACGCTGGTTCGAAAGGTATGTCGACTTCGCCATCTTGCTGGTCATGGCCGGATTGGCACTTGCGACGGACGTCAAAATAGGGCGCAGCGACAGGGAGCGCTGGCTGCTGGCCGGCATTGTCGCGGTTGCGTCGTTCCTGCTGTTCTTGTGAGGGAAGGTGCCGGTGCCGCCGGCCACCGCGGAGTGATGGGCGCGCTCAAGGCAAAGAGGGTGGTGGAGCATAGCGGAATCGAACCGCTGACCTCCTGGGTGCGATCCAGGCGCTCTCCCAGCTGAGCTAATGCCCCACGCGATCTCCGGACGTGCCGGGACGCCATAGTATGCGGCATTCCCCTGCTGCGGGCAAGCCAGTCACGTAGCGCTGCCGGGCGGCGCCGGAGGTTGGGGGGGCTCCGGTTGCGGCACCACCTGCTCAGGTGCCGTGTGCGCTCCCGGGAGTTCTGGCGCGGGTGGGCCGGCCGGCTGTTGGGGCGCCGGACTCTCGGACGCCGGCGGTCGCGGCGCCGGCGCCTGTGGCCATGTGGCCGGCGGAGGCGGCGGCGGCACCGTGGCGGAGGTGGGCGCCCCTTCGCCGCCCGCGATCGAGCCGCGCATCGAGAACGGTGGGTAGCGGTCGATGAGTCCGAGCGTGTAGGCGGTCACACGCGAGTACCAGCGCACGTAGCCCGCGACGATCTCCCACATCCCGTAGGGGAAGCGAGCTACGAACAGGACTACCCACTGAACGACGATCCACAGTACGATCGCGGCGATTCCGAGGAAGGCCAGCACGATGAAGTGCGGGATCGCCGCCAACTGGCGTAGCACCAGCCCGCCGCCGCCGCCGAACGATGGGAAGTTGTACCGGTAGCTGTAGCTCGAGCTGCCCGAGGAGTCAGATGCGAACGACCGGAACGTGTCTGCATGCCCGATGAGCCACACCGCCAGCCAGATCCCTCCGGCGATGGCCAGGATCTCAACGATGATGGTGAATATGGCGTAGGTGCGGCTCGGCCGTTCGGGCCGGACGGCGACCAGATCGACCGGGTAGCCGGGGATCGGCTGCAGGCTGAACGGCGGGTATCTGTCGGTGACGGTGAGGAAGAACGCGCTCACCCGGGTCTGCCAGCGCAGGACGCCGGTCGCGAAGTCATGCATTCCCGCCGGGTACTGACCTGTGAACGCCACGACGAACTGCGCCACCAGGGCGACGACGATCTGGGCGATTCCCAGGAAGATCAGACAGAAGAAGTGGGGGATGAGCGCGAACCACTTGATCCAGAAGATCGTGAGTACGGCCCACAGACGGGAACTCCTCTGCGGGTAGTCGGCGCGGACGTCGACCGGGTAGTCGCGGACATCCATATGGCGGCCTCCTTCAGACGCTGTCAGAAGAGGGTACGGAGCCGCGCCGCCATCTCCTCCGGCGCGGCGAACATCAGCTCACCGCCCAGCTGCTTCTGCAGGAAGTAGTCGTCGGTGCGGTAGTCTTGTCTGAAGGCCGTGCGGGCGATAACCCTCAGCACCACGGGAAAGCCGGGGTCGCTTCCGTCGAGCGGTCCGCCGTACAGCGTGAAGTTGAACGCCGAGAGGCCCTCGTCCTCGTACCAGGTGAGGACCTTGGTGAGGCCGTGGGAGAGCGCGCTCACCTGGGCGTCGCCGAGATCGCCGAGGCGTGTCGCGTCGGGCGCGACAGCGAGAGCCTCCCGCGCGCCCGCCGGCGCGAAGGGGACCATCCAGTGCACGCCGGCGTCGCCCCACACATACCGCTCGCTCGTTGCATTCTCCTGCTCGACCAGTTGGTCCCAGAAGCCGGCGCCGTGGGCGGCCTGCCACGCCGCCGAGCGGTCCCAGTACAGCTGCGTCAGCCACGGCGCCGTCTCTCCGCCGAACACCTGGAAGTGCGGATGCACGAGGCTCGCGCCGCCCGGGAGCATGTGATTGCACGAGACCTGAAGGTGCATCAGGGCCGGGTAGTGCGCGGCGGCGCGGCGGACGAAGTCGAGCGCCGCGCCGAGCCCCTCCTCCAGCAGGTCCTGCGTGAACTCGCTTGGGCGCAGGAAGTGCTTCTCCGGGTAGGTGACCACGGCGTGCACGGCGGCCAGCGGGAACAGGTTGGGGAAGACCAGCGCCCGACCACGCGAGAGGCGGCCGCCGGACACGAGTTCCTCGGGGTACCGAGGCGTGGCGCCCAGCACCTTCTCCGGACAGAAGAAACAGCCCTCGCGGCTTCGGGCCACCAGGGCGTCGGTGTAATCCCAGTCGGCCGTGCCGAGGAACATCTCCTCCTTGGCCTCGAGCCCGGCAGAGGCGACTGCGGTCATGCCCGTCAACGGGTCGATGCGGATCTCGATGCGGTCTTCGACGAACTCCATCCCGGCCAGTGGGCTGAAGAAGCCAGCCGCCTCGGCGCGTCGCTCGAAGTGGATGGGATCCGCCATGACCGCTCCTCTCGTCGTCCGTGCCGCCGGGTGGGTGGGCGGCCCGATGATACGGCCGCCCCGAAGGGTGGACAAGGTCGACGGTCGGGCGGCGGGGTGGCCCACCGGCGCCGGCCGCGCAGCATGGCATAGACTGGGAGAGACCCGATATCCGACCTCGCGGAGCCGCGCATGAAGATCACGGCGGTGTACGTCGACACCCTCGAGTTGGCCATGAAGGAGCCTTTCGTGATCGCCTCGTCGGCGATGGCCTCCGGCCCTTGCGGCCTGATCCGCGTGGAGACCGACGAGGGCATCCGCGGCTTCGGTGAGGCGTGCCCGGCCTACGAGTTCACCGGCGAGACGCTGTGGACCGTGGAGGACGTCATCGGCGAATACCTCGCACCGGCGATCATCGGCCGCGACCCGTTCGATCTCGAAGCCATCAACCACGTTTGGGAACGCGAGCTGTACACGGTGGGCAACCAAGCGGCCCGGGCCGGGGTCGAGCTCGCGCTCTGGGATATTCAGGGCAAGGCGCTGGGGCGGCCGGTCTGCGACCTCATCGGCGGCCGCGCGCGCCCGGCCCTGCAGGAGGTCGTGGCGTTCGGCTGGGACGATCCGGAGACGCTGGCCACCGACACGCTGGCCATGAAGACCCTCGGTATCCTCATCTTCAAGGTCAAGGTGGGCGACACCCCTGAGCATGACGAGCAGCGCGTCGCCGCTGTGCGCGAGGCCGCGGGCCCGGATGCGCGCATCACCGTCGACGCCAACCAGGGCTGGTGGGACGCGAAGACTGCGGTTCGCGCCATCAAGCTGCTCGAGCGGCACCGCATCGAGTTCGCCGAGCAGCCGGTGCGGGTGGACGACCTGGACGCGGCCCGCTTCGTTCGCGCCCACGTGGATGTGCCGATCGCCCTCGACGAAAGCGTGCGCAGCCCGTGCGATGCGCTTGCCTGCGCCAAGGCCGAGGCGTGCGACATGTTCGTGGTCAAGCTGATGAAGACCGGCGGCATCCTGAACGCGCTCAAGGTCAACGCCATAGCCGAAGCCGCCGGCATCACGCTCATGGTCGGGAACATGGGCGAGAGCTCGATCGGCATGTCCGCGCACTTTCACGTCAATATCGCCCTCGCCAACGCGGTGCACGGCGACATCGACCTGCCGTGGCGGCCCGGTGCTCTGGAGCGCGACATCGCCAGAGGCATCAAGCAGGAGGTCGTGGACGGCGTCTCGTGGGTCGACGTCCCCGACGGACCAGGGCTGGGCGTGGAGCTGATCGAGGAGAACGTCGAGCACCAGCGGGTGCGACGGCGCTGGTGTGCTGCAGATGGACGCTGAAAAGCTCAGGAAACTGTGGGAAGCCGTCGGCGGCGGCACGGAGATGCCTCTGCCCGGCGCCGGCCTGCTCGGCCTCCCCGTTACGGACGACCTCGCGGGGCTCACCGGCACTGTGTTCGCTGCGCTCGGGCTGCCGCTGAATGGGGACCGGTCGTGGCCGCGCGAGGTCCGCGTTGCGTCGCGGGCCTATGCGGACTGGCTTCCGGCCTTGGGCGGAGGCCTGCGTGCCGCCGACTACGGCGACGTGGGGGTCGCCGACGACGATCCGGCCGTCGCCTTCATGCAGGGGCACGAGCGGCTGGCCGACATCGTCGCCGCTGGCGCGACGCCGCTCGTCCTGGGCGGCGACGCGCTCGTGAGCGTGCCGGTGCTCCAGGTGCTCTCGGGCAAGCTGCGCGGACGTCTTGGTGTGGTCGCGTTCACGCCTGCTTGCGAGGTCGCCCCCGAGCCGCTCTACTCGGCCGGCTCGCGCTGGACGCGAGCGCTGGAGCTCGGTGTCCTCGCGCCGACGAACCTGGCTCTGGTTGGTGGGCGAGCGACACCGCCGGACGCGCCGGCGCGTGCCGTGCTCGACGGGCTGGGCGCCAGGGCGTTCACTGTCGAGGATGTCCTGCGCGACGGCATGTACGCCGTCGCGCAGGAGGCACTGGAGACCGCCGCCTCCGGGACCGAGGCCGTGTTTCTCTCTGTGGACCTCGGGGTGCTCGGCGGCTTGAGTGACCCCGTCGGGCTGGAGGTCCGCGAGTTGGTGGCCGGCGTGCAGGTCGTCTCGGGCGCGCTGCTCGCCGCCGCCGACATCTGCGGCGGGGGCTGGGCGGGCTCGGCCGAGGCCGCGGCCCGTGTCGCCGTCGAGATCGCCGCCGGCATCGCACGCCGGTTCGCCTGAATCCAAGGTCGCACTGCGAGGAGGCAGCGTGGAGCAGCAGAGCAAACCCACCCCCGTCGTGAACGCCTTCAACGAGTGGGACCCGCTCGAAGAGATCATCGTCGGCCGTGTTGACGACACCACGCTCGTTCCCCCTTGGGATGTCATCATGCCGGCCGTGGTCCACGACAAGACGCAGTGGGACTTCTTCAAGAAGCACGGCGGTACGCCGTGGCCGGTAGAGATGCTTCGGAAGGCCGAGCGCGACCTCGAGGGTTTCATCGACGTGCTCCAGCAGGCCGGCGTGATGGTCCGGCAGCCCGAGCCGTACCCCTACGAGCGCGCGCTCGCGGCGCCGGACTGGGAGGTCAAGAGCAGTTGCTACGCGCTCATGCCACGTGACGTGATCTTCGTCATCGGTGATCAGATCATCGAGGCGCCGATGGGGTGGCGGAGCCGGTCGACGGAACGGCTCGCCTACCGCGAACTCTGCAAGGAGTACTTCCGCGGCGGCGCCCGCTGGGTCGCCGCTCCGCCGCCCCGCCTCTCCGACGAGAGCTACGTGCGGGGGTTCGTCGCTCCCGGGGAAGACGAACCCCAGCGCTTCCTCCCGACGGAGTATGAGCCGATGTTCGATGCGGCCGACGCTATCAAGTGCGGCCGCGACGTCTTCATCGCCCGCTCCAGTTGCTGCAACCGGTTCGGCATCGAGTGGCTGCGGCGCCACCTCGGCGAGGAGTACACGGTGCACGAGATCGAGGTCCGTGACACGCACCCGATGCACATCGACGCGACGTTCCAGCCGCTCGCCCCCGGCAAGCTGCTCATCAACCCCGAGCGCGTGGTCAAGGTGCCCGATATGTTCGAGAAGGCGGGCTGGGACGTCCTGGTCTGCCCCGAGCCGGAGATGCCCGCGTCACACCCCATGTACAACTGCAGCCGCTGGATCATGATGAACGTCGTCATGCTCGACGAGACACGGGTGGTCGTCTCGGCCGGCGAGAAGCGGTTTGTAAGGCAGCTCAAGGAGTGGGGGTTCGAGCCTGTCGAGTGCCCCTTCTGGGACTTCGAGACCATCGGAGGCGGGTTTCACTGCGCGAGCGTCGACATCCGCCGCCGGGGCGTTCTCAGATCCTACTTCTGACCGGGGACTTCCCCGCTCTCCCGCCTGATCCCGGTCGCAGTCCCGAGGCGTCTGGGCATGGGTCCCTAAACGCGAATCCCATGGTGCGCGGTGTGCCCCCGGCCGACACTCCCAGTGGAGCTAAGATGGAACCCTCCGGGAGGACGACGGTGACACCCGAGGAGAAGGAACGGGCAGTGGACGGAGTACTCGCAAGGTACGAGCACCTCGGCGCCATAGTGGTGAGTGAAGACCAGACTCTCTGCCGTCTCCTGCAGACACTGGAGTTCTCCGATGCCGACAAGGACGTCGGCGAGTATCTCTGCTCCTTCCTGACTGCTTGACAACGTCGCTCAGGCGCGACGCAGGCGGCAGGCTGGAGGTTGTGGCCCCGGCGGACGGCCGCGGGGAGAGGCCTCTCCCTGCGGGACCGCTGGGGTCGCGCCTCGTACGGGGTCAGCGCGCGAGCACCTGCTCGAACGCGTGCGCCAGTCCGTCCTCGCCGCCCAGCGCCGGGCACCGCAGGAGCTCCTCGAGCGCCTCGGCCTCGGAGATCCTCGCACGGTACGGCCGGTCGGTGACGAACGCCTGGTAGGCCTCGGCTAGGGTGACGATCCTGCCGGCCACTGTCGCCGTCTCGCCCTTGCCGGTCTCGAGTGCGGCGACGGCGGCTTGGACGTCGGCGGTCGACACTCCGGCGATCCGCGCCACGGCCAGGGCGACCTGCGCGATAGAAGACCTCCAGCGCTGCCGGAACGCTTCGCGCGCCGCCACCAGTTCGCCCATGGCCGCGACGTGCTCGGGGCGCACCACGGCGGCTTGCTCCGGGGTGTCGCCGCCGTGCTCCGCTGCGAACGTCATCACCTGGTCGCGTCCGCGGCGCTTGGCGAGGTACATCGCCCAATCCGCCTTGTCGACGAGCTCGTCCTTAAAGGTCGCGTCCTTGGGGCAGGTGGCCACGCCGATGCTCACGGAGAGTGCGTCGCTGCCGGCCACCACGGTCCGGGTGATGCCGGTGCGCACCCGCTCGGCGACCTCGAGCGCGCCAGCCTCGTCGGTATCGATGAGGATCGCCGCGAATTCCTCGCCTCCGTAGCGAGCGGTGAGATCCACGTGCCGCACCGAGCCTTCGATCACGCGGGCGACAGCGCGCAGCGCCTTGTCGCCCGATCCGTGTCCGTGGAGTTCGTTGAAGCTGCGGAAGTTGTCCAGGTCGCAGAACAGCAAGGCGATGCTGGTGTCCGCCTCCAGGCAGCGCTCGATCTCGCAGCTGAGGCGCTCGTGGAAGTACCGGTGGTTGTACAGGCCGGTCAGGCCGTCGGTGATGGCCTCGAGCTCCGAGCGCCCAGACTGAGCGGCGGTGGTGTGGAGCATGGAGGCGAAGGTCTGGGCGACGTTGCTGCGCAAGCCCTCCACCTCCGCCACGCCTTCTGCGGCGGGGATGTCGGCAGACACAACCGCCACGACCATGCCGTCGTCGTCGACCACAGGTGCTACGCCGTTGATCCAGACCCCCCACTGGTCGACGAACAAGACGTTTGCCGGGACTGAACGGCCGGCGAAGACATCGAGCAGTTCATCGTCGGTGAGGACCTCTTCGCCTGGACGCGACGAATCGGAGGAGCCGCCCGCCGAGTCGGCGAGGACGATGGTCTTGCGGCTGTCGCGTCCGAACACCGTGACGAATCGCGCAGACCCCGACGCCTCGCAGACCTCGCGCAGCTTGCGCGTGACCGAGGCGTACTCCGGTCGTGTCTCGTCGCGGTATTCGCGCAGCATCGAGCATTCATCGGCGTCCAGGGCCGCCGCCGCCCGGCCGGCGATGCCGGCCGCAGCCCGGCGGCCCTCGGCGACGCCTTCGAGCACGTGCCGGAACGCGGCGACCATGGCGGGATCGAACTGGTCGCCGGCGCACCGTTCGAGCTCGTCGATGCACTCGTCCGCCGTCAGCCCTTGGCGGTAGGGACGGCGGAACGACATGGCGTCGTAGGAGTCTGCCACGCACATGGCGCGGGCGATGAGCGGGATGTCCTCACCGGCGAGCCCGTCCGGGTACCCGTCCCCGCTCCAGCGCTCGTGGTGGTGGCGCACGCCGTCCACGAGCGCGTCGTCGAAGAGCGGCCTGATGATCTCGGCGCTGAAGATGGGATGCTGCCGCATGAGTTCCCACTCGTGCACGTTGAGGCCGCTCGGCTTGAGCAATACCCGGTCGGGCACGCCGATCTTGCCGATGTCATGCAGGTAGGCCGCCTCCTCCACGTGGCGCAGCAGATCCTCCGGCCACTCCAGCTCCTTGCCCAGCAAGACCATGTAGGCAGCCACGCGAGCGGCGTGGCCCAGCGTGTAGTAATCCTTGGCGTTAAGCGCCGAGCTGAGCGCCTTGAGGTTGCTCAGGTGCATGCCTTTGATGCCCTCGTAGAGCTCGGCGTTGTCGATGGCGATCGCTGCGAACCGGCAGATAGAAACGATCATCGCGGTCTCCTCGGCCGCGTATGCGTGCTGCACTCGGTGGGTGAGCTCCAGAACGCCGATGACGTTTTCGCGCGAGATGAGCGGGACGATCAGTGCTCCGCTTTCGGCGTACCTCTCCATCAGGACGACCTCTTGCGGCGAGAGGAGCGGGTCGTCTTTGCCGGAAACGACGACGGGCTGCAGCGACTCGACGGCGCGGCTGACGGCGTGCCAGTCCTCGAGCGGGAACCGGCGGCCCTGCCATGCGGTGTCGACCTCGCCCTCGTCGATGCTGGTGACGCTCTCGAGGATCTGGGCGTCGCGAAGAATGTAGATGTCGCACATGGGGGCGTCGGCCACGGCGCAAAGACGTCCGGCCGTGGAGCGGAGCACGTCGCGGAGGTCCAGCGACGAGGACAACTCGAAGCTGACGTCACTGACGAGGGCCATGCGCTCAGCGCTGCGGTCCAACTCGTCGAACAGCGTTGCGTTGACCATCGCGCCTGCGGCCACCTGCGCCAGGCTGTGCAGGAAGTCCGTGCGCTCGAACCGGTCCGCCTTGTCGTCGTAGATACCGGCCACACCGATGACCTCGCCACGGTTGATGAGCGGCAGGAAGAGCATTGAACGGTGTCCCCAGTCGAGGTCTTCGCTCCGCTCGAGCTCGCTCACGCGAAGGTCGGTGGCGATGTCCTCGGCGTAGACGGGCTGGCGCGACTCAAGGGCCAATCGTGCCAGCCCGAGCTCGTCCAGCGGGTACTCCGTCCCGATGCAGCCTGCGTGCGGCACGTCGCGGGAGATGCAGGCGACTCGCCGGATGACTTCGCCGTGCAACGTGAAGATGTCGCAATTGGGTGCCGACGTGGCGGCGCAGAGACGACGGGCGACGCTCTCAAGCACTTGGTCCCGGTCCAGCGTCGCCCCGAACTCTATCCCGCTCTCCACCAGCAGCCCGAGGGTCTGATTGCTGTCCTCGAGTTGCTCCATGAGCAGGGCGTTCTCGAACGCGCCCGCCATCATCTGGCCCACGCGGAGGAGGAAGTCACGGTGCTCCGCGTAGTCCCGGCGGCGATGGTCGTACACGTCCAGCAAGCCGACGACTCGGTCCTCCAGCATGAGCGGCACGCAGATCTCGCTCTGCGTGCCTGACTCCTCATAGAGAGACCGCTCGTAGCCGCTGAGTCGTGGATCCTCTGGGCTCACGATGATCAGCGCGCTCTTCTCGGCGATCGCGACCTTCGTGCTGGGGAAGAGGTCGAGGTCGAGCGGTCGGTCGGCGTAGTCGTCGAGGAACTGTCCGTCGTCGTAGGTGAGCACACAGTGCAGGTTGCTACCGCGCAAGATGAAGACCTGACAGCCGTCGGCTTCCATCAGCTCGACGATGCGCGGTCCGATGGACCGTACAAGCTGGTCGACGTCGCCGGCGCTCGACGCTACCCTGCCAAGCTCGGCGAGCTCTGCAAGCGCCGTGTTCCGCCGCTCCAGCTTGTCCAGCAGCATCGCGTTCTCGATCGCTCCGGAGGCCGTCTGTCCCATGCTGCGCAGGAAGTCGACGTACTCGCCGTAGTCGCGCGGGCGCGTGTCGAACACATCGATGAGTCCGATCACCCGGTCACCGCCCACCAGCGGGATGCAGAGCTCGCTCTGGAAGCCGTGCTCGGCCATGTCGTCGCGTTCCTGGTCCGTCAGCCGTGGGTCATCGAGGCCGGCGATGGCCATCGGCTGACCGGTGTGCATGGCCAAAGCGGTGGCGGGGAACCGCTCGATGTCGAGCACATGACCGACCACCGTCGTGTCGAGACCGTTCCTGTCGGCGCTCACAAGACAGCGGAGCCGGTCGCCCTGGAGTGTGAAGATGTCGCAGTCGGCTGCGTCGATTGTGTCGCGCAGGCGCTCCGCAAGCGCAGTCAGGACCGCCTCCGGGTCGTGAGCCTGCGCGGCGACCGCCCCGAGTTCGACGATGTCGTGCAGCACGGCGCCGCGCCGCTCCAACTGGTCCACCAGCCGTGCGTTTTCGAATGCGCCGGCGAGTGTCTGAGCGGCGCTCCGCAAGAAGCTGAGGAACTCTGCGTAGTTCCGCTCCCGCGTGTCGTAGACGTCGAGCAGTCCGAAGAGCTCGTCGTTCACGACCAGCGGGAGGCACACCTCGCTTGAGAAGCCGTAGTCGTGGTATGTCCTCCGCTCTGCCTCGCTGAGCTGGGGATCGTCGGGACTGGATATCGTCAGGATCTGATGTCCGTAGATGGCCTCCACAGTCGTTGGATAGAGGTCGAGGTCGAACCGGCTGCCGAGTACCGAGTCGTCGTGGCCGCTGCGATCGAAGCTCGCCACGCAGATGAGCTCCCCCGCCTGCATGCGGTACACGTCGCAGTTGGCCGCGTCCACCGTGGAGACGACGCGCTCGGCCAAGGAGCGTACCAGCCGCTGGATGTCGCGCGTGCTGCTCGCGAGCGTGCCCAGCTCCACGAGCTCGTTGAGGATCCTGTTGCGGCGCTCCACCTGCTCGAACAGGGACGCATTCTCCAGGGCTTGCGCGGCCACGTGTCCAAGGCCTCGGACCAGGTCGAGGTCGTCGGTGAAATCTCTCGGCTGGTAGTCCGCCAGTTCTACCACGCCGAGCACCTGACCGTGCACGGTGAGCGGCATGGAGAGGTGAGCTTGGTATCCCCAGCGCTCGAGTGAGTAGCGCGCCTCCTCGTCGAGCGCCGGGTCGTCGAGTGAGCCCACCACGACGGGCTCGGCCGTCTCGATCGCGCGACGGCTGCAAGGATAGCGCGAGAGAGGCACTACGCCGCCGCCCCACTCGGCCTCGTGACGACCGTTCTCGTAACTCACCAGGGCGTTCATCGTCTCGCCCTCTACTTTGTAGATTTCGGCCACCGGCGTGTGTGTGAGCTCTGAGAGCCGCTCCACGACGGCGTGCAGGATGTCGTCGGCGTTGAGACGAGCCGTGTCTTCCAGACCGGCCTTGACGACCAGGGCGAGGTCCCGGTTGCGCCGCTGCAGGCGAGTGATCATGTCGCCGCTCCCGAGGGCCACGGCCAGGAGGTCGGCGGCGACCTGGGCGACATGCCGGGCCGTGGCCAGTCCGGCTGGATCGGCAGAACCCAGCTCGAGCGCTCCGACCAGCCGGTCCCAGAAGACGACCGGGGCCAGTACGATGCCGTGAAGGCCCCGATCCTCCAGCAGGCGCTGTGTGTCGGTCTCCGCCCCGTCCTCGGCGGAGACCACGGCGGATTCACCGCCTACCATCGTCTGAACGACGGTGGGGAAGTCATCCAGGCGCCACGTACGCCCGCCGGCCAGGGGATTGCCGCCATCGTCGCCTTGCGGATACGGCGCAGCGAGACCGTGCTTGATGCGGTACAGGGTGCAGGCGTCCAGGCCGGGGCGCGCGCGCAAGGCGCGCAGTATCGTCAGCACGAGGGATTCGGGCTCCATCGCGGGGGAATGCGCACCGTGCTCGGCGGTCAGGTCGTCGAGCCGCGGCAAGCGACGGCCGAGCACGTCGCCGTGCCACCCCGAGAGTACGAGAGCGGCGGCGGCCGAGCCGGCCTCCAGGAGCGCCAGGCGTTCCCGTCTGAGGACCCAGCCGGGTTCCGCACCGTAGACCTGCAGAAGACCTATGACGTCGTCGCCGACCCGCACTCCCGTGGCGAGCACGCTCTGCGCCCCATCCTGGTCGCGACGTGCGGCGTGTGGCCCGGCAACGTCTGGCGCGTGAAGGTCGGGTATCGTGCAAGGGGCCCGGCGCGTCAGGGCGTCGGCAGCGGCGCCGAACACGGCGGCGGGGTAGGACCGGCCTCCTTCCGGCGCTGCGCTGGCCGCGGGCGAAACTGCCGCCAGCTCCAGGGATTCTCCCGCGCCGTCGTAGCGCCAGATGTCGCAGGCCACAGCGTCGAGCTCGTCCCGCAGCCGCTCCGCGAGGACTGCCAGAGGATGCTCGGCGTCGAGTGTGGTCGTCTGCTCTGAGGCCCCTTGGCCCCCCGGGAGGTCCACAGCATGCCGCGGCAGTTCCTCCCGGTTCTCGTCTCCGGCGAGGACGCGAGCCGCCTGACGTGCCATGAACTCCGCAAAGGCGACATTGGCGCCACTGAACGCGCGTGGCGCCCGTGTATCGACGAGTTCGAGCGCGGCACGGTTGCGGCCGGCTGCGAAGACGGGCACGGCCAGTACGGCCACATCGCCGTGCTGGCGGAGCGCCTCCGCCTCCGTCCGCTCGAGCAGGGTGGTGTTGGCGAGATCGCCGATGACGAGCCGGCGCCCTGTGCGCAGTACCTCCCGCGCGACCGGAGCCAGGGCCTCTGGGCCGGACACTTCTTGACGCGGGCCTGCCGCGCCGCGCTGGCTGAACGCCGTGAGGACGAAGACGCCACCTCCGCCGGTGACCGAGACCCGGCACTTGTCCACTCCGACGCCTTCCGCCATGACGCTCGCCAGTGTCAGGAGCGGCGTCCGAAAGTCGTCGACGGTGGGGGCGCCGGGCACTTCATGTGCGGCGACCGGTTGCCGCGTCCTCGTCGCGCCCTCGGCGTTCAGAAGCGCATCGATGTCTGCACGCCGATAGCGCCGGTGGCCGCCGGGGCTGCGGTAGACCGTCAGCTTGCCGGCGTCGCTCCAGCGGCGCAGTGTGTTGAGGCTCACGCCCAGCTCCGCCGCCGCGTCGCCGAGGCGGAGCCAGCCTTCGCCGCTTGCTCGTCCTACGCGCATCCGTTGCGCTCTCGGGCAGGGGTCAGTGGGCGCTCAGAAGTTCACCAAACCTCACCGGAATCCTGCTTGTGCCGAGGGGCTGGCAGGATTGGGCAGGATCGGGCGACGGCGGCAGGCGTGAACGCCTGCGCGAACTCAGTCCGTCTGGCTGCCGTCGTATCCCGGCCCCGGAGCTGCGTCGGGGATCCCCTGGGCCTCGACGCCGTGCGCGAACGACACGACCCTGTCGCGGCCCGTGCGCTTGGCCAGGTACATGGCCCAGTCGGCCTTGTCGACGAGCTCCTCCGTCGGCATGGCGTGGCCGGGGAACGCGGCGGTGCCGATGCTCACCGTGATCCCCCGGCCGGGTCCGCCTGGGTCGAGGTCTCGGCCACGCCCTGCCGGATGCGCACGGCGACCTCCGCCGCTCCGTCGCCGGGAGTGTCGAGAAGGATGACGGGCAGCTCCTTGCCGCCGCAGCGCGCTGCCAGATCGACCTGGCGGATCGAGTGCATGAGGACGCTGGCGACCGCGCGCAGTGCCTTGTCGCCGGCCACGTGCCCGAGCCGGTCGTTGTAGCCCTTGAAGTGGTCGAGGTCGCAGAACAGCAGAGAGCGGGCGGCCCTGGCCGCCAGCCCGCTCTCTCTCCTGGGTCAAGCGCTGCTCGAAGTACCGCTGGTTGCAGAGGCCGGTGAGTCCGTCGGTGGCGGCGTCCACGCGAGCGCTCCCGAGCCGCGCCGTAGCAGATTCCACGACGGCCGAGAGGGTTCTGTCCCGGCCGGGACCGCTGGTCCACCGGCCCCCAGGTCCGCCGGCCAGTCGTCCACCGGAGCCAGGTCCGCGCATGCCAACCCGACGAGTTCGGTCCGCAGGTGCCGCTATCCATCGACTGTCATACGAGCATCATCGGTGACGAGGAGCCTCAGCGGATGAGGCATTTCGCTGGAGGCGGAGCTACGATGAAACCAGGACGACCGACTTCGTCACCCGTCTTCAGGCTCGGGCGCCTCGCCGGAGACGATCTTGGCGATCTCGGCAAACGCGGCTCCGACCGGCGAAGACGGGTCGAGGGCCGCAGGCGTGCCGTGATCCCCGCCTTCGCGGGTGGTCTCGTCAAGCGGGATACGGCCGAGGAGTCGCGTGTCCATGAGACGGGCGATCTCGAACGCACCGCCGCGGCCGAAGATGTAGTGCCGGCTGCCGCAATCGGGGCAGATGTAGTAGGCCATATTCTCGACCACGCCGAGCACGCGCTGCTTGGTCATCTGAGCCATCTTCGCGGCCTTGATCGCCGTGCGGGCTGCGGCCTCTTGGGGCGTCGTCACGATGATGAGCTCGGCTCCCGGAATCATCTGGGCAACGGTGAGGGCGATGTCTCCCGTGCCCGGGGGCAGGTCGATGAGAAGGTAGTCGGGACTGCCCCACAGGACGTCCCCGAGGAACTGCTCGATGGCGCGGCCGAGCATCGGTCCGCGCCAGACCACGGGCTCGTTGTCGGGCAGGAAGAAGCCCATGGAGACGATCTTCACGCCGTGGGCCTCCGGCGGCACCATCTTGCCCTGGTGGGTCTCCGGCGGCACGGGGGGGAGGCCCATCATGAGAGGGACGGTGGGCCCGTACACATCGGCGTCGATGAGGGCGACCGCGTGGCCCTGCGCCGCCAGGGCCGCGGCGAGGTTCACCGTGACGGTGCTCTTGCCCACGCCGCCCTTGCCGCTGGCGATCGCGATGGTGCGTGTCTGGGAGCCGGGTCCGAAGAGTGACTGGACGAACTGGTCACGCTGGCGGAGCGTGCCGGCCAGCGCGTCGCGTTCGTCACAGGACATGGCGTCAAGCTTCACCTCGACTGCGCGGCCGCCGGCGATGGCTGCGAGGGCTTGCTCGGCGTCTGCGCGAATCTGGTTGCGAAGAGGGCACCCGGCAGTCGTGAGGACGATCGTCGCGCCAACGCGACGATCGTCCACCACAATGTCGCGGACCATTCCCAGATCGACGACGTCGCGTTGCAGTTCAGGGTCTTTGACGCTCGAGAGGGCACGGAGCACGTCTTCGTGGGTCACGCCTACCTCCATGAAAGGGATCGCTGACCGCATGGGATGTGTTCCCGCAGCTGGCAGGTCCCATCCGTCCTGTCGATCCTAACAGCCCTCCCACCGACGCTGCTCCACAGGCATGGAGTGCGGTTCGTGGGCAGAGGCGGTTGGCGGGTGTTCAGGGGGCAAGTGCGGCAGCTCGGGCAGCTCTCCGGAAGCTGTGCCGGGAGTAAGCGTCGCGCGCGAACCTGTTGAAGAACCACCGTATCAGGGCGCCGCAGGTCAGTGGTCTGAGTAGTGCTGTTTCACGTGAAACGGCACTACCGTGGTTCACAGAAGTCCCGCCGGTTTGCGCACGGCGGCCTCGCCATGTCGCCGTTTCACGTGAAACGCAGCAACGGCCGAGGCCCAATTGGACCCCGGCCGTTACTGCGCATGTCCAGCCTCTCTCGGCGGCGGTGCCTCAGAGTTCGGACGCCTTGAGCCCTACGGGCTCAGGGTTTCCGGCGCCGGTCGCATACGTGCTCTTGAAGATCTCCATGAGGATGGGGCTCTCACGCACGACCTCGAGAGAGATCACGGCGTGGTCCTTGGTGTAGCCGTTGCCGATGATCATCAGCGTGTCGGCGCCGATGCCCTCCGCGCCGAGAGCGGCCGACGTGAAGCTGGTCGCCATACTGAAGAAGTACACCGTGCCATCGTTCTTGGTGGCGAGGACGGAGGCCATCTCGGTGTTGGGGATGTCCACGCAGTTGATGGTGAGGTCGGCCATCTCGCCGTTCGTGGCCTTCTTGACCTCTTCGTACACGAAGAGCTGATCGGTCGCCGAGCCCTGGATGATGACGTCGGCGAAGCCGGACTTCTCAAGGCGCTTCTTGCCGGCGTCGCCATGCACCAGGCAGATGACCTTGCCGGTCGGCTTGACGCGCTTCTTTGCCTCGTAGGCGCAGAGCAGACCGCTCTTGCCGCCGGCGCCGATGATGAACACGGTCTGACCGGGCTTGCTCAGTTTTGCCGCTTGGGCCGGAGCGCCGGCCACATCGAGGATGGCGAGCGCCAGGGCCTCGTCCATGTCGTCGGGGATCTTGGCGTAGATGCCGGTCTCGAAGAGGATCGCCTGACCCTTCACCTTGACCTGGCAGGTGTCCTTGTTGACCGAGATGACCTCGTCGACCTTGAGCGGGGTCAGGGAGAGTGAGACCAGCGTCGCGATACGGTCGCCCACCTTGAGGTCGCGATCCTTGAGCTTGTCGCCGATCGCCGCTACGGTGCCGAGCAGCATGCCGCCTGAGCCCGTGACGGGGTTGTGGTGCTTGCCGCGGTCGCTGATGATGCCGAGGCTGTGCTTGGCCATCTTCTTGACGTCGCCACCCTCGGCCTCTTCGATCTGCGTGAAGCTCGCCGCGTCGATGTTCAGCGTGTCGACGTCGATGAGGATCTCGTTGTCGTAGATCTCCATCGTGTTGTCGATCTTCCACGCCGGCTGCGGCAGGACGCCCTGGGGCTCGATGACCCTGTGCGCGCCGAACTTGTTGCCTTCCTTCATCCCTGCTCCCTCCCCCCGAAGGGCGGCCGGGCGCGGGTGGCGTCAGTGGCCTCCCGCGCCCGGCGCTTCATGCGGGGTCGTTTCGTGGGGCGATTGTCAGCCCTCTGCCTTGATGACCGAGCCGGCGCCCTGGCCGCCGCCTACGCAGGCGCCGGTGAGGCCGATCTCCTGGCCGCGCTTCTGAAGCTCGTGGATCAGCGTCACGATCATGCGCGTACCCGTGTTGCCGAGCGGGTGTCCGAGAGCGACCGCGCCGCCGTTGACGTTGACGATGTCGTCGCTGAGACCGAGTTCGCGGATCGCCAGCGCGGCGACGCAAGCGAACGCTTCGTTGAGCTCAGCCAACTGGACGTCCTTGCTGGTCAGCCCGGCCTTTTCGAGTGCCAACTGAGCTGCCTTCGTCTCGCCGAGCCCCATGATGGAGGGGTCGACGGCGGCCGTTGCGTAGCTCATCAGCTGGGCGATCGGCTTGAGGCCAAGCTCTGCGGCCTTCTTGCGGGAGGTGACGACGAGCGCGCTCGCACCATCGGCGATGGCCGAAGCGTTGCCGGCGGTCACAACGCCGTCCTTCTTGAAGACGGGCTTGAGGCCGGCGAGGATCTCCGGCGACGTCTCGCGCGGGCACTCGTCGGTATCGACGATCTTCGGGTCGCCTTTGCGCTGCGGGATCACCACGGGGACGATCTCATCCTTGAAGCGGCCGTCCTTGATTGCTTTGGTCGCGCGCAGCTGGCTTTGATACGCGACTTCGTTCTGGAGTTCCTTGCTGATGCCGAACTGCTCGCTGAGGTTCTCCGCGGTGACGCCCATGTGGGTGCCGCCGATGGCGCACCACAGGCCGTCAAGGACCATCGTGTCGAACATCTCGGCGGACGGCATGCCCATACGGTAGCCGCTGCGGCCGTTCTGCAGCGCCCACGGCGCACGTGTCATGTTCTCGGTGCCGCCGACGAGATAGAGCTCGCCGTCGCCGGCCTTGATGTTGGCGGCTGCCCATGCCAGTGCAGATGCGCTCGACACGCAGACCCGGTTCACGGTGATGGCCGGAACGTGATCAGGGATCCCGGCCTTCAATTCGGCCTGGCGGGCGACGTTCTGCCCCAGGCCGGCCTGGATCACGTTGCCAAAGATGACCTCGTCGAGTTGCTCGCCGGTGACGTCGGCGCGCTTGAGCGCCTCGGCCATCGCGATCGCGCCGAGCTCTTGCGCCGGGGTGCCGGCGAAGCCGCCCTGGAACCGCCCTTGGGCGGTACGTACTGCCGAAAGGATTACGACGTCGTTGTCAGACACTGCGGCCTCCTTAAGCCGTTGCGTGTGTGGCTGCAGCCCCCGACGCGACTTCAACGCTCTGCATCACGACACATTGATGGTTGATGTCCATGCCCATGGTATCGGGTCAGCCTTCCGCGTGCCTGCGCACGACTTCCTGGGCGAGGAAGGACGCGACCTCGAGAGGCGTCGTCCTCGGCCCGAAGCCGGCGTCGTAGCCGAGTTCCTTTGCGAAGGCGTTGTTGATGCGCGGACCACCGACGACCAGCACGAACCGCTCACGAACGCCCTCTGCCTCGAGCAGCTCGATCAGCTGTGTCAGGTGCTGCACGTGGATGTTCTTCTGGGTGACGATCTGGCTGACGAGGATCGCGTCCGCGCGCAGGTCCATTGCGGTCTTGAGGAGCTGGGCGCAGGGAATCTGCGAACCCATGTTGAGCGCATCCATCTCCGGGTAGCGCTCCAAGCCGTAGTTCCCGGCAAAGCCCTTCATGTTCATGATGGCGTCGATGCCCACCGTGTGGGCGTCGCTCTCGATCGCAGCGCCGACCACCGTGAGCTTGCGGCCGAGCTTGTCCTTGATGAGGGCGTTGATGGCGTAATAGTCCATCTCCTCGACCTCGAGGTAGTCGCCCTTGACCTCGTCGGGGTCGATTCCGGTGTCGGTGCGGCCGTAAGCCACGAAGAGCGTGTAGTCGGGATCGATGGCCTTGCACTCGGCGATGCCTACGGTGTGGAAGCCGAGCTTCTCCAGGAACTGCTTGCCGACGTCCGCTGCCTTCACCGAGTATGGCATGGGCAGAGTGAAGGAAAATTGGATGACGCCATCGTCACGTGTATCACCGTACGGTCTGATAAGCATCAGTGGCCCCCTTTCGCACCGGGGGCTGAGCTGCCGGGGGCCGGACCCTCGGGAGCGCCGCTCATCCGGCCCTCACGCAAGGCCGCGAAGAACGGGTTGAAGTAGTCCGGTGTCACCTTGAAGACTCCCTCGAAGCCACGGCCGCCCTGCGGGTCCCGCTTCACGTCGGCGAACTCGCCGTCCTCCAGCGCCTTGAAGAGGCTGATCGCCTGCACGCGTTCGAGCTGGTCGACGGCCTTCTGCAGCTGGTCGTTGGCGCGCTGCTCGATCAAGCCGCCGGGCTTGTAGCTGACCTCCCCGGCCAGCTGGCGGTTGGCCTCGAACACGTACTTGGCGTTCTTGATGCTCAGATAGCGGTCCTGGAGGAGCGGCGTATGCAGGGCCTCGGTCAGCATGCCCAGAAGCATGATCTCCTGACCGGTGAAGATGCCGGTGAAGTTGAACATCGCGTCGATGACGTGGCCCTGGAAGATGTCGCCCGGCATGTACTTGGTGGGCGGCATGTACTTGAGCGGGTAGCCCGGGAACAGCTGGCGGACGAGCTGTGCGTCGGCTATTTGGTAGACGACCTGGTCCGGCGTGGAGGGATTGATCTCGAAGGCGTGCCCGAGGCCGATCTGCCATGGCTCGAGGTTGGCGCGCAAGGCGAAGGCCTCGTTGATGAAATCGGAGCTGACGACTGTGTAGCCCTTCTCGAAGGCGTCAGCGGTGGTGAGGTAGTTGTCCTCGCCGGTGTTGATGATGATGCCGGCGCGCGCGTTGATGAGACGGCTGAGGTACTGGTCGACGAAGGTCCGCTGCATGTTGATGTTGCGGAAGATGATCCCGTACATCGAGTCGTTGAGCATCATGTCGAGTCGCTCGAGCGCGCCCATGGTCGCTATCTCGGGCATGCACAGGCCGCTCGCGTAGTTGCACAGGCGGATGTAGCGGCCGAGTTCCTCACCGACCTCGTCGAGCGCGGCACGCATGAGCCGGAAGTTCTCCTGTGTGGCGTAAGTGCCGCCGAAGCCCTCGGTCGTCTCGCCGTAGGGCACGTAGTCGAGCAGGCTCTGTGCCGTCGTGCGGATGACGGCGATCACGTCGGCGCCGGCGCGGGCGGCCGCCTTTGCCTGGGCGGCGTCCTCGTAGATATTGCCGGTGGCCACGATGACATAGACGTAGGGCTTGAGCGGCTCACCGGTCTGTGCGACGAGCTCGTTGCGGCGCGTCCGGACGGCGTCTATGCGCGCCACGCCCTCCGCGGCCAGCTCCGCTGCGCGCGCTTCCGTAATCGCGCGCCGGTCTTCGGGCACCGGCACAAGCGCCAGGTCGCCGGCAGCCACGCCCTCGGCCACTTCTTGCGCGCTCTTACCCGTCTGGTCCATGAGGTCGACGAAGGGCCGCACGATCCCGGACGGGAGCAGCTCGCGCGCGTGCTCGACGACCACGTTGACCAGGGGCACGTCGATCTCGTTGACGCCGGAGATGCCGAGCAGTCGCAGCGTTGCCCGCTCGGTCGTGTCGGTCGTGTGCTCTTCGATGTGCTGCTGGATGTCGTCGGCGATGGCGCTCGCGGCGGCATGCGCACGGTCGACGAGCTCGCCGTTCAGTCGGAGGGCATCGTTCACTGGACCACCCACTTTCATCAGGAGGAGACGGACGTCGCAGGGTGCCCGCCGCCCCCCGGCAGCCGGGCAAACCCGTTCACGACGTCGAACAGAGGGACGCGGTCGCCGACTGCCTCGGCGACCGCGGAGAAGAAGACCTTGGCCTGGTACGGCTGCGGCACTCGGAAAGGGTTCACCGTCAGCGCCAGTACGCGCAGAGGCGTGAGCACCTCGAGGCGGATGCCGCGGCGCAGGAATCGGCGGACCATCGCCGGCGGAAGTACCAGGACGGTGGCGTCTCGTACGACGACGCGGAGCTCCGTGCGCGGCGGCAGCACACGCGTGAAGTCGTCCACGAACTCCTGGGTGAGGGCGCCGCCGACGAGCAGCGTATCGGCGCCCAGCCGCTCGATCTCGCGGGCCACGGTCACGCCTTCGCCAACGACCGTCGTCAGCTTGAGCACGTGGGCGGTCCCGCCTGCCGTGAAGGCGACCGCGCGCGCGCCGGCCGACACGTGCTCCTCGACCAGCGACCGGGTGACCGGGCCGACGCCCGGCAGGGTGAGCAACTCGATCGCGCCGACCGTGGTCTCGAGCACGTCCTCGAGCGCGTCACCGACCATCCCGCCGGTGGCCACGACGACTCCGTCGCTGACCCTCGGGGAGGCGCTGCCGATGCGGTTGATGGCGCCGTCCACAATGACCTGGTCGGCGCCCAGCGCCTGCAGCCGCTCAACGGTGACCTGGAGCTCGGCTAGCGTGGTCGGTCCGCTCACCTCCACGGCGCCATCGCCGGTGGCGCTGCCGATGACGACTCGGCCCAGCGGCGTGTGGAACGGGAGCTCTTCGAGCGCTTCCATGGCGTAGCGCGAGCGGTCGAGCGAGCCCTGTGTGGTCGCCACCAGGGTGCCCGCCGGTGGATTGATGCTCGGCTTTGCCAGGCCCGTGAGGTGGTCGGTGCGCTCTCCGTCAAGGCCGAGGGAGGTGAGCCCGAACCGCTGCGGGCAGTTGGCCATGAGTGCGTTGACCACGGTCGTCTTGCCGGCGTTCTTGACCAGGCCGACGACCGCCAGCGATCGGCTCCCGGAGCCGGCGATGATGTCGTACAGCGCGCCCACCGTCGCGGCGTCTGGATGCACGCCGGTGGCGCTGGTGCCGCCGCCGCTGGTCACCGCCTGCCTTCCGTACCGGTGCGGCCGGCAGGCGCGGCGCCCGGCCCTTGCGCGGCCCCGCCTGTCGCGCCGTCGCCGTGCCGGATCTCCTTGAGGTACGCGAAGATCGTGTAGCGGGAGAGATCGAGCGCCTCGGCTACTTGCTCGGCCGAACGCTTGACGAGGAACGCGCCGCGCTCCTCGAGGCGCTTGACGACCTCCATCTTGTCCTCGCGGGTCATCGCTGCCGGCGTCTTGCCCATCTCGCCGAGGATCTTGGTGACCATGCCGGCGACGACGTCGCGAATATCGCCGGCGAAGATCTCACCGGCCTCCGGAGCGGTCCCGCTGTCGGGGCGGCCGACGGAGGTGAAGTTCGCGAGCGTCCGTTGCGCCTGCACCATCTCCGAGATGTCGTGGTTCAGGCCGAGCAGCCCGTACGGAATGCCTTCCTCGTCGCGCAGGGTCACGGCGAGCGACTTGAGGATCTTGCCTTCCTGCGACGTGATGTAGAGCCGCACGTCTTGGGTCTCGTCAAGGTTCCGCAGGCTGCGTAGCATGCGGTCCGTGGGCACGTCTCCGACGGTGCGGCCGGTCACGCCGCCGTTCTCGATGGCGACGATCGAGTGCGGGAGACGGCGGACGTCGTGCAGTACGACCTCGCAGTCGGGGCCGAACATCTCGGCCAGACCATGGACGATGGGCAGGAGCGCCTGCATGCGTTCGTCGAGCGTCGGCAAGCCTTCCCTCCATCGTTCGTCGCTGATGACTCCCGAGCGCTTGCCCTAGACGGGCGGCCCGGAGCCCGGGTATACACCCGTGACGGCCTGCGTGTCAAAAAAAGTGGGCCGCCTACCCGAAAAAGTGGCAGGCGGCCCACTGAGGCTCGCACCCAAGGTGCGAACCGTCGCGTCAGAGGTTGCTCGGTCGCTCCGCGAGCGTGACCTTGATGTCCTGGGTCTGGCCGTTACGCTCGACCGTGACCGTGACCGTGTCGCCCGGCTTCTTGGTACCGAGGAAGGCGATCAGTTCGTCGGCCGTCTTGATCGGCGTGTCGTCGACCTTCACGATCACGTCGCCGCCGACGGTGAACTGCTGGCCCTGGACGGTCACCTGCCGGTCACCGCCCTTGATGCCGGCTTTCGCAGCCGGGCTTCCCGGGGACACCGACTCGACAAGCGCGCCGCCCTGCGTCTTCACGTTGAAGGTGCTGGCGACATCGCTGGTGAGGGTCTGCAGGCCCACGCCCATCCAGGCGTAGGTGACCTTTCCGTTCGCCTTCAACTGCCCCATGGAGCGGACGGCCGTGTTGATCGGCACGGCGAAGCCGAGACCGTCGTTGCCGCCGCCGGAGGAGGCGATCTGCTCGTTGATGCCGATGACCTTGCCGGAGCTGTCGATGAGTGGGCCGCCGGAGTTGCCCTGGTTGATTGCCGCGTCGGTCTGGATACCGTTGGGGATGGTCTGGCCGTTGGGCGCCTGCAAGCTGCGCCCGGTGGCAGAGACGATGCCTGACGTGATGGAGAAGTCGTAGCCCAGAGGGTTGCCGATGGCCACGACGGGCTCCCCGACCTGGACGGTGCTCGAATCGCCCAGAGGCAATGGGTTGAGGTTGCCCACCTTGCTCGGATCGACCTTGATGACCGCTACGTCGCTGCCCACGTCCACCCCGACAAGCTGACCGGGGACGCGGATGGTCTCGCTGCCGCCCTTGTTGAAGACGACGGTCACGCTGCTGGCTCTCTGGCCGCTCTCGTCGACGACGTGCGCGTTGGTGAGTATGTAGCCCTGCTTGTCGACCACGAATCCGGTGCCGAGAGCTTGGGAGCTCTGCGCTTGGCCGAACGCGTTCGTGCCCGAACTGCCGAAGTCGGACAGCACCATGACCACACCGCCGGAGAGATTGCTGTAGATCTGCTGCGGCGTCAGCCCGGCGCCGGTCGTGGATGGGCTCGAGTAGGAGGTAGGCGTCTGCGGCGCCGCCTCGACCACCGTCTTGTTGACGTCCCCCAGGTTGAAGACGAACACGAGGAGGAGGACGACCGCAGCGGCCGCTACGGCGCCGCCGGCGAGGCCCGCCAGGAATCCCTTGAGCTTCATACGCGTTTCCCTTCCGTTTCGATCGCCACAGGGATGGGTCGCGCGCCCGCACGTCCGCCCTGGCCGGTAGTCACACTTGAGGGTGCCGTTCGGCTATTACCTGTCCCCTACAGGACTGTTAAGCAACCCGGGGACAGCCATTAAGGCTTGTGAACGCTTTGCGCTCAGACTGTGGCGCGGCGCCTGCGGTCACCCGCCGTGCGCGGCAGCCGCACGGTGAAGCGCGCGCCGCCGTCCGGGGGCGACTCGGCGGTGATGGCGCCGCCCATCATCTCGGTGAGCTCGCGGGCGATGGAGAGGCCGAGGCCCGCGCCGGTCGTCGTGCCGCGCTCCTCCCGGCCGCGGTGGAAGCGCTCGAACACATGCGGAAGTTCGCTGCTGGAGATGCCGGGGCCGTCGTCCGTGACCACCACGAGCGCATCGGCGCCCTCGGCCGCGGCCGACAGGCGTACGGAGCTGCCGCCGGGCGAGTACTTGATGGCGTTGTCGATGAGCGCGCGGAGCACCTGCACCAGTCGTTGTTCGTCGCACCACGCCGACCGGCCCTCCCGCCCCTCGAAGGACAACGCCACGTCTTTGGATTGCGCCTGCGCCTGGAATTCGTCCAGCACCGACTGGCCGATCAGCGCCAGGTCCACGTACTCTGGGTGCAGCTCGAACGAGCCGGCCTCGACCCGCGAAAGGTCGAGCATGCTCACAGCCATGTTGCGGAGGCGGTCGACCTGCTGGCGCATCACCTGCAGGAACTCGCTCTGCTCCTCCGGGCTGAGGTCGCCCTCGTCGATCAGCTCGAGTGACCCGGCGAGCGAGAACAGCGGCGTCTTGAACTCGTGCGACGCGTTGGCGATGAGGTCACGGCGGGCACGTTCCAGGCGCGCCTGCGCGGTCACGTCGCGGAGCACGACGATTGAGGTGAAGTCGGCGTCGCCGCCGACCGGGTACGTGGTCGCCTCCAGAGTGACGTCGTCGTGCCCGAAGACGACCATGTCGAAGTCGGCGTCCTCCTGCGAGTCCCGCCAGAGTCGCGCCACATCGGTGGGCAGAGCTTCGTCCACGGTCTCGCCGATCAGCGCCTGGCGGTCGAGCAGGATGGCGGCTGCGGGATTGGCGATGGTGATGGTGCCGTCCGCGGACAGGCCGAGAACGCCTTCGCTAAGATCGTTGAGAAGGACTTCGACGCGGTCCCGCTCGTACTCGACCTGGGCGAAGGCGCTCCTCAGCCGCTCTGCCATCACGTTGAAGGTGTCGGCCAGCTGACCGATCTCGTCCGCCACGGTCTCGGGCACTTTGGCCGAGAGGTCGCCACCGGCGATGAGCTCGGCGCTCCGTTCGATCCGCTTCAGCCGGCGGGCGATGAAGTACGAGGCCAGGTATCCCAGGATGAGACTGATGCCCAGCGCAAGCAGAGTGGCGAACAGCAACTGGCGCTGCACCGCGGCGACCGCGTTGTCCACGTCTCTGAGCGGCGAGATGACCATCACGGAGGCGACGACCTTGCGTCCGCCGTTCTGGGGGAAGAGCGGTACGGCGGTCGCGGCTACTCTCCCCTCGCTGGTCGTCACCGTCCCCTGGGTCGGCTGGCCGGTCCTGATGGCCTCCCCCAGCATCGGATAGTCGCTTACGTCCGGCGAGGCCGCCTGATTGCTGGAAGAGGCGAGGAGCACCTGGTTGCTCGTGTAGACCAGGACCCGCCCCGCGAAGCGGGAGGAGAGCAGGCTGAGCGTGCCCTCGAGCGTGTCACGGTCCCTGATGGTGGCTCGTTGGGCGACGCTGTCGTACCCGAGCGACGGGGCGAGCGTGTTGCTCAGCAGCTGAGCGTTCGACCTGGCCTCGGCGAGCTTCTGGTCGGTCAACCGTCCCTGCAGCGGTGGGATCACGTAGGCCCATGCGACAAGCATCGCCAGCGCCACGAGCGCGACGATGAGGAGCGTGAGCCAGTTCTTGACGGAGCTGAACAATACGAGGGGTCCTGTTCCGTGCGGCGCCCACTCTAGCGGGCGCCCATTCCATTAGAACTCGCGGAACTTGTAGCCGATGTTACGGACCGTGAAGATGAACTCGGGGTCCTTGGGGTCGGCCTCGAGCTTCTCGCGCAGGTGGCGGATGTGGACATCCACGGTGCGCGAGTCGCGGTAGTCGCTGTCGCCCCACACCAGCTGAAGTAACAACTGGCGGCTGTAGACGCGACCCGGATGCGAGATCAGTGTCTTGAGGATCTCGAACTCGATGTAGGTGAGGTCGACCTTGGCGCCGCGCACGATGACGTTGCGTTTGAGCACGTCAACCTCAAGGTCATCGACCTTGATGACCTCCTTCTTGGTGGCCTCGGCGCTGCGGCTCATCTCGGCGCGGCGCAGCTGTGCGCGCACGCGGCTGCGGAACTCGCGCAGGCTGAACTTGTCCTTCGTGATGTAGTCGTCGGCGCCGATCTCGAGGCCCAGCACCTTGTCGAACTCGTCGCTCTTGGCGGTGAGCATGATGATCGGCACAATGCTCTGGGCGCGGATGCGGCGGCAGACCTCCATGCCGTCCACATGCGGCAGCATGATGTCGAGGATGACCAGATCGAAGTCCTCGCGCGTGAAGGTTTCGAGCGCCTCGTCCCCATCGCGCGCGGTCACCACCTGGTAGCCTTCCTTCTCCAGGGGGAACCGCAGCAGCTTGAGGATCGCTTCCTCGTCGTCGACGAGGAGAATGCGCGCTCCAGACTCGGCCATCACCGGTCTCCCTTCTCAGCTGACCTCGCGGGTGGGGCCGCGTAGCCGCGGGCCCTGAAGCCTGCACCCATGGCGGCCGCGATGTCGGCAACGCCGGGCAGGTCGGCGCCCGGGTAGTCTACGGCGGTCAGCGTGGTCTCGATTCCGTGCGTACGACACTGTTCGGCGAAATGCAGGACGGCCCTGTAGGACTTGGAGAAGACGGGACGGCACACGCGGTCGTACTCCTCCGGGTTCCCCGCGTTCAGGCTGACCGTCGCGGCGTCGAGTCCGGCAGCCGCGAGGGCCGCCGGCACGTCCAGGTCCGGATTCAGCAGCTGGCCGTGGCCGTTGGTGTCCAGTCGGCTGCGGATGCGCCGCAGCCGGAGCCACTCGGTGACGGCGAGGACGACATCCAGCCGCATCGTCGGCTCGCCGAAGCCGCAGAAGACTACTTCCTCGGCCGGGCCGTCCATGAAGGCGGCCTCGATTGCCTGGGTGACCGCGTCGGCGTCCGGCTCGTGGTCAAGACGCAGGTTCACGCCGTAGACTCCGTCGCTCCAGTCGCGGATGCAGAACTCGCAGGAACTCGAGCAGCGGTTGGTGAGGTTGAGGTAGAGGATCTCGCCGGCGCGATACGCGACGGTCCCGGCGGGCGCGGGCGCGGCGGTCATAGGGTGGTGGAAGAGGGCGTCATGGTGGCAGGCCGCCGCTCGTTGGTGACGGGCGCACAGCACGGCCGAGTATAGCAGGGTAAAATGACAGGTCCGTGAGTGAAGTCACCGACAAGACCATCCCCTGCGGCCGTCTGCTGGACCTAGTGCCACCATCGCACGGCACACATGCCGCGCGCGGCTATGCCGGCGTGGCGGCGGGCGGCGCGTGACCTTCGGTATCGACAAGCTGGCGGAGACACTGCCGTCAAAGCACATGCGCGGGCACCTGCCCATAAGGACCTTCGGCCTCAGCCCGGCGATCATCGCGGCCCACCCCTGTACCGAGGCGGAGTGCCGCCGCGTGGGCCGCGGCGCCGTGTCGTGCACCTCGCCCCACGACGTCGCCGCGGCGTATCTCTGCAAGGAGGCAGGGCCGCCCTCTGGTGACGCCGACGGCGGCTCGCTCCACGACAGTCCCGTGCTCGACTCGAACGCCAGCTGCCAGATGGCGACCGCGGTGGCGGGAAACCAGGAACTGCAGGCCGCGCTCGAGAGCGTGCAGCGCGGCATCGCCGGTCTGCGCCGGCCGGAGGCATGACAATGGCAGCACATACGGACGACCAGCACGAAGCGATGCTCTACGACGAGCTGGACGACGGCGCGGTGCAGTGCCACGTCTGCCCGCGTCTCTGCCGCATCGCGCCTGGCAAGAGCGGCGTCTGCCGGGCGCGGGTCAACAGGGACGGCAAGCTCTACGCCATCACCTACGGCAAGGTCTGCAGTGTCGCCGCGGATCCCATCGAGAAGAAACCGCTCTACCACTTCTTCCCGGGCACCACGGTGCTCTCGCTGGGCAGCGTGGGCTGCAACTTCACCTGCCGTCACTGCCAGAACTGGCAGATCGCGCACGCCGACCCAGCGGAAGCCACCCGTGACCTGCGCGACCTCCCCATCCGCAACCTCTCGGTGCTGGCTGCAAACAACGAGTGCCAAGGTGTGGCCTGGACCTACAACGAGCCGACCATCTGGCTGGAGTACATCCTCGACGGCGCCCAGGCCGCGCATGAGCATGGCCTATACACGGTGCTCGTGACCAACGGCTACATCACGGAGGAGGCGCTCGCCGTCCTTGCGCCCCACATCGACGCGTACCGAGTCGATGTCAAAGGGTTCAACGACGAGCAGTACAAGGAGCTCTGCCGCATCCCCGAGATGCTCCCGGTGCTCGAGTCCGCGGAGCGGGCCAAGATCGAGTACGGGTGCCACGTCGAGATCGTCACCAACGTCATCCCGACATTCAACGACGACGACGCGACCTTGCACGGGATCGCCTCGTGGATGGTCGACCGGCTCGGCCCGGAGACCCCTTGGCATGTCACGCGCTTCATGCCCTCCTTGGAGCTCGCGCACCTCCCCCCCACGTCCATCGCCACGCTCGAGAACGCGGTGAAGATCGGCCGGGACGCAGGCCTGCAGTTCGCGTACCTCGGCAACGTCCCAGGGCACGAAGGTGAGAACACGATGTGTCCGAACTGTAAGAGGCTCCTGGTCCGCAGGACAGGCTACGCGGTTGAGGATGTCGCCTTGCGGGGTACATTCTGTGCGATGTGTGGCCAGAACGTGAACGTCAGGGCCTCCATCGGGAAGTGAGCGTCGGGGTGAACGTGAACTTCCGGAGTCTGGCTCCCGTAGAGGCAAGCCGATAGGATGCTGTGCGCTGTGGATGATTATGTGAAGCTCGATATTCCGGCCAAGGCCGAGTTCGTCTCACTCGGCCGCTTGGCGCTGTCCGGCCTTTTGCACTCCAGGGGCGGATACTCGGAGGATGCCGTCGCCGATCTCAAGCTTGCGCTCACCGAGGCGTGCTCCAACTCTGTTCGGCATGCTTACGACCACGACGAGGGCCAGGTACACCTCGAGTTCACCGTGCATCAGGACCGCGTCACGGTGCTCATCCGTGACGAGGGCGGCGGGTTCCACGAGGACGACGACGACTGCGAGGAGTGCGGCAGCCTGGCCGGAGTCCAGCTGGCAGAGGGCGGAATGGGCATATCCATCATCCGCGCCGTGGTCGACGACTTCGACCTGCGCAAGCCGGACGAGGGCGGCACCGTGCTCGTCCTCACCAAGAACCGCGACCTCTGAGCCGCACCCCGGCGTACGGTCGCCGGGTTTGACCCCTCCTCCCGTCTTGGAACAACAGGTCCATCAGGACTTCTCACGTCGCGTGCGCGACGTCTGATCAGAGCTCGAGGGCAGGAGGTCAAGATGCTCGATGCCCTGCGCCAGCGCACCGTCGCGACGGTGCTGTTCGACGAACATCACGGCGAGGCGTGGTCTATCCGGCCGGAGGCTGCGGCGCGCATGCGCCCCGGGCACCCCGCCGCCGCGTCTTACGCCCGCGCGGCTGCCCAGCTTGCCGAGCGGGATTTCGAGGTGACGACGACCGCAGGCCGGCCGCTGGACGACGCCCGCCTGGCCGGCGTCGACGTGCTGGTGATCGCCCACCCGAGCGAGTCCAAGTGGGAACGCACGATCGGCGGCGATCCGCCGGTGTTCTCTCCTAACGAGATCGCCGCCGTGCGGGACTTCGTGGCCCGCGGCGGCGGACTCGTCGTACTCGGCGAGGAGGAGGAGGACAAGTACGGGGGCAATCTCAACGAGTTCCTCGCTCCCTTCGGCGTCCGCATCGAATCGGGCACGGTGTTCGACTATCGGGCCGACGACGGTGTTCCGACTTGGATTCGCGGGGCTCCGGCGGACGACGTGGCCGACCCCGGCATCTTGTACCGCGTCCACGACGTCGGGTTCTACCGGGCCGGGGTAGTGGCGGCGGATGCGCCGGGAGCCCTGGTGCTGCGCACGAGTTCCACTGCGGATCCGCCGGGCGGGGGCCTCGTGGCGGCCGTGCCCTACGGCGACGGCCGGGTGGTGGTGGCCGCGGACTCGGATCTCTTCGGCGACGACTTCCTGCCGCGCCGCGACCATCGCCAACTGTGGCTGAACCTCGTGTACTGGGTAGCGCTGCACGCCTTCCGGGCGGACGCGACGGCAGTCACGTCCGAAGCAGCGCTAGACCCTGCGTGGCTGCGCCTCAAGGAAGCTACGGACACCCTCCGGCTCCTCCAGGAGCCGACGGGCGCTGTAGATCTGGCGGCGCACGAAGTCGGCAAGGTGCGGGCCCTCGTGGTCGCGATGGCCGAGGCCATCGCGGACCTCGCGCCGCGGTTCCCGCACCAGAAGGAGTACCTGACGCAGGTGGTTGCCGACCTGGACGCTTGGGTCGAGGGCGGCTGCGGCAAGCCCGACTTCCGGGCATCGCTTGACCTGTTCCGGCCCGATCTCGAGCGCCGGGACGGCGTGGAGCACCTCGTGGTCTTCCCGCTCTACACGCCCAACGGCTCGCCCGACACGCGGTTCGAGGCGCTCATCACGCGCACTCCGTGGCCCGACTTCATCGACCGGATCGAGCGCGAGCTCTACGACAACGCCAAGTTCGTCCCTGTCCAACTGGTCACCAACACGGCCGGCTACGACAGCGAGTGCGCGGTCCTGTTCCCCGAGACGGTGAGCGTTGCGGAGCGGCCGACCAACCACTTCGGCGGCATCTTCTGCGATCGCGAGTCCACGCGATACCGCCGCTCCACGTTGCGAGCGACGGAAGCGTTGCGCATCGACCTGCCACCGGATGCGCGAGCGCTCGCGTCTTCCGCGGACCTCGCGCTCGAGACGTACATCCTCTGGGACATGATCCACGACCGCTGGCACAGCCACGGCGACTTGCCGTTCGACCCGTTCATGATCCGCCAGCGGCTTCCTTACTGGATGTACTCGCTCGAAGAGTTGCGGGTCGACTTGGCCACATACGGCACGGCCGGGGAGCTTGCCCACACGTTCCCGTTCGCGCGCTACGTGCAGTACGCGATCCTCTTCGATCGCCTGCTGCGCTTTCCGATCACCGGCAATCGGGTGCGCAACTACGATGGCCTGGGCGGTCAGCTGCTGTTCGGATTCCTGCACGACAAGGGAGTGGTGCAGTGGACGGACAACCGGCTGGTCGTCGACTGGGACAACGTGGAGTCAGCGGTCGGTGAGCTGCGGGAGATGGTCGAGGAACTCTACCGGCACGGCATCGACACCAGCAGGGTGACCTACTGGATCGCCGCGCACGACCTCGTCTCCCGGTACGTCGCGCCGAACCTTGGCTCACAGTGGCGCGATGGCGCGCGCGTCTACTCGGACGAGGGTGAGCCGCGTGCCTGGATCGACCGGGTCCTTGACGACGAGTTCCCGCTCAGCCTGTTCTACGAACAGCTCAAGGGCAAGGTGGCGACGTGAGCGCGGCCGGTCCGGTCACGTTGTTCGCCAGCGACAACTATGCGGGGGCTCACCCGGCGGTGTTCGAGGCGGTCGCCGCCGCCAACGAGGGCTGGGCACGCGCCTACGGAGACGACGAGTGGACGGCACGCTTGCGGAGCAGACTGCGTGAGCTCTTCGGCGACGTCGAGGCCTACCCGGTCTTCAACGGCACCGGCGGCAACGTCACCGCGCTGGCCGCGGTGTTGCGGCCCTTCGAGGCGGTGATCTGTCCGGAGACGGCGCACATAAATGTCGACGAGTGCGGGGCGCCGGAGCGGATCGCCGGCGCCAAGCTCGTCGACGTCCCAACGTCCGACGGCAAGCTGACGCCGGAGCTGCTCCGCGGCCGGCTCGTCGGCTTCGGCGATCAGCACCACGTGCAGGCCCGTCTGGTCTCGATCAGCCAGTCGACCGAGCTCGGGACGGTGTACACGCCTGGCGAGATCCGTGGGCTGGCGGACGAGGCGCACGACGCCGGCTTGCTGCTGCACGTCGACGGCGCCCGCTTGGTCAACGCGGCCGCGGCGCTCGGCCTCGAGTTGCGCGAGCTGACCACGGACTGCGGCGTCGACGTGCTCACGCTGGGCGGGACCAAGAGCGGGCTGCTTGGGGCGGAGACCGTGGTCTTCTTCCGCCCCGACCTCGCCGTTGATTACCTCTACGCACGCAAACAGGGTACGCAGCTGGCCTCCAAGATGCGCTACATCTCGGCCCAGTTGCTCTGCCTGTTCGAGGGCGACCTCTGGCGCGAGACCGCCGGGCACGCCGACGAGATGGCCCGGAGGCTCGGCGACGCGGTCGCCGCGGTGCCGGGCGTCGAGCTTGCCTACCCCGTCGAGGCGAACGCCGTGTTCGCGGCGCTTCCCGGGGCGGCGATCGAACGGCTCCACGAGCTGTATCACTTCTATGTCTGGGACGAGGACACCGGGGTGGTGCGGCTCATGTGCTCGTGGCAGACGACGGCGGACGACGTCGATGCGCTCGCGGCGGCGGTCAGCGACGCGGTGAGCGGCTGAGGGCGGCGCCATGACCGACGACGTCAGGACGCACGCCGCGCTCGCACGAGTGGCCGCGACACACGGTCTCGACGAGGCACAGACCGCGGCGCTGGAGCGGTACGTGGATCTGCTGCTCGGCTGGCGAAGGGCCAACGTGACGGGGCTCACCGACCCGGTGACCGTGGTCGACGCCCTGATTGGCGACTCGCTCGCGCTGCTCCGCGTTCCGGCGCTCCGCGAGCGCGAGGGCGGCCCGTGGGTAGATCTCGGCGCCGGAGCGGGGATCCCGGGCATCCCTCTCGCGGTGGCGCTGCCCGGCGCGCGCGTCACGCTGCTGGAAGCGGTCGCCAAGAAGTGCGCGTTCCTCGAGGAGGCCGTTCGCATCACGGGGCTTGCGGGCCGCGCCTCCGTGGTGTGCGCGCGCAGCGAGCGCTATGCGTCGGACGACGCGCCGGGGCGCGAAGCCCACCCGGTGGTGCTCGCCCGCGCCGTCTCCGAGCTCGCCGTGCTGGTCGAGCTGGCGGCACCGCTGCTCGCCGAGGGCGGCGCGCTGCTTGCGAGCAAGACGCGACGGGCGCTCGACGAGGAGGGAGCTGCCGCAGAGGCCGCGGCTGCCCGCTGCGGCCTCGTCTACGAGGCGCCGGTGCCCTTGGCGGCCTCGCCGCTCGACACCGCCGTCTGCGTGGTGTACCGCAAGGTCGAGCCGGTGCCTGACTGGCTTCCCAGGCGCGAGGGCATGGCCGCCAAGCGGCCGCTCAGAGCCTGACGTGGCGGCCCGGCGGCCGCTGCATCTCTGCTAGTATCGGTGCCCCCCTGAAAGGAGCCCGGTGACACGCGTCATCGCCGTGACCAACCAGAAGGGCGGGGTCGGCAAGACCACTACCGCTGTGAACCTCGCCGCGTGTCTCGCTGAGGCGGAGTTCGACGTGCTTCTGCTTGACCTCGACCCCCAAGCGAACGCGTCGGCGGGTCTGGGAGTCCGCGCCGAGGACCCGAGGCTCACCAGCTACGGCGTGCTCGGTGGCGCGGCCGGTGTGAGCGAGGCGACGGTGAGGACCGCCGTCGACCACCTCTCGCTGGTGCCGGCCTGCCCCGATCTCGCCGGCGCCGTCGTGGAGCTCGCCAACGCAGAGGGCAACGAATACGTCCTCGAGTACGCCCTCACCGGCCACGTGGACCAGCACGATTTCGTCTTCATTGACTGCCCGCCTTCCTTGGGCGTGCTGACCGTCAACGCGCTGGTCGCTGCGCGCGAGGTCATCATCCCGGTGCAAGCCGAGTACTACGCGCTGGAGGGCCTGGCCGCGCTGCTGGAGACGATCGGCCTCGTCCAGGAGCATCTCAACCCGGAACTGGGGATCCTCGGCGTTGTCGTGACGATGTACGACGGGCGCACGCGGCTGGGCCGCGAGGTGGCTGGCGAGGTTCGCGAGCACCTCGGGGAGCACGTGTTCGAGACCGTGGTCCCGCGCAACGTGAGGCTCAGCGAGGCGCCGAGTCACGGTCTGCCCATCTCGCGCTATGATGCGACCTGCCTCGGCAGCGACGCCTACTTCGACCTTGCCAAGGAGGTCGTCTCTCGTGACTGACCCACACGACCCCGACGCGCGGGCGCAACGCCCGCAGGGCGGCCCCACGCCGGGCAAGAAGGCCTTGGGCAAGGGCCTCGGAGCGCTCATCGGCGAGAGCCGTGCGGCGCTCGGTCGGTCGGGGGCGGCCCCTGCATTGCAGGAGGGCCGCCTGCGGGAGCTGCCGCTGGCGGAGATCAGCGTCAACCGGCGGCAGCCACGGCGGACCTTCTCGGACGACGAGCTGCAGGAACTGGCGGCGTCCATCAAGGCTTTGGGTGTGGTGCAGCCGGTCGTGGTGCGGCCGCTGCACGAGGCCCCGGCGCCCGCCGGCGCCCCGGCGCCCGCCGGCGTCCACTTCGAGCTCATCGCCGGCGAGCGGCGCTTGCGCGCCGCGAAGCTCGCCGGCCTCGAGTACATTCCGGCGCTCGTGCGCCCCGCCGACGAGATCGCCTCGCTCGAGATCGCGCTTGCCGAGAACGTCGCACGGGAGGACCTGAACGCGATCGAGGAAGCGCTCGCCTACGCCGCGCTCGCCGACGAGTTCGGGCTCACGCACGAGCGCATCGCTCAGCTTGTCGGGCGCAGCCGGGTGTCCGTGACCAACCTGCTGCGCTTGCTCGACCTCCCCGACGACGTCCAGGCGCTCATCGAGAGCGGCGAGATCGCGGAGGGCCACGGTCGCGCTCTGCTCGGCCTGACCGATCACGGGGAGCGGCGTCGCATCGCCCGCCTGGTGGTGTCGGAAGGGCTCACCGTGCGCCAGGTCGAGGCGCTGGTGCGGAAGTTGCAGGAGACGCCGGAACACGCCGCTCCTGCGGCGCGGATGCCCGCACGCGCGGACTACGCCGACCTCGTCGACGAACTCTACGGTATGTTCGAAGCTCCGGTGAAGATCCGCAGCGGCAAGCGTGGCGGCTCCATCCAGATCGCTTTCAAGGACGACGCCGAGCTTCGGCGGCTGCTCGAGCTTCTGCGCTCACTCGGCTGAGCCACGGCCGGAGCGGCTTCGCCGCCGGCCCTGTCGTCATCGGCTCCCGACGATCGCGGGCACACGCAGCGCACTCGTCAGCGGAGGCCGCTCGCGTCTGGCGTGAGCGTCACGCCGGGGGTCGGCGTCGGGTACGGCGCCGGCGTGAGCGTGGGCGTCGGGTAGGTGGTCGCACCCGGACTCGGATACGTGGTGGCGCCCGGCGTCGGGTAGGTGGTGGCCTCGGGAGCCGGGGCCGGTGTGGCGCCGCTCGGGGCGGTCTGCCCTGCCGGCACGTACACAACGGTCCCGTCGGCGAGCTTGTAGAACGAACCGAGCAAGGTGCCCGCGCCCGCCACCTCCTGGCCCGGCTGCATGTCAAGCTTGGTGATCTTGTCACCCTCTTTGACGATCACCTGCATCTGTGGCGTGCCCGGGTTGGTGACGATAGTCATGTTCTTGCTGGTGAGCAGTCCCGTCACACCGGCGGCCGCGAGGGCCGCGACCAGGAAGCCGACTGCGAGCACGATCGCCACGTCCCAGAGGTTGACGATGCCGTCGAGAGGATCGCCGTTGCGGTCTGACGTGCCGACGCGCCGCCGGCGCATGTAGTGCAGCCCGGTCTCCGGCGCGCCGATGACGGTGCCGAGGTTCTGCAGACGGGAGTGGTCGTCGTTCGCCGTCATGGCCGCTCGACGCTCAGCGGCGGCGGAACGTGCCGCCGCCTCCCCGTGGCTTGGGGTCGTCGGTGCCTTCGGGATCCACTGGGCCGAGATTCGCGAAAGGGTCCTCTTCCCGCGACCAGTCCATGCTCGGGTCGTCGAAGGTGAGACCGGTACTGGCGTCCTTGCCTGCGGCCGCGCCGGTCTTCTCCGCCGCCGTGTTCGGCGCGGTCCGCACAGCGCTCTCCACGCCGCCGTCGATGTCGGGCCCCGCCGCGATGGGCAGCAGCGGTTCGTCCGGCGTCTCGGGAAGAGTGATGACCATGGTGCGCTCGGCGTCCTCCTCTGTGACCTCGTACTCGACCGGCGCCTCCGCGTCCCACACGCCGGTCTTGGAGAGGCGGCGGCCCGAGCGCAGGCGCACGTCCGAGCCCTCGATCAGCTCGAGCAGGTACTCCATGTCCGAGATGTCCTGAGAGTACATGCGGTCTCGCACGATGCTGACCACGAACGCCAGTCCGCCGATGAGGAGGCCGAGGACCGTGACGGAGAAGGCGGTCACGAGGTTGTCTGACAGCTCCTGCACGTTGCCGCTGGCGAGCCCGACGAGCGCGGGTGACAGCGGGATCAGGGTGCCCATGAGGCCCAGCATTGGGCCGAGGCGGACCAGGACACGCGTCCTCTCCAGGCGCTTGATCGTGTAGAACTCGTACTCCTGCAGAAGCTTCAGCGGCTTGGCCGCCAGTCGCTCGGTCTGGTAGTTGCGGATGAGGTCGTAGAGGAAGCGGACGACGACCAGCGAGTAGTTGTTCTCCTGCAGATACCTGTACGCGGTGCGTGGCTTGCCGTCGCGGAAGGCCTGGCGCGCGCGCAGCGCGCGGATCTCGAGGGCGTCGAGGTCGCGATAGCGGAACCTCAGCCACAGTTCGTACAAGAGCACACCCAGCTCGATGAGCACCCACACGAGGCAGACGACAGCGGCGATGAGGACCGGCCAGAGCAGGATTCTCGAGATGTCGTAGATGAGCTGCTGAAGGTTGTTCACCTGCGTCTCACTCCCGCGACGACGGCCGCATCAGGTCTTTGGACTTGGCCAAGGTGTGCTTGAACCGCTCCCACGTGCTGCCGCCGCCGTTCAGCGTCTCGCCCTGGCTCGCCGATTCGAGAAGCTCCTCACGGCGGTGCAGCAGGAGGTACGAGACCACCGCCCCGATGGGCAGCATGGCGAGCAGGGTACCACCCACGAACCCGGCGGCACTACCCCCCCCGCCGCTGCCCCCGACGCCGGCGGGGCTGGCCGAGGCGCTCGGCGAGGGGATCGGCGAGCCGCTGACGAGGGGGCTCTCGGACGCCGAGGGAGTCGGGCTGTACGGATACGGCGTGACCGTCGGCGTGTACGTCGGCGTCGGCGTGGGCGTCGGCGTGGGCGTGTACGGCTTGGGCGTGTAGGTGGGGTACGCCGTCGGGCGGTAGGTCGGCTGGTAGGTCGGCCGGATCGTGGGGTGCGGAGTGGGTGTGACGACGTTGACCGTGAACTTGCGCTCAATGACCTTGAGGTTGCCGGCGTGGTCGCGCAGTTCGATTGTGTACTTGTGGTCGCCGTTGGCGACGTTCTTGAGCGTCAGGTGCAGTCCGTAGTTGCCGATGACCGCCGGCCGCGACTTGTTGACATCGTCCACGTAGAGCCTGGTCGTCTTTGGGTTGATGCCGGTGCCTTTGGGATAGAAGTCGGTGTACGTCGCGCGGATGGCGACGACGCGAGTCTTCGTGAACTTGGAGCCGTTCTTCGGCGAGATGGTGTTCAGCTGAGGGCGGAATCTGAAGGCGGTGTGGGCGCTGCCCGGGTTCTTGGGGAAGACCTTGGCCTCGGTGCCGCTTCCGAAGGGCTTCTTGTTCAGTGCGACGAGCGCCCAGCCGGTGATCATGACGCCGCGCACACGGCTCGAGGCCGTAGACGCGTACGAGCCGTTGGTCTGCAGCAGGCGTCGGAGCGCGGTGATGGGCGTGTCGCCGGACGCCGTGGTCCAGGCCGTGTCCTCCGGTTGTTCGCCCATGGCGAGGATCGCCTGGACGCCTGCAGACGTCGCCTCGGCTTCCGTGCTCCCCGTGGCGCTGGAGGAGAAGCCTCCGTTAGCTCGCTGAGCAGACCGCAGATAGGAACGCGCGAGGTCGGGGTCCCAGTCCGTGCCGCCCGAGCTGACCGTGAGCGCCTGGTAGGCGAGGGCCGTGTCGAGGCCGTCCGAAGCGCCTCCCCGTTCGTTGCTGGAGAACCCGCCGTCTGCACCCGGCTCGTCGTTCTGCTGCGCGGCCAGCCAGGACTCGGCCAGCAGGTATCGGGAGTCGGCGCGACTGACCCCGGCGTTGTGCATGGCCAGGATGGCCCAAGCCGTGGTGCGGACTGCGGAGTCGAGCGACGGCAGCGCGGGAGCGAACGCACCTTTGCTCGAAGAGCCGTCGGTGGTGTCCTGGTAGGCCATCAGCACGGTGAGCAGATTGATGCCCTTGCTCCCCGCTGTGCCGATGGCACTCGACTTGTCCATGGCCACGTAGGACATGATGAGCCGTGAGTAGTAGACGGGGGCGTTGGTCACCTGGATGCTCGTGCTCGCCGCGACCAGGTCGGTGGACTGCAGGTAGTCAAATGGGTTCTTGCCCTTGACGTGCCATGCGCTGTTGCCCATGCGCTCGCCGCTGGCGACGGCGCCCAGAACGGCCATGGCAGTGTTCTCGACTGAGCCGAAGCCGCCGTCGCTACCCTGCCGGGAGTGCAGGTAGTCGAGGCCGCGCGTGACGTACTTGCTGCGGTTCTCCGTGGCGCGCTTCGTGGCGATCACGCTGCCGACAAAGGACCCCGCGAGCAAAGCCGCGACCGCCAGCACGAGCCAGATTTTCCTGCTCATCCGCATAGGACTTCCCATGCTACCAAGCGGTCTCCACCCCCGCCAGCGTCCGCGCCCAGCGCGGCGCACCGCAGTCGCGACATCTGGAGAGACGTGTCGCCGTCGAGGCGCGTTCGGCGGGAGAAGGGGCGGGCGCCGTCGTCTGGAACATGTGTCCAGAGGGCCTTCCTTCGAGGCTTGACGGCGTCGATAAGAATGACGTGACCCCTATGCAAGCATCGGACGGCGGCGAGCTCGAGTTCTTCGGCGTGAAGCTGAAGGTCAAGAACCCCCACCTCGCCGCGCTACTCAACAGCGACGTCCACGAGGACGTGCAGGTGATCGGCCAGCGTGCACGCGAGGCGTTCCGGAGCGACGAGAAAAGCCACGCGGAGCGCGACGTGGCCGCACGCATGCTGCACACGGACGATTCCGTGACCATCCGGCTGGACGAGGCGGAAGAGGTCTGACGCCGCCGCCCCGCGCGGCCGGCCGGCAGAACCGCCCTCGGGCGCCGAGGATGTATCCTTGTGAGCCGTATGGGCTCCCTGCTTTCATTGGTCATCCCCGTGTACAACGAGGCCGACAGCCTGATCCCGCTCGTGAGCGAGATCGACGAGGCGCTGGCCACCTACGGTACGCCTTATGAGATCGTCTTCGTCGACGACGGGTCGAGTGACGGGTCGTTCCCTGTCATGCAGGAGCTCGCCGAGTCCCGGCACGACCTTCGCGTCGTCAAGCTGAGGCGCAACTTCGGCAAGGCGGCGGCGCTCTCGCACGGCTTCGCCGCCGCCCACGGCGACGTCATCGTCACAATGGACGGCGATCGCCAGGACGACCCGGCGGAGATCGCCGCCCTCACGGCGCCGCTCTCCGAGGGGTACGACCTGGTATCCGGGTGGAAGCAGCGGCGTCAGGACCCCCTGAACAAGACGCTGCCCTCGAAATTCTTCAACTGGACCGTCCGTAAGGCCTCGGGGATCCCGCTCCACGATTTCAACTGCGGCCTGAAGGCCTACAAGCGTGATGTCGTCGACACCATCTCAATCTACGGGGAGCTGCACCGGTACATCCCCGTGGTGGCGGCGCAGGCCGGCTTCCGGGCCACCGAGGTCAAGGTCAACCACCGGCGCCGTACCGCAGGCCGCTCCAAGTACGGCTGGCAGCGCTACCTGCGAGGCTATCTCGACTTGCTCACGGTCATGTTCCTCGGGCGGTACCAGCACCGCCCCCAGCACCTCTTCGGCGGGGTGGGGACGCTCCTGATTCTCATCGGGGTGCTGGTCGAGCTTTACATGACCATCGACAAGCTCGTGTTCGGCCACCCGATCGGTCAGCGCCCGCTTCTACTGCTCGGGGCTCTGTTCATCATCGTCGGCGTCCAGCTTCTCAGCCTCGGACTGATCGGCGAGCTCATCGCCAACTCCCGGGCACGCCGGGGCCCCGACGCGGCGCAGATCGCGATCGTGGTAGGGCCGGCGGCCGTTGCCGGGAGCGGCAAGGAGCACGATGGGCAGGACGGCGCGGACGTCACCGCGAGGGGCGCCGCCGGAGCCGCTCTGCAGCCGTGAACAGCCGCAGTAGGCTTGCTGTCGTGCGGGCCGCCGCAGGTGGACCGCACATCCGGGCCGTCGCGTACTTCGGGACGTACGAGCCGGATTACCCCCGCAACGCCGTGCTCATCGCCGGCCTTCGCGAGCACGGAGTCGAGGTTCACGAGCTCCACGCCGCGCTGCCTCAGATGACCGCGGCGGAGATGGCGGGCGCCCGCGGAGCTGCGCGCCTCGCCGCGGGCGTGGCTGAAGCGCACGTTCGGCTGCTGGCCCAACACTCCGGCCACCTCGATGTCGACGCGGTCGTCGTCGGATACCCCGGCCACTTCCTGGTGCCCTTCGGCCGGCTGCTCGCGGCATTCCGCCGCGCCAAGCTGGTCTTCGACCCGCTGGTCTCGCTGCTGGATACGTTCGCCGGCGACCGGGGTCTGGTGCGGGCCGGCGGGATGAAGGCCATCGCCGTCCGCGCCGTCGACGGGACCGCCTTCCGGCTGCCGGCGCTGGTGCTCGCAGACACGCGGGCGCATGCTGCGTACTACCAGCGCACCTTCGGGCTGCCGCGCGAGCGCCTGGCAGTAGCGCCGGTGGGGGCGCTGCCGGAACCGCGTGCAGACGGCGCGGTGCGCGCCGCCGGCCGCGGCGAGCCTCTCACCGTGCTTCAGTACGGCAGGTGGAGCCCGCTCCACGGCGCCGACGTCGTTCTGGGAGCCGCGGAGCTGCTTCGAGACGAACAGATCCGCTTCGTGTTGATCGGCGAGGGGCAGCTCTCGAGTGAGCTGCAATCACGCATTGCCGTCGCCGGCCTGACCAACGTGCAGTGGGTCGGCGCGCTCCCGCAGGCCGAGCTGCGCGCGTGGACGCTGGCCGCCGACGTGTGCCTCGGCGTCTTCGGCGGCTCGGAGAAGGCCGGGCGCGTCGTGCCCAACAAAGTCTTCGATGCGCTCGCCTGCGGCCGGCCGGTCATCACCGCCGACAGCGACGGCGCACGCGAGTGGCTGCACAACGGCGAGAGCGCGCTGCTCACGCCGGCCGGCGACTCGGCGGCCTTGGCCGCCGCTCTACGCCGCCTGCTCGACGAAGGAGAGCGAGCTCAGCTGGGCCGGGCGGCGCTTGCCTTGTACCGGCGGGCGTTCACGCCCGCCGCCGTCGCGGGCGAACTGCTCAACGCGCTGGAGGCCCCGTGACCGCCGCCGATTCGCCCGGCGGCCGCCCGGCACCGGCGGCGACCGGCGCGCCGCACTCTCGCCGCCGCCGTATCATCGTCCGCCTGGTCCAGGCGGTCATCGTCGCGGCGACCGTGTACTTCCTCGCCGCTTACCTCGTGCGCTCCTGGGGCAGCATCGAGTCCTTCGACTGGGAGCTCGACGCCGGCTGGCTTGCTCTCTCCGGCCTCGTCTTTCTCGTCTACTACTTCGCGCAGGCCGGTCTCTGGTGGCTGCTCCTGCGCGGCTGCGGGGCGCCCAGCCCCTTCTTGCCGGCGGCCTCCGTGTGGGGCAAGTCGATTCTCGCGCGGTACGTTCCCGGCAACGTCTTCATGTTCGTCGGCCGCGCCTGGATGAGTCACTCGCGCGGCCTCTCGGTGGAGCGCGTGAGCGCGGCGATGGTCTACGAGCAGGCGCTGGGCGTGGGTGGGGCCCTGCTGGCGGTTGCCGTGCTGTTCCCCTTCTGGGAGTACCGTCCCGGCGTCACGGCCCTGAGCCTGATCGCCATCCCCGTGCTGATCGTGCTCATGCACCCGAGCGTGTTCGGGCCGCTCGCGGGCTGGGCACTGCGCCTGCTTCACCGCGCGCCGCTCGAGGTGACGCTCGGGTTCGGCGCAGTGCTCGGCGTGCTGGTCCTGTTCATGCTCGACTGGCTGGTGGCCGGCGCCGGTGCGTGGATGTTGGCGCGTTCCATCACCGGTCTCGGGGTGGACTCGTTGCCCCTGGTGATCGTCGCCTACGCTCTGGCCTACGTGGCCGGCATGGTCGCGTTCTTCATCCCCAGCGGCATCGGTGTTCGGGAGGCGGTGCTCACGGCCTCACTGTCCATGGAGCTGCCCGGCGGCGTCGCCTTGACCTGGGCGCTGCTGCTGCGGCTCTGGGTGACCGTCGTGGAGGTCGTGTTCGTCGGTCTGGTAGTGGGCGCGGAACTGTTGGTCCGGCGCAGAGGTGAGGAGTGAGCAAGCGGAGGCGTACGGGTGGAGCTGCGGTCGTACGCGTGGCGGGCGCCCCTGCGACCGGTGGGCTGTTCATGCTTGCGCCTGTCCAGGAGCTGGACGAGCAGCAGATGAAGGTCATGTTCCGCCGCCGAGCCCTCTACGTCATCGGCGGCGCCGTCGTGTTCGCGGCCATCTACGCCCTCCTCTCGTGGCTCAAGTACAGGGCGTACATGGACGCCCGCTACGATCTCGGAAACATGGTGCAGGCCGTCTACAACACGGCCCACGGCCACTTCCTCGAGATCACGAGCGGGGACCTCAAGCCGCGGCAGATGTCGCGGCTGGGCTCGCACGTCGATCCCATCCTCGCGCTGTTCGCGCTTCCGTGGCTCGTGTGGCCGAGCCCGGTCATGCTCCTGGTCGCGCAATCCGCGATCGTGGCGACCGGCGCATGGCCTGCCTACCGGCTGGGCATCCGCGTCACGCGCGACCCGAGCGCCGGCGCGCTCCTCGCCGGCGCCTACTTGCTCTACCCGGCCCTCGGCTTCCTGGTCCTCAACGAGTTCCACCCCGTAGCCCTGGCGACGCCGCTCCTGCTGTGGGCGTTCCTCTACATGGACGAGGACAGGTGGGTGCGGGCGGCGGTGTTCCTGGTCCTGGCCGCCGCCTGCAAGGAGACCGTGCCGCTGGTCATCGCCTTCATGGGCGTGTACTTCGCCCTGCGCAAACGCTCTCTCTGGCCTCTGATCGTCACGGCCCTCGGACTGGCCTGGTTCGCGGGCGCCGTCTGGGTCGTGATCCCTCACTTCAACGGTGACCAGAGCACGTTCATCGCCCGTTACGGAGATTACGGTGATGGCGCCGGCGCGGTGGTCAAGAACGCCCTGCTCCATCCCGGGCAGACATTCACGGATCTCACGGCGGCGTCCAACCTCGACTACTGGCTCAGGCTCCTCTGGCCCTTGGGGTTCACGTCGCTGCTCAGTCCGCTGACGACCCTCATCGCGCTTCCCGAGTACGCGCTCAACGCGCTGTCGGCCACCCCCTTCCAGCGTCGCATCGAGTTCCACTACACGGCGCTGGAGATCCCCTTCCTGTACGCGGCCGCCGTGCTCGGCGTCGCGCGGCTGTGGCGCTGGCTGGGCGGTGGCTTCCGCAAGGCGGAGAAGCTGATGAAGGGCGAGCGCGTTCGGCGCGCCACGCTCGCCCTCCTCGTCCTGCTGTGCGCGCTCGCCGGGAACTACTTCCTGGGGCCGCTCCCCTTCTCCCTGCCGGGAGCGGCCTACGACGGCGCAGACTACGCCAAGACCTCGCACGACGTTGCGCTCGACGAGGCCGTCGCGCTCATTCCCCAGGGCGCCGTGATCTCGGCCAACAACAACGTCGGCGCCCAGTTGGCCGCCAGGCGCGTCGCCTACATCTTCCCGTACTTCGCAACGGCGGACTGGGTGGTGGTCGACACGCAGCACCCGTTCTTCTATGACAAGGAGAACGAGCAGATGCACTCGCTGGCGCTGGGTCGCCTCGTGACGGACCCGAACTTCGAGTCCGTGTACGCCAAGGATGGTGTGTACGTGTTCAAGCGGGTGGGCGACGGAGCGGACTCGGGCTCCGCGGCCGAGACGCCCGGCTCCGCCGCATCACCCGGGACGACTCCGTCGCCGGGCTCGTCCGTCTCGCCCTGATACGGGGCGCCAGCACGGAGCACGGCCGGCGTCGTAACGTCTACGCCACCCAGCTGAAGATGGCGAACTTGCCCGTGAAGACGATGAGGGCCACCACCCCCACGATCACCACCGTCTTATGAGCCCGCGGCCGGTCCTTCGTGTAGAGAGCTAGCGCCACGTACAGCGGGAAGATAGTGAGCGTGAACCGCGGGTACGACATGAGCGGTACGAACTTGCTCGGGAAAAAGAGCGGATACGCGAGCGACGCGAGCGCGTACCACGAGTAGGCGCGGGGAAGCCGCCGCGCTCCGTACCAGAGCAGCAGCGCGGCGGCGATCAGGAACGCCAGATTGAGGACGTTGGTGGCGAGGTTGCTGTACTCGGACCCGGGTCGGGGCGCCTCCCAGAGCCAGCGGTAGTACTCCGCGGAGATGACCTTCCGCATGCCCCACACGGTGGCGGCGACGGCCTTGGTCACCGTGTAGTTGGGCGCCCCGAAGTGCCGTTCCCACTGCTGCTGTGCGGTGGAAAACGAGAAGGGCTTGCCGAACGCGAGCGCGAGGTAAGTCATCCAGACGAGCAGACCCTCGACCACCATCAGCATGTTGGCGACGTGGGAGTCCGTCTTCCTGAGTTTCCAGCCGCGCTTTTCATAGTAGTAATAGGCCATGGGGATGAGCAGCAGGACGCCCGTGCTCCGGGTGAGTGTCGCGAGGAGGCCCATGACGCCCGCGAGTCTCCAGCGGCCCTCGCGGGCGAACACGAAGCACGCGAGAGTCAAGAGGAGGAACAGGGACTCCGTGTAGACCGCCTGCAGGAAGAACGAGAGTGGCCCGATGGCGAGGTAGATGACGGCGCGGCTGGCCAGCGCCTCGTCGAAGTCCAGGCGCACCAGCCGCCAGAGCAGCCACACCGATCCGGCATAGCAGAGCAGCGAGATGACGATGCCGGTGATCAGCAGGTTGCCGTGCAGAATGACGCCGACGTAACGCAGCAGCATGGGGTACAGGGGGAAGAACGCGGTGCTGCCGTCGCCGTCGGCGTAGCCGCTGGTGGCGATCTTGATGTACCAGACCCCGTCCCAGTGTCCCCAGGGGTTGAACAACGAGCCCAGCCAGCCGGCGAAGACCTCGGCCCGGAGAGGGAACCGCCAGCCGACGGGCAGGCCGCGGACGCCTATGGATGCGGCGGCCAGAAACGCGACGGCGAAGATGAGGACGCGGCTGCCGATGACGGCGGCGAGGGCCCGCGCGAGTGGGCGGGGCGGCGCCGTGGCCAGCGAGACGGGTTTCGCTCCAGCGCCGAGGAGCGCCACGTCGCCGACGCTGGAGTCGCCCCCGGGCGCCTCCGTGGCGTCGCCGGCCCCGGCGGGGCGTTCAGTCGTCGCCATCGCCGTGCCGGCCGCCGATGAGGCCGTCACTGATGGGGCGGCGAAGGACGGCGGCGCGAAGGTCGCTGGCAAGCTCCCGGCGTCTCAGAGAGTCCGCCGCCCACGCATGCAGCCGCAGCCGCACCCCGTTGGAACCGATGTCGACCACCTCGACCGCGTCCTGCTTGCCCTCAGGTGCCGGCGCAAGCTGCTCGCCTGCCTCCAGCATCGCCGCCGAAATAGCCTCGACGTCAGCGCGGAGCGGCAGGACGAGGTTGATGCAGTCGCTGAGGCGCACCGGCTGTGCGAATGCGATCATGATGCCGCCGACCAGGTCGGCGATGGGCGCCCGGGCCGCGATGTCAATGACGTCGGCCACGATCGCGGCTGAGGCGAGCATCGCCCGGGCGTCTTGCCGAGCAGCTTGGAGACGGCCCCGTCCCGACGCGCGAGGATGAAGTCGACCACGCGCGCAATCACGACGGCTATCACGACATAGACGATCGCCCAGAACCAGTCGCTCTGGCAGAACGCCGTGGCCGTCAGGATCGGCATCGGCCGCCTGCTTCTGGGTGGATCTCGATCACGGGGTCGGGCTGGGAGACGCCGAGTCACCCGGTTGTGGAGCCATCTCCGCCGGCGTCATGTCGTCGCGGACGTCGTAGAGCACCCGTCCCGTGTTGTAGTCGAGAAGTGCGACCACGGTGTTGGTCTTGTCGGACACGGTGTCGACTGGTCCTTGGACCTCCCAGATGAACCGGTAGCTGGGGACGACGGTGGTGGTGAGCGTGCGCCCGTCGATGCTGTGCTCGAACGTGTAGGGCTGCTTGCGCCTCACGAAGAGGAGCTGGACTTCGCGAGGGTCGACGACGGTGCCCTTGTAGAGCCAGTCGGCCTTGCGCAGCGCCATGCCGGACGTCTTGAGCTCCGCTGCGCCGGGCACCGAGAGCGCGGCCCAGGCGAAGCTCCAGCCGCGCCAAGGCCTGGTGAGGAACTGACCACGCTGTGTCGGCGCGGTGTAGCGGAATGCCACAAAAGCGGGCAGCACGAAGATGACGAGCGCCGTGACGACGATGGCCACGACGAGGAAGCGCTTGTCGCGAAAACGGATCATGGGACCTCGGGGAATCCTCCGGGGAGCGCCCGGGCCTGTCAAACGGCGGAGGTCCGGGCGGCCTTGCCGTCCTCCACGATGTCGGTGTGCGCGAACACCTTGCGGGCGGCGTCGCGCATCGGCTCGTACGAGCTCTCGCCGGCCAGCGGGTTGAGGTGAACCAGGATCAGCCGCCCCACGCCCGCCTCTGCGGCGAGGCCGGCCACGCCCGTCGCCTCGCTGTGGGCGGCGTATCCTCGCCGGAGCTCCTCGGGGACGGCCGCCAGGCCGGGGTCGTCGGCCCAGTACCACGACTCGTGCAGCCAGAGACCGGCGCCCTCAGCGAACGCCACCGCGTCATGGTCCACTTGTGTATCCGTCGCGATGACGAGGTCGTCGTCGAGACGGAATGAGACGCTCACGTCCGAGTGCTGTTGTGGTCGCACGCGGAGGACGTGACCGGCGGCCTCGTTCTCGCCTCTGCTCGTGGGCTCCACACGGACGTGCTTCATCTCCGGCAGACCGACCGGGTTGTACGGCCGTCGTACCAGCTCGCCGACTGCGATGTACGGATCCACGCCCGTGAGCTCCGCGCCCGGCGGGCGAAGCACGACCTCCCGGCCGGGCAGCACGCCGGAGATGTAGGCGAGTCCGCAGGTGTGGTCGAGGTGGTAGTGGCTGAGAAAGAGCTGTACCTCGGCGGCTCCCTCCAGGAGACCGGCGTGCTCCGGGTCGAGCAGGCGCCGAAACCCGGTGCCGGCGTCGAACACCAGCAGAGTCTCCCCGCTTCGGACGGCGAAGCACGTCGTCTCCCGCGACCCCCGGGGCATCCATCCGTTGGTGCCGAGCAGCGTCACGTCCATGTGGTCCTCACCTTCTCCGGCGCCAGCCTGTCAACGAGTGTGTACTCTTCCGGCCGACGGTACAATGTCGATAGGCGGCGCCGCCCGTGGCGCCGTGCGCCCAAGGGGAGTCGGGTGGACCCCAGGAGCGATATCGCGACGGCCGATCTCTCGCTTGGCGACGAGGGCAGAGACCTGTGGGACGAGGTGCTGCCCTATCTCCCGCAAGCGCTCACCGGGACCGGGACCGCGTTTCTCGACGCGCTCGAGGCGGCGGGGCGCGGCGCCGGCCTTGTCCAGAGAGTGCCCGTGGCGGGGCTGCTTGACGCCTACACCCTGGGTAGCGGACAGGTGCGGGAGCGTCTCCTGAGCGGCGGCGGCGTCGACGCGGAGCGCAAGGTGCGCCGTCTCGTGGGGCTCGAGCACGCGGCGCTGACGCGCATAGCGGCGGGCTACACCGACGGCCTGCAGGAGACTATCGACCGGCTGCGTCGCCTTGCCGATGAGTCGTCCACGGTGGATGCCGACAGCGGCGCCATGAAGCCAGGCAAGCTGGGCGAGCGGTTGTCTCTGGAGGTCGAGCGCTGCCAGCGTATGGACCTGCCGCTGGGATTGGTAGAACTCGCCGTCGTCATCGACCGCGACGAGCGTCGCGCCGTCAGCCACGGCTTCGAGGCGCTGCACGAGGTCGGGGCGTGCTTGCGCGAGAGCCTGCGTCGCTACGACAGTGTGGGGCTCACTCAGGACGGCGATTTTGTGCTGGTGCTCCCGGACATCAGCCGGCGCGGGCTCGCTGGAGCGGCGGAGCGGATCCGTCGGCAGGTCGACTCTTGTGCGGGACGTGGCGCTGCGCCCGAGCTCACCTTTGCGCTCGCGCACTACGACCTCGTGGACGCGAGCGCGACCGAGATGCTCGCCGTACTTGGACGGAGTCTGCGGAACGCCCGGGCCAGCAGCCAGAGACTCGCCTGGGTCTGAGGATCAATCGGCGACCGGTCGGCCCAGCGCTTCGGCCGCTCGCCGCACCATCTCGCGCTCATTCGGGTAAGTCATCAGGCGCAGCGCCTGCCGCAACCGCACCCAGCGGGCATCGCTCACCTCGTGGTCGTGCATAGCCGTGTCTCCCCCCGTCGCGCGCACGAGGAAGTAGTGCACCGTCTTGTGGATGCGTCCACCCTGCTCACGGGAGTAGAAGAAGTAGTCGATGCTGCCGAGTTCCTGCTCGACGACGCCCACGAGGCCGGTCTCTTCGGAGATCTCGCGCAGGGCGGTCTCCGGGAGCGTCTCGCCCTCCTCGACGCCGCCCTTGGGCAGTCCCCAGACGGAGCGGCCGGTCGGGCGGATGAGACACACCTCGACGCCGTCGTCCGTGCGGACGACGACTCCTCCGGCTGATGTGCGTTCGAGTTGGCCAGGCATGCTCGTCACCGTGCCCGCCAAGGCGGGTCCATCGATTGCCCACAGTATATGCGGGACGCCGCCCGGAGAGGGGAGCCGGATCGTTCAGGACGTCGGGACGTGCGGGCCGGTCCGCCGAGTAGGATGCAGCGATGAGCAAGGTCGCCGACAGCCTCGCGGTTCTCCGGGAGACCGAGTACCGCAAGCTCTTCTTCGGCCAGGCCACCTCCGTGGTCGGCGTCATGTTCACGGTGGTGGCGCTGCCGTTCGCTGTGCTCGAGATCGGCGGCACGGCGACCGACATCGGCATCGTCGAGGCGGCCAATCTCGTGCCGCTGGCCGTCTTCCTGCTCATCGGCGGGGTCTGGGCGGACAGGCTGCAGCGCCAGCGTGTCATGCTGGCCGCCGACTTCCTGCGGTTCATCCTGCAGGCGCTCACGGCCGCTCTGCTGATCTCGGGAGTCGCGCACGTGTGGCACCTCGCGCTCATCCAGGTCGCGATGGGCGTGTGCGAGGCGTTCTTCCGGCCGGCGGCCATGGGGCTCACGCCGGAGGTGGTCAGTGAGCCCCGGCTCCAGCAGGCCAACGCGCTGAGCAGCCTGGTGATGAGCGGCTCGATCACGCTCGGCGCGTTCCTCGCCGGCATGGTGGTCGCTGCGGTCGGCCCCGGTTGGGGCATCGGCATCGACAGCTTCACATACCTGGTGAGCGCCTGGTTCCTGCTGCGGCTCAGGCCGGCGGTCTTTCGCGGGCGCCGGACGACCTCGGCCGCCACGAGCCCCGCGCGCTCTCTCGCCGGCGAAGAAGCGGCGGCGGGCGGCGAGACGAGCGTGGCCGTCGTGTCGCCGGCCGGCCGGCGCTCCAGCTTCACCGGCGACCTCGTCGCCGGCTGGCGAGAGTTCACCAGCCACACCTGGTTGTGGGTCATGGTCGCCGGCGCGTCCGTCTTCCTCTTCGCCATCGACGGGCCCATCCAGGTGCTGGGGCCCATCATTGCCCGCGACGTCTACGACGGCGCACGCACCTGGGGCTTCACGTCGGCGGCGATGGGGATCGGTCAGATCTGCGGTGGCCTTCTGAGCCTGCGCTGGCGGCCGCGGCGGCCGATGCTGATCGTAGCCGCCGGAATGAGCCTCGCCGGACTGCCCGTTGCGCTGCTGGCCCTTCAAGCGCCAGTGTGGACGCTGTACGTATCGCTCGCGGTGGTCGGCGTGGAGTGGGGCCTGTACGACCCCTTCTGGATGACCTGCATGCAGCGCGCCGTGGCGCCGGACATGATCTCGCGCGTATCCAGCTACGACTATCTCGGGTCGCTGGCGTTCTACCCGGCGGGGCTCGCGTTGGCGGGGCCGCTCGCCGATGCCTTCGGCATCACCACGGTCCTGTGGGGTGGCGTAGCTGTGGCCGTCCTGGTCAGCCTGTTCCAGCTCGCCTGGCGGGACGTCCGGTCACCCAAAGACATGGGACCACGGACTCCTGCCGGGCCGGCCACCATCCCACCCATAGCCTGACCTGCAGTTGACAGTCCTCGCTCCGGCTGCGACTCTACAAGCACCCTAAACTAGAGCTTAGCGAACGGGTGAGACGCGCGCCCGCGGAGGACCATCCTGGAAGAGATCAGCCACATAGGCGCTATCGACACCGTCCGCGTCCTCGCCAACGAGGAGCGTCTGCGGCTTCTGCGGCTGCTGATGCGCGGTCCCGCGACCCTGACCCAACTCGGGGCCGTCGTTGGGCACCACCCGGCTTGGGTACGCCACCACATCCTGAGTCTGGAACAGGCCGGCCTGGTGGAACTGGTCGAGACTCGTCCCACCAAGGGATACGTCGAGAAGTTCTATTGCGCTTCGGCGCGGGCCTACGCGGTGGATTTCATGGTGTTGCCGGACGCAGGCGAACGCGGTCTGCTCGTGATCCTCGGCAGCGACGACCTAGCGCTGGACCTGCTGGCCCGCCACCTGCGCGAGGACGAGTCGGGGCCTGACGTGGTCACCATGGTGATGGGCAGCCTGGAGGGGCTCATCGCTCTCAGGCACGGCGTCGGCCACGTCGCCGGCAGCCACCTCTTCGACGCGGAGACCGGCGACTTCAACAAGTCGTACGCGCGGGCGCTGTTCCCCGGCCGCGAGCTCATCCTGATCACGCTCGCGCACCGGGAACAAGGGCTCATCGTGCCCGTCGGCAACCCCCGCGGGCTGAAGGACCTACCCGGCGCGGTCTCTGCCGGCGCGCGCCTCGTGAACCGCAACCGAGGTTCCGGCACGCGCGTCTGGCTCGACCGCCTGCTCTCGGTGGGGTCGGTCGATCCGGTCCGCGTCGCCGGCTACGACAACGAGGTGATGACGCACGACGCGGCCGCGCGGGCGGTCGCCGAGGGTGCCGCCGACGTCGCTCTGGGCATCCGGCCAGCGGCGAACGCCCACGGCCTCGACTTCGTGCCTCTCGTCGAGGAACGCTACGACCTCGTCACTCCGCGCGAGCACTACGAGAGCGGGTTGCTCGCGCCCCTGCTCGGCCTGCTGAACGACGACGCGTTCAAGCAGGAGATCGACAACCTTGGAGGCTACGTGACGCGCGAAACCGGCGTCGTTACCGCCCTGGCCTAGCCAGGCCATGTCGGCGGCGCGACCCTGGCGCCTCACGACCCATAGAAACAGGCCGTCGCGGGCGAGGCGGCGGTCCAAGGAGAATCCCATGCATCGGATCATTCTTCGAGGCATCCGTCCTCTTGGCCGCCTCACATGCTTCACCGTCTTGGCTCTGCTGACGCTTGCGCTGCCGGCTGCCGTTGCATCGGCCCGCGGCTACTTCGATGGCGGCGCCGTGCTCGCCGACAGCCCGACCACCATGGCGAACGACGGGACGGTGTACGCGTTCCGATTCAGTGCTGCAGACGTGCCGGACGACCCCGACACCCTCTACCCCACGCCTGCGCTGGCGCCCAATCAGGTCTACTACGTGAAGGTCCGGCTCACCACCAACTGGCAGTCCGGGGAGCCCGCGAGTACTGACAATCGCGGCTTCATGTGGAACCCCAAAACTGGCAGGTGGGTCTTCTGGGACGCCGACTGGACCGAGTTCCCATCAGTGGCGACTGACGGTTCGGGAAACATCGTGGTCGACGAACGGAGCCCGTGGTACTTCGTGAAGTTCAGCGACACGACGGAGACCGGCAAGTACGGGCTGATCGTGTCGCTCTCGATAGGAGGGACGGGCAACACACTGAACGGCAGGACGTGGCCGACCGTGACGGTTTACAACCCGGCGACGAACGGCGGATGGGTGCACGCCGGGAACGAGATCTCTGCCTCCGCCGCTACTCCGGTGCGCGTGTACGATCACGGCACGTCCGTTGTGCCGGTCTCCACCGCGGTGACGGAGACGAACGGCTGCGATGACGACTCCAACGGGGTGGTCGACGACGAGCAGCCGGGCGAGATCGAGCCGGGCGGCTTCCGCGTGGGCGTCCGGCTGAACCGGGCGGTCGACGTGAGTCTGGGCGGCGTTCTCTGGCCGGACTCGGACGGCTTCACCGTGAGCGCCCCTGACACCGACATCGCGCTGGGAGCGAAGGATCGGATCGCGCCGACCGCGCCGGGAGCGCTGAGGGCGGCGCCACGCAACGGCGCGGTGGTCCTGACCTGGCCCGCCGCATCGGACTCGGTAGGGGTGACCGAGTACCGGATCTATCGCTGGATTCCCGCGCCACTCGGGTCGACGTACACCGCAGATGCCGTGCCTATCGCGACCGTCGGCGCCACGACGACCTACACGGACGCGACGGCCGCGAACGGCACGACGTACTACTACATGGTGCGCGCGCTGGACGCGGCCACCAACGTCGGTCCACGCTCTCCCGCTGCAAGCGCGACCCCCGATGGGACGCCGCCAGCGCCGGCGACCAGTCTCGTCGCCACCCCCGGCGACCGCCAGGTCTCGCTCTCGTGGACCAGACCGTCCAGCGCCGACCTCGCCGGCGTCATGATCGTGCGCAAGCCTGGCGCGACGGCGCCCTCCGGACCCGAGGACGGCACGGTGGTCTACATGGGGACCGCGAGTTCCTGCACCGACACGGGCCTGACCAATGGCCAGACCTACGCCTACGCAGCGTTCGCCTACGACGCGGCATTGAACTACGCCTCCGCGAGCGTCGCACTCGCGACACCGAACATCGTGACCGAGCTGACACTGACCGCCGGGAAGGCGGTCGTCGCCTGGGGTGGTGCGTGGACGTACTCCGGCGCGTTGACGACCGCGGCTGGTGAGCCTGTGCCCGGCGCTTCGGTTCGTCTGCAGCAGTCCGTGGATGGGGGCGCTGTGTGGACCAACGTGGATCCCTCGCCGAGCCTGGTGGCAGTCCCTGGCGCGTTCTTCGGCAGCGGACCGATCCTCCGGCAGACCTCCAGGTTCCGGCTCGCGTTCGACGGCGACGCGCACCATCTGGGCGCCACGAGCAAGTCGATCACCGTCTCGACACGCGTGGCGCTCGGTAAGCCGGTAGCGCGGTCGCGCGCGGGCGTGAAGAAGGCATTCAAGGCGAAGGGTTCCCTGCGGCCGAAGCCGCCGTCCGGCATCTCCGTCAAGATCCGCTGCTACCAACTGGCGCGCGGGAAGTGGAAGCTCAAGAAGACGGTCCGTACGAAGCTGAAGTCCGGCCGGTACGCCGCGACCCTGTCGCTTCCGAGCCGCGGCGCGTGGAAGCTGGTCGCGTACGCCCCGAAATCGTCGAAGTTCGCCGCCACGACCTCGGGAGCGCGGAAGGTGACCGTGCGATGAAGACGGCCCGGTCATGACCGTCGGCAGTGGCACGCGGAAGCGCCGGCTCCGGCCCATCCTCGTCGCCGCGGTGGTCGTCGCCGCGGTGGTCGCCGTCGCCTGGGTGCTGCAGGCGTCCGTCTCAGGGGACGGATCGTCTTCTGCGGCGGGCGTGACCAAGAAGTACTCGATCGAGGTCTTGAAGGACGGCGCGCCGCTCAAGACCTACGATCTCGCCGCGTTGCGCCTATTGCCTCAGGCGCGGGTGGTCATCGACGGCAAGGCTCAGACGGGACCTTCGCTCGCGGTCCTTCTCGCCGACGCTGGCGCGGGCTCATACAGGACCGTCGACGTCCGCGGCGCCGGCCTGCGTGACAAAGGGAGTCTAACGCTGACCACGGCTCAGTTGCGAAAGAAGGTGCAGCTCGACTTCTCCGAGCGCGGCACCGTCAAGGTCTGCGGCCCCGACCTGTACCACGCCGAGTGGGTGAGGGATGTCGTCTCCATCGACGCCCACTGAGACGCCGCCCGTGCCCGGCGAATACCGGGCGGCGTACATCTGGTCGCTCTCGCTGCGCGACTTGCTGCTGATCGCCCTGGTCGCCGCGCTTTGCATCCTCGCCAAGATGGTGCTGCGGACCCCGCTGCACATTCCGGGACACTCGGGGGTTCTCTGGGTCGCGCTCTACGTCATCGGCCGCGGGCTCGTGGACAAGCGCGGCGCAGGCGTGCTGCTCGGTCTGATCACCGGCCTCCTGGCCCAGTTCGCGGGGTTCGGCGACGTAGGGCCGCTCGAGTGGACCAAGTGGCTCGCGGCCGGGATCATCCTGGAGTTGCTCACGCTGGCTCTCCCGGGGGACCTGAGGAGCTTTCCCAAGGCGATGGTGGTCGGCGCGGCGCTACATCTGGGCAAGCTCGCCGCGCTTCTGTTGGCCGGCATGATCCTGCAGGTGCCATTCGCCATCCTGTTCCTCGGCCTTGGACTGTCGGCCACGACGCATGTGTTGTTTGGAGCGCTCGGGGGGTTCCTCGGCGCCCTCGGGCTGCGGGAACTGCGCAAGATCCCGTTCCTGGATGCACAAGCGAGGGGGTCGTGAACGTGCGCCGGCCACCGACCCCGCTCGCGATGCTCTTCGCCTTGGTGCTGACCGCGCTGTTTGCGGGCGCGGGGGCGCATCCCGTGGCCGCTGCGACGGCCTACCCACCCTGGGAGGAGGGTACGGCCGGTCACCCGTTCAGCTTCGCCATGCCGCTCTCGTCCGGCATCGCGGTGGACTCAGGCGACGACCAGGCGGTGAGCCTCGATTGCGAGACACTCGCGAAGTACGGGATCGACGCGCCGATGTGGAACGGGTTCCCGGAGGACAAGCGCCCGGACCCGCGTGACGTGTATCCGCTCTCGAACGGTGACTTTCTTGTCAGCGGCGGCAAGGACGTGCCCTTCGTCAAGGAGGTACGGCCCGACGGAACGGTCGCTTGGGAGTACCTCAACGGTGACGACGGCTTGCTTCGCAGGCCCTTCTCCGCCGAACCGGCGAAGTTCGGCGGCAGAGACTGCATGCTCATCAGCGACCGTGGGGCCTGTCGCGTCTTCGCTGTCGACAAGGCCACAAAGCAGATTGTCTGGCAATACGGACAGACTGACACGCCCGGCGCCGGCCCCGACCAGCTCGCCGACCCGTTCTGCGCCACCCAGATCCCGCCCAAAGACGGGCAGACCGACGGTGATGTGCTCGTCGCCGACAGCCAGGACAACCATCGTGTCATCGAGGTGAGGTCAGACGACTTCGCCGGGCTGGACGTACCTGGTCATGGCTTCACCGCGGCCAGCATCGTCTGGCAGTACGGCGTCACCGGCGAATCCGGCAAAGAGCCTGGGTATCTCATGTTCGCGCGGTCGCCGCAGAGGTTGCCGAACGGGGACACGCTGCTCACCGATTCGGTGAACAAGCGGATCCTCGTGGTGCGCTCCTCCGACTTCGATCCCTCCAAGCCCGCCAACGGTTACACGCAGAGCAGCATCGTCTGGAGCTACGAGGACGGTGTGGACGGCACGCTGCTGGACCCCAACACGGCGCGCCTTGTGACCAGCGGCGCGCTGGCCGGCACCGTCGTCGTGACCGACTGCGATATCGACGCGCAGAGCGTCATGTTCGTCGACTACGCCACCAAGCGGGTGGAGAAGAGCGTCGACATGCGGACGTTCGAGCGGCCCTCGTGGGCGACCTCGACGACTGCTTCGAGCCCACGCGACGCACGTCTGGACGACAAGGGGGCGCTTTGGATCGCCGACTCGGGGTTCGGACAGATCCTCCGCGTCGGCTACCCGGCTTCCGCGACCGTCCAGTCAGTCCCGTTGGGCTGCGGCAAACAGAACATGTTGAAGTCGTTCGACCGGCTCAAGGTTTTCGCGTCTGACGTGCCCGCCGGCACGGGTTTCTCGATCCAGTACAGCGTGGACGGCGGCGTGACGTTCAAGAACGCGCGCGCTACGGGCGACGGGCGCGACTTCGGGTTCCCGGCGGCGACTGTGGGCAGGCGCTTCATTTATCGCCTCACGCTGACGACAGAGGACCAGTGGGTGACACCCACCGTCGACGCCGTCACAATCCACTTCACGAAGGCGACGTCCGGTGGGAGCGGCGGCGGTGGTGGCGGAGGCGGCGCCAGGGACAACGGATCCGGCGTGGTGACGTACCCGAGCGTTGCAACTACCGGCGGAGCCGCCGCGTCCGGCACCGGCGGAGGCGCCGGATCCTACGGCGGCGGCACTGGCGCCGGGACCAGTGGGGCCGGGGCAGGAGGTGCGGCGGGCACCTCCTCCGGGGCGGGCCCGACGGTGAGCGACCTGGAGCCGCCGGTACAGTCGTCAGGCGCCGGCGTCCCGCAGCAAGTCCAGGGCTACCAGACGCAGGGGCAGGAGGGCGTGAGCGGCATCCCGCTCGCGGGGGCGAATGGGGCACAGTTGCCGGAGCCGAAGCGCCACGGTCCGCCGGTGCCCGTTGCCGCGCTCATCGCGGCTGCGGTCGTCGTGCTCGCGGCGTTGTTCGTCCCGTGGCCGTTCGTGGCCGCGCACCTGCGCAGAATCACCGGGTTCGACCATTCCGGGCCGAAGCGTTCCTTCCCGATCCGCTTGCTCCATCGATGAGCGGACGCCCGGCGCTCGGGGATGAGGCGCCTCGGTTCTTGCCGCACGGTAAGCGCTTCCTTAGAATCCCTGTACTTCCGTGTGCGGGCCACGCGGATCTCGGCCGACCTTCGGCCCTGTCGTGACCCGTCGTAGCGTTCTGGATGTGGGGTCGCCCACAGTGAAGGGGGTAGGAGTCATGGCTTCTCAGGATCGACGTCCGCACGTGGTGCTGCGGGCACTGCCGCTACTTGCGATCATCGCATTGATGCTGGCATTCGTACCGGTCGCCCTCGGGGCTCCGACGCCGTCCTCAGGCTTCGGTGTCGACATCAGCAAGGACTACGTTCCGGCGACTGTGCCGAACGACTACACGGCCGCAGGCGTCCAGTACTACAGCTACCAGACGCTGGCACCCGACACGACCTACTACATCAAGGCCGCGTTCTGCCAGGGCGCCTACGACGCTGCCACCGCCCGCGGGCTCATCTGGAACGCGGCCACCAGCGCATGGGTGCGAACGAGCGATGCTTGGAGTGATTGCCCGCAGTTCACCACCGACGCCGCGGGATCCGTCTCCAGTACCTGGACCTACGTGGCGTTCGGTGACGACACCCAGAGCGGCGCCTGGACGCTGTACTTCGTGGCTCGTCCGGTCTCCGGCAGCGATGCCGAGGCCGTGGTCGGCACCAAGACCGCGACGATCAGCGTGCTCGACATGACGACGGTCGGCGCCTGGGTCCACAACGGGGTGTCCGTCTACACCGGCAAGGTGACGCGGGTGGAGGCAGATGCGACTTCGGCGAACGGAGGATCGCAAGGCAACACACTGGCGCTGTTCCAGAGCGAGGACAACGGTTGCGACGACAGCGATTCGTCCATCATTCCCGAGGCGGCCTTCAGCGGCGGCTTCCGCCTGTGGATGCCGATCCCGAACCCCGGCTACGACTCCACGAACGAGAACGGCGACATCTACTTGAACGTCAACCGCAAGACGCTCACCAGCTTCAACGCCGAGGTTGCGACGCGCTTCGCCGAGCCGCCGGCAGACACCGACATGGCGGTCATGACTAACGGTGAAGACATGACGCCTCCGGGCAAGCCGGCGACTCTCACGGCCACCGCTGCGACCGACCACATCGACCTCGCGTGGCCGGCGGCAGCCGACAACGTGGGAGTCACCGCGTATCGCGTGAGCCGCTGGACGGCGGCTCCCGCGGGAGCCACGTACTCGCCCGAGCATAAGCTGATCGCGACAGTGACTCCTGCCGCCGACGGAAGCGGCTCCTACGTCGACAACTCCGCGCTCGTCAACGGCACTGTCTACTACTACGAGGTGCGCGCCGTGGACGCGGCCTCCAGCATCGGTCCGCGCTCGGCGACCGCGCAGGCGCTCTTTGACAACCAGGCGCCGGTCACCACGGTATCCGGCGTGCGCGCCGGTTGGGTCAGGCGCCCCGTCCGGCTGACGTTCTCTGCCGTCGCCGCACAGGACGAAGCCCCAATCGCGTACACTGAGTTCCGGGTCGCCGGCGGCGCCTGGACCAAGGGCGACGCCGTGACTGTGTCGCGCCAAGGCGTGACGACGGTCGAGTATCGCTCCGCCGATACGGCCGGCAACGTCGAGACCCCCAAGTCCTGCACGCTGCGTATCGATGCGCGTGCGCCGAAAGTCACGGCCTACGGGCCGGTGACGGCATGGCGTGGCGGCTACGTCCGCTTCACGTTCCGCGTCTCCGACATCCACGGCCCCGTCTCAGTCAAGATCGGTGTCACCAGGTACGGCAAGCGAGTCGCCACCTACAACCTGGGCATGAAACCGATTGGCCACAAAGCTGCGGGCATGGTGGCCTGCGAGCTCCCCGTGGCCCGCTATTCGTGGCGGCTGGTGGTCACGGACGCCGCAGGCAACAGAACGCGTACCAGGAGCGAGACGCTGAGGATCCTGCCCGCTACGCACGGTAGGAAGTAGACGGTCGAGGGAGCTCGCGCTCCCCGGCTGGTTGACGACGTCGGGCGGGGCCGCCGAAGGGTGGCTCCGCCCGACGTCGTGAAGCCCCGCTCATGGCGCACGCGACGGAGCCCGACTGCCGGACGTCAGAGCGCCAGCCCCGTCGCCTCCCAGTCGCGGTACAGGCCGGCGTAGCGGCCGCCCGCCGCGATCAACTGGTCGTGGGTGCCGCGCTCGATGATCCGGCCGCCGTCCACCACGACGATCTCGTCGGCGTAGCGCACGGTGCTCAGCCGGTGGGCGACGATGACGCTCGTCCGCCCACTGAAGAGCACCTCCATCGCGTGCTCGATGCGGCGCTCACTCTCCGCGTCGACGCTGCTGGTGGCCTCGTCGAGGATGAGGATCCGCGGGTCGGCGAGCAGTGCCCGGGCGAAGCTGATGAGCTGCCGCTGCCCGGTGCTCAGCGCCGACCCGCCCTCCTGGACCTCGGTGTCGTAGCCGTCCGGCAGGCTTTCGACGAAGTCGTGGACGCCGACGATGCGTGCGACCCGCTTGACCTCGTCGTCACTCGCCGTAGGGCGGGCGAAGCGGATGTTGTCGAGCACGCTTCCGCTGAAGAGGAACGCCTCCTGCGGGACGACGGCCAGCTGCTCCCGAAGAGAGCGATGGGTGACGTCGCGCAGGTCGTGACCGTCGATGAGGACCTCGCCCGCCTGCGGGTCGTAGAAGCGGGCCAGCAGTTTGATGACCGTCGACTTGCCGGCTCCGGTGGCGCCGACGAGCGCGACGGTATCGCCGGCCGGGATGACCAGGTCGATGTCGTGCAGTACGGGCTTGTCCGCGTCGTACCCGAACGTGATGTCGCGGAGCTCGACGGCGCCGTGTACGTCCGGCAGGTCGACGGCGTCCGGTGCGTCGAGCATGTCCGGGTCGGTGTCGATGACCGTATAGATCTTCTGCACGGCCGCCATCGACGCCTGGAAGGTGTTGTACAGCTGGCTGAGCTGCTGCAGCGGGTCGAAGAAGCTGTTCAGGTAGGCGATGAAGGCAACGAGGACGCCGATCTGCAGCGTCTCGTTCGTGATCAGCGAACCGCCGTACCAGAGGACGATGACCACTGCGACCCCCGACATGAGTTCCACGAACGGGAAGTAGAGGCCGCTCTGCACGACGGTGCGCATGTTGACGTCCCGGTAGGCGGCGTTGGCGACCTGCAGCCCCTCGTAGTCGCTCTGCTCACGGCGGAACGCCTGGAGCACGCGCACCCCGGAGATGGACTCCTGCAGGTGCGCGCTCACGTCGCCGATCTTGTTGCGGACCTCGGCGTACGCGCGAGCGGAGCGACTGCGGAACCGCAGCGTCGCGGCGATGAGGAACGGCATGACGGCGAGCGTAGCCAGCGCGAGGCGCCAGTCGAGGATGAGCAGGAACACGATGGCGCCGAAGAACGTGAGCGAGTTGGTCACGAGGCTGGTGACGCCGTCGGTGACGAGCTGGTCGAGCGCGTCGATGTCGTTGGTCAGCCGGCTGACGATCCACCCGGTCTTCTGCCGGCTGAAGAAGTCCAGGCTGAGCTTCTGGAGATGCGCGAAGAGCTGGCGCCGAAGGTCGTAGATGACGTGTTCGCCGACCCAGCTCGTGAGATACGTCTGGAGGTAGCTGGCGCCGAGGTTGAGCAGGGACACGGCGATGAAGGCGACGATCACCCAGGTGAGGACGGACATGTCCTTGGCGCCGACCCCCCCGTCGAGGGCGATCTTGAGCAGGTATGGGACGGCGAGGCTCGAGAGGGTCACGACGACCATGGCGACGACGCTGAAGATGGCGCGTCGACGATATGGATAGGCGAGGCGAGCGAGCCGTGAGAGCTTGAGCTCGCTCGCAAGATGCAGGAAGGCGCGCCAGCCTTTCAGCTCCTCGAGGCTGGCGCCGCTGCCGTGCGGGCCGCTGCTGTGGCGGGAGGCGGTCGCCATCAGGCTGCGTCTCCGGAGGCCGCCGGGGCGGCCGTGTCGCCGGCAGGGTCTTCCTCGCCGGCGGCGTCGAGGCAGCACCCCTCGCGCTCGGCGTCGCCGAACATGTGCGTGTACACGCCGCCGGCGGCCATCAACTGCTCGTGCGTGCCGCGCTCCTCGATCTGGCCGTGGTCGAGCACCACGACCTCCTCGGCCAGCGAGATCGTGCTCGGCCTGTGCGCGATGATGAAGGTGGTGCGGCCGCGCATGACCTCTTGCAGCGCGGCCCGGATGCGGAACTCCGTCTCCACGTCCACGCTGCTGGTGGCGTCGTCGAGGATGAGGATACGCGGGTCCATCACGAGGGCCCTCGCGATCGCGATGCGCTGCCTCTGGCCGCCGCTGAGGGTGAAGCCGCGCTCCCCGATTACAGTCTCGTAGCCCTCGGGGAGCGCCTCGATGAAGTCGTCGGCCTGCGCGGTCCGCGCCGCCGTGAGCACCTCCTCGTCCGTCGCCTCCGGCTTGCCGAAGCGGATGTTCTCGGCGATCGACGTGCTGAAGAGGAACGGGTCCTGGTTGACGATGCCGATGTGGCGTCGCAGATCGGTCAGCTGCAGGTCGCGCACGTCCTGATTGTCGATGAGCACTCTCCCGCCGCCGGTATCGTAGAAGCGCGGCACGAGGTTGGTAAGCGTCGTCTTGCCGCAGCCCGTGTGACCGACCAGCGCGATTGTCTTGCCGGCCGGGACCTCGAGGCTGACGCCCTGCAGGACCGGCCGGTCGACGTAGCTGAACCAGACGTCGTCGAAGGTGACTGCGCCCGTGGGCCCCGCACCATCGACAGATCCGGCGGCGGCGAACTCCACCGCCGTCAACCCGAACGCGTCCCGCAGGGGCTGCGCATCCGGCTTCTCCGTCATCTCGAGCGGCGCGTCCAGCACCTGGTAGACGCGCTCACCGCTGGCGATCGCCCGCTGCGCCAGTCCCGTGAGCCAGCCGATCACCTGGGCCGGACCGACCAGCATCATGAGATAGAGGTAGAAAGCAATGAGAGAGCCGGTGCTGAGGTTCCCCTCGATCACCTGGCGGCCACCGTAGTACAGAAGGAACGCCACGGCGATGTTCGGGATGAAGGCAATGAGCGGGATGTAGACGGCGCGCGTGCGCGCCGCGGCCACGCTCGCCTCGAACACCCGGTAGCTGCGGTCGCTGAACTTGACCAGTTCGTCGTCCTCCCGCGCGAAGATGCGCACGATGCGGCTGCCGACCACGTTCTCCTCGGCGGCCGCCGTCACGTCGGCGATCTTCTGCTGGACGTCCATCAGGATCGGCTTGAGGCGGAAGCTGAAGCGGATCGTCACCAGCAGCAGGAAGGGCATGAACGCGAGAGACATAAGCGCGAGCTTCCAGTCGAGGAAGAAGAGGATGACGGAGATGGCGACCATCATCACGATGTTGGTGGCGAAGAAGACTAGGCCGTACCCGAGAAACATGCGCACGTTCTGGATGTCGCTCATGGCTCGGCTCATGAGCTGGCCGGTCGGCCAGCGGTCAAAGTAGCCGAAGGATTGGCGGAGAAGATGCGACCACATGCGATTCCGCAGGTCGTACTCGATGTCGAGACTGACCCTGCCTGTGGCGAGCCGTCTGCCAACACCCACGAAAAAGCGGACGAGGACGATGCCGAGCAGAGCCAGCCCGTACGTCACCAGCATTCCGGTCTGGCCGTTCGGGGGCAGGGCGTCATTGGTCGCCAACTGGATGATGCGTGGGATTGCGAGGCCGAGCCCCATCTGGGCGAAGGCCAAGGCGAAGCCCAGGATCGTGAGCCGCTTGTAGTCGCCGAGAAGCTTGAGGATGCGCCAGGACGTTCTCATGTGATGCTGAGCTTACCCGGCGGGGCTGTAGAAGCTCCCTACGTTCCTGCGCACAGGATGCGTCGCGTACCATGTCGACTTCGCCAGGGCGTTCACTGCAGCCGTCGGGCTGGGCAGCAGGACCGGTGGGTACCGGCCGAGTCCCTGGAACACGGAGCGTCTCACGGGGACGAGGGGAACGCTCACGACCGGCTTGCCGGTCCGTTCTGTGACCGCCGCGATGTGGGCTAGAAGGTCGCGCTCGCGCCCGTTCAGCTCTTCGAACACGCCGGTCGACACGCCGACGTCCTTCTCGGTCTTGCCGGACGCATCGTCTTGCCCATCCGCTCCGGCGCCCAGACCGGCCCTCCCGCTGCTCGGGCTGCCGATGAGCGCCAGCGTTATGACGCTGTCCACGGCGTCGCAGGCGGCCACCATCTCGACGATCTTCTCGGGCACGCCGTCCGAGACGGTGGCGACGAGGTCGACGGGGTTGCCCCGACTCCAGAACGGCGGCAGCAATTCGTCGACCGCCGCAACCAGCTCCGGGGGCAGCTCCGCGAGCTCCAGTCCATGCTCTGCGAGCAGATCGGCGGTCAGAACGCCCCAGCCGCCGCCCAGGGTGAGCACAGCGACGCGGCCTCCGGCCGGTAGCGGCTGGTAGGCGAGCAGCGCGCTCGCGTCGAGTGCTTCGTCGGGATCTGCTGCGAGGATGACGCCCGCCTGGCGGGCCGCGGCACGAAAGACCGCCGCGGAGCCGGCCAGCGCACCCGTGTGCGAGCTGGCGGCCTTTCTCCCGAGCGCGCTCAAGCCGCCGCGCATGACGATCACAGGTTTGCGCGGGGTGGTCGCGCGAGCGAGGTCGTAGAACCGGCGACCGTCTCCGAGACCCTCCAGGTACAGGACGATCACGCCGGTCTCCGGATCGTCCGCCAGATACTCGAGGAAGTCATTGGCATCGGTGGTCGCCTGGTTGCCGCTGCTCACGAACTTCTCGACACCGACGCCGCGGCGCTCAGCCGTCATCAGAAGCTGCGTGCCGATGTTGCCGGACTGCGAGATGACGCTGAGCGGTCCCGGCTCGGGACGCAGGGTGACGAAGCCGACGGCGTTCAGTCGCGCGCTTGTGCAGAGCACGCCCATGCAGTTGGGGCCGACGAGGGTCACTCCTCCACCGTCGGCCACTCGCGCGAGCTGGTCCTGCAGGGCGATGCCATCGCCGCCGGCTTCCGCGAACCCGGCGGCGATGACGATCGTCGCCGGCACGCCGCGGCGGCCGCACTCCGCGACGACCGGGGTAGCCGCAGCCCCGCCGAGGGCGCAGATCACGAGGTCCGGCGTCTCCGGAAGGACTTCCGGCGAGGCGAACGCCGGCAATCCCAAGATCTTCTCGGCCTTTGGATTGATCGGGTAGATCCCGCCCGGGAAGCCACCCTCTGTCAGGTTGCCCAAGACAGAGCCGCCCCACTTTCCGCGGTCCGCCGAAGCTCCGACGACGGCGACCGAAGCCGGGGAGAAGACGGCGTCGAGGTCCAGCCGACGACGGGGTTTGACGCGGCGCGGAGCGCCGCTTGTCAGTTTCGCCGACGCCGCGTCGATACCGACGCCTTCGTCTGGCGCGGCGAGGACCACCAGCGCATCCGCGGCGACCAGATGAGTCCCTGAGACAAGCAGGGGGTTCACGTCGATCTCCGCGATCTCCGGGTGGTCGGCTGCCAGCTGCGCCACTGCCAGCAGGACGTCGCGCAACTGGTCGGTGTCGACGCGCGGAAGCCCGCGCAGCGGGCCGAGCAGGCGCTTGGCGCGCAGCTCGGCCAAGAGTGCGCGGGCGTCGGTGTCGTCCAGCGGCGCCAGCGCGAAGGCCACGTCGGCGACGGCCTCCGTGAAGATGCCGCCCAGGCCGAACGCGATGACCGGGCCGAACTGTTCGTCGCGGCGCATGCCGACCAGCAGTTCGCGATCGTGCGGCACGAGTTCCTCGACCAGAACGCCTTCGTCGGCTCGTCCTGCGGCCCGGTCGACGATGCGGTGGTAGGCGGCGCGAGCCGCGGCGGCGTCTCTGACGTCGAGTTCAATGAGGCCGAGGTCGCTCTTGTGCTGGATGTCGGTCCCGACGGCCTTCAGTACGGCGGGCCTGCCCAGCGCCTCGACTACCGCGGCCGCCCGCTGCGCGTCGTGCACTACCGTGCCGGCCGGCGTGGGAATGCCGTACATCGCGAGGAGGGACTTGGCCTCCCGCTCGTCGAGCGCCGGCCGCGCCGCATCGAGCGCCTTGCGGATCAGGTCGCGACCGGCCGCGCCCATCCAGCTCTCCCCTCGATCTGGCGTGGTCTCGCTCAGTACTCTGCCGGCATTTCGAAGAACAGCGCGAGGGCCGGGCGCTCGCCGTCCGGATTTCGCCAGGAGTGGGCTTCGGCCGGCGAGTAGGAGAGGGTGTCGCCGGTCTGCAGCGTCGTGGTCCGCTCGCCGAAGCGGAACTCCACGGAGCCCTCGAGGACCGTCGCCAACACGAGCTCGCCGGCGTGCGACCAGGGCTCCGGCCCCGGCGAGCCGCCAGGCGCGATATGGGTCTCGATGACTTGCGCGCGCCGCTCGCCGCGCGGCGAGAGCAGGTAGTTCACGACGCCTTCGCCGCCAGAGTCCGTGCCCTCCAGGCCGGCGCGCCGGACCACATTGCTCTCCGGCGCGTCCACCGTCTCGAAAAGCGCCGACATCGTGACGCCGAGCACCTCGCAGATGGCGTACAGCGAGCCGATCGACGGCGATGTCTCGCCACGCTCGACGGCGCTCACGAACGACTTGGTGAATCCTGCCGCTGCGGCGACGAAGTCGAGCGTGAGTCCGCGGGTGTGGCGCGTCTCGCGCAGGCGTCCGCCGACGAGGCGCGCGGGCCAGCGCTCGGCCGTCGCGGCCTTGTCGCGGGAATTCGGTGAATGGGGCGGCATGGAACGCACTCTAGCCGTCGCGGAGCGCCAAGGCAATGCGCAGAAGAGGTCGATTTGCAGCCATGTCCTCTATTAGTTGCCTAGAGTTCACCATTGATGGAAAGTGGATCGGCGGCCAGCCCGGCGCCTGTGCCGCCCTGCTTCTCGTCCACACAACCTTCTCTGGAGGAACGATGAGCGAGCCACGCCGACGCAGCTGGGCGGAGCCCTTCAAGATCAAGATGGTGGAGCCCCTTGAGATGACCACACGCGTGGAGCGCGAGGCGGCCATCCGCGAGGCCGGCTACAACACATTCCTGCTGAAGAGCGAAGACGTGCACATCGACCTGCTCACCGATTCGGGCACCTCGGCTATGAGCGACCGCCAGTGGGCCGGGATGATGCTGGGCGACGAGGCCTACGCCGGCAGTCGCAACTTCTACCACCTCGAGGCGGCCGTCCGGGAGATCTACGGCCACAGGTACCTGGCCACGGAACTGTACCTCGACAGCGGCGTGCGAGCCATGGAGCGCGGTAACGTGAGCGCCGGAAGGACCCGGAGACGGGCCAGAACCGCCGTCCCGCGCTCGAGCTCGTCCGCCTCACGATCCCGCGTCGCGTCCACACTCAGGCGCATATGGACGTCGTCGCCGAGTCGATGGCCGAGGTCTGGGACCACCGTGCCGCCGTCAGAGGCCTGCAGATGGTCTGCGAGACCAGCGACCTCCGGTTCTTCCAGGCGCGGTTCGAGCCGGCCGGCTGACCGGCGGGCCGGAGAGCTGCGCGGGAGATCTCGTCTCGCGTCGGTCTCCGGTGGGCTTGTCCGCGACGAACTGCTGCGTGAACAGCCCGCTTTGGGGTTCCCAGCAGCCTTGAACGGTATACTGATACCAAATCCTGCCCACCTGTCTCTGAAGGGGACGCAGATGACCAAGCCGCTCGAATCGGGTCCCGCGACAAGGAGCGAACGCGTGAAGGGGGCTCCTGAGCGTTCGGACAACCAGTTCGTGGTGCAGGCCCTGGCCAAGGGGCTCGCCATGCTGGCGCTCTTCGACGCTGAGCATCGCGCCTGGAGTCTCGACGAGATGACTGCCGAGCTTGGGTTGCCGCGCATGACAGGCTACCGCATGGCGCGGACACTGCAGGGCGCGGGCTACCTGGTGACGGACGAGGCCTCCGGGAAGTACCGGCTCGGTCCGGCTCTTCTGGCGGCCACGTATCTCTCCGAGGGGTACGCGGACCTGGTCGCGCTTGCACGTCCGTATCTCGAGTCGCTTGTCGCGCAGACCGAAGAGTCGGTCACACTTGCCGTCGAGGTCGACGGCGTCGCCGTCTGCGTGGCGATGCTCGATTCTCCGCGACCACACCGCCGTGAGGTCGCCGTCGGGCGCATCATCGGCGATACGGCGAATTCGCACGGCAAGATGTTCGCCGCGTGCAAGCCCGATGCCGAGAGGGAACGCATCGTCACCCAGGAGCACGAGCGGCACACCTCTCACACGATCACGGACTCGCGCACCCTCGCGCTCACACTCGACGAGGCGTGTCGCAACGACGTCGCCTTCGACATCGAGGAGCGTGACATCGGCACGTGCTCGGTCGCGGCTCCGGTGCGCGACCAAACGGGCGCCGTCATCGCGACGCTGGCCGTCGTCGTCCCGACGGGGCGCTTCGGTCCGGAGGCGAAGGACGCATGCGCCGCCGCCGTAAAGGCGTCGGCGGCCGAGTTCTCCGCCTTCTTCGGCTACGCCGCGACCCCGCGCTAGTCACTCCGGCCGACGCCGGGCGCTTCGCCCGTGAACCGCCGGAGACCTCCCGGCGCAGCCTGCGACATGAACGTGCCGCACATTGCCGAATTCGCCGCGAGCAAATATGATATGGCGATACCATTATTGAGCTGAGCAATGCGGGCCGCCCTTCAGACCGGCAGCGGGCCCGCGACGCGGAGACGATCCGTACTGTGTCGGTGAACCGGTCGGCGTCGAAAAGGAGCCGTAGAAGTGGATGTCAAGGACGTCAACAAGGTAGCTGTCATCGGGGCAGGCACGATGGGCCCCGGTCTCGCGCAGGTCTTCGCTTGTGCCGGACACCCCGTCTCGCTGTACTCGCGCTCCGAGACGACACTCGAGAAGGCCATGTCCGTCACCGCCGCCAACATGCAGACGTTCGCGGGACACGGCCTGCTCAGCCAGGACGACATCACGGCTGCACTGGCGCGCATCACGCCCACCCAGTCTCTCGCGGACGCCGGCGCGGACGCCAGCCTCGTCATCGAGAGCATCGCCGAGAACCTGGATGCCAAGCGCGCTGCGTTCGAGGAGCTTGACGGGGCGTGCCCGGACGACGCTATCTTCACCAGCAACACCTCGTACCTGGACATCTACTCGGTCACGCCCGAGCGGCGCCTGCCGAACACGGTCATCGCCCACTGGTTCGCGCCGCCCCATATCATCCCGCTGGTCGAGGTCGTCAGGGGCGAGCAGACCTCCGACGAGACGGTCGAGCTCGTCGTCGAGTTGCTCAAGAAGGTCGACAGGGTGCCCGTGGTCATGGAGAAGTTCGTCCCGGGATTCTGCATCAACCGGTTCCTGCGCATCATCGGCCGCGAGGTCTTCTTCCTGCTGGACAACGGCTACATGACTGCCGACCAGCTCGACCTCGCCGTCAAGGCGAGCATCGTCCCGCGCGCGATGGTCCTGGGGTTCGTGCAGAGGTACGACTTCACGGGCCTCGACCTGAGCCTCAACAACCTGAAGAACTCGGACTTCCTCGAGCCGCCTATCGACAACTCGCCCAGCAGTCTCGTCGAGCACGTCGAGAAGGGCGAGATGGGCGTCAAGAGCGGCAAGGGCTTCTTCGACTACAGCGGCCGCGACCTGAGGGAAGTCCTCAAGACCCGCGACGACGCCCTCATCGACATCTTCACCCAGTCCAAGGACCTCATCGACAAGCGCGTGTGAGCATCTGAAGGCGGCCCGCGCGGCCATGCGGAATCACACCGCCCGGCCGCCGCAGCCGGCCGAGACCTGACAGTGGAGGGAACCACCATGAAGCTCCCCAGAGGCAAAGTCATCATCACGGCGTCGCTGAACGGCGCGTTCGTCAACAAGGAAATGAACCCGAACGTGCCGGAGCAGCCGGACGAGATCGCGCAGGCGTCGCTCGAGTGCTACAACGCCGGCGCGGCCATCGTTCACATCCACGCCCGCGACGAACAGGGCAAGCCGGCCGGCACGAGGGAGAAGTTCGCCGAGATCCAGACCGCCGTCAAGTCGGTCTGCAAGGAGGTCATCGTCCAGTTCTCGACCGGCGGCGGCACCAACCTCACCATCGAGGAGCGGGTCTCCTGTCTCGACGCCGATCCGGAGATGGCGTCGCTGAACATGGGCACGCTCATGCGCCAGACCGGTCCGAACGCCGGCCAGCCGTTCTCCAACATGACCAAAGACATCGAGGCCTGGGCGGCCAAGATGAAGGAGATGCACATCAAACCCGAGATGGAGTGCTACTCGCAGAGCATGTACCGGGACGTGCACAACCTCATCAAGAAGGACCTGATCGAGCCGCCCTACTACATCAACTTCGTGCTCGGCATGATGCATCAGGGCGCTATCGAGGCGAACCCCGACACGCTGTACTCGATGTACCAGTTCCTGCCGGAGAACTGCTACTTCAACACGACCGCCACCGGGGCCGCCGAGCTGCCGATCACGACGATGGCCATGATCATGGGCGGCTGCGCGCGCGTCGGCCTCGAGGACAACATCTACTACAAGAAGGGCGTGCTCGCCGAAAGCAACGCGCAGCTGGTGGAGCGCACCGTCCGAATCGCCAGGGAGCTCAATCTCGAGCCCGTCACACCGGACGAGGCCCGTGAGATCCTCGGCGTCGTCAAGAAGCACTGAAAGGGGAGGGGAACCCTAGCCATGGACGATCTCTTCTCACTGGAAGGCAAGAACGCAGTCGTCCTCGGGGCAGGCGGCATGGGCACGGCTATCGCCGTAGGCCTGTTGCGCTACGGCGCCAGGATCGAGATAGCCGACCGCGACGCAGCCGGGCTGGCGCGCGCCGCCGCTCAGTTGGCCGAGGCCAACTTCCCGGGTGTCGTGACCCGCGAGGTGGACGCCACGGACGAGGGAAGTATGCAGGCGCTTGTCGAGGCTACGGTGGCGAGCATGGGCAGGGTACACGTCGTCGTCAACGCTCTCGGCTACAACTACAAGGCCGTCGCAACCGAGTACCCCATGAACGAGTGGGACAAGCTCTTCGCGGTCAACGTCAAGGCAGTGATGATGTCCTGCAAGCTGTTCGGTGCGCACATGGTCGAGCAGGGCGGCGGAAAGCTCATCAACCTTTCCTCCGTGCGTGACGACCGCGGCGCGCTTGGCGGCAACTCCGGCTACTGCGCCACCAAGGGTGCGGTGAAGATGATCACCAAGCAGCTGGGCGTGGAACTGGCCCCGCACAAGGTCAACGTGAACGCTCTGGGGCCGATCATCACCGTGACGCCGATGACGGCCGAGCGCATCAAGCAGGACGCCGCGCGGTACGACCGTATGCTCCTCAACGTGCCGATGGGCCGCATGGCCGACGTGGAGGATCTAGTCGGACCGGCCGTGTTCCTGGCCTCGTCCGCATCCGACTTCATCACCGGCACCGTCCTGTATGTGGACGGCGGCACCATGGCCTTCGTCTGAGGATGGTGGAAACGCATGCGTGACGTCGTCATCGTCTCCGCCGCCCGCACCGCCCTCGGGCGCGTAGGCGGCACCATCAAGACCGTCCAGCCCGAGGAGCTCGCCAAGATCGTGATACTCGCTGCCGTCGGGCGCGCGGGTGTCGAGCCCGAGGCCGTGGACGAGGTCATCGTCGGCCAGACCAAGCAGAGCGCTGACGCCGCCAACCTCGCGCGCGTGGCGGCGCTCAAGGCCGGCTTCCCGGTCGAAGTGCCGGCCTACACGGTGATGCGCCAATGCGGCTCCGGGCTGCAGGCCATCCACAACGCCGTGCAGGCCATCCGCGCCGAAGAGGCCGAGATCGTCGTGGCCGGCGGAATCGAGAGCATGAGCCTGGCGCCGTATTACCTGCGCGGCGCCCGCTTCGGGTTCACCTCCGGCAACACGGTCGTGGTCGACTCGAACACGGAGAGCCAGCCGCGCTCACAGCCTTACGAGGTCTACGGCGACCTCACCATGGGCCTTACCGCGGAGAACCTCGCCGAGAAGTACGATATCTCGCGCGAAGAGCAGGACACGTACGCGCGCCAGAGCCAGGAGCGCGCGGCCGACGCTATCCAGAGCGGCCGCTTCAAGGACGAGATCGTCCCGGTGGAGGTGCCGCAACGTAAGGGCCCGCCGGCGATCTTCGACACCGACGAGCATCCGCGGCTGTCCAGCCTCGAGCAGTTGGCCAAGCTGCGGCCCGTGTTCAAGGAGGGCGGGACCGTCACCGCCGGCAACTCGTCCGGTCGCAACGACGGCGGCGCGTGCCTTGTGCTCATGGACGCGGAGACTGCGAAGGCCCGCGGCGTCAGGCCCATGGCGACCATCCGCGGGCAGGCCACCGCCGCCGTGGACCCGCGCATCATGGGTATCGGTCCGGCGCCCGCCTCGCGCAAGGCGCTGGAGCGCGCCGGGATCGACCTCTCGGACGTCGGCCTGATCGAGGTCAACGAGGCCTTCGCGGCGCAGACCCTCGCCGTAGTGAGGGAGCTGGGACTCGATCAGGAGATCCTCAACGTGAACGGTGGGGCCATTGCGCTCGGGCATCCGCTCGGCTGCTCCGGCGCCCGCGTGCTGACGACCCTGCTCTACGAGATGCGCCGGCGCGGCACGAGGTACGGGCTCGCCAGCATCTGCATCGCCGGCGGCCAGGGCATGGCCACCGTCGTCGAGATGGAGCATTGAGCCGGTCGAGCGAGCGACCCTCGCCTGCCGGTACAGAGAAGGAGAGAGACCTATGACAGCGATTGTGAAGGACCCCTACTCCGGGCTCGAGCTCATCGAGCTGAGCCACGTGTGGGGCCACGGTGTGCCGTCGGAGCCGGGGCAGACGGACGTGCGTATGGTCCGCGCCGTCAAGCACGCCCAGCACGGTGTGCTCGCCTGGCGTATCACGACCAGCCTGCACACCGGCACGCACATGAACGCGCCCATCCACATGGTCCAGCGCGGCGATGATCTGGCCGCCGTGTCGCCGGACCGACTGTTCGGTGACGCCGCCGTGCTCGACATCTCGAAGAAGAGCTGGGAAGTCATCACGGCCGCCGACCTCGAGGCCGCCGCGCCGGCCGTCGAGGACGGCGACATCGTCGTCATCGTCACCGGCTGGCACCACAACTACTCAGACGGCCTCGAGTACTTCGGCGAGGCGCCCGGCTTGACCAAAGACGCTGCCGAGTGGCTTGTCAAGAAGAACCCGAAGTTCGTGGCCGTCGACACGCCGTTCATCGACGTGCCGCTCGCGACCTCGATGGGCCCGCACCGCGGCGGCCCACAGATGAAGCGCCTCGCCCCCGCGTACGCCGCGGCGACCGGCGGCGACGCCGGGAAGGACTTCCCGGAGTGGTTCCCCGCCCACAAGACCCTGGCCGCCGCCGGCATCCCGACGGTGGAGCAGGTCGGCGGCGACGTCGACCTCGTCAAGGGCAAGCGTGTCACCGTGGCCGCGACGCCCTGGAAGTTCGAGCACGGCGACGCCTGTCCCGTCCGGATGATCGCCATGATGGATCCGTCCGGCAACCTGCGCATCGACGCGGGCAACTGACGCGTCGCGGACGAGAAGGGAACCGGAAATGAGTCTCAAGGTCTACAACCTGAGTCACACCTTCACGCAGTTCATCCCGGAGTGGCCGTCCACGCCGAGCGTCAACGTCAAGGTGACCAAGTTCCACGCCAAGGACAACATCTACGAGACCGAGTGGGAAGGCATCATGCACCGGTGCACCCACATGGATGCTCCGCTCCACGTCACCGAGAACACGCCCAGCATCGGCGACTACCCGCTCTGGCGGCTGGTCGGCACTGGCGTGTGTGTCGATATCCCCAAGGGCAAGTGGGGCGTCATCACTCCCGAGGATCTCGAGAACGCCACGCCCAGGATCGAAGAGGGCGACATCGTCATGATCAACACGGGCTTCCATCGCCTCTGGGGCGACACCGACGAGTACTTCGCCTACGGGTGCGGCATGGGCGCCGCCGGCGCTCAGTGGCTCGTGGACAAGAAGGTCAAGATGGTCGGCTACGGCCATCAGGCCAATGACCATCCCATCGCGACCAAGCTCGTCGACCACGGCCTCGGCCCGTCACAGCCTCACCTCATCGACGAGTACAAAGCGGAGACGGGTCGCGACCCCAAAGAGGACTTCCCGAGCTGGGAGCCGGCGCACAAGATCCTCATGTGCCAGGGAGGCATCCCCGGCATCGAGAACGTCGGCGGTGACCTCGACGACGTGACCGGCAAGCGCTGCACCTTCCTCGCGCTGCCGTGGCGCTGGCCGGGCGGCGACGGTTGTATGGTGCGTGTACTGGCCGTGATCGATCCGGACCAGACGTTCCGCTTCGGGACCGGGCAGTAAGGCCGGCACGACCAGACGGTGAGGTAGGCGAGTGGACCTGTTCGAACATCAAGGCAAGGAGCTCTTCGCGGCAGCCGGGATCCCGGTGCTGCCGTCACAGGTCGTCTTCACCGCGGAAGAGGCTGAGCATGCCGCAGCGGAGCTCGGCTACCCCCTCGCCGTCAAGGCGCAGGTGCTCACGGGCGGACGTGGCAAGGCGGGCGGAGTGCGCGTGGTCACGCGGCCGGAGGAGCTGGGAGAGACGGTCCGGGCCGTCCTCGCGCTGACGATCAAGGGCAAACCGGTCCGCAGCGTCCTGCTTGAGAAGGGTGCCTCGGTGGTGCGCGAGCTGTATCTGGCCATCACCCTCGACCGCCACGCCAAAGCGCCGGTCCTCATCTTCTCCACGCGCGGAGGCGTCGACATCGAGCAGGTGGCGAAGGAGGACCCCGCTGCGTTGCTGCGGCTGCCGCTCGACGCGACGGCGGCGGGCTGCGTCCAGCAGCGTGACGAGGTCGTCGTCGCCGCGGCTCTCAGTGAAGCGCTGCTCGACGAGCAGCTCGGCGATCTCGTCGAGCGGCTCTGGACGCTCTACCGCGAGCGCGATGCGTCGCTGGTCGAGGTGAACCCGCTCGCGGTCGTCGGCGACCCCGTCCGGCTCGTCGCCCTCGACTCCAAGGTGACCATTGACGATAACGCCCTGTTCCGGCAGCCCGACCTGGCCGCGCAGCGGCCGGACGAGGACGCACGGGAGCGCGCCGCTCGCGAGGCCGGCGTCACCTATCTCACGCTCGACGGCGACGTCGGCGTGCTGGGCAACGGCGCCGGTCTCGTCATGAGCACGCTCGACATGATCGGCGCCGCGGGCGGCGCCGCAGCCGACTTCTGCGACGTCGGCGGCGGCGCGCGCGCCGAGCGCATCGCCGCCGCCCTCGACATCATCACCTCGGACGACCGCGTGCGGGCGTTGCTCGTGAACATCTTCGGCGGCATCACGCGCGGTGACGAGGTCGCCCGCGGCGTCCTCGCCTGGCTTGAGACGACGAGCACCGACCTCCCGCTCGTCGTCCGCCTCGACGGCAACAACGCCGACGAGGGACTGCAACTGATCGCCGCGGCGGGGATCGACGGCCTGAGCGTCACGCTGAGCGCGCAGGAGGCCGTCGCGTCCGTCGTCGCGGCGGCGAAGAACGGGGGCCGGCCATGAGCATCCTCGTCGACGCGTCCAGCCGGGTGCTGGTACAAGGAATGACTGGCAGAGAGGGCACCTTCCACACCCAGCGCATGCTCGCCGCCGGCACCGCCGTGGTGGCCGGTGTCACCCCGGGCAAGGGTGGGCAGACCGCCTGTGGCCTTCCCGTTTTCGACACGGTGAGCGAGGCCGTTGCAGCCACTGGCGCGGATGTGAGCGTCATCTTCGTCCCCGCTCGGTTCGCCAAGGCGGCCGTCGTCCAGGCCGCCGAGGGCGGGGTCCGGGTCGCGGTGCTCATCACCGAGGGCATCCCTGTCCGTGACATGAGTGAGGCCGTCGCGGAGCTCAGACTGGACGAAGGCGGCGTCGCCGACCGATCCTTCGCTCTCATCGGCCCCAACTGCCCGGGCATCGTCACGCCGGGCGGGTGCAACGCCGGGATCATGGCGGCATCGCTGTTCAAGCCAGGCCGCGTGGGCATCGTCTCGCGCAGCGGGACCTTGACCTACGAGATCGCCATGGGCCTGACTCGTGCCGGGCTGGGCCAGTCGACCTGCGTAGGCATGGGCGGGGATCCCGTCCACGGGCTCGGCTTCCAGGAGTGCCTCGAGCTCTTCGAGGCAGACCCTCAGACCGAGGCCGTCGTCCTCGTGGGCGAGATCGGAGGCGACGACGAGGAGCGCGCCGCCGCGTTCGCGGCCGAGCACCTCACGAAGCCGCTCGTCGCCTACATCGCCGGGTTCACCGCTCCGCCCGGCAAGCGCATGGGCCACGCGGGCGCGATCATCTCGGGGTCCTCGGGCACGGCGGCCGCCAAGGCCGCTGCGCTCGAGGCGGCAGGTATCCCGGTGGCGCGCCGGCCGGACGAGACGCCGGCCCTCGTCGCGGAGGCGCTGGCCGCGAACTAGCCGCCCGCCGGTCCGGCGTCAAGGCGTACGACGAAACGCCCCGGAGGTCGTGAAGACGATCTCCGGGGCGCTTTCGTCAGGCCGGCCGGCGGAAGCGGCTCACACGCCTCGTCCGCCGTCAGCGGATCACGTCGTAGCGGGCGCGGTGGCGTCGTCCGTCCCGCTTGAGGGATAGCTCATGTCCACGTCCTCGACGATCGGGTCCAGGAGCTTCCAGTGCTCCGGGCGCGGCCGCAGATAGACGAGGTAGTAGACGAGGAACGCGGCCGCGATGATCAGCGTGATCCACAGGTCCTTCTTCGACTGCTGGGTGCCCATGACAACGCAGGCAATGACCAGCAGCGCCGGCGGGATCGGCCAGAGCGGCATCTTGTAGCGCTCCGGCGGGTTCTTCTTCAGCCGGATGACGATGGCGGAGAGCCCCATGAGGCCGGCGTAGCTCAGTGTGATAACGCCGGTGAACGTCACGATCGAGGCGACGTTGGAGACCGCTGCGAACACGGCGCAGATCGTCGCGAACACGATGACCGCGACCCACGGGGTCTTGAGCTTGGGGTTCACGTAGGCCAGTGCCTTGGAGAGGGGCGTGGGCCACACGTTGTCGCGGCCGCCGCTCCAGTACACGCGTGCGAACGCCATCATCGAGGCAGTGGCGAGGTCGAGGATGGCCAGGAAGATGATGAAGCTGATCACCTTCCCGAAGAAATTGCCGCCCCAGGACGCGATGGTGTCGGCCAGCGGCGAGGCCGACGTGAGCAGCATGTTGACCGACGGGGCGCCGAGCAGAAGCGCGGTGGTCGGCACGAGTATGACGACGATGGCCGTGACGGTCGCACCCATCGCGGCGCCGCCGATCTTGGCCTTGGCCTTCTTGGTCTCCTCCGAGAAGATGATGACGTTGCCGAAGCCCTGGTAGATGAAGAAGGACACGGTGATGCCGACCACCGCGGCAGCCAGCGTCACAGTGGTCATGTTGCCGTTCGCGCCCATGGCCTGCGTGGAGAAGAGCCGCTCTGCCGGGCTATGCCAGTGCACGATTCCGAGGACGGTGACGATCAGCAGCGCGACGATCTGCACGGCCACGAAGAAGGCCGCGACCCACGTGCCCAGCTTGACCTTGAGGAAGCTGACCGACGCCGCGTAGATGATCACCAGCACGGCAATGATGTGGGTGTGCTCGCCGGCCCACGGCCAGATGACGCCGAGGATGCTGCCGGCGGCCAGCGAGGCGGCCGTCGGTACGAAGAGGTACATGGCCGACATGAGGCCGAAGGTGATGATCCCCAACCCCTTGCCGAGCACGCGAGCGACCATGGAGTACTCGCCGCCGGCTACCGGATAGGCCGAGCCGACTTCCGCGTAGGCGAGGCCCTGAAAGATGCAGAGCACAGCGGCGATGACCATCGCGTACCAGCTGAACATGCCGCAGATGAACAGCAACGCCGGGACGTAGGCGAACACGCTTCCGATAGGTCCACAACTCGCGACGCCCATGATCAGCGAGCGCAGCGGGTGGAGACTCCGGTCGAGCTCCTGCTGATACGAATTTCTGCTCAGCTCGTCGAGCTCAGAGCCGGCACTGCGTGAAGCCATCGTCTCCTCCTGCTGTCCTGATGATCGAGACACAGTTGACGTGGGATTCGAAGAGTGTGGCCCCATACTCTCCGGGGTATCGGCGCATGCTACTCCTCTCTCATGGATATGCAAGCAATCCGACTGAAGTGCTCGTGAATGATCGCTCTCGCTCGTCCGGCATGACTAGTCCGCCCATATCTACACATCGGCATCCTCACCCGATGTGGGGCCCTTCGCGAGAGGCGTCACTTGCTCCCGGCCTCAGTAGGCCTTGAGGATGTCGATCATGATCTCGCTCGCCTTGACCGCGTAGTCGCGCGGGATCGTGAGCGGCGGCATGAAGCGGAACACGTTCGCGTGCCGCCCGCAGGGCGTCATGAGGATGCCGGCGTTGAGCAGCTTGAAGGTGATCTCGCCGATCTGCTCGCCGGTGAGCGGCGTCTTGGTCTTGCGGTCCGCCACCACTTCGATGCCGACCATCAGGCCGTTGCCGCGCACCTCGCCGATGCAGGGCACGTTCGGCATGGCGTCGATGAGCAGACCCTTGATCTCCTCGCCGAGCACGGCGGCGCGTCCGATGAGGTCCGTCTCCGGGTCCGTGATCAAGTCGATGTTGGTCATCGCCACTTCGCAGGCCATGGCGTTACCGGCGAAGGTGGACGGCTGTGAACCCTCGCGCAGCGCCTTTTCCATCTCGGCGCGGTAGGTGACCCCTGCCATGGGCATGTCGCCGCCCATGCCCTTGCCCCAGGTGAGCATGTCGGGCTGGACCTTGGAGTACTGGACCGCCCACATCCTGCCGGTGCGCCCGGCGCCCGACTGCACCTCGTCGGCGATGTAGAGGCAGCCGTTCTGCTCGCAGGCGGCCTTGACCATCTCGAGGAACTCGGGCGGCGGAGCGACGTAGCCGCCCTCGCCCTGCTGGCTCTCGATGACCACCGCGGCGACGTCGTCGGCGCCCGTGTAGGGACCGTTGAGCACCTCGTCGACGAACTTGCCGCACTGGATGTCGCAGCTCGGGTACTCCTTGCCGAACGGGCAGCGGTAGCAGTAGGCGTAAGGCAGGTGCTGCACGCCGGGCATCATCGGGCCCCAGCCGTGGCGGTAGTTGTAGGCGGTGGTCATCGCCGCGGTCCCCATCCAGACGCCGTGGTAGGCGCCATGGAAGGCGATCAGCTGCGAGCGGCCGGTGTAGGCGCGGGCGAACTTGATGGCCGTCTCGACGGCGTCGCTGCCGGCCTGGTAGACGGCGGTGTGGCAGTCGCCCTTGAGCCCGTCGGGCATCACCGAGGAGACCTTCTTGGCGAGTTCGAGGCGCTTGGGGTTGGTGATGTCGGTGGTGTGCATGATCACGTCGCACTGGCGGCGGATCGCCTCCAGCACCTTGGGGTGGTTGCGGCCCACGGCGTTGACGGCGACGCCGGCGGCCATGTCGATGTAGAGGTTGCCGTCGGGGTCCTTGACGGTGACGCCCTTGCCGTCCGAAAGGATGACGGGAAAGCCGCCGCCGCCGCGAGTGAAGGACTCGTACTTGGCCGACTCGGCCATGAGCGCCTGAACCTGAGGGCCCGGAGCCTCGGTGACCATCTTCGGCGCGCCCTCCCAGGACAGTGCCTTGAGTTCTGCTTCGAGAATGTCCGTGTCGATCATGAGTCCCCCTGACGATGTGTGCGGCATGTCGCGGATGATGGTGGGCGACGCCGCCGTCGCCGGCCGGCGTCGCATCGCAGCGTTACGTGGCCGTCTCCTCTCGGCGCTCTCGCTCGTCCGGAAGTATGCGGCGCACGCAGCTCTCCCAGAGCTCGGCCGCCAGTTGCACGTCCACGCCGCCCGGATCCATGAGGACCTGGAGGGCGAGGCCGTCGGTGAGCGCCACATGCATGGCGGCCACTGCGCGAGCCTGGGGAGAGCGTGCCTGCGCGATGGCCGTCGACAGGGCCCTCGCGTTCAGCTCCCGATAGGTCGTGTAGAGCTGGGCCATGCGCAGGCGTCCTTCTCTGGTCGCGAGGAGGTGCGGCATCAGGTCGTAGAAGACGCGGTAGGACTCCACGTCGCCGACGAGCTTTCTCGCGTCGTCCATGGCGGGATGCAGCTGGTCCTGCCCGTCCTCCAGGCGCAGGACGCGGGCGTGGAGGTCACGGACGATGTCGTAGACGAGCCAGTCGGCGAGGGCGACGAGGAGGCCGGTCTTGCTCCCGAAGTGGTAGCCGATCAGGGACTCGTTCTGACCGGCCTCGCGACCGATCGCCTTCAGCGTGAGCGACGAGTAGCCCTCGGTCTCGAGCAGTCTCCGGGCCGCCTCCAGCAACTCCCGGGCCGTCGGGGCGAGGTCGTCGATCACGCTGGGGATGCCGACCTCGGCCCGAGCCGCCGCAGACGGGCGCGAGGCCCCCTTCTTGCCCTTCCCCTTTGTGCTGCGTGCGGCTGTCATCTCACTCTCCACCAGCGCTCGGGTGCTGTGGGTCACTTGTGCCGACTTACACAAGAAGCAACTTCTCGCGAAGCTGAAAGAAGGGTGTACTGTGGACCACTTTTGCTCGAAAAGCAAGTGCCTGTTCTGGCTCTTGGGCGAAGGGGCTACGCCGCGCCGTGCTCGAGCCCGGCGGCGCAGAGGGCGGCGACGTTCTCGGGCTTCGCCTCATCTATGGTCGTGCCGGTGCTGAGGATGAAGCCTCCGCCGCCGGCGACGTCGTCGATGAGGCGCGCCACGTAGTCCTCGACCTCGCCGGGCGCGCCCAGGTCGAGCAGCGCGCCCGGCACGTTACCGCCGATGCAGGCGCGGCCCTCAAGAGCCCGCCGAGCCGCCACCATGTCGGTGGCGTCGAACAGCCAGATGGTCCTGCCCGCGGGGATCTCAGGGTCGGCGATGACCGGCAGGCGCTGGTTGTAGCCGCCCTCGGCGAACAGCAGAGGTACCAGACCCTCGTGGATCAGTCCGAGGATCACCGCCTTGAGCGTCGGCCAGTAGAGGGAGCTGTAGTCCTCGTCCGAGAGGAACCTGTCTGCGCCCTTGTGGAGCGGGATGAAGATCAACGGGCAGCCGGTGGCGTCTCCGCCGGCCACGCCCTGCTCGACGCAGAGCGGTACGAGGCGCTCAAGGGCCGCCTGGAGCTGCTGCGGCCGCCGGAACATGTCGCGGACGATGCCGCGAGTGCCGCGGAACGTGTCGCCGATGACGTCGAACGGCGCCTTGGTCATCCCGCCGGTGAAAGCCGGCCTGCCGAGCTGTGAGGCAAGGCTCGAGAAGGTCCTCCCCACCGCCTCCAGCCAAGCCATGGACTCGGCGCCGGCACTCAGGAGCGCGCGCAGCGCGCCCTGCATCTCCGGCGTGCCGAACTGACTGAGGCAGACGGCCACGCCGGGTCCCTCCATGAGGTCCAGCAGAGGCGCGAGGCCGGCCAGCGGGGCGAAGGCGCCGGCGATCCGCGGCAGATACCCGCCGAGCAGGAACCCTGTGGGGTCGCCGGTGAGCCACTCGTACTCACCGGCCTGCATGTACTCGTCCTCGACGTACTGGTAGCCGGTCCGGTCGCCTGTCTCGTGGCCCGGCCAGCGGTACTGGGAGTATCCGATGCTCTCGAACACGCGGCCCGAAGGGAGCGGGTCCGCGACAACGTCGACGAGGAAGTCGGTGTGGAAGCGTCGCCAGGCCTCGTCGAACCGGTCGTAGTCGTACATGGCTTCGTGCACGGTCACTCCGCTGTAGGCGAGTGGGTAGACGCCGAACATGGGGCAGATGGGGACGCGCGCCGGCCGCCGCAGGGCGAGCGCGTCCCGGATGATCCCGACGCGCTCGCGGTAGGCGTCGGCCGTCGCCGCGTCGGCGAACATGAGGTCCGGCGGCTCCTGCCACAGGCGCAACCGGATCTCCAGGCGCTCGTCGGGCGTGAACGCTTCCCAGTCCTCAGCCGGCCTGGTCATGCCCCGTACTCCAGTCCGGCGTCCACCAGCGCCTCGAGGTTCTCGCCCCGGGCGTCGACCGGGATGTCGCACCCCGGCGCGAGCAGCAGGCCGCGCCGGCCGACATCGGCGATCAGGCGGCGGACGTAGTCCCTGACGTCGGCGGGCGAGCCGACCGCGAGCAGGGTGGCTGGGACGTCGCCCATGAGCGCCATGTGGTCACCGAGGATCTCGTGGGCGGCACGGATATCGGTCATGCCGTCCAGGTTCAGCATGCAGCGCGCGGCCGGCAGTTCCCGCAGCCGCGCCAGATCCCGCGTCCAGTCGTGGTCGAAGTGAAGCGTGGGCTTGATGCCGGCATCGGACAGCGCCCACACGAGGTCCTTGAGGTACGGGAAGACGAACTCGTCCCAGATGGTCTGCCGGAGCATCGAGCTCGCCGACCTCCATCCGCCGACCCAAATGGACGGCAGGGCGCAGAGCCCGGCCACCGCGACCGCCTCCTCGATGAGCGCCGGGGCCATGGCGTCCATCGCCCTCTTCACGACCTCCGGGCGGCGGTACAGGTCGGCGAAGAACTGCGTCATGGAGCGCGCCCCGCAGAGGCGTTCGAACGGCGGGGCCACGATGGCGCCGGAAAGCGGGACGAAGCCGTGTGCGCGGAACGCGGCCACGGTCGTCTCGAAGTTCGCCTCGAGCCACGCGTTGGTCTCCTCCAGCTCCTTCACGTCCAGAAAGCTCGGGCGGAGGGACTCCTCGAACGCCGGCCAGCCCTCTCCGAGGATGACGTCATAGTCCTCCGCGGTCATGTCGGCTCGCTCCTCCACCTGCCAGAGGGAGTCGGGCGGGAGCTCGCGGCCGGGGATGGAGACGTGCGACATCCAGATGGAGGACAGGAGCACGCCGATCCGTCCGCCCGGCACGGTGCTGATGGCGTCGAAGCCCTCGAGCCGGTCCATGGCCGCCAGGGTGGTGCGCACGGCGACATCCGGCACGGTGGCGTAAGTGGCCAGGGGGACGCCCATGAAGCGGGGCGAGAAGGCCTCACCCTGATACACCAGGGGTACGCGATCAGGCGGCTCGAGGGCGATGGCGGCCTCGATCAGCGCTGTGCGCTCCTGCAGGACGGTGTTCGAGTGCATTGGGGCGTTATGACGAGCACGGGGTCCGATGTCAAGGATGTCGCGGGCTGTGCCATACTCCACGGCGATGGAGACCTCGGCCGACAACGTCGCCGCGAAGCCCTCGGCGGGCGCCGCCTTCCTCGCGCGGTACGAGCCGTTCAAGGAGCTCGAGCCGAAGGAGCGCGAGCGGATCGCAGCCGCCATGAACACCCGGCGCGTGGTCAAGGATGAGGTGGTCCTCGTGGAGGGCGGCGAGGTCGGCCGGGAGCTGTACGTGGTCGCCAAAGGCACCTTCACCCTGGAGCACCAAGGGGTCACCATCGCCGTCATGGACCGTGGCAGGATGTTCGGGCATCCGACCCTCCTCACGGGGGAGCCGCCCGAGTTCACCACCCGGGCCCTTGAGGACTCTGTTGTCTACTGCATCCCGCCCGATGTCGGGCTCGAGGTCCTGGGCCGGCCCGCGGGCGTGCGGTTCGTGGCCCGCGGGCTGCGGGCGCGGCTCATCGACGCGGCCCGGACGATGCGCGCGCTGCCTGATGTGCGCACGCGCACAGTCGCGTCCCTCCTGCATCACCCGCCGGTCTTCTGCGCGCCGGAGACCAGCATCGCGGACGCGGCGGCGCTCATGGCTGCGCGGCACATCACGGCCCTGCTGGTGGAGGCACGCGACGGGCTCGGCATCGTCACCGACGTTGACCTGCGCGACAAGGTGGTGGCACGGCGGGCGTCCGTGGAGGGTCAGGTGAGCTCGATCGTGAGCCGGCCGGTCCACACGGTCACAGCCGACACGCTGGCGCCGGAGGCGAGCATCGCCATGATCGAGGCGGGAGTGAACCACCTGCCGGTGGTCGACGACCAGGGGCGCGTCACCGGTGTCTTGTCGGCGAGCAGCCTGATGAGCCTCGACTCGTTGAGCCCGTTCGCCCTGCGTCACGCCATCCTCCACGCGCGCTCGGCCGACGACGTCGCGGTGGCGTCGACGCAGGTGCCGCGGCTGTTCGTGGACCTGCTGGACGCGCACCTGGACGCGCCGACGCTGATGCGGATCCTCACGCTGCTCAACGACGCACAGGTGATGCGGCTGCTCGAGCTGTTCGTGGACGAGCAGGGCGAGCCTCCTGTCCCCTACGCTTGGCTCGCCTTCGGGAGCACGGCCCGCGGCGAGCTCACGCTGGCCTCGGACCAGGACAACGGGCTGGCGTTCGCCGATACCGACGACCCCGAGGTGCTCGACTACTTCCGCCGGATGGCAGTCGCGGTCAACGGCGGGCTGGAGCGCTGCGGGTTCGTCGCCGACCCGCACGGCGTGGTCGCGAGCCACGACGAGTGGCGCCTCTCCTTCTCGCAGTGGCGAGACCTGTTCGCCGACTGCCTGCGTGGCATCGACCTGGACCGGCTGGTCACCGCCGCGATCATCTTCGATCTCCGTCAGGTGGCCGGCCAGCTAGTCGTCGTGCCGCCGCTGCAGAGCATCGTCCGGCAGGCTCCGCGGTTCGACCGCTTCCTGAACGGGCTCTCGAACCTCGCGACCGACATCCGCATGCCGCTCGGGCTTGGCCGCCGCGTTGCCGGGCAGGTCGACCTGAAGAAGAAGGCGCTGCTGCCGATTCAGAACCTGGCGCGGTACTACGCGCTCTTCAGCGGTTTCACCGCCGTCACGACGCTCGAGCGGCTCCTTGCCGTGGAGGAGGCCCAAGTACACGGTTGCGAGTCCGCGCCGCAATTGCGCGACGCCTTTGCGAGCCTCTCGGACCTGCGCCTCAACCACCATGCAGCGGCGGTCCGAGAGGAGAGCGGACCGGACGACCTGATCGATACGACGCGGCTCACGCCTCTCGTCCGCGCGAGCCTGCAGGAGGCGCTGCGCGAAGTGCTTGCGGCGCAGCGCCGCCCGCCGGGGACCCCGGACCTCAGCACGATCCCCAGGGTCTAGCTAGACCGCCTTCTCCTGCTCCCACTTCTCCACCTCCACAAGGCAGGTGTTGCACGCCTGCCCCGGCGAGGTGGGCGTGATGAAGCGCTTGGACGTGAGAATGTTCACGCAGCCGGCGCGGTCTGGCGAGTGGCCGTGAGCGCCGACGGGGGCGTAGTCCGCGCAGGATTCGAACGAGTGGACGGTGCCCGGCCGGACTTTGCCGGTGACCCGGGCGCAGAGCACTACGGAGCCGCGGTCGTTGTAGGCGCGCACGAGGTCGCCCTCGGCGATGCCCCGAGCCGCCGCGTCCTCGGGGTTCAGCCGGATGAGCCAGTAGTACCAGCCGTCGTCCTTGAGTTCGCGGTGGTCCTCGATGTCGTCGGCCCAGGCGCCCTTGCCGTCGCCCATGGTGTGGAAGCTGAAGCGAGGATGCGGCGAAATGAGCTGCAGAGGGTAGCTCGCCGTCAACGCCTCCGTATGGTGGCCCTCCCAGCTCTCGATGTACTGCGGGCCGAGCACCGGGCGCTCCTCGTCGCAGATTTCGCCCGACTCGTAGAAACGCTGGAGGCTGGAGCTCACGAACTCGATCTTGCCGCTCTGGGTGGCCAGACCCTTCCCGCCGAGTTGGTCCCAAGGCGGTGGGCCCCAGTCGGGGGTATCCTTCTTGCGCCCGTCTGCGAACCAGCGGAGCGCGGGCGTGTTCTGGTGGTCCTCGTCCACGGGGACCAGGTAATAGCCCTTATCGGCGAACTCGTCCCAGGAGATGCGCGCGGGGAGGTCGCTGGCGTGGAAGATGCGCTTGACCCAGTCGAGGTCCGTAAGTCCACCCTCGGTGTAGATGTCGCCCACGCCCAGCCTGTCGGCCAGCAGTGAGAAGATCTCGTAGTCGGACTTCGACTCGCCGAGCGGCTCGATGCACTTCTGTTCGAGGACGATGAGCCGGTGGTTGACCTGCTCGAACTTGTGCATGCCGTAGCCCGAGGCGTGCGCCCAGTCGCCGATGTCCCACCGCTCGAAGTTGGTGCAGGCCGGCAGTACGATGTCGGCGTACCGCGCCTCTCCCTCCATCCAGATCGACTGATTCACGACGAACGGGACGTTGCCTTCCCGGTACGCTTGCACGTACCGGTTGGTCTCCGTCATCGTGCCGATGAAGGAGCCGCCGTAGCGGTAGTACATCTGAACGTGGGGGTAGCCGCTGGCCGGGTAGTGGTACTCCGGGAACTGGGCCTCGATGGACGAGCCGCAGAAGCCCTTGCCGTGCCAGGAGAGGCGCTCGTGCCGCATCGCCTCGGGGATGCGCAGTCGCGGCACGGTCTGCCCCTCGGGGGAGTGCTGCGGGTTGCTGAAAGTGCCGCCGTCCGGCCACATGCGGTTGGCGAGCTTCTTGCCGGCGGCCGTCCCGGCCGTGTCTCCTGAGATGCCGCCCTCGGCGTAGCCGGGGAAGAAGAACCCGGGGTCAAAGGGCACGCCGCTGGTGGTGGACCAGATGTTGCTGCCCGGTTTGCCCAGGCCTTGCATGGCCGCGAGGGCGATCATCATGCGCGCCCACTCGTTGCCGCTGGAGGCCCGGCATGCGCCGCCCCAGCCACCCATGCCGCCGGCCGCGAGCATGGTGGTCTTGCGGCCCCACTCGCGTGCCAGGGCGCGGATCTGCCGGGCAGGGACGCCGGACTCGATCTCCGCCCACTCCGGCGTCTTGGGGACGTTGTCGCTCGTGCCCAGCACGTAGTCCTTCCACTCGCCGAACCCCTGCGTGCGGTCGGCCACGTACTCCTTGTCGTACGTGCCCTCAGCGAGCCAGGTGTGCGCGATGGCGAGGCCCAGCGCCACGTCGGTGCCCGGTCGCGGCGCCAGCCACTTGTCGGCGAAGAGCTGGGCCGTCGGGCTGTGGTACGGGTCGATGAAGTACATCTTGATACCGAGGTCTTTGAGCCAGAAGCGGCGTGAGGTGCTCTCGAACGAGCCGTACACGCCGCCGGTGGTCTCGGGGTCCGAGGACCAGAACACCATCATCTCGGTGTGCTTGAGCGCGTCTTCCAGGAGGTCGTACTGCTCGGGGATGCCGAGCCGGTGCGCGAAGCCCCACATGTGCGCGCCGCCCCACTGCCACCCCTCCCAGCTGTCCGGGTTGTGCTCGCCGTAGGTGTAGCCGATCAGGTTCATGAACCGGTTGTACGCGCTGAAGCGATAGCCCACGTTGCCCCACATGTGGTGGGACCCGGGGGTGGTGAGCATGCCGGCCGGTCCCACCTCGCGCCTGATGCGCGCGATCTCCGCGGCGACGATGTCGAGCGCCTCGTCCCAGCCGATGGGCTCGTAGCCGGACTCGCCGCGCTTGTCGATGTTGCGCGCGCCGTCCGGGTCGAAGTCCTTGCGCCGAAGGGGCGTCAGGATACGGTTGGGGGCGTAGATGGTGGATCGGTGAGCCACCGTCCACGGTGAGAGTGTGGTCTTGCGCGGCGGTGTGAACGCACGACCGCGCGCGGTGATCGTCCAGGACGGCGCGTCGGTCGCGTCGAGCTGGAGCGGCACGATGCGCCGGATGCGCCCGTCCTCGACGTCCACGTGCACCGGGCCGCCGGTGGTGAGATTGGTGAGTCGCCGGACTCCCTGGTTCGTCGCGTCCATGCTCGTAGCACCATCCAATCGTTGACCTGACTGCCCGCATCCTAGCGAAACGACCGGCCCACTGCACGGAATAGAACGTCCGCGCAGTGGGCCGGTATCGGGGGGCGATATGAGCGCCGTTCCCGGCCGGCCGGAGAGGCCGTCTAGGCCTTGCCGTAGGTCGGCACCGTACCGTACTTGTCGGTGGTGAAGGCCTCGTCCTGAAGCTCGTCCTCAGCCGCCTTGTACACCTTGCAGATGAGGCAGGTCATGTCGGGTGACCCGTACATGGGGTCGAGGTGGTCGTTGCTGGTCAGCACGTTGGGGTTCGAGACGAACACACCGTGGTAGCCCTCCGCCGAAGCCTCGGGATAGAACCAGTTGGCGGTGCACATGACCATGCCCTTTTTGATCCCCGGGAACTCGTGGAGCTTCTGACGGATCCGGCCGCGCTTGGTCTCGATCCAGATGATGTCGCCGTCCTCGACCCCGTAGTCCTTGGCGGTATCGGGGTGCATCTGGCACTGCGGGAACTCCATGTAGCTGCGCAGCCACGGGATGTTGCGGTACTGGCCAAGGAAGTAGAAGGGCTGACGGAAGCCGGTGCTCAACAGCAGCGGGTACTCCTTGTAGAGCTCGGGTGTGCTCACGGGGCTCTCACCCGGCTCGCGGAACACCGGCAGCGGGTCGTAGCCCAGCATCTCCAGGTGCTGTGACTTGAACTCGAACTTCTTGCTGGGGGTGGGGAACCCTCCGCCCTCGTGCCAGTAGTCGGTCTTGTACTTGTAGTAGACCTGGTCCGGTCCGAAGCAGCCGCTGACGAGGTTCCTGCTGAAGTCCTTCCAGGTCATCTTGCCGTTCATGCCCTTGCGGACCTCGTGGTCGAGCATGTCCTCGACGGTGGGGAACCACTTCTCGGGATACACACGTCGTCCGACCTCATTGAAGATCCAGGCATCGGATTTCGCTTCTCCGGGCGGGTCGATGACCTTGTTGTGCGCTTCGATCATGAACCGCGGATGCATGTCGTAGACGTCGTCGAGTTCGAGCCAGTGGGCGGCCGGCAGGACGATGTCCGCCGCCTCGGCCATCGGGCCCATGAAGAGGTCGGTGTGGCTCATGAACTCGACCTTCTCGATGGCCGCCACGACCTCTTTGGTGTTGGCCATGTGCACGATCTGCTGCCCGCCGACGCTGAACCAGACACGGATCGGGCTGTTGCCGGCGTTGATGGCCTTGACCATAGTGTCCGGGTTGCAGGTGCGGGCAGCGCCCATCTTGTACTTGTCGCCGCCGATGATCTTGCTCTTCATGTCGTCCGTGATCGGGTACTCGAAGATGAAGTCCTCGATGAGCCCCGTCTCCGGCAGCACCCAGGTGATCATGCTCCCCGGCCGCTCGATGTTGCCCGCCAGCCCCATGAGGCAGGTGATGGCGCGCAGCGTATGGCCACAGTTGGCCTGGCGCTCGAGCGAGCTGCCGACCTGGATCGTCCCCGGCGTGTCGATGGCCCACATCTCGGCCGCCTGCGTGACATGCTCCTTGGGGATCCAGCAGATCTCGGAGACCTTCTCCGGGGTGAACTCCCTGACGCGCTCGCGGAGTTCGTCGAACCCGTAGGTCCAGTTCTCGACGAACTCCTTGTCCCAGAGCTCGTTCTCGATGATGTGGTTCATCATGCCCATGGCCAAGGCGCAGTCGGTGCCCACCCGCGGCTGGATCCAGAGGCTTGCCCGTGAGGCGTACGCCGTAGCTCGCGGGTCGATGATGATCAGGTTCTTGCAGTAGTCCAGCGAGTTCATGAACCAGTAGGCCATCTCGGAGTCGGCGCTGCTGATCTCCAGTTGCTTGGCCCACATGATCTGGGTCTTGGGGAACTCGCCGCCCCAGCCGTGATAGTCGCAGTAGAGGCGACCGTAGCCCGTGACCAGGCCGTAGAGGCCGAGGCGCGGGCTGTGGCACACGTAGCCGGGGGTAATGGCGTTGCCCGTCTCGAGCGTGCGCGCCATGCGCATGGTGTAGCGGTTGTAGCCGCGGCCGGTGCCCTGCGAGATCGCGATGGACTGCGGACCGGGGTCGGCGATCGCCTCCTTCATCTTGTCGGCGATCGTGTCGAGCGCCTCGTCCCACGAGACGCGCTCCCACTGCCCGCTGCCCTTGGGCCCGACCCGCTTGATCGGGTACTTGATGCGGTAGGGGTTGTCGATGTGCTGGATGCTCGAGAGCCCCTTAGAGCACATCGTGCCCTTGGTCAGCGAGTCCGGGTTGCCCTGGATGTGGACGATCGCCCCGTCCTCAACGGTGACGATGACGCCGCACCCGCCGTGGCAGCTCTTGCAGGTCGTCTTGATCTCCGTGCGTTCACCCATGGTGTTCCCTTCCCGACGGCTTGGAGGCCGCCCTCATGCGACGCCAGGAAGGACGGACCGGTAGATCCCGACCTTCAGGACCGAGTACTTGAGCGCGAAGGCGCCGATCGTGTGGCAGACGATCGCCACGATGAGGATGGGCTGAGTGTCGCCGCTCATGAACGCCGTGGTGATCGAGAGGATCAGGGGGGTGGCGATGCCGAGGCCGAAGAGGAGGATCCAGAACACCCACGCCGTGCTCCCCTTGATGAGGTCCATGGTGGCGACCGCGGCGGCGTGGTGACGGCGATACGCCTGGACCAGATAGCCGAGGATCAGCAGGGCGTTGACCACCAGCAGGACGCGGCTCCAGGACTCCAGGCTGCTGATCGCCGCCTCGTCCGCGCCGGTGGCCAGGTTGACACCCATCGCCAGCGCCAGCCCGTCGGCGAGACCCATCAGGACGAACACGATGGGCAGCAGACCGGTGTTCCAGAACTGCACGCCTTTGCAGTAGCTCATGGCGAAGCCGCAGTAGACGCCGGTGAGCACCATGAACACGCCCGCCACGGCTCCGCAGATCCAGGCGAGGATCGTGACGACCTGCAGTGACGAGCCGCCCAGATCTCCCCGGCGCAGGAAGTACCAGAGCACGATCTGGAAGAAGCCGAAGCCCACGAACACGGTCGTGAACACCACGCCGCGCGCCATCCACGATGTCTTCCAGGCCTTGCTGAACGGGGGGAACGCGCGCCAGAAGCGCAGCGGCCGGCCGAGGTAGACGAGGTGCAGTGGGAACTTGAACAGGACGATCAGCAGCCAGCCGACCACGGTGGCCCAGAACGCCCATGTGGTGATCTCGCTGACGCCGGCGACGAGGCCGACGAGGTATGTGCCCATGCCGAGGGCGGAGAAGACCTCGGCCAACCAGACCAGGATGCCCTGTCCGGAGATCCACTCCTTCTGGCGCATGGGCTTGACCATCCACTCGTGAGTGGTGATCCACTGGCGGCGCGTCTGGACCTTGGTCACGGCGTCACCTCCGCGTCGTCCTTGTCGTGACCGAAGATCCGCCGGTACGCGTCGCGGTCCATTGAGCTGAGGTGCTGCATGTGACTGCCGGTCTGCGCCTCACGCGGCGCCTGGTTGTCGTTGCCGCCGAGCCGGTAGTCGATGTACCGGACGGACGGGTCCGTGCCGTACTCGGTGCGCAGTTGGAAGCCCTCATGTATGCGGAGCAGCCGGCTGACGTTGCTGTCCGGGTCGTCGAGGTCGCCGAATGTGAGCGCGCGGGCCTGACAGGTGTTGACGCACGCCGGCGTGGCGTCGCGGTCGACGCCCGGCGTGAGGCCGCGCGCGAGGCCGGCGTCGACGCGCTCGACGCAGAAGTTGCACTTCTCCGTCGTGCCCCTTTGATGCGGGTAGAGCTTCTGGCCCATCGTCTCGAAGCGGGTGCGCTCGAAGCCGGGGAAGTACCCCGGATCCTTGTCCTTGGAGAAGAATGTGCGGTTCTGGTAGGGGCAGGCGATCACGCAGTAGCGGCAGCCGATGCACTTGTCGGAGTCGATGACGACGATGCCGTCCTCGCGCTGGTGCGACGCCTCGGTGGGGCAGGCGTGCACGCACGGGGCGTCCGCGCACTGGTTACAGCGCACCGGGTACGTCGACACATCGACCGCGCCGCCCTCGTCCACCTCGTAGGCGATGAGTTTGACCCACGTGATGTCGAGAGGGAGGAAGTGCTCGATCCTGCAGGCGGCGACGCACGCGTGACAGCGCATGCACTTCGCAAGGTTGATGACCATTCCCCATCTCATGGGCGGACTCCTGTCATAGGGACCGGTCAGGGTCGGCCGCCGGTCACAGCTCTGCCGGGCCCGTTCCATCTAACGGAATCGGCGGGCCGGTGCGCGGACCGACCCGCCGAATCCTATCGCTGCTGTTCCTCTACTGCGAGAGTGGTACGTCGCCGAGATTGACGTCCTTCTCCGTATCCACGGCCGCGAAGACCTTGGGGGCGAACCCGTCGGCGACGATGCTCACCTCGAACACGTCGGTCCCGAGGTCTCTGAGCCAGAAATCGCCGAACTCGTCGGTCTCGATGCTGACCGCGGCGCCTCCGGCGGACGTGGCCGTGACTGTGGCGCCGATCACAACCTCCTTCTCCACCGGGTCGTATACCGTGCCGGCGATGAACTTCTTCGGGATGTTCAGGTAGTAGACCCGCGGGCTGGTGCCCAGCTCGGGTCGCATGACCTCCGCCTTCGCGATGAGGTCGGCGAACTCGCTCTCCTCGCCGAACCTGAGCGCGTCGGTCGGGCACGAGTCCACGCAGCGCGGCACCTCCCAACCTCCGTCGAGCAGGTGGGCGCAGCCGGTGCACTTCTGCGCCAACTGCAGGTCGTCGTTGAAGTAGATCGCGTGGTACGGGCACTTGTCGACGCACATGGTGCAGCCGGTGCACTTGTCGGTGTCGATGACCACCAGGCCGTCGTCGCGCTTGTACAGGGCGCCCTCGATGGGGCACGACGCCATGCAGGGCGCCTCGTCGCAGTGCATGCACGGGTTGGGCACGTAGTGCATGCGCACGTGCGGCACGGAGCCGCGGATGTGCTCGTCCACGCGCATCCAGAATTGGCCGGCGTCGGGCTGCGGCTTGGCGATGGGTGCCCAGTCGTTGCCCACGTGCTCGTCCTTGCAGGCGAACTGGCAGCCGAAACAGCCGTTGCAGACGCCGACGTCTACGATGAACACCTTCATGCGTCACCTCCCTCGACCACCCAGCCGTCGAAGCGCAGGCCGGCCCCTGGGTCGTACTCTCTCTCGAACGCGTCCGGGTAGTCGCGGCGCCAGGTCTCCCACTCCTCGGGCCGGATCTTCTGGACGTCCACGAGGTAACCGCTCGTGGCCTGGCCGCAGGCGTGCTTGGACGTGAGGCCGTGGGGGGCGATAGTGTTGATGGCGCCGCCGCGGTCCACCTTGCCGGGGATGATCGGATCGTGACGGGCGCCGTGGTCGATATAGGCGACGCCCGGCATCATGCGCTCCCACACGCACGCGCCGGCGAGCACGATGCCGCGCTCGTTGTAGATCTTGACGATCTCGCCGTGCGTGATGTCGCGCGCGGCCGCGTCGGCGGGGTTGAGCCAGACCGGCTCGTAGTTGTAGTTGTCGGGACCGAGCACCTTGCCGGTCGGGGTCTCACGCGCCCAGGTGCAGTCGTCGCCCTGGGCGTGCGTGCGCCAGCGCGGGTGGTTGCTCATCAGGATGAGCGGGAACATGTCGGCGCGCTCGCTCGAGAGCCGCTCGTCGTGGGTCTCACCGCGCTCGATCCACTTGGGAATCGGCGGGCGTTCCTGGTCGAGCGGGAAGTGCGTGGCCAGCCGCTCGGAGTAGAACTCGAGCAGGCCGGATGGGGTCTTGAGCGGGTGGTTCGCCGGGTCCTCGTAGAACTGGCGCAGACCGGGCGGGTCTTGCTCCCAGTCCTCGGCGGTCGGGTACACGATGTACTGCTTCTCCCGGAACTCCTCCCAGGTCATGTACTCGGGGCCGTACATGCACTCGAAGACCTCGCGCTGCAGGTCCTCGTTGCTCTTGCCGCCGGTGAGTTTCTCTTTGAGGCCGAGCTTGTCGGCGACGGCGAGGACGATCTCGTAGTCGCTCATGGACTCGCCGACCGGCTCGATCGCCTTCTCCGTCAGCATGCAGGTCTGGTAAGGCGGACCCTGACGGACGTTGGTGAGGCAGTCGTCGACTTCCATCGTCGTGTTGGCCGGCAGGATGATGTCGGCGTAGAGGCAGTCGTTCTCGAGCCAGGGGTGCTGCGCGACCATGAACTCGATGCTCGGGTCGCGGTGCGCCTCGATGGTCCAGTTGCCGTGGTTCCAGCAGGTGATGCGGCACGGAGTGTCGGTCCAGATCATGTGCAGGCGACTGCCGTCCTCTTCTTGCGGCTCCGGGAACTGGTAGTCGATGAACTGGTCCTCGGTCTCGGCGTTCTGCGCGCCGGTCCCGGAGAAGTGGATGGTCTCCGGGTTGAGGATGGCCTCCTGGATGAGCGTCTTGGGGATGTTCTGCGTGCCCCAGGCGTCGACGCTGCTGCGCACCGGGGTGCGCAGGTGCTCACTCAGGGTCGGGTTGAAGTAGCGGAAGTTGTCGAGCGCCTCCGCGCGCGGCATGCCGAAGTATGAGAACTGCCACTGGTGTACGCCCGGGCCGCCGAGACCTTGCATCCCGAGAAGGATGCTCTCGAGGCGGCCCGGCTCGTGGGAGTACGGGCCGCGGATCATCGAGCCGCCGAAGTAATGGAGGATCGACGTGACGTTCTTCGCGAACGAGCGCGCGAGCGCCTTGATCGTCCACTCCGGGATGGCGGTCTTCTTGGAGGCCCACTCCGGAGTCTTGGGGACGCCGTCGTCTTCGCCGAGCACGTAGGCGGCGACCTTGTCCATGCCGACGGCGTGGCTCGCGACGTACTCCTTGTCCCACGTGTCTTCCTTGAGCCACATGTAGATGATGGCCAGCTGCAGCGCCGCGTCGGTGTTGGGGAGGATGGGGATCCACTTGTCGGCGTGGACCGCGGCGCCGAAGTTCAGCTCGGGGCAGATGTAGACCTGCTTGATGCCGACATCGGTGAAGAAGTAGCTGAGGTTGGTGGCGTTCTGGCCGGTGAAGCCCCACGGGGTGGTCTCGTCGTCGCAGCCCCACTTGAGCACGAGGTCGCTGTGGTCGACGATGTCCTTCAGCACGTTGAGCTGGGGGGCCATCATGCCCTGGAAGCCGTGGCCCCACACGTGCTTCGAGCCCCAGTACCAGCCCTCCCAGCTGTCCGGCTGGCGGACCTGCAGGGTGAAGCCGCCCATCTCGTCCATCAGGCGGCCGTTGTGGCCGTGCGGCGTGTGGATGGTCTTGCTCTCGCCGTGGCCGTCGGCCTGCAGCAGGATGGCGTTGAGTCCATAGGTCTTCTGGATGCGCCTGATCTCGGAGGCGACGATGTCGGTGGCCTCGTCCCACGAGATGCGCACGTACTTGCTCTTACCGCGGTTCTGCGGGTTTCGCTCGCCGTTCGGGTCCCAGTCCACACGCTTGAGCGGGTACTTGACGCGGTTGGGAGAGTACGTGCGCTTCTTGTAGGCGGTCATGTACGGGGCGGGCCGCGACCGCGTCCCCGGCTCCAGCGCATGCCCGTTGCGCTCCATCTTCCAAGGGCGGAAGGTCGAGCTGTCGTACTTCCAGTCGTACTGGAACGGACGGATGCGCACGATGCGCCCATCCTTCACATCCACCATGACCTCGCCCGTGCCGCCGAGCAGGCCGCCCTGTGACAGCGCCCTGAGCACGGTCTTGTCGGGAGTCACGTCCACTTTCTTCCGGGGAGCCTCGCTCATCTCAATCGCTGTCCTTTCGCGAACGGTGCGGCTGTGGTCGGGGTTAGTCAGTCTGTGGAACCCGTCGACGGGCTCGTCGGGTTCCATCCGAGATAGGCGGAGAGTGAAGATGCAGCCTCCTTGACGGCCCGTGTGCAGAGGTCCCGCTCGCGCGGGCCGAACCGGCTGGCCGGCATGACGACGGACATGGCGGCCACTACGTTGCCCAGCTGGTCGCGGACCGGCGAGCCGACCGAGCAGACGCTGGGGTACATGCCCTGCACGTCGAAGGCCACGTCCTCCTCGGCGACACGCTCGAGTTCGAGCCTGAGCTCTTCGGGGTCGGTCACCGTGTGCGGCGTGTGCTTGCGTCGCTTCTGCGCGAGGACGGCGTCGCGTCGCTCCGCTGTGGCGAACGCCGTGAAGATCTTGCCGTGCACAGAAGCCAGGTCGCCGATGATGCGACCCGGCGCGATCTCGCGCCTGAAGGGACGGGTCGAGTCGATGATGCTCACGCACACGGGCGACCCGTCCACGGGGACCGCCAATGTGACCGATTCGCCGGTGGCCTCGAGCAGCCCTTCAAGATACGGGCGGGCGTGCTCCATGAACTCGGAGTGGTCCTCGGCGACGTAGGCCATGGTGATGGCGGCCGGCCCGAGGTGGTAGCGGTTGGTCACCGTGTCTCGCACGAGGAACTGAGCTGCCTCGAGCGTCCGCACCATGCGGTACGCGGTCATGCGCAGAAGTCCGGTGCGAGCGGCGATCTCGTCGATGGTCCACTCGCGGTGGTCGACGTCGTAGAGCACGAGGATCGACAGGCCGCGGGCGAGTGCGCGGACGGTGAGCGGATCCGTCTCCGGGCGGTCTTGCCGCGTGCCTGTGTGACCGTTTGCGGCGTCGCGCTGCGTAGTGGTCATTCCATCCCCCCGGACAGTGACCCTTGCCTGCCGCCGTGCGACAGGAGTACCATTATCAGAACTTTCGGTATGTACGCTGTTATCAGACGATATCAACGTTTGTACGAGATGCAAGAGTTTGGCGCAACGCACATTCGGATGCAAGTCCTTTTTCTCCAATCGCCTGGGGGGGCGAGGAGGTCGCCGTATGAGTGAGCAGGTCTTCACCAATCTCACGAACAACGGGCCGGTGACGGTGTACGTCAACGACGGTGTCGTGACCCGGATCCGTCCGTTGGTGGCCGACGAGGCCGAGTTCCGCCCCTGGGTGATCGAGGCGGGCGGCAAGAAGTACTCCCCGCCCAAGAAGTTCAACGTGGCACCGATGGTGCTCGCCGAGCGCCGGCGCCTCTACTCCGAGGACCGCATCAAGTACCCGATGAAGCGCGTCGACTTCGACCCGCGCGGCGAGCGCAACCCGCAGAATCGCGGCAAATCGGCCTACGAGCGCATCACCTGGGACGAGGCGCTGGACCTCGTCGCAGGCGAGATCGCCCGCGTGCGCGATAAGTACGGCAACTCGGCCATCAGCGGCATGACCTCGTCACACCACAACTGGGGCATCGTCGGCTACAAGATGGGCCCGTTCATGCGCTTCATGAACTGCCTGCAGGCTACCCCCGTCTTCGACAACCCGGACAGCTGGGAGGGGTGGCATTGGGGCGCCACCCACACCTATGGGTTCTACTGGCGTCTCGGCATGCCCGAGCCGTTCGACAACCTGCAGGACGTGATGCGCAACTCCGAGATGGTGGTCTTCTGGTCCAACGACCCCGACACCACCCGTGGCACGTACTCGGGCCAGGAGTCGGCGATCTGGCGCACGTGGCTCAAGGAGAAAGGCGTCCAGGCCGTCTTCATCGACCCGTTCCACAACTACACCAACGCGATCTTCGACGACGCCAAGTGGATCGCGCCGCGCATGGGCACGGACGCGGCGCTGGCTATGGCGATCGCCTACGTTTGGATCACCGAGGACACCTACGACAAGGCCTACGTCGCCGGCCGCACCGTCGGCTTCGACGAGTTCAAGCCCTACGTGCTCGGCGAGACGGACGGCGTACCCAAGACGCCCGAGTGGGCGGCTGAGGAGTCGGGCGTCGAGGCCCGCGTCATCCGTACCCTGGCGCGCGAGTGGGCCGTCAAGCGCACCGCGCTTGCAGCCGGCGCGCGCGGCGGCGAGGGCAGCGCCTGCCGCACCGCCTTCGGCACCGAGTGGGCGCGCATGATGGTGCTCCTCCAGGCCATGCAGGGACTGGGCAAGCCGGGCATCACCATCGGCGGCATCAGCATGGGCGCGCCGGCGGACTTCGAGATCTGGTTCCCGGCATACGCGGAGCCGCAGGGCCGCATGTCCCACTCGACCAAAGCGGCCGACTACATCCCGCAGAACCCGACCAAGCAGCGGCTCTACCGGCTGACCGTGCCGGACGCCATCCTCGACGGGCACGTCGAGTGGGACGGCGCCGGCTTCTGCGGCCAGTCGCTCGAGCAGCAGTTCGAGCACTTCGTGTATCCCGCGGAGGGCTGCTCCGAGATCAAGCTCTGGTACCGCTACGGCGGGTCGTTCATGGGCACCATGTCGGACACCACCAAGTGGGTGCGCATGTACCAGAGCCCCAAGCTGGAGTTCGTCGTCAACCAGGACATCTGGTTCAACAGCGAAACGCGCATGGCCGACGTCATCCTCCCGGCCTGCACGAACTTCGAGCGCGACGACCTCGGCGAGTTCGCCGCCTGCAACGGCTACACGACGAACTCCCACTCGGGCAACAACTACCGCGTCATCGTCCGTGAGCAGAAGTGCATCGAGCCCCTCTGGGAGTCCAGGTCCGACTACCAGATCCTCGCGGCTGTTTCCGAGCGGCTCGGGTTCTACGACGAGTTCACCGACGGCGGCAAGACCGAGATCGACTGGGCAAAGGCGTTCTACAACATCTCCGACCTGGCCAAGACGCTGGACTGGGAGACCTTCGATAGGAAGGGCTACCACATCATCAACGCCCCGGAAGACTACAAGCCGAAGCCGTGTCTGCGCTGGTTCGCCGAAGGTCGCGCCTGCGACACCCCCGACACCGGCAACCCCAAGCGCGACACCGACAAGGCGCACGAGCTCGGCACCTACAGCGGCAAGATCGAGTTCGCGTCCGAGAGCCTCAAGGCCCACTTCCCGGATGACGACGAGCGGCCCGTCTCACCGCGCTACATCGAGAGCTGGGAGGGCCACCACACCACCGAGCTCTTCGAGAAATACCCACTGCAGTTCATGTCGCCGCACCCGCGCTTCTCGTTCCACTGCCACTACGACACGCACACCGACTGGCTGAACGACATCCCGGTCCACCGCATCAAGAAGGACGGGTACGCATGGTGGCCGGTGCGTCTCAATCCGGTGGACGCCGCCGCACGCGGCATCAACAGCGGAGACATCGTGCGTCTGTACAACGACCGCGGCTCGGTGCTCTGCTGCGCGGTCGTCACCGAGCGCCTCAGGCCCGGCATCATCCACAGTTACGCGTCAGCGGCCAAGTACGACCCGCTCGAGCCCGGCAAGGCCGACTCGATCGACAAGGGCGGCTGTGTCAACATGCTCACCTCGTCGCGCATGACGAGCAAGCACGCCCCCGGCATGACCCCTAACTCGTGTCTCATCGAAGTCGAGAAGTGGGAGGGCTGAGCAGATGACCGGTCTCGGCATGCTCATCGACGTCACCAGGTGCAGCGGCTGCTACAACTGCTTCCTCTCCTGTCGTGACGAGCATTACGGCAACGACTACCCCGGCTACTCCGCGGCCCAGCCGCTGGACGGCCAGTTCTGGATGCAGATCAAGGAGGTCGAGGGTGGCAAGTACCCGCGCCCGCGGCTGAACTACATCGCTGTGCCGTGCCAGCACTGCGAGAACGCGCCCTGCATCGACGCCGCCAGGGACGGCGCGGTGTACCGGCGCGACGACGGGATCGTCATGATCGATCCGGAGAAGGCCAAGGACCAGGACCAGATCGTTGCATCGTGCCCGTATCGGGTCATCTACTGGAACGCCGAGCTGGAACTCCCGCAGAAGTGCGGCATGTGCGCCCAGCGTCTTGACACCGGAGACAAGCAGCCGCGCTGCGTGGAGTCGTGCCCGACCGGCGCGATGGTCTTCGGCGACCTGGACGACCCCGGGTCGGAGATCTCGCAGCGTCTGAAGGAGGTCTCGGCCGAGGCCTTCCATCCGGAGTACGGCACGGATCCGCTCGTCCGCTACGTGGGCCTTCCCGGCCGCATGGTCGCCGGCGAGGTCGTGCTTGACGGTTCCGACGCCTGTGCCGCCGGCGTCACGGTCAAGCTCGAGGGAGACGGCGTTTCACTCGAGGTGAAGACTGCCGCGTTCGGGGAGTTCGCCTTTCAGCGCCTGCCCAGGGGAAAGGCGTTCAAGGTCACGGTGGCGCACGAGGGATACGCGCCCCGGACGTTCGACGTGAAAACGCACACCGACGTCGACCTCGGCGAGGTCGTGCTGACGAAGTAGGCTGTAACGCAAGCCTCGCGCCGGAGAGCGGGGGCGCGGCGTGCGCGGGAGTGACGTCCGCACGCCGCGCCCCCGCGGCGCGTACGGCGGAGGTTCAAAGTGCGTTTGCGGCGGGCGGTCGGGCGTGCGCGGTGATGCCGGAGGCCTCCAGCGCGCGCGACACCAGGTCCCGCACGCGCAGTACGTGCGCCTCCGCGGCCAGCGCCGCGCGTTCGGGCTCACAGTCGCGGATGGCGGCGACGATCTGCTGGTGCGTCGCGAACACATCGTCCTCCGTGCTGTCCAGCAGATCCTCGTCCACAGGGAGAAAGAGGTCCGCGCGCACGGCGTTCATGGCTAGCGCGAGCCGCGGGCTGTGCGCCGCCGCCGCGATGCTGCGGTGGATGCCGGCGTCGGCCTGGAACAGCGACGACCGTTCGCGGTTGTCGATCTCTCCGGCCAGGGCCTGCTCCATGGCGTCGAGGTCGGCAGCGGTCCGCCGCTCTGCGGCCAGCTCCGCGAGGCGTCGTTCGATGGTGATGCGGAACTCGAAGATGTCGTCCAGTTCTCCGCTGTGGTCGGTCATCCACTGGGCCCAGCAGCGCTGCAGCAAATACAGATCGCTGACGCGCGAGCCGCCGTGTGCCCCTCGCGTGGTCACGAGGTAGCCCGAGGTCTCGAGGGAGCGCAGCGCGATGCGCAGCGTGACGCGGGAGATGCCGAGTCGAGCCGCCAGTTCGGTGGCCGGAGGGAGGCGGTCTCCCGGGCCGAGCTCGCCCCAGAAGATCAGCGCGCGGACGTACCGCTCAGCGCTTTCGCTGGCCGTGCCCGGCGTGAGGGACATGTCGTCGAACGCTTGCTGGTCCATGCTAGGTCTCCTGCCGCGTGCCCTGCGACTCTACCAGTTCTTGACAATAATAGCTAAATGACTACCATCTATACAATTGGAGCCGGTCAGGGTCGTTCCGGACATGAACGAGAGGGGAGCCGCGATGCCCGCAGATTCACAGCGCGCGCGCGCAGCCACGACGGAGATCGTCGAGAAGGCGCTCGCGGCCGGGCGTCCGGCACTCGACGAGGCCGCCGCCAAGCAGGTGCTCGCCGCCTACGGCGTGCCCGTGCCCCGCGGCGGTCTCGTGCACTCAGCCGCTGAAGCGGCCGAGCTGGCGGCATTGCTCGGCGTCCCCTTCGTGATGAAGGCTGTCGGCGCGCTCATCCAGCACAAGACCGAGCTGCAACTCGTCGTCCTCGGGCTGACCGCTTCGGAAGAAGTGGCCGCCACTTACGACCTGTTGGCGCAGCGCGCCGGCGACGCCTTCGAGGCCGTCCTGGTCGAGGAGATGGTCGCGGGCAGTCGCGAGTTCATGGTCGGCATGAAGCGCGACGCCGCCTTCGGTCCCGTCGTGGCCTTTGGCCTCGGCGGGACCATGACCGAGGTGTTCCGCGACATCGCCCTCGCCGTCTCCCCCGGCTCCGAAGGCGACGTCGCGGAGCTCCCCGGTCTCATCCGGAGCAAGGCGCTGCTGGGCGCGTTCCGCGGTCAACCGGCCGTCGACTGCGACAAGCTGGACGCGGTTCTCGAGGCGGTGGCGCGCATCGCCGCGGACCACCCCGACATCGCGGAGATCGACGTGAACCCGCTGCTCATCCGCGGCGCGGAGCCCGTCGCCGCCGACGCGCTGATGGTGCTGTCCACGGCGTCGTCCGTGCCGGCATCGCCGCCGGCGTTCACACCGGACCTCGAGGCCGTTCTCGCGCCGCGTTCGGTCGCCATTGTCGGGGCCTCCGGCGACGTGACGCGCTGGGGAGGATCCGCGGTGAAGAACATCCTCGCCGGCGGGTTCGACGGCGCCGTCTACCCGGTGAACCCCAAGGGCGGCGAGTTCTTCGGACTGCCTGTCTCGACCAGCCTTGGCGACTTGCCGGCGCCCCCGGACCTTGCCCTGCTCGCCGTCGGTGCGCGCCAGTTGCCTGAGGTGATCCCCCAGTGCGGCGCCGCCGGCGTGCGTGCTGCCGTGGCCATTGCCGCCGGCTTCTCCGAGACCGGCAACGCCGGCAAAGAGGCGGAGGCGGACCTTGCGCGCGCTGCCGCCGACGCGGGCGTGACCCTGATCGGCCCGAACTGCATGGGGCTGATCGCCAACGCGACGCAGCTGCACGCCACGGGGTTCATCGCTCTTCATCCGCGCCCGGGAAACCTCGCCATCGTCTCGCAGTCGGGCAACCTCGGCGTACAGCTCTCGGCGCTGGCGGACCGGCGCGATCTGGGCGTGCGCTGCTTCATCGGCGTCGGCAACGAGGCGCAGGTCAGCGCCGTCGACGTGCTCGACTACCTCTCCCGCGACGACGGCGCCGCGTGCATCCTCGCCTACCTCGAGGGCATCGACGACGGCCGCCGCCTATTCGACGTGGCGCGGGCGACCAGCAGGGAGAAGCCCGTGGTCGTGCTGCGCGGCGGTCTCACCGACGCCGGCGGCAAGGCTGCGGCGTCGCACACCGGCGCGATGGCCGGGTCGGCCGCGGTCTACGAGGCCGCTGCCCGCCAGGCCGGTCTCGTCACCTGCACGTCCGTGCAGGAGGCACTCGACCTCACGACCGCGCTCGCCAACCTGCCGCTGCCCGAGGGTCGCCGCGTCGCCGTGGTCACCAACGGCGGTGGCGCCGGCGTACTCGCGGCGGACGAGATGGCGCGCCAAGGTCTGACGCTGCTGGATCCTTCGGCGGAGCTGCTCGCCGAGCTCGACGGAATCCTGCCGCCGTTCTGGAGTCGCCGGAACCCGTTTGACATGGTCGCGACGGCCGGCGGCGATGTCGGCCCGCGCGTGGTCGAGGCGGTTGCGCGCTGCCCCGAGGTCGACGCCGTGATCGTGCTCTCGGTGCTCGGTGTGCCCAACACCGGCGACGAGGTGCGCGCGCAGAGCTCCACGGGCGACTACGACGACTTCAGCCCGTGGGAACGGACCTTCTTGGACGGTGTGGCCGCTCTCATGGCCGAGACCGGCAAGCCCATCATCAACGTCCCCGATCTTCCTATCCGCCGGGCGCTGTACGCCGGCGACCATCCTTATGCACCCGTCGTGTTGCCCACGCCGCGCGCAGCCGCGTTCGTCATCGAGCGTATGGCCCGCTATGCCGACTGGCGCGCCCGGCACGCCGACCCCCGACCGAAGGACGACGCATGACTCCTCCCGATGTGGCCGAGGCCAAGGCCAAGGCGGACGCCCCGCACCTCGAGATCCTGTCCGGCAACGAGGCGATCGCTCGCGGCGCCTGGGAGGCCGGCGTGCGCTTCGCCTCCGCCTATCCCGGCACGCCCAGCACCGAGATCATGGAGGCGCTGGCCAAGTACGACGACGTCTACGCCGAGTGGGCCCCCAACGAGAAGGTGGCCGTCGAAGCGGCCACCGGCGCCGCGCTGGCCGGTGCCAGGGCGATCTCCACGATGAAGCACGTGGGCCTCAACGTCGCCGCCGATCCGTTCTTCTCGTCGTCGATGATCCACATGGTCGCTGGCCTCGTGATCGTCTCCGCCGACGACCCGGCGATGCACAGCTCGCAGGACGAACAGGACAACCGCAACTACGCGAAGTTCGCGAAGATGCCGATGATCGAGCCGGCCGACGCCGACGAGGCGCTGCGGTTCGTCAAGACCGCGTACGAGGTGAGCGAGCGCTTCGGCACGGCCGTGCTGTACCGGACGACCACGCGCACTTCGCACGCGCAGGGTGTCGCGCGGCTCGGCGAGCGCGTGATACCGGCAGGCCCGTTGCTCCAGCTCCAGCGCGACCCGTCGGAGCAGCTGATGATGCCGCACAACGCCATCCCGCGCCACGCCGCCGTGGAGCAGCGCCTGTTGGATCTCGCGGAGTACGCGGAGACCACGGAGCTCAACAAGATCGAGATCGGCGACACCCGCGTCGGCATCGTCACCTCCGGCGCGGCCTACGGCTCCGCCAAGGAGGCGTTCCCGCAGGCCAGCTTCCTGAAGATCGGCATGAGCTGGCCGCTGCCCAGGCGGCTCATCGCCGAGTTCCGCGGCAAGGTCGACAAGCTGTACGTGGTGGAGGAGCTCGACCCGTTCCTCGAGGAGAACATCCGCCTGCAGGGCGCGCAGGTCGACGGCGGCAAGGACATCCTGCCGCTGTGCGGCGAGTTCAACCCGGGCCTCGTCGCGCGGCTGCTCTCCGACGCCGGGGTGCCCGGCGTGGACGAGGGCCTGCTGGTCGAGGTCCCCGACGCGGTGGCCGACCTGCCCGACCGCCCGCCGACACTCTGCCCCGGCTGCTCGCACCGCGGCGTGTTCGTCGCGCTGCGCCGCCTGCGCGCCTTCGTGAGCGGCGACATCGGCTGTTACAGCCTCGCCGCCCTGCCGCCGTTCGAGGCGATGCACTGCAGCACCTGCATGGGCGCCGGCATCAGCATGGCGCACGGCATGTCCAAGGTCATGGACGAGAGCGCCGACCAGAAGAACCGTCCCGTGGCGATCATCGGCGACAGCACGTTCTTCCACACCGGCATCAACTCCCTGCTCGACATCGCCTACAACCAGAGCAACGTGGTCACGGTGATCCTGGACAACCGCACCACGGCCATGACGGGCGGCCAGGAGAACCCCAGCATGGGCAAGACCCTGCAGGGCAAGGACGCGCCGTTGGTGGACATTCCAGCCCTCGTCCGCGCTTTGGGCATCACGCGCGTGCGCGAGATCGACCCCTTTGACGTTGCGCAGTGCCAGGGGGTGCTCAAGGAGGAGATCGCGGCGGACGAGCCGTCCGTCGTGATCGCCACGTATCCGTGCGTGCTCCAGTACCGGATCAACGGCGAGGCCTACACGGTCGACCCCGACGCCTGCACCGGCTGCAAGGTCTGCCTGCGCGCCGGCTGCACCGCCCTCAGCCTGTACGACAACAAGGAGGGCGAGCCGCGGGTCGAGATCGACCCTGTCTCGTGCACCGGCTGCGGCGTGTGCGCACAGCTCTGCCGCTACGAGGCGATCGTCGCCCCCGTGACCGACGACGGAAAGGACGCCTGATGACCCAGCGCCCCACCTTCAACATCCTCATCTCGGGCGTCGGTGGTCAGGGCGTCGTACTCGCCAGCTACGTGCTCAGCCGCGTTGCTCTGGCCGAGGGCTACGACGTCAAGCAGAGCGAGGTCCACGGCATGGCCCAGCGCGGCGGCTGCGTGACCAGCCACCTGCGTTTCGGCGACCAGGTCCACTCGTCGCTCATCACCCCCGGCACCGTGGACGTGCTCCTCTCGTTCGAGTCGGTGGAGGCCCTGCGCTACGTGCACTGGCTCAGGCCCGGCGGCCTGCTCGTTTACAACGCCGCCCGTGTGACCCCCAGTACCGTCTCGTCCGGCGCGGAGGAGTACCCGGAGGGCATCGACGAGCGCATCGCCGAGGTGTGGTCGAACGTCCGCAAGGTAGACGCCAGCGCGCTGGCCGGCCAGGCCGGTACGGTCAAGGCGGCCAACGTCGTCATGCTGGGCGCGATGGCGAGCGCCTTGCCCTTCACGCCCGAGATGCTGGAGAGTGTCATCCGCAAGTCCGTCCCTCCCAAGACCGTGGACGTGAATCTCGCCGCGTTCAAGCTCGGCCTGGAGGTCGCCGTCCCGGCTTGACGCAGCGGCGGTATCGAGCGCATCGAGCCGGCTGACTTCGAAAGGACCTGGAGCAATGAAGAGCAACACCTGGCAGGACGACCACCCCTGGACCCACATCGACTGGGAGCTGAACGACGTCACTCCGTACCAGCTCAACTGGTTCTGGTGCAACATGGAGAAGGCCGACTACCTCTGGCACCCCAACCAGCACAAGGGCTTCGAGTGGTGGATCAGCCTCGAGGAGGCCGGCGGCCCGCTCGGCAGCGTACACATCGCCCCACAGACCTGGAACGACGGCGTCAAGATCCGCCCGTACATCAAGTTCCCGCGGCTCGAGGACATCCCGGCCGAGTACAGGGACCTCATCAAGTACGACCACGTGGTGTTCGCCGGCGCCATCAGCATCATGGGCGACGACGTGAAGCCCGACGACCCGGTGCTCGGCTACCGCTGTCACCAGTGGCAGAAGAGTGACAACGGCGTCGTCGGCATGTCGTCGGCCATCGAGGCCAAGGAGAATGCCGCCGACGACGGCCTCGTCTGGGCTGCCCACGCCAACGAGGAGGTCGGGAACTGGGAGGTCTTCCTCCCGACCCTCGTGCGCCTCTACCGCGTCATCGACCGACCCCGAGATCTGCCCGTACCACACCTTCAGCGCTCGAGGGCACGGGCCGCAACGCCAGGTACGCGGAGCTCTGACATGTCCGAGCCCCGTGGCGGCCCGTCCGGAGAAGGCTCAGAGGCTCCCCCGTCGAGGGCACGGTTGCTCCCTCGGCGGGTGGCGAGACGCGACTGAAGCAACTGGCCGGCGCACCCGTGAACGCCTTCACCGGCGTACTCATGGCATTCGTCGCCCTGCAGATGCTGGACGTGGCGCTGATCCCGGTGGTCACGCCGTACCTGCAGGACCGGTTCTTCATCAGCGACGCCCAGGGGGGCTGTTGACGGCGACGTTCACCCTCGCGGTGGCGCTCGTGGCCATCCCGATGGGCCTCGCGTCGTCACGCTGGGGCGGCCGTACGCTCTTTCTCGCCGCAGCACTGTTCCTCGCCGGCAGCCTCATCCTCGCTGTCGCCGGCTCCTACGAGTGGCTGCTGGCCGGCCGGTTCGTCCAGGGGCTGGGCGCCGGCGCCGGCATCCCCGTCGGCACGGCGCTCATCACCTCGTACGTCGCTCCGGCCTGGCGACACCGAGCCTTCGGCCTGTTCGGTGCCGGCACGGGCCTCGGGACGGTGTTCACGCTGCTGCCATGCCCGCACTTGCCGAGGCCGGGGGATACCAACTGGCCTTCGAGGCAGCGGCGCTCGTCGGCGTCGCGCTTGCGGTCGCGGCAGCCACGCAGCGCGCGCTTCGCTCAAGGCCGGTCCGGCTCGACGCACCCGACCTCCGTATGCTCGGCCGAGCGCTTGCGAGAGCCGTTCGCAGCGGAAAGGTCCTCCTGGTCGTGGCCATGAAACTTCACGTCGCTGGGCGCGCCGTCATCGGGATCATCACCTGGACCCCCCAGTTCCTGCATGACCAGTAGGGTACGGCGCCGGCAGCAGCGGCCTACCTCTCAGCGAGCATCGGTGTCGCGCAGATCATCGGCAACCCTCTGGGGGCCATGATCATGGTGCGCTGGGGGAAGGTGAGGATGTTCCTCGCGAGCCTCGTGCTGACAGCCGCCGTCACTGTGGTGGTCCCTGCCGGCCTGAGTATGGGGCTGGCGCTCGCCGGGGTCCTTATCGCCATCCTGCTGACGGCTGCGGTGTTCCCGGCCACGCTCGCGATGGTCGGAGACGTAGCGAGCACCTCGGAATCTCTCGGGGCGACGACCGGCCTGATCGGCCTGTCCAACCTCATCGGCTCGATGGTGGCGCCGTGGGCCTTCGGAGCCCTTCTGGACGCCTTCGAGACGGCGCCCGGGGCAACGGGTACGTGGCCGGCTACGCGATGCTCGCCTGCTTCGCGCTCGCCGGCGCCGCCGCCGCCGGTGCGTACCTGGTGGTCCTCCGCCGGACGCCCAAGTCATCGCTCGGGCGCGCCTGAGATACGCCGTCCAAGCAGCCCTTGTACCTCACGCATGACGAGCTATAGTATGCAACACGTCAACTAGGTCTACTAAGTAAGCCAATCTAGTTGGAGTCGGGGATCACATCTGCCGGGGGGCGGAGTGAGAGTACTCACAATCGGTGAGCTGGAGACCGAATCGGGTGTCACGCGCAGCACGATCTACTACTACGTGCGCGTCGGCCTCCTGCCGCCTGCCCAGAAGTCCAGCCCCACGCGCGCTCTTTACACCGACGACCACGTCGAACTGCTCGAGGAGATCGGCCGCCTGAAGCGGGACGGGCTGGACATCAGGGCTATCCGAGAGCAGTTGTGGCATCGAGTCAGCTCGGCGAGTCAGAACGGCGAGGACCTGGTGGCACGGCAGGAGGAGAAGACGCGCCGCGCCATCCTGCGGACTGCCGCGCGCGAGTTCGCGCGCAACGGGTACCGGCAGACGCGCATCGCCGACATCATCTCGCAGCTCGGCATCACACCGCAGGTGCTCTACGGCCACTTCCCGACCAAACGCGACCTGTTCGCCGCCGCGTACCGAGAGTCCCTCGATGCGTCGATGAGCGTCATTGAGCCACGGCTGAAGGAAGACGACGACCTTGCCGTCCATCTGCTCTGGCGCATGGTCGGCGACTACGCCCTGCAGGCGTTCAACCCGGACCTGCTCTACCTCTCGCGCGAAGCCGCCTACGACGACCCCGAGACCACCCGCCAGTTGCGCAGCGCGCACGACCACGTGCTGCGTGGTCAGGGGGAGGAGCTGGAGGCGCTGCGAGGAGGCCCCGAGGACCCCCCTCTCTCGGATGAACTCATGAACTATGCGCTGTACGGCGCCTTCCAGACCATGCGTCTGCGCGCGTCGTGGGACGACCGCTTCTCCCGCGCCGACGTCATGTGGGTCAACATCCTGCTGAACATCGCGGTGCGCCGGTTGTACGACGGGAGCATCGACGTGGCCGCGCTGAAGGAGAAGTACGGGGGGCTCATCGACGAGCTCGCGGCCGTCCAGTCGCCCGACATGTTTGCCTTGGAGAACTCACTGCCTCCGAAAGAGGGGAGCGAATGAACCGCATCGAGATCGACCGCGACATCTGTACGTCGTGCCAGACCTGCTACGACGCCTGCTTCGTCGACGTGTACCGCTGGGACGAGGAGAACGACCAGCCGGTCGTCGCCTACCCCGAGGACTGCGTCGGCTGCAACAAGTGCGAGCTCGAGTGCCCCGCCGAGTGCATCAAGGTGGTCGTCGACTTCCCCGGCATCTACTGGCCGGAGGTGGTGTGATGACGTCGCTCGAGAACCTCGGCACCGTTCTGCACGCCGACCTGCTGATCGTCGGCGGCGGCATGGCCGGGCTCGCCTGCGCCATCAGCGCCAAGGAGACCGATCCCGACGTCGACGTGCTCGTCGTCGACAAGGTCGTCAGCGGCTGGGGCGGCAAGGCCAACAAGGGCGGCGGCAACATCGTGTTCGTCGACCCGTCGGAGCTCGGCAACGTACTCGACTTCCACGTCCACAACGTGGGCGACTTCCTTGAGGACCAGGACCTGCTCCTGGACTTCATGCGCGAGTCCCGCCCGGACCTCGAGCGCCTCGAGAGCTGGGGCGTGCACATCTACCGCGACGACACCGGTGAGCCCAAGTACGTGCGCTGGCTGCCGGAGCACCCGTGGCGCCTGGCCGTGCTCGACCAGGACCTCACGCTCAACATGGCCAAGCACGCGCGCAAACTGGGCGTGCGCATCCAGGATCGCGTCGAGATCGTCGACCTGCTCAAGGACGGAGATCGTGTGTGCGGCGCGATCGGCTTCGGCATGGTCGACGGCGCGAGTGTGCTCGTGGAGGCCGGCGCCGTCGTGCTGGCCAACGGCAACCAGTGCTTCAAGCTCATGCCGCGCTGGGCGAGCGCCGGCGGCGAGGGCATCGCCGCCGCGTACAGGGCGGGAGCGGCGATGCGCGGCGCGGAGTTCGGCAACTTCATCAACTGGGTGTTCGCCGACACCAAGGAAGTCTGCCAGGGCGCCGAGGACTGCATGTACAACGCCAAGGGCGAGAACATCTCCAAGCGCGTGCGGCCGGTGCTGGAGTCGGACGTCAACTCCAAGGAAGTCGTGGAGTGGTGGCGGCAGATGAAGGCCGGCAACGGGCCGATCGTCGCCAACATGATCGAGAACTACGTGAACAACGAGATCGTGCCGGCGTTCCACGAGGACGCTCTCGCGGTCCGGCCCGTCTCGATGAAGTTCTGGGGCCTCACGATCGGCAAGGCCATGGCCGCCTCCAGCGTCCAGGGCCCGATGCAGCCGGTCATGCCCGGCCTCAACGCCGAGCTGGCGCCGGTCAAGGTCGACCACCAGATGGCCACCACCGTCCCCGGCCTGTTCGCCATCGGGGACACGTGCTATGCGGGAACCTGCCTCGCCGGTGCCGTACCGGCTCCCCCCGGCCGCATGCGCGGCTCGGGCCTCGGCTTCGCCACGTACTCCGGCGTGCGCTGCGCGCCGGCGGCGGTCGCCGCGGCCCGGGCCGCCGCCGGTCGTCCGGACGCGGCGCAGACGGAGGCGCTCAAGGCGCGCGTGTTCGCGCCGCGCGGCCGCGAGGGCATGGCGGCGCCCGAGATGGTGCGCGCCGTGCAGGACCTCATGGCTCCCGTCGGCTACAGCATCTACAAGAGCGCCGACCGCATGGAAGAGGCACTCGGCAAGGTGCTCGAGCTCAAGGCCAAGGTGCCGACCCTGGCGGCCAAGGACCCGCACTACCTGGCCGCCTGTCACGTGGCCGAGAGCATGGTCCTGGGCGCGGAGATGTTCTACCGCGCCTCGCTGGTTCGCGAGGAGTCTCGCGGCTGGCACCTGCGCGAGGACTTCCCCGAGCGTGACGACGCGAACTTCCTCAAGTGGATCGAGCTCAAGGACGGGGACGGCGAGATGGCCGTCTCGCTCGAGGAGGTACCGGTCTCCGACTACCCGCTGCAGCCCTGAGGACAGAGGTCGTCAAGTGATCAAGTTCCAGCTCATCTCCCGCCGCAAGCCGGGCGACACGCAGGAGAAGTACTTCTACGAGTGGGGCATCATCCACGTCGCGCTCATGATCACGACGCCGTCGGTGATGCGCACATTCAAGCGCTACGCGCAGCACTTCACCGTGAATGGGGTCGACGGTGGTCAGCTCCTGTACCCGCTGTCAGACATGGCCTGGGACAACTTCGCAGACCACTGGCTGGAGCGGGCCGAGGACAATCTGGTGCCGTTCGGCTCCGACGACTACATGCAGCGCATGCACCCGCACAGCTTCGGCGACTCCAACTTCGTCATCGAGTACTTGACGGAGGCGTTCCGCGATGACGCACCGGGGTTCGCGCCCGGTGGCGTCAAGCTCATCCATGTGGCGAAGAGCCGCCCGGGTCTTGGCGCGGACGAGTTCGCCGCAGCGTGGCAGCACAGGCATGCGGCCGCGCTTCTCCGCGCCGGCGCCACGCGGCCCGGCCGCCTCGTGCAGAACCTGCACGCCAAGGTCGACAAGGAGACCTTCAAGGGCACGCTGTTCGAGCTCGCCGGAGTAGGCGGCTACGCGGGCATCGAGGAGCTGTGGTTCGACGACCTCGCTGCCCTGTTGCAGTTCACGCAGGACAGCGGCTTGCGCGCATCGATACTCGGCGCGGACGACCCGGTCGACCCGGCCGGGAGCTTCTCGTTAGTCGTCACCGAGCGTGTGGTCTACGACTACACGCTCGGAGAGGAGAGCAGTCCCGCGCCGGCCGTGCTCGATCCGGGGAGCCTCGAGGCACGCGTCGACGCCCAGAAGTACGAGGGCTGGAACGTGCCCGGCTGGGAGCAGCGCGCGAAGGAGAAGGGATGACGCGAGTAGCGCTAAGCCTGCAAGCCTTGCGGCTGCGGGACCGGCGGGCCCTGCTCGACCAAACGGTCGATCAGCGATTCGTAACTCCGGAGGCGCTCCACCGTGTCGCATCTGCCCGTATAAGCGGCGTCGATGGCCAGATACAGGAACAGGTGCGCGCGGAGGATCTCTCGAGGCGAGTAGGTGTCGTCCCAAGAGGCGCGCATGAAGACCTCCTCGCCGGCGCCGTACATGCTGTAGGCCATGAGCTCGTCAGAGACCGGCGGGTCGTCCGCGCCGCTGCGAAGCCCCGCGAGGTCGCGGGCCGGTCCGCTGGTGATCAAGCGCTGCGCCTCCTGCACGGCCGCACGCGTCTCGCCGTCCTCCTGCAGCGCCTCGGCGCGCGCCAGGCCCAGAAGGTCCGGACTGAGCCGCTGCAGACCCCAGTGAGCGTAGAAGCGCATCAGCAGGCGGACGGCAGGGTCAGGCTCGTTGGCCAGGGGCGGCTCAATGAGGGCGCCCATCCAGTGTACGAAGACGTTGAACGCCTCGATGAAGAGCTGCTGCTTGGTATTGAAGTGCGCGTAGAAGACCGGCGGTGTGATGCCGACCTCCTTGATGATGTCGCCGATGCGGGTGCGCCGGTAGCCGCGGCGGGCGAACTGCAGCGCCGCGGCCTGCAGGATGGCGTCGCGGGTCTGCTGTGTGCGCCACGCCACGAGGTCCGGCTCTCTGGCCTGGTGTCGCGCCACGAGCGGTCGGATGCGCTCGCGGATCACCTCGAGTGGTACGCCCTTGTCTTTGAGGCGGCGGATCTCGCGCAGGGCTTCGACGTGCACGTTGCTGTACACCGCGCGGCTCGCCGCCGCCTTCTGCGCCGCCGGCAGCAGGCCGTCGCGGACGTAGTAGTAGATCGTGCTCCTCGGCGTGGACGTCGCGCGCTCGAGGTCGGAGATGCTGAGCGGGCGCACGTCGTTCGAGATCGGGTCCTGTGGGTCGGTCATGGTGGTCAAGCGTTCACAGGGCGGCAGCTTTCGTCAAGGCCTTCATTGACACTCCGCAGTGGTCACTCTACTATTCTACATCACGATTCTGAGTCCTATAGTTGCCCGCTGACTCGCTACCGGCGGGGAACGTCCTACTCTTGCGGGGGGGCGGGATGAGCGTCAGCCAGTGGCTTCAACTGTTGATCTCCGGGATCGTCACCGGCGCCATCTACGCGCTGGTCGGGCTCGGATATGTGACGATCTACCGCACCTCGCGGGTGGTCAACTTCGCGCAGGGATCGTTCGTGATGCTCGGCGCGCTGATCACCTACTCGCTGCTCCACGATGCCGGACTCCCCTTCTGGCTGTCCGGCATCGTCTCCGTCGTGGTTGTGGTGGTCCTCGCGGTGGCGATGTACTTCCTGGTCATCGCGCCGATCATGAAGGTGTCACTCGTCTCCATGATCCTGGTGACGATCGGCGTCAGTCTGCTTCTGGAGAACCTGGCATTGGTCAAGTGGGGCGGGTACGGCCTCGGTATCCCCAGCTTCCCAGGCGACCGCACCCTGCACGTCTGGAAGGTCACCTTCGAGGTGCAGAACATCTGGGTCGTCATCATCGCCACACTGCTCTTCATCGGACTGTGGGCGCTCTCCAACCGCACCCGGGTCGGCAAGCAGATGACCGCCACGGCCAGCGACCCGCTCTCCGCCAGCCTCTCGGGCATCTCGACCACGCGCATGGTGGTGCTGGCGTTCGCCATCAGCGCCGCCATCGGCGCCATCGGCGGGATCTGCGTCGGGTCGCTCACGCCGATGGCCTACTCCACTGGCGGTATGCTCGGCCTGGCCGGGTTCATCGCCGCCATCGTCGGCGGCTGGGGCTCGAGCAGCGGCGCCATCGTGGGCGGGCTCACGGTCGGCATTGCCGAGTCGCTCGCCTCCGGGTTCCTGCCCGGCGGCTACCGGAGTGCAGTCGCCTACGTCCTGCTGATCATCATCCTGTACTTCCGTCCATCCGGGATCCTGGGCAAGGGCGCCGCGGAGGCCGGCCAGTGAGCGCGCCGGCGGGATCGCAAACGGCAACGGTCGACCGGGGCGCGCAGGCGCCGCAGCCGGAGCCCCGGGACATCCGTGACGGCAGAGGGTTCTTCTCGGCGGGGACCTTCGCCAAGCTGGGCATCATCGCCATCCTGGCGGTCTGGCCGTTCGTCTATCAGGACCTCTTCACGCTCAGCTGGATGACGTTCGCCGGCCTCTCACTGATGGTCGTCGTCAGCGTCTACCTGATCATCGCCCAGGCCGGCCAGCTCTCCTTTGGTCACGCCGCCTTCTACGGCGTCGGCGCCTACACTGCCTCCATCCTCTCGATCCGCTACCACACGCCGACGCTGCTCGCGCTGCTGGCTGGCGCCGCGCTGGCCGGCGTGATCGCTCTGGTCATTGGCCGGCCGGTGCTGCGCCTGCGCTACTTCTACCTGGCGCTGGCCACTATCGGCCTGGGCATCATCTTCAGCGTGATCGTGGTCCAGGCGGCCGGGGTCACCGGCGGCACCCTCGGTCTCGCGCCGGTGCCGCCGCTCAGCCTGTTCGGGTTCTCGATCGACACGTACCTCCGCCAGTACTACCTGGTGTGGATCGTCGCCTTGCTCATGCTGCTGTTCACGGAACGCGCCCTCGGCATGCGCGTGGGGCGCGCCCTGCGCGCCATCGCGACCAGCGAGATAGCCGCCGAGACGCTCGGCGTACGCACGGCCAACTGGAAGCTCATCGCCTTCGTCGTCAGCGCCATCTTCTGCGCCATCGCCGGCGCGCTCTACGCGTTCACCCTGGCGGCCATCACGCCTTCGGCGTTCGCGTTCAGCGCCGCCATCCTGCCGATCATCATGATGCTGATCGGCGGCGGCGGCACCATCTGGGGCGGCCTCATCGGCGCCGTGCTCATGACCTGGCTGTCCAACCAGCTCTCGAGCACCCAGCAGTGGAGCGGTGTCATCTACTCGATCATCATGATCCTGCTGCTCCTCTTCCTGCCGATGGGCATCACCGGCCTCTTCACGAAGCAGCGGCTGGCGGGCGTCAAGACCATCTTCCGCAGGCAAAGCCGCGCGGAATCCATCGAGTGCGTTACGGTCGTTGAGGCGGAGGGATCCGTCGGTGCCTGCGAGACACAAGTCGCATTGCCCACCTACGTGCCGGAGCACAGCAGGGACGAGACACACGCCGAGGCCGACTCCGGCACGCTGCTGGCGGAGCTCCGGAACATGTCGGGCAGCAAGGGCGAAGAGCTGCTCAGGGTCGAAGGTGTGTCCGTCGACTTCGGCGGCCTCCGCGCCGTCAACCAGGTCTCCATGGCGGTGCGGACCGGGCAGATCGTGGCGCTCATCGGTCCGAACGGCGCCGGCAAGACGACGCTGTTCAATGTCATCAGTCGCCTGCAGCACGCCTCGGAGGGCCGCGTCTCTCTTGCCGGCGAGGACATCACCGACAAGTCGCCGGCCGCGAGCGCCCGTCTTGGGATGGCGCGCACCTTCCAGAACCTGCGCATCTTCGAGAACATGGACGTTTTGGAGAACGTCCTTGTGGGATGTCACCGGCACGAGAAGGCCGGGTTCATCTCGGGCGGCTTGGGCCTGCCGGGGCAACGGCGCGAGGAGAAGGCCTCCCGGCTCCGCGCGATGGACGCCTTGCGCCTGGTCGGCCTCGACGGAGCTGCGCACCAGCCGGCCGCGAGTCTTCCCTACGGTCAGCAGCGGCTCGTCGAGATCGCCCGTGCCCTTGCCTCCGAGCCGCGGCTCCTCCTGCTCGACGAGCCGGCCGCGGGCATGAACGCTCCTGAGCGTGAGTACCTCGTGGACCGCATACGACGCATCCGTGACGCCGGTGTCACCGTGCTGCTCGTCGAGCACGACATCGAGCTGGTCATGGGGCTTTGCGACCGGGTCACGGTGCTCGACTACGGCAAGCGCATCGCCGACGGCGAACCCGATGTCGTCAAAGCCGACGAAGCCGTCATCGAGGCCTATCTGGGCGTCAGCCACGAAGGCGCCAAAGAGGAATGCGGCGACCTCACGGGGGTGCACGCCGCCGCCGCAGCCGAGACGGCTGAGAAGTCGCTCGAGGTGCGCGGCGTCTCCACCCGGTACGGCGCCATCCACGCCCTCCGCGATGTGTCGTTCGACGTGCCCAAGGGCGAGATCGTGGCGGTACTCGGCGCCAACGGTGCCGGCAAGACCACCTTGCTGCACACGATCTCAGGCGTGCTGCGCCCCAGCAGCGGCTCGATCGTGTACGGCGGCGCCGACATCACCAGGCTCGCGCCGGCGAAGATCGTCGGCCGCGGTGTCTGTCAGGTACCCGAGGGACGCCGCCTCTTCCCGTCCCTCTCCGTGGAAGACAACCTGCTGCTCGGTACCTCGGGCCGCAGTTCCCGGGAGAGCGAGCCGGACGACCTTGCCTACGTGTACGAGCTCTTCCCGGTGCTCGCCGAGCGCCGCCGGCAGCCGGCAGGGACGCTCTCCGGTGGCGAGCAGCAGATGGTCGCCATCGGCCGGGCGCTCATGGGTAAGCCGGACCTGCTGCTGCTCGACGAGCCGTCCATGGGACTCGCTCCGCTCGCCGTCGAGCGCATCTTCGAGGCGCTCAAGGAGCTCAACAAGAACGGCCTCACCATGCTCATGGTGGAGCAGAACGCGGAGATGGCCTTCTCAGTCGCCGACCGTGCCGTCGTCCTGCAGACCGGAGCCGTCGCCCTCACGGGCGCAGCCGCCGGCCTGCGTGACGACGAACGCGTGAGGGAGTGCTACCTGGGTCAAGCCTGACCCTCAGGATCTGCCGATGGGGTATCAATCGATCGAAGGGGGAGTGATGAGTAGACGCAGATGGATGGCGGTGGCGCTGGTGGCGCTCGCCGTCATCGTCGCGGGCGCTCTGGTTCTGGGCGCCTGCGGCAGCTCGAGCAGCAACTCGAGCAGTTCGAGTTCGGCATCCGCCGGTGCCGGCGGCGCCTACAACGTCGGGTTCGTCAATTCGGCCACTGGAGTGAGCGCCGCGCCGAACCAGGCCATCGTCGGCGCGACCCAGGGCGCCGTGGGCCAGATCAACGGCCAGGGGGGCATCGACGGCAAGTACCAGATCAACCTGATCAGCAAGGACGACGGCTCCGACGTCGCCAAGGCGTCTGCGGCCGTGACCCAGCTGATCCAGCAGGACAAGGTCGACTTCATCCTGCAGCCGTGGGTGGACTTCATCGCTCCGGTCGCGCGTGGCATCGAGGAGAAGGCCGGCATGCCGGGCGTGCTCTCCTACCATCCGGCCAAGAACGACACCCAGACCTACCACTGGACGTTCTCCAACGCGCAAGGCGCCGAGGACAACGCCGACGCTCTGGTCAAGGTGTTCGCCCAGCAGGGCTGGAAGACCGTCGTCGGCGTCGGTGACGTGCTCACCATCCAACAGGAGACGCTGGACTACTGCGTCGAGAAGGCTCCGTCCCAGGGCGTCAAGTTCACCAAGATGAAGGACCAGTGGCCGCTCGACCAGACCGACTTCAGCGGCATCGCCTCCAAGATCGTGGCCGAGTGCAAGAGCGCCAACGCCGATGCACTGGCCCTCATGATCACGGCACCGCAGGCCGACGCGATGATGAAGGCGCTCAAGGGCGCCGGCCTCACCATCCCGGTCATCGGTGGCCCGACGCTCGCGCAGGCCATCCCTCTCTTCGCGCAGGGGACCAAGAATGTTGACGGCATGTACCTGATCTCCACCGCCGTCACCGCCGGGCCGCAGCTTCCGGACAGCTATCCCGGCAAGCCGATGGTGGTGGGCTTCTACAACGCCGTCATGGCGGAGACCAAGGCTCCGCCGGACAACTTCGGCGCGTGGGCGAACGACGCCGTCAGCCTCATGGCCGAGGCCGTGAAGCAGGCCGGGAGCACGGACAAGTCCGCCGTGCGCGACGCCTTCGAGTCCATCACGGGCTTCTACGGTGTCGCCGGGCAGTACAACTACTCCGCCGACGACCACATCGGGATCCACGGCGGCATGTGGCTGTACCAGATCAAGAACGGCGAGTACAAGCTGCTGGGAGACAAGTCCATCAACTGACGCGGACTCGCTCCATCGGGCTCCGGGAGGGCGCTTTGCCTTCCCGGAGCCTTTCTGTTCTGGAGGCGTGCTGTGCGCCCCAGCGCGTTGACAGGGCGGGTGTTGCACTCTAGCATTCGTAGTGACCATGTAGAGTCCTATAGTTGAAGAACGTCGAGAGCTCGGAGGGCCCCCGAGGGCCTTCCGGGGTGAGGGAGGTCAGGCCAGGCATGAACAACGTCGTCGTCGACTTCGACGCCTGCACCGGGTGCAAGACGTGCTACCTGGCGTGCTTTGCGGACGTGATCCGCTGGGACGCGGAGGCCAAGCGGCCCGTCATCGCGTACCCCGAGGACTGCGTCCACTGCAACGTCTGCGAGCTCAACTGCAAGGATGAAGCCATCAAAGTGATGGCAGACTGGGACCTGGAGTACCCGCCGGTCATCGAGCGCGGCTTCCCCTACACGGTGGGAGGCAGGCGATGACCGCCCTCGAGCACCTCGGTCGCGTGGAGTCCGCCGACATCGTCGTGATCGGCGGCGGCGTGGGCGGCCTGGCCGCGGCCACCGCCGCCAAAGAGAAGAACCCGGACGCGGACGTGCTCGTCGTGGAGAAGGCCTCGACGGGCTGGGCCGGCCAGGCCAACAAGGGTGCCGGCATCTGGTGGTACCTCGCGCCTGAGGACGACGTGGACGCGTTCGTGAAGTTCCACTGCGACCACATCGGCCACTACATCGAGGACCAGGACCTGCTCGCCGACTTCGGTCGCGACAGCATGGGGATCCTCGAGCGCATGGACGGCTGGACGGGTCGTCTCCAGCGGCGCGACGGGGACATCATCCACAAGCGCTTCAAGCCCTTCCTGCCCTGGAGCCTCACGGGCATGGACCTCGACTTCATGCGCCCGCTCAAGCGCACGGCACTCAAGCTCGGCGTGCGCTTCATCGACAAGACGCTGCTGACGGATCTGCTCACGGACGGCGGCCGCGTCGCAGGCGCCGTCGGCTTTGACCTGCTGGACGGGTCGCCGATCCTCATCAAGGCGCCGGCGGCGATCATTGCTACCGGCGGGCAGAGCTACCGCATCATGGGCATGTGGAGCTGCCAGCGTGGCGACGGCCTGGGCATGGCCTGGCGCGCCGGCGCCGAGATCCGCAACGCCGAGTGGGGGCCGTTCGCCCAGCTTTCCGGCGTCCGCGGCAAGGAGCCTCTGATCGGCGCCGAGGACGCGCTCTACAACGCTTGGCACGAGAAGCTCTCGCCGACCTTCCGCGGCGAGTACGAGGCCGACGTCTGCGGCATGACCAGTGCCGTCTGGTACCAGCAGATGATGGCCGGCAACGGTCCGCTCGTCACGTTCCACCCCGAGAACTGGATGCTCGCCAACACGACGGAGGACGTCGAGGGCGGCACCGTCTGGGACCGCCCGCACGCCGTGAAGTTCTGGCAGACACTCATCGGCCGGGTCCGCTCGGCCGACGCTCCCGGCGCCTTCCTCGAGGTGTACCCGGCTGTGCTGGGTGAGCTCTCGCCGATCCGGGTTGACCACCAGATGGCCACGACCGTGCCCGGTCTCTATGCGTGTGGCAACGCCTGCTACAACGGCTCCGGGCTTCCGGGCGCCGTGCCGGCCTCCCCGGGGCGCATGCGCGGAGCTGGCCTCTACGGCGCTACCTTCATGGGCATCCGCGCGGGTGAGGCGGCGGCGTCCGCGTCGCCCGCCGCCGCCGAGCCGGACGTCGCGCGAGCCGAGGCCCTCGTGCGCGACGCCTTGGCGCCGCTCGAGCGCGCCGACGGTGTCCCTGCCATGGACCTCGTGCGCGAGATCCAGGCCACGGTCAACCCCGTCGGCTACTCGATCTACAAGAGCGAGGAGCGGATGACCGAGGCGCTCGGCTTGGTGCTCGCAGCCAAGGAGCGCCTGCCGCGGGTGACGGCCAAGGACCCGCACTATCTCGTGGCCGCCCACGACGCGCGCAACATGGCGCTGAGCGCCGAACTCTTCTACCGCACCGCGCTCACGCGCAAGGAGTCGCGCGGCTGGTTCATCCGTGAGGACTACCCGGAGCGCGACGACTCCGAGTGGCTCAAGTGGGTCTGCGCGAAGCCTGAGGGTGACGACGTGCGCATCTGGACCGAGGACGTCCCCGTCGCCGACTACCAGCATCAGCCGACCGACGAGAGGAGCTGACCATGGCCGCCACGACGGAGCGTCAGCCGCAGCCGCTCACTCCCGAGGAGCAGGCCAGGCCCTATGCGAAGTTCTACACGATGGAGTTCCCCGGGCCGGACCCGGCCACGGTCGCACTGATGGCCCCGGACCGCCCGATCCCGCAGGACCACATGCTGCTGCCGGAGGACATGAACAAGCTGCTTGACCCCGGCAACTTCGAGACCGAGATCGGCTGGGGCATGATGGACAACGGCGCCGGCTACATCGCCATGCGCCACGAGATGCCCGGTATCACCGTGGAGATGATCGACTGGTGGTTCGCCTGGCACCCCATAGAGGGCCTGCGCTACCGCATCTGGTACCCGCCGTACCACCTCGGCGTCCACGTGGACGACTGGGCGCAGTCGCGGCTGCTCGACCCCGGCGTGCCCGTCCGTGACAAGTGCGAGAAGGTGATCCATCACGTCACGGAAGACACCGGCATGGGCACCGAGCACATCGACATCCACTTCCTCGCGCCCGAGCAGATGGGCTTCGACATGAGCCGCTGGCACAAGCCCAACGTGGGCACCTTCGTCGGTGGCTTCGGCTGGAGCCTCAACGAGCACCAGCCTCCGGAGATCCCGGCAGCGCCAGCCATCATGGTCCACTTCATCCGGGAGATCGACGGCGGCGTGGAGTGGCGTACACGGTTCTGGATGGGCTACACGATCCTGAACGGCCACCCCGTGCCGCTGCTGCCGCCCGGCGTCCGCGTGCCGGAGCCGGCAGTGTTCGGCCTCGCCAACCACAACATCTACGAGTACACGCGGCTCAAGTCGCTGCTGCCGCTCGTCTACGACGAGTTCGGCGGCACCTGGGACTGACCTGAGGAGACGCCCGCGCCGCCCTTCGCGGGAGGGGCGGCGTGGGCGGCCTTACGGCGCGAGCCAGTCGTGGCTCAGGTCGCGCCGCTCTCCGCCTTCGGCGTCGGCCGGCGGCGCTTCGCCCACCGGCCACATCAGCTCAGTCGCGAAGTCCGCCGGGTCGGCGGTGTCCCGTTCGTCGCGCACGAAGCGCATGCGCAGCAGTCCGCGCAGGACCATGCCGCTGTCGGCGAGCCACTCGAGTTGGCGGGCGTAGGCGAAGCGGTAGCCGTCCTCGTAGAGGCCGGTGAAGACGCTGCGCGCGAACCGGCCTCGTTCGAGATCGACGATGTCGTCGTCCGTCGCGTCCTCTGCGCCGTTCACGGGCAGACAGAGTTGGTAGCGCAGTACCGTCTCGTCGCCGCCGGCGAGGCCTACGGCAGTGGGGTCCTGCAGCACGACGACCTCGCGGTCGCACGATGTGAGGCCGCGGGCCTCCGCTCTCGCCGCCAGGGCGGCCGCCAGGTCGATGTAGGACTCGTGGAACTCAGACCTGGCCATCGTGCCCGACCACAGCAGGCAGCGCTCCGTCGGCAGGTCGACGAGTTCGACGACGGGCGCTGCACGGAACATGCCGTCCAGCTCGTCGATGCGGCCCAGCAGCCGGAGCGCAGCGTCGAGGCGCGCCTGCTCCTGCTCCAGACGCGCCCGCTGCTGGCGGATGGTCTCCTCCACCCGGTCTGTCGTGGCGGCATCGATGTACAGGACCATCTCACCCAGAGGCACGTCCAGGCGACGCAGGAGGCGGATCATCTCCGCCGCCCTGATCGAGTGCACGTCGTAGTAGCGGTAACCCGTCGCCGGGTCCACGTGCGCAGGCGGCAGTAGTCCCCGCTCGGCATAGAGGCGGAGCGCGCGGTGACTCAGGCCGGTGATCCGCGAGAAGATGCCGATCGGCATCAGCCGTTGCGTGCCGGGCGCCTGTCCACTGTCTGCCGGCTCGAAGGTAGTCACCGTTCCACTCTAGTCCGCGTCCGGGCGCTCGGCCATAGTCGCCTCCACCGTTGACTCTGACCCGCGTCAGTGTTGGAGAGTGCTCGAACCACCGCCGGGATGCGTATCCGGCGCGGACGCAGACGGTCGCCGACACGGTCCGGGGGAGGTCCCGCAAGTGAATGAGATCATCGACGGGCTCGCCGCGCTTGTCGGCCGCGACAACGTCGCGGCCGATCCGGCGAGCTCCGAAGAGTACGCGCAGGACGAGAGCTTGGCCCCGCGTTTGACGCCTTGGGCCGTCGTCCGGCCCGGTTCGGCGGAAGAGGTCCAGCAGGTCGTCGCCTGGGCCAACGAGACCGCGACCCCGCTGGTGCCGGTCAGCTCCGGCGGGCCGCACTTCCACGGCGATACCGTACCGAGCGTGCCCGGCGCCGTGGTGCTCGACCTTCGCCGCATGGACAAGATCCTGCGCGTCGACCGGCGCAACCGTATGGTCGTCATCGAGCCGGGAGTCACGTACGCGCAACTCCAGGCCGCTCTCGCCGAGCACGGCATGCGCGTCACGCCGCCGTTGTACCCCCGCGCGAACAAGTCGGTCGTCGCGAGCCTGCTCGAGCGCCAGCCGACGCTGATCCCGCGGTACAATTTTCACCTGCCCGAGCCGCTGCGCAGCTGCGGCGTGGTGTGGGGCAACGGCGACGTCATGTTCACGGGCGAGGCCGGCACCGGCCCGCTTTCGCTCGAGGCCCAGTGGCAGGGTGGCCTTGTGCAGGCCGACCCGAAGGGACCGGGGCAGACGGACTTCTTCCGCCTGCTCACCGGCGCACAGGGCACATTCGGCGTCGTAACCTGGGCGGCGGTCAAGTGCGAGCTCGTCCCCGCCGCCCACGAGTATCTGTTCGCCGCCGCCGTCGAACTCAACGAGCTGGTCGACTTCACCTACCGTCTCGACCGGATCCGGCTCGGCGACGAAGTACTGATCGTCAACGGCGCCTACCTGGCGCGGCTGCTCAAGGCTGCCGGCGCCGCCGTCGATCCGGACGCGCTGCCCGCGTGGACGCTCGTTTTGGGGCTCGGCGGCCGCGAGCTCTACGCCGCCGAGCGCGTCGAGGTCCAGAAGAAAGACGCGTTCGCCCTGGCCGGCGAGTTCGGCGTGACGCTTGCTCCGGCCGTTCCAGGTGCGGCCACGGATGACATCGCCACGGCGCTCGCCGGCTGTTGCGAGACGCCCTGGAAGCTCGCCGCGGAGGGCGCCTGCGCCGACGTGTTCTTCGTCACCACGCTGGAGGAGGCACCCGCCTTCGTCGAGATCGCCCACATCGTCGCCGGCGGCCACGGCTACGCCGCCGAGGACGTTGGCGTCTACATCCAGCCGCAGCATCAGGGTGTGACCCACCACGTGGAGTTCAGCTTGCCCTACGACGCCTCGGTCGCCGGGACGGCGGAGGACCTGAGGGACCTGTCGAACGACTTGGCCGCCAATCTCATGGCCGCCGGCGCCTACTTCAGCAGGCCTTACGGCTCGTGGGCGCAGCTCGTCTACAACCGCGACGCCGCGGCGAAGGACGCCCTGCGCAAGGTCAAGGCGATCTTCGACCCGGCCGGCATCCTGAACCCCGGCAAGCTGTGCTTCGGAGCGCCCACCGCGCCTTCCCCGCTCGCAGTGAAGGAGGCCTGACATGGCCCTCACCGACTATCGGCCCGACGCGATGCGTTGCACCCGCTGCAGCTATTGCAAGTGGATCCCGTTCGACCTCGTACAGAGCCACCGGTTCTCCAAGGGTTGCCCGTCCGTCGAGGCCGGCAAGTTCCACGCCTACTCTGCCGGCGGCAAGCTCGTCACGGCGCTCAGCCTGATGGACGGGCGCAGCGAGGTCACCGACCAGGTCGTGGACATCGCCTTCAAGTGCCAGCTCTGCGGCAACTGCGACGTGACCTGCAAGATGTGCCGCTACGACATGGAGCCGATCCTCGCGCTGCGGGAGTTCCGTGCGCACCTCGTGGAGATGGACCATGTGCCGGACTCGTACCGCCCGCTGATCGCGAAGACGCGGGCGGGCCTGGCCGGCCAGAGTCCTGTGACCCCGGCCGACCGCAACGCGTGGGCCGAGGGGCTCGGCCTGAAGGATCCGGCCAAGGAGCCGGTGGACGTCGTCTTCTACGCCGGCTGCAAGTACTCGCTGGAGGAGAGCCTTCGCGAGACCGTCCGCACGCAGGTCCGCCTGCTCCAGCTGGCCGGCCTCACCGTCGGCCTCTTCGAGAACGGATGCTGCGGCGGCCTCGCCGACAAGATGGGCTACCGGGACGAGGCCGCCGAGGCCGGCTCCCGGATGCTCAAGCAGTGGGCCGACGCCGGCGTCAAGACCGTCGTCACGCCGTGCGCCGACTGCCGCCACGTGTTCACGCGCCTCTACCCGACGCTGGAGGGCGCGTGGGAAGACATGCCGCAGATCCTCCACACCGTAGAGTGCGTCGACCAGCTGATCAAAGACGAGCGCTTGGAGCTCACCACGCCCGTCCCGATGACCGTCACCTACCACGATCCGTGCAGCCTCGGCCGGCAGGGCGAGCCCTACCAGGTCTGGGAGGGCGAGGAGAAGAAGATCTACGGCCAGGCTGTGGTCTACGATCCGCCGCGGCCGCGGCACAACGGCGCCCAAGGCGTCTACGATGCGCCGCGCGACGTGCTCGCCGCCATCCCCGGCGTGGAGCTCGTCGAGATGGAGCGCAGCCGCGAGGCCGCTTGGTGCTGCGGCGCCGGCGGCGCCTGTCGCGAGGCGTTCCCCGACTACTCGGCCGCGACCGCCGCCGAGCGCGTCGAAGAGGCTGCCTTCACCGGCGCCGAGGCTCTCGTCACGGCCTGCTCGCGCTGTGAGCTGAACTTCAACGAGGCGGTGGCCGCCGACACTGCGTCGGGCGGCCCCGGCGCCGATCTCAAGGTGCGCGACGTGCTGGAGCTCGTCGCACTCTCCGCCGGTGTCACGAAGGAGGCGTCATGAGCCCGAGTTACGCTAAGCCCACGACGCCCGCCGAGACGGCGGCGAACTCCCCGCAGATCCCCGACAGCGCCTATCGGGCGCTCGAGGACATCGTCGGCGCGGACAACGTCTCGCGTGACGCCGCCGTGCTCGATACCTACGCCTTCCAGTGGCTGGCGGAGCTGGTGCGGCCGGAGCAGAGTCACTACATGGCGCGTCCGGCTGCGGTCGTCCTCCCCAGTTCGACCGAAGAAGTCCAGGCGATCGTCCGGCTGGCCAACAAGTACGGCCTCAAGGTGAAGCCGCACGGGACCGGCTGGTACCACTGGTCCGGTCCCATCAAGGACGAGGACGCGACGCTGCAGCTCGACATGCGCAGGATGGGTCGCATCCTCGAGATCGACGAGCAGAACATGTACGCCGTCGTCGAGCCGTACGTCATCGCGGCCCAGTTGCAGGCGGAGCTCCTTCCGCTGGGTCTCAACCTCAACATCCCCGGCGTCGGCTGCTCGAGCTCCATAGTGGCCAGCGCCTGCGCCTACCACGGCGCCGGGCCCGACACCTACTTCATGGGCGGCAACGCCGAGAACGTGCTCGGCATGGAGTGGGTCACGCCGGAGGGCGAGATCGTCCGCACCGGGTCCCTCGGCTCCGGCGACGGCTGGTTCTGCAGCGAGGGCCCCGGGCCGTCGGTGCGCGCCATCTGCCGGGGCACGCTCGGCAGCCGCGGCGGCCTCGGCGTGTACACGAAGTGCGCCGTCAAGCTCGCCCCGCACCTCGGCCAGACCGAGTGGAACGTCCACGGCACCGCCCCCGCGTACCGCCTCCCCGTCGATGAGAAGATGCGCGTCTACACCCTCGCCGTGCCCGACTGGGACGCCTGGGCCGAGATCTACTACAGGATCTACGACAACGAGATCGGCTATATCTTCCACCGCCAGTTCAACCTGGCCGGCGCCGACCTCGCCCCCGCGTTCTGGCTCATGTACAACGACCACACGAAGACGCTCTCCGACGTGCCCGATCTCGCCGCCGACCCGAAGGTCAAGGACCTCACCGAGGAGCTGCGCATCAGCTTCCAGCTCATCCTGCAGGGCCGGTCCAGGGAGGACATCGAACTGCAGGACAAGATCCTCGACGCCATCCTGGAGGAGGTCGGCGGCTGGAAGGTCGAGCGGTTCTGCGATCAGGACATGGCCGAGTTCACCAACCTGTACCTGCAGCGGCTCGGCCACAAGCACATCAACTTCGTGTGGGCCGGCGGCTACATCGGCAGCTGGATGCAGTTCGGCACGCCGGACTGGGTCAAGGGCTATGTCCCGACGGCTGCAGCCGGCCTGGAGCGCGACGCCGCCGGAGGCAAGCTCGTGCAGTGCGGCGGCGACGCGATGATGGGCTCCGGCTCGGGTATCCCGCTGGGCGGCGCCACCGGCCTCGAGCAGTTCGTCAGCTACGACCCCGACGACCACGAGTCCACGGTGGCCGGCATCAAGCACATGGAGGATGCTGTGAAGGACGCGGCCTCCATCAAGTATCCGCCGGGCAAGGAGTTCCTCTACCTGCAGATCGGCTGGACCGACGAGGCGATCTGGAACGCGCTGGCACACTCCAAGCAGCCGCAAGTGTTCCGCTACCAGCGCATGATCAAGTCGGCGTTCGACCCCAACGATGTCGGCGACCGCATGTACCCGACGCTGCCGCTCGACTACGAGCCCGGCAGCTGACCCGAGTCCGCCGTCCCCCGACGGTCATGGGGCGGCCCTGGGAGATCCTCCCGGGGCCGCCCCAGCTCGCTTGTCCTCAAGGATGCCGACATGACGTCACCTTCGGCACAGGCGGGCGTGACGAGCGCGGGTCCCGCGCTCTCCGCGTGGTCGCCTGTCGTGCCCGGCGCCGCCGGAACGACGCTCCTGGCCTCAGTGGGCGCCGCCCTCTCCGCCGGGCTCGGTGCGCGCCTGGTGCCGCGGCGGCGACGCTCACGGTCCGGTGTGACATCATCGGCACTGACCGCGTCTGGCCCATCTCCTGAGGAGTGATGTGCGAGCGCTGACGATCGCAGAGCTCGAGCTCGAAAGCGGAGTGCCGCGGCAGACCATCTACTACTACGTCCGCATCGGGTTGCTGCCGGCTGCGCAGAAGTCCAGCCCGAGCAGGGCGCTGTACACCGACCACCATCTCGCTCTGCTGCATGACATCCAGAGGCTGCGCGAGCAGGGAATGCGGCCGGCTGCCATCAGATCGCGGATCGCCGGCCGCATCGAGGCCGCCGGTGCGAACGGGGTCGACCTCGTCGCTCGCCGCGAGGAGGAGACGCGCGACGCGATCCTCACGGCGGCGACCCGCAGCTTCGCCCTCAAGGGGTTTCGCGGCACGCGCATCGCCGACCTCATCGCGGAGCTCGGCATCACCCCACAGGTGCTGTACCAGCACTTCCCCACCAAGCGCGACCTGTTCGTGGCCTGCTACAAGGTCGCCGTGCAGTACATCAACGTGTTCCTCCGTGACCGGTTCGCGGAGGCGCGCGACGCCCCGGAGCGCATGCTCTGGTACATGTACGCCGACGAGGGAATCAAGGCGTTCGCACCCGGCATGTTCGCGCTGGCGCTGGAGGCGGCACAACACGACGAGCAGGCACGCCGCGACCTTCGGGAGGCTTACGAGACCATCTTCCGCGATCACATCGAGGAGCTCGGCAGCTTGCGCACATCGCCCGACGTCCCGCCGCTGCCGGACGAACTGGTCAGTCACGGCATCATGGGCGCGTTCGAGCAGATGCTCGCCCGGGCGTCGCTCGACGACCGGTACTCGTGGCGCGACGTGGTGCGGACCACGCTCGGCATCTATCTCGCCGTGCTCTCGCTTTACCGCGGAGAGCTCGACATCGGTGCGCTGCTCGAGCCCTACGAGGCGCGGCTGTCCGAGGTCGCGCAGCTCCCTCCTCCGGTTCCGCCCGAGCTCGTCGGCTAGGCCCACATCGGCGTCTCTAGTCGGTGGGGTCCAGCGCTAGACAAGCAAATGAAACGACGATACATTTGCTATACGTTTGACGTCCTGGAGCAGGCTCGAGGACGTTCCCGAGCCAGCATCGGCGATTGCAGGGAGGCTGCATGTCCACACCGCTCACCGACGCCATCCTCGCGATGGACGAAGCGACGGCGCTCCAGCTCGTCAAGGATCGCCTGGACGCGGGCGAAGCCCCGGAGGCGGTCCTTGAGGACGCCAAGAGCGCGATGACCGTCCTCGGCGACAGGTTCGCTTGCGAGGAGGTCTTCATCCCCGAGCTCATCATGGGCGGCGAGATCATGAAGGGCATCGCCGCGGAGCTGAAGCCGCGGATCACGACGGATACCGCCACGGAGAAGCGCGGCACCGTGGTGATCGGCACCGTCCACGGTGACATCCACGACATCGGCAAGGACGTCGTCTGCATGATGCTCGAGGTCTCCGGCTATGAGGTCCACGACCTCGGCATCGACGTCCCGGTCCAGGCTTTCGTGGCCGCCATCGACGAGCACCGGCCGGAGGTCGTCGGTCTCTCCGGTCTGCTCACGCTGGCGTTCGACTCGATGAAGGACACCATCGACGGCATCGCCGCCGCCGGGCAGCGCGACCGCGTAAGGATCATGATCGGCGGTTCTCCGGTCGACGAGCAGGTCTGCACCCACACCGGTGCCGACGGCTGGGGCCGCGACGCCTCCGCCGCGCTGGCGCTGGCGGCCGACTGGACCGGGGCGAACGCCTCGGCCTCGTGAGGGAGGAACCATGAGCACGAACGCCCAGCCGGCCGAGCTCTCCGCACAGCGTCTCAAGCTGTTCGAGGAGGCCGTCGCCCTGCGCAAGCCAGAGCGCGTCCCCGTTATGCCACTGGCGCTGGAGTACTTCCACACGCGCATGGCCGGGGTATCGGACAGGGACGCGGGCTATGACGCCAAGCTCAACTTCGACAGTCTGCGCGAGGCGACGGTACGCTTCGGCTGGGACTGGGCTCCCGGAATGGCCGTGCCCCCATCGAGGTCGCTCGAGGCGCTCGGGTCGAAGCAGATCCGCTGGCCGGGCGGCGACCTGCCGGAAGACGTCCAGTTCCAGTGGGTCGAGGACGAGTACCTCAAGGCCGACGAGTACGACGAGTTCCTGGCGGACCCGACCAGGTTCACTCTGCACACCCTGTGGCCGCGCCTCGCAAGCGCCTTCGGCGTGCTCGGCGAGCTCCCCCTGCCGCCCGTCTGGTGGATCAACACCATGTACTTCCCGCTCGCCTGGGGAGCGCTGCTGGGAGCGCCGCCGATGACGGCGATGTTCGAGGCACTCGCCGAGATGAGCCGGGACGCCGGCGCCTTCATGGCGGCGTTCGGAGCCTTCATGGGCCAGATGGCCGGGATGGGGTATCCGGTCGCCTTCGTGGGTGTGACGAAGGTCCCGTTCGACACCGTCTCAGACGACTACCGCGGCCTTCGCGGCAGCACGCTCGACCTGTACCGGCAGCCGGACAAGCTGCAGGCGCTCATGGAGATGCTGACGCCCATGGTCGTCGGCCAGGCGATCGGCGCCGCCAAGGGCAGCGGGAACCCCCGCGTGTTCATCCCGCTGCATCGCGGCGCGGCCGGATTCCTCAACGACGAGCAGTTCGCGAAGTACTACTGGCCGGGCCTCAAGGCGGTCATCTTCGCGTTGCTCGACGCCGGCGTCACGCCTTGCCCCTTCTTCGAAGGCGACTACACGCCGCGCCTCAAGTACCTCGCGGAGCTGCCGCCGGGTGTGGTGGCGGCTCACTTCGACCGCACCGACCGCAAGAAGTTCAAAGAGGCCTGCGGACACAACCTCTGCTTCTGGGGCGACGTGCCCGGGTCGCTGATGGTCACGGGGAAGCCCGCTGAGGTCAAGGACTACGTCAAGGGACTGATCGAGGACTTCGCCGACACCGGAGGCCTCATCGTCGACGGCGCCAATTCCATCACAGGAGAGGCTAGGCCGGAGAACGTGATGGCCTTGCGAGAGGCCGTGGACGAGTACGGGCTGTACTGAGGCCGTTTCGGGTGCCGCCCGGGAGCAGACTGGGGGAGAACGAGACGAGAGGGGGACCCCGGAAGGGCGTCCCCCTCTCGTCATGGAACCGCCGGTGCGCTCAGCGCCCCTGCACCGAGTCCACCATCGCCTTGACGTTCTCGAACTTCGCGTTGGGCGGCACCGCGCAGCCCATCGCCATTATGAACCCGTCGGGACCGATCTCTGTGTGCAGCCGGTCGCAGTAGGCCTTGATTTCGTCAGTTGTGCCGAGCGTCAGCATCGCGGGAGGCACGTCGCCCATCAGGCACATGTGGCCGCCCAGGATCTCCTTGGCGCGGAACAGGTCCGTAGCGCCGTCGGTGGCGAGCACACAGGTGCGCGCCGGAAGTTCGAGCAGCCGCTCGATCTCCCGGTCCCAGTCGGCATCGTAGTGCAGCATCGGGATGCCACCCTCCTCGGCGACGATCTCGACTAGCTCCTTCATGTAGGGCCAGACGAAGCGGTCCCAGAGCTTGGGCGAGAGGAACTGAGGAGCCGTGCGCCAGCTGCCCACCCAGTAGCCGTAGGGTCCAATAGCGCGGATCATCTGCCGGGCCTGCTCGCGCTTTGACGTCATGATGGACTCCATCGCGGCCTCGACCTTGTCCGGCCGTGTGAAGAGGTCCATCGTGAACTCCTGGATGGTCCGGCCGCCGCACAGGTGCTCGTACGGATGGTCGACGGTCGAAACGCTGAACGGCACGTAGCCACGCCCGATGAACTCGCCCACCCAACGGGGCGCCTTCTCCTGCATCTGGGCGCCGGCCGCCGCGGCCTCGCCGAGATACCGGCCGATGTACCGGCCGAGCCACGCGTCCCAGCCGATCTCTGCGATCCGGTCGTAGTCCTCGGGCTGGATGCGCACCTGCTCGTCGAGCTGCCACAGGGCGTCGTCGGGCAACTCGCGCCCGGGCAGCTTCATTGGCGCGAGCCACAGCATGCCGAGGATGGCCGGCGCATAGGAGGCCCACTGCACGGAGTCGACGTCGCCGAGCTTCTCGAGGGCGCCGAGGATCGTCCGGCCCGACACGTCGAGGTCGGCGCAGAAGTCCGAGTACTTCACGCCCATCACGTTGCAGGCGAACGTGTCCATCACCAGCGAGAGCGGCACGCGATCGGGCGTGCCGCAGTGGATCGCGGTCTGGATGCGTTCCATCCGCTCGAGGAAGAGCGGGTTCGGCGGCGGTCCCTGAGGCGCTCCTGGCGGCGGTCCCTGTATCTCGGCCATGTCAGCTCACCCCCATCGCGCTCTTGGCGGCGATGACGCCGTCCTGAGCGGTCTCGCAGTAGTGGTCCGCGCCGACGTATTGGGCGGCCTCCTCGGTCATGGGGCCACCGCCCACAAGGATCGTCACCTTGTCGCGGAGGCCGGCGCGTTCGATGGTCGCGATCGATTCCTTCATCGAGTCGAACGCGGTGGTGAGCAGGGCAGACATGCCGACCAGCGTGGCGTCGCTCTCATTGATCGCGTCGACCCACGCCTGTGGATCGACGTCTACGCCGAGGTCGACGACCCTGATGCCGTTGGACGACAGCACAGTGCCGGCGATGTTCTTGCCGAACTCGTGGATGTCGTTCTTCACAGTGCCGAGCACGATGGTGCCGACGGCGTTCTCGGCGGCCTCAGTGAGCGCGTCCTGCAGCGGGGCGCTCGCCTGTTTGAAGATCTCACCGGCAAAGATGAGCTCGGAGAGGTAATACTCGCCGGACTCGAACTTGTCGCCAACGGTGCCCATGCCGTCCTGGAGCTCCCGCAGGATGGCTAGCGGGGCTTCACCCGCGGCCATCTTCTCTTGGACGAGGCGCCGCGCCACGTCCGGCTGCAGGTCGCCCACCGCCTGGGCGAGCGGCAAGGGTGTCATCTGGCCTCCTTGGTCTCCGTGTCCCGGACTGAAACAAGAGAGTGACGATAATTTGAAGTATCGATAAGAATACTATCAGCTGTAGCATTGTCCAGTGCCTGCATGCCGGGCAGGCAGTCCGACGACGATCCGGTGAAAGGAAGCCTTGCGTGCTCTGACGATCAGCGAGCTCGAGCGGGAGAGCGGAGTGCCGAGGCGCACCATCTACTATTACGTACGCCTCGGCCTGCTCCCTGAGGCTCAGAAGGCCAGCCGCACCCGCGCGCTCTACACCGAGGACCACCTCGCGCTGGTGCGCGAAGCGGAGGCGCTGCGCGCGCAGGGACTGCGGCCGGCGGCGATCAGGACGCGGCTGGCCGGCCGGCTTCAGGCGGCGGGCGAGAACGGTGTGGACCTCGTCGCCCGCCGCGACGAGGCGACCCGCGAGGCGATCCTTCGCGCCGCCACCCGGAGCTTCGCGCACAAAGGGTACAAGGGCACGCGCATGGGGGACCTCATCATCGAGCTCGGCATCACGCCTCAGTTGCTCTACCAGCACTTCCCCACGAAGCGTGACCTCTTCGTGGCCTGTTACCGGATCGCGGTCCGGTACATGGCGGACGTGATCATTCCGCGCGTGGGTCCGGAAGGAGATCCGGCGGCTCGCCTCGTCTGGTACATGTGGGCCGACGAGGGTATCAAAGCGTTCGCGCCGCACATGTTCTCGCTGGCGGTGGAGGCATCCCAGCGCGATGAGGCGGCGCGCGCCGACATGCGTGAAGCTTACGAGAGGATCTTCCGTGAGCTGATCGACGACCTGAAGCAGCTCCGCACCTCCGACGGGGAGCCGCCGATCTCGGACGAGCTCATCAGCCACGGGCTCATGGGAGCCTTCCAGCAGATGCTCGCGCGCGCCGCGCTCGATGACGAGTACTCCTGGCGCGAGGTCACCCGGCACACGCTGGGCCTCTTCGTCCTGCTTCTCTCCGCCTACCGGGGCGACCAGGACCTCGGAGCTCTGCTGGCGCCGTATGAGGATCTGCTGACGGAGGTCGCCGGACTCCCGGCGCCGGTGCCGCCCGAGCTTGGTCCCGAGGACGAGCACTGAGTCCCCACTGCCGCCGCTCAGCAAGGCGGAACGTCCGCTGATTTGACGAATCGTCCGACTGGGACATATCGTCCGCACATGGCTGTGAAGTCGCCTGTGCCCAACTGGATGGTGCCGCACCTGCCCGTGTGCGAGGCGATCGTCGCGCTGCTCGCGCCGCTCGCGGAGGTCGCGGTCCACGATGTCCGCCGAGACCGTATCGTCGGCATCTGGAACCCGGTCTCCGGGCGCGAGGTCGGCGACCGCTCGCTGATCGATGAGCTCCCGCCGTACCCGGAGGACGCGCGCGTCATCGGCCCGTACCCGAAGGTCCTGGCCGACGGGCGCGCGGTCACGTCGGTGAGCGTCGTCCTGTGCAACTCCAAGGGCGCGCCACGCGGCCTGCTCTGCATCAACTTCGACCGCTCGCCGCTGGACAGCACCATCGACCTGCTCGTGCGCTTCGCCGCGCCGGTCGAGGACCGGCCGGCCGAGCTGTTCGACAAGGACTGGCGCCAGCAGATCCTCCTCGTCGTCGACGAGGAGTGCCGCTCGCGCCACCAGCGCCGCGAGCGCCTGACGCGCGAGCAGCGGCTCGACCTCGTCCGCGTGCTGGACCGGCGCGGCTTGTTCGCCACCCGCAACGCGGCCGCCCACGCCGGAAGGGCCTTGGGCGTGTCCCGCACCACCGTCTACGCCTTGCTCAAGGAGGCACGCTCATGAAGTCGCTGCGCACGTTCCGCCTGGAGGAGTACCTCGGGGAATGGGAGTTCAAGGTCCGGTACCACCTCACCGCGTCGGATGCGCAGAGCATGACCATCGAGGAACTGCTGGCCCTCGGCACTGAGGCCGACCGCGAGGGCCTGATGAAGCTCCCTCTGTCCTACATAGAGACGTGGGGAACGCCGGAGCTGCGTGAGGCGGTCGCCGGCACGTACGGGCAGGTGGACGCCGAGCACGTGCTCCCGTTCGCCGGCGCCGAGGAGGCGCTGTTCTGGGCGATGCAGGAGCTCGCCGGCCCCGGCGACCACGCGGTGGTCACGGTGCCGTGCTACCAGGCGATGGAGACGGTGACGTTGGCCACCGGCGCGGACGTGAGCGCGCTGGTCCCGCGCCGCGAAGACGGCTGGGCGCTGGATCTCGACGACCTGCGCGGTCTCTTGCGCCCGAACACCAGGCTCGTCGCCGTCAACTTCCCGCACAACCCCACCGGCTACGTGCCCGAGGAGGCGACCTTCTGCGAGCTCGCGGCGCTGTGCGACGAGCGCGGCATCCGTCTGTTCTGTGACGAGGTCTATCGGGGCATCGAGGTGGACCCGGCGCGGACGCTCCCGCAGGCGGCCGACCTGTCGGAGACCGCGGTCTCCCTGAACGTGGCCTCCAAGGCGTACGGCCTGCCGGGCCTGCGCGTCGGCTGGCTCGCCTGCCGAGACAGGTCGCTGCTCGAGCGGCTCGAGAAGCGCAAGCACTACACGAGCATCTGCAATGCCGCACCTTCGGAGTATCTGGCGGCGGTCGCGCTCCGCCATCGCGAAGCGATCTGGGAGCGCAACCGCGGCATCGTCGCCGCCAACCGGCCCGTGTTCGACGACTTCTTCGACCGCTGGTCCGACCTCTTCGACTGGCAGCCCCCGGTGGGCGGCTGCGTCTGCTTCCCGCGGTACAAGGGCGGCGACGTTGCGGAGTTCAGCCGGCAGTTGCTGGACGCCGAGGGAGTCCTGGTCCTGCCGGCCACCATCTACCAGTCCGAGATCACCGACGCGGTGCCCAAGGACCACTTCCGCGTAGGAATCGGCAGGCTTGGACTCAATGAGGGGGTTGCCGCCTTCGACCGCTTCTTGCGGGGCACTCGCCCGCACCGAACATAATTCGCTGCAAGGCCACATTTTCGGACACTGCTTGTCTGCTTCCTTGCTCCGCCTGCCACCCGGCTGATACTTGGCGCAAGTGCTTCTTCAAGTTACTTGCTTGACGCGACCCTTTCACCGGTCTTAAGGTTGCGTTCCTGGGGTGGAACCCACGCGTTCTTGCGGACGCACTAGGCGGACGACTGTGCAAGGGAGGACCAATGTCTGAAGAGCTGTTCGAGCAGATGAAGCAGTGCGTCATCGATGGCGAGGTCGAGGACGCCGAGCGCCTCGCCCAGGAGGGTCTCGACGCGGGGATCTCCCCCGGCGACATCCTCGACAAGGGCTTCGTCAAGGGCATCGAAGAGGTCGGCGACCTCTTCGGCCGCGGCGAGTTCTTCCTCCCCGAGCTGGTCCAGGGCGCTGAGGCCATGAAGGCCGCCGTCGCCGTGCTGCAGCCGGCGCTCGACGCCAGCAAGGAAGGCCGCAAGGTCGCCGGCAAGGCCGTGGCCGGCACCGTCGCCGGCGACATCCACGAGATCGGCAAGACCATCGTCTGCTCGATGCTCTCGGCCGCCGGCTTCGAGGTCACCGACGTCGGCTGCGACGTGCCGGTCGAGACCTTCATCGCCAAGGTCGAAGAGGTCAAGCCCGACCTGCTCCTGCTCTCGGCGCTGCTCACCACGACCATGCCGAACCAGCAGAAGACCATCGAGGCCCTCAAGGCCGCCGGTCTGCGCGACGGCGTCAAGGTCATGATCGGCGGCGCGCCGACCACGCGTGCCTGGGCCGACGAGATCGGCGCCGACGGCTACGCCGAGGACGCCATCGAGGCTGTGGCCACCGCCAAGAGCATCCTGGGCGTCGACTGAGCTCCGCCGGGCTGCAGATCTGACACCGCCGAGGGGCGGCGGCGCGCGCGGCGCCGCCGCCCCTCGCGCGTACGGGTACCATCCTTGGCCGCACAGTCTGCACGCGTTCCGGGCTTTGTGCCGAGCTCCGGCTTGAGCGCCGGCGCACTCTGCTGAGCCGGCCATACGTCCGGCCGCCGCACGTCCCCACAGACTCGCGCTTTCGCCGGCAGTCTTCGCTCCGCGGGTCGCTCTGTCTTGCGTGCACAGACCTGCGCGGGATGTGTTCAGGACTCAGTCGAGATGTATGCACATTCGGATTGTGCGCACATTCTCGCGGTCTCTTGGACGGTTGTGTGGACAATCGGGCCCGGTGTGTGCGCACAAGAAGAGGGCCCGCACGCATCTGCCAGGGGAAGCGAGACGGTGCGCGCGGAGTCAGGACGCGCCCAGGGGGCTCGGCCGCCGGCGAGGCCGAGACCCCGGCGCCGGCGCCGCAGGGGTCAGTGGGCGAGCGGCGTCAGCTCGCGGCGAGCGACTCGGGTGGCACGCCGAGTTGCTCGGCCGCGAAGCTCACGAGCAGCTCACGCACCCGCTGCACCTGCATGCCGGTGTAGCCGATCGCGGAGCGGAAGCTGAGGCCGTCCGAAAGCGCGACCATGCGCTGGGCGATCTCCGCGGGTGGGGCGATCGGCCTGAAGACCCCCGCCTCTTCGCCTCCTTCTACCAGCTCCTGGAAGAAGGCGACCCAGCGCTCGGACATGGCCGCGCACTCCGCGAGCAGGCGCGGGTGCAGACGGACTCGCGCCCACGTTTCGATCCACAGCACGTACTCGTCGCGCAGTACACCCTCCGATGGGATGGCGAGGTCGATGGTGCGGCGGAGGCGTTCCACAGGGTCGTCCGTCTCCTGGCGCAGTTCGTACAGCGCGCTGCTGGTGTGCTCGTTTGCCCATTGCAGAGCGGCGAGCAGGACCTCGTCCTTGGACTTGTAGTAGTAGTGGATGATCGCGCTGGAGACGCCGGCTTCGCGTGCTATGTCGGCGATGCGGGTTGCGGATGGACCGCGCGCCGCGAACACGCGGCAGGCCGCGGCGCGGATGTTCTCACGCGCGCGCGAAGAACGCTCGCGCGCAGGGACGCCGGCGGCGGCCACTCCGGGCCCGCCGGCGTCCCTGCGCAGTCGCTCGAGGAGGTCCGCATCGGCGCTCCCCGGGGCCAGCGCCTCTTCCAGCTTGCGCTTGATGCGCAGCGCCGTCTTGTAGCTGACGCCGAGCTCGTCGGCAAGCGCCCGCGGCGCGACGTTGGGGTCGCCCTCCATGAGCTGCCAAGCGGCGGAGAACCAAGTGGCCATGCCCAGCCCGGAGCCCTGCATGAACGTCCCGGCGGTCGGGTAGACTTGAGTGCCGCAGTGGTCGCACGCATAAGCGCGGCGCCTGGTCACGCGGTGGAAGCGGCGCATCACGCGGCAGTGCCGGCAAACGGTACTCACGCCGTCGGGCGCGTAGAGCGTCGTCCACAGCCAATGCAGGCACGTTGCTTCGTCGCCTATGGGCGCGAACGTATCAACGCCGCTCTGCCGCCCCTCGCTCTTGGCCCGCCGATCGTTCTCGCCGCTCACTATCGTCCTCTTCGCCGCCCCGGTCTCCTCGATTGGCGCCCGGTTTACTTGGCGCATGGTACCTGCTTCCCGGTAACTTGTGAATAGTTCTTCCCGGAAAATACCTGCTTGACATTCAATTTCGAGAGTGAACTTACTTGACTCCGAAGTCAGGAACCTGTGCAGGACGGGGCGGCGCCTCGCCCCGCACCATGCTTGGAGGGACCGTATGGGGGAGGCGAGACTCACCGTCTGGAGCGAGGCCGAGTGCCGCAGGGTACATGAGGCGACGCTGGAGCTGCTCGCCGACACCGGCGTGGACGTGCGCTACGAGGTGGCGCTAGAGCTCTACCGAGCCGCCGGCGCCACCGTCGACGGGAGGCGCGTGCGCTTCCCCGCTCGGCTGGTGGACGAAGCGCTTGCGATTGCCCCGCGGGAATGGCTGCTCAGGCCGCGTGGCGGCGGCACCCAGCCCCTGGTCCTCAAGGACGGACCCGTCTACTACGGCACCGGCTCCGACGTGCTCTACGTGCGCGACCCGGAGAACGGTGAGCGTCGACGAGTCCGTCGCGACGACGTCGAGGGCATGGCGGTGCTCTGCGAGGCTCTGCCCAACATCGACTTCATCATGTCGATGGGCCTGCCCGAAGACGCTCCGCAGGGTGTCGACGACCTGGCCCAGGTCGTCGCGATGCTGCGAGGCACGCGCAAGCCCCTGCTCGTGGCGCCGCGCGACGGCAGTGTGCTCACGCGCATGCAGGAGATGGCGGAGGCTTGCGGCGAGAAGGAGAGCTTCGCCGTCTACGCCATGCCGTCCCCGCCGCTCATGCACGACCCCGACGCGCTCACCAAGGTTATCCGCTGCGCGGAGCTTCACATCCCGCTCATCTACGCGCCGGCGCCCAACATGGGCGCCACAGGGCCGCGCAGTGTCGCCGCGGCCGTGCTTGCCGGCAATGCGGAGACCTTGAGTGGTCTGGTGCTTCACCAGTACGTGAACAGGGGAGCGCCGTTCGTCTACGGCGTCGGCGCCGGCGCCATGGACATGCGGACGATGACCGACCCGTACTGCTCGCCTGATGCTCTGCTCGCCCAACAGGTCGGCACCGACCTGGCGCGGTACTACGGGCTGCCGAGCTTCTCCTACGCGGGCATGTCCGACTCCAAGCTGCTCGACGAGCAGTGGACGGCCGACGCCGCGCTCAGCATGGCCTACGGCTCACTTTCACGCGCAACGCTCCTCCACGACGTCGGCTACCTGGAGTCGGGTCTGCAGAGCAGCTACGAGTCCATCGTCCTCGGAGACGAGCTGGTCGGCTACGCGCGCCAGTTCATGCGAGAGGTGCCGGTGGACGACTACGCCCTGGCCCTGGACGAGATCAGGGCGGCGGGTCCGGGCGGCAACCACCTCGGGACCAGGTACACGCGCCGACATCACCGCGAGTTCTGGATGCCGGCGCTTCTGGACCACAACGTGCACGACCGCTGGGCGGCTGAGGGGGCCACCACGCTCGGCGAGCGGGTGCGTGCGCGTCTCGCCGAACTGCTCGCCGCGGAGCGCGCGTTCCGCCTCACGGCGGACCAGGACGCGCGGCTCGGGGCGCTGCTCGCGGAGGCTCTCGCCGACCAGGGAGCGCGGGTGTAGTCAGATGCCCACGGGCTCCGGGGGGTCGGCCGCGCGAGACCACGGGCGATCTCAGGACCGCAGAGCGACATGACCAGGGGGGATCCATGAAGACTCGCTTCAAGGGCCGCATGTGGCGGCATCCCGGCAACCAAACGCTCGTCCTGCTGTTGCTCGCGCTGCTCGCGCTGCTCGCGGCCGTGCCGGCTGCCTCGGCCTCGAGCAGCGCCTCCCCGGCGCCAGGCCAGGGCACCACGTTCCGCGTCGGCTGGCTGCTGGAGCCCGACAACCTGAACCCGTTCATCGGGCTCCTCGGCCAGGACTACGAGATCTGGCACCTCAACTACGACTTCCTCATCGGCTTCAACGCCAAGGACCTCTCGCCGCGGCCCGAGCTCGCCGAGAGCTGGTCGGTCTCGCCCGACGGCAAGACCTGGACATTCAAGATCCGCAAGGGCGTGAAGTGGCAGGACGGCCAGTCACTCACCGCCAATGACGTCGCATTCACCTTCAACTACATCGTCAAGAACGACCTGCAGACCATCGCGATCTACACCGGCGGCATCACCGGCGCGAGGGCGATCGACGACTACACGGCGCAGATCACGACCGAACAGCCCAAGGCCAACATGCTCGCCATGATCGTGCCGATCATCCCCGAGCACATCTGGAGCAAGGTCAGCGGCAAGGCGGCGACCACCACCTTCCAGAACCCCACGCCCATCGTTGGCTCGGGTCCGTTCCAGACCGTCGAGTGGAGCAAGGGCAAGTACATCCGCATGGTCGCCAACCCGGACTACTGGGGCGGCAAGCCCAAGGTCGAGGAGGTCATCTTCGAGAACTACACCAACGCCGACACCATGACCGCGGACCTCAAGCAGGGCGGCATCGACGCGGCGGTCGAGCTGCCGCAGGCGCAGTACCCGTCGCTGGTCAAGGCCCAGGGGGTCACCGGCCTCAAGGGCACGCACTGGCGCTTCAACGAGCTCGGCTTCAACTGCTACGACTCGCCGGACTCGCTGGGTAACCCGGTACTGCTGGACGAGAAGTTCCGGCACGCACTCAACTGGGCCATCGACCGGCAGAAGATCACCGACGTAGCGTTCTTCGGGCAGGCCGACGTGGGGTCCACGCTGATCGTCCCGTACTCCGTGTACCACTGGCAGCCGTCGGCCGACCAGCTCTACACCTACGATCCGGTCAAGACCAGGGCGGAACTCGACGCCGCCGGCTACAAGGACGGCGATGGCGACGGCTTCCGCGAAACCAAGGACGGCAAGCCGCTCAGCCTGCGGCTACTCGTCACGACCGACTCGCCGGAGAACCAGACTGCGGCCAAGCTCATCGCCGGCTGGTTCAAGGACGTGGGGCTGAAGGTCAATCTCAAGGTGGTCGACTCCGGTGTGCTGCTCAACGCCCAGTACAACTACAAGGGCGACACGTACGCGCCGGACTACGACATGTACATCTGGTACTGGACCTACGACTACGACCCGGACATGATGCTCGGCGTCCCGACGCCCCAGCAGATCGAGGGCTGGAACGACACGCTCTGGACCAACCCCGAGTACACCAAGCTGTTCACGCAGCAGGAAGAGACGATCGACGTCGCGAAGCGCGTTCCGCTCGTGCAGCGCATGCAGCAGATCGCCTACGAGTCGTCGCCGTACCTGATCTTCGCCTATCCGTACCAGCTCGAGGCGTACCGCAGCGACAAGTGGGACGGCGTGGTGCCGTCGCCGACCGACACCGCGGGCTACGACGGAGCCGCCTTCTACAACTACATGAACGTCGACACCTACAAGGACGTGCAGCCCAAGGTGGCGACGGAGACGGCCGAGAGCAGCGGCAGCGCGACCACGATCATCATCGTCGTGGTGATCGCCGTGATCGTCGTCGCGCTCATAGCATGGGTGGCGCTGCGGCGACGTGGCCGCTCCGTGGAGCTGTGATCTCGGGCGACCCGGATCGAGGTGTGACGCGCTCGGATACGGGCGGCGGCGGGCCGCAGGGTCTCGCCGCCGCCCCGCCGCCACCAGTCGAGTAGCAATGACCGCATGAACCGCAGGCCGGATGCAGACACGTTCCTTGGGGCGCCGTTCGCGGCGCCGGCGGTTGACGGCGTGCCTGGCGCGCTCATGCCCGGGGCCGCCGGTCCGGCGCGCTTCGCCTTTCTCGGTCTGCCTTTGTACGTCCCTTACGGCGACGAGCCTCCGGCCGCGCCGCCGTCACCAGCAGCTGTGGCCGCTCTCGCTTCGGCGACGAGTGCGGCCGACGCCGTTCGCACGGCCTCGGCCGCGTACGCCGGGATCTTCGACCACTACGACTTCAGCCTCGGCGGGCCGCTCATACCCGGTGGAGTGCCCGCGGAGTTCGTGGATTGTGGCGACGTCCCGCTGAGCGGCGCACCGGGGGATCTCGCCGCCGACCTGGCTGCCGGCGCCGCCGCGGTCCACGACGTCGTCGCGGCGGGGGCGGTGCCGCTTGTGGTCGCCGGCGACCACTCGGCGCCGCCAGTCGTGGTCCGGGGCCTGCCGGACGACCGGCTGCTGGACGTCCTGCAGGTGGACGCCCACCTGGACTTCCGCGACGAGGTGGCCGGGCTGCGGGACGGCTATTCCAGCCCCATCCGTCGGCTTCGCGAGTTGCCTCACGTGAGCACGGTGGTGCAGGTGGGGCTACGGGATGTCGGGAGTGCGCGCGAGGCGGAGGTCGCAGCCGCGCGCGCTGCCGGCAACGTCCTGGTGCGCGCCGAGGAGGTGCACCTGGGTGGCGCGGCGCTGCTGGACGATCTCGCCGCGCGCTTCGACCCGGAGCACCGCGTCTACATGACCATCGACGTCGACGGGCTTGACCCGAGCTGCGCCCCGGGCACGCTGTGGCCAGCGCCGGGCGGGCTCTGGTTCTGGCAGCTCGCTCGGCTGATTCGCGCCGTCGTCACGCGCTGTGAGCTCGCCGGCGTGGACATCTGCGAGCTCGCCCCCGGGTATGACCCTCAGGGGCACACCGCCCTGGCGGCGGCGCGGCTGCTCATGATCGCCGCCGGGGCCTCGCTGCGGCGCAGCGCCTGACCGGGCTCCTTCGCCTCGATCGGCTCGCATCGCCCGGTCCGGCTGCATCGCGAGGCGTCCGTCGTCGGGGGTGTACACTTGATTGCTTTTCGAATCCGCCCCCCGACCCGCTGTAACTCCTTGACGCATGTCTACGTCTAACCACAAGTGGGCCACGCTGCCCGACCCGACGCCCGCTGAGCTGGCGCGCGCGTCAGCGGGCGATGTGGACGCGTTCAAGACGATCGTGGAGCGGTACCAAGGGATGGTCTACACAGTGGCATACAACGTGCTCGGGAACCCCACCGACGCCGAAGACGCGGCGCAGGAGGCGTTCCTGCGCTGCTACCGCAAGCTGCCGCAGTATCGCAGTGAGGCGACGTTCAGCACTTGGCTGTTCCGCCTCGCCCTCACCGCCTCAGTCGACTACCAGCGCCGCGAGCGCCGGCGCCCGGAGCCCGTCGAAGTGCCCGACCTTGCCGCCGGCGAGCAGGCCGAGCTGGGCGACGGCATCACCGCTGCCACACTCACAGCCGCCCTCGGCGACCTTCCTGACGACTACCGCGTGCCCACCGTGCTGCGCGACATCTACGGCCTGCCGTACCAGGAGATCGCCGACATCACCGCGCGGCCGCTCGGGACCGTGAAGGTCATGGTCCACCGCGGTCGCGCGTCGCTGCGCCTGCGTCTGCGGGCCGAGCGGGAGTCGTGATGGACTGCAGCTACTTCCGCGCGCGGCTCAACCAGTACGTCGACGGCGAGCTCGGCTACCTCGAGGTCGCCGAATTGCAGGGCCACTTGAGCTTCTGTCCCCACTGCGCCGCCGAGCTGGGGCAGCTGAGCGAGTTGCGCGGCGCGCTGGCCACGTGGGGCGAGGCCGAGCTGGCGTCGCCCCCGGGGTTCGCGGAGCGCGTGGCGGCGGCGGCCGCCCTCGAGCCCAAGCCGGGCGAAGCAACCGTGGGGCGCGTCGTCAACGACGTGCTCGACGCGCTGGACCAGACACTCGGCCGCCTGCCGCTGCCGGGCGGCCGCACCATTCCCGTCAAGAACGTGCTCGGCTACGGCATCGCCGCGACGGCGGTGCTCATCCAGGTCGAGCGGTACCTCCGTCGCACGAGGGAGCTGAAGCCGTCGTGAAGCTGACGCACGAGCAGGTGCTGCAACTACTTCCGCACCGTCCACCGTTTCTGCTGGTCGACGAGGTCATCGACGGCGAGCCGGGCGTACGCTGCGTGGCCGTCCGCATGCTGCGAGACGACGACTGGTGGTTCGCCGGGCACTTCCCCGGCAATCCGGTCATGCCCGGCGTGCTCATCGTTGAGGCGCTCGCGCAGACGGCGACCATCGCCGCAGCGAGTGCGCCTCCCGAAGCCGCGGCCGCCGGCGAGGTGCCGCCGTCCGCCGACGCCGCCCCCGGCGGAGACAAGGTCGGTCTGTTCGCGGGCATCGACAAGGTGCGCTTCAAGCGGGTCTGCAGGCCGGGCGACACGATCACTCTCGACGCCGAGATCGTCGCCGTGCACGGCCCCGTCGGTCGAGCCAAGGTCAAGGCGACCGTGGACGGCCGGCTGGCCTGCCGCGGCGAGCTCATGTTCGCCATCGTCGACGCTGCCGCCGTCGCCGCCGGAGAGGCCAGGCTGTGATCGGCCTCCGTCGCGGCCTCGTGCGCGGCGCGCGCATCAGCGCGCTCGGCGTCCACGTCCCCGAGCGCGTGCTGACCAACGACGAGATCAGCCAGTTCCTGGACACGTCCGACGAGTGGATCACTACGCGCACGGGCATCCGCGAGCGGCGGATCGCGCGCGTAGACGAGGCGGCGAGCGACCTCGGAGAAGTCGCCGCTCGCCGCTGCCTCGAGCAGGGTGGCCTCGATGCCGCCGAGCTCGACCTCGTCATCGTGGCCACCATCTCGCCCGACCACATCATGCCGGCCACGGCCTCCATCGTGGCCGACAAGATCGGCGCAGCCAAGGCCGGCGCGTTCGACGTCCAGGCCGGCTGCACCGGGTTCGTCTACGGCCTTGCCATCGCCACGGCGTTCGTCTCGGCCAACATCTACACCAACGTGCTGGTCGTGGGCGCCGAGGTGCTCAGCAAGATGGTCGACTGGGAGGATCGCAGCACCTGCGTGCTCTTCGGAGACGGCGCCGGCGCCGTGCTCGTGCAGCCGACCGACAACGGCAGCATCTTCAGCTTCGACCTCGGCAACGACGGCAGCGGCGCTCCCAACCTCCTGGTGCCGGCGGGCGGCAGCCGTATGCCGGCCACGTTCGACACCGTCCGCGACCACGAACATGCCATGCACATGACCGGCAGCGAGGTGTTCAAGTTCGCCACCCGCACCGTGGTCGAATCGTGCCAGAAGGTCCTTTCCGACGCCGAGATCACGGTCGAGGACATCGACCTGTTCGTCCCTCACCAGGCCAACATCCGCATCATCGAGACAGCCTCCAGGCGGCTGGGGATGAGCGAGCGCCAGGTGTTCGCCAACCTCGACCGCTACGGCAACACGTCGTGCGCGTCGATTCCGATCTGTCTGCACGAGGCCAGCGAGAGCGGCCGCCTCAAGAAGGGCGACACGCTGCTCATGGCCGGCTTCGGCGCGGGCCTCACCTGGGGCTCGTGCCTCACGAAGTGGGAGCTGTAGTCTAGCCTCGTGAAGAACCTCGTCCTCATGTTCCCCGGCCAAGGGTCACAGGCCGTCGGTATGGGCTGCGACCTCGCGGCCGCAGAACCGGAGATGCGCGCCGCTTACGCCGAGGCCTCCGAGATGCTCGGCTACGACCTGCAGGACCTCTGCTGCCAAGGGCCGATCGACCGGCTGAGTCGCACCGACTTCACGCAGCCGGCGCTTCTCGCGGCCTCGGTGGGCATGTTCCGCGTGCTTCGCCGTGAGGGGCTGCGCTTCGACGTCGCCATCGGGCACAGCCTCGGCGAGTTCTCGGCGCTGGTCGCGACCGGCGCCGTCGATTTCAAAGACGCGCTGCGCATCGTGCGGCGGCGCGGTCAAGAGATGCTGCGCGCCGCCGACGCCAACCCCGGAGGAATGGCCGCCGTGCTCGGGCTGGACGACGCCGCGGTGGAGACGCTCTGCGCTGAGACGGACGGCATCTGGCCGGCCAACTTCAACTGTCCCGGCCAGGTCGTGGTGAGCGGCACGAGGGTCGCGCTCGAGGCTCTGGGCGAGAAGGCGCGCGCCGCCGGCGCCAAGCGTGTGGTCGCGCTGCCGGTCAGCGGCGCGTTCCACTCGCCGCTGGTCGAGTCGGCGCTCGCGCCCCTGCGCGGGGAGTTCGAGAGCACCGACTGGCGCACGCCCGACCCCGGATTCTTCTCGGGTTGCACCGTCCAGTACGAGACCGACCACTTCAGCAAACTGCTGCAGATCCAGCTCGTCTCGCCGGTGCGGTTCACCCAGACTGTGAAGACCCTGCACTCGCAAGGTTATGATTCGTTCCTGGAGGTCGGTCCGGGCGCCGTGCTCACCGGCCTGGTCAAGCGCATCGAACCGCAGGCGCAGACCGCCCACGTGTCCGACATGGAGACGCTGGTGGCGCTGCGCGACGACGGTCGTTACTTGGAGGACGCGTGACAATAGAACTGGACCTGACGGGCGACACGGCGCTCGTGACGGGCGCCGGCCGCGGCATCGGCCGCGCGATCGCGCTGGCGCTGGCAGGCGCCGGCGCCGACGTGGCCGTCAACGATTTCGCCGACGAAGCGGCTTGCCTGGCTGTGGTGGCCGAGGTCGAGGCGCTGGGACGCAAGGGCCTCGTCGTCATGGGAGACGTCTCCGACGAAGAGCAGGTGAACGCCATGGTAGAGCGGGCCGAGAAAGACCTGGGTCCTCTCAGCGTGGTCGTCAACAACGCCGGCATCACGCGCGACAACGTGACGATGATGATGGACCCGGCGGACTTCGACGCTGTCATCAACACGCACCTGCGTGGCACGTTCCTCGTGAGCAAGGCGGCGGCGCGCAGGATGTTCCGGCGGCGCACCGGTTGTATCATCAACCTTTCCAGCGTCGTCGGTCGCAGGGGCAACGCGGGCCAGGCCAACTACGCGGCGGCCAAGGCGGGCATCATCGGACTCACCAAGTCGCTGGCCAAAGAGCTCGGAGCACGTGGCGTGCGCGTCAACGCCATCGCTCCCGGCTACATCGACACGCCGATGACACAGGCGCTTCCTGAGGAGACGAGAAAGCTGATCGTGGACGCGACACCGCTCAAGGGCATCGGCACAACCGACGATGTGGCCATGGCCGTGGTCTACCTGGCCTCGCCGGCGGCTCGCTTCGTCACCGGGGTCACCTTGCCCGTCGACGGCGGCCTGGGCATCTGACGGGGCGCGGCAGAATGGCAGACAGCAGACGCAGAGTCGTCGTCACCGGTCTGGGCGTCATCTCGCCGATCGGCAACGACGTGGATACGTTTTGGCGCCGCCTTGTGGCCGGCGATTCCGGCGTGGGCGAGATCACCCGGTTCGACACCACCGGCTACAAGGTGCACATCGCCGCAGAGGTCCAGGGCTTTGTCGCCGAGGACTACATCGACAAGCGCAAGGCGCGCCGGCTGGACCTCTTCAGCCGATATGCGGTCGCCGCCGCCATCGACGCGTCCAAGGACGCGCACTTCGACCCCAAGCCGGAGGCCGAGCGCGTCGGCGCGGTGATGGCGAGCGGAGTGGGTGGCCTGCAGACACTGCACGTGGAGACGGACAAGCTGCTCAATCAGGGACCGGACCGCACCAACCCGCTGCTGGTCCCCATGATGATTCCCAACATGGGCGCGGCGCAGGTCTCGCTCGAGCTGGGCACCAAGGGTCCGCTCAGTGCGACCTGTACTGCCTGCGCCGCCGCCTCCGACGCCATCGGCTACGCCGGCCGGCTCATTCGTGACGGCGCGGCCGAAGTCATGTTCGCCGGAGGCAGCGAGGCGCCGATCAGCCCGGTCGGCGTTTCTGGTTTCGCCGCCGCACGCGCATTGAGTACGCACAACGAAGACCCCCAGGGCGCCTCACGGCCGTTCGACGTCAACCGCGACGGCTTCGTCATCGGTGAGGGCGCCGGCGTGCTGCTGCTCGAGGAACTCGAGCACGCGAAGGCCCGTGGCGCGCACATCTACGCCGAGTTGGCCGGCAACGGCATGAGCAGCGACGCCTTCCATATGACCCTGCCCGACGAGAGCGGCGAGGCCCAGGCGCGCGCCGTGCTCGCGGCGCTTCACGAGGCCGGCATCGACCCGTCCGAGGTGGACTACATCAACGCGCACGGCACTTCGACCGGCCCTGGCGATATCGCCGAGAGCCGCGCCATCAAGGAGGCGCTCGGCCGTCACGCCTACGAGGTGGCCATCTCTTCCAACAAGTCGATGATCGGGCACTGCCTCGGCGCCGCCGGCGCCCTCGAGGCGGTCGCGACCGTCCTTACTATCGTCAACAGTCTGATACCGCCGACGATCAACCTCCACGATCCGGATCCCGAGTGCGATCTGGATTACGTCCCGCTGGAATCCCGCTTCGCCAACGTCGGCGTCGCAGTCAGCAACAGCTTCGGGTTCGGCGGCCACAACGTGGCCCTGGTCTTCAGCCGGTACGACGGCTGACCGCGGCCTCTGGGCCGGGCGCGCCGGAGGGCGCAGCACCTCATGAGCATCACCATCGAGATCGAACGCCGCAACAATGAGCCGGCCAGGCCCGAGTGGGTGTGCCCGTCGTGCCAGCAGGGCGCGCGGCACGGCGAGGTGCGTGACAATCTCATGGTCTGCCCTCACTGCGGGCACCACCTGCGCATCGGAGCGCGAGAGCGGATCCGGCAGCTCGCGGATGAGGGTACGTTCCATGAGCTCTGGACGATGGTCACGACGCTCGACCCGCTCGGGTTCGCCGACCTCGAGACCTACCCGGAGCGACTGCGCGAGGCCCAGGCCAAGACCGGGCTTCAGGAGGCCATCGTCAGCGGCACGGCGAGCATCGACTCCACGCCCTGCGTGCTCGCCGTCATGGATTTCGGGTTCATGGGCGGCAGCATGGGGAGCGTCGTCGGCGAGAAGCTCTGGCGCAGCGCCGAGCTGGCCAGCGGCGAGGACCTGCCGCTGGTGGCCGTCTGCACCTCCGGCGGCGCGCGCATGCAGGAGGGCATCCTGAGCCTCATGCAGATGGCCAAGACCAGTTGCGCCGTCGACCTCATCAACGAGGCCACATCGCCCTTCGTGACCGTCCTCGCTGACCCGTGCACCGGTGGCGTGGTGGCCAGCTTCGCGACGCTCGCCGACATCTGCGTCGCGGAGCCGGGCGCGCGGCTCTACTTCACCGGGCCGCGCGTCATCCAGCAGACCACTCATGAGGAGCTGCCCGAGGGCTTCAGCACCGCGGAGCGCAACCTCGAGCTGGGCCACCTCGATGCCGTCGTCCCGCGCAAGGACCTGCGCGTCAAGGTAGGCAACTACCTGCGACTTCTGGGAGGAGGTGAGGAACCTGACCGAGGAGGAGAACCCGAAGACGGAGCAGGACGCTCGAGCAGGCTGGCTCAAGCAGCGGCTGAGCGAGCTCGGACGCTTGCCACTTATGCCCGGCGTCCATTTGTCCGAGGAGATCGAGAAGCTCCAGGGCCGTCTGAAGACGCTCCAGCACGAGAGCCGGAGACATGACACCTGGGTCACCGTCGAGATCGCCCGGCACAAGGAGCGGCCGCGCACGCGTGACTATATCGGCTACCTGATCGACGGCTTCGAGGAGCTCAAGGGCGACCGCCTGCGGGCCGACGACCCCGCCATCGTCGGCGGGCTCGGCTGGTTCCGCGGACGCGCCGTCCTGGTGGTCGGCCACCAGAAGGGCCGCACTCTTGACGAGCAGACGATCCACAACTTCGGCATGGCCAAGCCCGAGGGCTACCGCAAGGCGCAGAGGCTGTTCAAGCTGGCCGAGCGCCATGGGCTGCCGGTGCTCACCTTCGTCGACACGCCTGGCGCGTACCCGGGCGTGGCCGCGGAGGAGGGTGGGCAGGCGCGCGCCATCGCCGAGAGCATGCTCAGGATGGCGCGACTCACCGTGCCGGTGATCGCGACGATCATCGGCGAGGGCGGCTCGGGTGGAGCCTTGGCTCTCGCCGTCGCCGATCGCGTGCTCATGCTCGAGAACGCGACCTACTCGGTCATCACGCCCGAAGGCTGCGCCGCGATCCTCTGGCGCGACTCCGCGTTCGCTCCGCAGGCTGCCGAAGCGCTGCGCCCGACGGCGTCGCAACTGCTCGAGCTCATGGCCGTGGAGAAGGTCGTGGCCGAGCCACGCGGTGGCGCCCACCACAACCCCGAGCTCGCGGCGCAGCGTCTGGGCGAGTCGATCGAGGAAGCCCTCGCCGAGCTGGATCAGATCCCCGCTCTGGAGCGGCGGCGGCAGCGCCGCGAGCGTTTCCGCCGCCTCGGCCGCTGGAGCGACCCCGAGCAGCCGCCCGGCAGCTACTCGCTCTTCGGCGGCTACACGGCTCCCCTGGAGTGAGCGCCCGCCCGAGGTTCGGGGGCGCCCGCCGCGCCCGCCTCGGGCGCCCGTCCGCGGGCGGGCTCGTCGTCCTCGCCTTGCTCGCGCTCGTCCCGCTCGCCGTCGGCGCGACGGCGTGCGGCTCGGCGGAGTCCGACCAGATCGGCGCCTACGTCGGCTCGTGGCAGCGCGTCGTGGGCGGCGCGGCTGACCCCCGACAGGCGCTGGTCGTCGGACGGCAGGATGGCGCGGCACGGGTCACCTTTCACGACCTCCAGAACGGTTCAGCGGCCGGCGGGCTCGCGACCCTCGAAGACGGGTACCTCGCACTGGATCTGCCGGTCGGCAGCGGCCTGCTCGACGCCCCTGAAGTGCAGCTCAGCCTGGACGGCAGCGGCCAGCTTGTGGTCGACCGGGTCCTGGGCGACGGCACGACGGAACCCGTGCGGGTCTACGAACGAGCGCCGGCCCCCGGGGCGTCGACCGAACCGTGATTCCCTCCATGACGTCCCACAGGGGAGCGACCGTTCTCGCGGCGTGGCCTCACACGGCCGCCGCGTCCGATTCCGGGTAGGTTCCAGTCATGCAGCCGGTCATCACCGTGGAACACCTGCGCAAGGTCTACGGCCACCACGTGGTGGCCGTAGACGACATCTCCTTCGAGGTCGAGCGGGGGGAGATCTTCGGCTTGCTCGGCTCGAACGGAGCCGGCAAGACGACCACGGTGGAGTGCGTGCAGGGGCTGCGCACGCCCACAGGCGGCACGGTGCGCGTGCTGGGCAAGGACCCCGTCCATCACGCGGGCGACCTGCGCGGGCGCATGGGCTGCCAGCTTCAGGAGTCGCACCTCCCCGACCACCTCAAGGTCTGGGAGGCGCTCGACCTCTTCTCCAGCCTTGCTCCCGGGGCCATGGACTGGCGGGTCCTCATCGAGCAGTGGGGACTCGCGGAGAAACGGGACGCTTCCTTCTCGAGCCTCAGCGGCGGGCAGCGCCAGCGGTTGTTCATTGCTCTGGCGCTCGTCAGCTCTCCCGAGGTCGTCTTCCTCGATGAGATGACCACGGGCCTGGACCCCGCCGCGCGGCGGATCGCCTGGGACCTCATCGAGCAGATCCGCGACCGTGGCACCACGGTCGTTCTCGTGACCCACTTCATGGACGAGGCCGAGCGGCTCTGCGACCGCGTCGCCGTGGTGGATAGGGGCAAGATCATCGCGCTCGACACGCCGCGAGGCCTCGTCGTCCGCTACGACCCGCTCGAGCAGGTCGTGTTCACCTGCGAGATGCCGGAGGTGGGCTGGCTGAGCGACGTGCCGGGTGCCCGGTCGGTGACGCGTCGCGGGCCGCGGATCGTCGTGGAGGGCACGGGCCCGCTCCTGGCGCAGGTCGGTCACGCGCTCGTCGAGCGGGACCTCGCCTGCGATGATCTGCGCGTCATCGAACCCAGTCTGGAGGACGTCTTCCTCAAGCTGACCGGCCACCTGGTGGAGGACTGACTGATGGCGCGGGACGGGAGCGCAGGACCGATCGCTCATGGGCGCCGCGCCGGACACCCCGGCGGCGTCCGCGTGCTGCTCAAGCTCACGTGGATCGAGCTCAAACTCTTCCTGCGCGAGCCGACGACCATCGTCTTCACCTTCGCCTTCCCCGTCGTCCTGATGTTCGTGCTGGGTGAGGTGTTCGGGAACCAGAAGGGGAGTTCAAACGAGCACGTGTTCGGCAGCATCGGGGCGATGAACTACTATGCGCCGGCGTACATCGCTGTTGTGACGATGTCGGTCGGCGTCATCATGCTGCCGGCCAGGCTGACCGACTACCGGAGTGGCGGTGTGCTGCGCCGCTTTCGGGCCTCGCTGGTGCCGATCTGGGCGGTCCTCGGGTCTCAGGTGCTGGCCGGCCTGATGCTCGGCGTCATCGGGTCGGTGCTCGTGGCCGCCTTCGCGGCCATCTTCTACCCGGTGCACTTCCCCGACTCGCTGGCGCTGCTGGCGGCGGGGTTTGTGATCTGCTCCGCCGCCTTCGCCGCCATCGGCACCCTGCTGGGCGCTGTCATGCCGAGCCCGCGCGCGGCACAGGGCGCGGGCCTCATGCTCTTCTTCGTCATGCTGTTCCTGAGCGGCGCCTCGGTGCCGACTGAGGTCATGAGCGACACCATGACGAAGATCGGTGACGTCTTGCCGCTCACCTACGGAGTCGACCTGCTGCAGAAGGCATGGAGCGGCGGCGCCTGGGACTGGTCCGCCGCGATCGTGCTGGTGGCGATCGCGGTCGCCGCCGGCTTCCTGAGTCTCCGCGTCTACCGCTGGGGATGACGGTCAGAGCTCTGCGAACACCTCGCGCAGCCGTTTCTTGACAGCTCCCTGGACCTTGGTCAGCTCTGGCTCGCCGTAGAGCCACACCTGCCCGACGGGGTCAGCTGCGGCCACGACACTCTTGCCGTCTTCGGTGGGGATGACGGCGACCGGCAGCAGCATCGCCACCGGTGCAAGAGGGTCGACGTCCAGACTCTTGACGGCGGCGACCGGCACGGTCACGTGGAGGATGGTGTACTCCTTGGGCAGCCGTGCGCTGATCTTGGGGCCCTTGACCTGCGTGACGATAGTGAACCCCTTCTCCTCGAGGACCTCGCGGAGGCGGGCGAGAGCGGCCCTCGGCGCGAGCGACACCATGGCGGCCGCGCGCCAGGCGCCGAGCGCGGCGTTCTCCTCCGCGTCCTCGGGCTCCGGATAGGTGGCTCGCAGGTACTCGATGATCTCGTTCGAGTCCGTGTAGACCTTGTCGCCATCGGTGAGAACGGGGACGCCGTCCTGGCCGGCGATGGCCATGAGCTCGACCCGGTCCTCATTCGCGGCCGGCACGCTGACGGCCGTGTAGGTGAGGCCGAGCTCAGTGAGCGCCTGGCGTACTCGGTGGCAGTACGGACACCACTCGGTCTGGTAGAGCGTGATCATCTTCCCTCCGTGGGCGGCAGAGCAGCGGGTTGCTGGCCATCATCATGCTGCGCCGCCGGGGACCCGGCGGCGCCGTACCTGTGTATTCCACCGGACGGCGAGTTCGCACTCAAGCGCCGAACGGTGCGCAGGTGTGGCCGCGGCAGACGTAGGCGGCCGCGGCTTGTCCCTCGTCCGGCAGTGCCGCCTCTCTGAGCCTCTGCGCGTCGGCCGCGTCGGCGGGATCCAGCCACTGGACGGTTCGCAGGGGTGCGGCGGCGGTGAGCGCGGCCGCGTGCAGCCGCCGCGCCCCAAGGTCGTCGCGGCGGCCGACCACGATGATTTGGTCGGGCCTCTCGAGATAGCGAAGGAGCGCCTGTGCATAGGCGGCCGCCTGGACGCCGTATTGCTCGTGGTGCGGCGCCCAGGCGGCGAGGATCTCGAGGGCCCGCTCGCGCAGGCGCGCCTCGCCGGTGTACGTCTCGAGGCGCAGCAGGACCTCCGCTGCGGCCGCGTTCTCCTCGAGCGCCGGCACGGGATGGGCGAGCAGGCCGGCGCTCTCGCCGGGCATGGCCAGCCGGTCGAGCAGGCGGCCGTCCGTCTGGCTCAGGTTGTCCACTGTCCACAGCGTCAAGGTGCGCGCCCGGCGCAGCCAGCGCCGGTCGGCGGTGACCTCGTAGGCGTCCAGCGCCGCTGCCGCCACGGCGACCTGGTCGCCGAGGAGCGGCGCCCCGTCTCCGGTCTCGCCGTCCGGGTGCACGAAGTGCGCCATGGCGTCTCCCCGGCGCGCGCGCCGACAGAGGCCGTCGAGCAGGCTGAGAGCACGGTCTGAGAGCTCCGGGCGTTCCAGGATCGCCGCCCCCCGGAACAGAGCCCGTGCCGCGAGCGCGTTCCAGTCGACGTAGACCGTCGGGTCGACGAAGGGCGCGGGCAGCTTCGCCCGCCCCTCCTCGTCGAGCAGGTAGTACTCCTCGTCCGCGTCCTGGCTGCCGCCGAAAGCGCCGGCGTCGTCGCGCCACACTGTCGCGATCAGGTAGTCGATCGTGCCTTCGGCGGCACGCCGGTAGACTTCCGGGTCGCCGAGGTCGTGGTCGGTCGCGAAGAGCGACGCCTCGAGATAGAGCAGCGCGAGCCGGGCGTTGTCCTCGAGCATCTTCTCGTAGTGCGGCACGGTCCAGTCTCGCTGAGTAGCGTACCGGAAGAAGCCGCCCTCGACGACGTCGTATAGGCCTCCGCCGGCCATGGCCGTGAGGGTCGCACGCACCACCTCCTGCACGCGCGCCGGGCGCAGCAGGGCGCTGCCGCCATCGGGCACGTGGTGCGGGTCACCGGCGCCGCGCAATGTGCCGTAGGCGAGCATGAAGCCGAACACGTCGGGCTGGGGGAACTTGGGCTCAGCGCCCAGCCCACCGTGCAGCGGGTCGAAGCCGCGGACGACCTCGACGGCGACCTCCGCCGAGATATCACCGGGCACGTCCGGGTCGCCCTCCAGCGCCTCCAGCGCCTGTTCGCGCGGCAGAGGTCCCCAGGCAAGGCGCGCGCGGGCCGTGCCGTCACCGTCGGCTGCGCACTCGCCCTCCAGTGCGGTGATCTTCGCCTTGTTGGCGTCGAAGAACGCCTTGACACGGGCGAGGCTCTCGAGCATCTGCTCCGGTGGCAGGTAGGTACCGCCGGTGAGAACGTCCCCGCTCGGCGCGAGGAACGCGGTGGTGGGCCAGCCGCCCATGTTGTAGCGGCGGTTCACGTCGGGGTGACGGTCGTTGTCCGCGCGGATGGCGATGAAGTGCTCGTTGACCGCCGCGATCACCCGCGGGTCCGAGTAGGTGGTCTCGTCCATCACGTGGCACCAGTGGCACCACACGGCGGAGAGTGAGAGGAGGACTGGGCGCCCAAGCCGGCGAGCCTCCGCGAAGGATGGCTCGCCCCACGGACGCCACTTGATGTCGGCCGCACGGTTGGGTCGTGGGGAGAACCGGAACTCGCGAGATACGTCCATGCCGTGGGGATTCCCGCGGGTCCGTGGTACGAATCCGGTCGGCGGCGTAGGATGCTGCAGGATCGAAGGGAGAGAGACGCATGACCGAACCACTGATCATCGAGGCATCCGGGACGCACCGCGAGGTCGGTCGGCAGATCGGTGAGGCTGGGCGCGATGTCGTCGCCTGGGGCATCGACGCATACGCGGCGCGGTTCGAGGGGCTCGCCGGTTTCGGTTTCACCGAAGCCGTCGAGCGAGCCCGTGGCTACCTGAAGCTCGCCGAGGACTACGTGCCGCAGGCGGTCGATCAGCTGCGCGGCCTCGCCGAAGGCTCCAACGTCCCCTTCGAGCACCTGCTGGCGCTCAATTGCAGCGAAGAGTTCACCTGTCAGGCCGAGCGCACGTATCCAGCGGAGCACTGCACGTCGTTCGCTGTCGTCGCCGGCGGGCGGCCGGTGGCCGGTCACAACGAGGACTGGTACCCGGAGGAGATCCATGCGCAGACCATCCGGATCGTGCGACTCACCGGCAAGTGGTCCAAAGCCGCGTACATCAGCGCGGGGCCGGCCTACAACCTGCCGATAACGGGCGTCACGGCCGCAGGGTTCAGCTCGGCCGCCAATACGGTGTACTACCGCGACGAGCGGGTCGGGGTGCCGAACAACCTCCTTCTGGCCGCGGTGCTCGGCCAGCCCGACCTTGAGCACGTCAAGGGGCTGCTTACGCTGGCTCCGCGAGCCCGGGGATCCAACCACCTGCTCTGCGACGCGCGCGGGCGCGTGTGGGATGTGGAGACCAGTGGCGAGCGCTGGGCGTTCCTGGACGGCTCGCCGCCGCCGCCGCGGGCGGCCGCCTCCGGCGCTACAGCGCTCTTCGTTCACACCAACCACTACGTGTCGCCCGAACTGGCGCCGGGCGACGCGTCCGACAGCGAGGGCACCCGCCTGCGGCGCGAGCGCGCCACGGAGCTGCTGAATGAGGGTCTCGAGGCCGGGACCGACCTCGTCGAGCTCGGTGAGCGCGTGCTGTGCGACCACGAGAACGCGCCCTTCAGCATCTGCGACCACTGGGAGGACGACGACCCGGACCCGGATCAGAGCGTCACCACCGCCAGCATGATCTGGGAGCCGGCGGAGGCTTGCGTGCACGTCGCGCTCGGGCAGCCCTGCGAGGGTGGGTACCACATCTACGAACTCTGAGGCGGCTTCAGAGGTCTTCCACGTAGCTGCGGCGGAGAGGCAGCTTCCGTACCTCAGGCGACGCCGTATCGTAGACGTTGAGCTCGAGCAGCGGCGGGGCGTAGACGTGCACGGTCACGAGTGGCTGATCCGACGTATCGGCGAGCTGGTGGATGCCGCCGCGGTCGACGGCGACGAGCGCCCGACCTGGTTTCACGCGGTCCTCGGAGGCAAGTTCGACGGGGCCCGCGCCCGGCGCGGCGTCGGCTACCGGACGAAAGACCCGCGACGTCAGCTCTCCGGCGCGGACTCGGATGGCGTTGAGCGACCCGGCGTGGTCGTGGACGGTTGACGCCTGCCCGGGTCGCCAGCACAGCACGAGCAACTCGAAGTGCGGAGTGCGTAGCACGAGGTTGCGCGCGTAGTCGTGGTCGAGGAACCGCGTGCGGCTCTCGAGGAGCTCGTCCGAGACGACCAGCCGGTCGACAAGCTCCAAGAAGCGCCCGTGCGAGAGGCCGCTCACGGGTACCCGGCTCATTTCCAGGACGAACCGGTCGAGGGTCAGCTCTGGAGGAAGGGGCTTCATGAGTGCCAGCGTATCCCCTCGAGCGCCCGGTGTGGAGTCTGAGGTGGTGACGGCGCAACGCGCCGTCGGCTCAGCACCCTCAGCCGTAGCTCGTACTGCGCTGCGGAGCGCCGCAGGTCGGGTCAGAGAGCGGGCCGTTCTGCAGGAAGCTGCCCGCCGTCTGACGGACATCCCCGGAACCACACTCCGGGCAGATCTTCTGCTTGTCACGGATCGCCGCCCGCGTGACGACGACGAACTTGTGCTTGCAGTCTTTACAGACGAGGTCGAAGTGAGCCATCAGCCGACGGAGACCTCGTCCTGGACCTTGGAGAACACGTGGCAGACACGCGTGCAGGCGCCGCACTCGGTGCAGAGCGTCTCGTCGACGCGAGGCGCGGAGAAGACGTTGTCCTGGACGATCGCGCCCTCGGGACAGTACTGCACGGCGGGACAGGGATGGTTCTGGGGACAAGCCTGGACGTTGACTGCGATCATTGTCGATCTCCGTTGGTTCGTTAGTCGGACGTGTTCATGCCGAGGGCGGCATAGATGGGACAGGACCGTGTCGCCGCGGTGAACAGCAGCGTCGCGCCGGCAAGTCCGCCCAACAGAGGAAGCACCTGGCCGCCGCCGCGCGAGAGACGCCACACGGAGCAAGCGAGAAGCCCTGCTCCGACGACCGCTCGAGCTATCCGATCCTTCTGGCCCACGTTGGTTCCGAACATGAGTCCTACCTCTCTTGTGACAGCACGTGCGCGCGGTGGGCGAGCTCGGGTCCCATGATCTCGTCGATGATCTCGCAGGCCTCACGCAGGCGCGGGTTCACGACCTCCCACAGCACGCGCCCGTCCTGCCTGCTGCGGAGCACGAGTCCGTCGCGATGCAGGATGGCCAGGTGCTGCGAGACGTTGGGCCGGCTCACCTCGAGCAGCTCGGCGAGCTCGCTCGGCGTCCGGGCGCCGTCACACAGGTGATGCATGAGCTCGTGTCGCGTGGGGTTGGCGAGCGCCGCAAATACGGCTGCGTGCACGGCGCAACGCTCTCGGTCAGCATTCATGCATCCATTATTGCCAAGTTTCGAAATTTCGCAACATGGCAATCGTCCGAGCAGTGATACCGTGGCCTGGCGACAGGCGACTGAAAGGATCTGAGCATGGAGATGAAGATCTACTTCCCGGGCGGCAAGCGGGTGTACGCGGACTACGGCGGGTTCACGATCGAGACGGACCAGCCGGCGCGTGGCGGCGGCGACGACTCCGCGCCGGCCCCCTTTGACCTCTTCCTCGCGTCGATTGGCACGTGCGCCGGCATCTTCGCGCTGGGCTTCATGCAGCAGCGGAGCATCGATCCGACCGGTTCGAGCCTCCGCATGACGCCTCAGTTCGACCCCAACGTTGGACTGATCACGCGGGTCGACCTTGACTTGACGCTGCCGGACGGCTTCCCTGAGAAATACGAGTCGGCGATCGTCAACGCCATGAATCTCTGCAGCGTGAAGAAGCACCTGCATCAGCCGCCCGAGTTCTCGATCACCACGAGCGCGGCGCTACCTTCCTGATGGCCGACCAGTTCAACCCCGCGCACGGAAAGCGCCTCGAGGATCCCTCGCGGCTGGAGGCTCTGCCGCAGGCATCGGTCGTCGCACTGCTGAGGCTGGGCGGCGCCGAGACCGTGGTCGACTACGGCGCCGGCACCGGCATCTACACGGTCGCGGTGGCGGAGGCGGTGCCGGCCGGCAAGGTCTTCGCCGTCGAGGCTCTGCCCCAGCTGCTCGAATCACTGCGCGAGAAGATCACTCCCGAGATCGCGGACCGGCTCTGCATCTGCGAGACAGGCGACAACGTGGTCCCCATCGACGACGCGGAGGCCGACCGCGTAGTGATGGTCGACGTGCTGCATCACCTGCACGACCAGCCGGAAGCGCTCGAAGAAGTAGTCCGCGTGCTTAAGCCGGGCGGCCTGTTCGTGGTCGTCGACTGGGGAGACACGGAGCGTCCCCTGGGGCCGCCGCGCGGCCACGTGCTCGGCCTCAAAGCGGTCCGCGACATCATCGCCGGGATGGGCCTCGAGGTGGTAGAAGCCCACGAGCCGGGCGACCTGTTGCAATATCACGTGGTGGCCGTCGCCACCAAGCACTAGGCACTCACCTTCGCGAAGTTCGCGACGGCGGCTCGACGAGGCGGCGGCGCAAAAGGGCCCCGGCACGACGGCCGGTCAGCCGTCGTGCCGGGGCCCTCGCAGCTCAGTGCTGGCAGGCGTTCTCGAAGCCGACCACCGGGAGGCCGCCCTGGATGAAAGCGTGGACGGTGGACTGCACATCGGCGCCGATGCCGGCGTGGACGGCGATGCCCACCTGATTGAAGCCCATGAGCGGGCGGCCGCCGATGCCGTCGACGACGATCGCGTCGACGTTCTGTTCCGCCAGGGCCAGTACGGGCGACATGCAGCCGCCCTCTGTGTGCGGCGCATTGGTGAGGACGGCGACCTCGGTGATCTCACCGTCGACGACGTCGACCATGGTGAAGCATTCGCAGCGTCCGAAGTGCCCGGAGCGTCTCGCGTCGAGACCGCCGGGGGCCTCGGACGGGATGGCGATCCGCTGTTTGGATCCGTTGGTCTCGGTCATGTGATCAGACTCCGTTCCTGGTTACTCGATCGTTGAGCTGTGATAGTGGCACGGCTGTGTGTCACGGGCGGCCGTGACCTCGTCCACGCCCTCGGCCTCGACAGCCGGGACCGCCCGCGCCGGCGTGCGCACCGTGGCCACCGCCGCGGAGTTCGCCGCAGCGGCCTGCCCCACCCCAGCAGATGCGGATGTCGCCCGACCCGCACGCGGGACACGCTGGTGACGTCGCCTCCGGGTCGCCGGTCCAGACTTCGCCGCACGATGCGCAGCAGAGCTGACGCGGCTCGACGCGGTACTGGCCGCCGCCGATGAGGATCGCCTTGCCGTCGACCAGCGCCTCGGCGACCTTGGCGCGGCCACGCTCAAGGACACGGCCGACGGTCTGTCGTGAGACCGCCATTGCCGCGGCCGCTTGCTCGTGGCTGAGGCCCTCGAGATCGACGAGGCGGATCGCCTCGAGCTCGTCGACGGCCAGATCGAGCTGCTCCAGGTCGCGTCTCGGAACGCCCGCGGGCTTGAACAGGGTCACCCGAGGCACGCCGCCGACAGCGCGTTCAATAGGTGGGCGCGGCATTCGATTCCTTCGCGGTTATTAGCATATGCTCATGGTAAAGGGGGAGGGCGTCGACTTCAAATCGCCGGTGCTCCATTGCCGGGGAGCTGCTTGCTCTCGTCCGGCGCCGACCCCAGAGCGGAGCGCGGAGGCGCGCTACGGCCCGCGTCGATCACGTCGACGCGGGTGAGCGATTCCGGCGCCGGCGGGTCCAGCCGCAGGTACGCGTTTCCCAGCCGGCGCGCCGGTTCCCTGCGGCTCAAGGCCAGCCGGATCGCGGCCCTGCGGAGCATCGGCCGCGTCAATCCCCCGGCATCGCGCAGGTCCTGCGCTACGTAGGTGCCGACCGCGATCAAGGCTCGCGTCGCGGTGCGCCCGCCCAGACTGTTCTCGCTCCCACGGCTGTTCGGCCTGTCGCGGCCGCGGCCGGCTCCGCTGCCGTCGCATTGCGGTCCTGCGCGTCGTTGCCGGCGCTGTCTCGGCCTGCCGTCTGCGTTCATGATCGCTCAGCTCCCTTTCACGCCCAATGGCCGTTCACGGTGGGGCCTCCGACCGCGGTGAGCTCTCCGCGCGCCAGCGCGTCCAGAGCTCCGCGGGCCGTGACCCCGTTCCCGACCTGGTAGATCGCGATGTTGCCGGCCGCCAGTGCCTTGTGGGCATTGGGGCCGACGTTGCCCGTGATCAGAGCATGCACGCCCTGTGCCGCGACCGTACTGGCCGCCTGTACTCCGGCGCCGCCTGAAGCGTCCACATTGACCGAGTTGTCGTGCGCCTGCCACTCGCCGGTCTCCGAGTCGGCGACGATGAGCCAGCGAGCGCGACCGAATCGCGGGTCGACGAGTGACTCGATGGTGTCGTTCTGTGCGCTGATGGCGACTTTCATGGCTTCTCCCATTCTCTCTTCTGACCGGCGGCTGGCGCCGCCAGGTAGAATGATCGACCTTTGTGGCTGTGCAGCTCCGCCGCGCCTTGGTTGACGAGCGCGGTCGCCGCCTTGAGGGCTTCGCCGTGATGGATCCCGAGTCCTGAGGCTATGTCCGCGACGGTGCACGGTCGCCGCGACACGAGTTCGAGGACGTCCTTCTCGCCGGCGACTCCGTTGCCGGCAGCGACCGGGAGATCGGCGATCACCTCCGCGCGTGGAGTGAACAGAGCGGCGCACTCGTCGAGGGTGGCTCGATCGACCGGCGCCGCGAACGACTCCGCAGGGGGACGCACCGCCGTGTTGAGCTGGATGCGGTCCGGCCCGATCCGAGCCGCGAGCTCCGCGAGTCGCTGCACTTGCGGCGCCGCGGCCGTCATGCCGGCGAGCAGCATGACTTCCAGCCAGATCTGGCCCCTGTAGCCGGCGCGGAAGGAGACCAGCCCGTCGACCAGGTCGTCGAGATGCAGCGACTTGTGAGGACGGTTCACCCGCCGATACAGCTCCTCGCCGGGCGCGTCCAAGGAAGGGAGCACGATGTCCACCGCCGCCAGGTCGCGCCGCACTTCCGGGCGGCCCAGGAGCGATCCGTTGGTGATGACGGCTACGGGCACGTCCGTGATCGCTTTGATCCCGTCGATGACGGCGCCGATCCCGGCGTGGAGCGTGGGTTCGCCCGACCCCGCGAGCGCGATGACGTCGGGCTTGGACGACAGCCTGTCGCGCACCTGGGCGACCACGGCGTCCGGGTCTGCCCAGCGGCCACGCCGCACCGTCTTGCTCGTCGTGCGCCCGAGCTGGCAGTACACGCAGTCGTAGGTGCACGTCTTGAGCGGTACGAGATCGACGCCGAGCGAGCGGCCGAGCCGCCGTGACGGCACGGGTCCGTACACAAGTTGCTGTGCGGCTGCAGGTGACATAGTCCGCCTCATCCCTCCGGGTCCGTCGTACCGGGGCCCGGTGCGCCTGCGCCGCCGGCGACTGGAACGGCGCGGGACGGCTCCGGGCGCTCCGTCAATGCGAGCAAGGGACGGATCGCCGACCAAAAGGCGACCGCCGTCGGCGAGTCCTCGAAAGCTTCCACGTGAGGTATCCCGTTCTCCCCTGCCACGACCACCGCGGGGTCCATAGGGATGCGGCCGAGGAACGGCACGCCGGCGTCTTCGGCCATGGCCTGGGCGCCGCCGCTCAGGAAGACGTCGGTCGTCTCGCCGCAGTGCGGGCAGACGAAGCCGCTCATGTTCTCGATCACTCCGAGTACGGGCAGGTGGAGCGCCTCGCAGAACCGCAGCGCCTTGCGCACGTCGTTGACGGCGACCCGCTGCGGCGTCGAGACGATCACGGCGCCGGAGTCGGAGCCGAGCAGCTCGACCAGAGCCAGCGCCTCGTCTCCGGTGCCCGGCGGCGCGTCGACGACGAGGCAGTCGAGGAACCCCCAATCGACCGAGCCGAGCATCTCGCGGATCGCGGAGTACTTGCGCGGGCCGCGCCAGATCACCGCGTCGTCATTCTCCTGGAGGAAGAACTGGATCGACATCGCCCAGAGGTTCTCGCGCACGGGCGCGGGGGCGATACCGCCGGCATGACCGGGGACCGGTGTGTAGTCGAGATCGAGAAGAGAGGGGACGCTGGGACCGTGCAGGTCCACGTCCAGGAGTCCCACACGGCGCCCCGCGGCGGCCAGGGCGGTCGCCAGATTGACCGCGACCGTGCTTTTGCCCACGCCTCCCTTGCCCGACAGCACGAGCACCTTGTGCCGGATGAGCTGCATGCGCAGCTCGAGCTCGTCCTGTTGCCGGCGGCTGTCGTCGGCGTCCACCTGGCTGCACCCGTGGCCGGCGTGCGCGCCGTGCGTAACGCTCTCAGGCATCGCGTACATCTCCTTCTGTTGCCGTGAGCAGTGCGTCGCCGACGGCCTTCCATACGTCCGTGATCTCGGTCGCCGCGCGACCGCCGTAGTCGATGATGTCGGTGCCGGCCACCTGGGCGTGCGTCACCGCCGGGTCGTAGGCGACGCGTGCCACGAAGGCCGCGCCGGCGGCCGTCGCCTCGCCGGCGATCCGCTCCCCAAGATCCGGGTTCAGGTCCGCCTTGTTGACGCAGACGGCGAACGGCAGCCGGAACTGGCGCACCACCTGAAGGACGCGGTCCAGGTCGTGATGCCCGGAGACGGTCGGTTCGGTGACGGCGAGTACGAGGTCGGCGCCGGCGAGCGAGGAGATGACCGGGCAGCCGATGCCCGGCGAGCCGTCCACGATCACCAGGGGCAGTCCGCGTTCTTCGGCCACGCGTCGGGCCTCGTTGCGGACGAGGGTCACGAGCTTGCCGGAGTTGTCCTCGGCCACACCCAGACGAGCGTGGACCAGTGGCCCGAAGCGCGTCTCGGAGACCATCCAGGCGCCGTTCACCACGGGCTCCATGCGCACGGCGTCGGCCGGGCAGACACGGCGGCAGAGCTCACAGCCCTCGCAGGCGATGGAATCGACGGAGAAGCCCGCGTCGGCCGAGCCGAGCACGGCCGCGAAGCGGCAGACCTCGGCGCATCGGCCGCAGGCCGTGCAGGCGTCGTGATCGATGATCGCCTGGCGGCGGCCACTGAACGGGTGTTCCGGCCCCGTTTCGGGGCGGAGCACCAGGTGCAGATCCGCGGCGTCGACGTCGCAGTCCGCGAGCACGGCGCCGCCGGCAAGTGCGGCGAACGCGGCGACGACGCTCGTCTTGCCGGTGCCGCCCTTACCGCTGATGACGACCAGCTCGCGCGGTGTCACGAGGCCACCTCTTCTCGCTCCGCCGCGACGACGATGTGTTGCCACGCGGCGCTCAGCGTTTCCTCCAAGCCGTCGACCGCGTCGAGGAGCAGTTCGCCGCGGGCATACGCCTCGGCGATGCGCCTGTCGTTCGGCAACTCCATGACTATCTCGAGGCCCTCCGCGGCACAGTAGCGGCGGACGCCGTCGTCGCCGAGGTCGGCGCGGTTCACCGCGACCACGCAGCGCAGGTCGAGGGCGCGCACCATCTCGACGGCGAGGATGAGGTCATGCAACCCGAACGGCGTCGGCTCCGTGACCAGTACCACGAGATCGGAGCCGCGCACCGCCTCGATGACCGGGCACGAGGTGCCCGGCGGGGCGTCGATCAGGATGACGTCTTCGTCGACGCCCTCGAGGCTGGCGATCGTGGCGCGCGTGGTGGGAACGGCCTTCGCCTCTCCGACCGAGAGCACGCCGGTGATCAGCGGGAACGGGGGCCTGTCGCCCGCCTTGACTGAGCCGTACTCGACGACCCCGGTGTCACGGCCTTCCTCGGCGATCGCTTGCTCGGGGCACAGCAAGGAGCAGGCACCACACGAGTGGCAGAGCTCGGGGAAGACGAGGACCGTCGACGCAATCAGCGTGATCGCCTTGAAGGCGCACACCTCGGCGCACACTCCGCAGGCCGTGCAGCGCTCGTCGTCCACCACCGGCACCAGCACGCCGACCGGCTCACGGCGCTCGATCACGGGGTGCAAGAAGAGGTGACAGTCCGGCTCCTCGACGTCCGCGTCCAAGAGCCGGACCGTGGTGCCGCGACTGGCTAGCATCGCTGCGAGGTTGGTCGCGAGCGTCGTCTTGCCGGTGCCGCCTTTGCCGCTGGCGATCGCGATGCGCATGATCTCAGACCTCCGCGAGCGCGAGTGCGCCGCGGGCGCAGTCGCTCACGCACAGGCCGCAACCGGTGCAGTTGCCAGCGTCTATCACGGCCGTCTCTTCCAGGGTGATGGCATTTCGCGGGCACGTCTCGACGCAGGAGCCGCAAGCGAGGCAAGACTCGGGCCTGGCGACGACGGCTACGGTGCGCGCCCGGGCGCTTGCAGCCAGCGCGCCGACGGACGCGTCCGCGCCCGGTGCCGACGCGACGGCCACCGACGTCGCCACGAAGCCTTCGCCGTGGGCGCTGGTATCGCGACCGAGGCCCACTCCGCGCCCGCTGCCGTCGCGCCGCCGTCGCCGAACGCCCCGGCCGGTCCCTTGGCCGCGGCCACCTGCGCCACGGCCTCCGCCGCCTGATCCGCGTTCGCCCATGTCAGTCGCGCGCCGCCGACTCAAGGCGATCCAGGCGCTCGAGCACTTGAGTGAGCTTTTCGTCGAGGCGCGAGAGCGCGTCCGGCGCGTCGCTCGCCGGAGCAGGCGCCTGAGCGCCGGCCTGCGCCGCCCGCTGCCATCCGGTGAGCCCGGTGGCGTAGAACTGATTTCTCCGGCCGCGACCGCTGCCACGACCGGGGGGCATGGCTGCGTCGCCGCAGACGCCCCGGCGGCCGCCCGTCATCGGGCCGCAGCCCATTGGTCCTGTGCCATCTCTTCCAGGCATGACTCCTCCTTCGGAGCTGGGCGGCAGCAGGCGAGCGGCCACCCTGTTATGAGCATATGCCCATATTACACCCGTGGCCTGGGAATTCAAGCGCACAGCACGGTGAGCGCCACCAGAACAACGCTGACGACGACGCCCCACAGCGCCACGCGCATCACGGCGCGGTCTGTGGCTGCACGGTCGCCGGCTGTCGCCGGTCCACTTGTTGGAGGGCCTGTGCGCCTACCGGTCATGCCGGTGTCCGCCACGGCTCGCGAGGGCCTCGCCGGTCATGTGCTCAGTCAAGCCGGCGGCGGACACTCAGCGGAAGCTCAGCACCTGCTCGAGCGGCAGTCGCTTGTGGGCCGCCGGCAGTTCCGCGGGGCGGCCGATGGGCAAGAGCGCCACGAGTCGAGTCGGCGGCTCGACGTCCAAGAGTCTCTCGAGGCTCTCGCCCGCCACGATCGGCGCGCACGTCCAGCAGGCGCCGTAGCCCATGGCATGCGCCGTGGTCGTCAACAGCTGCACCGCCGCGCCGGCGCTTTGCAACTCCGGTCGGGCGCACAGGCGATCGTGTTCTTCCTGGGTGATGCCAGACAGCCTCATGAGCTCTTCTATCGGCGAGTCATGCGGAGTCGCCAGCACCGCGATGCAGAGCGGCGCTTTGGCGAAGAGGAGAGCCTGCGCGCGGGCTACCATGCGCTTCTGCTCCTGGAGCGCCAGCCCGGGTCGGAGAGCGAGCTGCTCGAAGCGCTCAAGGACCGCTGCCTGCATGGCGGAGATCAGTTCGCGATCCTGGATCGCGATGAAGCGCCACACCTGCGAGTTGCAGGCGCTCACCGCACTCGTCGCCACCCCTACCATGTGTTCGATGTCCGCGCGTGGTACAGCCTCGTCCAGAAAGCGTCGCACGTGACAGGAGTCACGCACGATGGCCTCAAACGCGTCCTGCTCCTTGGAGATGAGAGGAGCCTGTGCCGACGTCATGACTGAACCTCCAGTTGTGCGTGGCGGCGTGAAGCCTTCAAGACCGGCATTCACACTCACCTTTGCTCCCGCAGCGACTGGGGGAGCATCACCCCGAGTTACAAGCATATGCTCATAATACCCGTGCTGCCGTCGAAGGCAACACGCGTGAGCTAGGCTGCGCAGGATCAGTCGTAGGCGCGACGCGTCTCTTGGTCGGTCACACGTGCTGGATCAGTTCCTGCCAACGCGGTGAGGTCCACGTTCCTAGCGCGCGGTGCGGCAAGCAGCGCGCAGTGCTCCGATGGTCTGACGGATGAGGCAGGTGATGCAGTCAAGCGACGTGCGCACGACGGCGCGACGACCTCCTGTGCCAGGCTGCTCTCGTCATTTGCCCACGAGCGCTGCACCTAGTCCTCGAGCGCGGTGTGACAGAACCACCAGTCGTAGCACTCGTACTGCTTGGGCCGCTCAGCTGCGTCGGCGACCGTCTGCGCGGGCGGAATGATCACCCGATCGCCGAGTAGTCCGTTGTTGGGCCAGTCGGCCGGCATGGCGACCTTGTGGGCGCTTGCGTACTGAAGCGCCTTGATGGCGCGCAGGATCTCGTCGACGTTGCGCCCCACCTCCTGCGGATAGTAGAGCATCATGCGCAGGGTGCCTTTGTCGTCGACGATGAACACGGCGCGGACGGTGTTGGAGCCCATCCCGGGGTGGATCATCCCGAGCGTTCCGGCCACGGCGCCGGTGTCCGCGATGATTGGGAACGGGACCTTCACGCCGAGCTTCTCCTCGATCCACTCAGCCCACTTGATGTGAGAGAAGACCTGGTCGACCGACATGCCGATGAGCTCGGTGTTGAGCGCCTTGAACTCGCTGTCACGCGTGGAGAAGGCATAGAACTCCGTGGTGCACACGGGGGTGAAATCGCCGGGGTGACTGAACAGGACGAACCATCTGCCGGCGTAGTCGCCGGGCAGATCCTTCATCCCGTGGGTGGTCTTCACCGTCATCTCCGGGAACCTGTCGCCGAGGAGCGGCATGGTGGGGGCGTGTCCATCGTCCGGCATGAGATCCTCCTCAAGTGGTCTCTGGTGGTCGGATGGCGCAGCCGGAGGGAGATGCCCCGCCGGATTGTTATGAGCATATGCTCATATGCAGGGAGGAGTCAAGGCCCCTGCCGCGGGGCGGACCTTCCGTTTCGCCGGCCCACCTTGCGCCGCACTGTCGCCGTGTCGTCCGGTCGAAGCTCGGCCGAAAGCCGTGATTCCGCGCGCTTTGCCCGCAATCGAGGGTGATTGCAGTACATCGACATATGTATATAATGATGCAAATGACTGACGAAGCCATCACCTCGATGCCCCCAGAGCTGTGGACGTTGTTTGAGATGCACGCAGAGCTCTGCAAGGCCTTGGCCAACGAGCACCGGCTGGCCATCCTCTTCGCGCTGGGCTCGGGGGAGCGCTGCGTCGGCGACCTGGCGGTGGTCCTTGGGATCCCGATCCACAAGGTCTCCCAGCATCTGCGGATCCTCCGGGAGCGCATGCTCGTCCGGCCGCGCAAGGACGGCAAGACGGTGTACTACTCGATCACCAATCCCCGGTTCATCGAGGGGTGCACACTGATCAGACAAGCACTCGTGGAGCAGCATCAGGCGGCTGGCCGGTCGCTTCTGGCGGCCGAACTGCTTGATGCTCTCCGACCTCCGGTCGCTACTCCGGCCAGCTAGACCTAGTCCGAGCGAACCTGCGGGCCGAGCGTCCGCGTCAGCTGTCGGCGGCCACAGGTGGGTCGTCCACGAAAGGAGCAGTCATGGATATCGACGAACTCGAGGACATCACTCCAGACGCCGTCGCGGATGCGCGCGGCAGCGCTTGCCCCGGGCCGCTGCTCGAGGCCAAGAAGAGCATCGGCTCCGTGAGTGTCGGCGGCGTGGTCGAGGTCCGCTCCAGCGACCCGGCCTCGCGTGACGACATCCCTGTGTGGACCGAGCGTGTGGGTCACGAATACCTGGGCGTGCTCGTGGCCGACGAGGGCTACGACCGGATCTTCGTGCGCCGCGGCAAGTAACATCTGCCGATTCAGATGAGCGAGAACCCTGAGAGCCCCGGCCGTGGAAAGATCCTGATCCTGGCCACTGCCACCTGCGCGTACCCGGCGGCGGACGCCACCGGTCAGGCGCACCTGCACTACCCGGCCAACACGTACATCATGCGCGTCCCCTCGCCCGTCCTGTTCCCGGACGAGTTCTACTATCGCTGCTTCGAAAAGGGGATCAGTGGCATCCTCGTCATGTCGTGCGGACACGAGTGTCCATACATGGGCGCGTTCGACAAGCTCCTTGCTCGCATCGACCGCGTGAAATTAGGTCTCAAGGAGCGCGGCATGTCGCCGGATCGCCTGCGGCTGAGCGCCATCTGTACCGTGTGCACCAAGCCGTTCCTCAAGGAGATCGGAGAGATGAACGCGCTACTGGCGCGCGAAGCCGAGGAGGCGGTCGCATGAAGACGCCCGAGAGCTTCGACGTCCTCGCGGTCGGCGCCGGCATAGCCGGTCTGCAGTCGGCGCTCGACCTGGCCGACCAGGGATTCTCCGTCGGCCTGGTCGAGCGCGACCCCAGCATCGGCGGCGCGATGATCGGCCTCAGCAAGGTGTTCCCGACGCTCGACTGCTCGAGCTGTATCACCACGCCCAAGATGGCCGCTGCCGCGCACCATCCCAACATCACGACCTTGACCTACACCGAGGTCAAAGAGGTGCGGCGCGACGGCGAAGCGTTTCGCGCCGTGCTGCACCGCAAGCCGCGCTACGTGGTCGAGGACGACTGCATAGGCTGCCGCCAGTGCGAGTACGCGTGCCCGGTCGAGGTGGAGGACGAGTTCGAAGGGAGCATGGGCGCCAGGCGTGCTGCCTACATCCCGTTCACGAACGCCATCCCGCAGGTTGCCGTCATCGACCCCGAAGCGTGCATTCTCTGCGGCCGTTGCGTGACCGCGTGTCCCACCGACGCTGTGAGGCTGGACCAGGAGCCCGAGACGGTCGAGGTCCTGGCCCAGGCCGTGATCGCCACCACCGGTTGGAAGCTCACGCCGATCGACGCGAAGCCGGAGTACCACGGCGCCGAGATCACCAACGTGCTGGCGCCGACGCAGATGGAGCGGCTGCTCGCGCCGCACGGGCCCTACGGCCGTGTGCTGCGGCCGTCGGACGGCAAGATCCCCGAGTCGGTCGCCTTCGTCCAGTGCGCCGGCTCGCGCGACCAGACCTTGGGCGTCCCGTACTGCTCGCGCGTCTGCTGCATGTACGCGATCAAGGAGGCGATGTTGCTCAGCGGGTCGCTGCCCTTCGCCGACCTCACTATCTACTACATGGATATCCGCGCCTTCGGCAAGGGCTACGAGGAGTTCTACCGCTCGGCCAAGGCCATGGGCATCGAGTTCGTCAAGGGCAAGGTCGCCCGGCTCACCGAGGCCGACGACCAGGGCGTGGTCGTGCGGGCGGAGCGCATCGACCAGTTCGGCCAGGTCGAGGAGCGCAAGCACGACCTGGTGGTCCTCTCGCTGGGCCTGCGGCCCGCCGAGGACGTCGGCCGGCTGGCCGCGCTCGAGACCGGCGACGACGGGTTCGCCGAGGTGCCGCGGCCCAAGGACGCGCCCTGCCGGACCAGCCAAGACGGGTTCTTCGTGGCCGGCACCGTGACCGGCCCCAAAGACATCGTGGACACGATCGTCGAGGCTGGCGCGGCCGCGACCGAGGCTTCGCTCTATCTGCGTGGACGTGGTGTGACCGGATCGGGCGGAGCCGCGACAGCGGCCGTGCCCGAGCCGGCGCTCGAGGCCGCGGAGGTGGTGTCGTGAGCACTCGGGAGGAGGCGCCGCGCCCGGTGGAGAGTGGCGCGGAGGGCGTGGCGCCTGAAGTCGCGCCGCCGCGGGTCGGCGTCTACGTGTGCCAGTGCGGCGGCAACATCTCGGACGTGGTCGACGTCGACAAGGTCGTGGAGGCCGCCGGCAAGCTGCCCGGCGTCGCCGTTGCCAAGACCAACGTCTTCATGTGCTCGGACCCCGGCCAGAACACCGTCCTCGAGGACATCGAGAAGGAGGGGCTGGACGCGGTCGTCGTGGCCGCCTGCTCCCCCAAGCTGCACGAGACCACCTTCCGCCGCGTGCTCCAGCGCGGCGGCCGCAACCAGTACCAGCTGGAGCAGGCCAACATCCGCGAGCAGGTGAGCTGGGCGAGCGACGACGGGGTCGCGGCTACGGACAAGGCGACGGCCCTGGTGGCCGCCGCCGTCGCCAAGGCATCCCGACTGCGACCGCTGGAGCCCATCCGCGTGGAGACCACGGCGCGGGCCGTCGTGATCGGCGCGGGCGTGGCCGGACTGCGCGCGGCCGCCGACCTGGCGCGCGCCGGCATCGAAGTGGCGCTCGTCGAACGCTCGGCGACCATCGGCGGCAACGCGTCGCTCCTGGACCGGCTGTTCCCGAACGAGGAACCGTCGGCCGAGGTCGTGACGCGGCTCGTCCAGGCGGTCCTCGCCGAGCCGAAGGTGACCATCTTCACCGAGGCGACCGTCGAGACCGTCACGGGCTACGTGGGCAACTTCGTCGCCACGGTACGGCGACCCCTCGATGGACTCGTCGTGGACGAGGAAGCGCGGCAGGCCGGCACGGCTTCCGGCCGCTTCGTGCCGTTTGAGGGCTACGTGTTCGACGCTACCCGGGAGCCGACGGCCATAGCGGCCGCGGAACAGGCTGATCCGCAGGGCGGGGCGCCGGCGGACGCCGGCGGAGCACCCGACGAGCGCTCCACGCAGAGCGTCGAGATCGAAGCCGGCGCAGTGGTCGTAGCCAGCGGCTTCGAGCACTACGTACCGCGCAAGGGTGAGTACGGCTACGAGCGCATCCCGCAGGTCGTCACCCTGCCCGACTTCATCCGCTGGCTCGCCGCGATCGAGCCCGGCCTGGGCCTGCCCGACTACGACGGCAGGCCCGTAGGGCACGTCGCCTTCATCCACTGCGTCGGCAGTCGCCAGGCGGAGGGCGTCAACAAGCCGCAGCCGGACGGCAACATCAACGAGTACTGCTCGCGCGTCTGCTGTACGGCGACGCTGCAGGCCATCTGTGATCTACAGGCCAAGCGACCCGAGGTCTCTACCTACGACTTCTACCAGGACATCCGCGCCTACGGCCGTGGTCACGAAGAGTATTACGAGCGCGCCTCCAAGGGCGGCACCGTCTTCGTCCGCTGGAACGATCAGGAGCCGCCGGCCGTAGCCAAGGCGGCGAAGGGCGACGGCGTGGCCGCGCTGGTACGCGCCAAAGACGGCCTCACCTGGGGCCAGGAAGTCGAGGCGCCGGCCGACCTGGTCGTGCTGGCTGTCGGCATGCAGCCGGCGGACGTGGCGCCGGTCGTCGACGCTCTCAAACTGCCCGTCGGCGCCGACCGTTTCCTGCAGGAGGTCCACCCCAAGTTGCGCCCGGTCGAGCTCTCCGTCAATGGGGTGCTCGTGGCCGGCACGAGCCAGGGGCCCAAGGACATGACCGAAACGACGGCGTCCGCGTCTGCCGCCGCCGCAAAGGCCACGGCCCTGCTGTCGTTGGGTCACGTGGAGCTCGATCCCTTCGTGGCGCACGTTGACGCGACGCTGTGCAAGGGTGCCGGGACGTGCGTCCAGGAGTGCGAGTACCCGGGAGCTATCGAGCTTCAGGACTACCCCGACGGGAGTCGCCGGGCGGTCGTGAACCCCGCGCTCTGCTCCGGCTGCGGCGTCTGTGTGGGCGTCTGCCCCGAGAGGGCGATCGACCTGGCCGGCTGGACGCTCGACCAGTACGAGGCGATGGTGGACGCCATCGTCGCCGGCTCGGAGGCACCGACGCGATGACCGTTTCGAAGGAACAGCGCGCGGCCTTGAAGGCCACGCTCAAGAAGCTACGCGACGAGCGCGGCGGCGCCGTGGACGAGATCACGCGCCGCAACAAGGAGCGGCAGGCGGCGCGCAAGAAGGTCCGTGCTGCCCTGGCGGCGGGCCCGGCCACGGTGCCGGCCATCGCCGAGGCCAGCGGGCTGCGCACGCAGGACGTGCTCTGGCATGTCGCCGCCATGCGCAAGTACGGAGACCTCGTGGAGACCGGCACCGACGGCGACTACTGCACCTACGCGCTGGTCGCCGCCGGCGAGGCGGGTGACGAGTGATGGCCGCCCGCATCGACACCGGCGTCCTGCGCGACATGAAGACCTACGGCGCGTTCGACATCTCGGCGTGCTTCAACTGCGGCAACTGCACCGCCGTCTGCCCGCTCTCGCAGGACTCGGTCGCGTTCCCGCGGCGCATGATCCGCTACGCGCAGCTCGGGCAGAAGACGAACGTGATCGCCAGCCGTGAGCTGTGGCTGTGCTACTACTGCGCCGAGTGTTCGGACACGTGTCCCCGCCAGGCCGAGCCGGGTGAGTTCATGGCCTCGGCCCGGCGGTTCGCCATCGCCGGCTTCGACCCCACGACCATCGCCCGCCGCCTGTACACCTCCACGGCGTTCACGTGGAGTCTGCTCGCGGCCGTGTTCGCGGCGCTCGTGGTGGTCCTGCTCGCGTGGTCCCCCGGATGGCCCTCCGGGCGCGCGGACAGCGAGGCGCTGCTCACGTTCGTCCCCTACGAGACCATCCACTGGCTCGGGATCGCCGTCGGCGTGATCGCCGTCGCGGTCACCGTCGCTACGGTCGTCAACATGCTGTGGTCGATCTCGCGGGCGCCGGTCCCGGGAGGCCTGGGCCTGCCGACGACCAAGGCCGAGTCGTTCCCGCTCAAGCAGGCGGTGACCGCGCTGGGCACCGCGATCGGCGAGGTCTTCGGCCAGGCGCGCTATCGCGACTGCGACGCGGAGAAGACCACGGCGCCGGCGCCGCTGCCGGTGCGGCGCTGGGTCGTCCACTACGCGATCATGATCGGCATGATCGGGCTCGCCCTGGCGACGGTGCTCGACTACTTCTTCAAGACGCCGGGGTCACACGTGGCGATCTGGTCGCCGGCCCGCCTGCTCGGCACGGTGGCCGGCGCCCTGCTTGTCTACGGCACGACCGTGGCCGTCATCCAGCGGCTCCGCAAGACGGACAAGTACACCTCGCACAGCCTGCTCTCGGACTGGCTGTTCCTCGCCTTCCTGTGGGCCATCGGGCTCACGGGGTTCATCCTCGAGGTGGCCGATTACGCCACGCTGAGCAGCTGGGTCGGCGTTGTCTTCCTCGTGCATATCGCGCTGGCCATGGAGCTGATCCTGCTCCTGCCGTTCACCAAGCTCGCGCACATCGTCTACCGCCCGCTGGCAATCTGGTTCACGGAGTTCCGGCGCCTTCGGGCGACCAACGACTGACCCACTCACGAAGGAGAAGCTCATGGCAGACGCAGTCGACAAGGTTGTCATCATGGCGACGCACGGCCCCGAGGACAGAGAGCGCGCCACCCTTCCGTTCGTGATGGCTACGGCCGGACAGGTGATGGATTGCGAGGTCGTCGTGATACTCCAGGGGTCCGGCGTCATGCTGGCGCAGAAGGGCGTCTACGATCACATCTTCGCCCCCGGCCTCCCCAAGCTGAAGGACCTCATGGCGACGTTCCTGGAGGCCGGTGGCAAGCTGCTCGTCTGCACCCCCTGCGTCCAGGACCGCGAGCTGGACAAGTCCATGCTGTTGGACGAGGCCGTGCTCATCGCCGGCGCCCGCGTCATCCAGGAAGTCACGACGGCGAAGGCCACGCTCAACTACTGAGCTGCGCCCCGGGCTCCGTGGGGGGTCCGCCCGGGCTGGACGGCGGCGCTCCTCATGCGGGAGCGCCGCCGTGCGCGCCGCTCAACACTCATGCTATGGAGAGACGCAGCGACATAGGGACACCTGACACAGGTTGCGCCTGCGCGGAGTGTGGGCGCCTCGCCTGCTATGCGGGCGACGGGCGGGCGTTCCCCGAGGGCTGTCCCGCCCCGGACGGAGCCGCCGACGAGTTGGTAGGACGGTATCTGGAGGGCGAGGATGCGAGCCTGGCGCGCGAGGCGGCGCTGGTCGAAGCCCACGGCTACGGCCGGCTCACCCGCCTTGAGGAGACCATGGACTTCGCCCGCAGGTCCGGGTACTCCAAGCTGGGCCTCGCCTTCTGCGTTGGACTGCGCCGCGAGGCCGCCATGGTCTCGCGCGTGTTCCGCGCCAACGGCTTCTCGGTGGATTCGATCGTCTGCAAGAACGCCGGCATCGGCAAGGACGAGATAGGGATCACCGGCGAGGACCAGGTAAGACCCGGCGAGTTCGAGGCCGCCTGTAACCCTATCGGCCAGGCCCGTGCGCTCGCCGCCGCCGGTACTGAACTGAACATCGTCCTCGGGCTGTGCGTCGGGCACGACAGCCTGTTCTTCAGGCATTCGGAGGCCCCGGTGACGGTGCTCGCAGTCAAGGACCGCGTACTCGGGCACAACCCGCTGGCGGCCGTGTACCTGGCGAACAGCTACTATCGCTCGCGTCTCTTTCCGGAGAGCGACGGCGAAGCGGACGGCTGAGAGGCGCTCAGCCCTTCTCGGTCCGGCGCTCCCCGCGCCGGAGGAACTCGTCCTGGCTGACCTGCTCCGTCCAGCCGCCGCGTGTGCCGACGCGCAGGTCGAAGCCCTCGACGTACGGCTTGATGTCGAGGAGAGGCGTGCCGTCGAGCACGTCGAGGTCCTCCACGACGAGCTCGCGTCCTCGTCGCTCCACCAGCCGCACGACGCTCAGCCCGATGGGGTTGGGGCGGATCGGCGAGCGGGTGGCGAAGATGCCGCGGGGCACGTCGTCGAGGAACGGCACGACCTTGAGAGCGCGCGCGCCGGAGATGGCGTTGGTGGCCTCGCCGGCGCGGTGCAGCCAGTAGATCAGATGCAGGTGCGAGAAGCCCTCGATGTCGTCGAGCGCCTCTGCATAGTCGGGGAACACCTCGACGACGCCGCCGCTGCCGAGGGAGCAGACGGGCTGGATGGGCGTCCGCCGGGGGTCGGCGTGCTCACTGTGGATGACGCCCACCGGCGTCAGAGTCAGACGTGTCCATGCGGTCCTCCCGGGCCAGGGCCTCGTCCCGCATACTAGTGACGGCCAGGTGCGACCGCGACCGAGGGAGACTGAGCAGTGTTCGACATCAACGAGCGCATCGAGCAGATCAAGGCCGGGCCGGACGCCGGCAGGATCGGGATGATCCTGGCTCATCAGGGCATCGTCCGCGGCACGTCGAAGACGGGGGAGCCGGTCACCGGCATGGTGTTGGGCGTCGACCGGCGCCGGTTCGCCGAGGCGCTTGAGCAGGCGAGGACATGGGACGGCGTCGTCGCGGTTGACGGCTGGGTGAACGAGGGCCGGCTCGTGGTCGGGGACGACATCATGAAGGTAGTGGTCGCCGGCGACGTTCGCGGCAACGTCATCGACGCCCTGCAGCGGCTGGTCGGCGTCATCAAGGACGAGGTCGTGAGCGAGGCCGAGCTGCGCTGAATCCGGCGCTCGGCGCGGCTCACGGCAGCGCGACGTCCCTGCCACGATCGTCGGCGTGGCACACGTACACTTGCTCCACGCGCAGGACGACGGCGGCCTTGGCCGGACCGTCCGGTTTCTTCTGCTTCACCCACGAGACCATCTCGTTGTAGACGGGTCCTTCGCGGAGGACCTCAGCTCTGCCCTTGATCTGGTAGGCGCGCTTCGTCTCGAGGTCCCAGACGCACACGGCGACCCGCGGGTTCTCCGCCAGGTTCGCCGCGGCCTTGTCCATGTAGTTGTCGGCCATCAGCACGGCGGAATCGTCCAAGGCCTTCACGAACGTCATGGGCACCACGTTGGGCACTCCGTCCCCGGACGCGGTCGCGACCGGCACAACCGGGGTCAGGGACAGCACCCGCAGTACGTCTTCGTCCATCCGTCCCACGACATCCTCCTTCGGTCTGTGCGACACCGGCGACGATTCTATCTGAGCATATGCCCATGACACCAGCGGCCCGAGGGTATCGCAGGAGTGCGGCGAGGGCGCGGCGCGCGGGGGCCGGCACCCGTCGTGTCGAGAGTTGAGAACGGCCCGCGACCACAGGTTTCGCGGGGTCGCGGGCCGTTCGCCATGCGCCCGAGCCGGCCGTCCCACCCGGGCAGGACGGCCGGTGCGGCCGCGCCCCGGGGCGCGGCCGCCGGACGTCAGATGAACAGGTTGACGTTGGCCTCGTCGGCCTCACCGAGGTACGCGGCGACGCCTGCGTACTCGAGTCCGTCGATCATCTCGTCTTCCTTGAAGCCGAGGATGTCCATGGAGAGCGTGCAGGCGACGAATTTGACGCCCATCTCCCTGGCCGAGTCGACGAGCTCCTCAAGGGACATGCCGCCGGCGGCCTTCATGGCCTTGCGCATCATGGGAGCGCCCATGCCGGCCATGTTCATCTTGGAGAGGCCGAGCTTCTTGGTGCCCTTGGGCATCATGCCTCCGAACATCTTCTGCAGCGTGCTCTTGCCGTCGCTCGGGGCCTTCTCCGCCTTGCGGAAGATGTTCAGGCCCCAGAACGTGGCGAAGATGGTGACGTCGTCGCCCATGGCAGCGGCGCCGTTGGCGATGATGAACGCCGCCATCACACGGTCGAAATCTCCGCTGAACAGGATGATCGTCTTCTTGGTCGTGTCCACTCCAGCACCTCCAGTGCTGTCAGTCGTGCCTTCCGGTGGCCGGGTCAGGACGCGTACGCCTCGCGCAGGTACTCCGAGATGTCCTTGAATCGCATGGTCGGCCCCGCGGCGTTGCTCAGGTTGACGAAGCACATGGGGCACATGGTGACGGCGTCCGGCGCGGCCTCGCGGAGTTGCGCGACGCGCTTCTCCGCGTTGGCGATGGCTTTGGCCGGGTAGAGCGACTCGACGGGGCCGCCGCAGCACCAGGTCTGGCGGCCCGAGTTCTCCGGGTCACGGATGGTGACGCCGGCGGCCGCCAGCAGCTCGCGCGGCTCGTCGACGACGCCTTCGTAGCGGGCGAAGACGCACGAGTCGTGCACGACGACCTCGCCCGAGAGCGGCTTGCCGCTGTGGCCGTTGGTGCCGAAGCCCTTCTCGGACAGCACCTCGAGGTAGCTCTTCACCTCGATGTCGTAGCCCTTGAGGATCTTGGGATACACGCTGCGCAGCATCGTCGTCGTGTGCGGGTCGATGGTGATCACCGTCTTCACGCCGTGCTTCTTGAAGGCCGCGAAGACCCTCTTGGCGTGCTCGACGACGACCTCGTCGAGGCCCAGGTCGTAGGCGAGGGCGCCCGAGTACAGGTCGTCCTCATAGAGGGCGCCGAACTTGACGTCCGCCTTGCGCAGCAGGTGCACGACGTTGATTGGCACCTGGTCGTAGACGGCGCGCTCCTCTGCCGAGGGCCGCGCCATGAACGCCGAGACGTTGATGAAGCGGTTCACCCGGCGGCCGAGACCCGTGTAGTTGCCGAGCCACGAGTCGCCGAACTTGATCTCTGCCTTCACGAGGCCTTCGATGTACGGGATGAGCTGGTACATCATCCCCGTGTAGAGCACGGTCTCGCCGCCTCGCGGCAGCCCGAGGCCTTCAGTCCACTTGGTCGCCACCTTGGTGGGCAGCGGCAGGACCGACTTCCGCAGGCGCAGGTTGTCGCCCAGGATGCCGATCACGTCTCCGGTATCGAGAGGCATGTTCATCCCTCCCCGAGGCCGAAGGTGGTGCGCACGATGTGGTGCCGCAGCGTGCGCACGTTCTCCGCGATGTGCACGCCGGCGGGGCAGTTCTCTTCGCACATCTTGCAGAGCAGGCAGGAGAAGACGTTCTCCGTCTCTTCCCTGACCTTGTCTTCCATGCCGAGGAGCACGTAGCGGAACAGCTTGCGCACCTCGACGTCCACGCCCATCGGGCAGATGGCGGAGCACACCCCGCAGTTCATGCAGGCGTCGGCGTTGAACTCGTCGGAGCGCGCCAGTTCCGCCGCCAGACCGGGGTTCACGAGAGCCGTCATGAGCCCTCCCTCTCCACCACTTCGTAGCGGTAGTAGCCGTCGTCGTTGACTTCCTTGTCCTCGGCCAGCCAGCCGTACTTGCGCAGGCCCATGACCCAGAACATCACTTCGTGGGTGGGTCGCTGGACGGCGGCCGCGATCTCGGGCACCGTGAGGGGCCCATCCGTGAGGACCGACAGGATCTGACGCCGCATGACCTGCTCGTCGCGGACGACTTCACGGACGTCACGCTGGCCGGGGACGGCGTCCCTGATCACAGGGCGCACCGTCGTGGCTGCGTTGTCGTTGGGTGTCATGAGCAGGTCACCTCCAGGAGGCCGTCGATCATGGACCTGATCTGGGCGTCGGTGTAGCCCTGCAGGTCGACCGCGTCGCTGGCGCACACAGGCACGCAGCCGCCGCAGCCCTTGCAGGCCGTTCTGATGACCTGGGCCACCTGCCTGCCGTCGACCTCGATCTGCTCGATCGCGTCGTAGGGACAGGTCTCCTGGCACTTGCCGCACCAGGTGCAGGCCTCCGTGTCGACGATCGCGACCATGGGGTCGAGCTCGGCGAAGCCGCGCTTGAGCATGGCCCCGCTCTGCGTGGTGGCGGCCAGGCCGCTGGCGACCGCTTCGGACGATGTCTTGGGCGCCTGGCAGGCGCCGCAGATGAGCACGCCGTCGACGATCGTCTCGACCGGCCTCAGCTTGGGGTGGATCTCGTTGTAGAAGCCGTCGTTGCCGACGGGGAGCTTGAGGACGCTGACGAGGTCGGCGTTCTCGCGCGGCACCATTCCGGTTACGAGCACGACGAGGTCGGCGGGGATGGCGATCTCTTCGCCGCCGGTGAGCAGGTCCTTGGTGGTGACCTTGAGGCCGCCGGAGGAGAGCTTCTCCACCGCCGGCGGCTCGTCGTCGGGCACGCGCAGGTAGAGCGAGCCCTTCTCGCGTGAGGCGTTCCACAGCAGCTCGTACTTGCCGTAGGTCCGCATGTCCCGATAGAGGTGGTACTGGCGGATGTCGCCGCTGAGCTTCTGGGCCTCGATCGCGGTGTGCACAGCGGAAGTGCAGCAGTAGCGCGAGCAGTACGTGTGGGCGCCCTCGACGCTCTCGTCCTGGCGGCTGCCCACGCAGTAGATGTAGGCGACCGTCTTGACCGGCTTGCCCTTGTACTGCAGCAGGCCGGGCGCCTCGTCCACCATCTTCTTGAACTCGGGCAGCGTCACGACGCCTTCCAGGCCATAGCCGAACTCGCCGGCTGCCGGCTCGTAGTCGTCGAAGCCGGTGGCGACGACGATCGAGCCGACGTCCAGCTGGATCGTCTCGAGCTGGTCGCCGTGGATGGCGATGGTCGCCTGGTTGTTGCCGAAGCTGCCGCTCTTGGCCATCAGCTCGGCGTTGGTGAAGATGGTGATCGCCGGGTTGGCGCGCACCTTCTCCTCGAGTGTGGCGACCAGGTCCGAGCCCTTGCGGTCGTTCGGGAACATGGGGCCGTAGCCGGCCACACGCCCGCCGAGTTGGGCCTCCTTCTCCACGAGGAAGACGGTGAGGCCGAGCTCCGCCAGCCCGAGGGCCGCACGCAGGCCGGCGATGCCGCCGCCGACCACGAGGCTCTTGGGCGTCGTCTCGACGACGATCGGCTCCAACGGCTCGGTGAGGCGAGTCCGGTTGATGCCGGCCCGCACCAGGCGGACGGCCTTCTCGGTCGCGCCGGTCTTGTCGTCGGTGTGCGTCCAGGAGCACTGCTCGCGGACGTTCACCTGGGTGTACTGGAACGGGTTCATGCCCGCCCGCTTGGCCACATCGCGGAACGTCATCGTGTGCAGCTTGGGCGAGCACGAGGCGACCACGAGGGCGTCGAGGCCCTGTTCCTGGGCGTCCTGCACGATCTCCTGCTGGGTGGCGTCGGAGCAGGTGAACATCGCCGAGCGTGCGACGACGACGTCGTCGTCACCCTTGATCTCGGCGACGACCTTTTCCACGTCGACGTAGTCGCCGATGTTGCCGCCGCACTGGCAGACGTACACGCCGATCTTGCGGCCGCTCATTGTGTCACCTTCGCTTTCGCTTCTTCTCGCACTTTCGATCTCTCCAGATGAGCCGCCGCCTGTGCGACCGCGGCGCCCGCGTGGAGGATCGAGTCGGGGATGTCCTTGGCGCCCGCGGCCGCGCCGGCGACGAACACGCCGGGGAGGTTGGTGCGACCGGGGTCGAGGTCTTCGTCGACTTCGCCGACGTAGTAGTAGTCGTCCAGGGCGAGGGCGCCTTCGCCGTCGCCGAAGAGCTCGGCGACACCGTGGCTCGGCTGCACGCCGACCGCGAGGACGACCATGTCGTGCTCGGCCTCGGTGGGCGTGCCGCCGTTCTCGATGTCCTCGTAGCGCAGCGTGAGGTTGCCTTCGTCGGTCTCCGTGATGCCCGAGACGCGGCCCTTGACGAAGTTGGCGCCCATGTCCTTGGCCTGCTGGTAGAACTCGTCGTAGCCTTTACCGACCGAGCGCACGTCGATGTAGTAGACGGTGACGTCGGCGAGCGGCAGGGCGCCCATGATGAGCTGGTTCTGCTTGACCGAGTACATGCAGCAGATCTTGGAGCACAGCGGGTTGTCGACGGTCTCGTCGCGTGACCCGGTGCACATGATGTAGGCGATGTTGTCCGGCACCTTGCCATCGCTGGGGCGGATCACGGCGTTATACGGCCGGGTCGGCGCCAGCAGGCGGTCCATCTGCATGCCGGTGATGACGTTCTTGTAGCGGCCGTAGCCGTACTGCGGTTTCGCGTCCGCCGGGAAGAGATTGAAGCCGGTGGCGAGGACGACGCTGCCGACTTCCGCCTCGATCTCCACGGGGCGGTCGTCGAGCTTGATCGCGTCTGCAGGGCAGACGTCCACGCAGGCGTGGCACTCGGAGCAGACGCCGCAGTCCAGGCAGCGGGCGGCGCCGAGGAACGCCTCATCCTCAGTCATCGTGGCTTCGGTCTCGGCGAAGTCGGTCGGAGCCGCGCTCATGGTGGCGCTGGTCTCGAGCGGCTCCCGCCGGTCGTAGACGCTCTGCCGGCGAAGCACATCGTTCTTGTCCACCACGCCGAGCATCTCGTCGAAGGCGTCCGGATCCATCTCGGCGCCCTGAAGGAAGCGGTCGATCATGAAGGCGGCGCGGCGACCATGGCCGACAGCGCTGTTGATCATGGTGGGCCCGGTGACGACGTCGCCGGCGGCGAACACGTGCGGCACGGCGGTCTGCAGCGTCCCGGTGTCCGCCATGAGCGTCCGGTTGGGGTTGGTCTCGAGCCCGAACGTCTCCGTGTCGGCCATCATGCCGGCGGCGACGATGACGACGTCGCAGTCGACGGTGTCGCGCTGGGTCTCATCGTACTCGGGGGCGAACCTGCCCTCGGGGTTGAACACGCAGGTGCAGACCTTGATCTCGGCGCGCTGCACGCTGCCCTCGCCCTCGAAGCGGTCTATGCCCCAGCCGTCGTGCAGGGTGATGCCTTCGGCCCTGGCCTCCTCGACCTCGAAGTCGTGGGCGGGCATCTCCTCGCAGCACTCCAGGCTGACCTGGTCGACGGACGCGGCGCCGAGGCGGCGTGCGGAGCGCGCCGCGTCGATGGCGACGTTACCGCCGCCGACCACGAGCACCTTCTTGCCGGCGACGTCCACAGGGTTCTCGAGCTTGACGTCGGCGAGGAAGGTGAGGGCGCTCTGGATACCGCCGAGGTCTTCGCCGGGCACGCGCAGCTGGACGGCCTTGTGCGTGCCGGTGGCGACGAGCACGGCGTCGAAGCCGTCGTCCTTGAGCGCGGGGATGTCGTCCACCCTCTTGCCGGTCTCGATCTCGACGCCGATCGCGGTGACGTTGCTGACGTCGTCGTCGATCACGTCGTTGGGGAGCCGGTACGCCGGGATGCCGAGACGGAGCATGCCGCCCGCTTGCGGCGCGGACTCGAAGATCTTGACGCCGTAGCCCTTGCGCGCGAGCTGCCAGGCGGCGGTGAGGCCGGCCGGGCCCGAGCCCACGACGGCGACCTTCTTGCCGTTCTGCTCGGGCTTCTCCAGGGGTGTCACTTCGCCCCGGCTATAGTGCGTGTCGGCGATGAAGCGCTTAAGACGGCGGATCGGAAGCGGACCCTCGAGCTCGCCGCGCGTGCACTGCTCCTCGCACGGCGCGTAGCAGGCGCGCCCGAGCGAGCCGACAAGCGGTGTCGTCTCGAGCACCAGGCCGAAGGCCTCTTCGTACTCGCCGCTGCGCACGCGGGCGACGTATCCGTGCGCCTTGATGCCCGCCGGGCACTCGTATGTGCACGGCGACACGCCGGCGCGGTCGATGACGGCCTTCTTCGGCACGGCCTGCGGGAACGCGATGTAGGCCGCGCGCCGCGACACCATGTCGGCGTTGTACTCATCCGGCACGGCGACGTTGCAGGCCATTTCGCACTGACGGCAGCCGGTGCAGGCCGCCTCGTCGATGAACTTCGGCTTCTGCGTGATCTTCGCGTGGTAGGTGCCGTCGCCGTTGTCGCGGATGCCCTCGACCTGAGCGTAGGTGAGGACGTCGATGTTGGGGTGATGGATGGTGGCAGCCATCTTGGGGGTGGAGATGCAGCTGGCACAGTCGAGGGTGGGGAAGACCTTGCTGAGCAGGATCATCTTGCCGCCGACGCTGGCGTCCTTCTCTACGACGAGGACCTTGTAGCCCATGTCGCCGAGCTTGAGAGCTGACTCCATCCCGCCGATGCCGCTGCCGACCACGAGAGCGTCGTAACGTTCGCCATTCATGCGGTCGCCTTCCGGGACGGTCCCAGGTCGGCCAGGGACGTCGAGTACTCGTGCATGTACTTGGTGAAGGGCTCCGCGCACACGGAGCAGATAGCGGCCATGCGGACGCGCTGCGGTTCGTAGCCCCTCTCGACCAGGAGCGCCTGGGCATCGGTCATGATGCCGGCGGTGCGCTCGCCGCAATCAGGGAGGTATGCGCACTCCTCCCCGTCGGCGGCGATGAAGACGCCGTCGAAGCCCTGCTCCATGGCGTAGAGAATCCAGCTCGGCTTGATGCCGCTCGTGCACGGGACGCTGATCACCATGACGTTCGGCGAGTAGTGCATGTGCGAGCTGCCGGCCAGGTCGATGCCGGGGTCGGAGATGTTGTTGGTGCTGAAGACCAGGATGCGCGGAGAGTACGCCCGACCTTCGGATGCTACGGCGTCGCTCATCGTCACTTCATCTTCTTCACGAAGAGGCGCATGTAACCAGGCTCCTCGACCACGCCGAGGTACTCGTGACCCATCTTCTTGGACCAGGCGGGGAGGTCCTTGGTCGTGCCGGAGTCGGTCGCCTGGACTTCCATGATGCCGCCCACGGAGACGCTGGGAATGCCCTTCTTGGCGGCGAGGATGGGGCCGGGGCAGGAGGTGCCGCGGGCGTCGACGACTTTTTCTACCTGGAGGTTGGCGAGGTCTTCGGACATGTCATGCTCCTTTGTGCTTGTGTTTTCATTCTCAAGCGGCGACGTAGTCGTCCGCCTGCTCGTACACGCTGTCGCTTCCCCTTGGTTCCTTCTTGATTGGTCTTACGTCGGCGCGATGGGCGCCGGGATGCTCTGCTGCAGTTCGAGCAGTTCGGCGGCCTGCAGGGACTCACCCTGGGCCACGTGCTGCTCGACGAGCGCCTGCCGCATCAGGCTGCAGGCCTCGATGAACTTCATGTTGGTCACGTGGTAGTACACGGTGTGGCCGTCCTTGCGTGACGCCACGAGCCGCTGCTCCTTGAGCACGCGCAGGTGCTGCGAGACGTTGTGGATCGAGATGCCGATCTCCGTGGCGAGGTCGCCGACGCACTTCTCGTCGCGGCAGATGGCATGGAGGATGGCCTGCCGGTGCTCGTTGGCCATGGCCCTGCACAATTCCGCGTGCATGCGAAAGAGAGGCTTGAGGTCGGCTGTCTGGGAGGCCTTCGAGGGCGTCTGTGCGAGCTTGTGAATTTGCATACTTACTTATATACGCCTATCCGAATGGACGAGTCAACCGAGACAGAGGCAGTCTGAATAGTCGGGATTGTGATGCGCTGCACAGGTACTGAGGCCTCGCGAATTGACGCCACGGGGCATGGGGCCGGACAATCGGGCCATGGAGGAACGACTCGAACGAGAAGTGAACCAGCTGCACGCCAGCATCTGTCAGGCGCTGGCCGACCCCAAGCGCATCCTCATCCTGTACGAGCTGCATGAGGGGCCGAAGACGGTCACGGAGCTCACCGAGGCGCTCAAGGTGCCGCAGCCTACTGTGTCCCGGCACCTCAAGATGCTGCGCGAGCAGCGGCTCGTCACCAACGAGCGCGACGGCGTGAGCGTGCGGTACTCGCTCGCCGACGATCGCGTGATCGACGCGCTCGACACCATGCGCGCCGTGCTCCTCGGCGGCCTCGCCCAGCAGGCGGAGCTGGCCGAGGGCCTCACCTGACGTGACCGTCGAGAGCTTTGAGGGCAAGATGCCCCGGCTCGGCGACGGCTGCTGGGTGCACCCCTCCGCCGAGGTCTTCGGCGACGTCACCATCGGCGCCCGCTGCTGGATCGGCCCGGGCGCCCGTCTGCGCGGAGACTACGGCGCCATCGTCCTCGGCGACTGCTGCGCCGTGGAGGACAACGCCGTCGTCCATGCCCGGCCCGGCGAGACCTGCACCATCGGCGACTGGGTGACGCTCGGTCACGGCTGCGTCGTCCACAATGTCAAGCTGCTGGGCGACTACGCCGTGGTCGGCATGAACGCGGTGGTCAGCGACTGGGCCGAGGTGGGCGAGTGGGCCGTGGTCGCGGAGGGCGCCGTGGTGCGGCAGCGCGCCACGGTGCCGGTGGCGAGGGTCGCCGCCGGGGTCCCGGCGCGCCTCCTCGACCGTGTGGTCGACGAGGCGTACAAGGCCGACTGGCGCGGCTTCAAGCAGATCTACGTGGACCTCTGCGATCGCTACCGCGGGGGCTACGGGCGCTGAAGACGGCGCGGGAGGCCCTTCCGGCCCCCCGCCCTCGCGAGCTTCTGCCCTGGGTCTCGACCTGGCTCGTGCGTCTACCGGTCGAACTTGACGAGCACTGCGTCCTGGTCGCCGGATGCGTTGGTCCGCTCCCCGACGGCGTACATCCCGTCCGCGCCGATGGCCACGGCCGTGCACTTGTTCCGGCTGTTCGCGTCGCCGGCGCCGACGTAGTCCTTCGGCACGGTGATCGGCCACGCGGGGCTGTACCGGACGGCGAACGCGGTCGGGACGAAGTCCCACGCCTGCTTCGCCGGCTTGGCACACTGCGTCCAGCCGCCGGCCAGGACAGCGCCGCCGGCGCTCATCGCGACCGCGTCGAACTCGGCGTCGCCGGGGGTGTCGAACTCGCTGCTCAACAGGCTGCTCCACTCCTTGCCCCCGCCGGGTGCGACACCGGCGGTGAACGCGCCGCCCCGGGGCATCAGGTTCGTACTGCCGACGGCGACCGGAGCACCGGAGCGGTCGATGGCTCCGGCCTCAGGCTCGGCGGCCTGCGCCCCGCTCCGCAGCATGCGCTTCCAGACCACCTTGCCGGTCGCGGCGGAGTACCGGGTGAACATGAGCACTTCGTCGCCGGAGGACGAACCCTGATAGCCGGTGATGACGAGGTGCGGCACGCCGGCGGACTCGCTCAGCATGACGTCCATGGCGCCGCTCCAGCTGCCGGGCGTGTGGTCTCGCGCGGTCCATCGCTGCGTTCCTGCAGGGGTGTACGAGATCGTCATCGCACGTCTCGCGCGGTTGTCGGTGTCGTCGGACCAGCCGGTTACGAACACGTCGCCCCTGGAGTCGACAGCTACTCCGCGCGCCTCGTCGAACCGCGCCGGCCCCGCGTAGGTGCGGCTCCAGGCGAGAGCGCCATCCGGCCGCAACTTCAAGGTGACGTAGTCGCGTCCGGTGCCCTTGCCGGTGGACGCGCCGACGACGAGGGCGTTGCCGTGCGCGTCGAGTGCGAGGTCGGTGACGTAGTCCGTGAGGTGCGAGGGCCCGTCGTAGGTGCTGCGCCAGAGGATCTTGCCGGCGGGCGAGACCTTGAGCACGACGATGTCGCTTCCCTTGCCGGAGAGCTCGATCGACCCCTGGGTGCCGGCCACGATCACGTTGCCGGCTGGGTCCACCGCCACGCGCTGCGCGTTCACGGGCTCGTTGCCGGCCAGCACGTGCCACGCCTCGGTCATCGTCGCGCCGCCGTCCACGTACTTCACGAGGAGCAGGCGGCTGCCCGCGCCCGAAGTCTTCGCCTGGGCGTAGCCCGCCGCGTACACCGCGCCGTCCGGCCCGGTCGCCACTGCGGTGAAGCCGTCGTTCGAAGGCGTCGCGTAGGTGCCGGACCAGACGGGCGTGAGCGGGGTGGCCTCGGGACCGGCACTCCCGGACGGCCGAGGAGTGGCGGCCTCTGAGCTGCGAGGCTTCGGCTTCTTGCCATACCCCTTCGGCAGCGGCTTTGCCGCATCTCCGTACGCCTTGAGCGAATTCGCGGCGGCGATCATCTCCCGGCGTGTGAGGTCGCCGCTGATGGTGATCGTTGACCGGTCGCTCTTCACGGTCAGCGTTGGCCCCTTCCCGAAGTTGGGGGCGATGGAGGTACTCGCGGTGCGTCCTGCCAGATACCCTGCGGAGAGCGTGACGTCGGTGGGATCCTGGATACGTGGCCCAGGGACCGGGTGCTTGCTGCCATTCGGCCTGATGTCGATCGTGAACATGGAGAATCCGCGGCGGTAGCGCAACATGACCCGTTGCACGGACGCGTCGTTCGTGGTCCTGATCCAGTGGGTCTTGTGGGGGTCCCGATACGATTCGTAGACCAGGCGGTTCACCATCTTCGTCGAGCGCTTCATCCCTTGGAAGTCGGTGGATGCCACATCGGTGAGGCGGTAGCCGTCGGGTACGCGCTGCGGCACGAGGACAAGCGTCGGCCAGGTGCGCCGTGCGACCGACTTGGGCGTACCGAATCGCGTCCCCGCGTCCGTGATCCCGATGCGCGGCCGGCCCGATTCCGAGATCCGCTGCCACCCGTCGGGGAGCTTCGGGTCCAGTTCGATGGCGGCGACCCAGAACGACATCAGCGTCTTGTCCTTCTCCGGTCCGCTGCCGAAATCGCTCCTCATCAGCAGGCCCGTCGCCTTGTCGACTGTGACGCTCCAGTGGGTGACATACTCCTTGCCGTCGTTGCCCGACAGACGCTCGACGAAGTCCGCGTGCCAGGCCGGACGGCCGAGGTAGGTGGTCTCGGTGACGGGGGCGTTGGGGTCCTCGTCGGCAAGGTGCGCACGCAGCGTGGCCGCGAGCCCTTGGAAGTTCATGTAGGACTCCCAGATCTCCGAACCCCAGCTGGGGCGTTCGATGGCGAGCACGCTGGCGCCGTCGTCCGGGGCGACGAGACCCAGGCTCATCATCTGGTGGCGCTTCCCGTCGTACGTCCAGGTGTCGGACGTCGTTGTTGCCGGGAGCTCGGCTTCGGCATCGGCTTTGTGATGGCCGACCGTCGTGTTCCGGTAGTCGCCGGAGGTGCTCAGGATGAGCGTCTCGGTCGCCAGCTCCGAGTCAGGGACTGGTGACGCCGGAGAGCTCTCGCTGGGCGCACCCTCCTTGATCGTGAGGCGCACCGTCTTCGCGGTCACCGCCGGGGAGGACATGGAAGCGAGCATGTCTGCGGCGGTGGCGGTCTCCGTGCCGCGGAGGGCCGGCGGAGCCACGAATGCGATGGCGGCTGCGGCTCCCGCGACGGCCGCCGCGGCGACGAGCCAGCGGACGGGGTGGCGGCGGGGGCCGGAGGACCGAGCGGAGGCGGCAGAACCGGCCGCCGCGCTTCCGTCCAGGGCCGCCGCTCTGAGCCTCGTCTCAAGGCGCTGCGGGAAGTCCGGCGCGGGAGGAGGGACCGGGACGGCCGCGACGAGGTCCCAGAGCTCGCGGTCGTCGCGAGGGTCCTCGGGCGGCATGTGCAGGTCGGTCATGACGACCCCTCCTCACCTGCGGCGGCGACGAGCGGTGCGTCACTGCCGCGCAGCGTGCTTCTCAGGATCCGGCGGGCCGTGGAGAGCCTCGAGGCGATCGTCCCGACGGGGACGTCGAGGATCTCCGCCGCCCGCTCGTAGTCGAGCCCCTGCACTCCGACCAGCACGACGACCGCGCGCTGCTCGGGCGGGAGCCGGCGCAAGGCGTCGCGCACATGTCGGCGGTCGGAGAGGTCGTCGGTCGGGTCGGGGCCCTCGGGCAGGCGGTCAAGCGGCTCGACATCCGGCATCGGCACGAGCCGGGCTCGCCGCCGGAGGTGGTCGGTGCACGTGGTGTACGTGATGCGCGTGAGCCACGTGCCGAGCGACGACCTGCCGGCGAAGCCGGGCAGCGCCCGGAAGGCCTTGACGTAGACGTCCTGCAGGGCGTCGTCGGTCGCGTAGGGGTCGGCGAGCAGGTGGAACGCGAGCACACGTAACCGGTGGTCGTAGCGCTCGACGAGAGCCGTGAACGCGTGCACGTCGCCTGACCGGGCGGCGGCGAGCTCCGCCTCGGACAGCTCGCCGCCGCGCTGAGGACCCCTGTCGCTCACCGGTCAGTCTCCCCTTCTAGCCATCAGGTGTTTGACGGCCGGACCACCTCCGAGCCTTCGATGGATACTAACTCCGCCGTCAGTAGCCGTATCCTGCCGGCAGAGGTCTCTCGGCGTCGCCGTAGGCCTTGAGCGAGTCCGCGACGCCGATCAGTTCCTGCCGGGTGAGATCACCGGTGATCGTGATCATGGAGCGGTCGCTGTACGTGATCAGCGTCGGGCCCTGGCCCAGGTACGGCGCGATGTAGGTCCGCGCGGGCCTGCCCTTGAGATAGCCGGTGGAGAGCGTCACGTCCTCTCCGCTCAGACGACCCGCCTTGAAGTGCCGGGGCGTCCTGTCGCCACGCAGGAGCGGCCTGATCTCCACGACGAAGGAGGAGAAGCCGCGCCGGTACCGCACCATCACCCGCTGGACGGATGCGTCAACCGAAGTCATCTGCCGGTAGTACTCACGCGGATCGTGACGCGAGAGGTAGATGAGGCGGCTCTTGTCCTTCGCCGACGTCATCATGCCCATGAAGTCCGTGGTCGCGACGTCCGTCATGCGGTAGCCGACCGGAGACCAGCGCGGGACGAGCACGAGCGTGGGCCACGAGCGCCGCGCGACGGCCTCGGGGCTGCCGAACCGGGTCCCCTCGTCCTCGATGGCGATGCTCTTCTGTCCCGTCTTGGAAATGCTTTGCCAGCCCTCCGGCAGCTTCGGATCGACCTCTAGGCGTGTCACTCGGAAGACCTGCCGGCCGGGGCCCGAGCCGAAGTCACTTGCCACGAGCAGGCCTGTGGCCTTGTCGACGGTCACACTCCAATGGACGAGGACGCCGCCGGCGGCGCTGGTGTCGCTGCCCGGCATACGTTCCGTCAGGTCGGCGTGCCAGGCCGGCCGGCCAAGGTAGGTCGTCTCGCCAACGGGAGCGTTGGGATCGCCTTCTGCGAGCCAGGCGCTCAAGGAGTCAGCGAGCGCCTTGAAGTTCGCTGGCGTCGATACCTCCATGATGCTCGAGCCCCAGCTCGGACGCTCGATGCTCAGCACGCTGGCGCCGTCGTCCGGGACCACGGTGACGAGCTGTCGGGCCTCGTGGCGCCGTTCGTCGTAGGTCTGGATCTCGCTGCTCGTCACTGAATTGTCCCCTGCGGGACCCAGCGAGCCCGAGTTCGAATAGCGGACGTCGCCGGACGTGCTGAGTGTGAGCTGCTCGTTCGCCCGGGGTGACACCGGTGCGGCAGACTGACTCCCTTCGGAGATCCCCTCGGTGAAGAAGAGGTGAACGACGTGTGCGCCCCCGGATGGGCTGTCCATAGACGCCAGCATGTCGGCGGCCGTCGCGGTGTCCGTGCCGTGGACTGCCGGGAGCACGACGACGGCGAGGACGACCGCGACCGCGGCCACGGCCACGGCGCCGGCGGCGAGCAGCCGACGTGTCGTACGCGTGTGGCGATGCGCCGGGACACCCGTGACGCGGGTATCGTGGTCTGCGCCGGCCTCGGCCAGCCGAGACTCGAGCTCGTCGTGGAATCCTGGCCGCAGCGGCGGCGCGTCGACGGCCGACCTGAGGAGTGCTTGCAGCTGCGGGTCGCGATCTACGTCGTGCGGCGCGGTCATGGCTACACCTCCCCGTGAAGCTCTGGGCCGAGCAGCCGGCGCATCGCTGCGCGTGCGAGCGAGAGGCGCGAGGCGACGGTGCCGACCGGGACCTCGAGCGCCTCGGCCACCGACTCGTAGTCATAGCCCTCGCGGTCCACGAGGAGGAGTACGGCGCGTTGTTCAACCGGCAGGCGGCCGAGCGCCGCCGAGACCTGGTCACGCAGCGCGAGATCGTCGAAGTCGTCCGTCGTGTCGGCGAGCTCGTCGGCGAGCTCCGCTGCGACCGGGCGAACACGCTGGCGGCGCAGGTGGTCGAGGCAGATGCGGTAGCAGATCCTGTAGAGCCAGGTGCCCATGGCGGCCTCTCCGCGGAACTCGGGCAGGCCGCCCCATGCCTTGACGAAGGTGTCCTGCAGGACGTCGTTCATCTGGTCGGCGTCGCGCAGCAGCTGGTATGCGAGTACGCGGAGCCGACCCTCGTAGTGTTCGACGATCTCGTGGAAGGCGCCGTGGTCGCCCTGCTGGGCTCGGCGCAGGACGGCGTCGTCGATCTCGCGGTCCGCTGGTCCTCCGACCCGGTCGACAGTGGGCCCGTCCGCTCCCGCGATCTCGTCGGCCCTGGACACCACCAGCCTCCAGAATCGTCCGAGGCGGTCCTGCAGTGAGGCCGAAGGCGCGAGCGGCTCCCTGAAGACCCCTCCCACGAACCCTATCGCCTGTCCTCCCAAGCCCGTCTCCTTCGGCGTTCGCTCTGTCACTCGCCTTTGACGGAGCGGCCCGCGTCATCGTTCAGTCGGCGATCGGGTGGCGTTGGACGGTGCAGACAATGCTGGCACCATGCGTGCCTCGCAACTCGTCAAGTGTCGCGCTGCAACTCCATCAGGAGCCAGGCGATCTCGGGGATCTCCGTCGGTGGGTCGGGGTCGACGGCGAAGCCCGCGCGCTCGTAGAAGCTCACGGCGTTGCGGCTGCTGGCGACGTGCAGGCGCCGGGCGCCCTCGGTCTCGGCGAGCCGGACGAGGTGGTCGAGCAGTGTGCGGCCGATGCCGCGTCCGATGAGGTCGACGGCCACGAACAGATTGGTGACGCGGCGGTCCGCGGCGGCCTCGTAGACTGCCGCCTGGTCCTCGCGCGGCGCGCTCGGGTCGTCGAGCCAGCCGAGGCCGCCGGTGGCGACGATGCGGCCGGCGTCCTCGACGACGAAGACCTCTTTGCGCCCGAGTTGCTCGATCAGGGACTCGGGCGTCGCGTGCTCGCCGAAGTGCGTGAGCATCTCCGGCGAGTGATAGTGCGCGAGCACGCGGCTGTGACTACGGAGCATCAGGGCCGAGACCTCCTCGGCGTCGGCTTCTGTCATGGGCCGGATGACCATCTCGCTGACATCCTATCGTCACCCTTGGCCGTGCGAGCGGGCGCGACCATGCTCTACGCAGTTCGCGCCCCACATGCCTGCCAGATCCGCTCAGGCAATGGGGCCTGTCGGATGATGGTGTCTGCGTCAACAAGCGCATGACGAAGGGGGTCGTCCACGGAGTGTCCTGCCTGCCACCACACGCTCAGCCCGGTCGAGGCCGGCGGCGTCACCGTCGACGTGTGCAAGGACGGCTGCGGCGGCCTCTGGTTCAGCTGGATGGAGCTGCAGTGGTTCGACGAGCCCAAGGACGCGGGCGACACGCTGCTCGGGTTCACACGCCAGCCGGGCGTGATGGTCGACCCCGGCCCGCTGCACTGCCCGCAGTGCGCGGACAAGATCCAGATCAAGCGGCACTTCTTCAGCGTCAAGAAGGACGTGACCGTCGACGAGTGCCCCGAGTGCGGCGGCTGCTGGCTCGACCCCGGCGAGCTGCGCAGCATCCGCGCCGACTTCACGTCGCACGAGGAGCGGCGCGCCGCCGCCGCTGCCGTGTTTCAAGAGACCTTCGGCGACCAGCTGGCCGCGGCGCACGCGGAGACCGAGGACAAGCTGGAGCGCGCCCACAAGGTCGTCAACATGTTCCGCTTCATCTGCCCGAGCTACTACATCCCCGGGCAGCAGCAGTGGGGGGCGTTCTAGGAGTCTTCAGCCGGGCAGGCCGGAGGCGCGCAGGCCGGCCAGGACGACTTCCAGGTCGCGACTGAAGGCCTCCTCCGACAGCACGTCGCTGAGCGCTGCCGCCAACCCGTGATCTTCGTCGGTCGCCGCTGACCACGGGACCCTCTCCGAGGCCGCCTCCTCGGGGCGGATGGCGGCCTGGGCCAGCATCACCATGAAGCCGGTGAGGAACGCGTCGCAGACGCTCCACATGGCGACGAAGGTGTCCTGGCCGATGTCCTGCTGAGCGTGCAGCGCGCGGATGCGCGCCGCGTACTCGAGCACGGGCGACTCGAAGACCGGCGCGGCCGCGACCAGCGGGAAGGCGCGCGGGTGACGCAGCGTCATCTCGCGCAGCGAACCGGCCACGCGGCGGACGCTTTCGTCCCACGCCTCGCCGGGCGCTTCGCCGGTGTCGACCTCGCCGAGCAGGAGTCCGACGATGTCGCGCTCGAGCGCCTGCCGGTCGGGCGTGTGCGCATACAGCGTCATCGTCCCGACGCCGAGCGCCTCGGCGACGGCCCGCAGGCTCAGTGCGTCCAGCCCCTTGCGGTCGACGATCTCGAGTCCCGCGCGGGCGATGCTCTCGCGGCTGAGGTGCGTGTGCACTCTGGGGCGGCCGGACCTTGACATCCGCGAGAGTGTATCAGAGACTTTCCGTACAGCCTACGGTAACCGCCGGGGCTGGGGGGAGTTCCGCTCACCAGGGGAGGTCACATGAAGGGGAGTCGCATCCTTGCGACCGGTCTGCTCGTCCTCGCCGTCGTCGCGCTGCTCGCGTTCGCGGGCGTCGCCGGCGCCGCGAAGCCGCACCCGGCCGACACCGTGTTCACGCACGGGTACGTCTACACCGTGAACCCGGGGCAGCGCACCGCCCAGGCGGTCGCGGTTCGTGACGGCAAGATCATCTACGTGGGCTCCAGCCGGGGCGCCCACGCGTTCGTCGGCAAGAAGACCGAGGTCGTGGGTCTCAAGGGCAAGATGCTCATGCCGAGCTTCTCGGACGGGCATGCACACCCGCAGGCCGCGGTCAGCTTCCTCTACGCGGCCAACCTCTACGGGCTCGAGGGGACCGACGCCTACAAGGCGGCGCTCCAGGCGTTCATCGACGACAACCTGTCGCTGGATGCCTACCAGGGCAGCGGCTGGAGCGAGGCGGCGTACCCCGGCATCGGTCCGCTCGCTGCCGATCTGGCGTCGCTCGGCTCCAAGCCGATCGCGCTGTGGTCGGACGGCCACCACAGCCTCTGGGTGAACCAGGCGGCGCTCGACCTGGCGCACATCGACGGGACCACCCCGGACCCGATCGGCGGCGTCATCGAGCGCGTGCCCGGCACCGTGGGTCAGCCGGGTACCCCGTACGGCACGCCGTCGGGCACCCTGCGGGAGTCGGCGACGGACGCAATGATGGCCGTCTTCCCCGACTTCACGGTCGACCAGTACAAGGACGGCATCCTCTTCTTCGAGCACCAGATCGCCAACCCGGACGGCATGACGCTGAGCCAGGATGCCGTGCTGTTCCCGGGCTCCAACGCCGTCAAGGCCTACGAGGAGCTCGCGAAGGCGGGGCAGCTCACCATGCGCTTCCGCGGCTCCATCGAGCTGCTGCCGAACCAGGGTGACGTCGCCCCGCAGGTCGCCGCGGCGGTCGCCGAGAAGGCGAAGCACAAGACGACGTTCTTCCAGACCAACGCCGCGAAGTTCTTCGCCGACGGGGTCATCGAAGGGCACACCGGCTACCTGCTGCAGCCGTACACCGACGCGCACGCCTTCAAGGGCGACGCGGGCTTCCGCGGCGTGCCGATCTGGCAGCCCACCGACTTCAACGCCGCCGTGCTCAAGGCCGACAAAGCGGGCCTGCAGATCCACGTGCACGCCATCGGCGACGCCGCCGTGAGCGAGAGCCTGGATGCGATCGCGTACGCCGAGGCCGTGAACGGTCACCGCAACCACCGGCCCATGATCACGCACCTACAGTTGATGGACACGAACGACTACGCACGCATGCACAACCTGGGCGTGACGGCGCTGCCGCAGCCGTACTGGTTCCTCATGGACGACTACTACCACAACGTCCAGGTGCCGTTCCTGGGCCAGCAGCGCGCAGACGAAGAGTATCCGATGAAGAGCCTGTTCGACGCCGGCGTCCACGTGGCGTCGGGCAGCGACTTCCCGGTCACGCCTGACCCGAACGCGCTCTCCGGCATGCAGATCGGCGTCATGCGCTGGTACCCGGAGTCGTCGATGGGCGGCACCATCCCGCCGACCGACATCCTCTGGCCGGCGGAGAGGGTCACCATCCAGCAGATGATCCGCAGCTTCACTATCGAGGGCGCCTACGCCAACATGCTGGAGAAGACCACCGGCTCGATCAAGGTCGGCAAGTCGGCCGACATGGTCGTGCTGAAGCGCAACATCGTGAAGTGCGCCTCCGACAAGATCGGCACGCGCAACAAGGTCCTGCTGACCGTGTTCCGCGGCGAGACGGTCTACCAGGACGCGGACTTCTGAGTCTCGCCTAGGCACGAGGGCGGGCGGCTCCGGCACGGGGGCCGCCCGCCCTCGTGCATTTCGGGGTACGTAGCACCATATGAGCACGTACGTGGCATTACTAAGAGCGGTGAACGTCGGAGGCACCAAACTGCCGATGGCCGACCTGCGCACGTTGCTGGAGGGCCTCGGCCTGACCGACGTGCGCACCTACCTGCAGAGCGGCAACGCGGTGTTCGACGCCGGTGACGACGCCGGGAGCCCCACGGAGCTCTCCAACGCGATCGCCATGCGCATAGAGCGTGACGTGGGGCCGCGCGTGGGAGTGCTCGTGCTGCGCGCGGCCGCGCTCGAGGCCGTCGTCAAGGCCAACCCGTTCCTTGCCGCCGCCGGGGGTTCCGGCGAGGCGGAAGCGGCACCCGACGAGCAGTTCCTGCACGCCACCTTCCTCTTCGGCTCGGGCGGCGACGCCGACTTCGGCGAGGCTTCCGAGGAGGCGTACAGCAAGGTCTACGAGTCCACGTTCGGCAAGCTCGAGCTGCCCGCCGACGAAGGCGAGGAGGCGGCGTTCGTCGGCGTCCCGCCGCTCGACGAGCCCGTCATTTACTTGAGGCTGCCGCTCGGCTACGGGCGGACCAAGCTGAACAACGCCTGGTTCGAGCGCAAGCTCGGCACGGCCGCGACCACGCGCAACTGGCGGACGGTGCGCGCGCTCGTCGAGCTCGCCGGCGAGAACTGAGAAGGAAGGAGTCACGATGCCGCCGACATCTGCGAACGGCAAGATCTGCTATGTCGAGCTGCCGACCGATGACGTCCAGCGCTCGGCTGACTTCTACTCCGGTGTGTTCGGGTGGACCGTCCGGCGACGCGGGGACGGCCGGCTCGCCTTTGACGACGCGATCGGGGAAGTCAGCGGCACGTGGGTTACGGGACGTCCACCCGCGGCGGAGCCGGGCCTGCTCGTGTATGTGATGGTCGACAGCGTGGCAGAGACCATCGACAGAGTGGTCGCGCACGGCGGCGGGATCGTGCAGCCCATCGGCGGCGACGCCCCGGAGATCACCGCGCGGTTCCGCGACCCCGGCGGCAACGTCCTTGGCCTCTACCAGGAGCCCGAGCAGTCCGGGAATGGATGACCCACAGGGTAGCTCCTGTCTCCGGCGGGTACGATGAAGGCGTAACGGAGGTAGCAGACCATGGATGCAGACCCACCGTGCAAGTGATGCGGCCCCGGCGATCCAGATGATGGAACGCCGGGGCCGCTTCTTCGTACGGCACCGCCGTCACGGCAGGCGGCCCGAACGGTTCGCCGCCGCAGGAACCGACGCGCGGGAAGAAGGAGGCCAGGACCTCAGATCACAGCCTGGCCTTCATGACATCCGCGATCACACCGGCCGCCGGCGGCGTCCGCGCCGCCGGCCTCGTCAAGACCTTCCCGTCGCCGCGCGGGCCCGTGCGCGCCGTGCGCGGCGTGGACATCTCCATCGCCGCCGGCGAGACGGTGGCGCTGCTCGGTCCGAACGGAGCCGGCAAGACGACGACCATCGACATGCTGCTCGGCCTGAGCCGGCCGGACAGCGGCAAGGTGTCGCTGCTGGATGGGCCGCCGGCAGAAGCAGTCAGGGCCGGTGGCGTCGGCGCCATGCTCCAGACCGGCGGCCTGCTCCGCGACCTCAGCGTGCGGGAACTCCTTGCGATGATGGCCGCGCTCTACCCGCATCCGCTGGGCGTGGACGACGTGCTGGCGCTGGCCGGCCTGCGCGGCGTCGCCGACCAGCGCACGCAGAAGCTCTCCGGCGGCCAGACGCAGCGCGCCCGGTTCGCCATGGCGCTTGTCGGCGACCCCGGCCTGCTCGTTCTCGACGAGCCGACCGCCGCGCTCGACGTGGAGGCGCGCCGCGCGTTCTGGACGACCATGCGGCGCTTCACGGCGCGCGGCAAGACGGTCCTCTTCGCGACGCACTACCTCGAGGAAGCCGACGAATTCGCCGACAGGGTCGTGCTGCTGGCGGCCGGTCGCGTGGTGGCGGACGGTCCGCCGACCGAGATCAAGGCGCGGGTCGGCTCGCGAACGATCAAGGCGACGCTGCCCGGGGTCCAGGAGGCAGCGCTGGCGGAGCTGCCGGGAGTCGCCAACGCGCAGCGCCACGGCGAGGTCGCCATCCTGGTGTGCAATGACTCGGACGCCGCTATCCGCGAGCTCCTGCGGCGTCACCCGGAGGCCCGCGACATCGAGATCATGGGTGCGGGCCTGGAGGAAGCCTTCATCCAGCTCACCGGCGCAGACGAGGGTGAGCCGTTCGGCGACGAGCCCGTGGAGGTCGCGGGGTGAGCACCCTCGCCCCTGTCAGCCCAGGCGCCACCCGCAGAGCCGGCTACGTACGCTTCGAGCTGCTCCGGATCCTGCGTAACCGGCGGTTCCTCATCTTCGCGCTCGGGTTCCCCGTGGTGCTGTACTTCCTCATCGCCGGACCCAACCGCTCTGTAGAAGACTTCCTGGGGACGGGTCTGTCCGCGCCGCTCTACTACATGGTGAGCCTGACGGCGTTCGGCGCCATGTCTGGCATGCTCTCCACGGGCACACGCATCGCGGCGGAGCGCGACAACGGCTGGAACCGGCTCCTGCGCACGACGCCTCTCACTCCGCGTTCCTATCTCACGGCGAAGGTGGCCACCGCCTACCTCACGGTGCTGCTCACCATGGCGCTTCTCTACGTCTCCGGGGTGTCGATGGGCGTCCGTCTGACCGTGGTGGAGTGGGTCGAGATGACGCTACTGATCCTGGTCGGCCTGATCCCGTTCGCGGCGCTCGGCGTGCTGGTCGGTCACCTGCTCACCGCCGACACCGTGGGTCCAGCGATGGGCGGCATCACAGCGGTGCTAGCGTTCGCCGGTGGCACGTGGTTCCCCATTGGCCATGGCACCTTCTACCAGATTGCCCGCCTGTTGCCGTCGTACTGGCTGGTGCAGGCGAGCCACGTGGCGCTGGGCGGTGGAGGATGGACCGCCTTCGGCTGGGCGGTGGTCGCCGTATGGTCGGTCGTGATGAGCCTGCTGGCAGCCCGCGCGTACCTCCGCGACACACGCCGCACATAGCCGGAGCGCGGGCGTACCGCGCACCGATCGCCCCGCCAGTCGCACCTCACTGCTGCGCCGCGCGCTGGCGAGCCCTCGCGCGACCGGCGCCGCTCTGGGCGGTCCGTCCGTTGGCAATCCATCAGGCGCTGGGTCGGCCAGGATCACGAGCTGTGGATGAAGGCGTTACACGGCTGCGCGCGGGGGCCATATCCGCTTCCGCGCGTGCTGGTGCGGGAGCGATAACGGTTTGTTCGGCCGGGTGCGGCGAGCCGCCGCTTCCTCGGTCGCGGGTGCGCTGGGACGCGGGTTCGCTGCTCGCTGGGACAAGGGTTAGCCAGTCGCGAGCCGCCCGCTGCGGGTGGCAGGAATGGTCGTTCAGGCGGGCGCGGGCCTGCTTGCCGGCCAGATCAATGCGCAGGCGCCTCCGGCGGCAGGAAGCCGCTGCGGGCTTTTGACCCGGGCCGGCGGCTGCTCCCTTGACGTATGCTACGTTGTATAGTAACTTGTGCTACAGCGTAGCATAGCGACTGGAGAGCCACCGATGACACCACGTAAGAAGGACGTCGAGCCGCTCGCGCGAGAGCGCATCGTCGAGGCGGCGATGAACATCATCGACACCGAGGGACTCGATGCGCTCTCCATGCGCCGCCTCGGCGTGGAGCTCGACGTGAACCCGATGGCCGCCTACCACTACGTGCCGAACAAGGCGGCCCTCTACGACCTCGTGCTCGAGGCCGTCATGGCCGGGATCGACACGACCGCCATCGACCCGGCCCTCCCCTTCGCCGACCAGTTCAAGCAGGCGGCGCGCGCCTACCGCGACGCCATTCTCGTCCATCCGCGCGCGATCCCTGTGCTCGCGACGCGCTCGCTGCGCACGGCCGCGGTGCTTCGCCCCGTCGAGCCGATCCTCGGCATCCTGTACGCCGCCGGCCTCGCGCCGGATGAGGCGATGGCCGCGGTGGACGTGATCGCCCAGTACATCCTCGGCGGGGCGATGGGCTACTACCACCACGAGTTCGACGAGGGAGGCGACCACCAGCGCGAGTTCGAGGCGCTGGACCCGATCGAGTTCCCCCACACCACACGCATGATCAGGGAAGCCCGCTACATCGGGCACGACGCGGAGTTCGAGTTCGGGCTGGACGCCATCGTCCGCGGTCTGCTGGAGAGCCCGCGCGACCTGCCCGAGGGGCGGGCATCATGCTGAGCGCGCTCAAGGCTCGCGAGTACCGCCTGCTCTGGATCGGCCAGGCGGTCTCCCATCTCGGCGACCAGTTCCACCTCATCGCCCTGCCGTGGCTGGTGCTCACGCTCACCCACGACCCCTTCCAGCTCGGCCTGGTGCTGGCGCTCGCGGGTATCCCGCGCGCCGCCGTCATGCTCATCGGCGGCGCGTTCGCCGACCGCCACTCGCCGCGCCTGATCATGCTCGTCTCCGACGCGCTCCGCTTCGTGATCGTGGCCGCCCTCGCCGCCTCCATCCTCACCGGCGACGTGCAGCTCTGGATGGTCTACCTGCTGGCGCTATCGTTCGGCGTCGTTTCCGGATTCTTCATGCCGGCCGCCGAGGCCTCGCTGCCGCGGCTGCTGGTGGACAAGCAGCTCGAGGCCGGCAACGCGCTCATGATGGGCGCCGACCAGCTCATGAGCTTCGTCGGACCGGCGCTCGCCGGCGTCGTCATCGCGCTGTTCGGCGCAAGCCACGTCGCCGGCGCCACCGCCGGCACCCTCACCGGCGTCGGCGTGGCGTTCGGCGTGGACGCGCTCTCGTTCGCCGTCTCCGCGGCCACGCTCGCTCTGATGCACGCGCTGCCGGCCCTCGCCGCCGGCGAGGGCGACCACCCGCTCGCGGCCGTGGCCGCCGGTCTGCGCTTCACGGCCGCGCGCCCGGTCTTCCTCTGGATGCTCGGCCTGATCGCCGTGGTGAACCTGCTGCTGATTGGGCCGCTCATGGTGGGCGTCCCGGTGCTGGCCCAGACGCGGTTCTCCCAGGGCGCCGCGGCCTTCGGGCTCCTGATCTCCGCCTACGGGCTCGGCAACCTCGCCGGTATGATCGTCGCCGGCACGCTTCCGAGGCCCTCCTCACGGCTGTTCTCGGCGCTGATCGTCGTCCTCTTCGCGGGCTTCGGAATCGTGATCGCATCTCTGGCGTTCATCAGCTCCGTGTGGATCGGCGTGGCGCTGCTCGCCGTCCTTGGCGTCGGCAACGGCTACGTGGCGGTGACCCTGATGACTACGGTCCAGCGGGTCACCCCGGCGGCGATGCTCGGCAGGGTGATGAGCCTGGTGATGCTCGCGATGCTCGGCGTGCAGCCGGTCTCGACGGCCGTCTCCGGTGCGGTGATCGGCCTGGGCGCGGACGTCCTCTTCGTCGGCTGCGGCGCGGGCGTGCTGATCGTTGCCGTCGTCGCCTGGGCGTTCCGCCGCTCCTGGTCGCTGGAGGCGCTGGAGGATGGCGGCCCGGCTGCCGCCGGGAGCGCCGCCTGACGCAGGGTAGACTGCGTCGGCCACACCACGTTCTCCCAAGGAGACCACCATGAGCACCCCCGACCCCCGCGGTCTGCAGACACTCGCCGTCCACGCCGGCGAGGGCCCGGACCCCACCACGCGCGCGTCCGCGCCCAACCTGGTCATGTCGACCACCTTCGTCATCGACCCCGACGTCGCGTTCTCGGCGGAGGAGCTCGAGCCGGACGCTCCATTCGTCTACACGCGCTGGGGCAACCCTACCGTCCGCCAGCTGGAGGAGAAGCTCGCCGCCCTCGAAGCCGCCGAAGCGTGCATCGGCTTCGCAAGCGGCATGGCGGCGATCTCCGCGCTGTTCACGGAGGTCCTTCGCCCTGGCGACCATCTCATCATGAGCGACGTGGCGTACGCCGGCGCTTCAGAGCTCGTCAACTCGATCGTCCCTCGCGGAGGCGTTGAGGTCAGCCGTGCGGATCTCTCGGATCTCGAAGCGGTCCGCACGGAGCTCCGGCCCGAGACTCGCCTGGTGTACGCGGAGACTCCGGCGAACCCCATCTTGCGGCTCGTCGACATCGTCGAGCTCGCGCGCGTGACACACAGCGCCGGCGCGAAGCTGGCCGTGGACTCGACGTTCGCAACGCCTGTGGCCACCCGGCCGATCGAGCTGGGCGCGGACTTCGTGGTGCACTCGCTCACCAAGTACATCGGCGGCCACGGCGACGCCGTGGGCGGGGCGCTGCTGGGCCGCGACGGCGACCTGGTCAACATCCGCCGTGGCGCCGCGATCCACATGGGAGGCGTGCTCAGCCCGTTCAACGCCTGGCTGATCCTGCGCGGCGTAGCGACCCTGCCGGTGCGCATGCGCGCGCACGCCGAGGGGGCACGGGCGGTGGCCGAGTTCCTTGAGGGGCGCGATGGCGTGACGAAGGTGCTCTACCCGGGGCTCGCGTCGCACCCGCAGTACGACCTTGCCCGCCGGCAGATGCGAAACCCGGCCGGCGTGATCTCCTTCCAGACCAAGGATGGGCCAGGGCGGGCGCGCCGGCTTTCGCAGCAGCTGGAGACGGTGCACTACGCCGTGTCGCTGGGTCACCACCGCAGCCTGATCGTGTACCTGCCGACGGCGGATCTGATGAAGACGTCCTTCCGCATGTCGCCGAAGCAGGAATCCGCGTACCGCGACTACGCGGGCGAAGGCCTCTTCCGGCTGTCCGTCGGCCTTGAGGATGCCCCCGACGTCATCGCCGATCTTGACCAGGCGCTGGGCTGACCGGGAGAGAGTGCCGTGCAGCTCGCGGCCCGCGCATCGTCGTGAGTCAGATGAGACAACGCTTGCGCGCGCGGAGCGTGCGGAAAGCGTGGCCGCGCGCCGATAGTGGGAGTGACCGCAGCGCCGCGGGCTGCAGCGCTCCGGTCCTGTACCACCCTTCTGGCATGTACCGGTCGTCAGGCGACCCCGTCGGCACGCGACGACAAGGGGACATGGAGAGCAGTACGGACAAGGTCGCGCGCTACTGGAGGTCGGCGCTCGCCGACAGTCGGCAGCTCACCTTCGTCATGGATGCCCGCCATCACTCGATGTGACCGACCGCGTCGTCGCTCAGCAGGCACTGCTGGAGCGCGAGCGCCGGCTGCAGCGCACCCTGGCGGGAGCCGTCAGCGCCCTTGCGACCACGGTCGAGATGCGCGATCCGTTGGCGGCCCTGCTTCACGACATCGGCAAGGTGGTCGTGCCAGCGGAAATCCTGACCAAGCCTGCGCGCCTCAGCGAGCACGAGTTCGAGACCATCAAGGGACATGCGGTCGCAGCCGGTGAGATTCTCGCGCCCGTCGAGTTCGACGGACCCGTGCACGCAGCCATCCTGCAGCACCACGAGCGGATGGACGGGTCAGGGTATCCGTACGGGCTGTGCGGCGATCAGATCATCCCCGAGGCTCGTGTGCTCGCGGTGGCCGACGTGTACGAGGCGATGATCTCGCACCGCCCGTACCGTCCGGCCATGGCCCGCCACCAGGTGTTCGCCGAGCTGCGCGCCGGCGCGGGCGAGCGCTATGACGCGGACGCCGTGGGCGTCTGTCTGCGGCTGATCGAGGCAGGGTTCGAGTTCTCGCAGGTCGAGCAGTAGCGCTCAGCCGGAGCTGGCTAGAACAGGGTGCTCTGCTCCTGAGGTCCGGCCGTGTGGCTCCGGCCGCCGAGCGGCTCGGCCAGCGGCGGCACCTCGTTCCAGACGCGGCCGTCGAGCAGGCGGCCGCCGTCGCGCTGGCCGCGGCCGCCCCACCCCTTGAAGCAGAAGGCGACGCCGGCGGTGACGCAGCGGTCCCGCAGGTCCCGCAGCCAGACGGGCTGCGGCGGCCGGCGGTCCACACCCGATTCGCCACCGGCGATCACGAAGTCGACGCCGGTCAGGTCCAGCGCGTCGAGTGGCCCCAGCAGCGGCTCCGCAGAGACGTGCCGCCGGGCGGCGGGCACGCGGCGCAGCGCGTCCGCACGCGCCGCGTAGTCCAGACGCTCGACGGTGACGCCCATCCAGACGTTCGGCGGCCACGGCAGCGACGGCGCGAGCTCCAGCATCCGGTCCGCGCGCTTGGTGAGCACGTGGAACACGTGCTGCGGCGCGCGCTCCATCCTCGCGAACACCTCGCGCACGTATTCGTCAGGGATCCGTCCGTGAAACAGGTCGCCCATCGAGTCGACGAAGACGCGCCTCGGCTGCCGCCAGCGCAGCGGCAGATCCAAACGCTCCGGCCGCAACTGCAGGTCGAACCCGTGCTCGTAGTGGTGCCCGGGAATGCCTCGCCAGCGCTCTGCGAACCGCTCGGCGTAGCAGTGCCGGCAGCCCTCCGAGATCTTCGTGCAGCCCGTGGCGGGATTCCACGACTCCCAGCGGGAGGGCGGGAGCGGTGGGCTTGCGGGTGGGCGCATGCTCGCGTCTCTCATGTGAGAGAGCATGCGCCTCCTCGCCCGCGAGGGCCAGCCAACCGCCGCCCGTCAGGGGATGTTCAGCTTGTCCATCACCCCGTAGACGAAGAACGCCGGCCACACGAGGGCCTGGAGCACGCCCCAGACGCCGTCCCAGAACCCGTTTGCCGTGCTGATGTAGTAGACGAGCGCGCCGATAAGCCCGAGCCCGTACACGGCTCCAGCCCCGGCGGCTCCCGCGTTGCTTTTGCCCTCAGCCATGTCCACTCCTCCTCACTCGCTCTCGTGGCCCCGCCACGGACAACCTAGGCAGTCGACGCCCGCCTGTCCAGAGAGACCTTGATAAGGTCTCGCCGGCCGTCTATCATGTACGTAAAAACTGACTCAGTATTTGCGTTTACTCGGGAGCATCCTCATGCCCGCAGGCAGAGATGAGATTGCAACGACCTTCCTGAGCCTGGCCTTTCGCTACGGCTTCCGGCGCACGTCCGTGGAGGACGTGGCCAAGGCTTTGCACATCTCCAAGAAGACCATCTACGAGGCATTTCCCAGCAAGGCGGCGATCCTCGAGTACGCGCTGGAGTTGACGGCGCTTGAGCAGCGGCGAAGTGTGGAGGCGCGGCTGACGGAGACCAGCGCGCTCGGGCGTGCGCTCGAGACCGTGCGCATGGCTCTCGCCGACGCGCGGGCCGGGTTCGCCGCCAATCCCACCGTAGAGCTTGTGGACCCCGACCTGCAGGCGCAGGTCAACGACCGGGTGTACGGGCCGATGGTGCATGACCTGCTCGCGAGCGGGGCGGCGGCGGGCGCGTTCCGGATCGCCGACGTTGAGATGACCAGCCGGTTCGTCATGGCGATCGGCATGGAGGCGGTGCGGCAGATCCACGACGATCCCGGGAACCGGCCCGAAGAGGCGGCGGCAGAGGCCGTCCGCCGCGTGATCGTCGGTGCGGAAGGGGAGAGCTCCGGCGCCGGGCAGGCGGCAGCCGACCCGGTGCCGGCCAAGAAGCTCAAGAAGAAGCACAAGAAGAAGTCGTGAGGTGAGGGCGATGACGCAGGTGCTGGTGACATACGGAACCCGCTACGGCTCCACGCGGCAGGTGGCCGAGGCGGTGGCGGGCACACTCGGTGAGCTGGGGATCGAGCCGGATGTGAAGGTGGCCCGGGAGGTGCGCTCGGTGGATGGCTACGCCGGCGTGGTGGTCGGCACGCCGCTCTACCTGGGCGCGCTGCACAAGGACGTGCGCACCCTTCTTGAGAAGAACAAGGTAGCCCTCGCGGACCGGCCGCTGGCCGTCTTCGCGCTCGGGCCGATCAAGGCCGCAGACGGCCTCGACGGCTCGCGCGATCAGCTCTTCACGGCGCTCGCCAAGCTGCCGGCGCCAACGCCGGTGAGCACCGCCGTGTTCGTCGGCGCCTACGACCCCTCGCGGCTCGGCTTCAGGGACAAGATGCTCACCGCGCTTCCGGCCAGCCCGCTCCACGGTGAGCCGGCGCATGACGACCGAGACTGGGACGCGATCCGCGCTTGGGCGCGCGACGTGAGCGTGCAGCTCCACTGACGCGCCGTGGGCCGGCCGACGGCTCACACATGGCCGGTGGAGTCTGGGCCGTCTAGAATCGGGCGGTCCATGGAGACCTTCATCGAACCCAGAGCGCTGGTGCGCCACGAGAGCTACGCCGCTGACCGGCAGGCGGCCCTCGAAGCTCTGGACCTGAGCGCGATCGACCCGCCCATCGTCGACCTCGTCGAGGCGTTTCGCCCGCTCTCCTACGGCTTCACCCTCCAGTGCTGCTTCGGGCACTTTCTCACTGCGACGGGGCAGGACCAGCACAGTCTGGAGCCGGCGCCGGAGGACTACGCCGGCTCCGTCCGCTACCGGATCGCCTACGTGGCGTTCTGCATCGAGGACGTCGATCGCGGCCGAGCCCTCCTGGAGCGGCTCTCCCGCGTACCCGAGATCGACCCGGCGTACGTGCAGTTCGGCTGCGCGGAGTGGTTCTGGGACCAATGGCCGAACTCGTACACCCTCCAGGTGGAGCCTGCAGCACACCGCTTCAAAGACCAGGCCGTGCTCACCGCGGGGGAGGCCATGCAGACGCAGCGGGCGCGTGACCGGTTCTTCGGGGAGTTCCGGCGGATCCTCGCGGGGGAGGCGGCCCGCTACCCGGCCACCGGCTGAGCTTCCCGGCCTACACCTGAGAGCTGAGGCGCTCGCGGACGTCGCGAGCGAGCGCCGCGACGGCCGCGTCCTTGTCCTGCGTCATGGACTCGAGGAAGGCGACCGGGCGGACGTCGCCCACCTCGGAGAACATGTGCACGGCCAGCAGCCTGTCGGTCCGCGGCCACGCCGGGACGGCCTCGCGGACCGCCTCCAGCGACTCCTCGTCGCCGGCGAACACCAGACGCCAGACGGCGTCGAAGCGCAGGTTCCTGTCCTCCGAGTAGAGCTGGGGCAGCGGCGCCATGTCCTCGGTCTCGCCGTGCGCCGACACCTGATTCACGTAGTGGTCGCAGTGCCGGCAGACGATCTCGTCCGCGCTCATCGGCTCGTCGCAGAAGGGGCACGGCACCGTGTCTTCGGCCGCGCTCCCCGGTGCATCGATTGCGATGGTGCCGTCGGGCTGGACGGTCACCGTGAGGGGCGGCGCGCCTACGGCGGCCGCCTGCTGCTGCGCGAGCTCGTTGAGGTGTTTCATCACGTCTTCGGGGCTCGCGTTGCCCTGCCCGGGCATGCCGCCGAGCACCGCGAGGAGCTGCTCGGGGACCTCGCTGACGACCAGCGTCTTCGCGGCGCGGTCGCCGAGCCGCTGGCGCCGCGGCGAGGAGATGATGAACGTGATGCCGGGCAGTGAGAGCAGGATGTTGTCCACGAGGCGAAGCACGGTGCGGACGACCGCGGCGAACGGTCCGCACGGGCGTCCGTCCGCGGCGCGCACCACGCGCAAGCCGAACACCCGCTTGCCCAAGGTGGTGCCCAGCACGCCCTCGCAGACTGAAAAGTAGACGAACTCCGCGGCGAGCGTGGCCATGATCAGCGTGATCAGCGGCGTGTGACTGCCGAGGGCGAATGCGACGGGCACGCTCACCACGAACGTGTCGAGGAGAAACGCGGGGCCGCGCGTCAGGGGTCCCTGCGGGACCAGCACAGTCCCCGGTCGAGAACCGGGCAGGTGGGGTGTGGCGGTGGTGTTCACGGTAGTCAGCCCTCCATGAGCTTCCCTCCGAGTATGCGCGCGGGGTCGCCGGGGTGCCACCGCGTCACCGGCGTCTTCTCACCGAATCCCGACCGGCGGAAGGCCAAGAAGGCAGGGGGCCGGCGCTTGGGTCACCCACCACGATTCATCCCATCGTCCAATGGAGCACCTGTGCTCGTGGGCGGCGGTTGCGCTCTTCCTTGTAGTTGACACAAGCTTCGCGATGGTGTTTAGTGACTACTAAGTAAGGGAATGGTGGTCATCATGAAAGCAACGACACGCATCAGCAAGGAAGAGCGGCGGCGGGAGATCATCGAGGCCGCCACTCGTGAGTTCGCCATCGGCGGCCTCCACGGCACCCCCGTTGACGCCATTGCGAAGCAGGTCGGCGTCTCTCAGCCGTATCTCTTCCAGCTGTTCGGCACCAAGAAGGAGCTCTTCATCGCCGCCGTGAAGCGTGCGTTCGAGCGCACGGTGGCTGCGTTCCGAGCCGCGGCCGCCGACCTGGGCGAGGATGCGACCGCGGCCGACGCGCTCGTGGTGATGGGCGCGGCGTACCAGCGCCTGCTCGACGACCGCGACCTCCTGCTGATGCAGATGCAGGCGTATGCGGCGTGCACGGACGACGAGATCCGCGAGGTCGTGCGCGACGAGATGCTGCGGCTCGTGAGCTTCGTGCAGTCGGCGTCCGGGGCGCCGGAGGCGGCGATCCGTGAGTGGCTCGCCTACGGCATGCTCATGAACGTGGTGGCCGCCATGGACCTCGAGGGCGTGGACGCCGACTGGGCGCGCATGATGTGCCCGGTCAAGGGCGTCGCCCTGGCGGACCTGGCCGAAGAGGCCGTGGCGCGAGGCAAGCGCACGGAGGCGCGGACGAAGTAGAAGACGCGGGGCGGGTGGCCGGCTCCTGGCCGGACCCGCCCCTCTTTCAGGTCCTCGAAAGTAAGTGATTGCTAAGTTAGCAAAGCAAAGGAGATGACCGAGATGAGTGCACGAGCAGCGACCTTCTGGACCTTCGTGGTCACCAGTGTCGCGATCTTCATGGTGTCGCTCGACAACCTGGTCGTGACCACCGCGCTGCCGGTGATAAAGCACGACCTCGGCGCCTCGCTGCAGGGGCTCGAGTGGACGGTCAACGCGTACACTCTGACCTTCGCCGTCCTGCTCCTGACGGGCGCCGCACTGGGCGACCGGTTCGGGCGCAAGCGGATGTTCGTGGTGGGTCTTGCGATCTTCACATTCGGTTCGGCTGCCGCGGCGCTGGCGCCGAACATCGACTGGCTGATCGCTTCGCGCGCCCTGCAAGGCGTCGGTGGAGCGATCGTCACGCCGCTGACGCTGACGATCCTGTCCGCGGCCGTGCCTCCTGCCCGCCGCGGCATGGCCCTCGGCATCTGGGGCGGCGTGAGCGGCCTGGCCGTCGCGCTCGGTCCGGTGGTCGGCGGCGCGATCGTCGACGGCCTCTCGTGGCAGTGGATCTTCTGGCTCAACGTTCCCATCGGCATCGCACTGCTCCCGATCGCCTTCATGCGCTTGACCGAGTCCAAGGGCGCCAATCGTGCCCTCGACCTGCCCGGTCTGGGCCTGGCCAGCGCCGGCCTGTTCGGCGTCGTCTGGGGCCTGGTCCGCGGCAACGCACACGGCTGGACCAGCCTGGGCGTCGCCGGTCCCATTGCCGCCGGTATCGTCATCATGGGTCTCTTCGTCTTCTGGGAGCGCCGCACGCCAGAGCCCATGGTGCCGCTGCGCTTCTTCCGCAACCGCGCCTTCTCTGCGGCCAACGTCACTTCGCTGCTGATGAGCTTCGGCATGTTCGGCTCGATCTTCCTGCTGGCGCAGTTCTTCCAGATAGTGCAGGGCTACACCCCGCTTCAGGCGGGCATCCGGACGCTTCCGTGGACGGCCATGCCGATCGTCGTCGCGCCGATCGCCGGCCTCCTGAGTGACCGCATCGGCGCAAGGCCGCTGCTGGTCGCCGGCATGGCGCTGATGGCCGGCGGACTGGCCTGGATGGCCGCCATCACCACAGCGACTGTGGCTTACGTCGATCTGGTCCCCGCGTTCGTGATGGCCGGCGTGGGCATGAGCCTGTACTTCGCGCCGGTCGCCAACCTGGTGCTGAGCACCGTGCGCCGAAAGGAAGAAGGCAAGGCAAGCGGCGTCAACAACACAATCCGCGAGGTCGGCGGGGTGTTCGGCGTCGCGGTGCTGGCCAGCGTGTTCAGCGCCGTGGGCGGCTACCTGAGCCCGCAGGCCTTCGTGGACGGCATGACCGCCGCCGTGTGGGTCGGAGCGGCGGCGGTCGCCCTGGCCGGCGTGGCCGCGGTGCTGATCCCGCCGAGGGAGGACGTCGTGGCCGACTCGATCTCGCTGCTGGAGCGCGAGCAGCGCGAGGACGCGGCCGCCGCCGAGCTCGCCTGCGAGCCGGACGCGGCGGCGTGAGGCGCTAGTCCTCCCGGCACGCGGTCGCAGACGGGCCGCCCGGGCTCCCTGGGGCCCGGGCGGCCTTCGTCGCCATGCCATGCAACGGTCGCGACCTGGGCCTGCGGGGTATTCGGAGGAGCATGGACGACCTGCTGCACGACTCCGCGGACCGCGCGATCCGGTACCTTAAGGGGCTGCCGGAGCGGGGCGTGGCGCCGGGGCCGCAGGCCCTGGCAGCGCTGGAGCGCTTCGACGAGCCCCTGCCCGAGCACCCCGCCGATCCGCAGCGGGTGCTCGCACTGCTCGACGAGGCCGGCTCTCCAGCGACCATGGCCTCAGCCGGACCGCGGTTCTTCGGGTTCGTCATCGGCGGGTCGCTGCCGGTGACCGTCGCTGCCGCCTGGCTCGCAACGGCGTGGGACCAGAACGCCGGCGCCTATGCGGCGTCGCCGGTTGCGGCCGTGCTCGAGCAGGTGGCTCAGCGCTGGCTGATCGAACTCTTCGGCCTGCCCGACACCACGGTCGCGGGCTTTGTCACGGGCGCAACCATGGCGAACATGACGTCCCTCGCGGCCGCGCGGCACGCCGTCCTCGCTCGAGCGGGTTGGGACGTGGACGACCGGGGCCTGCAGGGTGCGCCACCTCTGACGGTCATCGTCGGCGAAGAGGCGCATCCCTCGCTTCTGAAGGGTCTCGGCCTCCTCGGCCTCGGCAGGCAGAACGTGCGCCGCGTCCCGGCGGACGGCCAGGGACGCATGCGGGCGGACGCGCTGCCGCCGATCTCGGGTCCGACGATCGTCTGCACGCAGGCCGGCAACGTGAACACCGGGGCCTTTGACCCCATCGAGGAGCTGACCGCGCGGGCGCATGAGGCCGGCGCGTGGGTCCACGTGGACGGCGCCTTCGGTCTCTGGGCGGCGGCCGCGCCCGAACGCGCGCATCTCGTGCCCGGCATCGGGACGGCGGACTCTTGGGCCACCGATGCGCACAAGTGGCTCAACGTTCCCTACGACAGCGGTCTCGCCTTTGTGCGTGACCCTGAGCCGCTCCGCGCGGCCATGGGCGTGACCGCCGCGTACCTGCCCGACAGCATGATGCGCGAGCCTGCAGCGCACGCGCCCGAGCTTTCTCGCCGCGCACGCGGAGTGGAGGTCTGGGCCGCGCTCCGCGCGCTCGGCCGCTCGGGTGTGGCAGACCTCGTCGAGCGCGACTGCCGCTACGCTACGGCCTTCGCGGCCGGCCTCAGCGCTGCCGGCCACGAGATCCTCAACGACGTCGAGCTGAACCAGGTGCTGGTTTCGTTCGGCGATGAGGAGACGACGCGCCGGGTGGTCGCCGCCGTCCAGGACGACGGGACCTGCTGGGCCGGCGTGACCGTCTGGCAGGGCCGGACGGCCATGCGCATCAGCGTCTCCGGCTGGTCGACGACGCCGGACGACGTGGAGCGCAGCCTCGCGGCGATGCTCCGGGCGGCCGCCGGGTCCTGACCATGCTTTGGCACGGGCACCGACGGTGCGTCATGCCGATACAGTTGACAAAGTCATTGATATGATCAATTAATGATTGCATGACCGATTCGGCCGCCAGCGCGAGCGAGTTCGACCAGGGGCTCTTCCAGCACGACGCCGGGGCGCAGTACTTCCACCTGTTTCGCGAGGTGCTGCTCTCGTACCGGGCGTTCCTGCGCCGGATGAGCGCAGGGACCGGCGTCTCCGGCGCCCAGTTCGAGCTGCTTCGCGCGCTGGCGCTCGCGGACGGCCGCTCGACCACGTCGGAACTCGCGCGCGAGCTGGACGTGGACCCGGCGGCCGTCACCCGGCTCGTGGCCGGTCTCCACGAGCTGGGGCTGGTCGAGCGCGAAGACGACGCACGCGACCGCAGGCGGCGGCCGGTGGTGCTCACCACCTCCGGCCGCGACTTCATGGTCAAGCTGCACGCGGAGCTGCACGCGCGCGAGGACGCGCTCGGCACGAAGCTCGACCCGGCCGATGTGGCTACCGCCGCGGAGGTCCTTCGCACCATCAGGAACGTGCTCGAGCCCGGCGCCCGCGTGCGCCGGGTCTGACGACCCCCGGAGGCTTCCATGTCCACCCTGCCCGTCTGGAACCAGCGTGCGTTCGTCGCACTGGGCGCGGCGCTCTCCGGCCTTGCGCTCCCGGCCACCGGCCTGCTCGACCACGCGCTGATGGAGGGATGACGATGTCGCGGACGACTTCAACCACGCGTCGCCGGCACGACGCCACCGACCACATCATGCTCGACCGCCGCGCCTGTGAGGCCTGCGGGGGCTGCATCGAGGCTTGCCCGAACGGCGTGCTGCGGCTGATCGCGGTGGGCCCGCACCGTCACGCCAAGATCGTGCGCAAGACGGCGGGTGACTGCAGCGGCTGCTACGCCTGCGTCCGCGCCTGCCGCTCGGGAGCCCTCAGCCGCCGGACGGCCTGACCGTCTCCCCGTTCATCCTGCGTTCATCCTGCGTGGTGATACCAGCTACAGACCGGTCGCCGGGCGGCCGGGAAAGTGGGACGGACGGGATGAAAGGAAGCGAGACGATGAACCGCAAGATCCTCCGGTGGGTCGCGACCGGGGCCGTGGTGCTGGGCATCGGCGCGGCCGGCGTCGGCGCGGTGGTGGCCAACGGCCACTCGTCCTCGGCGCAGAACAGCGCCCCGGTCGCCGCCGCGCCGGCGACGACCTCGACCGCCACAACGACCGCACAGGCCCCGATCGGGCAGGGGGCGCTCCTGCAGTCGCGGGGCGAGAGTGAAGGGCCGGACGGCGGCGGGCAGACGAACGCTGCCACCGTCCAGACTGGTGCGGCGCAGGCAGGCGGAGGGGCCGGGACGGTTCAGGCCGCCGGCGGCGCACAAGGGGGGTGACCCGATGCAGCACGGCACGAACTGGCAGAGAGACGAGAGACTGATGGACGCGACCACAGGTCGCGCCGAGGGCCGGGCGGCCGGAAGGCCCACCCGGCCCTCTATCGTTTGACGTCGGCGGCCCGGGGAATGCCCGAGGCAGTACCCGGAAGGAGACCGCCATGCGCGAGAGCCCGACCCGTCAGCTCGCCGACGAGCACGACTACGTCCTGCTGGTCGTCGGCGCCATGGAAGCTGAAGCCGCCCGCATCGAGGACACCGGCACCATCGACGTGGAGCGGGTCAACCAGATGGTCGACTTCACGCGGAACTTCACCGACGGGGACCACCACACCAAGGAGGAGAACCTCCTCTTCCCGCTGCTCGAGGAGCGCAGCTCCGCGGCCGGGGGGACGATCAGCGTGCTTCTCAGCGAGCATGAGGCCGCTCGCGACTGCATCCGCGCCATCGCTGGCGCACTCCCGGATGCCGGCGGCCCGGACGAAGAGCGCGCCGCGGCCGGCCGGGGCGTCGTGGTCGAGAACCTCCGTCTGTACGCATATCTCCTCCCGCTGCACATCGGCAAGGAGGACACCGTCCTCTTCAAGCTCACGGACGATTTGCTGAGCGCGCAGGAGCAGGAGATCCTCGCTCGCGAGTTCGAGGACCTCGGCAAGGCGCCGGGAGCGGCCGCCGTCACCGAGCGGTACCACCGTCTGGCACACGAACTCGCGGAGGGCCGCGCGCGCGCCTGATGGTGTCGCCGCCGGCCGGCTCACGGTGCAGGGATGGAGAAGCGCAGGATCGGAAGAATCGAGGTCTCTCTCGCCGGCTTGGGCACCAACAACTTCGGCCGGCGGCTGGACGCGGCCGAGACCCGCCGGGTCGTCGAGGCCGCGCTGGACGCCGGCGTCACGCACTTCGACACGGCCGAAATCTACGGCGAGGGGCGCTCGGAGGAGTACCTGCGCCATGCGCTCGGGTCGCATCGCGATGAGGTGACCATCGCATCCAAGTTCGGCTACCACGGAGCTCCGCGCGGCGCTCACGGCCAGGCTCAGTGGGTGCCGCAGGCGCTCGAGGCGACCTTGCAGCGCCTCGGTACGGACAGGCTGGACCTCTACTACTACCACAAGCCCGACGGCCGGACGCCGATCCTCGAGACCCTGCGGGCGATGAACGACCTGGTCGAGCGCGGGCTGGTGCGGGAGATCGGCTGCTCCAACTTCACGGCGGCGCAGCTCGACGAGGCCGCCCGGGTTGCGCGGAACCATGAGCTGCGTGGCTTCGCGGTGCTCGAGAACGAGTACAGCCTCATGGAGCGCGCGCCGGAGGAGGACGGCGTGCTCGCCACGGCTGCAGATCTCGGCATGGCGTTCGTCCCCTTCTTCCCGCTGGCGTCGGGGCTGCTGAGCGGGGCCTACCGGCGAGGCCGACCGACGCCGCATATCTCGCGTCTCGGGGACGGACGACCGGCGGAACAGATCCTGAGCTCCGCCCAGCTCGACGTGGTCGAGCGCCTGGCGGTGTTCGCCGAGACGCGCGGCCACACGCTGCTCGAGCTCTCGCTCTCGTACCTGGCCGCGCACGCGCCGGTGGCGACGGTGATCGCCGGCGCGACCTCCGAGGCTCAGGTGCGCGCCAACGCGGCGGCCACCGGCGCCTGGCCGTTGACGGTCGCCGAGCTGGACGAGATCGGCGCGCTCCTGGGTTGAGCTCCGGCGCGCTTTCGGTGTCTCGCGAACCGGACACTTCCCGGCCTTGTCGCGGCGCGTCGACGCCGGCCGGCGAGATTCACCTCCCGCCCGGGGAATGCAATGACAAAGACGCTGTCGCGGCGATTCCTCTCTCGAAGCCCTGCGGCCGCGTCTGGGACGATCGTTGGGGGTCCCAGCGGTCTCGTGGGGAGCCGAAGAGAAGGGCGACGAGGGCGCGCTTCGTGAGCGTGCCGTCGCCGCGAAGACTCTGCACGGCGGAGGTGCCCCATGTCCCGTGCTCTGAAATACGCGCTCACGACTTCTGCCATCGTCGCGCTGGTGGTGATCGGGCTCCTGGCCTATCTGGTCGTCAAGGGTCCGAGTCCGAGCACCGCGGCCGCCACGACGCCCAGCCCTGCCCCGAGTATCGCTCCCGGCACGACCTTCTCACCCGCGGCGATCTTCCAGAAGAGCTCGCCCGGGGTCGTCCTTGTCCAGTCCACCTACGGCCAAGGCAACGGCGGCTTCGGTGGTCAGGCGCTAGGCAGCGGATTCATCGTCGACGCCAACGGCACCATCCTGACCAACGCCCACGTCGTCACCGAGAACGGCGTGAAGGCCTCGTCGGTCACGGTCGCGTTCCGGCAAGGCATTGACCAGACCAGCAAGGCGATCAAGGCGAAGGTCCTCGGTGTCGACCAGACCAGCGACGTGGCGGTGCTCAAGATCGACCCGGCGAGCCACCCCCTCACGCCGCTCCCGCTGGGTGACTCCAACAACCTTGGCATCGGACAGTGGGTGGTGGCCATCGGCAACCCACTCGGCTACGACTTCTCGCTGACCCAGGGCATCGTCTCCGGACTCGGCCGCGATCTGCAGGCGCCGAACGGCGCCGTCATCCCAAACGGCATCCAGACGGACGCGGCCATCAACCAAGGCAACTCCGGCGGCCCGCTGCTGGACCAGAACGGCAACGTGATCGGCATCAACGAGCAGATCGCCACCACGTCGGGCAGCTTCAGCGGGCTGGGCTTCGCCATCCCCATCGACACCGCAAAGACGGTGATGCAGCAGATCACCGCCACTGGGAGCGCGAAGCACGCGTTCCTCGGTGTCGAGGGACAGACCATAGACGCGCCCCTGGCAAAGGCGCTCAACCTGCCTGTGGATCAGGGCGTGCTGGTGATCTCGGTCAAGTCCGGGACCGCCGCGGCGACCGCCGGAGTCCAGGGAGGCACCAAGACGGTCACCGTCCAGGGCGTGCCGCTCCGCACCGGCGGTGACGTGATCACCAAGCTCGATGGCCAGCCGCTCACGAGCATGGAACAGCTGGGCGGGGCGATCGCCCAGAAACAGCCGGGAGACCAGGTGACCCTCACGGTCGTCAGAAACGGATCCACGCAGGACATCACTGTCACGCTGGGTACCCGGTCCTAGGTAGCAAGGGTCAACGGCGTTCATATGCTGGAGACGACCTGCTCCGGGCACCACCCCCGTATGTGGTCTACGCAGGGCAGAAGATGAGCGAGCAGCCGGTCATCCTCGTCGTCGACGACGACATGGTCGGGCTGACCATCACGGAGCAGGAGCTCCGCAAGCGCTACGGGCGCGACTACCTGGTGCTCGGTCGCCAGTCCGCGGCGGCGGCGCTCGACGAGCTCCGCCGCCTCAAAGACGCCGGGCAGCCCGTGGCCCTCATCCTCGCCGACCAACACATGCCGGAGATGGACGGGACCGAGTTCCTTGGGGCCGCCCGCGGCATCGACCCCGTCGCCAAGCGGGTGATGCTCGTCTCCTGGGGTGATCGCAGCGCGCCGGAGGCGATCCTGACCGGGTGCGCCGTGGGCCAGATCGAGTTCTTCATCACCAAGCCTTGGCACACGGCGCCAGACGAGAGGTTCCACCGTGAGGTGTCGGGATTCCTGTACGAGTGGTCCCGCCTGCAGCGCCCCGTGTATGAGGCGGTGCGGCTGGTCGGTGAACCATGGGCGCCCCGCTCGCACGAACTACGCGATGTGCTCGGCCGCAACGGAGTCGCCTTCGGCTTCTACGACGCGGCGACCCCGGAGGGCCGGCAGGTGCTTCGGGACGCCGGTCTCGAGGATACCCCGCGGCTGCCGGTGGCCGTCGTCTTCGGCGGCCGCGTGCTCGAAGACCCGACCAACCGGGAGGTCGCGGAGGCGCTCGGCGTGCGCAGCAAGCCATCGTCCGAGGAGTGCGACCTGTTGATCGTCGGAGCGGGCCCGGCCGGGCTGGCCGCCGCTGTCTACGGGTCGTCAGAAGGCCTCGACACGGTGGTGCTCGAGCGCGAGGCCCTCGGCGGCCAGGCCGGCCAGAGCACCATGATCCACAACTACCTCGGGTTTCCCGCGGGCATCTCCGGCGACGAGCTCACCTCTCGCGCCTACGAGCAGGCCTGGCAGTTCGGAGCCGAGTTCCTCTTCTCCAACGAGGCCACTGCTCTCAGCCTTGCGGACGGCGCGCTGGACGTGGGTCTCGCCGACGGCTCGTCGGTGCGCGCCCGCTCCGTGATCCTCGCCATGGGTGTGACGTACCGGCGCCTCCCAGTGCCGCGACTCGACACATTCCGAGGGTCCGGGGTCTTCTACGGCTCGGTCTCGTCCGAAGCGAGGTCCCTGCGGGACCACGAGGTCTTCATCGTCGGCGGAGGCAACTCGGCCGGTCAAGCCGCCATCCACCTGGCCAAGTACGCTCGCCACGTGACGCTGGTCATGCGCGGCGACGGCCTCACCGACTCGATGTCGCGGTACCTGATCTCGTTCCTCGAGAACGCAGACCGCATCTCACTGCGGCCGCAGACGACCGTCGTGGACGGCGACGGCGACACGCGACTTCGGGAGCTGACACTGGAGGACCGGGCGAGCGGCGAACGCGAGAGCGTCGCCGCCGACGCCCTGTTCGTCATGATCGGCGCCGACCCGCACACCTCCTGGCTCCCTCCGGAGATCGCGCACGACGACCAAGGCTACCTGCTCACCGGACCAGACGCCGCGGGGGCCGACTCTCGGCGGTCCTGGCCACTGGCGCGCCTTCCGCTCGGGCTGGAGACCAGCGCGCCAGGTGTGTTCGCCGCGGGCGACGTACGTGCCGAGTCAGTCAAACGGGTGGCGTCGGCGGTCGGCGAGGGAGCCGTCGCCGTCCGCCTCGCGCAGCAGCACCTGGCCGCGGATCCCCTGCGGCGCGCGGCCTGACCTTCGCCGGGACGACGCCGTCGGATGTTTGCCGATTCGCCGGTGAGGTAGTTGGACTGAAACTGTCCGCTTTAACCTCCTCAGGGAGTACTCCTCATGACCGAAGAACTCACCTCGCCGACCGTGGAGGACGCGGCGCTGCCTGACGCTGAGGCCGACGCGGCCACCTTGGATCGCGCGAGCCACGTGCCGCGCCACCTCGGTCTGGCGCTTGTCGTGATCGCCGCGGCGCAGCTGATGATCGTCCTTGACGCGACCATCGTGAACGTAGCGCTGCCACACATCCAGCGCGCTCTCGGGTTCAGTGGGACCGGGCTCGAGTGGATCGTCACCGCCTACTCGCTCGCCTTCGGCAGCCTGCTGCTGCTCGGCGGCCGGCTGGGCGACATCTACGGACGCCGGCGCGTGTTCATGACCGGCATCCTGATGTTCTCACTTGCGTCGCTCACCGGCGGTTTCGCCACTTCGGAGTGGTGGCTGCTGACGGCGCGCGCGGTGCAGGGGGCAGGGGCCGCGCTCGCAGCTCCTACGGCGCTCGCTCTGATCGCCACCACGTTCCCGATGGGCACCCCGCGCAATCGGGCGCTTGGCGTCTGGGCCGGTATGGCCGGCGCCGGCGGCGCCATCGGCCTGCTGCTCGGCGGCATCCTGACCTCGTACGTCTCGTGGCGCTGGGTCTTCTTCGTCAACGCGCCCATCGGCCTGATCGTCGCCGCGCTGGCTCCCATCGCGCTGATCGGCGGCGGCCGCCTGCAGCGCCGCCTCGACATTCCCGGCGTCGTCACCAGCACCGCCGGTCTGGCGCTGCTGGTCTACGGCCTCACGCACGCCGCGGCCGGGCAGGACGGTGTGTCTCACTGGGGCGAACCGCTGACGGTCGCCTGTCTCGCCGGAGCCGCAGCCCTGCTGGTCGGCTTCGTCTTCATCGAGCGCTACGTCAAGGAGCCTGAGCTCGACCTGAACCTGCTGAAGTCGCGTCGCCGCTCCGGCGCCTACATCATGATGTTGCTTCTCGGCACCGCGATGTTCGCCGTGTTCTTCTTCCTGACCATCTACATCCAGACGGTCTGGGGCTACAGCCCGGTCAAGGCCGGCGTCTCCTGGGTGCCGTTCCCGATCATGCTGATAGGGATCAACGTCCTCGTCGCCCGCGTGCTTGTGACAAAGGTCGGCGTGCGGCCTCTCCTCATGGCGGGGCCGCTGTTCGCCGGTGCAGGATTCATGCTGCTGTCGCGGCTGACGCCGACCGGCAGCTACTGGGTCAATCTGCTGGGTCCGATGGTGCTGCTGAGTCTCGGTATGGGCCTGATGTTCGTGCCTATCACCCTGATGATCGTGTCGCACGTGCGCCACGACGAGGCCGGTGCCGCATCCAGCCTGCTGAACATCGGCCAGCAGGTCGGCGGCTCGATCGGGCTTGCCGCGATCGGCACAATCGCCTGGACCTCGGTCGCGCATACGGTGCGTACGGGAGTGGCTGCCGCGGCAGCTGCCGGCGCCACGGGAGCGGCGACCGGCAGCGCCTCGTCGAGCGCAGACTCGGGGGTCGCGGGCGTCCCGCCGGCGATCCTCTACCACGGTCTCACGGTCGGGTTCTCGACCGGGCTCATGATTGCCGGCATCGTCGCTCTGAGCGGCTTCCTGGTCGCCGTCGTCGCGACCTGGACGCCCGGGCGATTCCGGCTGCGCTCGGCCAGGCATGACCGCGAGCCGTCGTGCGACGAGGTGCTCGGTACTTGCGACCCCACGGCGCTAGCGACAGCCGCGGCCACCGACAGCTGAGCCTCCGCTGCTGACGGCATGACGACGGCCGACCGGGCGCAGCACCCGGTCGGCCGTCGCGCGTCCGAGCGCCGGACACGTCAGGCCGGCCAGGCAGAAGCGCGCGACCCAACGCGCCCCCAACGCGCCCCCCACCCGCCGGCCCACCCCGCCTTTGCGCCAGCCCGCGACTCCGCGCCCATTCACGCTCCTCGCCTGCTGCCGGCTCGTTCAGCGCGACGATCACAGCGGGCCCAAGTCACTTGACGACCGGCGCGCGCCCCCGTAGAATGAACACCGTTCACTGCGATGATATATGTTCACGATGGGGTTGGATCCGATGGTCCTGACAATCAAGTGACCCGCGAGCACCACGAAAGGCACGCTGAGCGTCGTGCGGAGCGACACCAGCTCCGCGAGCAGCGGCGGGAGCGGCGCTACTCCCAGACGCGGGACGACATCCTGGCGGCCGCTCGCGAGGTGCTGCTCGAGCGCGGCGCCGCGGACCTCTCACTGCGTGAGATCGCGCGGCGCGCCGACTTCAGCCCAGCCGCGCTCTACAAGTACTTCGACAACAAGGACGACGTCGTCAAGGCGCTGGCCGACTCCGCCATGGCGGCCCTCGTCGGCGCGTTCGCGGCGGTGCCGGCGGGCCTCCCGCCCGACCGCCGCGCGGTGGAGCTAGGCCTGGCGTACATCGCCTTCGCGCGCGAGAACCCGGAGGACGTCGCCGTGATCGAGATGCACGAGTCGACGTCTCATCCACACCCGCTCACGACCGACCACCTGGCCTTGGAGGGCACCGTGGTCGGCGTGTTCCGCGAGGGCATCGACGAGGGCACCTTCACCGGCACCCAGGATGAAGCCGACATCATGGCGTACGGAGCCTGGGCGCTCGTCCAGGGCCTCGCACGCTTCGAGCGCCAGCAGAGGCCCGCACTGGCGGACAAGGTCCGGGCCCGCCAGCGCGAGCTGCTCACCATCTACGTCAACGGATTGAAGACGGACTGGTCGGCGGAGGGTCGGCCCGCCCGCGTGTCACACCTGGAGGAGTCATGACCGACCTGAAGCGGATCAAGCGCATCACCCTGGGGACCATGTGCTTCGCCCTGTTCATGGTGATGCTGGACAGCACCGTCGTGAACCTGGCGCTGCCGACCATCCAGCGGGAGCTGGGCGCCAGCATGAGCGAGCTCCAGTGGATCGTCGACGCCTTCGTGCTCGCCCTGGCCAGCCTGCTGCTCACCGGCGGGACGCTGGGGGACATGTACGGACGCCGCAGGGCATTCGTCATCGGCGTCGGTCTCTTCACTGCCGGGTCCATCGCGTGCGCCCTCGCGCCGTCCACATCCGTGCTGATCGCCGCGCGTCTGTTTCAGGGCGTCGGCGGGGCGATGATGATGCCCAGCACGCTCTCGATCCTCACCAACACCTTCCCGGACGCCCGCGAGAGGGCCCGCGCGATCGGCATCTGGGCGGGGGTGTCCGGCCTTTCGCTCGCGATCGGACCGCTCGTGGGCGGCTGGCTAGTGGACAACTTCGGCTGGCAGAGCATCTTCTGGATCAACGTGCCCATCGGGCTGGTCGCCATCGTCCTTGCGCTGCGGTTCGTCCCCGAGTCGTCCGACCGGGCGGGACGCGGCCTCGATCTGGCCGGTCAGGCCACGGCGATCATCGGGCTGGCGGCGCTCACCTACGCCTTCATCGAGGCGAACACGTACGGGTGGACGTCCGCCCGCATCCTGACCAGCTTCATCGTCGCGGCCGTCGCCCTGACCGCCTTCATCGTCATCGAGGTCCGCGGAAAGACCCCTCTGCTGCAACTCAAGTTCTTCCGCGACTGGACCTTCAGCGGAGCCAACCTGGTCGGCGTGATGGTGAGCTTCGGGTTCTTCTCCGTGGTCTTCTTCCTCTCGCTGTTCATGCAGAACGTGCAGGGCTACTCACCCACGGAGGCCGGTGCGCTGCAGCTGCCGACCACGCTCGGCGTCATGGCCGCGGCCATCATGTCGGGGCGGATCGTCGGCCGCATCGGCTCGCGCCTGCCGATCACGGTCGGGCTCGTACTGTCCGGCGCCGGCCTGCTGTTCCTGACCGGCGTGCAGCCCGATACGCCCTACTCCGCCTTCTGGTACTGGCTGATGCTCATGGGCGTCGGCATCGGCCTGATCATGAGTCCGATGACGTCGGCCATCATGGGTACAGTGCCGCCGGCACGCGCGGGCATGGCCTCCGCGACCTCCAACACGATGCGCCAGGTAGGCAGCGTGTTCGGCATCGCGGTGCTCGGCAACATCGTGACCCACGTGTTCACCAACGACCTCTCGGCGGCGCTGGCGAAGTTCAGGCTGCCGCCGGCGGTGGCCGCGAAGATCCTGGCGTTGGCCGGGCAGGGCAGGGAGGCGGCCACCGGCCGTCCCATCCCCGGCGTGGACATGGCGGCGCTCGGGCAGGCCATCGGGCAGTCGTTCACCAACGGCGTGCACGTCGCGATGTGGGTGAGCGGGATCCTGCTGCTGTGCGGCGCGCCGATCGCCTGGCTGACCGTGCGCTACACCGCTCCACATCACGTGGACGCGCGCCACGCGGCGGGAGAGGCCGAGGCGCGCGACGCCGCAGCCGAACTCGAGACGGCCGGGGAGGCAGGCTGAGATGAGCCCGGCCGCTGTGCCCTGCGTCTGTTCGGCCGATCATGCCGGCTGGCTCTCGACGCCGGCACGCCGTCTGGTCACCGATCCCAGGCGCGTGCTGAGGGGGCTCGTGGGCCCAGGCGACGTGGTGATGGACGTCGGTTGCGGACCGGGGTTCTTCACGCTTCCGCTTGCTGAGGCGGTCGGCGACGGCGGCAGCGTCATCGCCGTCGACCTGCAGCCCGCCATGCTCGAGAAGGTCGGCCGGCGGGCGGGGAAGAGCGGTCTCTCCTCTCGGATCCGGCTGCACCGGTGCGCGCCGGACTCACTCAGGCTGGAGGAAGTCGAGGGCGTCGGCCGGCTGGACTTCGCCCTCGCCTTCTGGATGATCCACGAGGTGCCGAGCCGCGCCCGGCTGCTGGCCGAGGCACACGACGCACTCCGTCCAGGTGGACGGCTGCTCGCGGTGGAGCCAAAGGGCCATGTGGGCTCCGCCGACTGGGCCGCGACGCTGGAGGACGCGGCCACAGCCGGGTTCGTCGTCGCCGCGCGGCCGAGGGTGGCCTTCAGTCGCGCGGCGCTGCTCGAGAGTCCGGCGGCCTGAACGGAACGAGGGCGGGGAGGCCCTCCCCGCCCTCGTTGCTCCCCAGGCTGATGCGCCTGTCTCAGGCGGCGTCGCCCTCGGGCCCGACGAGCTTCCAGCTCGCCTGCCAGCTCCATCCGTTCTTCATCTGCAGCGAGATGTTGAGCCAGGCCATGCCTTCGAGGTACTTGGCCATCGCCAGCGGGCCCGCGTCCACGGGATTGAAGCCGATGTCGGCGAGCAGTCCGAGGACGGCCCGCTTGGCCTCCTCGTCGTCGCCGGCCGCATAGCCGTCCACGCGCAGGCCGCCGGCTACGTTAGGGTCGGCCTGCCGCGCGGCGAACGCGGTGTTGAACGCTTTGACCACTCGTGCGCCCTCCGCCTTGCGCTGGATCAGCTCCGCGCCCGACGTGCCGTTGGTCGCCAGCCCGGAATAGTCGGGCTTGAGCGGGTTGGTGGCGTCCACCAGGACTTTGCCGGCCAAGGACGTGCCGATCTCGCCGAGCACCTCGTCTACGGCTGAGTAAGGGACGGCCAGGATGACCAGGTCCGCGCCCTCGACGGCCTCCCGGTTCGAGGCCGCCGCGCGTGCACCGGACTCCTGAGCTGCGGCGATGGCCGAGTCGCCCTTCGACGAGCTGAGGGTGACGCTGTGCCCCGCCCTAGTGGCGGAACTCGTGATGGCCTTGCCCACCTTGCCGGCACCGATGATCGCGATGTTCATGACACCCTCCCGGGCTCTAATCCACAAAAGTAATTGCCGATGCAATGATTCTATCCGAGACTATTTCATGTGAAACATGGGTAGAGAGGGAGCATGACAGCGAGGCCGACAAGTGGGGAGACCGAGCAGGCGCCGGGTCGTGAGCGCGCCGCCGCGGAGCTGTGGGCGGAGCTCACGCGAGTGCACGGCGCGGTGCGCGGGTCACTCGAGGCGTATTTGAGCGGTGAGACAGGCCTGCTGCCTGAGGACGCCGACCTGCTCGTGCTGCTCGCGCAGGCGCCCGGACAGCGGATGCGCATGGTGGACGTGAGCGCCGCGCTCCGGCTCAGCAAGAGCGGCGTCACCAGGCTCGTCGACCGGCTTGCGGCTCAGGGCCTCGTGATCCGCGCCGCCTGCCCCACCGACAGGCGAGTGATCTGGGCCGGGCTCACGGAGGATGGCCGGGCGACGGCGGCAGCCGCGGCCCCGGCCGTGGCCGCCGGACTGGCGCAGCTGCTGGCCGGCCATCTCTCGCCCGCGGAGCTTGAGGCGCTCACCAGGACACTCCGCCGCGTCGGGCCCGCTGCAGGCCCAGACGCCTGACCGCGTCGTCCCCCGGCGTCGTCGCTTCCATCCCCTTCATCGATCATCACGGAGTCCATCATGGCGACCACACGACAGACGGCCCCGGAGGCTCTCGAGTACGGCCCGCCCGCGCTCGACCCCGGTACCGACATCGGCCACGTCCACCTCAAGGTCTCTGACCTGGACCGCGCGCTTGCGTTCTACCAGGGAGTGCTCGGGTTCGACCTGACCGGCCGCCTGGGCGACCAGGCGGCGTTCGTCTCCGCCGGCGGCTATCACCATCACATCGGCCTCAATACTTGGGAGTCGCGCGGAGGCTCTCCGCCACCGCGCGGGACCACCGGCCTCTATCACGTGGCCATCCGCTACCCGACGCGCCCGGCGCTGGCGCGCGCGCTGCGCGCGCTGGTCGAGCGCAGCTACCCCATCGAGGGGGCGTCCGATCACGCCGTAAGCGAGGCGATCTACCTGCACGACCCGGACGGCAACGGCATCGAACTGTACTGGGATCGGCCCCGCGACGAGTGGCCGGTCAACGAAGACGGCAGCTACGCGATGGTCGTCGAGCCGCTCGACCTGCGAGGCTTGCTGGCCGAGGCCGACAAAGACTAGGCCGGCGTCAGTGCGTCAGCCGGCCGCGTCCGGCGCCGAGCGTCGCGTCACTCCGCCAGCGGCACGGTGTCCCAGTCCGACGGTGTGAACGCCGCACCGGGCCGGGCTCCGACTACGAACATCACGGTGCCGGCCTCGAGCGCGACGACGCCACGCACAGTGGACGGATCGGGCACGTAGAGGAAGGTCCCTGCCGGAGCGTCGATCTCTTCGCCGTCTACCCGGTACGTGGCGTGGCCGTTGACGATCAGGAAGAGCTCCTCGTGCTGCGCCGAGACCTCGTCGTGATCGTGCGTCAGCACGTCACCCGCCTTCGTCGCCCGCGCAAGCGCCGTGCCGAACGAGCCGATATCGAAGATGCGCCGGACCGGCTTCCATTCCGTGCCCGGCGATGAGCCCTCTTCGAACGGCAGTTCGTCGATGTGGACGACCTTGTATGGGGCGTGGACGTCGGCCATGGGACCCTCCTGATAGCTGTGCGGAGCCGTTCGCGTTCGGCTGTCTGACGGGAGTGTAGCAGCGGTGCGACGGCCGGGAAGGATGAAGGCAAGCTGTTGCGACCTGGTCATCGGCGGCTGTCGGGTCGGGGATGTCGCCGGGTGCCGTCCAGCAAGGAAGCAGTGGAGGGACGGTAGACACGCGCCGTCTCCCGTCCCTCCACGGAGCAGTCAGGGTGTGACCGGGGGATTCAGCGCGCCACGCGGGCAAGGACGTTCGCGGCGCGACATGCCCCCGCCTCCGCGTCCTCGCTCTGCTCGCGGACCCGTCGGTCAGTCGGGCGACCGGGTGGGGCCCGGGATCAGTAGTCGGTCAGGCGCTTCGGATCGTCCGGCCCGCCGACGATCTGCGGTGCCTGGGAGCGGAGCTCCAGCAGCTTCTGCTTGAGCTCCATCTGCATGCGCCCGATCTCGCCCTCGGCCTGCGCGCGCCGCGTCCGGCCCTCCTCCTGGATCTGGATGGTCTCCTCCAGGGTGGCGATGAGGTCGGTGTTGACCTTCTGCAGCGTCTCGACGTCCACGACGCCACGCTCCACCTCGCGGCCCACCTTCGCCGAGCCCTCGCGGAGGAGCTCGGCGTTCTTGGCCAGCAGCTCATTGGTGGTGTCCGTGACCTGCTTCTGCAGCTCGGCCGCCTTCTGCTGGCGGTACAGGCTGATGGCGATGACGATCTGGTTCTTCCACAGCGGGATCGTCGTGAGGATGGAGCTCTGGATCTTCTCGACGAGGTTCTGGTCGTTGCCCTGGATGAGACGGATCTGCGGCGCCGTCTGGATGGCGATCATGCGCGTGAGCTTCAGGTCGTGGAGGCGGCGCTCGAACCGGGTCGCGGCCTGCTGCAGGTCGGCCAGCTTCTGAGCGGCCATGACGTCGCCGCTGGCCGTGACCTCAGCCTCGAGCGCCGGGATCTTGACCGTGTGCAGCTCGACGAGCGCCTGCTCGCCGGCGGCGATGTACACGTCCAACTGCTTGAGGTAGTCGAGGTTGAGCTCGTACATCTTGTCGAGGACGGTCATGTCCTTGAGCAGCGCCATGCGCGAGCGCTCCAGCGCGTCGATGATCTTCTCGAGGCTCGTCGCTACCTTCTGGTAGCGGGCCGAGAAGCGCTCGAAGGTGTTGGCGAAGCGGCCGAGGATCGGGATCTTGGCCTTGCCGGAGCCGGCGCTCAGCGCGTCGACGTCGATCTCCCGCACCTTCTTGAGCAGGTCCTGCAGCGCCTCGCCGCCGGCACCGGCGTCCCGCGTGCGCACGTCGCCGAGCAGGGAGTCGGCGAAGTTGGCGATGCGGCTCTGGGCCGGGAGGCCGAAGGCGAGCACGGCCTGCGTGTCGCCGACGTCGACCTGGCGGCTCAGCTCGGCGACCCGCTGAAGGTCGGCCGGCGTGAGCGGGCCGGCCGCTGGCTGGTCGCCCGACACGGGCGCTGCGGCCGCGACCTCCGCGGAGGCGTCGGGCACAGCCGGGACGGGCGCCACCTGCGGCGCGTCCTGCTTCTGGATGTCGTCGCTCATGACGCCTCCTCTTCCGGCGTACGCGAGCGGTCCACCAACGAGCTGGGGAACCGGCTCGGATGTTGAAGACGAGGCAGACCGCTCATTGCAGCTCCCCGCTCGTCTGGGTGTACATGGTCTCGCTGCGCACGGTGCGCTCGAGCAGTTCGATCTCGCTGTCGAGGTCCATGGCGCGGTCCTCGAGCACGGCAGCCAGTTGGCGGTCGAAGGCCTCCTGCACGACCTTGAGGGAGGCCTCGGCGCGTACCAGAGTCTGGTTGATCTCGGGGGTGGACGACCCGCTGCGGCCAAGATTCACGTAGCCCTCGACGATGCGCTGCGCGGCGTCAAGGTAGTACGTGAGGAAGCCGCGCGCGGCGTCGAGCTTGCGCGGCTGCGCCGCCAGCTCGGCGATGATCCGGTCGGCCGTGCCGCAGAGTCCCACCACCTCGTCGCGCACGACCGGTTTGCCGATGGAGCTCGCCGTGCGCAGGATCGCGTCCACCTGGCGTCGCGCCGGCTGGAGCACGTCGGCGGTGCGCTCGTCGATGTTCTTCGGCAGGGTGGGCCGAGCCCCCAGCGCAATCGCCGGCGGCTGCGGAGCGGCCGGCAGCGACTTGGGCGAGGCGTCGCCGAACATGATCGCCCTGTAGTACGGGCGTATGGATAGGGCGTGCACCACGGAAAGCGCTGAGACCGCCAGCTGCAGCAGGAGGAACGGCCAGACGGGAAGCGCCGTGGCCACTGCCGTGATGGTCAGCAGCAGCGGCACGAGGTAGGCAAACCCGAACAGGGTCCAGGGCGTGTGTCGGGCGCGCACCCCAACGTAGACGAAGCCCAGCCAGTTCATGAAGCCGAGCGTGAACGTCCAGAGGATCCACGCGGAGTGGCGCCACCACCAGCGGAAGCGGGCGCGCGGCTTGCCCTCGTCCAGGACCTCGCCGACGAGCACGTCGGGCTCATCCTGGGGCTTGAGCTGCTGGACGTCCTTGACGGCGAGCGCGGGATGACCGTTCTGGCACTCGCCGTAGGGCGTGAGCCAGACCCAGCGTTGGCAGACAGTACAGTAGCCGCCGAGCGGCATGATCGGCCCCCTCGGGGTCGGGTTCTTGCTGTCTCGTTGTTCAGGATAGCCCGCGGACGGGCGGTTGGCACCTCGTGCGGGCTTCCGGGTGTAGGCTTTCCCTTCTACGGCCAAGAGGCAGCACTGGACATCGACGAAACAGGACAGATCCTGCGCATAGCGGTCCCGTCGGACGAGCCCGGCGGGCTGGACGCGGCGCGCTCGGGGCGGTTCCGCCACAGCCCCTGTTTTACCGTCGTGGACGTTGTCGACGACGTGGTGGTCGGTGTGCGCGTGGCGCGCACGGGCGAGCACCACGGCGACCACGGCCTCACGCCCATCCTCCTCCTCGGCGAGAACATGGTGGACGTAGTCATCGTCGCCGGCATCGGGCGCAAGCCGTTGCTGCACTGCCTGCAGGCCGGCATGCGTGTCTTCAACGGCGAGGACCGGCCCGACGTTCGATCGGTCATCGACGCGTTCATCGACGCCGAGCTCGTGCCGGTCGGCGGCGATTCAATGGCGCTGCACTGACCGCACACGTCCGGGCGTCGTCCCGGACGCGTGCGGGAATATCCCCCATCACGACAACGACTACCGGGGGTCCACCATGCAGGCGCCCACCCAGATCACTCCGGCCGGTTTGTCCGACTACCTCGACGTCATCACCCGCGCCGTCTTCCAGAGCGGTATGAGCTGGCGTGTGGTGGAGGCCAAGTGGGCCGGCTTCCGTCAGGCCTTCGCCGGGTTCGACCCCGTCGTCGTGGCGGGGTACACGGACGACGACATCGAGCGGCTGGCGGCGGACAAGGGCATCATCCGCAACCGGCGCAAGATCGAGGCGACCGTTACCAACGCCCAGGCGATGGTCGCGCTCGAAGACCAGCCGGGTGGGTTCGTCGGCTGGCTCCGCAGCCGCGGCGACTTCGATGCGACGGTCGCCGCCCTCCGTGGCGAGTTTCGCTTTCTTGGCGACATGGGCGCCTACTACGTCCTCTACGTGGTCGGCGAGAGCGTGCCGGCGCACCAGGAGTGGATGGCGACCCATCCGCAGTACCAGCAATGACCGGGGGAGGCCCCCTGTGAATATCCGACGTGGCGAAGATATCGAGCGGGGCGCCGAAGGCGCACCGCTCCGCAGAAAGGCAGACGCGGAGCTCCACGACAAGCTGACTCCGCTGCAGTACGAAGTCACCCAGCGTGAGGGCACCGAGCCACCGTTCCGGAATGAATACTGGGATGAGCACCGCGACGGCATCTACGTGGACGTGGTGAGCGGCCAGCCGCTGTTCAGCAGCCGCGACAAGTACGACTCGGGGACCGGCTGGCCAAGCTTCAGCCGGCCGCTGAGCGACGACGCGGTGACGACGCGCGAGGACCACAAGCTCTTCGCGTCGCGCACAGAGGTGCGCAGCACGTCCAGCGCCTCGCACCTGGGCCACGTGTTCCCCGACGGGCCGAAGCCGACGGGCCAGCGCTTCTGCATGAACTCCGCTGCCCTCCGCTTCATCCCCAAAGAGGATCTGGCCGCCGAGGGCTATGCCCAGTACGAGGAGCTGTTCGCTGACGGAGAGCAGGCCGCCGGCGAGTGACCGCCGGCCTCGCTCCCGGTACCATGCCGCCATGGGCAGTTACCGCAATGAAGACGAGGCGCAGATTGGGCTCGCGCGCCAGCTCGCCGACGCCTACAGCGAGGCGCGCCGGCGCGAGGACCAGGACTTCGCCTGCGACTCCATCGCCGAGTTCCTCTCGGAGTACCGCACGTCGGCGCCGAGCGAGGCGCTGCTGGCGATCCTCGACCTGCCGCTGACCGCCGAGACGTATCCCTTGGTGGACGAGGCGCAGACCACGCTCGCCGGTCGCGGTCCGGCCGTCGTCGAGTTGCTGCTTGAGGCGCTGCTCGGCGAGGTCTACGACCCGGACGGCCCCGCCCCCGAGCGCGCCGCCGAGACGCTCGACCTCATGGACCGACGCGACTCGGTGCAGGGCCTCGTCGAAGTGCTGTGCGGCCGCGCCGGCGACGATGTCAAGGATGCAGCCGTGGACGGCTTGGTGGCGCTCGGACCGTTCGCCGAACCCGTGCTGGCCGGAGCACTCGACGACCCGGACGGCGGTCCATGGGCGCGGGCGGCGCTGGAGCAGATCCGTTTCGAGGCGGCGCATCCCGAGGCGCTCGAGGAGTACGCCGCCGGCGAGGGAGAGACTCCCGGCGACGCGGGTGAGCTGCTCGGAAAGGCGCGGGACGACGACGATGTGTCTCCCGCTGAGGAACGAGCCGGTGACGAAGCCGGGCCTGTTGCCGCGGATGAACCCTCCGCCGAGGCTGGCGCCGCCACAGAGGCCCCAGCGCCCGCAGCCCCGGATCAGGACCTGGTCGACGACGCCTACGACGACTTCCTTCGCCGGTACCGGCAGGAGTCGGGAGAAGAGCCCTCCCCGTCCTAACCTGCCGCAACGTCGTCTGAACACAGGCTTCATATTCGCTTGCGAGACTGTGCACAAGCCAAGCACGGCTGTGACGGTCGCCCCCCCGACCGTCAGAGGGATCGGCTGAAGTACGGTGCGCCCCCACCGAGCCGGACCCGCCAGCCCGGTTGCGTCTTCCTCCTGGCGCCCGGGCGCCGTTGGCCCCTCTGGGCCGCGGCGAGCGCATGACGCTCGCCGCGGCCCATCCTCCGTTCTGAGGCGGTCCGGCGCACTTCTCCTCCGCGCCGGCGTCGCGCATCGAGCAACGGCGGCCGTCGCCCGCGGCGCCGTCGCGCGGGAACCTCTCTCACGAGATCAACCTCCAGAGAGGGAGCAGTCATGCCTCAGGTGAGATCGGACGGAGCCCGGATCGACTATCGGGACGAGGGACTCGGGGACCCGGCGCTGTTGCTGCTGCCGGGGTGGTGTGGGACAAGGGCGGCATTCGACCCGGTGATCGGGGCACTGAGCTCCGGGAGGCGGGTGCTTTCGCCTGATCTGCGCGGTCACGGCGCCTCGTCATCGCCGCCGGGCGATTTCGGCATGGACGAGTTGCTGCGCGATGCTCTGACGGTGATCGCGGACAGCGGGACACCGTCGGTCGTGCCGGTCGCGCTCGCCCACGCGGGCTGGGTCGCCATCGAACTTCGCCGGCGACTCGGGCATGAGGTGCCGGGTATCGTGCTGGTCGACTGGATCGTGACCCCGGCGCCGTCGCCGTTCCTCTCCACCCTCGAGGATCTGCGCTCGGATGCGGACAGGGACGAGGCTGTGGCCGGCCTGCTCCAGCTGTGGCAGGGTGGCGTCAGCTCACCCGAGTTGGCCGCGTACATCGCCGACATGGGCGCGGCGGCCGACGAGATGTGGGACAGGGCGGCGCGCGAGATCGGCAGCGCCTACGCGCGCCTCGGCAGTCCTCTGCAGGCGCTCTCCGGGTTGGACCAGTCGGTCCCGGTGTTGCACCTGGTACCGTCCACGCCCGGGACCTGCTCGTTCGCGGAGCATCGCGGATTCATGGCGGAGCACCCGTGGTACCACGCTGCTGAACTGCCCGCGCGCTCGCACTTCCCCCTCTTCGAGGCGCGGGAACAGGCGGCGCATGAGATCGAGGACTTCACGAGCCGGGTCGGCGGACGCCGCGTGCAGAAGCGCGCCGCCTGACGGATCCGCCGCCGCCCTACGCCGTTGCGCGAAGGACGGCTGGCTCGGCGACGCCGAGCACGATGAGCTCGGTGCTGCCGCAGCATGGGCATCCCACGGCGTTGCTCCAGACCGCATACAGGGCCTCGGGGACGCGGAACTCCTCGGTGCAGATGTCGCACGCCAGTTCGAGATACGCGGTCACGTGCTTCTCCCTCGCCGAGTGGAGTGACGACGACAGTGTGGCTCCCTTCTGTTAGCGTTGCATGGGCCGATCCAGAGGAAGGCATGAGCGCGTGCCGCGACCTTGCGGCCGGGAGGGAGAACCGCATGGGCTGTTGTCTGATCATCGGTGTGCTGGCGGCGTCGCCGCGTATCATCCTGCTCGGCATGTGGCTGTTCACCGACTACCTGAGCCGCATCGGTCTGCCCTTCATCTGGGGGTTCATCGGCTGGGTCTTCGTGCCTTGCACGACAATCGCCTACGCCATTGCCGAGAACTCGTTCGGGGGGCTACACGGGTGGGGCACGGTGATCTTCGCCGTGGGCATCATCCTCGACATCGTGCTCTACTCAAGCGGGAGCCGCAGTCGCAGGGGGCGCTCCGCGACCTGACCGGTCCGGGGTGGGCCGGCCGCGGGGCGGCCGGCCTCAATCCATGGGGGGCATGCCGGGCGGTGACGGGGCCGGCGGCGGAGAGACGGCGGAGCCGGCCAGCGCCGCCGCCGGACGTAGCCGCCACACGTCCTTGACGAGGAGCACCCAGAAGGCCGCGAACATGCCCAGGATGCCCGTCGCCCAGCACATGGTCGTCACGCCGAACGCCTGGGCGAGTGGGCCGGCGACCGCCAGTCCCACCGGCCACAGCGCCAGCGACGACATCCAGTCCCATGCGGTCACACGGCCGAGCGACTCCCTGGGGATCTGTGTCTGGAGCGTGGTGTTCCAGACGGCGACCAGCACGCCGACGCTGATGCCTCGCAAGCCGTAGACCGCGCCCAGTATCCACGGGTCGCCGAAGATGGCCATGGCGAGGGGCGCCGCCACGGCCGTGGCGCCCGTGAGGGTCACGGTGACCATGGGGCGCCGCGGCCGGTAGCGCATGGCGATGACCATGCCCACGATCATGCCGGCGCTGAACACCGCCTGGAGCCAGCCCCAGGCGACCGCGCCGTAGCCCTCCTCGAGTAGACCGAGCGGGCCCAGTACCTGGAACGGCGCGATGACCATGAACAGTACAAGGCATACGCGCAGCAGCATGGTCCAGAGCCAGGTGCGCGACTTGACCTCGTGCCAGCCCTTGCGCAGCTCGGCGAGGAAGCCACGCGCCGCCTCGGTCTTGAGTACGGCCGGCACGCGGAGCGTGGCGAGGAAGGCGGCGCTGACGAAGAACGTCACCCCGTCCACGGCGATGGCGCCTCCGGCGCCGATGAGCCCGACGAGCATGCCGGCCACGGCCGGTCCGACCATCCAGCCGAAGTTGTCGCTCATGCCCATGAGCGCGTTCGCCTGCTGGAGCCGCCGGGTCGGCACGATCTGTGGGAGCAGCGCGCCGGCCGCCGGCCGGAAGAACGCTTCAGCGGCGCCGTGGCAGGCGGCGAGCAGGGCGAGCTGCCAGATCTGCGCCGCGCCGCTGAGCAGGAGCGCGGCCGCGGTAAGCTGCACGGCCGCGCGGATGAGGTCGCTGGCGACCATGAGCCGGGCGCGAGGCAGCCGGTCGGCCCACACGCCGCCGACAAGCGCGAGCAGCACCAGAGGGATGGTCTGGCAGGCGAGCACGATGCCGAGGTCGGTGCCCGAGTGCGTCAGGTCGAGAACGGCCCAGGTGAGCGCCACCGGAGTGATGCCATCGCCGAACACGGAGACGCTCTGCGCGAGGAACACGTTGCGGAAATCGCGCGATTGCAGCAGGTCTGTGCTCTCGCGGAGGCGCGCCGGGATCAGGGAGCTGAGGGCCATGCCCTCGAGTCTATCGCTGCGCGTCGCTCGTGAAGACGCGAGCAGAAGGCCCCGCCGGGGGATCCGCCCGCTGCTCCGCTCCGCGCCTCAGACGGCGCCCTCGCTCCTCCTGGCCCGCCGAGCAGCCGCTCGCGTTCCGGCGTTCACGACGTCAGCTTGGTGGCGCCGCGCGCCGCCCACAGCGCCATGATGCCGGTGACGGTGGCGAAGCCGAACGTCACCGCGAAGCCGACGGCCAGGGACGATGCGCTCCAGCCCGTGTTCAGCAGGGATCGCATGGAGTCGAACACATAGGTGGTCGGGTTGATCGTCGCAGCGACCTTGAGCCACCCGGTGGTGACGTATTCCTTGGGCACGAACGTGTAGCTCAGGAAGATGAGCGGGAAGAAGGCGAAGGTCGCCGCCTGCGCCGCCGCGGCGTTCTTCGTCTTCAGCGCCATGAACGCCGCGTACCCGGCGAACGCCATACCCCAGAGGAACGCCAGCAGGACGACGAGCAGGAAGCCGCCGGGCCCCGCCGCGACCTTCAGGCCCATCAGCAAGGCGATGAACATCACCAGGACGACCTGTGCCGTCAGGATGATCGCGCTGGCGATCATCGGTCCCCAGATGACTGCCAGCCGCCGGGTCGGTGTGAGGAGGAGCTTGGTGAAGTAGCCGTTGTCGATGTCCTTGATCAGCGACTGTCCGGCGAGTCCGGCGCCGCCCACCGCCGCCGAGACGATGCTCACCGGCAGGATGAATCCCAGGTACGAGCCTTGGAATCCCGGCAGCTTGGCCACGCTGCTCAGGCCGGCGTTGTACACGAACAGGAAGAAGACGCTGATGCCGATGTTGGGGAGGATGGCCGCAGGCTGACGCAGCGCGTTGCGGATGGACCGGCTGATGAGGATGAGGATGTCGCTCACGTCGTCATCTCCGTGACGCCCGGGACGTCTTCCGCGACCTCGTCCGCCTCGTGGGCGAGCCCTTCGCCCGTGACACGCAGGAACACATCGTCGAGACTCGGCTGTTCGATGTTCATGCCGAGCAGCCGGATGCCGGCGCCGTCGACGGCGCGGACCAGCTCCGGCACGCTCTCGGCGGCGCGGTCGAAGTACAGGCGGAGCTCACGGCTGGCTGCCTGGCGGTTGGGCGCCACCGGCGCCACGGCGTCGTAGGCGCGCTCCGCCTCTTCGGGAGAGCTGAACTGCAGCTCGACCACCTCGTCGCCCACGCGTCGCTTCAGCTCCTCCGGGGTGCCCTGAGCGACGATGCGCCCTCTGTCGATGATCGCGATCCGGTGGGCGAGGCGGTCCGCCTCTTCGAGGTACTGCGTGGTAAGGAAGATGGTCATGCCCAGCTCGTCGTTGAGGCGGCGGACTTCCTCCCAGATCGCCGCACGGCTCGCGGGGTCGAGTCCCGTGGTGGGCTCGTCCAGGAAGAGGATGCGGGGGTCATGGACGAGCGCCAGAGCCAGGTCGAGCCGGCGCTTCATGCCGCCGGAGTACGCGCCCGACCGCTTCTTCGGGTCGACATCGTCCAGGCCGACGGTGCGCAGCAGGCGCTCCGACGTCTTGCTCGCCTCGTCTCGCGCGGTGCCGAACAGCTGAGCTTGGAGGACCAGCAGTTCGCGCGCCGTCATCAGAGGGTCGAGGCCGACGTCTTGGAGAGCGACGCCGATGGACTCGCGTACCTTGCCGCTCTGGCGACGGATGTCGTAGCCGGCCACCGTAGCGCTGCCGGCGGTGGGGTTCAGGATGGTCGTCAGCATCTTGACCAGCGTGGATTTGCCGGCCCCGTTGGGGCCGAGGAAGCCGAAGATCTGGCCCCCGGGCACGTCGAGGTCGACGCCGTCCACGGCATCGAGCTTGCCGAACGTGCGCCTCAGGCCCTCGGCTTTGACGCTGCGGTCGGCTCCATCACCTGTCGTCGTCACGGGAACCCTCCCCCAGTCAATACACTCATGTCTGGGTCGGGATTCCCCGCCGTGCGCGCTTGTTAACTTCTTCGCAGGCCGGGGCCCAGCTCGTCGATGGCGTCGCTTCACTCAGGGCCGCCGTGGGCTTATCAGGCGGCTCCATGGGTAAAGACCCGCACAGCGAAGAAGGAGGGAGCTATGCCGATCTTCGAGTGGAGCAGCGTCATGCCGGCGTCCGCCGACGAGGTGTTCGCGTATCACGCGCGCCCCGGTGCGTTCCGCAGGCTGGCTCCGCCGTGGCAGAAGCTCGTGATGCGCGAGGAGAGCGGCGACGTGACCGCCGGGCGTGTCGCCTTCGACGTTTGGTTCGGCCCCGTCAGGCGGCACTGGGTGGCGGAGATGGGCAGCGCCATGCCGGGACGGCAGTTCGTCGACCGGCAGGTCGAGGGACCCTTCTCGGCGTGGGAGCACGTGCACCGGTTCGTGCCCATCGACGAGGGCAAGAGCGAGTTGCGCGACCACATCGAGTACAGGCTTCCGGCCGGAGGGTTCACCGACTCAGTCGGTGAGGGTCCGACCGGCAAGGCGCTCTCGCGTCTGTTCCGCTTCCGTCACGAGCGCACGCGCCTCGATCTCGGGCGGCACGCCGTGTGGGCGGACAGGCCGCGCCTCAAGGTGGCCATCGCCGGCGCTAGCGGCCTGGTCGGGTCGCACCTGACCGACTACCTGACGACTGCCGGTCACACGGTCATTCGGCTCGTACGCGGCAAGGACGCCGGCCCCGGTGAGGTGCCTTGGGATCCGGCGACCGGGGCGTTATATCAAGGGGCGCTCGAGGGGGTGGACGCGGTCGTCAACTTCTCCGGCGTGAGTCTTGCGAGCGTCTGGACTCCCGGCCGCAAGCGAGCGATCCTCGACAGCCGCGTGCAGGCGACGCGTACGCTGGCGGAGGCGATCGCGCGCATGGACCGCCCGCCCGCCGTGTTCGTGAGCACCTCTGCGGTGGGCGCCTACGGCTCCCGCGGCGGCGAGATCGTGAGCGAGCAGACCGGGCGTGGTGAGGGATTCCTCGCCGATGTGACCCGCGCCTGGGAGAAGGCCGCCGAGCCCGTCCTCGGCGCGGGCGTCCGGCTGGTCCATCCGCGCTTCGGCCTCATCGTCAGCGCCTCGGGCGGCGCGTTCGCCGCCATGCTACCGGCGTTCAAGGCCGGTCTCGGGACGCGGTTCGGGAGCGGCGACCAGTACTGGGCGTGGGTCGAGCTGGACGACGTGCTGGCAGCCCTCGAGTGGATCGTGCACGACGAGGAGCTCGAAGGCACGGTCAACCTCACCGCGCCGGACCCTTTGACCAATCGCGAAGTGACGAAGACACTCGGCAGAGTGCTTCACCGGCCGGCAGTGCTGTCGGCCCCGGGTTTCATTGTGCGGCGAGGCACGCTCGGGATGGGCGAGGAGATGTTGCTCGCGAGCCAGCGAGCCATGCCGGCGCGTCTGCACGAGCGTGGATTCCACTTCGCCTTCCCAAAGCTGGAGGGCGCCCTTCGCTACGAGCTCGGCAAGGAGTAGGCGACCCGCCCTCAGTAGGCGACGGCCACGGCGTGGCCGATCTCGTCCGCCAGCGTGAGCTGGTCGAGCATGTACTCGGCCACGTCCGCGCGCGCGATCTTACGTCCCCCCGGGAGTGAATAGCCCGGCTCGGCGCGGTAGACGCCGCGAGCCGGGCCGTCGGACAGCGTCCCGGACACCCGCACGATCGTCCAGTCCAGTTCGCTGGTGCGGACGTTGGTCTCCATGCGGCGCAGATCGGCGTAGGCCGGGCCGAGCAGTACCGGCTTGATGACCCGGTCGAAGATCCAGGGCAAGTTGGGGTCGCGTCCGGGCGCGGTGCCGCTGGCCGAGAGGACCACGAGGCGGCGCACGTCGTACCGCTGCATGGATCGGATCACGTTGAGCGTGCCGAGTGCATTGACGGCCGGTGCGCCCCTGCGGTGTGTGGCGCTGAGGGCGACGAGAACGGCCTCCTGGCCGTCGACCGCGTCGCTCACCACGCCGCCGTCCAGCACGTCGCCGGCGACCACCCGCACCCGGCCGGTGAGGTCGCCGAGCTTCTCCGGGGCGCGGACCAGCGCGGTCACACCGTGACCGCGCTCCAGCGCGCCCCGGGTCAGCAGCCGCCCGGTCCTGCCTGTCGCTCCTACGACGAGCACCTTCATGACCGCATCGTACCCGCGGCGCGGCGCGCGGACGCGGGCGTGCCAGACGCGGCGGCTGTGCCGCCACAGAAGGCCAGTTGGTGCGCTCGAGGGTAGCATGAGGTGGTGGGCATCGACCTCGCCGGCAGGAGCGTCCTCGTCACGGGGGCGAGCAAGGGGATCGGGCGCGAGACCGCGCTCCGGTTCGCTGCGGGCCGGTGCAAGGTAGCCCTCACCTACTTCGAGCATCGGGCCGAGGCCGAGGAGGCCGCCGCGCGCTGCCTCGCCCTCGGCGCGCCCGACGCGTTCGCCATCTCCCTTCAGCTCGGCGATGAGGGTGACGGGTGCTGCGTGATCGAGACCGTGGCCGAGCGCTTCGGAGGCCTCGACATACTCGTCAACAACGCCGGCGTGATCAGCTGGAAGCCCTTCCTCGAGCAGAGCTTCGGGGAGATCGACGACCAGATCCTGGTGAACCTGCTCGGCGTGATGAAGCTCACCTGGTGCGCGCTCCCGCTGGTGAGCGAGGCGGTGATCACCGTCGGCAGCACCGCCACCTTGCACCGGTCGCGCACGCCCGCGCCGTACTGCGCGAGCAAGTGGGGGCTGCGCGGTTTCGTCAAGGCGCTCGCACTCGAACATCCGGACAAGCGCGTCGTGAGCGTGCACCCGACGGTGACGGCGACGCGTATGAACGACATGCGGGGCATGCCGCCGGAGCGCGTCGCCGATGTGATCTACCGGGTCGCCGCCGGAGAGATCGAGGTGGAGCGCGGCGGTGACGTCGACCTGCGGGACCATGCCGGCTGATCGCTTTCCGCTAGCATGGCACGCAGGAAGTCAGTGCCTTCGGAGGGAGAAGAGCATGGACACGTGGGGCCAGGTCTACCTGCGCGACCCACGTGGGAGAGCTGAGGGCCGGGGCGGCGTCGCCTCCCCGGCCCTTCTGCCTCGCCGCCGCCCCAGGGGGGAAGGGCGGCGGCGTGCCGGATCGGTCTCCGGCTGTCGTCGTGTCTTCGTCACTCGTACTGGATGGCCTCCAGGATCCGGACGCCGGCGGCGCGGCGCGCCGGGAGCACCGCTGCGACCACGCCGACCACGACCGCGAGCGCCAGGAAGACGACCAGCTGAAGGTACGGCAGGCTGAAGGTCAGGCCGTCACCGCCCAACTGGGTGACGATCACCCAGCCCATGGAGATGCCGACGAGCGTGCCGAGCACGCCGCCGATGACGGCGGTGATGACGCTCTCGTAGCGGACCATCTGGCGGAGCTGCCGCCGGGTGGCCCCGATCGCGCGCAGCAGGCCGATCTCGCGGGTGCGCTCGTGGACGCTCAGCACCAGCGTGTTGACGATACCGAAGATCGAGATGATCACGCTCATGGCCAGGAGGCCGTAGAACATCATCAGGATCTGGTCGACCATCTTGTTGATGGTGTCGAGGTATTCCGCCTTGGTCATGACCTTCTGTGTCGGGTAGGCGGCCAGGGCCTTCTGGACGGCGTCCTGGGTGGCGGCCACGTCGGCGCCGTCCTTGACACGGACCATCGTGACCACCGACGCCGTCGGGAGGCCGAGCCGCTTGAAGGCGTTGAGGCTGGTGATCATGCCGGTGAACGCCATCTGGTCGCGGTAGAACCCGAGCACCGTCAGCTTGGCCTTCTCGCCGCCGCGCGTGGTGACGGTGATCGTCTGGCCTGCCTTGGCCTTCTCGGCGAACGGCGAGCGGTCCTCGAGCAGGACAGAGTTGGCGTCCAGTCTGGAGAGCAGGGCGTCGCTGCCGCCGCGCCGCCAGTCGAGGGCCCAGACGCGACCGAAGACGGCGGGGTCGACGGCGTAGGCGCTCGTCACGCCCTTCTTCCGCACCTTGAGATCGGCGTAGGCCGTACCCTCGGCGGTGTCTACACCGCTGATGCCGTCGAGCGCTTGGACGTCCTTCTGCGGCACGCCCATGAAGGCGGTGCGGTCCTGGACCACGAGCTCAGCGCGGGTCGACTTGTCGAGCGCGCCGCTGAACGAGCCCTTCATCGCCTGCGCGAAGACGGCAAGGAAGACGACCATGGCGAGGCCGATCATGAGGGCGGCGGCGGTGGCGGCCGTGCGGCTGGGGTTGCGGCCGGCGTTGTCGCGCGCCAGACGGCCGCTGGTGGGCGCCAGCTTCTCCAGCGGCCAGCCGATCACACGGGCCGCCGGCTTGACCAAGTACTTGCTGAGCGTGGCGATGGCGATGAAGAGCAGGAAGGCGCCGAGGCCCATGAACAGCAGGCGGCCGTTGGCGCCGCCGTCGCTGAAGATGCCCAGGGCGAGCGAGCCGGCCCCGAGGGCGGCCATCAGAACGCCGATGGCGGTGGTGAACCTCGCGAACCGCGTCGGCGGCAGGGCGGAGCCCTCCTGCAGGGCCGCGACCGGTGGGACGCGCGTGGCGCGGACGGCCGGGACCAGGGCGCTGAGCAGGGTCACGCCGACACCGACCAGGGCCGCGATGAGGATCGTCCGCGGCTCGAGCGAGACGCCAGCCGTCGGGATGTCGGCGCCGAAGGCCTTGAACAGCAGATTGATTCCCTTGGCCACGCCGAGGCCGGCGACGATGCCGACCGCTGAGGCGAGCACACCGAGCGTGAGCGCCTCAGCGACCACCGAGCGGAGCACCTGGTTGCGGCCGGCGCCGAGCGCGCGCAGCATCGCGAACTCGCGTCGCCGCTGGGCGACGGTGATGCTGAAGGCGTTGAAGATGATGAACGCGCCGACGAAGACGGAGACGCCGGCGAACGCCAGGAGCACCGGTGTCAGGAAGCCGTTGATTGAGGCGGCCGTCTCGGCGGTCGCGTCCGCGGCCGCCTGCTCGCCCGTCTTCACGGTCACGGTCGCAGGCAGCGCGGCCTTGATGTTCTTCGCCAGTTCCTTGGGCGTCACGCCCGGGTCGGCGGAGACGGAGATGCCGGTGAGCTCACCGGGCTGGCCGCCCCACTTCTGCACGTCCTGCAGGCGCGAAGCGATCACAATGGTGCCGCCGAGCGAGCCGGACTCGCCCCACGTGAACACGCCGACGACCTTGACGTGCTGGAGGCCGGTCGGGGTGGCGATGTCGAACGAATCGCCCGGCTTGAAGCCTTCCTTGTCGGCGAAGCTTTTGATGATGGCGACCTCACCGGCCGACTGGACGGTCCGGCCGGCGATCATCTTGGCCTGGTTGAACGGCTCACGCTGGATGCTGGTGAGCAGGGTGGGGGCGCCGCCGGTCTCGACGGTCTTGCCGTCGACGATCGCGGCGCCCATGGTCTCGTACGCGCCCGAGATCTTGCCGACGCCGTGGACGACCGCGACCTGCTTCAGCATCGCGTCGTCCAGCGTCGGGACCTCGGTCGTGCCGTCGTTCATGCCGAACGTCGTCTTGGGCGAGACCTGCACTGCCGTGCCCTTGAACGAAGTCTCGTAGATGTTGGCGAACCCGTTGTCGATCTGGTCGGTCAGCACGTAGGTGCCGGTGATCATCGCCACGCCGAGCAGGATCGCGAGGACGGTGAGGATGGTGCGGAGTGGACGGCTGGCCAGGCTACGGAAGGCGAGGCGGGTCATCGTGCGACCTCCAGGTTCTTGATGGTGTCGTAGATGTCGTCGCGGGTCATGCGGTCCTCGTCGAGCTCGATGAGGCCGTCCTTGAGGAACACGACACGGTCGGCGATGCTCGCGGCGCCGGCATCGTGGGTGACCATGATGATGGTCTGCCCGAACTCGTCGACGCTCCGGCGGAGCAGGTCGAGGACCTCGCCGCCGGTACGGGAGTCCAGGTTGCCGGTCGGCTCGTCGGCGAAGAGGACGGCCGGTCGCGTGATGAGGGCGCGAGCCACGGCGACGCGCTGCTGCTGGCCGCCGGAGAGCTCGGCCGGCCGGTGGCTCAGGCGGTCCTGCAGGCCCACCGCCTCGATCACCGAGCGCCGCCAGGCCTCGTCCGCCTTGCGGCGCGCGAGCGAGAGCGGCAGCACGATGTTCTCATCAGCGGTGAGAGTGGCCAGCAGATTGAAGCTCTGGAAGATGAAGCCGATCTTGTCGCGGCGGAGCTGCGTCAGCTTCTTCTCTTTGAGGCAGGTGATCTCGGTGCCGCCGATCCAGACGTTGCCGGAGGTCGGCTGATCGAGGCCGGCGAGGATGTGCATGAGCGTGCTCTTGCCGGACCCGGACGGGCCCATGATGGCGGTCAGTCGCCCCTCGGTGATGTCGACGTCCACGCCGGCGAGGGCGTGCACGGACGCGTCGCCCTTGCCGTAGGTCCGGGTGACGTCGCGGGCCTGGACCACGGGGCGGCCGTGCGGCGTGAAGAACGCCTCGGGTGTGAATTCGCGCTCGAGCTGGTCGAGCGTCGCTCTTTCGTCCCGGCGATCGTGAACGGTGGTGGTCTGCATGGTCTCTCCTCCTGAGTGACTCGCTGGTGAGGAGAGGCTACGGCGGGGTCCTGCCGGGCGAATCGCCCGACGGTGGTGACTCGGGGGGTGCGGCGGAGGGATATTCGGGGACCGCCGCGGGCCACCCCGGGGGGAGCCTACGACTACTCCCACACTCCGGGTGTGTCTCCCTGGTGGGGTAGGAGCGCCGCCGGGCCGGTACCGGGCGGCGGCGCCTGAGGCCGAACGGGCCAGGGAGGGCTTACCCCGAGCGAGGTAGCCCGCCGCCGGGCGGATCGCCGCGAGTCGGCGGGGCGAGGACGTCCTCGGGGTTCCAGCGCGCCGTCGGCCCCGACCGCACACCCGCCGCCGACCCCCGCTTCTTGTGAAGCCGACGCGGCCGACGCCGGCACTGCCGGCCCAGGCGCCGAGCGGATATGCTCTGCCCATGGGCAGAACGACAGCACACGGCCGGGCCGAGGCGCAGGGCACGCTGGTCGCCGCCAGGCTGGAGGGCAGAAAGCACCGCGGCCGCGGCAAGCGCGTGAGCGAGGTCCAGCCGCCGCCACGCATCCGCGCCGGCCACCGCATCTTCCTCTACGAACACGGCCAGTCCCTGTTCGGCCCCGGCACCTTCGACCTTCTGGTGCTGGTCGACGAGACGGGGTCGCTCCATCGGGCCGCCAAGGTGTGGCGCGCCATGCGCCCGGCCGAGGATCACCAGACACTCATGGAGAGTCTCCGCATGTTCCTCGACGAGGCCGACGCGGACCTTGCGCGCTTGTACCAGAAGTACTTCGGCGACGCGTCGTTTGCCCAGCCGGCCATCTCGACGGAGCGATCAGCCCGCGATGCCTCCCGCTGACTGTGGGTTCCGTCGCCGACGGACCTCTGCCCGGCCCCCGAGGGCGATGTAGGCGCCGGCCTGAAGGCAAGGCCCAGCGTAGGCGACCCCACCCTTTGACGCCGTCCGTACTCCGCCGCCCAGTACCACCTCATCGGCAGGAGGGCTCGGCCGGCCGCCGCTCTGCCGGGAGCGCTTCTGCCTGGTCCTTCGCGGCGTCGTCACCGCGGCTCGCCTCGCCCATGCGGCCGCGCAGTGATCGCCGAGGAGCTGTGTCCCGGCTCGCGCTGTCACCACAAGCTCGTGCTCGGGGACGCGACGAGCGTGGACGGCTTCTCGGCGCCATGCCCGTCGAGCATCTGGACGTCGACTGCGTCTGCTTCACGCTCAACGAGGGGCGCGTCGAGGACTGCAGTTCTGCGCGCCCTACCAGATCGAGGCCACCTCGTGGCGCCGGACCCTCGGACCGCTCGGAGCCGCACTCCACGGATCGAGAGTCCTCGGAGCAGGGCGAGCTCGGATCAGCACTCTGACCAACCGTGACAAGGGAGAGCATCACATGTCGACAGCACTACTCATCAACGCGTCGCCTTACGGCAGCGAGCTGCCGTACAATGCGCTCCGCCTGGCGGCGTCTTTGGAGCTCGGCGGCGAGCAGGTCGAGCTGCTGCTCATGGGCGACGCCGTGAACGTCGCGCGGCGCGGCCAGGACCCCCGGGCCGCGCACGCCTCGCTCGAGGCGCTGCTCGTGGAACTGCTCGAGAAGGGAACCGGGGTCACGCTCTGCGGCACCTGCTGCCAGACGCGCGGTCTGGCGGAGGCCGATCTCATCGACCGAGTGACGATCGGCACCATCCACGACTTCGCCGCCGTTGTGCAGGCGAGCGCGAAGGTGCTCAGCTTCTGAGGCGTCCTGCGAGTCGAGACGACGGGAGGCCGGGGCGCCACGGCGCCCCGGCCTCCCGCGTGATGCTCTCAGCAACGCCGACTACTTCGCCGCGGCCCCGCGCGAGTCGCCCGCGACGCGCTCCTTTTCGACCTTGACGGCGCACACCTTGAACTCCGCCGTCATGGTCACCGGGTCGCCCTCGGCGTTGGTCAGCTCGTTGACCGGGGACTCCTTGAAGTGGAACGTCATGAACATCGTCCCCGGCGGCACCTTCTCCGTGATGGTGACCCGCGTGGTGATCGACCCGCGCCGTGAGCTCACCCTCACGAGTTCGTCCTCGACCATGCCGAGCCGCTCGGCGTCCGCCGGATTGACCTCGGCCAGCTCGTAGGGCCTCAGCCACTCGAGGTTCTGAGACAGCCGCGTCATGGTGCAGTAGTGGTAGAGCATGCGCCCGGTGGTGAGCAGCATGGGGTACTCGTCGTCCGTGAGCTCCGCCGGCGGTTGGAACGGGATGCCCTGGAGCAGACCCTTGCCGCGCGTGAACTGGCCCTTGTGGAGGAACGTCGTGCCCGGGTGGTCCTCCGTGGGGCACGGCCACTGCAGGCCCATCGTGCCCATCCGATCGTAGGTCATGCCTGCATACTGCGGCGTGACCGTGCGGATCTCTTCGAAGATGTCCTCCGGCGAGTCGTAGTGCCAGGGGATGCCCATGCGCTTGCCGAGGTCCTGGATTATCTCCCAGTCCGGACGCGCCTGCCCGGGGGGGTCGATGGCCTTGCGCACGCGCTGGACGCGACGCTCGGTGTTGGTGAACGTACCGTCCTTCTCTGCGTAGACCGCCGCCGGCAGGAACACGTCCGCGTACTCGGCCGTCTCGGTCATGAAGATGTTCTGCACGACGAGGAAGTCGAGGTTGCCGAGTGCTTTGCGCACGTGGTTGGCGTCGGCGTCGGTGAGCGCCGGATCCTCGCCCATGATGAACATGGCCTTGAGAGTGCCCTCGGCGGCGAGGTCGAACATCTCGGGGATGCGCAGGCCCGTGGTCTCGGGCATGCGCACGCCGTAGGCCTTGTGGAACTTCTCCTTGGCCTCGTCGTCGAGCACGCTCGGGTAGCCCGGGAACGAGTTGGGCAGCGCACCCATGTCGCACGAGCCCTGCACGTTGTTCTGGCCGCGCAAGGGGTTCACGCCGGCGTTCTCGACGCCGAGGTGGCCGGTGATCATGCCGAGGTTGGCGAGATTCATGACGTTGGCCGTGCCGACGGTGTGCTCGGTGATGCCCAGGGTGTAGAAGATGCCGGCCTTGGGCGTCGTCGCGTACAGCTTCGCCGCTTCGACGATGGTCTCGGCTGGCACGCCGCAGATCTCGGAGGCGCGTTTTGCCGGGTAGTCCTTGACCGTCTCCCAGAGCGCGTCAAAGCCCTCGGTGCGGGTCTCGACGTACTCCTTGTCGTGCCAGCCGTTGCTGATGATGGTGTGCAGCAGGCCGTTGACGAGAGCGTTGTCCGTGCCCGGCCTGAGTTGCAGCCAGAGGTGGGCGTGCTCGGCGAGCTCGGTGCGCCGTGGATCCACGACGATGAGCTTGGCGCCGCGCAGGTGAGCCTGCTTCATCTTGTTGCCGATGATCGGGTGCGCCTCGGTGGCGTTGGACCCGATGATGAACAGGACGTCGTTGCCGACGATCTCGCTGATGGAGTTGGTCATCGCGCCCGAACCCAGCGTGGTCGCCAGACCGGCGACCGTGGGAGCGTGTCAGGTGCGTGCGCAGTGGTCTATGGAGTTCGTGTTGAGGCCCGCCCGCGTGAGGCGTTGCAGCAGGTAGTTCTCCTCGTTGGTGCAGCGCGCCGAGCTGAGCACGCCGACGGCGAGGCTGCCCTCGCCGCGGATCTCGAGCAGCCGCTCGGCGACCAGGTCGAGTGCCTCGTCCCAGGTCGCCGTCTCCCATTTGCCATCCTTCTTGATCAGCGGCGTGGTGATGCGGTCCGGGCTGTAGATGAGGTCGGTGTGGAAGCGGCCCTTGACGCACAGCGAGCCTTGGTTGGCCGGTGCGTCGTAGGCGGCGGTGACCCCGATGACCTTGCCGTCGGCCAGGTTGAGGTCGAAGTTGCAGCCGACGCCGCAGAACGGGCACGTGGTGCGGACCTTCTTGCGGTCCCACGTGCGCACGCCCTTGATCTGCTTGTTGGCGATCGCGCCGGTGGGGCAGATGTCGACGCACTGGCCGCAGAAGCGGCAGAAGTCGGTGTCCAGCGGCTTGTTGAACGATGCGGCGACCTGTGAGTCGAACCCACGCTCGGTGAAATCGATGGCGCCGGTGACCTGGATCTCCTCGCAGACGCGCACGCACTTGCCGCAGAGGATGCACTTGTTCATGTCGCGCTCGATCATCGGGTTGTCACTTTCGATGGGGAGTTCGTGGCGCTCCCCCTCGAAGCTGCTGTGCTCGATGCCGTAGCGGTAGCAGTAGTCCTGCAGCGTGCAGCCGCCGGACTGCTCGCAGGTGATGCAGGCCATGGGGTGGTCGGAGAGGAGCAGGTCGAGGATGAGCCTGCGCGCGCCGACGACGGCCTCGGACTCGGTGTGCAGCACCATGCCGTCGAGTAGTTCGGTGGCGCACGACGGCAGCAGGTTGGGCCGGCCCTCGACCTCCACGACGCACAGCCGGCACGAGGCGGCCGGGGCGAGCGTCTCGTGGTGACACAGGGTCGGGATGTCGATGCCGAGGTCTCTCGCGGCGTCCAGGATGGTGGTGCCGGCAGGCACCGTGACCTCGTAGCCGTCGATGGTGGCCTGGATGGTCGCCGTCTCGGCGCCTGCAGGACCGGTCATGCCGCCTCCGTTCGCTTCTCAACTGCAACTGCTCCCGCGCGCACGCGGAGGAGCATCGAGTGTACAACGGCTGCTCGCGCGCGCGAAAGCCGGTCGTGTGCGAGTGCGGGTTCCGGTCGCGCGCGAGTGCGGGTTCCGCCGCCGGGTTGCGAGCGAGGCAGAGGAAGGGGGGATGGGGAAACGTCGGCTGCGGGTCAGGCGCCGCGCTCGGTCCGCTCGGCGCGGCCGCGGACGCCGCGCAGCATGCCTTCCTCCATGACGAAGTGGGCCGGCTCGAGCAGCAAGGCGCGCGCGAACGCGGCGGGGACGGTCTCACGCCAGCTCGCGCGCCAGCGGATGAGGAGCCGCGACGACGTCTCGGACAGCGGCTCCACCACGAACGCCCACGTCGCGGCAATCTCGCCCTTGAAGAAGTCGCCGGGGGTCTGTGGGGCCTCGTCCGGGCCGCCGGTGCGGATGACGAACGCCCGCGGTCGGTCGAGCTCGACGACCGTGAGCTTCATCGTGTGCTCGGGATCCAGGCTGACGTAGTCGCTGCCGGGTTCGAGGTCCTGCCACTCAGGGTGGATGCGGTCGGCACTGTGGATGTCCAGGCGGAAGAGGTTCTCGAGCGCGTCATACGTGTAGAACCCGCCGCGGTTCTGGCCGAGCTGGACGAGCCAGGGGAAGACGGCTTCGGCGGGCGCCTGCACGGTGATCGCCCGCGTCGTCGCGTAGAGCGGGTCGGGGATGAGCTCGTCGCCGGGCAGGGTGCGGCTGGCCTCCTCCGCGGTTGCTCCCCAGCGTCGAAGGCGCGGCAGGAGCACGAAGGAATAGGCCGCGCCCAGCGCCTCCACTGCGACCGCCGCGACGGCGATCTTGTGGAGGCGCCTCATTCGCCGCCGGCGGACTTGCCGGCGCCGGCGGCGGCTTCGTCCTCGGCCGCCAGCTCGTCGATGACCGCGGCGAAGGCCCTCGCCACGACCTCGGCGCCGGAGTCGGTGAAGTGCACGCCGTCGGTGGTGAACGGGCCGTCGCCGGCGCCAGCCGCGTCCTCGAACGCCGGCAGCAGGTCCACCACGCGGCAGGAGGGACGGCCGGCCGCGAGGCGCGCGATCGCCTCGGCGATCTCCCCGGAGCGCTGCTCCCAGAGCGAGGCCTCGGCCTCGAGGACGAGCGGGCGCACGACCACGATGCGCTGCACCCGCGCCTCGGTCCACTCGAGCAGTTCTTCGTAGTCGCCGGCGAGGCGCATAAGCCGCTCCGGCCAGCTCCAGCCGCTGTCGGGGTCTGCCGCGTCCCAGGCGCCGATGACGGCGTCATTGGCGCCGACCCAGATGAAAGCGACGTCGACGGGCTCGAGCCCCTGGTAGCGCGTGCGGTTGAGCAGGTCGGCGACGGTGTCGCCGGCGCGGCCGCGGTTGAGCAGTCCGTGCTCGGTCATCCGCCGGTCGAGCAGGGGGAAGAAGGCAGCGCCGGGCCACCCCTCCGTGAGGCTGTCTCCAAGGAAGGCAATCTGCATGAGGCCAGTCTACGCCGTCGCACGGGCGTGCGGGCCTTCCGTACGAGCCGCTGCGGTTGTACGCTGCCCGGACGGGTCCGCCGCTCCGGCGCCCGCTCGAGCGGACCTACAGGGGGTGGTATGCAGACAGGACTCACCGCACCGCCCGCGGGCTGGACGCCTCCCGAACCCGGCCGGGTCGAGGTCTGGGCCGCGCGGGTCTTCACCAACGGCTTGCTGGGACCTCTGTACGGCAGGTACGTGGACCAGATGGGGTTGCGCGGGGACGAGCGCGTCCTGGATTACGGGAGCGGGAGCGGCGCGGCCGCCAGGCACCTCGCCACGCGTCTCTTTCCGGAGGGTCGTCTCACCTGTGTGGACATCTCCGAGCGCTGGCAGCGGGCGCTGCGCTCGGTCCTGAAGGCGTACCCCGACGTGCGGCTCTGTTGCGGAGACGTGCGAACCCTGGGCCTGCCGGAAGCTGACTACGATGTGGTACTGGTCCACTGGATGCTCCACGACGTTCCGCCGTGGGACCGGCCGGGGATCGTCGCGCAGCTCGTGCGGCTGCTGCGGCCAAACGGGCGTCTGTTCTCGCGCGAGCCCACGAACGCCAGGCACGGGATGCCGGCGGCGCAACTGCGGGAGCTCTTCGCCGCCGCCGGCCTCAGCGAGACACTTGCCACAGAAGGCAAGTCGCCGATCCTGGGCGAGCATTACCGTGCGGTGTGGATCAAGCACGGAGAGTAAGTCAGGCTTAGGTCGCCCGGCCCGGGACGTGGAAGAGCCGGCGGGGTCGCCGCCGGCTCTTCCTGCCTCCACCCCTCTGAGGGGCTCGCCAGAAACCCTCACTGACTCCGGAATCAGGTACCCCTTTAACGAGGCGGGGGCGAAAATCTTTCGCGTCCTCAGGGAGAGATGTACACGGCGAGGTCGAGCCTGCCGGAGAGCCGGTCGAACTGGGTGTGCGCGGCCCTTGCCGCGCTCGAACGCGAGCAGCCCGCAATGGATGCCCCTCGATCACGGACACGTCAGGTCCCGGGGCATATCCCGGGTAGAGTAGCGATGATCCGAAGCGAGGGTGGGACGTGAGCGCGCAGCTCTTCTCGAGTGCACGAGCGGTACGGATGACCGATATCGGCGTCGCCGTCTGGATCGCCGTCTGGGTGGTCGTCGGCGTGCTTGTCTGGCACGACATCGGCGCTCAGGCCGGCCTCGCCTCCGACGTGATCAAGGTCGGCGGGGCGGTCCGGCAGACTGGTGACGCCTTGGGCGTGGTCGGCGGCCTGCCGCTCGTCGGCGGTCAGATCGGCAGTCTCGCCGGCCGCATCAAGACCATGGGCACGGAGGTGGAGAGCAGCGGGCAGGAAAGCCGCGACGCGGCACGACGCTCCGCCGTGATCGCGGGGCTGGGCGCCGGCGCCCTGCCGCCGGCGATGGTCCTGCTGCTCTACCTGCCGGTGCGGCTGCGCTGGCGGCGGGACGTTGCGGCCGTCGTGGCGGCGCTGCCGGGCGTCGAGGGCGACCCTGCGCTGGACACCTACCTTGCGCGCCGCGCCCTGGCGTCGCTGTCGTGGGACGAGCTGCGCTCGGTCACGCCCGACCCGTACGGCGCGGTCGAGCGCGGCGATTGTCGCGCCTTGGCCGACGCGGAGCTTGCGCGCCTGGGTCTGCGCCGGCCGGCGTAGCGCCGCCGGCAACCGCGCCCGGTTCGCGCTCCTGCTTGACCGTCAGCCGGTCCTTTCCCAGAGGCCTCCGGGCGCGTTGCCGCTGAGGTCGCGCGTCTCCACCCTGAGGCGGTCGCGAGCCCCGTATCGCTGCCGCCGCATCCGGCCTTGCTGCTCAGCACGTTGCCCGCACGCGTGATGGTAGAGTCGCCCCGTGGAGGTTCGCACGAGCATCGTGATCGCACGGGCCGCAGGACGCCCGCGGGCTTCGCGCCCGCTCCTGGCGCTCGTCTTCGCTCTGCTGCTCGCGCTGGCCGCCGGAGCGGCCGGCCTGTCGGCCGGCCCCGCGGCGGCCAAAGACTTCTCCATCACCAGCATCGACGTCCAGGCACAGGTGATGCCCAACGGCGACGTGCGCATCACCGACACGCGCACGCTCGACTTCAGCGGCTCCTTCCACTACGTCTACTGGGACCTCTCGGAGACCGGAGCCGACGCCATCAAGGTCCTCGGCGCGTCGGGACCAGCCGATGGCGACCCGACGAAGACCGTGCCCTACGACTACTCGCAGTACGCCATCGTCGGGATCTCCAGCGGTGAGCGCCAAACCTATGCCGTGCGCGAGAGAGACGGCGTCGTCACCGTCCAGCTCAACTTCGACGTGACCGACGCCACCACCAGCTTCACTGCGCGGTACGTCGCCAAGGGCGCCGCCAAGAAGTTCACCGACACGGCGCAGCTCTACTGGAAGTTCATCGGCTCCGACACCGCGGTCGAGTCGCGCAATGTCGCCGTCACGGTGCGTCTGCCGGACGGCGTGACCAGGGACCAGGTGAAGGCCTGGGCGCACGGCCCGCTGTGGGGCACGGTCGCGATCGAGCCGGACGCCAGCGTAGTAATGAAGGTCGATCCGCTGCCGCCCGAGACGTTCCTGGAGGGCCGCGTCCTGTTCCCGGCGGCGGCCCTCACCAAGGCGCCGCAGCAGCCCGGCGCCAAGCTCGCGGAGGCGCTCGCAGAGGAGAAGCGGTGGGCGGACCAGGCCAACCGCACACGGTGGTGGGCCCGCGCGAAGGTGATCTTCTGGGGCGTGGTCGGTATCGGCGTTCCGGTGGCGGCGCTCGTGCTGATCGTGATCCTCTACGTGCGCTTCGGGCGCGAGCCCAAGACGCAGTTCAACGCCCAGTACCTGCGCGACTTCCCGCAGCCGGACCTGCCGCCGGCGCTCGCTGCCTTCATCTGGAACATGGGGAGCGTGGGCTCCGGTGAGGTCACCGCGACGCTGCTCGACCTGGCGAACCGCAAGGTGATCGACCTCGAGCGCGTGACGGTCCGGAAGGACGGCCTCTTCGGGGACAAGGAGAAGGCGACCTACAAGCTCACGCTCCACGACGAGCGCCTGGATGAGCTGCTCGACTACGAGCGGCAGCTCTGTAAGTTCCTCTTCCATCAGATGGCCGACGGCAACGAGCTCGTCCTCAGCGAGCTCAAGGAGATCGCCAAGACGCACCGCGCCTCGTTCGCCAAGGGCTTCCAGACGTGGAAGAACAAGGTCGAGAAGGAGGGCCAGGGCCGCGGCTATCTGGACGCACAGGCCGACCGCATGGCATTCACGGCCGCGGCGTTTGCGTTCGTCGCCATCGTGGCCGGCGTAGGGGCCGCCGTCTTCGGCCGCAGCCTCTTGTTCCTGGTCGGCGCCGCTGTCGGCGTCGTACTCATCTTCGTGGCCCGGTCGGTCAAGCGGCGCTCGCAGGAGGCGGCCGAGCTGCACGCCCAGTACGCGGCGCTCGAGCGCTACCTCAAGGACTTCGGCCGGCTCGACGAGAAGCCGCCGGACGCCGTCGTGCTCTGGGAGAAGTTCCTCATCTACGCGGTGGTGTTCGGCATCGCCGATCGGGTGACGAAGGCGATGACGTTGAAGGTGCCGGAGGTCGTGAACGACCCGGCGTTCCGCACCCCATATCTCCTGTGGTGGGGCATGCCCGGTGATCAAGCCGGCATGTCGGCCTTCAACGAGATCGGCAGCAGTTTCTCGCAGGCGGTCTCCGTGGCGACCTCCTCGTCCTCGTCCGGCTCGGGCGGCGGCGGTGGGTTCTCAGGAGGCGGCGGAGGCGGCGGAGGCGGCGGCGGGTTCGGCGCCGGCTGAGTCCGCCCTGCCACGGCGCGGATCTGGCGCCGGTTGCGCCCGACTCACGCCGCGCGACGTCGGCTGATTCCATCGTCTGCTCCGCACACGGCTCCACGGTCGCGGATCCTTCGCTCAGGTCAACGGCGTTCGGCGGGTCTATCCACGCGGCATCCTCGGCGGTGTGTCCTCGATGCGAAGGAGAGCAGGTCACGGGTGCCGTGCACGCACTGCAAGAGGGCGTGAGGAGCCTGATAACACTGCCCTAGTAGTGTTTATCTCCCGTGTGCCGTGGGAAGGACGTGCGCGAAAGGCAGAAATGTCCCCAGGGCTCCGGAAGGCTTACGGGGAGTGCGCAAGGAGGGAAGCATGGCACGTCCCAATGCGGTCAACTTCGGCGAGAAGTACCGTCGCGTCCAGAAGGCCGTCGAGGTAGCGCGGAGCGCCGAGCGTCACCACTTCGATTTCACCGGCGAGGTGGAACTCGGCGTCCGTATCGTCCTCAGCGAGGCCGGCGGCGAGCCGCTCGCGTTCTCGCTCTGGACATTGCCGCAGGACATGGCCGAGATCTGCAGCGACGCGGCCGTGCCGGCGACGGGTGGGCTGCTCGCCATCGACGCCGCCCAGGCGCGCGATGCCGCCGCCGCCGGCCTGACCGTGGATCTGGCCCAGTTCACGCGCAGTCAATCGCGGCCGGACGTGTACTACACCCTGTTCGACCACGCGAGCCGGCGTCAGATCCACAGCGCCCTGCACCGGCTCGTGCCCGCCCTGGAGCCGCACGCGGTCGCCGCTTGATCCGCAGCGCGACCGTGCACGACGCCCCGGTCACCGAGTCTTCGACCTGCCTTCCGGCAGCCCGGCGGCCGCGCCTCGAGAGATCGGGAGCGCGGCCGCCACGCGTTTGCCGCCCCGCCGTGCGGGACGTCCCGTGGCCAGCCAACGGCGACCGCCGTTTGCACTGTTAGCATTGGGGTCCGCTCGACCGACCCGCATGGAACTGGGCGCCGCGCACCTCGAACTGCGCCCTAGGTAAAGGAGGAGCACGACACGATGGCCGAACCCTTCAAGAACACGCCCCCGGCACCGGAGAACAACGGCGACATGACGGCGGCCAACATCGCTGCTGCGCTCGCCGGCGAAAGCCAGGCCTCGCAGAAGTACCTCGCGTTCGCCGACGTCGCGGACGGCGAGGGCTACCCCAACGTCGCGAGGCTCTTCCGCGCCGTCGCGTACGCCGAGAGCACCCACGCCCGCAACCACCTGAGCGTGCTCGGCGCCATCGGGACGACGGAGGAGAACCTCAAGGCCGCCCTGGGCGGCGAGACGTTCGAGATCGACGAGATGTACGCCGCCTACATGGCCGTGGCCAAGCTGCAGGGGAACAAGTCGGCGCAGACCACCATCCGCTATGCCGACGCCGCCGAGAAAGACCATCAGGCCATCTACGACGCCGTGGGTAAGGGCGTCGAGAGCAAACAGGACTGCGGCAACGACGCCGTGCACGTGTGCCCCATCTGCGGCCACACCGTCATCGGCGACGCCCCGGACGAGTGCCCGGTGTGCGGCACCGCCGGCGTCTATTTCAAGGAGTTCTGATGAGCGACACGATCGCCCGGGACGAGGCGCTCGAGAAGCGTCTCCCCAAGCCGGAGAAGCTCAACCCGATGACGCGGGAGAGCCTCGCGGCCGCGTTCGCCGGCGAGAGCCAGGCGGCAGAGAAGTACCTCGTCTGGGCCGAGCAGGCCGAGGCCGAGGGATACCCCAACGTCGGCAAGCTGTTCCGCGCCATCTCGTTCGCCGAGTCGCGCCACGCGCGCAACCACCTGCGCGTGATGGGCGGCATCAGGAGCACCGCGGAGAATCTCCTTTCCGCATTCGAGGGCGAGAGCTTCGAGGTCGACGAGATGTACCCGGCCTACCACGAGATCGCCAAGCTCCAGGGCAACAACCAGGCCGTGCGCAGCGTCAACTACGCGCTCAAGTCCGAGGCGGACCACAAAGGCCAGTACACCGACGCCCGTGAGGCCGTCATGGCCGGCAAGGACATCGACGAGGCACCGGTCAACGTGTGCCTCGCCTGCGGCCACACGATCATCGGCGACGCGCCGGACAAGTGCCCGTACTGCGGCGCGGCCGCGGAGCTGTACAAGACCTTCTGAGCCGGCTGGGCGCCGGGCGCCTCACGGCGAACGTGCGCCCGCCATACGCCCGGACGGGGCCGGCCATCGCTACGGCGACGCTCGGCCCCTTCGGCACGGGCTCGGCGACGCGACGAGGGCGGCGGCAGGAGGCTCTGCGCCACCTGCCGCCGCCCTCGCGAATCCGTGATCGCGACGCTCTGTCTTACGGCGTCGCGGAGGCCGCCGGCGAGGCCGACGCGGCGGCCGCGGTGAGCTTGGCCGGGTCGTAGCCGTCGGCGTAGGTCACGCCGATCTCCTTGACCCGCTTGTCCAGCCACGCGTTCCACAGCTTCTGCTGCTTGGCGCTCAGCAGCGTCTGCTTGATGGTGGCCTTGGCCTTGGCGAGCGTGTTGGTCTTCTTCTGCTTCTGGAGCTCGGTCTTGTTCGTGTCCCAGTACGCCTTGATCTCGGCGTCGCTCACGGTCACGCCCTTGGCGACCTTGGCGACCGCCGCCTGCGCGAGAGCCTGCCCTCTGATGGAGCGCTTGAGGAGCTCCATCGTCATGCCCTGCTGCTTGAGCAGCGTGATGACCTTTGCTTCGCCGCCGTAGGCCTGCTCCAGCTGCGTGACCTGGTCGGTGACCTGCTTGTCCGTCACCGACACGCCGAGGTCCTTGGCGCTCTGCGCGATGACCTGCTCCTGCACCAGGTACTGGACGATCTGCGCCACGTAGTGGTCGTAGGTGGGCGTGCCTGCCTCGGGGACCGTCATGCCGGAGGCCTTCATCTGCGTCTGTGCCTGTGTCATCAACTGCTGAAAGTCCGCCTTGGTGATCTGGACGTCGCCCACGGCTGCCACGGAGTCGCTCGATACGCTGCTGCCGCCGCTGCTCTGGTCGCCGCCGCACCCGGTGGCGAGCAGGCCCGCGGCCACAAGGCCGAGCAAGACCAAGGCGGCGATCAAGGCGGTGGTGACACGTCTCATACGGAGATCCTCTCTTCGGGAGTGCGATCAAGGGTGCGGCCGGCCCAAACGACGCGCACGCGGCAGCTTTGTCACGGTAGCCGGTCACTATGAGTGTGGCCTGAGGAGAGCCTGAGAGCAACCTTGGACGGGGCCTGCGGGCCGGACGGAGGGAGCAGCCCCCACGATGCACACAGTCTCTTCTCAGGCGACGTTCGCCGGGTGCGGCCTGACAAGCAAGCGCGCGGACGCGGCGCGAGGCTCTTGCGGCAGCGGCCGCGCCGTTCTGCGTACGCGCCCGGCATCTTTGTTACACTCCCGCGTGACACGCGCGGGCCCGGCCCGCGGCATCGTCAGGAGGTTCCACACGTGGGCTACGACTTCGGCGTCGGCCGCGCAGCGCCGACCTTCACCCTCACCGCCGTCGACGGCAGCGAGATCAAGCTCAACCAGTACCGTGGCGACTGGTTCCCGGTCCTGGCGTTCATCCCGACACATTCGCCGGGTGCGGCCGACCTGCTCGAGCACCTGAGCAAGGCGGCGGGTTCCCTGTGGGGGCTCCGCGGCCAGGTCGTCGGCGTCTGCGACGCGAGCGCCGACGACTGCCGCGCGCTTGCCGCGCGGGTACCCGGCCTGGCGTTCCCGCTGCTGGCGGACGACGGCAGCATCGCCCAGCAGTACGGCGCGCTTCGCAAGGACGGCACGGCGCGCCCCATGGTCTTCATCATCGACCGCGCCGGCAAGATCGTCTGGACGGGCGACGGCGCCGCGGCGCTGACGGCGCCGGCGCTGCTCACCGCCTTCCGCAAGATCGTCCGCTGACGTCCGCGTGACGCCACCGTCGGGAGGCTGCCAGGGGCCTACGACGCCCGGCGTCAGCTCTCGTTCGTTCCTTCACGGCTCTTGCGGGTACAACAGAGTCTGCAGTCTCGGTGAAGGAGTGGACCAATGTTGATCGGCCAGACCATGTTCAGCGTCCGTCACGGCACGGAACACCGTGCCGAGCGAGCGCTTCAGGAACTCGCCGGCCTGCTCGCGGGCTCGGCGGGACACGTCAACCACCGCGTCCTCCGGTCCTTCGGGATGTCGCCCTTGGGCAGCGCCCTTCGCGACGAGGGCAAGGAGGCGACGCTCGGCGACATCCATTTCGTCTTCGAGACGGAGTGGGAATCGATCGAGCCGCACGACGAGTTCTACCAGTCACAGACCGTGCAGCGTATCTACGGGACGCTGCAGTCGATACTGACGAGTGGCCCGTTCGAGGTCCTTTACGACGCCGTCGTGGAAGAGCCGCAGCACGACAACGCCACCGTCTGAACGGAGGACCAGCACAGATGTGGCCATTTTCCCGGCGGTCCGCAGGGACCACCACAGCAGTCAACGTACCGACGATCGACGTCAAGCAGGCGTTCGCGCGTTCCAAGCGCGGCGCCAAGCTCGTCGACGTCCGCTCGTCGGGGGAGTTCAAGATGGGTCACCCCAAGGGCGCCCTCAGCATTCCGCCCGGGCTGATCAAGAAGGACCAGACCGGGCTGGGCCGTGACGACGACATCCTCGTGATCTGTTTCAGCGGGCACCGCAGCCCGCGTCAGGCGCGCAAGCTCGCGGAGATGGGATACACCAACATCTCGAACGTGCACGGCGGTCTGCACGCCTGGAAGAAGGCCGGTCTGCCGGTCAAGAAGTAGAGAGACAGCGCGACACGCGCGCCCATCAGATGCCTCAGCCACCTCCGGCGGCGATGCGCACCTCGCCGTTCTCCTCGATGACGACCGGCACGATGTTCATGCCGCCCGTGAGCTCGGCAAGCTCCTCACGGGCGCCCGGCGTCGTGTACACGTCGATCTCCACGTAGTCGACGCTGCGGGCCTCGAGGTCCTGTTTGGCCGCGGCGCAGTACGGGCATCCGGGCTTGGTGTAGATGGTGGTCGTCATCGCGCCCCGTCGGTGCCCGGGCCGAGCGTGAAGAGGAACGTCGCACCGGCGTCGTCCTCACCCTCGGCGCGCCACGACCCACCCAGCCTCTCCAGCACGCGAGCCACCGTGGCCAGGCCTATCCCCGTACCTGGGAACTCCTCCGCCGCATGCAGGCGCTGAAATGGTATGAACAGCTTGCCGACGCAGGCCGGGTCGAAGCCCACGCCGTCATCGCGCACTAAGAAGGCGGGCTCACCGTCCAAGTCGGCGCGGCCGACCTCGATGTGCGCGACGTGTTGGTCTTCAGGAGTAGTCGCTCCGCTCACATCCGCCTCCAAGTGGACGTGCTCCTACTATCCACCCTCGGCAGGAGGAAGGCCATAGACGGGCGTGTACAAGCCTGGCGCCGTCAGCGGCGGTAGAGGCGCAGGCCGTTGCCGGTGACGAGCAGCGAGGTCCCCATGTCGGCGAAGACTGCCAGCCACAGGGTCACGAGGCCGAGAGGGGCGAGCACCAGGAACACCGCCTTCACGACAACCGAGAAGACGATGTTCTGCCAGATGATGCGCGTGGTGCGCCGCGCCAGGCGGATCGTATCTGGGACCGCGGTGAGATCGTCGCCCATCAGGGCGATGTCCGCGGTCTCGAGGGCGGCGTCGGTGCCGGCGGCGCCCATGGCGACGCCGAGGGACGCCGCCGCAAGGGCGGGCGCGTCGTTGACGCCGTCGCCGACCATGGCGACCGCGCCTGCGCGGTCGCGCAGTTCTGAGACCGCGGTGACCTTGTCCTGCGGGAGCAGACCGGCGCGGACGTCGGTCACGCCGGCCGCGGCGGCAACGGCCGCAGCCGTGTCGGGGTTGTCGCCGGTAAGCATGGCGATGTCGGTGACGCCGAGCGCGCGCAGCTGTTCCAGCGCCTCGCGTGCGTGCGTCCGCAGTGGGTCACTGACGGCGATCACGCCGAAGGCGCCGTCCTCGTTGCCGACCACGACCGCCGTCTTGCCTTGGCGCTCGAGGCGCTGGACGGTGGCGACAAGCGCCGGGTCCCCGGCGTGCGCGCCGAGGAGGTCCGGCCGGCCGGCGAAGTGCAGCCGGCCGTCCAGCTCGGCGCGCACGCCGCGACCGGCGATGGCGCGGAAGCGCTCCACGTCGGGAGCGTCGCCCGGGTGGTCGTGCGTCGCGTGCTCGTGCGTCGCGTGGTCGTGAGCAGAGTCGCCGCTCGCGTGCCCGTCGCCGCGGGCGCTGTCGTGGTGCCCGGTGGTCTCGATCGAGCAGCACCCCGGTGTGGAGCACGAACAGGCCGTCGCAGGCGCCGCGAGGTCCTCCTCCAGGCCCTGCGCCCGCGCGCGCTCCGTGATCGCCCGCGCGACAGGGTGCTCGCTGTACCTCTCCAATGCCGCGGCCACCCTGAGCACGTGCGTCTCGACGCTGCCGTTGAGCGCTACGACGTCCGTGACTTGGGGCCGCCCCACGGTGAGCGTGCCGGTCTTGTCGAAGGCCACCGCCTTGATCCCGGCCATCTGCTCCAGATAGGCGCCGCCCTTGATGAGCACGCCTTGCTTCGTCGCGCGCGCGAGCGCGGCGAGGATGCTCACCGGTGTGGAGATCACCAGGGCGCACGGGCAGCTGATGATCAGCAGCGCGAGGCCCCGGTAGAACCAGGTGTCGAACGAGGCTCCGAGGAGCGGCGGGATGAACGCGACCGCCGCCGCCAGCGCGACCACGACGGGCGTGTACTTGCTGGCGAACCGGTCGACGATGGTCTCGGCCGGGGCACGCTGCGCCTGCGCCTCCTCGACCATGTGCACGATCTTGGCGATGGTCGTGTCGGAGGCGGCCGCGGTGGCGCGCACGTGCAGGGTACCGCCCTCGACGATCGACCCGGCGAACACCTGGTCTCCGGGTCCCTTGGCGACGGGCGCCGACTCGCCGGTGACCGGCGCCTGGTCGGCTGCGGCCGCGCCCTCGACGACAACGCCGTCGACGGCGGCGCGCTCTCCGGGCCGGACCACCACGACGTCGCCCACGAGGAGGTCGGCGACGTCGACGGTCGTTTCTTCCAGCTCTCCGTCCGAGGGGCACGGGCGCAGAGCCGTGGCCGTCGGCGGCGCAAGCTTCATGAGGCCGCTGATGGCGCGCCGCGTGCGCTCGAGGGTGGCCGCCTGCAGCACGGTGCCGAAGCTGAAGAGGAAGGCGACGAGCGCAGCCTCCGACCACTGGCCGATGGCGGCGGCGCCGAGCATCGCCAGGGTCATGAGTACGTTCATGTCGACCTGGCGCCCCCGCAGGCTGAAGACGGCGGCGCGGGCGACGAACACGCCACCGGCGACCACGGCGGCGCCGAAGATCCACGGCGCCGCGGCCGGGGCGACGGCGCTCGCGACGAAGCCGGCCAGCGTGAGCGCGCCGGAAACGGCGGTCGCGACGGCCCGGGGCTCGGAGAGCCAGAAGCCGCCCGTCCGCGCCGCATCCGCCGTCGCGCCGCCGTCGCGACCCTGCTCGGCGGCGCGGCGTTCGACTGTGTCGTACCCAAGGCGCCGAACGGCGCGATACACGTCGGGCAGCGCGGCCTCGTCCGGGTCGATGGCGACGGCCAGTGTGGCCGCGCCGAAGTTGACGTCGGCGCTGCGCACGCCGTGCTCGCGGCGCAGCGCCCCCTGCAGCTTCACGGCGCAGTCGGCGCAGTCCATGCCGGTGACGTGCAGGATGCGCCGCTCGTGGCCGTCCTCGCCTGCGAGCGGGCGGGACAGGTCGAGCGGCCCGTGTGCGTGCACCGCCAGCGGGCAGTGGTCCTGGCAGTGGGCCTGCGCGCCGGCCCGGCGGGCGAAGGTCTCGACGTCCTCGCCCGTCAGCGCCTGCTCGTCGAAGCTCACGTGCAGGAGCCCGCGCGAGACGTCCGGCTCGACGGCGTGGATGCCGTCGAGCCGCAGCAGTTCACCGCCGACCTCGTCCACGCAGCCGCCGCACTCCGCGGCCCGCGGCAGCACGAGCGCCAGTTCCAGGGTCCGCCCGGTCACTCGCGGCCCCCGTCGGGAGGCGGCGCGACCTGGGAGAGGTCCTCGGGCCCGTGCTTCACGTGCTCGCGGGTGATATCGAGCAGCACGCGTATGTGCGCGTCGTCGGGGGCGTAGAAGACCATCTTGCCGGCGCGCCGCGGCCGCACAAGACCGCTGGCGCGCAGCACCCGCAGATGGTGACTGACGTTGCTCTCGCCCATGTCGACGGTCGCGGCGAGGTCGCACACGCAGAGCTCGCCTGCCTCGATGATCGCTGCCATGAGCCGGCAGCGGCTCTGATCGGCCAGCACCTTGAAGACGCCGGCCATCTGCCCGGCGACGGAGGGTGAGACCAGACGCGCTCGCACCGCCATGACCCGGTCGGGGTCGACCACGTGGACGTCACAGTGGTCCAGGAGGTCCTCGTCGTCCTTACCGCAGATCACCGGTTCCGGAAGGAGGGTCTCGAGCTCCGCGTCTTCCACGGTCACCTCATCTCTGAACATATGAACAGGTGTTCATATGTTACCCGCTCAAGGCGCGCCGGGCGAGGACGCGCCGTTTGGAGGATTCAGGTCTTGTCGCCGGGTGAGGGCGGCACCTGAGGGTCTCTGCGGGGCCCTGCCCGCCGGAGGAGCCGCTCTTCAGGGGGCGTGGTCCTGGCAGATGAGGGCGGCTCCCGCGCCGGCTAAGGAGCTATGTCCGGGTCAGGCGCCGGCCTTGGGCGGCCGGCGCCCACGACCTGCTCGTTGAAGATCGAGTCGGTCCAGCTGGTGCATCACATCGTTCACGGCTGCCTGGATCTCGCCGGCGTCCGGGCCGTGGGGCGGCAGACCGTCGAGCGCTTGCGCGACCGCCGCTTCGTAGTCGCGCCTGAAGCGTTTGTTCAGGTCGTGCCAGGGAACGCCGGCGAGCGCCCGCATCACGTCCTCGCCGGCGCGCAGCCGGCCGCGCTTCAGCAGCACAGCCAGGGCGGGGTAGCCCAGATAGCCCCGCCAGTACGAGGCGTTATCGTTCGCGGCGATGGTGCGGTCGTCCGCCGACCACTCGACGTCATATGTCCTGTCGCCGCCCGATGATGTGACGGTCGCCGATCCTGGCCCGGTGAGCCGGACCCGGCCGTCGGCGACCGCGGTCAACGCCTCAAACACCTTGGCCCTGGGGGGCAGCTTCCATGCGGTCATCGTCGTCTCCATGCCGTTCCCCTGACTCTACCCCGACGGCGCTGACGGCCCTTCGTCCGTCTCCATCGTGTCGTGGCCGTAGAATGGCGCCGACAATGACGCCGCGGCCTGCCGGGCGAGACGACGAGCGGAGGATCTGATGAGCGACGACGTGGCACGGCCGGACGGCCTCGAGGGATTGGCGCGCGACACCCTCGCCGTGCGAGCCGGTGAGCAGGCGGCGCGGGCGCACCGGGCGACGCAGGTCCCCATCGTCTACAGCGCCGCGTTCGGCTATCCGGACGTGGACAGCTGGGTGGACGCGTCGCTTGGACGCACTTACGGCCACATCTACTCGCGCAACACCAACCCCACCGTCGCCGCGTTCGAGGAGAAGATGCGCATCCTCGAGGCAGCGGAGGCGGCCACGAGCTTCTCCAGCGGCATGGCCGCCGTCAGCAACACGCTCTTCGCCCTGCTCTCACCGGGAGACCGCGCCGTCTCGGTCAAGGACACCTACGGCGGGACCAATCAGCTGTTCATCGACTTCCTGCCGCGCTGGGGCGTGGACGTCGAGCTCTGCGACACCACCGACTATGAGCAGATCGAGGCGGCCATCGCCAAGGGCTGTCGCCTCGTCTACCTGGAGTCGCCGACCAACCCGACCCTCAAGGTGATGGACATCGCCCGGCTCTCGAAGGCGGCGCATGAGGCGGGCGCGCTCGTCGTCACCGACAACACGTTCGCGACTCCGATCAACCAGAACCCGCTGGCGCTGGGCTCGGACCTCGTGCTGCACAGCGCCACCAAGTTCCTGGGCGGCCACGCGGACGTACTCGGCGGCGTGCTTTGCGGCCCGGCCGAGCTCGTCCAGAAGGTTTATCACTACCGCGAGATCACCGGTGCGTCGCTCGACCCCATGGCCGCCTACCTCCTCGTTCGCAGCCTCAAGACGCTCGTCGTCCGAGTGGAGCGGCAGAACGCGAACGCCCTGACTATCGCGCGCTGGCTCGCGGAGCAGCCGCAGATCGAAGTCGTGAACTACCCGGGTCTGGAGACGCACCTGCACCACGACGTCGCCGCGCGCCAGATGCGCGGCTTCGGCGGCATGCTCAGCTTCTCTCTGAGCGGGGGGTTCGACGAGGTGAAGCGCGTGCTGCCGCGTCTGCGGCTCGCGCACCTCGCCGCCAACCTCGGCGCCGTGGAGACTCTTGCCGGCGTGCCGGCGACCACGAGCCACGTGGAGTGCACGCCCGAGGAGCGCGCCGCGATGGGCATTCCCGAGGGCCTGGTGCGGTATTCGGTGGGCATCGAGGACGCCGGCGACCTGATCGCCGACCTCGGGCAGGCGTTCACCACAGCCTGAACGGCCGATGCGCGTAGGCTTTCTCCGCCGCATGGGGAATGACTGACCGAATGGTAACGAGCGCGAACGAGCCAGGAGGCCGGTCGTGACCGAAGAGAAGAAGAGCGGCGCGCCCGGCGCCCCCGAGCCCGATGAAATGACCGAGGTCACGCAAGCCCCAGCTCCAGTCGAGGAGACGACGGCCGTGGACGACGCCGCCGACGCGGAGTCCACGGCGGTCATGACCGAAGCCGGCGAGGAGGTCACCGGGGTCGCGCCGCCGGCCGACCCCGACGAGCCGGCCCTCGTCACCGCGCCGGCGCGCCGGCCCAGCCGGCTGCGCGGGCTGCTCATCGGGCTGCTCGTCTTCCTAAGCTGCCTCGCCGTGGTCATCACCGGGGTCACGTGGTGGGCGCACTACACCGTCATGAACACCGACGGCTACATGAAGCTCGTAGGCCCCATCGGCAAAGACCCGCAGGCCGTCCAGAACCTGAGTCAGTACATCAGCGGCGAGATCGTCTCGACGACCGACCTGCAGACGCGCATCTCCGACGCGCTCCCCGCGCAGGTGCAAATCCTCTCCGGGCCCATCACCTCCTACGTCGAAGACTTCATCACCAAGAGCGCCGACAAGATCCTCAGCTCGCCAAAGGCGTATCAACTCTGGCTCCAGATCAACCGCGTGGGTCACGAGAAGATCGTGGCCATGTTGCGCGGCCAGACCAACGGCGTCTATGTCCAGGGCAGCGACGTGAAGCTCAACCTTTTGCCGCTCATCAGCCAGGTGCTGGTGTGGGTGGACCAGCGGCTGCCGGGCGGGCTGTCGAGCAGGTTCACCCCGCCCGTCATCACGGCCGACATGAGCCCCGAGCAGGGCATCCAGCAGGTCGCCAACTGGTCGGGCAAGCCGCTGCCGTCGGACTTCGGGCAGGTCACCGTGCTGCAGTCGGACGCGTTCGGGCCGGCGCAGACGGCGGTCAAGTGGTTCGACCGGCTGATGTGGATCCTGCCGCTCATCACCGCCGCGCTGATGGCGCTGGCCATCTGGCTCTCGCGCCGCCGCGGACGGACGGCGATCGCCCTCGGCATCGGGGCGGCGATCGCGATCTTCGTCTCTCGTGTCGTCATCGTGCGCGCGTCCCAGTACCTCACCAGCCAGGTGAAGGCGGGCACGGGGCAGCACATCCTCAGGGATGTAGTGAACGCCGCCCTTGGTCCGCTCACCGCCATCACGGTCTGGGTCTGTGTCGTCGGCATCATCGCCGCTGCGCTGATCTGGCTGCTGGGGAGGCGGGATGTACGCGACAGTGTCGTCGCGATGAGCAAGCGCGCGACCGGCCAGGCGGCCGAGATCAAGATCCCCGACTCGCCTGTGACGTCCTGGCTCGTCAACCACGTCGTCGCGGTGCGCTGGGGCGTCCTCGTCATCGGCCTCATCGCGCTCGCGCTGGTGGCATCGTCGTGGCTCGGCATCATCCTGGCCATCGCCGTCGTCCTGCTGCTTCAGGGGTTCCTGAGCTTCGTCGCCGGACAGTGGCCGTTCGCCCGGCAGGATGCCGACGGAGCACGGACGGCCTGAATCCTCTCTCCGTCGTCAAGACTGTCCAGAGGCCCGCACGGCGGGGAGCCCCGGCCGATCCCGGGTAGAGTGTCGCCACGATGACTGAACATGACCACAACGACCCGGGGGTGAACGGCGGAGGGGCGGAGCGAGCGCGGCCTGCCCGAGGCCTCGATCCGCCCTCGGCGGGCCCGCCGATCGAACCTCCGGCCGACATCGAGGCCGACTCGGTGCCCAACGGGGCGCGGGATTTCGTCCGCGACCTGTTTTCGCGGGAGTTGCTGCGGTATCTCGGGCCGGGCTTCATCGTCACGATAGGCTTCATCGACCCAGGCAACTGGGCGACCAACATCGCCGGAGGGTCGGAGTTCGGCTACGAGTTGCTCTGGGTGGTGTCGCTGAGCACACTCATGCTGATCTTCCTGCAGCACTTCGCGGCCAAACTCGGCATCGTCACCGGTCATTCTCTGGCAGCCAACATCCGAACGAAGTTGCCGAAGCCTGTCGTCTGGCTCGCAGGCGTCACCATCATCCTCGCCTGCACCGCCACCGATCTGGCCGAATATCTAGGGGCGGCACTTGGCTTCTACCTGCTCTTCGGGATGCCGTTGTGGATCGGGGCGCCGCTCACGGTGGTCATCGTCTTCATCGCCATCCTCGGCCAGCAGTACCATCGCCTCGAGCGGATGATCGTCGTCTTCCTCGCGGTCATCGCCGCCTGCTACGTCATCGAGTTGTACCTTGTCCACCCGGACTGGGCGGCCGCGGCACCCAAGTGGGTGATCCCCTCCGTGAACGGCGCGAGCATCCTGGTTGCGCTCGCCATGCTGGGCGCGATCGTGATGCCGCACAACATCTACCTGCACTCCAACGTCATTCTGTCGCGCGACTGGGACCTCGCACCCGCTCGCCGCCGCCGTCTGATGAACTTCGAGCTCATCGACACGAGCCTTGCCATGGGCGTGGGCTGGCTCGTCAACTCAGCGATGATCATCGTCGCGGCGGCCGTCTTCTTCACTGCCGGCATCAAGGTCGACAGCATCGAGCAGGCCTCGGCGACACTCCAGCCGCTGGTCGGCTCGCTCTCGCAGTTCCTCTTCGGTCTGGCGCTGTTGGTCGCCGGGATCGCCTCGTCGATCACGTCGTCGCTGGCCGAGGCCAATGTGGTCACCGGCTACCTCGGCAAGCCTGAGGACCCGCGCAGCGCGGCGTACCGCATCGGCCTCGTCGTCACCTCGATCCCGGCCATGCTGGTCATCGCTCTCGGCGTCGACTCCTACAAGGCCCTGATCGTCAGCCAGGTGCTGCTCAGCATCCAGTTGCCCTTCACGATCATCCCGCTGCTCTGGCTGGTTCGCAGCCGGCGCGTGATGGGCCCCGCGCGCATGAACTCGCCTCAGCTCGGCGTCGGTGTGCTTCTGGCCGCGATCATCATCGGGTTGAACGCGTTCCTCCTCTACCAGATCTTCTTTGGAGGCTGACAGATGGGTGTCTACGATCACATCCTGGTGCCGATAGAGGGCACCGAAACAGACGCCCCGGTCCTCGAGCACGTCGGCAAGCTCGCCGAGGCCTGCGGAGCCCGCGTCACACTCCTGCGCGTGGCGCACTTCCACACGCGCGACCAGCGCACCTGCGAGATCGAGGACGGCGAGGGCGATCTCGCGCGCGCCGCGGAACTGCTCCGCAGCCGCGGCATCGACGTCACAACGCTGCTGCTCTCCGGCGAGCCTCAGGAAGTGATCGTGCAGCAGGCGAACGAGTTGCGCCCTGACCTCATCGCCATGGCCACGCACGGTCACGGCTGGGCGAAGCGCGTAGTGCTGGGCAGCGTGGCCGACCACCTGCGGCACAACACCGATGTGCCGCTGCTGCTGCTCAAGGGCGGTGCCGGGAACTGACACGCGCGATCTGCGCCGTCCGTTCTGCAGGCGGTGTGCGCCTCCTTCGGGGCATCCGTGATTCGCGGCGCGGCGCCTCGACTCCAATCGTGAGTAGGATTTCAGCGTATGCTCTCCTCAAGGGTGTGTGGAGCACCGCTCTGTGCTGGGGAGGGAACTGCTTGTGGCTGGGGCACTGTCGCGCAACGGGCGATCCCGGTGGTCGCGCTGGTGGAAGCGCATCGCGATCGTCGTCGGAGTCCTGGTCATTCTCTTCGTCGGCGGTAGCGCCGTCGCGGCGAAGTTCACGGAGAGCAACAAGTTCTGCGGCACGGACTGCCATGAGATGTGGCCGTACCGCGACACCTGGGCGAAATCGACGCACAAGCACGCGGACTGCGTGCAGTGTCACATCGCGCCCGGGCCGATGAATTTCATCAAGACCAAGATGGCCGCGTCCCGCGAGGTCTGGGTCCACTTCACCGGAGTGTCCAAAGCACCCATCACGGTCACTCGGCACATCCCCAACTCCGCTTGCGAGCGGAGCGGCTGCCACACCGGCGCTCAGACCAGCAAGACGATCTCGCTGGGCCAGCCGGCGCCGGTCAAGTTCCGGCACGGCAGCGCCGGCCACATCAAGCAACTCTGCATCGCCTGTCACGCTTCGCTGGTGCACGCCGGCGCGCCGGGGGTCACTGCCCCGCCGGCCAGATCGATGCCGTCGTGCTTCACCTGTCATACCGACGGCACCAGGAACTGCAGCTACTGCCACAAGCCCCCTCACGGCGACCGGGGTCCCTGCCAGGACTGCCACGGCATCAACGGCTGGACCGGCGGCAAGGGCGGCGGTCCGCATCCGGGTGGCCCGCTGACCGGCAAGCACGGGCAGATCACGTGCGATACGTGTCACACCCAAGGCACATCGGTGAAACCGGACGGCTGCATCAACTGCCACGGCGACCACCACAACGGGCTGACCAACTGCGTCCAGTGCCACACGATCAAGAACTGGAATCCCAGCAAGTTCACGCATCCCCAGGAGGGAGAGCACATCCCGAGCGGCGAGACGCCACTGCAGTGCAACGACTGTCACCTCAACGGGTTCGGCCAGCCGGCCAGCTGCCCGTGTCACGGCGGCAACCCACCGAGTGGCGGCGGATGAGCCCCGCCTGAGCCATAGCTGACGCCCGTCGGGAGGGCCGGCGGCCGCAGTGTCGCCGGCCCTCCCGATATACTTGGGCGCATGTCCGACCGTCTCGTCCTGTTCGACATCGACTGCACACTGATCGACGCTCACGGCGCCGGCGGGCGCGCCATACTGCGGGCGATCAAGGACGTTTACGGCGTGGAGGGTGAGCTGGGCGACTACTCCTTCCACGGGCGCACGGACCCGGGCATCATCCGGGATCTGGCCGAGTTGTGGGGAGCCGGCGGGCCGGACGAGGCCCTCGGCCGGTACGACGGCGAGACGCAGCCCCAGGTCGTGCGCGACCTGGCCGAGCGCCTGGGCGCCCCGGCCGGCAGCATCGATCGGCTCGTCGACGACTGCATCGCGAGGTACGTCGAACTCCTGCGCGACGAGATCACCCGCGTCGAGGTCGAGACGCTGCCGGGCATCCACGAGCTGGTCGTCGCGCTCGCGGCCGACCGTCGTGCGCTCGTCGGCCTGCTCACCGGCAACGTGGTGGAGGGGGCCCGGCTCAAGCTCGAACCGACGGGCCTGTATCCGCTCTTCAAGGTCGGCGCCTTCGGCTCCGACTCGGCCCTGCGCGCCGACCTGCCGGCCTTCGCAGTGGCGAGGGCCGAGGCGCTGGACGGCCGGCGCTACCGCGGCAAGGACGTGGTCGTCATTGGCGACACGCCGGCCGACGTGGAGTGCGGCGCGTCACTGGGCGTCACGGCCATTGCGGTCGCCACCGGCCGGCACGACGCAGACGACCTGGCGGCGTACGCGCCGGACCACCTCTTCGCCGATTTCTCCGACTGGCGCGCCGCCTGCGAAGCCATCATGGGCTGACCGGCCGCTCGTCCGCCGTTCACCCCACTCTCTCCTCCGCCTCACTCCCTCCTCACGCCTGACAAATACGAGGACCTGATGCTGTCCGCGAGGGTCTCGCCCGCCCTGCGGACGGGGCCCGCGGAGACGTCTGGGAGGCTTCAGGGTGATCGACGGCGGGCGAAGAGGGATCCAGGACTGGGAGTGGCGCGACGCCGAGTACGAACGCCGCCGGCGGCGCGCCAGCAAGCTGGCTCGCCGGCGCGGAAGACTGCGTCTCGCCGCGCTGGTCGTGTTCTTCGCGGTGGTGGCCCTGTCGGCGTACTTCGCCGCTCGCGCGGTCTCGCTCCCGACGCCGTACGCACGCGCGTCACTGGCGATGGTCGGTGAACAGACCCGCGGCTCCGAGGCGGTGCTCTCGTCGCGTGCCGACAACGAGGAGTCGTCCCGCGCGCGAGGTATCTCCTCGGTCGTGACGTGGGAGGACGCCACGGCGACCGTCTCATCGAGTGTAAGCGACGGCGCTCTGTTCTCGACCGCGACGGTCTCCGTCACTCACATCGACATGCTCGACGGCCTCATCACGGCCGACTCGCTGGACCTGGTCGCCGACGCGGCCGCGACCAGGACGGCAGTCTCCGGCGGCGTCGACGTCTCCCGCATCGAGGGGCTCAAGGTCCACGGTCTGGATGTGGATGTCGACTCCCTGCCGCTGACCATTGCAGGCGTCGGCGTCCTGACCGCGCTTGAGACGCGCGAGACCCAGGAGGAGGCGGGAATGGAGGCCGAGGTGACCGGCCTGCACCTGCATCTCACGTCGGCCTGGAAGAATCTGGCTGAGGGCGGCGACATCGTCATCGGCTCCGCCGCCGCATGCGCCGACCAGGACACGGCCGCTCGGCTGCTGCCGCCGCCGACTCAGGATGTCGGCGGCGCCCCGGACGGCTCTTCCGACGGCGGCTCGACCGGAGGCGGATCCGGCAGCAACTCCGGCGGCGGCACGAGTGACTCGAGCGGCGGAGACGCGGGCGGTTCGTCCGCGGGACGCAGAGACGGCGCGTCCTCAGCCGGCTCCTCCAACTCGGGCAAGACGCACAGGGCGACCAAGCAGCACGGCGACCTGATGACCTTGCCCGGCGCGGTGTTCCCCGTGGACGGCCCTGTGTGGTACCAGGACGACTACGGCGCTCCACGAGCGGTCGGCGGGGGCCACACCGGCAACGACGTCTTCGCCCGCCGCGGGACGCCGGTGGTCGCCGTACAGGACGGCACGATCGCTGGACTGCGCTATCGCAGCCTCGGCGGCAACTCGTTCCACTTGGTCAATGCTGAGGGTGACTACTTCTACTACGCCCACCTCATGCGGTACGCCGCGGGCATCCTGGAAGGGTCGGCCGTGACCGCCGGGCAGATCCTCGGCTACGTCGGCAACACGGGCAACGCCATCTCCACGCCGCCACATCTGCACTTCGAGATCCATCCCGGTGGCGGTGCGCCTGTAGATCCGTATCCCTATCTCGAGTTGTGGCGCGGAGACGCCACCGCGACGACCGATGAGGCCAAGGCGGGGGCGTCGTCACCCGAGGCCTCGAAGGAGGCCGGAGTCCCCACGATCTCACTGGAGGCCGAAGAGGGGCGTCACGAACAGGCCATCCTCCTCCCGACGAGGCCCTCATCGTCGCGTCGCGACGGTGAGGGGATGGCCGTCCTGGTCCCCGCCGCGATGACATTCGGCCTCGCGGGCGGCCTCACGACAGCCGTCGCCCGCCGCCGCCAGATCCTCCTGATCGCCATGGACGCAGAAGACCTCGACCGCGCTGCCAGGGTGGGTCGATGACGGACACACACGAGAAAAGGAGCCAGGACCAGATGAAGATCAACACACTGAAGGCCGCGCGCAGGACGTTGCTCGTCGCGGCCGCCTCCGCCGCCGTTCTCGCGGTGGTAGCCGCTCCTGCCTTGGCGGGGCGCTGGGTGTCAGGTGACGTGCATAACCACACCTATCTCTCAGACGGCAGCAGTGCGTTCGCTGACGTGGCCCGCAACGCGTTCTCCGTGTACGGCCTCGACTACCTCGGCAACTGCGACCATGGCGGGTTCTCCACCAAAGACCAGTCAGGCCTCTCGTTCGTGAGCCCGGTCCCCCGCTGGCTGACTCTCAGCAACTACTCGTATCCGACCATCCTCGAGGCGCGCGCGACCTATCTTGAGCGGCGTGTACTCCAGGGTATGGAGTGGAACGCGCCGACCCACGAGCACGTGATCACTGGTGTCGTCGGCGCCGGCAACGAGCCCAAGGGCATCAGCGACTTCGAGTACCACTTCGACGCCTCCGACACCGACCTCAGCCGCGCCGGCGAGGGCACCAAGGCCGTCACGGACTCGGCGACCGGCGAGGTCTACATACCGGTCATGTCGTTCGTGAAGAACAACCAGACGCAGGACGACATGCTGACGGCCTGCGATTGGCTCGAGCAGAACTACGTCGACCAGAGCTACGCGATCATCGCCCATCCCTCGCGCAAGGACCTGTGGCACATCGGCGACTTCCGCGCGATGAATGACGTCGCGCCTGACGTCGCCTTCGGCTTCGAGGGCATGCCCGGCCATCAGCCCGCCGTCGCTCGTGGCGAGTACGGAAACTACATCGCCGCCGACGGCTCGCTGACCGACGCGGCGAACGCCGACCCGACGCTGACCTCGCACGCTCGTACCTACGGCGGCGCCGACTGGATGACGGCCACCGTGGGCGGCGTGTGGGACGCGCTGCTGGGTGAGGGACGCCATTGGTGGGTCTTCGACGACAGTGACTACCACGTCTCCACCGCGACGTACAAGGACACGGCCGGCAACACCAACGGCGTGGAGTACAAGGACTTCTGGCCCGGCCAGTACGCCAAGACCTACACCTACGTCAACAAGTTCACCGACGACGGAATCGTCGCCGGCATGCAGTCGGGCCGCTCGTTCATCGTCAACGGCGACCTCGTCGATGGTCTCAAGTTCACCGTCGGCGCCGGCAAGCGCAGCGCGACCATGGGCGGGACGCTGAGCACTTCCGTCGGCAAGACTCTCACCGTGAGCATCGCCGTCCATTCGCCCAAGCTCAACAACAACGTCGACAAGGTCAAGCTCGACCACGTGGATGTCATCACCGGCGACGTGACGGGGATGATCTCAGCGTCCGACCCCGCCTACACGATGAGCGATACGAACCCCAGCGCAAAGGTCGCCAGGCAGTTCCCCCTGGCCAAGTGGCACGCTCAGAAGGGCGGCTGGAAGTCCATGACCTACAAGGTGAAGGTGGCCAAGGACATGTACTTCCGCCTCCGTGGCACGAACTGGGCGGACGGCGCTACCAACCAGACGGACGCCAAAGGCAACCCACTGGTGGACGAGCTGGACTACATCGACTTCCCGAACTTCAAGGACGGCGGGGCCACCAACATTCACGGTAACACGCCGGACAACGCGTGGGCCGATCTGTGGTTCTACAGCAACCCGGTCTTCGTCAACGTGAAGTGACGAACGTCTGACGGAACGCGGCGCGCGGAGCGCTGCGTCCTACTGGAAGCGCTGCACGGCGAGCGGCGCCAGGTCGATCTGCGGCTTGGCGCCGCTCGCCACTTGCGTGACCAGGCGGCCGGTGGCCGGCCCGAGCGAGAGCCCGAGCATGCAGTGGCCGGCCGCGAGGATCACGCGATCGCGGCCGGGCGCGCGGCCGATCACGGGCAGGCCGTCCGGCGTCACCGGGCGCGGCCCACGCCAGAGCCGCCTTACGGGGCCGTCGGCGGGTACGCCCACGGCGCGCTCGCCCCCGGCCCGCAGGTAGGCGATGCGCCGGGGCCGGACGCGCATGTCCCAGCCCGCGAGTTCGAGCGTGCTGCCGAGGCGCAGGGAGTCGCCCAGCGGCGTGAGCACCACGTGCGCGTCGCCGAGGTACAGCGGCATCTCAGGGAAGTCCGCCGGCCGCTCGACGTCGACGCTGTATCCCTTGGCCGGCTCGATCGGAAGACGCACGCCGAGACCGCGAGCGAGGAAGGGCGTCCAGGCGCCGGTCGCCAGCACTACCTGGCCGGCGGTGAACGCTCCGCGTGTGGTGACGGCGCGCACGCCTTGTGGAGCCGGCTCGAGTGCGAGCGCCTCGGCGTCGGTGACGATGCTCGCGCCGGCTGCCTCTGCCTTGCGCGCTACGGCTCGCGTGAAGAGCATCGGGTCGAGGTGGCCGTCCTCCGGGAAGAGGAAGGCACCGGCCAGGTCGCAGCGCAGGCCGGGGAAGAGCCGGCGGGCTTCATCGCCCGAGACCTCGTCGACGCGCACGCCCATGGCGCGCGAACGGGCGACGTCCTCGTTGGCCTCGACCAGGCCGTCCGCCGTCTCGAAGATCTGGAGCTCTCCGCCCTGGTGGTAGCGCCACTCCGCGCCGTCCTCCACGGCGAGATCGCCGTGGATGCGCGCGCTGAGCACGTGGAGCGCGCGGAGGACCGGCGCGGCCGCCCGTGCCCGCTCCGGGGAGCAGGCGGCCCGAAACAGCCAGAGCCAGCGCGCCAGGTCCGGGCTCGGTCGTGGTGCGACGTAGAAGGGGCTGGAACTGTCGAGCATCCACTTGAGTCCCCGGCCCAGCACTCCCGGCGCGGCCAGGGGCGTGACGTCGCTGGGCACGAGCAGGCCGCAGTTGGCGTGCGCGCCGCTCTCAGGAGGGCAGATCTCGGGCTCGCGCTCGAGGAGGGTCACCGACGCTCCCGCGCGCGCGAGTTCGAGTGCGCAGCAGGCGCCGACAGGTCCGCCCCCGACCACGATGATGTCTGCGCCGACGCCCATGATGTGCCCCCTTTGGTGGTCGGCTTCGCCCGTCGCGCGTGCTCCTATGCTAACGAAGAACTAACATCTCGACAGTAGGCTGTGCGCGACCCTCAAGGCGCGGGAGCACGTCTGCTGCACGCGCACCTCATGAAACGGACGTGACGGTGGCCAGAGAGAACGTGCTCGTCGTCGACGACGAGCGGGACATCCTCGAGCTCGTCAAGTACAACCTCGACAAGGAGGGCTACCGGGTGACGGTGGTGGCCAGCGGCGAAGACGCCCTGGCCGCGTCGCGCACCAAGATGCCCGATCTCATCGTGCTGGACCTCATGCTTCCCGGTGTGGACGGGCTGGAGGTCTGCCGCCGTCTCAAGGCCGACGCCAAAACGCGCAGCATCCCCATCGTGATGCTCACCGCCAAGGGCAGCGAGGCCGACGTGGTCGCCGGCCTCGAACTGGGCGCGTCGGACTACGTCACCAAGCCGTTCAGCCCGCGGGTACTCACGGCGCGTATCCGCGCCGTGCTCCGGCGCGGGTCCGAGACCACCGACGACGAGGCGACGATCCACATCAAGGACCTTACGATCCATCCGGGCAGGCACCGGGTGCTGGTCGCGGAGACGCCCACCGAGCTCACGGCCACCGAGTTCCGTATCCTCCTGTACCTGGCCAAGCGGCCCGGCTGGGTGTTCACTAGGCAGCAGATCGTCGACGCCGCCCAAGGAGACGACTCATTCGTCAACGACCGCTTCGTGACCGATCGCTCGGTCGACGTCCATATTGTCTCTCTGCGCAGAAAGCTCGGAAGCTGCGGGTCGTACATCGAGACGGTCCGCGGCGTGGGGTACCGCTTGCAGGACCACTGAGCTGTGCGTAGGCCGCGGCTGTTCTGGCGTCTCTACGCCACGTATCTCCTGATCGTTGTCTTGTGCACGGCAGCGGTGGGGTTCTACGCCGTCCGCTCCGTGCGCGACTTCTATTACGACCAGACGGAGCGTGAACTGCAGGCCCGTGCGGGACTCGTTCGCGACCAGCTCACGGCGGCGATGACGGCCGACACACCGCAGGCGCTCGAGGCCTTGGTGCGGCGTCTCGGCCAAGCCTCGGATACGCGCATCACGCTCATCGCCTCCGACAGGCCCGGCTTCGCGCGCGGCACGGTGCTAGCCGACTCCGACTCCGACCCGGCCACCATGGAGAACCACGCCGGCCGGCCCGAGTTCCAGGTCGCCGAGCAGGGCCGTCCGGGGCGGCAGGTGCGCTTCAGCCACACGCTCGGTGAGAACATGATGTACGTGGCCGTCCCGGTCACTGAGAACGGGCGCGTCACCACCGTGCTGCGCACCGCTGTGCCGCTCACCACAGTGGATGTCGCACTGTCGACCCTGTACCGCAGCATCGGGTTGAGCGCGGTGCTCGTGGCCGTCGTCGCCGCGCTCATCGGCTTCTACGTCTCGCGGCGCATCAGCGGGCAGATGCGCGAGATCAAGGTGGGAGCCGAGCGGCTGGCGGCGGGCGACTTCAGCCACAAGATCTTCGTGCCACGGGTGGAAGAGTTCGCGTCCGTGGCCGAGAGCATGAACCTCATGGCGGAGGAGCTTGACGACAAGTTGCGCACGCTCACTCAGGAGAGGAACGAGCGCGAGGCGGTGCTCACGAGCATGGTCGAGGGCGTCCTCGCCGTGGACGCGGACGAGCGCGTGATCGCCGTCAACGCGGCCGCCGCCCGGCTGCTCGACACCGAGCCGGCCGCCGCGGAGGGCAGGAGCATCCAGGAGATCGTGCGGAACCCCGACCTGCAGCACGTGGTGGCCCAGACCCTGGACGGGCACCGGCCGGTGGAGGCCGACATCGTGATGCGTGTGGGCTCGGAGGACCGCAACCTGCAGGCGAACGGAACGCTGCTTCGCGGCGACGAAGACGGACGCGACGTCGGCGCCGTGGTCGTGCTCAACGACGTCACGCGTCTCAAGAGGCTCGAGGCCGTACGCCGCGATTTCGTCGCCAACGTCTCTCACGAGTTGAAGACCCCCGTCACTTCGATCAAGGGGTTCGCTGAGACACTCGAGGACGGGGCGCTGGACGACCCCACGGCAGCGCGTCGATTCATCCGCATCATCTCCGGGCAGGCAGACCGCTTGAACCTCATCATCGAGGACCTGCTCGCCCTCTCGACGCTGGAGCAGTCTGGAGACAGCCCTCTCCTGCAAATGGAAGAAACCAACCTCTGCGATGTCGTTGCGGTCGCGCTGGAGGTGTGCGGCTCCAAGGCCGAGACCAAGCACATCGACCTTGTCGAGCAGTGCCCCGGCATCCTGCCGGCACGCGTCAGTCCTCCACTGCTCGAACAGGCCGTCGTGAACCTGGTGGACAACGCGATCAAGTACAGCGCGGAGGGCTGCCAGGTCGAGGTCTCCCTGGAGGACGTCGGCGACGAGATCGTGGTCAGCGTGCGCGACCAGGGCCAGGGTGTCTCGCGCGAGCACTTGCCTCGACTCTTCGAGCGTTTCTACCGGGTCGACAAGGCGCGCAGCCGGGACATGGGCGGCACTGGGCTCGGTCTGGCGATCGTCAAGCACATCGCTCAGGTCCACGGCGGCCGCGTCTCGGTTGAGAGCGCCGTGGGCGTCGGCAGCACCTTCCGCATCCACCTGCCGAGGGGCTGAGCGCGGGACGTCGCTGCCGTCTCCTTCGTCTGCTCGCCTCGTCTTCACCCAGGCTGACCGCGGCGCACACGGTCTGCAGTCCCTACCTTTGCACCGCGCCAGCAGAAGGCACGGAACCACCTCACCGACAGCTCATCTCACTCTCACCTACGACTCCTAGTCTGAGGCGCGGACGGCACTCCACCCGGGGGTACCGGACGCACACAGAAAGAGTCAAAGGAGAGGTGCCCATGAGATTTCCCAAGAAGCGCATCAAGACATTCGCTGCGGTCGCCGCGGCGGCGACGCTGGCACTGGCTTTGCTCGCCGGTCCAGCGATGGCGGCCATCACCATCAACGGCGCCGGTGCGACCTTCCCGTACCCGCTCTACACAAGCTGGGCGGGCATGTACAAGGCCAAGACGGGCGTGAAGGTCAACTACCAGGGCATCGGGTCCGGCGGCGGCATCGCAGCCATCAAGAATGGCACCGTGCTCTTCGGCGCGACCGATGCTCCGCTGGCAGCGTCCGACCTGAGTTCGTCCGGTCTTGCACAGTGGCCCATGACCATCGGCGGCGTCGTGCCGGTCGTCAACCTGAGCGGCGTGGGCGCCGGCAAGCTCAAGCTCACAGGCGCTGTGGTCGCCGACATCTATCTCGGCAACATCAAGAAGTGGAACGACAGCCGCATCAAGTCGCTCAACCCCGGCGTCAAGCTGCCGTCGTCGAACATCGTCGTCGTGCACCGCTCCGACAGCTCGGGTACCAGCTTCATCTGGTCGAGCTATCTGACGGCCGTCTCCAGCTCGTGGAAGAGCAAGATCGGCGCGAGCAAGGCTCCCGCCTGGCCGGTGGGCATCGGCGGCAAGGGCAACGAGGGCGTCGCCGCTCTGGTCAAGCAGGCCAAGGGCCGCATCGGTTACGTCGAGTACGCCTATGCCAAGCAGGGTCGTCTCGCCTATACGCAGCTCAAGAACAAGTCGGGCAAGTACATCCTGCCCTCGCTGAACGCCTTCAAGCTGGCTGCCGCGACGGCCAAGTTCTCCGGGGCTTCTTCTGGCTTCGTCGCAACGATGGTGAACTCGGGCGGCACCAGCTGGCCGATCACGGGTCCGACCTACATCCTCATGAAGAAGAGCAACGGCAACTACACCAACGCGAACGCGGCGCTCAAGTTCTTCAACTGGGACTTCACGAACTCGTCGGCCAAGAACAAGGCCACGGCTCTCCAGTACGTCAACATCCCTTCGAAGACCGTCACGGCCATCAAGAAGATGTGGCACTCGACGATCAAGGCGGGGGGCAAACCCGCCTGGTGACTGCAGTCTGAGGACGCCGGGCCCGCCCAGTGGACCGGCCGCCCGGCCGTTCCCTGGCAGGCGCACGCGTCCGCGTCGGGGCCTGCCTGTGCCGAGGCGGCCCCAGCTCACAAGCCGGGCGCGACGGGCCCACGTGATCGGCGGTGCCCGGCAGGCGGGCGGGACTCCGCAGGAGGTCCCGCCCGCCGCCCTTCACGCCTTCTCGCGCGACCACCATCGGCGCGCCGGCCTCTCGCGCCGGACTGACCGGGCGCTAACCCTCCGCTAACACGCGCCGGGTAGCTTCCATCTCCGGTGGCGTCCGTGCGGACGTTCGCCAGGGAACGCCCCACGAGCAAGATGCGAAAGAGAGGTCACCGAATGAAGAGATCCGCTATCCCGTGGCGCCTGTTGCTGGTCGTTGCCGTAGCATTCGCCCTGGTCGCTTTGACCCTCGGCGTCGCCGCGTGCGGCGGCAGCAGCTCCGACAACTCCAGTTCGGCTGCCACTTCCAACACCATCGTCGGCGCCGGCGCGACGTTCCCAGCACCCATTTACACGAAGTGGGGCTCGGACTACGCGGCCACCGGTGCTCCGAAGCTCAACTACCAACCCATCGGCTCGGGCGGCGGCATCTCCGCCATCACGGCTAAGACTGTCGACTTCGGAGCCTCTGACGCCCCCCTGGAGCAGAGCGACCTGGACAGCGGCAACCTGGTGCAGTGGCCGATGATCGTCGGCGGAGTGGTCCCGGTCGTCAACGTCGAGGGTGTGCAGGACGGCCAGCTCAAGCTGACCGCCGACGTGCTGGCCAAGATCTACAACGGCGATATCACTCAGTGGAACGACTCGGCGATCACGTCGATCAACCCCGGCGTCAACCTCCCGGCGGCCAAGATCAACGTCGTTCACCGCTCCGACAGCTCCGGCACTACGTGGATCTTCACGCATTACCTGACGGCCGCCGCTCCGAGCGTGTGGAAGGCCGGCGCCGACAAAGAGGTCCCGTGGCCGACAGGTGTGGGCGGCAAGGGCAACGAGGGCGTGGCGTCGAGCGTGACGCAGCTGAACGGTTCGATCGGCTACGTGGAGTACGCCTACGCCAAGCAAGCCAACATGGTCAGCGTCCAGATGCAGAACAAGGACGGCAAGTACGTCAAGCCGAGCCTGGACACGTTCGGCGCAGCCGCGGCGCAGGCCGACTGGCAGGCGAGTCTCCCCAGCATGTATCTGATCCTCGTCGACCAGCCTGGCAAGGACACCTGGCCCATCGCCGGCGCGTCCTTCATCCTCGTGCAGAAGGACCAGTCTGACGCCGACCGCGCGCAGAACATGATGGCCTTCTTCGACTGGGCCTACAAGAACGGCGCCGAGTCGGCCAAGAGCCTGGACTACGTGCCGATCCCCGAGAACGTCTACAACCTCGTCGAAAGCGATGTCTGGAAGAACGTGACCGTCAGCGGCACGCCCGTCTGGCAGTGACGACGAGAACACTCTGACCTGAATCGACTACTCCGGGGGCAGGAACCGTGAGTACGCAGACCGAGTATCTGGCGAGTCCGAAGGACCCGCGCGGCGTCGCTGAGGCGGCGCCGCGCAGGTCTCTGCAGATCGGCGATCCGATCTTCCGGGTCGTCGCCACCGCGTGCGGCCTCGCCGTCGCGGCGGCGATGTTCGGCTTGGCGATCGTCCTGGTGTACCGCTCGTGGCCGGCGATCACCGGCTTGGGCCTCAAGGTCCTCACCACTGTGTCCTGGTCACCGAGCCAGGGTCAGTATGGGGCGCTCACCGCGCTGGCCGGGACCTTTCTCTCGACTTTGGTGGCCATGGTCATCGCCGTCCCGCTGGCGCTGGTCGTGGCGCTCCTGCTCGTGGAGCTCGTCCACCCCGCCGTGGCCCGCGTGGTGGGAACGGGCATCGAGATGTTGGCCGCCATCCCGAGCATCATCTTCGGCATGGTCGGCATCTTCGTGATCGTACCGTTCGTGCAGAACACCCTCTATCCATGGGTGCTCAACACCCCGCTCGGCAACGTCCCTGGTATCCGCCCGGGTCCGACCAACGTCGGTGGCGGCGTGTCGATCTTCACCGCTGGGATCGTCTTGGCGTTCATGATCCTGCCGTTCATCACGGCGGTCTCCCGCGACGTGCTCATGATGGTGCCGCAGGTCACCAAGGAGGCGGGCTACGGCATGGGGTCCACCACGTCCGAGGTGCTGGGCAAGATCAGCCTGCGCTACGCCAACAGCGGGATCGTCGGCGCCGTGTTCATCGGGCTGGGGCGCGCACTCGGAGAGACCATGGCCGTCGCCTTCCTCATCGGAAGCGTGTACGACAAGATGCCGCACTCTCTGTTCGACCCCGGCGTCTCCATCGCCTCGCTCATCGCCAACACGTTCAACGAGGCGACCCAGAAGATCCACGTGGCCGCCCTTATCGAACTGGGCCTCATCCTGTTCGTCATCACGGTGTTCTTCCAGATCCTCGCGCAGATCTGGCTGCACCGCGTGCAGAGGACCACAGGAGGACGGGCATGAGCTCCATCGTCGAGTCAGCCTCAGGTCAGACCCTCCGGCGTCGCTCGTCCGCCCGCCGCAAGGTCTCCGACTACGTCATCAAGGCGTTCTCCTGGGCGGGCGCCGTCGTCGGCATCGCCGTCATGTTCTTCATGGTCTGGGAGGTCGTGATCCGCGGGGCTTCGGCCCTCAACTGGGACTTCTTCACCAAGTCCATGCCCACGGACTTCACCGTCACCAGCGGCGCCGGCATGGCCAACGCCATCGTGGGCACCTTGGTGCTCACGGGGTTCGCGGCGCTCATCGGCATCCCCATCGGGTTTCTCGGGGGAGTCTACCTCGCCGAGTTCGGACGTAACGGACGCATGGCGACCATGATCCGTATGGTGGCGAACGTCGTGATGGGTGTTCCATCAATCATCGTCGGCGTGTTCGCCTTCGCCATCTTGGTGAAGCCGTTCGGCCACTACTCCGGCTTCGCCGGTTCCGTGGCTCTCGCGTTCATCATGCTGCCTGTGATGGCGCGCACCACCGAGGACATCCTCAACCTTGTGCCCAACGAGCTGCGCGAGTCCGCACTCGCGATGGGGGTGCCGAGGTGGCGCGTCACGCTGGGCGTGATCGTCCGTGCCGCCCGTGGGGGCCTCATCACCGGCGCGACCTTGGCCATAGTGAGGGTGGCCGGCGAGACGGCCCCGCTTCTGTTCACCGCCCTCGCCAGCCCGTACTGGCTCTCGGGCCTGTTCGGCTCGGACGGCTTCTTCGGCGGTCCGACGGCCAACCTCACCAAGACCATGTGGGACTACATGAACACGCCGTACCCGTATCCCCAGTCACTCGCCTGGGGCGGGGCTCTCGTCATCATCATCGCCGTGCTGGGAATGAACATCCTGGCCCGGCTCGTCTTTCAGCGAGGCCAGAAATGGTAGGGACTCAAGTGGACGATATCGTACCCAAGCCGCGTGAGGCCGAGCCCACACAGATGTCGGGCGAAGCGACAGTGGTGCCGCCGCGCATCGAGGTGGCCGAGGACCGCAAAGGCAATGAAGAGGACTTCGACGCTGTCCCCAGCCAGATCTCGGTGCGCCACCTCGATTTTTACTACGGCAAGGCCCAGGCGCTCTTCGACAATTCAGTGGAATTCAAGCAGCATCGAGTGACGGCCGTGATCGGCCCGTCCGGATGCGGTAAGTCGACGCACATCCGCACGCTCAACCGCATCTTCAACCTGTACCGCGACCAGCGCGCCACCGGCGAGATTCTCATGGACGGTCAGGACATCCTCTCTCCACAGACGGATCTTCTCGATCTGCGCCGCCGCGTGGGCATGATCTTCCAGAAGCCGAGCCCGTTCCCGATGACTGTGTTCGACAACATCGCCTACGGGCTCAGGCAGCACTACCGGATGAGCAAGTCAGAGCTGACCGACAGGGTCGAGCATGCGCTCAAGCGCTCAGCCATCTGGGACGAGGTCAAAGACAAGCTCAACCAGCCGGGCAACGCCCTCAGTGGCGGCCAGCAACAGCGTCTGTGCATCGCCCGCGCAATCGCTCCGGAGCCCGAGGTGATCCTCATGGACGAGCCCTGCTCCGCCATCGACCCGGTCGCCACGGCCAAGATCGAAGACCTGGTCCTCGAGCTTAAGGATCGCTACACGATCGTGCTCGTCACCCACAACATGCAGCAGGCTGCCCGTGTGAGCGACTACACGGCCTTCTTCTTCCAGGGGCGCATCGTCGAGTTCGGGCCGACCGCACAGATCTTCTCGAACCCGACGCAGAAGCAGACCGAAGAGTACATCACCGGCCGGTTCGGCTGAGGCGGAGGTACACATGCGCCATCTGCTGCGCGAGACGGACAGGCTGAAGCGGAAGATCCTCGCCTTGGGAGCGCTCGTCGAGGAGAACCTGCGGCTTGCGTTCCGGGCTATCGAGCAACGCGACGCGGCCAAGGCACGCCAGGTGATCGCCACCGACGTGCTGATCGACCAGAACGAGGTGGAGGTCGAGGAGGAGTGCCTCAAGATCCTCGCGCTCTACCAGCCCGTGGCCAGCGACCTGCGTTTTGTCGCGGCGGTCATCAAGATCAACAGCGATCTGGAGCGTATCGGCGACCTCGCCGAGAACATCGCCAGGCGGGCACTCGACTTGCTCGAGGAATACCCGGTCATCCCCCCGGCGACGGTGACCGTCATGGCCGACCGCGCCGAGACCATCCTTGAGAAGGCCCTGGATGCGTTGGTCCGTCAGGACGCGGTCACCGCTCGCGACGTGCTTCTGGCGGACCGTGAGATCGACGACCTGTACCGGCAACTCCTGGACGAGTTGAAGAGCATGCTGCGCGGCGACCCGGAGCATCTCGACGCCATCGTGCTCCTGTTCAGCGTGGCCCGCTATCTGGAGCGCCTTGCCGACCACGCGACCAACATCGCCGAAGATGTCCTGTACATGGTCGAAGGTGAGATCCAGCGTCACACGGAGGCGCCCGTGGCGCCGGGAACGGCCGAGGAGCTGCTGCAGATGCGCGACCTTGGCTTCACCGACAAGGATTGCTGACGCGAGTCTGACATTACATCGGAGACTGCCTCCTCGCCGACGGTCCTGCCCCGACGCGCGGAAGGCACGCCGGCGGCCCGGGTTTCCCTACCAGCCCGGGCCGTCGCGCGTACGGGGCGGTGGCACCGGGCCCCTGCCGCTCTCAGCCGCCACACGTTACCCATCGTTCGCTAACGCGTCGCTCACCATCGCTGTCTAGCCTCATCTGCGGGTGAGCCGGGCTCACACTGACACGGCACTGTCTCTGGAGGAATGAGATGACCAAACGCAAGATCACGCTCGCCGCCGTCCTGGCGCTGACCCTCGTCTTCGCCGCCACCTTGCTCGCGGCGTGTGGGAGCAGCAGCGACTCGTCGTCGTCGAGCAGTCCCTCGGGCGACGTGGCGTCCGGTCTCAAGAACGACGACCAGATCTCGCAGTACGCAGACGCGTTCGCCGCGGCCGGCATCTCTGGTAGCGGGCCTTACACCGTCTTCGCTGCCACCAACGACGCACTCACCAGTGCCGGTATCACGCTCGACGGCGATGCCGTCAAGGCGAGTGTGATCGACGGATCGAACCTCTCACGCGATGAGCTGGCGAAGGGCACGAACACCGCCGCGATGCTCGACGGCAACTCGGTCGCCACGTGGAGCGGCATCGACGGGACCCTGTACGCGAACTCGCTCAAGGTCGTCGGCGACCCGATCCAGACGGGCAACGGCACGATCTACATGGTCGACGGAGTCATCCAGCCCAAGTAGCAGGTGAAGGACGATGGGGCGCAGACACAACAGGATCTGGCGGCAACTCCGCAGCGCGCGCGTGTCGGCGCTCACGGAAGAGGAGCGCCGCGAAGAGCTTCGGGAGGCTCAGGAGAGGAGCAGCGGCCGGCCGAGCAGTTCACCCCCGGCTGCCGCCCCGCATCCCCCGAGCTCCTCGGCCGGTGCGGCGACGCACGAGCCTCCCGGGACCTTGACAGGGCCGGCCGGCGACAGCCATGCACACTGACGCCGGCCGGCTCCCGGTCGTCATCACAGGGCCACGCTTTGCGTGCGCGATCTGCGGGGAGAGGTTCGTGGTGACGCCGGCCGCCTACGCACGCTGCAGCGGCGTGGTGGAGTGCCCGGCGTGCGGAAGTCTGGACCTGGTCCTGCTCGAGGACGAGCGGGCTACTGCACCTTGACGGTGGTCGTCGGCGACTGGGCTTTCAGGCTGGAGAAGTAGTACCTGGTCGTCGAGATGGGGGTCACCGTCTCGGTGTACCGAGAGTACCTCGCCGTGTAGCCGCCGGGGAGGCGCTCCGACTTGCGGGTGGTGACCACGCCCCGGCTGTGCCAGGCCCCGCCGTAGTAGTAGTGCAGGTACACCTTGGCGCCCTTTGCCAGTGCCGGGTAGATGCGGCCGATGAGCTTGACGCTGCCGCCCGAGGCGACGGTGACGGCGTCGCGCGCCGTCGGGCTGATGCCCATGCTCGTGAAGACCGCCCAGGTGCTGTTCAGCCCGAGCTTCATGCGCAGGGAGCCGCCGTCGATGTACTTGGTGCCGCGGCTGCCGATGAGCGCCGCCTTGACGATCCGCGGCGAAGCGCCGCGCTTCACGGTGTACACGGCGCGCAGCGTTCCCACCGCGCCGAGCGGCGTGCCGATCTGGGACGGGGTGCGACGCAGGGGTCCCCAGTCGTGCAGCGTCGCGTAAGAGTCGTAGGGGTCGGCCACGGCTTTGAGGTACGGGTAGGTGCCGCCCCACACGTACTTGACGTCCTCGGTCTGGCCGCCGGAGCACGAGAAGTACGTGGCCACGATGGGCTTGCCGTTGTAGGTGGGGCACACGCCCGCCGTTTGTGCGACCGCCGTGTTGGTGCGGCTCTTCTCGATGCCGACGCCCATGTAGGCCTGGTCACGGACGTCGCAGTAGACGTCCCAGGCCTTGCTCGGCTGGCGGTTGCCGAGTGCGAACGCGCGCGCCGCGCACGCCTGTGTCTTGAGCGCCTCCATGGGCCACTCGTAGGGCACCTCGTGCGGGACGACGCCCGGCAGGTAGCTCTCAAGCGGCACCTTGTTGATCATCATCAATCCGCCGCCGGTGTACAGGACGCGGATCGCGCCCCGGTAGAGGCCGGTGTCGCCGAGGTCGGTGGCGGTGCGCAGGTTGAGGGACCCGCTGGCAGGAGTGAAGGTCGGTGCGCCGGTGTACGTCTTGCGCAGGGAACCGGCCACGACGCGGTAGCCGAGGCTCGTGTGCGTGGTCGTCGCGGTGGTGCCGGCGGGGATGGTGGTCGCCCCGCCCGTGCCTTGCACCGTGTAGTCGTGGTCGCACGAGAGCTTGACTGCCTTGAGGCCACTGCGCAGGTTCACGCGGATGACGGAGTCGGCGACGGTCGAGAACCCGATGCCGGTGTAGTAGTGCTTGAGGATGGCCTTATACGCCCAGCCGTGTTTGGCGTAGCCGTAGGCTCCCCACTGCGACATGCCCACGCCGTGGCCCCAGCCGTGACCGATGATGGTGAACTTGTACTGGCTGGAGAGGGCGGCCGCGGGCGCAGCCGCTACGAGCAGGGCGAGCAGGGCGACGACGCCGGCGAACGTGAGTCTGCTCCGGCGGATACGCGATGCTGCCGCGCGTGACGGGGATTTGGGCTGGAGGGTGACCATGGGCTCCCGAGGCACGTTCGCCTCCTCGTCCGAGGATACCGCGCCCTCCGCGAGCGGGGCAAACCGGTGTGGATCGGTCTCGACTGCTTCTGGCATCGGACCGGTTCTCCTTTTCTTGAGCCCTGCGGGGGCGCCGTCGCTCGTCGTGTGCTACCGTGGTCGACCAGCACAGGGGAAAGGCGGATCCGGCGGCGAAAGCGTGGCCGAGACCCGCAAAGCGGCGACCGCCGGGCTCAAGCCACCGGCCGCCCGGCCGATAGCACTACTCACATGAGTGCACGACACATCCTCCTTCGCACCCTCTCCGTCCTCAGCCTCTCGGCCGCGCTGCTGCTTGCCGTGACCGGCGCGGCTGCGGCCAAGTCCTACAGCGACGTTGCCAAGACCCACTGGGCCTACAGCTACATCTCGTCGGTCACCAACCGCACTGTGGCGGGTCACCGTCTGCTCGACGACTACGGCAAGACCTTCAAGCCGGAGAGGGCCATTTCCAGAGAGCTCCTGGCACGTTCCATCGTCCTCGCCTCAGGTCACTACAGGGACACCATCAAGCCGGTGAAGATCAACGACGTCCCCGCGGGCTACCGCTACTACTCGGTGATCCAGATGGCGGTGCACCAGGGCTACATGGGCCTGGACAGGGACGGGAACTTCCGCCCGACTGAGCCGGTGACTGCGGCGGCCGCTGAGACTGCCGTGGTCAAGTGGCTCAAGCAGCGGTACTCGTCCTACGACTGGACGCTGCTCAAGTCGCTGGTCCCGACACGCTGGCAGCCGAACGCCGGCTGGAAGACGGGTGCGCCGTCCTATCTTCCGTACATCGTCGCCTCCCGGCAGCTGGAGCTGCGCTACAACCACCCTACGGAAGAAGACCAGCACGAGGTGCTCCCCACCGAGCCTATCGACCGCGGCGAGGTGGCCTACATGTTCTACCGGGCGTACAAGGTGGGCAGCGACTGGCAGCTCTACGGGCTGGCCGCGTACAAGAGCATCACCTTCCCGGCGCTGAGCGCGCGTCAGAAGCAGATCGCGAGGTTCGCGCTCAGGTTCGTCGGCTACCCGTACATCTGGGCCGGTGAGTACCCGACACCCGACTCTCCCTATGGGACGCAGAAGTCTGGTGGGTTCGACTGCTCGGGATTTGTCTTCTACGTCATGCGCATGCACTTCGGGTACACGAGCATCACGCTCAACCAGCGCGGCGCGCACGACATGGCCGCCGTGGCCAAGCCGCGCATCACCCGCGCCAAGCTCAAGTGCGGCGACCTCATCTTCTTCGGACCCAAGGGCCCCAAGTCGAGCGTGAACTCCATCTACCACGCCGGTCTGTACCTGGGGCGTGGCTGGTTCATCCACTCCACCGGTTCGAGCGACGGAGTGACCCTTCAGTCGCTCAGCGCCTCCACCTACTGGAAGCAGGCGTTCGCCTGGGGTCGCCGGGTGCTCAAGCCGGCGGAGCTCGTCGTGAATCCGCCGTCGCCTTCCCCCTCGCCGTCGCCGACGGCTGCTCCGGCCGCCGGAGAGCCGGCGCCGCAGGCGGCCGCGGCGTTGCCCTCCGCCTCCGGGTCGCCCCAGCCCTGACCTTCCATGGGGTTCCAACGGCCCTCGCCCCTGCAACGGCACCCTGCCCCACTCCGTGTCTCTCGGGTCTACACTGCGCCCCATGGTGACCTCTGCAAAGACCCGTGCCGCCTCCACATTCCTCACTGCGGCGCTCCTGGTCGTGCTTTGGGCGCTCGCCGCCGGCGCCGCCCTGGCCGCGACTCCTGCGGACCTGAGCGTCTCGGTCGCGCCGCCCGTGGTGGTCTACCCGGGTGCGGCGCGCGTCACGGGGTCCATCTCCGCCGGCGGCGCCGCGCTCGCCGGCGCGCCGCTGACCCTGCTCGCGCGGCCGGCCGGCGCGGCCGGATACGCGTCGACGGGCCAGACGGCCGCCGCCGGCGCGGACGGCGCGTTCCGCTTCGACGTCGCGCCGTCCGTCTCCACCGACTACCGTGTCGAGTTCGGCGGAGACGGCGCCCACGACGCGGCGCAAGCCGACGTTCACCTGGGCGTGAAGCCCGTCATCACCCTCGCGGATCCGGCCGACCCATGGCTGGGGGGCAAGGCCGCCGTCCTGAAGGGCAAGGTCGCACCGGCGCGCCCCGGAGCCGCGGTGACCATCGAGCGGCGCGTGGGCGCCGGTTGGGAGCCGGTGATCTCCGGGACGCTCGACTCCCGGTCCCGGTACGCCATCCACTGGACGCCCTCTGAGTTCGGCTACTACCGCCTGAGGGCGCGGATCGACGCCGACGCGGGGCACGAAGCGGCCGCGTCCGCGTCGAAGCGCGTCGTCGTCAACCGGCCCAACGCGCATCGCGTGCCCCTGCAGTTCGCGCACTACATCGTGATCGTCCGTCACGAGTACAAGCTCTACTACTACGAGCACGGCGTGCTGGTGCGCTCGTTCGTCGTGGCGCTGGGCAGGCCCGGCTACCGCACGCCGCTCGGCTACTTCCACATCTACGGCAAGCGCAAGCCGGCGGGCGGTGCGCTCGGCGCCTGCGCCATGTACTACAGGCACCAGGGCGCGATCGCCATCCACGGCACCAACGAGCCGTGGCTGCTCAGCCGGCCGGTCCCGCGAGACTTCTCGCACGGCTGCGCGCGCATGCACAACCGCCAGGTGCTCTGGCTCTACGCGCGCGTGCCCGTCGGCACGAAGGTGCACAACCTGCGCTGACGCGCGGCGGCCACCCCTAACCTTCCACTCACTCCCCGTCATCCGCGCGCTCATGGCGGGGGTGCAGGCTGCACGCGGACGCACCGGCACCCAGGGAAGGTCTCTCACGCGCGCTCGACACTCACGCTCGGACGCCGCCTCCGGCACGGGAGGGCGGCGCCGACTTCTACGCGCCGCCGCCATCGTCGCGGGCGCGCTTCTCCTGGCTGCGTTCTCGGGCCCGTCACTGCGCGCCGCCGCGTCGCCGTCGCCGTCGGCGGAGCCGGAAGTCACGCTGACCCCCGATGCTTCCGCGTCCGGCGGCGCGGCTCTCGGTCCGGTCGATTCGCTGTCCGTGTCCGCCTCGCCGTCCGCATCGCCTTCTCCTTCGCCGCGGCCGGTGACCTTGCGCGTGGGCTGGCTCGGCGGGCCCGCGGCAGTGGATCCCATACGCGGTCAGTCGCTCCAGGAGCGTCTCATCGTCCACCTCACTCACGATCTGCTCACGGGCTACCGCGCCGACGACATGGGCTCCCGCCCGGAGCTCGCCGAGAGCTGGTCGCACAGCGACGACGGCCTCACCTGGACCTTCAAGATCCGCACCGGTGCGATGTGGCAGGACGGGGAGCCGGTCACGGCGCAGGACATCGTGTTCACCTACGACTGGGTGATGGATCATCAGGTGTCGCCCTACGCCACGCTGACGACGGGGATAGAGACGGTGGCGGCGGCAGACGAGCAGACCGTCGCCTTCACGCTCAGCGAGCCCAAAGCCGACATGGACGCGCTCTGGATCCCGATCCTGCCGCAACACGTATGGGCGGATGTGGATCCGTCAGACGACGCGGCGGTGGCGGCCGTGCGCGATGTCGGTGACGGCCCCTTCCAGCTCATCTCCTTCGTGCCGGGCAGGGAGGTCCGCCTGCGCGCGAACGACCACTACTGGGCCGGCAGGCCCAGCGTGGACGAGGTCGACTTCATCGCCTACCAGGACCCGGCGAAGATGGCTCGCGATCTCCAGTCCGGCCTCCTGGACGCGGCCGTCGGCCTGCGGCCTGACGACTTCCGCCTGCTGCGCCGCGACGACCGGCTCCAGACGCTTGCCGCGCCCGGACGCAGTTTCGTCGATCTGGGCTTCGCGTGCGCTCCCTCGGCCACCGACTCCAGCCCTGCTCTGCGGGACCAGTCGTTCCGACAGGCGCTCCAATGGGCGATTGACCGGCGCACGATCATCAGGAAGCTCTACGGCGGATTCGCCTGGCCCGGCAGCACCCTCGTTGCTCCCGCTCTGCGTCGCGACCCCGACTACCACCTCCTCCCGGCGGCCGATGCGCGCTGCGGCTACGACCTCGAGAAGGCCGTCCACCTGCTGAAGGAGGCCGGCTACGTCAAGATGGCCGGCCGGCTCATCGGCCCCGATAGTGAGCCCGTGCATGTACGCCTGTTCGCGTCGGACTCGCCGCCGCGGGCCGAGGCGATCGCGCGCATCGTCGCCAGGAGCCTGCGCGCCCTCGGCATCTCCGTCGACTTCTCGACGCTTCCGGCGGTCTCGCTGCGCTCGCGGCTCGCGGTCACCCTCGACGGACTGCCCAAGCCCGACGTCGACCTGTTCATCTCCGACTGGGTCCAGGACACCGACCCGTCGTTCATCCTCTCGGTCCTGACCTCCGGTCAGATCGCCGGGTGGAACGACACCGGCTGGACCAGTGACGAGTACGACGCGCTCTTCTCCCAGCAGGCGGCGGCTGTGGACGAGACCGAGAGGAAGTCGCTCATCGACCAGATGCAACAGCTCGCGTACGACGCCTCGCCCTACGCCGTCATCGCCTACCCGCAGACGCTAGAGGCGGAGCGGAGTGACGCGTGGCAGGGCTGGGTGCAGGCGCCGGCCGGCGAGGGCTCTGCCCTGGTCGGCGCCGACAACCTCGACACGTACCTCTACGTGCGTCCCAAAGCGGAGGCCGGACCCGCTGCGGCCGTAGTGCCCTGGTGGGCGTGGCCGGCGGTCGTCGCGGCCGGGCTGGTGGGAGCGCTGGTTGCGTGGGCGGCCGCGAGAGTGGCGGCGTGGGACCGCCGTCGACGAGTGGCCGCCGAGGAGGCCCGGCGGCCGGTTGTGCGCCGCCGCCGCCGACCTGCCTCGCCGGCGCAGCCGGAGGGTGACGCCGGCGCGTGAGCGGGCGAGGGACTGGCCCGGAACGACGGCGGTGCCGTAGACTCCAGGCCACCAGACACCGACCGTGGGGGCCGCCGTGTACGTCCGTCGCAAGTCCGCAGCCGTCGTCCCGTTCCTGATCGTCGTCGCCGTGGTAGTCGCCGCTCTCGTGCCCGCCGCGGCCGTGGCCGACGCCGGGCACGAGCAGTTGAGCATCGGGGCCGCCCCGGCCACGGTGACCTGCGGCTCTACAACGACCCTCACCGTGCAGGGCGCCGTGCCGGCGACGGCCGTGACCCTGCTCCGCCGGCGCGCTTCGGACGACCACTTCGTCACCGTCGGCGAGGTCGAGGCCGGGGTGGACGGCACCGCGCGGTTCAAGGTCAAGCCGCCGGAGACGACGCTGTACCGTGCCGAGCAGACCGGCTTCGCGGAGGTCTCCGTCGGAGTGCGCCCCAAGGTGACGCTCACGGCGACGGCGCCCAAGCCTCTCATCGAGACTCAGCGTGTGCGCTACACGGTCTCTGTGCGTCCCCTCCATGCCGGCGCGACCGTCCAGTTCGAGCGCCGGAGCGGCGATGCCTGGAAGCCGTTCAAAGAGGCCACCCTCGGGAGCGACTCGCGCGTCACGGTCCGGCTGCCGGCGGGCGCGCCGGGCAAACTGGCGGTACGCGCCGAGATGGCGGCCGATGCCGGGCATCTGGCCGGTCACAGCCTCTCGTGGAAGCGGACGGTCTACGACAGGAGAAATCCCTACGGAGTGCCGGCCAAGTACGCCCATCTCATCCTCGTGGACCTGAGCAAGTACAAGCTCTACTACTACGAGCGCGGCGTCGTGATCCGCGTGTTCGACTGCGTGCTCGGCCGCCCGTCGCTGCCGACGCCCAAGGGACACTTCCACATCTACGCCAAGGACCCGCACATCGGCGGCCCGTACGGGCCCTACCGCATGCGCTACCTGGGGCTATACGCCATCCACGGCACCAACGAACCGTGGCTGCTGAGCCGGTTCCCGCGGAACTACTCGCACGGGTGCACGCGGCTCTCCAACGGGCACATCACCTGGCTCTACTCACGCGTCCCCGTTGGGACGCCGGTCTGGAACGTGCCGTGACTGAGACCGGTACGAGCGGGTCTTTTCGCGGTTAGCGAGCACGTCGACCGCCGGCTGTGACCCCGCACGATCCTCTCCGGCCTCCCGGATGCCGCCCCGGGCAGCCCTGACGGGAGGCCTCTGAGGAGGGCCGCCGGCTTGAACGAGCCGTCGGCGTCTACCTTTTGCTCTCCCTTAGCGGTGCGAGGCGGCCTTCGAGCCTAGTCGACCAGCTCGCCTCTGGCTCCATCGGCCAGGAAGCCGATCGTGTACTCGATCACGTCCCCGGCGGCTTTCGCGCCCGGCGACCCTCCGACGTGGAGCCCATCGATTCCCAGGATCAGATCGTCGGCCGATGGCGTCGCGTACCCGCCGGAGGCGGTCCGTTCGTCCAGCAGCGCCCACCCCAGGCTGAGCTGCCGCTCCACCTCGGCGGGGTCCCGAGTGATCACGATCATGTCGAACGCTTCCCTCGGGTACCGAAGCAGGGCACCGTCCTCTCCCCGGATCTCGAACTCCGCCGGTTCGTCGTGGTGCTCGTGATCTCGATGGAACAGGCTCATGTGGGGCCTCCCGTCTGCCGGCGGCCTGAGCCTTGCCGGGTCGTCCACGTCCGCGTATCTTGCTCGCTGTCTGTTAGCGTCCCGTGAAGGCGTGGGCACACGCGCCTGACCGCTTCGTCACCCCACGCACACGTGAGGCTGACACGCACGGACTAAGATCCGAGACATGGCGGATGCGCTTGTCACCCGGCCCCTCGGGGTCCGGCTTGTCTGCGAGGAATGCGGCGAAGAGTCCCTGGTCGCGTTCCCCGCCCGCGTGGTGCGCTACGGCGCGGTCGACTGTCCTTGCTGCAGCTCCACGTATCTCGTCGTCGTCGACGGAGGGCCGGCTCGAGACGGCGCGGCATCCGGCCGCATTGGCGCCGCTCGCGGTCAGCGAGCGGCGCCGGGCGTCCAGACAAGCGTCATGCCGGGCCCGGCGGCCGCGCGTGATGCCCAGCCGCGCCTTGCGTAGAAGCCGGCCTTGCCCTCCGCCGCCATGAGGCCGACGGTAGCGCCGGCCGGCGCCTCGCGCTCGAGGTAGGCGAGGACCTCGTCCAGCAGCAGGTCGCCGAGGCCGAGCCCCTGGAAGCTCGGCGCCACGATGAGGTCCTGTACGTAAAAGTAGACGCCGCCGTCGCCGACCACGCGGGCGCAGCCCGCGATCTCGCCGCTGGCGTCGACCAGCACGACGCCGAAGAGCGACGCGGCAAGCCCGCGCGCCACGGAGTCGTCGTCCACCGGGAGGTCGGTCCAGCCGACGGCCGCGTTCAGCGCCCTCAGCTCGGCCACGTTGGGCGGGCGCTGCTCCAGGCGCAGCCTGCCCGGGAGCGCGGGCCGGCTGTCCGGCACGCCGCTCATCTCGCGGGGCCGCGGCTCACCGGGTCTCTCAGACCTGGCCACCGTACTGGCGCGCGTAGTACTCCCGCCACTCGCCGGACTTGATGGGCCGCCACCACTCGGGGTGGCTCGCGTACCACTCCACCGTGCGCGCGAGCCCGGCCTCGAACGGCACCCGAGGCTGCCAGCCGAGCGCCCTGAGCTTGGAGCAGTCGATGGCGTACCGGCGGTCGTGGCCGGGCCTGTCGGTGACGAAGCGGATGAGCTCCGTGCTCTTGCCGAGCAGTTCGAGGATCTGATGCGTGATGGCAAGGTTCTGCACCTCGTTGCCGCCGCCGATGTTGTAGACCTGCCCCGGCACGCCCTCGTGCAGCACCAGGTCGATGCCGGTGCAGTTGTCCTCCACGTACAGCCAGTCGCGCACGTTGAGGCCGTCGCCGTACACCGGCAACTGCAGCTCGTCGACCGCGTTGGTGATGAACAGCGGCACGATCTTCTCCGGGTACTGGTAGGCGCCGTAGTTGTTGGAGCTGCGTGTGATGAGCACCGGCGCGCCGAAGGTGCGGTGGTAGGCGAGGACGAGCAGGTCGGCGCCGGCCTTGCTGGCGGAGTAGGGGCTGGAAGGGTCGAGGTCCGACTCTTCGGTGAACGCGCCCTCCTCGATGCTTCCGTACACCTCGTCGGTGCTGATCTGGAGGTAGCGGGGGATCTCGAGGCGGCGGACCGCCTCGAGCAGCGTGTGCGTGCCGAGGACGTCCGTGCTGATGAAGTCCTGTGGGCCGCTGATGGAGCGGTCGACGTGGGTCTCAGCGGCGAAGTTGACCACGGCGTCGGCGCCGCGGAGGGTCTCGCCGACGACGGCGGCGTCGCAGATGTCCCCGCGCACGAAGGAGTAGCGCGGGTCGTGCTCTACGCCGCGCAGGTTCTCCAGGTTGCCGGCGTAGGTGAGCTTGTCGAGATTGACGATCTCGACGTCCTCGTGCTCCACGAGCATGTAGCGGATGAAGTTCGAGCCGATGAAGCCGGCGCCGCCGGTGACGACGAGTCTCACGCTGGGTCCTCCTTCGGTGTGCCTGTCAGCCGAGCGGGATGAGCCGGTCTACCGCTACGGCCACTCCCTCGGCCCAGTGCGGCAGGCGCGGGACCGGTCGCTCCGAGTCCAGCGCCGAGAACGGCGGCCTGGCCGCCGGGCGTCCCGCCTCGGCGGTGGTGATCGGTACGACGTCGATGTCGAGGCCGGCGAGCTGCACGACCTCCCGGGCCAGCTCGCACCACGAACCATATCCACTCCCGGCCATGTGGTAGAGGCCCGGCGGCAGTCCTCCACGCACGGCCTCGTCGACGGCCGCGGCGAGGTGACCGGCGTAAGTGGGTGAGCCCACCTGGTCGTCGACGACCCGCAGAGGCTCGCCCGTCCCGGCGCGCTGCCGCGCCGCGCCCAGGATCGTCTTGACGAAGTTGTGACCGGTCTCGCTGAACAGCCACGATGTGCGGATGACGACGCCGCGGATCCAGCCGAGCACCTCCTGCTCGCCGCCGAGCTTGGTGCGCCCATAGGCGTTGAGCGGGTTGGGCCGGTCGGTCTCCACGTACGGCGCCCCCTTGGTTCCGTCGAAGACGTAGTCGGTGCTGAAGTACACGACGGTCGTGTGCGTGCCGCGCACGGCGCGCACCACGTTGCGCGTGCCCAGCACGTTGATGGCCTCGGCGGTGTCCTCGTCGGCCTCGGCCCCGTCTACGTTGGTGTACGCGGCGCAGTGGAGCACGCAGTCGGGCGCGAACTCATGCACGGCGGTGCGGACCGCCTCGGCGTCGCGGATGTCGAGGGTCTCCTCGCGGCTGAGGAAGACGTCGCCCTCGAGGACGCGCGCGAACGCGTTCGCGAGCTGGCCCCCGGCCCCTGTGACGAACCAGCGCGGCATGGCTGCGGCGGCCGCGCCCTAGCGCAGCGTGACGCCCCAGTCGTAGGAGATCGCGTCCGAGTCGTGCGGCAGCTCGCGCTGGTCGGGGTCGTCGTACTTGTAGACCTCGGTGGGCGCGTTGACCACGAAGGCCTCCTCGACGCTCACGCACTTCCAGCCGTGCCACACGCCCGGCGGGACTCGGACCAGCAGCGGCCGGTGTTCGCCGATGAAAAACTCGTCCACCTGGCCCGCCGTGGGCGAGCGGTCGAACCCGGGCGCGGCCGCGTCGCCGCCGGCCCCGCGGCCGTCGCAGAGGACGAGCTTGAGCATGCCTTTGACACAGACGATGTTGTCCCACTGCGCGTCGTGCAGGTGCCAGCCTTTGACGACGCCGGGATACGTGGTCGTCATGTACATCTGGCCGAAGCTGATGAACAGGTCGTCGTCGTTGCGCAGGCACTCCATGAGCCTGCCGCGCTCGTCCGGGACGACCTTGAGTTGCTTGACCATGACGCCGTCGATCATGAGTCCCTCCTAGGGCGCCGTGCGGTCACAGGATGCCGATCTGGCAGCTGTCGCCGACCAGGAACCGGTAGGCGACGGGGCGGGCGTCGCTGTGAGCGATGACGCAGTCGCGGCCGATGAGGCTGTCGGCCATGCGGGTGGGCAGGTGCGAGATGCGACTGTTCTCGAGCACGATGGAGTGTTCGAGCTCGGCGTGGTCCACGACCACGCCGTCGCTGATGGAGGTGTACGGGCCGACGAAGGTGTCGCTGAGCCGGCAGCCGGCGCCGATGACTACCGGGCCGCGCACGGTGCAGCGCTCGAGCACGCTGCCTTCGCCGATCTGCACGGGCCCCTCCAGCGTGGTCTCGCACAGGTCGCCGTGTACCTCGCCGGTGAGGGTGCTGAGCACCAGGCGGTTGGCCTCGAGCATGTCCTCGAGTTTGCCCGTGTCCTTCCACCAACCGGTGACCACGTGCGGCTCTACGCGCAGCCCGCGGTCGACCATGTGCTGGATCGCGTCGGTGATCTCGAGCTCCCCGCGCGCGCTCGGCGCGATGGCCTTGACGCTCTCGAACACCGCCGGCGTGAACAGGTACACGCCGACCAGGGCGAGGTCGCTGCGCGGTTCTTCAGGTTTCTCCACGAGGAGCGCGACGCGGCCGTTGCCGTCGAGTTCGGCGATTCCGTAGCTCTGCGGGTCGGCGACCTTCTGCAACAGGATGAGCGCGTCGGGTTCGCTCTTCTCGAACGTCTGCACGAACGGGGCGATGCCTTCTTTGAGGAGGTTGTCGCCCAGGTACATGACGAACGGCTCGTCGCCGAGGAACGCCTCGCTGATGAGCACCGCGTGCGCGAGGCCCAGCGGCGCCTCCTGCGGCAGGTACGTGACGCTGAGGCCGAACCGGCTGCCGTCGCCGACGGCGGCCTCGATCTCCGCGTGCGTGTCGCCGACGACGATGCCGACCTCGGCGATGCCGGCGGCGCGCATGGCCTCGAGGCCGTAGAACAGCACCGGCTTGTTGGCGACCGGCACGAGCTGTTTTGCGGCTGTGTGGGTGATGGGGCGCAAGCGAGTGCCCGCGCCGCCGCTGAGTATGAGCCCCTTCATGGGCGTGCCCCCCCTGCGCCCGGTGTCAAATGGTCTCGTCGGTGGCGAGTTCGTCGTCCGTCTCGGTGGAGAGAAGGTCGAGCACGCTGCGTTCGTCGACCGCCTTCCCTACAAAGACGACGTTGGGACCCGTCCACAGGGTGACCCGGGCCCCGACCGGTAGCCGGAACGCGGCGCCGTGGAGGACGATGTTGGTCAGCGTCGAGCGCTCGACATCGCGCGTGACCTCGGCGCTGTCGATGGAGAAGGGCTCTCCGTCGTCCAGCTGCAGCCGAGGCTCTCTGCTCTCGTCGATGATCACGGCGCGGAGTATAACACCGGGGTCTGTTCGCGGAAGCACATCCGTGCTGTAGTAGGGGATGGACGGGGCGGTCCGTGGGGGGAGCCCCGATGGAGGAAGGAGTCCGCATGTTCATCACACGGCGCCGCAGGCGCGCGGCGCTCGCGGTGTTGGCCGCTCTGCTGGTCGTCGGGTTGCTCTGGGGCCTCGGGAGCGCGCTGGCCGCCAGCCCGAGCTCCTCGCCCGGCGGCAAGACGGTCCTGCGTCTGGGGTGGACCAACGACCCGGACAATCTCAACCCGTTCATCGGCTACGAGTCGTCCAGTTACGAGATCTGGGCGATCAACTACGAACTGCTTGTCGGCTTCCGTGCCAGCGACATGGCCAACGCACCCGGTGTCGGGCTCGCTACGGACTGGCAGACGTCCGACGACGGCAAGGTCTGGACGTTCACGATCACCGACAAGTCGAAGTGGCAGGACGGCCAGCCGCTGACGGCCAAGGACGTCGCCTTCACCTACAACTACGTCCTCAAGAACAATCTTGGGATGTTCATCGACTACCTCAAGTTCATCGACAAGGTCGAGGCTCCGGACGACACCCATGTGGTGTTCACCTGTAGCAAGCCGAAAGCGAACATGCTCGGGCTCTGGATCCCCATCCTGCCCGAGCACATCTGGAGCAAGGTGCCGGCCAAGGAGGTCGAGAGCAAGTTCAAGAACTCGCCGCCCATCATCGGCTCCGGTCCCTTCCAGACCGTGGAGTGGAAGAAGGGTGAGTACGTGCGTCTCGTCGCCAACAAGGACTACTGGCGCGGCGCTCCCAAGGTCGACGAGGTCATCTTCCAGACGTACCAGAACCAGGACACGATGGCCCAGGACCTCAAGACCGGTGCCATCCAGTCGGGCTGGAACGTCCCGTCCGCGCAGTTCAACGCACTCAACAACGACCCCGGCCTCGAAGCCATCCGGGCCGTCACGGTCGGGTTCGACGAGCTCGGCTTCAATTGCGCCGACCAGAAGACGTTCCCCAAGTCGACCGGCAACCCCGTGCTGCAGGACCCCGCGTTCCGCAGTGCGCTGCAGTATGCGATCGACAAGGACAAGATCGTGTCCATCGGCTACAGCAACAACGCGCTGGCCGCCGACACGATCATCAACCGTGACTACTACTCAGCGGAGGCCGACTACCACCTCACGCCGTCAGCGCCGTACGCGTTCGATCTGGACAAGGCACGCCAGGCGCTGGACGAGGCGGGCTACACGGACGGTGACGGCGACGGGATCCGCGAATACAAGGGCAAGCCGATCAAGCTCCGCCTGTACACACGCTCGGAGTCGCCCGAACAGCAGAACTGCGGCAAGCTCATCGCCGGCTGGTTCAAGGACATCGGTCTCGACATCAATCTCCAGGTCATCGATGACGGCGCGCTCGCCGACAAGCAATACAACATGTCCGGCGGGCAGTACGCCCCGGACTTCGACATGTTCATCTGGGGCTGGGGCGGGGACGTAGACCCGAACTTCATCCTCTCCGTGCTCACGACCAACTCGATCCAGAGCTGGAGCGACTGCGCCTGGTCGAACCCGGAGTACGACAAGCTGTTCCTGGACCAGCAGTCCACGATCGATGTGCAGAAGCGCATCGCGATCGTCAAGCAGATGCAGCAGATCGTGTACGACGAGTCGCCGTACATACCGCTGGTCTATCCGCTCGACCTCGAGGCGGCCAACAAGGGCAAGTGGGCCGGCTGGGTGCGCGCCAACGAGAACAAGGGCGAGTGGTGGTACAACACCCAGCCCGACACATACCTCTCGGTGCACGAAGCGACCACCACGGAGAGCAGTTCGGGTGGCGGTTCGAGCACGGGCGTCATCGTCGGCGTGGTCGTGGCCGTCGCGGTCGTGATCACCGTCGTGCTGCTGCTCGTCAGACGGCGTGGTCGCAGGGCGGAGACGGAGGCGTGAGCCACCTTAGTATCGGCCCCTGCCGCTCGGAAGGTCGTCGTCGCTGGAGGCCCCGGGGTGACCCCTGGGGCCTCCAGCGTCAGGAGGCGTAGCTGAGGTAGGGCCGCCAGCTCTCGTGGACGTGGTCCACGTGGAGCAGGATGAAAGCGGCCGGACCGGGCGCACGCGGCTGGCGCAGGAGCCGCAGTCCGGCCAGGTCGAGCGGCCGGTCGCCCTTCTTGCGGTTGCACGGCGCGCACGACGTGACCAGATTGTCCCACGTGTCGGGGCCACCCTTGGAGCGTGGCACGACGTGGTCGACCGTGAGGTGACGCGGGCTGCCGCAGTACTGGCAGCGGTGCCGGTCGCGGGCGAACACCGCCCGTCGCGAGATGCGCGCCGAGGGGCTGCGGTGCGGCACGCGCACGTACGCAGTGAGACGGATGACCAGCGGGACGGGGAAAGTGTCGCGCTCGCTGTGCACCGCCGCGCCCGACTGCTCGAGCATCTCGGCCTTGTCCTTGAGCAGGAGAATGAGCGCACGACGCACAGAGCACACGTTGAGCGGCTCATAGGTGGTGTTCAAGACGAGCACCTTGCGCATCGTCCCGGATAGTAGCAGATACACTCTGCGTTATGGATGACCTCTTCTCCCCGAGCGACGATCAGGTTCAGGCCGAGGCGCCGCTGGCGGCGCGCATGCGGCCACGCACGCTGGCGGAGTTCGTCGGGCAGGAACATATCGTCGGGCCCGGCACAGTACTGCGGGCCGCCGTCGAGGGCGGCCAGCTCTTCAGCATGCTCTTCTTCGGGCCGCCCGGCTGCGGCAAGACGACCCTGGCGCGGCTCATCGCCGCCGAGACGGGCGCGCGGCTGGTACAGCTCTCGGCGGTAAGCTCCGGCACCGCCGACGTCCGCGCCGCGATCCAAGGCGCACGCGAGGCGCGCACCTTCAACGCGGCGCGGACCGTGCTCTTCATCGACGAGATCCACCGCTTCAACAAGGCGCAGCAGGACGCGCTGCTCCCGGCGATCGAGGACGGTGTCGTAGCGCTGATCGGCGCCACCACCGAGAACCCGTACTTCGAGGTGAACTCGGCGCTGATCAGCCGCTGCCAGCTCTACCGCTTCGAGCCCCTCGCGCCCGAGCTGGTCGAGCGGGTGGTGGCCACCGCCCTGGAGGACGAGGAGCGGGGCCTCGGCGGCAAGGGCGTCAAGCTCGGCGACGGGGCGCTCGCCTACCTCGCCGGTATCTCGCGCGGAGACGCTCGCGTGGCGCTCAACGCGCTCGAGACCGCCTGGCGCTCCCGCTCCGTCGCGTCGCCGCCCGTAGAGCCGGTCACGCTAACGCTGGATGATCTTCAGGACGCAGCGCAGAAGTCCCCGGTCATGTACGACCGCGACGACTCCCACTACGACACGATCTCGGCGTTCATCAAGAGCATGCGCGGGAGCGACGCCGACGCCGCGGTGTACTACCTCGCCTCGATGATCGCCGGCGGCGAGGATCCCCGGTTCATCGCGCGGCGCATGGTCATCTTCGCCAGCGAGGACGTGGGCAACGCCGACCCCCGCGCGCTTCAGGTCGCCGTGGACGTGGCGCGCGCCGTGGACTACGTCGGTCTGCCCGAGGCGCGCATCAACCTGAGCCAGGCGGCCGCGTATCTCTCGCTCGCTCCCAAGAGCAACGCCGCGTACAAGGCCGTCGACGCGGCGCTCGAGGACGTACGGCGCGAAGGCAACCGGCCGCCCCCCCCACACCTGCGCGACGCCAACTACCGAGGCGCGAAGGAACTCGGCCACGGAGCGGGGTACAAGTACCCGCATGCGAGTGGCGGCTGGGTGGAACAGCAGTACCTGCCGGACGAGCTCTCAGGGCGCCGCTACTATGTGCCGATACGGGGACTCGAGAGCCAGATGGCCGCCCGCCTGGACGAGGCCAGGCGGCGGGCGGCGGACACCCAGCGAGATGCCCGTCCGCACGATCCCGGGCCGGGCCGGGCCGAGGGCGAGGAGGTGAAGGGAGCTTGAGCAGCGTCTACGTCGTGGTCCTGGTCTTCCTCGTGGTCGCGCTCGTCTCGCTCGTGGGTGTGTGGGTCTACGCGCGCCGGGTCAAGGGCGACCTGGACACAGCGCCGAGCGCCGTCACCGGCGCGAGGACGGTGCTCGAGCTCACTCCGGAGAGCGTGCTCCGCCTGCGAGAGCTCAGTGCCGAGCCTATCCTGCTCAAGCAGGGCGAAGAGGGCGTTCGCGTGCAGATCGAGCACCGGCCGATGCTCCCGCTCATGGCGTTTGCCGGTCAGGGCGCGGTGAGTGCTGCGTTCAACGAGGCGGCCGCGCGCGTGAGTGAGCGGTGGGGTCCCAAGTGGGTGGTGCTCCTCTCTGCTCGAGAAGATGGGACCGTCTCGGCGCAGCGACTGGCCTGACGCCTGGCAGGACTGCACCCCGGCCCCCCGTATACAGGGCTGTACACTGTAAAGCTCGGGCACATTTCTTCCGACGTTACACATCGCCGGTTTCGCGCGCTTCGCGGCTGGCGTCAGGCTGGCAGGGTGAAGGAGGCAGCGATGAAGGTGTTCAGGTTCCTGCTCGGGCTCGCTATCGGGGCGGGCGTCGCGCTGCTTGTCGCCCCCAAGAGCGGGCGTGAGTTGCGCCGGCAACTGGCCGGTGGAGACAGCAAGAGGCTCTTGGGCGCCGGGCAAGGCGCGTACCCGGAGCCGGAACCGGCGGGGCGGGGTGGTGTCGCCACAGCCGTAGCCGAACCTCCCATGGACGACCGGGTACCGCAGCCGCTGGAGCGTACGTGGACGTCCGAGCCTGCGGAGGAGGCCGTCGTATCTGAGGTCGAGGACAAGGTCGTGGTCGTCGAGGAGCCGGCGCTTGAAGAACAGCCGGCGGGCGAGGACCTGCGTGTGCGCATCGAAGAGACGCGCGCGGCTCTGGAGAACGAACTGGCTGAGCCGTTCGCCGCCGACGTTTCCGAGCAGGCCGACGAGGCTGCACTGATGGCCGACGACGCCGCCGCCGTGGCGGCCGAGGCCGAGACCGCGGCCGAAGACGCCGTCGTCGACGCCTTCGCGGCGGAGATCGTGGCCGAGGAGGCGGTGGCAGAGGCAGAGGTGGCCGAGGCCGTGGCCGAAGAGGCCGTGTACGAGGCCGTCACCGCCGAGGAGGTCGCGACCGACAGCATCGCTGAAGCACTGGCCACCGATGACGACCAGGTCGAGATCGCGGCCGTCGAGGCCGCCGACGAGGCCGACGCCGCCACGGCGTTCGCCGAAGAGGCCGTCACTCAGGCCGAAGTCGCAGAGGCCGTCGCCGAGGAGGCGGTCATCGAGGCCGCCGAGACCGAGGCCGTCGCCGAGGAGGCCGTTACCGAGGCGATCGAGGAGGAGGAGTTCGCGGCACAAGCGGCCCAGGAAGCCGACGTCGCCGAGCGTGTCGCCGACCAGGCCGTCGCCGACGAGTCCGAGCCCGACGAGGCCATCGCCGACGAGTCCCTCGCCGAGGAGCCGGCGCCCCTGGCCGGTCCGTTGCCCCCGCCTCCGCTCGCGCCTTCCGGGCCGGCCGCCGTCGAGCCGGAGCCCGTGGCGGAGGAGCAGCCGTCCGTGAAGCACGCCTGGGACATCGACTACGGCCAGAGAGTGGTCGAGGAGGCCGTCGTGGAGGAGGCTGTGGTCGACGAGGCCGTCGTCGAGCCGGTCGCCGACGAGGCCGCACCGGCGGCCGTCGCCGAGCCCGAACCGGTTGTGATCGAGGAGCCAGCGGCTGAGGAGCCGGTCATCGAGCCGGTCGCCGAGGAGCCCACCGTGGCCGCAGAGCCGGCGGCCGAGCCGGTCGTGATCGAGGAGCCTGCGGCGGCGCCGGCCGACGAGGCACCCTCGGCCGAGCAGGCCCCGGTGCGCGAGGGCGGAGCCATCGATCAGGCGGAGATGCGCCGCCGCATCGAGGAGACGCGTGCCCGCCTGAAGGCCAAGGCGTTCGACGCCATGATGAGCGGCGAGGCCGCGTTGCTCTCGCGTGACAGCGGCGACCGCGCCGTGCCGACCGGCGAGGATCACGGACTCGACGAGGAGACCGACTCCGTCATCGACGAGTCGCTCTCGCAGGAAGAATACTGATCAGCTGAGTAACGACTGGGCCGGGAGGGCGTGCTCCTCCCGGCCCAGTCGTCGTTCGCGTTCTTCGGACGCGCCGGGCGACGCCCGCGTCAGGTCGAGGGCGGGCGTCTGCGCCGCCGCTGCTCGCGCCGCCGTCGCAGTCTGCGCCCGGCGGCCAACTCGGCCGCCTCCCACTCCTCGTCACTCGGCCGGTCCGGCCCCCTGCGGTCGATCGCCGGCCACGACAGTGCTCCGGGCGCCAGTCCGCGCTCGTGCAGCGTGTGCGCGAGCACGCCCGCGGTGGAGAAGAACAGCACGGCGACCAGCGTCATCCCCGCCGGGATCGTCCGGTTCTCGAAGAGCAGGAAGAAGTACCACCAGACCTTGATGCCCAGGTCGAGTTGCGCCGCGTAGTAGAGAAGCGGTATGGCGATCATGAACAGGCCCAGATACACGGGCAGGAGCGAGCGCATCCAGCCGCCCGGTCGGGCGAGCGGCCAGAGAACGGCGGCGGGAAGGACCAGGAGCACTGCGTAGGGGTTGACCAGGAGGAGCAACAGGGCGATGAGGACGAGCACCAGGTGGGAGACGAGGATGGTGGCCCGAGCGTCTGTCGCGAAGCGCCGCTCGAGGCGCCGCTCGACCGCCACCGCGTAAGCGTACGCGAGCACCAGCAGGACGAAGAGGACGGCGACCCGCAGGTACCGAGGTGAGGCGGCGAGGTGCGAGTCGGGGGGGATCACCGCGTCGGGACTGTGCGGCAGCAGGCCCACGAGATTGGCGAAGTAGATGATCCCGACGAGCACAAGCCAGGGGGCGAGGTGCAGGCCGGCGCGCTGGAAGGCGGGCTTCAGCCGGATGCGCGCCCTGCGGCAGTGGGCATAGAGGTCGATGGTGACGGCGACCAGGGGCAGAGCGAGAGCAGCGAGGATGGCCGCGAGCGCGCTGCCGGGCAAGGTCGCCTTGTGCGTGAGGAAGATCGCGCCGCCGCTCGGCGCGCCCGGCTCGCTGGTGCCGTCGACCGCCATCACCATGTTCTGCACGGCGGTGCCCACCCGGGTGAGCGTGGCTTGGGAGACCGTGTCGAGCGTGTCGCTCTGGGCCGGTGCGGACGGGCCGGCGGCGGACACGGTGACGGCGGGCACGCCGGCGGCTACGAAGGGACCTTGGCTGCCGGCGTCGGCAGGCACGGCCAGACGAAGTACCTGCGACGGCACCGACGGCAGGTTGGTGTCCATGTTGGAGTCCCGCTTGGCCGCCGGCGCCGTGAGCAGCCAGAGCCAGGGCGGCGCCACCCTGGGCACGGCGCTCCAGCCGTCGACGGCCACTGCGTCGCTCTTGGGCTTGGCCACGTCGCGCAGTGTGACCACCGCGTAGAGGTCGTCGGTCTGGTGCGTGTCGACGAAGTTCCGCGCTCCGAGTGCGCCGAACGAGTCGCCGGTGGTGCACAGGAAGATGATGGTGTGGTCGTGCGCCGCCACAGTGAACGCGTCGGCGAGGGCGATGAGCGCGGCGACGCCCGAGGCGTTGTCACCGGCTCCCTGCGTGGCCAGCGGCGCGATGTCCCGGTTGGCGACCAGCATGATGGTCCCTTGGGTGCGGCCCTTGGCGACGCCGTACACGTTCTGGAGCGCCACGCCCCGGCCGTTGACCTTGGCCGCGAACCCCTCGACGTGTGTCTCGAGGTCCGCAGCCCGGAACTGCTGCTCGACCCAGATGCCCATGCGGTTGTCCGTGTCGGTGCCGGCCACGCGCTGCGGGAAGTCCTCGACGATGGTCTTGAGGTCGGCGAAGGCGGCCTCACCGTCGAAGGACGGAGGCTCCTGACTGAGCCTTGGGGTGCCCGGGTTCTTGAGCGTGAACAGTGCGACCACGACGAGAATGGCCGCGACCACCCAGGCGACGCGATACACCTTCAGGTTGGGCAGGGGGACCTCCTCGGGCGTGCCCGGCATCCTATCAGATGGCTCGTAGCGCGCGCGGCGCGCGCGGCGGCGCTCGAGGTATCATGACTGCATGCCCGATCCAACCCGCATCCTCGTCGTCGAAGACGAGGCTCGCATCGCCGAGGTCGTGCAGAGCTACCTCGAGGCGCAAGGTCACGTGGTGGACCGGACGGCGAACGGCGAAGAGGCCCTCGCCGCCGCCGCGCGCCGCAGGCCCGACCTCGTCGTCCTCGACCTCGGCCTGCCGGGCATGTCGGGAGAGGACGTGTGTCGTCGGCTCCGTGCCGAGTCCGATGTGCCGATCATCATGCTGACCGCCAGGGATGCTGAAGAGGATCTCGTGCGCGGGCTGCAACTGGGCGCCGACGACTACATCACCAAGCCGTTCAGCCCGCGCGAGCTCACCGCCCGCGTGCGCGCTCTGCTGCGCCGCGCTCGCGCGGGCGACGTGCCGCAGGCCGATGTCCTGGAGCGAGCCGGCGGGCGGCTGGTGGTCGACAGCGCCCGCCGGCGCACCAGCCTCGACGGCACTGCCGTCGACCTGACCGAGTCCGAGTTCCGGTTGTTGCAGGCGCTCGCCCGCTTCCCAGGCCGCGTGTACACGCGCTCCGAGCTGGTGGAGCGGCTGCAGGGCATGGAGTTCGAGCCCTACGAGCGCACCATCGACGCCCACATCAAGAACCTCCGCCGCAAGCTGGGCGACGACGCCCGCGCGCCGCGCCTGATCCTCACGGTCTATGGCCGCGGCTACGCGTTTGCGGAGGACCAGCGGTGATCGACGATCGGCGGGCGGTCAAGGATGGCGCCGGCGCAGCATCACCCCTCCGTCGCGGTCTCCGGTTCCGTCTGGCGCTGACACATCTGGCCATCGCCGTCCTCGCCATCGTCGTGGTCGGGCTGATCGTCGTCTTCACCGGCTCGCGCCGGTTCGACACCTACCTCCAGCAGGTGCAGGCGACGCGAAACGAGGCCGTGGTGACCTCACTGCAATCCACCTACAAGGCCCCGGACGGCTGGGACGCCACCGCCATCTACGCGCTGAGCCAGGTCGCGATGCTGAACAACGTCGACGTCGCGGTCTACGACCCCGACGGACGACTGGTCTTCACCGTCCAGGGGTCGCACATGGGCCAAGGTCCGGGCGCCGGCCAGGGCATGATGGGCGGCCAAGGCATGATGGGCGGGTCCGGGCAGGGTGCGGGAGCCGTCGCCTCCGTCTCGCCGTCCGCTGCGCCGTTCGACGCCGGCAACTACACGGTGCAGCAGTCGTCGATCCTGGTCGAGGGAGAGAACGTCGGCATGGCCGCGATCTTCTCGCCCAAGGGCGCGCGCGCCGCCGCCGCAGACGCCTATCAGAGTGCGCTCACACGCAACCTCGCCATCGCAGCCGGGATCGCCGGAGTGCTGGCGCTCGTGATCAGCTTGCTGGTGAGCCGGCGGATCACCGGCCCCCTAGAGGAGCTCACCGACGCGGCCCGCGACGTGTCGGCCGGCAATCTCGAGGCTCGCGTGCCGCCGCGCGGCGACGACGAGGTCGCAACGCTGGCCGCCGCCTTCAACTCCATGGCGGACAGGCTCGCCCGCGACGATCAGTGGCGGCGCGACATGACCAGCGACCTCTCGCATGAGCTGCGCACACCGCTCGCCACGATCCAGTCGCGGGTCGAGGCGCTGGAGGACGGCGTCCTGCCGCCGGCGCCCGAGAACCTGCGCGTCATCGGCGAGGAGGTCGAGCGCCTGGGCCGGCTGCTGGGCCAGCTCCGCAGCCTCAACGAGCTGGAGGCCGAGGATCTGAGCGTGCAGCACGAACCACTCGACCTCGCCGAGGTGGCGGCCGGCGCCGTGGAGCGCCACCGGCCGGGGTTCGCTGCCAAAGGCGTCGAGCTGGAAGCAGACCTGGTAGCGGGCACGGTACTCGGCGATCCTGACCGGCTGCTGCAGGTGGTGGGCAACCTGCTCGACAACGCGCTCAAGTTCACGCCCACAGGCGGTCGGGTCCGCGTGGTGGTCGAGGACTTCGCACAGGCCGCTGGGAGGGGAGCCGCCGGTGGGGCTCTCGCGGGCCCGGCCGGTGCGGCGATCCGTCTCACGGTGGTCGACGACGGGCCGGGGGTCGACCCCGCGGACCTGCCCTTCGTGTTCGACCGCTTCTACCGCGCGCAGGGCGCGCGCGGCACGGCGGGCGCCGGACTTGGCCTTGCCATCTGCCGCGCGCTGGTCGAGGCCCAGGGCGGCACCATCGCCGCGGACGACGCACCCGGCGGCGGGGCCCGCTTCACCGTGCTGCTGCCCGCCGTCGGCGGAACCTGACAGGTGGCTCCGGCCGGCTCACAACGCCGCAGCGAGCCGCTTCTGCTCGCCTGCGATCTCGACGGGACGCTGCTCGACTACGAGAGCCGGCCGGTGCCCGGCGCCGGTGAGGCGCTTGCGGAGCTGGTCCGCGCCGGCGCCCTCTTCGTGGTCGTCACCGGCCGTCCACTGCAATCGGCGCGCCGCGCGACGGCGGCGCTCGGGATCGACCCCTTGCTTTTCGCCTGCTACCACGGAGCCCTCGTCGTGGAGGCTGCCGGCACGGTACTGGGCCATCTCCCCGTGCCTCCCGGTCCGGGACACGACGTGATGGTCCGCACCCTGGCGGCCGGTGTCTCGGTGACCGTCTGGGACGTGGACGAGCCGCGGGAGCTCGAGCCTGGCGCCGACCTTTCAGCCGAGCCCGGGGCCACGGCGAGCCGGCTCGTCGTGCACGGAGATCCAGACACGGTCGCGAGGTTGCTCGCGGAGTACCGGGAGGATTGGGCCGGACGCCTGAGGGTCTCTCCCATCCGGCCCGGCTTCCTCGGGGTGTTCGCGCCGGAGGTGGACAAGGGCGCCGCCCTCCGCTTTCTGGCGGCGCGCCTCCACGTGCCCATGGCGCGGACGGTCGCGTGCGGCGACGGGGTTGCCGACGAGACGCTGTTGGCGGCGGCCACCGTGCGCATAGCCGTCGGCGAGGAGCCGCACGAACTTGGCCACGTCGAGGACGTCGTCGTCTCCGGCTGGGCGCGGCTCCCCGCCGTCCTCCGCACCCTGGTCCTGCCGCTGCTGTAGTCGCCGCTCGCCGGGGACGGCGGCGGCCACAGGCCGCATACGCGGGAGAGGCGGCGGGGCGGACAGCCCCGCCGCCTCTCGGAGCTCACGGCTGCGGTGGTCGCTGTCGGGTGGCGCTCACGGCCCACCCGGCGATGAGCCCGCTACACAGCTCAACCTACTTCGGGGAGCTTCGCGATCGACGCGGCGATCGCCTCCTCCGGGTGGTCGTAGTCCTCGAGCTCGCCGCTCAGGTACCTGTCGTACGAGCCGAGGTCGAGCAGCCCGTGACCGGTGAGGTTGAACAGGATGTTCCGGCTCACGCCCTCTTCCTTGGCCTTGAGCGCCTCCTCTATGGCCGCGAGAATCGCGTGTGCGCTCTCGGGCGCCGGCACGATGGCCTCCGTCTTCACGAAGAGCTGCGCCGCCTCGAAGACCTTGGTCTGCGGCACGGCCACCGCCTCCATGAGGCCGAGGTCGAACACGTGGCTGAGCAACGGCGCCATGGCGTGGTAGCGCAGGCCGCCGGCGTGGATGCCGGGCGGCATGTAGTCGTGACCCAGCGTGTACATCTTGAACAGCGGTGTGGTCTCGGCCTCGTCGCCGAAGTCGTAGCGGAACTGACCCTTGGTGAGCGACGGGCACGCGGTCGGTTCCACGGCGACCAGGCGCGTGCTGGTCTTGCCGGCGAGGTTCTCGCGGAGGAAGGGGAACGCCAGGCCGCCGAAGCTCGAGCCGCCGCCGACGCAGCCGACGACGACGTCCGGGTAGGCGTCGGCGTCCTGGCTCTGCAGGATCGCCTCCTCGCCGATGATCGTCTGGTGCAGGAGAACGTGGTTGGTCACGCTGCCAAGGGCGTACTTTGACCCGGGGTGCGTCACCGCGTCCTCGACGGCCTCGCTGATGGCGATGCCGAGACTGCCCAGCGAGTCCGGGTCCTCGGCCAGCACGGCGCGACCGGCGTTGGTCTGGTCGCTCGGGCTGGGGATCACGGTGCCGCCCCAGAGTTGCATCATGCTGCGCCGGTAGGGCTTCTGGTGGTAGCTGACCTTGACCATGTAGACCATGCACTCGAGGTCGAACATCTGGCAGGCCATGCTGAGGGCGCTGCCCCACTGGCCGGCGCCGGTCTCGGTGGCGAGGCGAGTGGTGCCGTCGAGCTTGTTGTAGTACGCCTGCGCGACGGCGGTGTTGCTCTTGTGCGATCCGGCCGGGCTGACGCCTTCGTGCTTGAAGAAGATCTTGGCCGGTGTGTCGAGCGCCTTCTCGAGGCCGGTGGCGCGGATGAGCGGCGTAGGCCTCCAGATGCGGTAGATCTGGTGGATCTCCTCAGGGATCTCGATGTACCGCTCCGCCGAGACCTCCTGAGCGATGATGCTCGGCGAGAAGATCGGCGAGAGGTCGTCGGGACCTGCGGGCTGCAGGGTGGCGGGGTTGAGGGGCGGCGGGGGCGGCGCGGGCAGGTCCGGCACGATGTTGTACCAGGCCTTGGGGATCCTCTCCTCGTCAAGGACGAACTTCTTCTTGTACTCGCTCATGACCTACCTCCTCTCGAATGACGCCTGGACTGATGATGCAGTTCTGAATGAAGATGCACTACTCCTGTGCTCCGTGTCCGGGGGACGGGACGACCACTGCGATGCGGTCAGGGGGTGCGGGCAGGGCCCGTGCGGGTGTCAGAGTAGAGGCGCTACGCGCGCCAGGCCCAGCGACGCCGATTGGCGCAGAAGGTGCTGCTGCTGCAACGGCTGTTGTCGCGGGTCTTCATCGTGCGCGGCACTGTATCACACGAGTCTGGAGGCCGCCAGCACACTGCTTCATGTGGGCGTGACCGTCTCCAGAGGCGGATAGATCTCCCGCAGGGGGCTGTCAGGTCCCGGGAGGCCGAAGAGGAAGCCCTGGCCGTGCGTCACGCCCAGCTGGCGCAGCGTCTCCAACTGCCGCACCGTCTCGATGCCTTCGGCGATCAGCGTGATGGCCGCCTCGCGGCAGAAGTCGCGGAGCGTGCGCACCAGGCGCTGCTTGACGATGGACGTGTCGACGCCGCGGATCAGCGACATGTCGAGCTTGATGAAGTCTGGCTCGATCTCGACCATCGTCTGCAGGCCGGCGTATCCGGCTCCCGCGTCGTCGATGGCGACGCGGAACCCGTGCGCGCGCAACTGTCGCACCATCTCGCGCATGCGGTCGAAGTCGTCGATGACGTTGTTCTCGGTGATCTCGATGACGGTCAGGCCGCGGACCGACGAGGGCGTCACGTCCACGAACTCCTGCACGAAGCTGTCGCCATGCGAGTGGAGGAACATCGTCAGTGGTTCGGTGTTGATGAAGCGCAGGGCGTGTTCCGGCAGGTGCTCGCCCGCACGGCAGGCCGTGCGCCGGCAGAGCCGGTCGAGCTCCGCCACGCGCCCCTCGCTGCGCGCCATCTCGAAGAGTGCGTCGGGCCGATGCAGCTCGCTCTCCCGCGGCCCCCGCGACAGGATCTCGTAGCCGATCGCCTCGAAGTCTCTGAGGTTGACGATCGGGTGGAACACGCAGGAAACCTGCTCCTGTGCCATGACCGCATCGAACTGCTCGCGCAGGTGGGAACGGATCTCGTCGCGCTCGGCTTCGACGGTCTTCGTGGCGCTGGCGACGGCGTCGAGCAGGGCGCGCTTGAAGCGGATCTTGGGCGACTGGGTCAGCCGCGAGTACCCGACGAACAGGTCTACCTTGCGCAGCGTGCGGCTTTCGAGCTCCCGCTCCAGTTGCGCCAGCAGCTTCTCCTGCAGACGCGTCTTGACCATGCGCAGGTCGTCTTCGGTGATGAAGGCGTGCTCGCGAGAGGGAGAGAGGACGATGAGGAATGCGTCGCCGAGGCTGGAGATCGAGATGAAGTCTTCGCCGCGCAGCAGGTCTCCACGCGCCTGATGCAGCGCGTTGCCGACCACACGGTATACCTCGTCCACCACCTCGAACCCCTGCAGGTGTTCGAGCGCCTGGACACCACCGAGGCTGACATAGATGAAGCCTAGCTGGCCGTGGTCGAACAGCATCCGCTGGATCTCCACCTGGATGCCGGCGAGCGTGGGAAGCCCGGTCACGTCGTCCCGGTAGGCGCTGGCGTCGCGGAGGACGTCGCGGATGGTCTGCAGCAGGCGCTCGGAGCGGAACGGCTTGGTCACGTAGGCCGAGGCGCCGGAGCGGTTGGCCTCCTTCATGTGAGACAGTTCCGTGCGCGCCGTCAGGAACACGACGGGGATGTCCTTGGTGTAGCCGAACTGGAGCTCCCGGCACACCTGATGCCCGTCCATGCCCGGCATGGTGACGTCGAGGAGGACGAGGTGGGGATGCTGCGTGAACGCCAGTTCGAGGCCCTGCTCACCGTCGGTGGCAGTGATGACCTCGTAGCCGTTGGCCTCGAGGACGGCGGCGACGGATGTCGTCAGATCATCGTCGTCGTCGATCACCAGTATGCGCAGCCGTTCGTCCGCCATCTTCTCTCCCCCCGCGGGCGCAGGCACGTTCAAGCGTCGTGAGCCAGCGCACAGAGTCTATCGGCCCCAACGGCAAAATGATTAGCGCGGCCAGCCGTGCGAGTGGCGGTAGACTTGCGCCGGAAGTTTCACGTCCGGGAAGGAGATGGTCATGAAGGGATACGGTCCCGACGACGGGGTGCGATCCCCGCGCGTGGCCGGCGTGACCACGTTCCTGCGTCTGCCGCACGTCACGCACTTCGAGGACGTCGACGTGGCCGTGGTCGGCCTGCCGTTCGACACGGGGCTCGCGGTGCGCACGGGCGCCCGTTTCGGCCCCCGTGCGGTCCGCGAGGCCTCACTGACCATCCACTCCGCCTACAACCCGGCGCAACGTGTGGCCGTGTTCGAGCGCCTCTCGGTGGTCGACGCCGGCGACGCCCACATGGTCGCCGGCTTCAGCGACCGCAGCCTGACCTCCATGCAGGAGTTCCTCGCTCAGGTGCACGAGGCCGGCGCCGTGCCCCTGTGCCTCGGCGGCGACCACACCGTCATGCTCGCCGAGCTGCGGGCCGCGGCAGCGAAGCACGGCCCCCTCGCGCTGCTGCACTTCGGCGCCCACACCGACTGCCTGGACGAGACCGCCGGCGAGAAGCACGCGCACAGCACGGTGATTCGGCGGGCCGCGGAGGAGGGCCTGGTCGACCCGGAGCACTCCGCGCTTCTGGGCATGCGCGGCGGACTTGACACCCCGGACGAGTACGAGCGCGCTCGCGAGCTTGGCTTCACGGTGGTGCCCTGGGACGACCTTGCGCAGCTCGGCACCGGGGTGGTCTCGGCGGCCGTGGAGGCAGTCGGCCAGCGCAAGGCGTTCATCACCGTGGACGCCGACTTCGTCGACCCGGGGTTTGCGCCGGCGGTGGGCACACCGGAGGTCGGCGGGCCGACGTCCGCCCAGGCGCTCGCTCTGATCCGGGGGTGTCGCGGCCTCGACCTGGCCGGAGCGGATGTGGTCGAGGTCGTGCCCGAGCTCGACAGCAGCCATCTCACCGCGCTGATGGCGGCCACCATCGCCTACGAGCTGCTGTCGCTCATGGCCTGCGCCGGCGGGACGTGCGCGTGAGCCGCTCAGCGGCCGGCGCGAGCCCCGCTCCTGCCGCACGGACGACGTTGCGCGTCGCCTGCGTGCAGCTGAACACCCGCCAGCACGTGGCTGCGAACGTGCGGGTCGCGGCGGCGCTGGTGGTGGCGGCGGCCGACCAGGGAGCGCGCCTCGTCGTGCTCCCGGAGACGTGGGCGTACAAGGGCCGTGGCGATGGCATCCTCGCCACGGCGGAAGGTCCCGAAGGCCCGTCCAGCCGCGCTCTGGCCGCCGTGGCGGCGCGGCGCGGCGTGTGGCTGCTCGCCGGGTCCGTGTACGAGCCGGCGCCCGGCGGGCTCGTCGCCAACGTCTCCGCGCTCTTCGACCCCGCTGGCGAGCTCCGCGCCGTCTATCGCAAGGTCCACCTCTTCGACGTCACCTCGGGCGCGGTGCAGTACCGGGAGTCGGACGAGGTGGCGCCGGGCGCTCAGCTCGTCACCGCAGAGATCACGGCGGAGGACGGCACCCCCGTCCGGCTCGGTCTCTCCATCTGCTACGACCTCCGTTTCCCCGGCCTCTACGCTGCTCTGGCGCTGCGCGGCGCTCAGATCCTGTGCGTACCGTCGGCGTTCACCGCGTACACGGGCGCGGCCCACTGGGAGGTGCTGCTCCGCGCCCGCGCCATCGAGAACGGCTGCTTCGTCGTCGCGCCGGACCAGGTGGGCGAGCATCTGCCGGGGCGCGCGTGCTACGGCCACAGCATGATCGTCGACCCGTGGGGTGACGTGCTGGCGCGGCGGGACGAGGGCGTGGGGATCTGCGTCGCCGACCTGGACCTGGGCCGCCTCGCCGAGGTGCGCGCCCAGATCCCGGCGCTGGACCACCGCCGGCCGGACGTCTACGGCGGCTGAGCCGCGGCCAGGGCCGGCAGGGCGGGCTGCCGACACGGCTCGCGTTCACTGCTCCGGCGTCACGCCTCCGGTGAAGTCGGCCAGGGTGGCGAAGCGCCAGGTCTCCCCGCCGTCCGTCGACATGAGGATCATGCGGTGGTGGTACCGGTTGGCGATGCGCTTCTCGACCGGCCAGTCCTTGGGACGGAAGTAGTTGAGCGACAGGAAGATCCGCCCGCTCCGGTCGATGCTCATCTTCTGGTAGTACTGCGCGTAGCCGCGGTGGCGGCTGCAGTAGGCGAGCCTCAGCGGCGTGGTCCACGTGCCGCCGGGGTCCAGCCACTGTACGCAGAGCGCCTCGTAGGGCTGGCCGTGAAAGACGGCGTCGACGCCGCAACGCCACTGGCGGAAGACGACCACCAGCCTGTCCTCCGGCGTGCAGACCAGCGAGACGTAGGTCTGGCGGCCGCGCGGGCTCTTGCCGCCGGTCCGGTAGCCGTCGAGGAGCATGGGCACCGGCTGGGACCAGGTGGCCGGGTCGGCCGGCGTGGCCGTGTATGTGTACATGAACGGTGCGTTGTGGGATCCGCTCACGACGTGCAGCCCGCCCTGCGAGTCGGCGACGATGCCCGGGGTGCAGTGGTCGTCGTTGACGGGCCGGGCCTGCTCGACCTCCTGGGCCACGCCCAGCGTGCCGGTGGTCTGGTCGTAGGCCGCCACGAAGATCGGCGAGGCGCCGGCGCTCGGCGTGGCGACCTCAGCCCAGGTGATGTAGGTGGTCGTGCCGATCGTGGCGGCGAACGAGGCGCCGCCGGCCGCCTGGACCATTCCGAGGCTGCGGTCGGTCACCTGCACGGGCTTGGGCAGGATCAGACGGTCGCCGTCGAAGTAGGGCTGCGCCACGTACAGGGCCATGCGGCAGGCGCGGTAGCCCGGCCACTGCCCGACCGGTTGCCACATGGCGATGAGCGGCGGGTCGGGCCGGAGGTTCCACCCGGTGAGGTGTTCGGACGCGCAGGTGCCGTCGTTGCGCCCGTCCGGCGACGCCTTGGGCGGGTTGAACGGCAGACGGACCACCTTCCAGCTTCGTCCCAAGTCGGTCGAGTACAGCAGGAGGTTGCGCAGGCTGCCGTTCCCGATGCGGACCTCGACCAGGGTGTACAGGCGCCCGAGCGCGTCTGCCTCGATGGCCTCGCCGCCCCAGCCGCCGGCATTGACCGTGCCCTTGAATCGCGGATAGGCGCGTTTGACGGCGGCGATAAGAGACGAGCGGCGGAAGGCGCCGTTGCGGAGCGACCAGGCATCGCGGGTGACATCTTGAGTAGCGGTCCTGCTGCGGATGTAAGCGCGGTTGGCGGCGTCGAACATCGGGAGGTTGCACTCGTACTGCGGCGCGTAGTGGTACTGCGTTCGCAGGCTGATCTTGCTGTTGATGCGGAGCGGGTGGTCCGTGGCTCGGGCGGTGGGCGCCATGAGCAGCACCGCGGCGAGAGCGAGCAGGGCCGCGGCAACCGCTCGCCGGCCCGGCTTCACGGTGCGGTGCGCGACCGGCCGTCTCACTGTGTCGCCCCCTGCCCGGCGTCGGCGTAGCCCACGCCTGCCGGGATGCCGGCCACGAGGTCGGCCGTGGTGGCGAAGCGCCAGGTACGGCCGGAGTCCTCGGAGATGAGCACCATGCGGTGGTGGAACCGCCGGAAGGTCCGCGTCGCAGGCGGGTCGCGCCGGGAGAAGTAGCTGCACGAGACGAACAAGCGACCGAGATGGTCCACTGTGAGCTTCTGATAGTACTGTGAGTAGCCCGCCCGCGGCGGCACGACCACGAGGTTCGGCGTGCTCCAGGTCCTCGCGCCCGGCGCGAGCGACGTGTGGACGAGCGCGTCGTACCCGCGCTGCCGATAGTACATGTCCGCGTTGCGGCGCACCTGACGGCACACGATGTGCAGGGTGTCATCCGGGGCGCAGACTATGGACAGGTAGGTCTGCTGGCCGACGCCGTCCGCGTCGGTCGTCTTGTCCCTGTAGCCGCTGTTCATGACGTTGACCTGACGTGTCCACGCGGCGATGGAGTAGGGCGCCCTGGAGTGCACGTAGCGGAACGGCCAGCCGTGGGCGCCGGTGACGACGTGCAGTGTGCCCTTGCTGTCCGCGCAGATTCCCGGCGTGCAGTGCAGGTCGTTGGCCGGGCGCGACTTCGCTATGGGGATGCTCTCACTCACGGAGTTGCTCGAGGCGTCGTACGCCGCGACGCAGGTCGGCGTGGCCTTGGTGCGACGTGAGACCGTCGTTGCGTACACGAAGTAGCTGGTGTCGCCGCGGGTGACGGCAAACGAGGCGCCGCCGGAGCACTGCAGCAATGTGAGGGCGACGTCGCTCACGTGTACCGGCTTGCGCAGCAGCAGTGTGCCGCCGCTCCAGTACGGCTTGATGACGTCCAGCTCGTCCAGCGAGGCCCATTGGCCGTGCCAGGGGGCGAGCTGCCTCCACACGGCGATCAGCGGCGGCCCCTCGAGCGGCTGCGCGCCCTGGTGCTCGCTCGTGACGTTGCCCCAGTCGTGCGGGTCCACCTGCGGCGTGTCGTCGCCGAACGGCAGTTCGAGGACCTGCCAGGTCTGCATGCCGTCCGCGGAGGCCATCAGCACATTGCGGAACCCGCCGTCGTCGTCGAGTCGGATGGTGAGGACGGTGTACGCGCGCCCGTCCGCGTCCCAGTCGACCCGGTCGGTGCCGTAGCCGCCGGCGTGCACGGTCCCGGCTAAGTCGGGGTAGGCGTCGCGAAGCGCATCGAGCAGGTCGTGTCGCACCCACGCGCCGTTCTCGAGACGCTGCACGAATGACGTGTCGTCCTCGTTCGCGCCGCGGCTGCGGATGCTCGGCACGTTGCCGACGTCGAACGTGACCACGTTCTGGCGGTAGTCGGGCTGGTAGCCGAACTGCTGCGCGAGGGTCATGCCGTTCTTCAGGACGATGCACCCGGGCGCAGCGGCAGGAGCCGCGGCCGGCGCAAGCAGGACCGCGGCCAGCACGACCAGAGTCGCGATGATGGAACGGGATACGGAGGGCATGACTGCCACCTCCCGTGATGAGGCCCCCTCAGACCCGGCGAGTCTACCACCGGGTGCCGGGCGGCTCCTCCCGGCGGCCGGGAGGGCGGCAGGTCAGGCGGCCGCGGCCCGGGCGGCGCGCCGGTCCGCGAGACCCTTGCGCGCGAACGCCACGATGATGCCGATGACGAGGCCGGCGAGGGCGCCGATAGCCACGTTGAGCGACATGGTCGGGCCGCTCGGCGAGTCGGGGACGGCGGCATCGTGCAGGATCCGCGGCTGCTCGACCTGCTTGGCGGTGAGCAGCAGCAGCGCCGTCTTCTGATTGCTGAGCGTGAGGTCGGACACCTCGGTCGCCGCCGCCTGGACCACGGCTATGTACGGCGCGGAGGCCGTGGCCTTCTGCGCCTGCGACATGCCGCTGTCGGCGATGGCCGCGATCGCACGCTGGGACGCCACGGACCGGGCCTCCGCCGCCGCGGCCTGCTTCTTGCCGGCGGCGAGTTGACTCTCAAGGATGGCGATCTTCTCGCTGGTGCCCGTGTCCAGGTGCTCGAGCAGCACGGCGGCAAGGGCGTTGGCGGCCGCCGCCGCGCGGACCTTCTTGGTGTCGGTCACGTTGATGACGACGATGTTGACCACCGAAGTGCTGACCTTGACGGTCGACGACGGGGTCTCGACGGTCGTCTCCTTGCGCAGCAGGCTCGTGGAGATGTCCACGCCGCTCCTGCCGGCCGCCTCTTCGAGGATGACCTGGCTGGTCAGCAACTGAGTGGCGGCCTTGGCGTTGGAGTTGAGACCGGCCATGGCATTGCCGTTGGCGTCGGTGGTCTGACCGATGTAGACGGAGGCGGTGGCTGTGTACTGCTTGGGCTGAGCCATGGTGACGAGGGCCCCTGCCACGATGCCGATGACGATGAGGCCGACGATCACCCACCAGTTGTGCAGGAGTGTGAGGAACCAGGAACCTACGTCGATGGTGGTGCTGTCGTCGCTCATGCGCTCCTCCGGAGGCGGTGGCTGCTTCGCGCCATACTACCCCAGCCGCCTGAGAGGCGCGGCGGGGCCGGGCGCGAGGGCGAGGTGAGCACAGCGGCGCCGGTCACCGGCGGCCGCGCTTGAAATCGGCACGCACACGCCCGAGGACCTCAAGGTAGTCGTGCGCGAGCTTACGGCGGTCGAAGTGCTCGAGGACGTAGCGGCGGCCGTTCTCGCCGAGCCGCCGCCGCTCCACGGGGGAGGCCGCGGCCAGCTGCTCCGCCGCCGCCGCCAGCGCCTCGGCGTTCGACGGCTCGAAGGCGATGCCGCAGTCGGCCTCCTCGAGCATCGCTCGGGCGTCGCCTTCGAACCCGAGCAGGATGGGCCGCGCCATGGCGGCGTCCTCAAAGAACTTGTTGGGCAGGATCATCTGGAAAAGCTCCTGCTTGCGGAAGTGCGCGAGGCAGGCGTCACTGCTCGCCAGGTACGCCGGCAGCTCTGCGCGCGGCACCAGGCCGGTGAAGACCACGCTGGTGAGTCCTTCGGCCCCTGCCCGCTCCTCGAGCTCGGCGCGCTGTGCCCCGTCGCCGACGAGAAGGAAGGCGATGTCGTCGCGCCCCGTTGCCCTGAGTCGCCGTGCCGCGTCGAGCACTACGCCGAGGTCGCTGGCCATGCCGATGGTGCCGGCGAAGGTGATGACGAACGTCTCCGGCGAGAAGCCGAGGTGCGCGCGGAGCTCCTGGTCGGGCTGGCGCGGCTCGAAGAGGTCCACGTCCACGCCGTTGGTGATCACGCTGATCTTGGACGGTCCGATGCCCTTGCGGATCATGTTCATGCGGTAGCCGTCGCCGACGGCGACGATGTGGTCGGCGCCTTCATACAGCGCGCGCTCCAGCTTGCCGAGTCCCTGGACGATGCGCCCGTCGGGCAGCGCCTCGACGGCCACGATCGAGTCGGGCCAGATGTCGCGGACCTCGAGCACGAACGGAGCACCGTGGGCGCGCGCCACCGGCCAGCCAGCCCAGCCGGCGAAGAATTGGGGGGTGGTGGCGATGACGACGTCGGCGCGCGGCCGCACCAGCGGGCCTGCCGCGCCGGCCGCTGCCAGGTACGAGAGATAGTTGAGGCCGCGGCGCACGCGGCCCTTGTTGGCCGCCAGCCAGGTCCAGACGCGCACTGTGCGGATGCCGTCGACCCACTCCTCCTGGTAGAGCTTGTTCTCGTAGCCTTCGTAGACCACGCCGACAGGGACGTTGGGCGCGCAGGTCAGCACCGTGACGCGGTGCCCGCTGCGCACCCACTCTCTGGCCATGCCGTGCACGCGCGCGGCCGGGGCGTTGTTCTCAGGTGTGAAGTAGTGCGTCAGGAACAGGATGTGCACGCCGGGTGCGCCTCCTCGCCGGCTGCGGCCGGCATCAGATCACTCGTCCCAGAAGACCTGGTCGTAGTACCGCACCGAGCGGCGGCTGGTGCGCACGCGCGCCTGGATCTCGGCCACGTCGTCCGAGCCCAGCTCGCCGAGCGTGTACTTGATGCCGAGGTACGGGATGATGAAGTCCTCCTGGTATACGAAGGTGCTGACGCGCGGGTTGATCTCCAGGAGCTTGCCGCCGATCCACTGGACGCTCTGGTAGTAGTCGAGCTCCAGCTTGCGGACGACCTTGCGCGTGAGGTCTACGAGCTCCGGCCGGTGGATGGTCTTGAATGCCATGGCCAGGCCAGTGAGGAACTCCTCGCGTGTGCGCGTCTGGTGGAACACGACCTCACCCTTGTCGGCGAAGAGGTCGACGGTGATCTCGGGCGCGTCGACGTACTCCATGAGCATGAGGTCCGGGAAGGGCTCGTAGCCGGTGAAGAGGTCGACGAAGTCGTCGAGCGTCATGTACCGGTTGATGGGCTTCTCGTAGAGCAATCCGCGGACGCGGTCGACGTGCGCGGAGAGGATGCGGAAGCCGCGCGAGCCCTTGGCGACCGGCGGCTTGAAGCAGACCGGCACGTCCGGATAGCCCAGCTCGCGGGCGCCGGCGACGAACTCCTCGAGGCTCGCCGGCCGGAGCAGCACCGGCTGCGGCACCGGGATCTCGCTGCAAGCGGCGTGCATGACGGCCTTGTCGCTGGCGATCTCGATGCCGCGCACGCCGTCGGCGAGCACCCGCGCGCCGAGCGCCTCGAAGACGTCACGGTGGCGCGCCACCGTCTCGATCTCGTGCGAGGACTGGACGAAGAGCAGGTCCGGGTGCTCGCGATCCACCACCTCGGCGAGCGCCGGGATGTACTCCGGTGAGGCTCCCGCCGGCACGATGCTGAAGCCGTCGCACAGGAAGCGCCCGATCGCGTCCGGGCGCATGTCCACGCCGTGGATGACGATCTCGCGCTCGCCGTTGGCCTTGAGCTGCTGGATGAGCGTGCTCGCGCCGGGGCAGCCGGCGGCCGTGAGAACGAGCTTGAGCGGGGGCAGGGTCATGCGGTCTCCAGGATGGTCACGTCGGTCCAGGCGCTAGAGGACCCAGCGGTAGACCTCGAACACCTCGGCGAACGAGCAGCCGATGTTGATGCCTCGCGTGAGGGCGACGTTGCGGATGTAGTCCTCATTCAGGTAGTTGCGGTGGCCCTGGCTGGCGTAGCACTGCAGGGCCTCCACCTTCTTCTGGATGTGGCGGTCCTCGAGCCTCACGTAAGCCTGCTGCGAGAAGTTGAGGTTGTTCCACGGGATCTCGTAGGCCATGACCGTGGTGCGCTTGAAGGCGCGCAGGCCCTCTTCGGCGATGGTCTTGTGGTCCTGGTGCAGGTCGATGAGCGCCGGCATGAGCACGCAATCCGGGTCGAGCTCGCGCTGCAGGACGATCATCTCCTCGAGGATGTCCTGGCGCATGGTCGGGAACGTACGGACCTCGAAGTCGTACACCTTGAGGTCCTCCGGCTTGATGCCGAGCACGCCTGTGGCCGCGCGGACCTCGTGCTTGAGCACGTCTTTGGGGAACCCCTCCGGCACGCTCTTGGCGGCGGTGCTGAAGGCGGCGTAGGTGACCCTGACGCCGTTCTCGATGAGCCGCGCCATAGTGCCGCCGCAGCCGAACTCACCGTCGTCGGTGTGCGGCGCCAGGACGAGCACGTTCTTGAAGCTGTCGATGCTCACGTGAGGCTCTCCCTCCGGTGAGGCGCGTTGGCCGGTGTGGCCGCGGGGGCCGGGGCCCCTTACGGGAGCCCGGCGCAGAGCGAACCGTAGAAGTCTACCAAATCGCTCTCGACGGCCTCCCAGCTGTAGCGGCGCTCGACCGCGCGGCGGCCGCGAGCGCCCATCTCGGGGAGGGCCCGGCGGTTGGCGAGGAGGCGCCGGAGCCCGCGCAGATGACCTTCGGCGCCCGGCTCCACGGCGAGCCCGCACTCCTCGAGGCGGACCAGCTCGCCGCGCCCCGGCATGTTGCTGACCAGCGCGGCGAGCCCCATGGTCATGCCTTCGAGGAGCTTGGTGGGGACCGTCGGGTGGCTGTACTGGCCGTCCGGCTGCGAGGGCACCCAGACGACGTCGGCCGACGCCAGATACCGCGGCAGCTCCGGCGGCGGGATGCGGCCGAGCAGCCTGACCCGGTCGGCGAGGCCCGCGGTCAGCCGCTCGCCGACCTCCCTCTCCAGCGCCGGGTCATTGAAGGTGCCGCCGAGGTACAGCACCGCCTCGTCGGGCTCGAGCTGCTCCATGACGTCGAGCATCATCGTGCAGCCGCGCGCTCGCGAGAGGCTGCCGATGTAGACGATCTTCAGACGCGGGTCGGCGGCAAGCTCGGGCACAGGCTCGGCATGCTCGAAGCGGGAGGTCCGCGGGTAGTTGGGCAGCACGAGGCGCAGTGTGGGCGCGCCACCCAGCGCGTCCAGCTGGTCCTCGACCACGACGACCACGCCCGAGCCCAGCGCCGCGAGGCTCTTCTGGGCGACGGACGTCGTCTGCGATGCGACCGGGCGCACCTTGGACGGCAGGTACGGCTTGTTGTTCACGGCCTCCACCACGTACTCGTGCATGTCGTAGACCAGCCGCGGCACCAGGGCTTTGGCGGCGGGGAACAGCGTCAGGAGCTCGGGGTCGTGCACGTGCAGTACGTCGGGCTTGAGGGTGCGGAGCGACCTGGTGATCTCGAGCGAGCTCAGGAACCGCGTCTTGCGGCCGCGCTCCGGCAGCGGCGCGAAGATGACGCCGGCGTCGTCGCGCCCCGGCTCCGCGCCCGGCACCATGTACATCACCTCGTAGCCGGCCTGTGCCAGGGTGCGGCACTCGCGCTCGTAGACACGCGGGTCGTCCGGCTGGTGGACGACGCTGAGGTGGAGCACGCGGGTCACCGTCAGGCTCCTCTCGCTGCGCGGGTCGCGTCCACCCGGCAGTCGCACAGGAACGTACCGGCGGCCTGCAGCGAGGACGGTTCGGGCATGCCGAACGTCTGTCTCCAGTGGGAGACGATGTCGCCGGCTGAAGTGAGCCAGGCGCCGCGCGCCAGGGCCTGGTCGACAAGGTCCCAGTAGACCTTGTCGTAGCCTCGGGAGACGCGCTTGTCGAACCGGTTGTTGTGCCAGAGCAGGCTGACCGCGCCGCCGCTGCCCAAGGCACGGCTCAGCACAGACGCGGCGGCGTGCTCGGCGTCGGCCGCCGCCAGGCCGCGATAATGCGGCTCCTGCAGCGTGCCATCCATCACCGCGAGCGGAAGCTCGACGAGGTCGAGCGGGCGCTCCTTGTCCAGCGAGTACGGCCGGAACGGGACCGAGCAGCCACAGCGGAACCCTTCGTGCTCTGCGAAAGCCAGGCTGGTGTCATAGCTGAAGCGCGCCTGCTCGAGCAGCGGGAGCGTCTCGTGGTAGAGGCAGCGCAGGTAGTGGTAGCGGATGCCGTGGATCTCGGCGTGCGCGTCCTGTGCAAGCAGAGTGCGGTCGTCGAGCAATGGGTCGATGCCGAGCCGGTCGGCGTCGTTGCCGTGCAGGCCGACCTCGCGGTGATGTCGCGCGAGCAGCGACAGCGCCTCGGGGATGCGCTTGCGGTAGGTGACCGGCTGGTTGCCGTCCCGCTTGTGCGTGTGGCGGGCGATCACGTAGAAGGTCGAGGAGACGCCGCGGACGTCCTCGCCGTCCAGGATCTGCGGGAAGGTCCAGAAGGGGTCGGTGCGCCGGGGCAGGTGGTGGACGAGCCAGTCGGCGCCGTCGCCCAGCTCTCGCAGGACGGCGCGTCCTTGCCCGTGACGGACGGCGCGGGCGGTGCGGTAGCCGGCGGCGGCGAAGCCGCGCCGTGTCCACCGCCACAGGTTGTCGAGGTCGTGGGTGAGCGCGATCGCGAAGCGGCCGCGCGCTCCCCAGACGCTCCCCGCGGGCGGCAGCGGCTCCAAGCCGAGCTCGGCGAGGCGCGGCGCCAGAACGCCGCCCAGGAGCTCGGCGTACCGGTCCACCGCCGGGTCCTCGATGTGCAGCTCCGGGTTGGCGGCGAAGACGCTCGCCGAGTACGGCAGACGCCCATACTTGTCGCGCTCGGAGGTGGTGTGCTCGTCCCAGCAGGCGAGCAGGACGAAGGCGGAGGCGATGAGGTCGAACGGGACGGCGAAGCCGGCGCCGGAGTCGGCCGGCCAGGCGGCGACGGCGGCGCCGTCGCCGCTCCCGACGGTCGTGAAGGCGCCGGCCGGCAGCGGCCGACTGGCGGCGATCAGCTCCATCGCGCCGGGGTCGCACGGGATCGTGGGCACGCCGGCGACGGGCTCGGGCGCATACGCGAGCGCTGCGCCTGCGGCCTCGGCCGGGTCGCGTGTGACCGCGGACCGGCGACCCAGCGGGGCGAGCAGCGTCTCGAGTACCCACGCGGCGCGCGGCGCGAAGGCGTCCGGTGCGCCGACGTAGACCGTGATCCGCGGCGTGCGGAGCGGTGCCCCTCCGGCGCCCCCCTCGACAGGCGGCCTGCGGTCGCTGTTCACACGTCCGCCCTCGCGCGCGGCGCGCGCGTCACGACCTGCTTCACCACGGTGCCGGCGTTGAGCAGGCCGGGGAGCGGGTCGTCGAGCGCGTGCAGGCCGTCCATGCGCGTGCCGCGCAGCGAGCGCAGGTAGTCACGGGCGCTGCGCTTTCGCTTGGCGATCTCCAGCAGCGCCAGGGGCACGTCCTTGTTGGCGACGATCCACTTGACGCCGTCCTGCTGGCGTGGGGCGATGTACGGGTCGCCGACCGCGTCACGGTAGGCGGCGAACGAGAGGTTGACGCCGCAGCGCGCGGCCAGCCCGTGCCACTTCCAGTGCCGAGCGTTGATCTCCATGAGGCAGAACCGGCCGTCACGTGGATCCCGCTTGAACTCCACCTGGCTGACGCCGTGGAAGTGGAGCTCCTGCAGCAGTCGCAGCGCGGCGTCCGCGAGCCTGTCGTCCCAGCGGCTCACGCCGGCGAGGCAGCTGCCGCCGGCGTGCGGGTACTGCCGCAGCTTGTGCCCGGTGAACACCGCCACCGGCCGCGAGCCCGCGTCGAGGTACGACCCGACCGTCCACAGCTCGTCCTCGCCGCCGGGGATGCGCTCCTGCAGGATCAGCACGCCGAGATCGTCGACCTTGTCGTAGATCCGCTGCAGCTCGTCCGGGGTCCCGACGTCGAGGATGTGACGGTGGAAGCGCAGTTTGAACGCCAGCGACTCGACCGGCTTGAGGACCGCGGGGAAGCGGATCTCGCCGGCTGCGGCCTGGAGCTCCGCGCCGGAGCCGACGAAGACCGTCTTCGGCGTGTCCACGCCGGCGCGCCAGGCCGCCTCCATCTGCGCGCGCTTGTCGTACACCTTGCTCATCATGTCCCAGCGGGAGAACGGGATGATGTACCAGGGCTCGAGCCGCTCGGCGTGGCGCGAGAGCGGCCAGATGAACTCGTCGTGGCTGGGGAAGACGACGGCGCGCTGCGGCAGCCGTGGGCCGATGGTCTCGAGCCAGGTCAGGAACGCCTCCTCGTCGGCCAGCGGGCTCGGGCAAACGCGACCGGCGGCGTAGCGCGAGCGCAGCCCGATCGCCGCAGGGTCCGGGTCGAGCGCCAGCATCGGCACGCCGTGGCGGCCGAGGTCGCGTACGACGTCCAGCCCGCAGGAGTAGCTGACCTGGAGGACGGCGGCGGGCGGCTTCGCGGCCGCCGCCCGCAGGAAGCTCGCGTACCTCACACCGACTCGCCTTCGGCCGGCTTGCCGCCGCGCGTGGCGATGTTGCGCAGCTGGCGTGCCGTCATGAGGGCGCCGGGGAGCGGGTCGCGCAACGAGTAGATGCCGTCCACGGCAACGCCGCGGTAGCTTCTGAGCCACGGCCAGAGCTGCTCCTTGCCGCGGCGCCAGCGACCGAACGCGTCGCGCGCGTCGGTGAACGAGACGACCCACTTGAGCCCGTCGACCTGCCGGGCCGACATGTAGGGCTCGCCGATGGCGTCGCGATACGCCGCGAGCGAGAGGTTGACGCCGGAGGCGGTGCCGAGCGAGTGCCACATCCAGTGACGGGCGTTGACCTCCATGAGGCGGTAGCGCCCGTCGCGGGCGTCGCGCTTGAACTCGACCTGGCTGACGCCGTGGTAGCCGAGCTCGCCGAGCAGGCGGAGCCCAGCGTCGGCGAGCTCGGGCACCCAGCGGCTCACGGCCATGCTGACGTGGCCGAACCGTGGCGGGTGCTGTCGCAGCTTGTGACCGGTGAACACGGCGAGCGGCCTGCTCTGCGCGTCCAGGTAGGAACCGAGCGTGTACAGGTCCTCGTCCCCACCCGGCACGATGTCCTGCAGCATCAGTGTGCCGCAGTCGTCCACCTTGGCGTAGGTATCGCGCAGCTCGTCGGCGGAGCCGATCTCGAGCACGTGGCGGCGGAACCGTGTCTTGAAGGCGAGTGACTCGACGGGCTTGAAGATGCAGGGGAATCCGACCTCTTCCGCGCCGCGCTCGAGGTCCTCGGCGGAGTCGACGAACACCGTCTTCGGCGTATCGACGTCTACTCGCCAGGCCGCCTCCATCTGGGCACGCTTGTCGTGCAGGCGCTGCATCGTCTCCCAGCGGGAGAACGGGATGAAGTACCACTCCTCGAGCCGGTCCGCGTGCCTGGAGATGGGCCAGACGTACTGATCGTGCGTTGGGAAGAGCACGCCCTTGCACGGCAGCCGCCTGCCGAGGTCCCCGAGGAAGCTGATGAAGGCCTCCTCGTCGTCGCGCGGGTCGGGGCAGACCATGCCGGCGGCGAGCCGGGAGCGCAGCCCGAGGGCGCGCTCGTTCGCGTCCAGCGCGAGGAGCGGCACGCCCTCGGCCGAGAGGTCGCGGACGATGTCGAGGCCGTTCGCCCACGAGACCTGGAAGACCAGCGCGGGGTGGCGCTCGGCGGCCCGCTGCTGAAACGTGTCAAAGCGCACAGGCGTCCTTTCAGGGTGCCTTGGCGAGGACCCGCTCGTACACGCCGAGCGTGAGCTGGGCGTTGCGGGTCCAGCTCAGCTCGAGGGCGGCGGCGCGTCCGGCTTCGCCGATCGCCGCCGCCTTCGCCGGGTAGTCCAGCACCTCCGCGATGATACCCGCCAGCGCGTCGGGCGAGCGAACCGGAGCAAGGTACCCGCTCACGCTGTCGGTGATGAAGTCCTCGGGTCCTTCGCCTTTGCCGGCGACGACCGGCGTACCCTGCGCCATCGCCTCCGTGTACACCAAGCCGAACGCCTCGTCCCAGCTCGGCAGAGCCACGAGCTGCGCGCGCGCCATGAGCGCGAGCACGCGCGCGTGCGGCACGCGTCCGAGGAAGTGCACGAAGTCGGCCACGCCCTCCTGCTCGGCTTGCGCCTGCAGGGCGCCGTGCAGCGGTCCGTCGCCTGCGATGGCGAGGTGCACGGTGCGGCCCTGGCGGCGCAGCCGGCCCAGGGCCGTGATCAGGTCGCGGATGCCCTTGCGCTCGATCAGGTAGCCGACGGTCAGGACGAGCGGCTCGCCGGGCAGGTAGTCTGCCGCCGGCTGGACTGTCTCGCCGAGCCCCGTGGTGCCGTTGAGGACTACCGTGAGCTTGTCCGGCGCGACCACGCCGGCGAGCAGATCGGCCACGGCGCTCGAGTTGGCCATCACCGCGCCGGCGCCGGCGAGCACCTCCTTGGCGCGTTTCTCCACGCCGCCGCCTATGCGGAAGTGCTGGTACACGTCCGCGCCGTGCACGGTGACTACGTACGGCAGACGGAGGTCTCCTGCCAGGCGCTGCGCGACGACACCGTCCGGCAGCGCCTGGTGGGCGTGGACCAGGTCCCAGCGCCCGGCTGTCACCGACGGTAGTGAGCAGACGCTCCGGTAGGCCATGTCGCCGAGTCGGTCGAACAGCAGCCGCTTGGGAGGCTGGACGAAGCGCGGGTACTCGGCGGTGATCCCATCACGGACCGCCTCCTTGGGTTTCTCGCCGCGCCGCCGCTGGCGCTCGTTGCGCTGGAGGACCCGCGGTATGTACGGCGTCGGCGAGATGACATGCGGCTCCACGCCGAGCTCGCGCAGCGCCAGCAACTGCTCGTGCACGAACAGGTGGCGCTCGACCCCCGGCGACGGATACAGGTGTGAGATGACGAGGACGTTCATGCGGCCGCCTCCTGCTGCGCGTCCCGGTCGCGCTCGCTCGCCCCGTCGCCCTCCGCGACCTCCAGCGCCCGCTCCCGGGCCGCCAGCCGCGCGCGCGAGACCACGGCGAGCGCGAGCCCGTACAGGATCCACATGGGCGCGAAGCTCACCGAACTGCTCGGACCCACGGACCCGATGGTCCAACCGAGCAGCGCCAGCCAGGTCGCCGAGGCAAGGTAACGGTTGAGCGGGTCGGGGTCGTTCCTGGCGATCGGCCACAGCGCGAAGACGAGAAGCAGGAAGAAGACGAAGTGCAGGGCGAACCCGACGAGGCCGCCGTCGACGTAGGTCTCGAGCCACCAGTTGTGCAGGTTGGTGATGCCCAGGGCGTTGGTCCCGGAGCCGATGATGACTTCGGCCTGACCGGCGCCGGCGCCGAGCAGATGGGTGGACCCGGCGATCTCCAGGCCGCGGCTGGTGAGGCTGGAGCGGATCGCCCCGGAGCCCTTGTTCTTCTGCGCCTGGCTCAGCAGCGACTCCAGACGGAACTGGCGCAGCATGTCGTTGGAGCTGTTGTTGAAGAGGAGCCAGCCGCCGACCGCCACCAGCGCGACGACCACGACGGCCATGGCGATCTTGCCGGAGCGGCTCGAGAGCTTTGGCGCCAGGTGCCAGAAGAGGGCCACGGCGGCGAGGGAGGAGATGCCCGCTGCGACGAGGCTCGAGCGGGAGCCGGTGTGGATGAACCCGTAAGCGCCAATGAGCATGAACAGCAAAGTCAGCACGATCCAGCGCAGGCGGCGCGTGAAGAAGAAGGCGCAGAGCATGAACGGCCAGCAGATGGCGACGTAGGTGGCGAAGTCGTTCTGGTTCACGAACACACTGGTGACGGCGTAGGTCTGCGAGGTGACGGCCGTGAGCAGACGGGAGGTAGGCAGCCGGATGCCCAGACGCGACTCGATGACGGTGAAGCCGGCGACGAATGCGTAGCCGAAGATCATCGTGTAGCCGAACCAGATGATGCGGCGGCGCGTGCCCCCGGCGGCTGCCGCCGCCAGCAGTACCGCGACCATCGTCACGACGACGATGATGTAGTGGAACGCGGCAGCCTTGTCCCCCGCCCACACGGTGCTGAGCAGCAGCCACGCGAACCAGAGCAGGCCGGGTAGCAGGAGGTCCTTGGCGGCGAACGGCATGGGGTCGTGGCGCAGCAGCAGGTAGAGGATGCCGGCGTAGACGACGACGGCCAGCACGACGCGGAAGAGGAAGGCCTGCGGCGCCAGGGGCAGCGCGAACGACGGGCCGAGCAGCGCCAGCAGCGGCAGCGAGACGAGGAGGGCGGTGACGCCGCCGCCGGCGTGAGTGCGCGCGAGCCGCCCGCGGCCGAGCAGGACGGCTGCGACGAACGCGAGGACCACGAGCAGGGCGAGCGCGTAGAGCGGTTTGCGAGTGGCGGCCGCCGCGACCGCAACGGTCGCGAGGGCGCCGCCGCCGATCAGCGCGGCGTCGGCGGTGGAGAATCTGCTCGGGGCGCGGGAGGGCGTGCCTCCGCCCGCGCCCGTTCCGGAGCTCACGGTCATGTTCGCATCCTACCAAGCATGCCGACCCGGACCCCTGTCCGGCGCTCCGGCATGCTGTCCGGGAGCGATGAGGGACTTCGCCCGCTGTGCGCTGATAGCTTCGAGGCCACCAAGGACCAGTCTGCCGCGTGCGACTCGCTGCCGGCCGGTGCGGCGATCGTCACTCGGGCGCCTCCGGAGCCGGCTCGCGGTCGCCGGGGTCGGCGATCCAGGGGCGGCCGGCCAGCCCGTCGAGGATGTCGGCGAGCTCGTGCGTGAGGTGGCCGAGCTCGAAGCGACCCAGAGCATCGGCGGCAGCCACCGGAGCCTCGCCGGCGCGCGCCGCGGTGACGAATGCCGCCAGCGGCTCGGCCATGAGGTCGTCGGGGAGCACGCACGTACCACCGCCGGCCTCGGTGAACAAGGCCCGGGCGGCGGAGCCGGCCGGCGAGATGGCGAAGATGGGCCGGCCCGCCTCCAGGTACTCGAACACCTTGCTCGACATGCTCTCCGGCCGGCGCCCGTTGACGAGCAGGAGCGCGTCGGCAGCCCGCTGGTAGCCGAGCGCCACCGGCAGCGGCACCAGAGGCTCGACGCGCACGCGGTCGCCCAGGCCCAGCCGGTCGGCGTCGGGACGCACCCGGCTCTCGTCGACGCCGACGAACAGGGCTTTGACGTCCGCGGGGAGTGCGGCGAGTGCCTGGAGGAACGCGGCCACCTGCTGCTCTCGTCCGTACAGACGGCCGGTGTGGACGATCCAGAAGCCGTCGCCGAGCGAGACGCGAGACGCTTGCTCGGCGCGGTCGAACCCGTTGGGCAGTACATGGGCACGATCCTGCAGCCACGGATGCCGCGCCACCAGGTCGTCGATGATGGGCCGGTTGACCGCCGTCACGGCGGCGGCCCGGCCCAGCGCCCACGACTCGAGCTTCTCGTGCGAGGCCTTGTGCGCGCGCGTGGGGAACTGGCGGAACTGGTACGTCGACCAAGGGTCGCGGTAGTCCGCCAGCCACGGCACGCTCGCGTGCTCGCTGAGGACGGCGGCCACGAGGTGCACGCTCGCCCGCGGCGAGCTGCTCATGATCACGTCGAACTGCTCGCGCTTGAAGATCTCGCGGCCCTTCATCACTGCCGGCCCGACCCAGGTGAAGTAGGGGTCGGGCACCGCCGCCCAGCGGTTCACCTTCGTGCTTCGCCGGCCGCCGCCGAGCAGCTGCCTCGGCCACGGCACCGCGGCCCGGGCGACGCGCACGCCCGGCGGCACGGCCGCCGGGCCCTCGGCCTTCGCCGTCAGCACCGACGGCTCCCAGCCCTCGTCCGGCAGGTGCCGCAGGAACCGCACCACGCGGGTGGTCCCCGCGCTCGCCATCGGCGGATAGGGGTTGGCGATCACGAGCAGCTTCTTCACGACGTGGCGCCCTTTCCTTCGACGGTGTCGACCTCGGCCTCGACTTCCGCTTCTTCTTCCTCGGCCTCGAGGTCGTCGTCGGTGAGACGGTCCGGCGGTCCGTACTCTCTCGCGAGGATGGGGACGTCCGGCGCGGCGGCGCCGGCGCCGGCAGCCGCGGGTATCGCGGTCGCTCGCTCGCTCCGCCCTGTGAGCCGTCGCAGGAGGCGCCGGATCTGGGCGCTCTCCTCCGGCGTGAAGAAGCGCGTCACCCTGAACAGCACGGGGAAGACCAGCAGCGCCGGTGTGGTCAGGAGCGTGTCGACGAGCAGAGCGCCGAGCGGTTCGTCGACGCTGAGTCCGGCGGCGTGGCCGATGGCCCACGCCAGACCCAGCGTGAGCGCGGCGCCGCAGCCAAGGATGATCAGGCGGCGCCACTCGTAGGGGATCGGGTACCACTTGTTGGAGACGAAGTAGACCAGCACGGCCAGGATGCCGAACCCGATCACGGTCGTCCACGCCGCCGCCCACATGCCGTAGCGCGGGATGAGGACGAAGTTGAGGCTCACGTTCACGCCCGAAGCGATGAGTGTGATGAAGGGGATCATCCGGTTCTTCTTGGCCACGTTCGCCCCGATCCAGAAGATGAAGTACAGGTTGTACAGGGCGACGGAGAGAGTGAGCACGAACGTCGTAGGGCCGACAGACCAGAACTTGTGGTTCAGCAGCAGGTGGATCACCAGCGGCAGGTACATGCCGGCCATCGCCAGCAGGATCGCGTTGAACGCCATGAAGTAGGTCGACGACCGTGAGACCATGCGTTTGTGAAGTTCGGGCTCGTTGAGCTTCGCGAAGTGCCACTGCGGCCACGCCATGCGGAACGCCATGCCCACGATGTACAGCGGCTGGGCGAGCGAGTTGGCGACGGTGTACAGACCGACCGACGCCTTACCCTGGTTGTGCAGGAGGAAGAACCGGTCGCTCAGCTTGAGGAAGTAGAACGAGACGGCGGTGAACATCGCCGGGATGGCGAAGTTGAGCATCGACTTCATCAGCGGCCAGTCCCAGAGCAGCCGCAGCCGTCGCACCCAGAACGGCAGCGCCCCCAGGTTGAGGATCATCGCCGTGATGAGGTTGGCGCCCAGGTAGCCGGCCGGGCCCCAGTGGAAGACGGCGAGGAAGACCACCGTCATTGGCACCTGGATCGCGACACGGGCGAGTACGAACGAGGTGAAGGTCCAGGGCCGGTGCTCGAGGCGCATGAGCTGGAAGGGCAGGTCGCTGAGGTTCTGGAAGAACAGCGTGGCGACCCCGATGTCGAAGTACAGCGTGTAGCCGGGCGCTCCCATGATCAACTGAGAGATCTGCGGCATGAACGCGATCAGCGCCCCTAGGAGGACGCCCGGGTACACGAAGTCGACGTAGAAGACGTGTGTGACGACCTTGTCGCGATGGAGGCGGTCCGAGGCGTCGAAGTAGAACCGCGTGAAGGCGACGTCGAAGCCGAGCGTCACGAAGATGTCGAGGAAGGTCGTGACCGTGACCACCATGCCGACGATGCCGTAGTCGCTCGCCGACATGAGTGAAGTGAACAGCGGCAGCATGAGCGCCGTGAAGAACATCTGAAGCGCCCGGCCCCCGCCGTAGATGACCGAGTCTTTGAAGAGCAGGGAGTAGCTGTGGCTGCTTCCCTTCTTCGGTCTGCGCGCGCGTAGACGGGCGAGCGGGTTCGTGGTGCCTCCGGATCCGGACGCGGAGAGGCCGGTCGTCGCTGGGCCGGCCGGCGGTCGTCGGTACTTGACGAGGCCGGATTCTACCATCCGGCCCGTCCCGCGACCGCCTTGCGGTCGGTGGCGGGCGGCCGTGACTAGCGGCGCGTGGGCGAGAGGTCCTTGGGTAGCAGGTCCGCGTGCGCCTCTTCTGCCGCGAGCTGCTCCGCCGCGAGCGGCGACGAGCCGCGCCGCCGCGCGCGCGTCATGACCTCCGCCACCTTGAGGCCGGCGGCGTGGCGGGCGATGACGGCCTGCGGCAGCAGGTCGAGCACGCCGTCCGGGCCGCCGGCAGCGCGGCAGCGCAGGCCGGCGGCGCCGAGCGCTCGCAGGTCGGTCTCGGCTTCGAGCCCGACCACGGCGAGGTGTGGCGCGGCGGCCGCGAGGCGGGCCGCGTCCACCGGCGCGCCGGGACCCACGGTCCGCGCCGCCGGGTCGGCCGGGCACAGCACCAGCGCGTCCGCCTCGGCCAGGCGGCCGAGGGCGGCGTCGACCGCCAGCGCGTCGCCGGCCTTCTCGCCGCCGTACAGGGCGATACGGCCGGCCTTCTCGGGAGTCGCCGCGAGCACGCGGGCCCCGAGCCGGGTCAAAGCCTGGATGATATAGGAGCCGGCCGCACCGTCTCCGGCGACCAGCACCGTGGAGCCGGCTACTTCTACGCCCAGGTCAAGCAAGGCGGCGAGCACGGCCAGCGGCGGGTAGCGGTACAGCCCGACGGCCTCCTCATCCACTCCGGCGACGGCGATGCCGTGCCGCCGGCACGTGGCGACGTCCACGTCGGCCGGCCGCCAGTGCGCCGCGGCGCACAGGAGCGTCACCGCGGCGGTCTCGGCGACATTACGGATGATGGACTCGTCGATGGGGAGCACACCCGGGAGGTCGGCCACGACGTCGACCGTGGCGAGCGGTGCCTGCAGGCGCGTGGAGAGGGACTTCACGCGGGCTCCCACGCGGGCCAGGTCGGCGAGGTACGTCGTCTGCTCCTCCGCCTCCTTGCGCGATGCCGCTACGCTGTCGCGTCCCACGGCGTACACCTCGTCCGCACCGGCGAGCGCCGCGATCACCGGCGCCACCCGGCGATAGCCTACGGACGCCTCGGTGAGCACGCGCAGCCCTTTGAGGTCCAGCCGCGTGCGTTCGATCTCGCGCTTGATGAGGCGCAGCACCTGCAGACCCGGGAACCGGGCGTCGCAGGCGAAGCGGTCGAGGTCGGGCGCCATGCAACCATCCTACCCGCTGGCCGGCCGCCGCGCGGGCCAGGCCCCAGACCGGCGGCGGGGTCGGGCTCCTGCATGCCACCTGAACCGTGGGGAGCCCGTGCCCGTCTCCTTGACGGGCGCCGCCCGGGAACGGCGCCCCGGCCGGGTCGGCGCTCCGCGCCGGCCCGGCTATACTTGACCTTCGTCGTCTGAAAGGGGGAGCCTCGGGTGAAGGTGCGGGTCCACAGAAGGAGAGCACAGATCGAGTTCGTGGTCGTGCTTGTCGTGCTCGCGACCGCCGTCTTGGCCGGAGCGCTTGCGTTCGCTCCGGCGGCCTCGGCGACCCCCTCCGTGGACCAACTCGACGCCTTCCTCACCCAGCACGACTCGCCCATGGCGGGTACCGGCGCCACGTTCATCGCCGAGGGCGACATGTACGGCGTCGACCCCGTCTTCCTGGTCGCCATCGCGGGGGCGGAGACCAGCTTCGGCAAGCAGTTGTACTCCAAGAACGGCGATCAGTGCGAGTACAACGCGTTCAACTGGTTCTACGGTCCGAGCTGGCCGCAGAGCGACTTCACCTCCTGGGACGCGGCCATCGCCCGCGTCGCCGCGGGCCTCGGCGGTCCTCTGTATTACGGCGCCGGTCTCGTCTCTGTCGACACCATCGCGCCGAAGTACTGCCCCGACGGCACCGATCAGTGGGTCGCCAACGTCAAGGCCTTCATGGTGCAACTCGGCGGCAACCCGGACGACACGCGCATCGCAGCGGCCGCGCCGGCGCCCAGCCCCACGCCGCCGTCCAGCGAGCCGGGCCTCGTGGCGCTGAGCGGCTCCGTCAAGCTCGACGACGGCGATCGCGAGGTCGGCCAGCGCATCTACGCGTGGTTCACGCTGACCAACAGCGGCGGCCAGCCCGTCGACCTCGAGGGCATCCGCCTCGCCATCCGCGGCCCGGGTAGCGTGGTGCGCGACATGGCGTCTGATCAGGCTCTCACGCTCGCCGCCGGGCAGTCGGTCGAGGTCTCCACCTCATGGCCGCTCGACCTGTCCGGCCGCTGGCACGGCTGGATCGAGGTCACGCGCGACGGCAAGGCCGGCCTGGTGGGCGACCAGCAAGCGTTCGCGTTCTGGGTGCACCTGCCCAGGGACCTGCAGATGGACCGCTGGCAGCGCCGCGAGTCCACGCTCAGCGAGGCCCTCTAGCTACTCCCCCGCCTTCGGCGTGATCGCGTAGATCTCCGCCATGCCGTTGCTCGCCACCAGTGCGACATCGTGCTTCTTGCGGAGGGCGTCAAGGAAGAGGTCGCGCTGCCGGGCGACACCACCGGTACGCAGGATGCTCACGTAATAGCCCCTTCCCGGGGGCGTGTCGCTCCAGGCGGTCCCGTCGGCCAGCAGCTGCTCCTGGGTCCCGGCGAACACCTGCGCTCCTCCAGGGACGTCCCACAAGAAGCGGGGGAGCTCGCCGACGCCGACGTTGTCGATGAGGACCCAGTCGGCGTCGGCGAGCCGGCCGATGGGCAGGCGGTCGGCGGAGTCGTTCAGCAGGGGCACGGCGACGGTCGCCGGCAGCAGCACCAGGAGGCAGAACGCCGCGGTGAGAGCGTACCGCGCCCGCGGCCAGAGCCCGAAGAGCAGCAGCGGCAGGAACGCGGCGAACGGCCAGGCCATGGCGAGGTACCGGGCGCTGATGCGTGGCGGCATGCTCAGGAACAGCAGGTTCTGCAGGCACACGCCGCCGGCCGTCACCGCGAGAAAGAAGAGCACCACCCACCAGCCCGGCCTCGCGGTGCGCACCTGCCCGACCAGCGCGCGGCGGGTGTGCGGCACGACCAGCAGCACGGCCAGGAGCAGGACGACGGCCGCCGCGGCGAAGCCTCCGCCGCCGCCGGGCAGTCCGGCGAACCGGCCGAGGGTGTCTCCGATCGCGGTGATCTTCTCGGCCAGCACCCTGGAGGAAAAGCCATCGAGCTTGGACCACTCATGGCCGAAGGCCATCCTCCAGCCCGGAGCGAGCAGCGCGGCGGCGACCGCTCCCGACAGCAGCGCCACGAGCGGCGGCCACCAACTCCCCCGGCGGGCGTCACGCGCGCGCAGGAGCGGTCCGGCCAGCACGTACACCACGGCGCCGGCCAGCAGGAGGACGGTCTGGTAGTGCGTCAGGAGCGCCGCGGCGACCGCGGCGGCCAGCCACAGCAGGTACAGCCAGCGGATGCCTGCGCGCCGCGGCTTCGTTGCGCACACCAGCCCCCAAACGAGCAGCACGGTGGTGAGGGCGACGAGATCGTACTGGCGTGCGATGGACGAGATGCCCACTACGGCGGGGCTGACCGCCCAAGTCAGCGCGACCAGCGCGCCCTCCAGCCGCTTGAATCCCAGCGCGCTCGCCAGCCCGAAGATGCTGAGGATCGTACCGGCCGCGAACACCAGGTTGAGCGCGCGGCCCGTCCAGACGTGTTGCCCGGTGACCAACAGCCACCCGTGCAGCAACCCGAAATAGAGCGGGGGGTGTACGTCCCAGGTGGAGAGGCCGGCCGCGATGTGTCTGACGTCAGAGAGGCCCTGGGACGTCCAGAACTGTTGCCACTCGGCGGCGGGCACCCAGCGGCCGGTGAGACGCGTGCCCTGGTCGCCGTCCATGGCGGCCACGAACGACCCGAGCCGGCCGGCGGCACTGGCATACGACCAGGCCTCGTCGTGCTGCACGTTGGGACTCTCGCTCTGTGCATAGACGCGGAGCCCGGCGCCGGAGGCCAGCGCCACCAGGAGTACCACGAGCGCGATGAGATCCAGCCGGCGAGAGTGCCCCCCACTCACCAAGCGTCTCCTAGAATTGGACGTACAGGAACGGGCTGGGCTTGCTGAGCGCGAGCAGCGCCGCCGCGAACACGACACCGAGCAGCAGCGCGTACCGCAGCTTGGGCCTCGGCTGGATCTGCCACGAGTTGGGGAGCAGGTTGACCCAGAGCAGGCCGCCGACGATGAAGGCGGCGAGGAGCGGCGCTACGCGCAGGATGCCCTCGCCGCTCACCCCGTTGAAGCCGGCCATCGCTTTGAGCACGTCCACCGCAGCGCGCATGGACGACGCCCGGAAGAACACCCAGGCCACGGTCGCGGCGACGAAGGTGAGGATGCGGTTGAGCCACACCCACCGCGGCGCGAACCCGTACTTCTTCGCGGCCACGTGGACCGACTGGTAGACGCCCCAGAGCAGGCCCCAGAAGACGAACGTCCAGGCGGGGCCGTGCCACAGTCCGCCGAGCAGGAACGTGAGGAGCAGGTTGCGCACGGTGCGGGCGGTGCCGCCTCGCGACCCACCGAGCGGGATGAAGAGGTAGTCGCGCAGCCAGCCGGACAGGGTCATGTGCCAGCGTCTCCAGAAGTCGGACGGGTTCACCGCCTTGTAGGGCGAGTCGAAGTTCTGCGGGAACCGGAGGCCGATCATGATGGCCACACCCACGGCCATGTCGCTGTAGCCCGAGAAGTCGAAGTAGAGCTGCAGCGTGTAGCCGAGGGCCGCGGCCCAGCCGGAGAGCAGCCCCAGGTGGGCGTGGTGCGAGAAGAGGTGGTTCACGTAGGGCGCCATCATGTCGGCGACCAGCATCTTCTTGGTGAGGCCCATGACAAGGAAGAAGAGGCCTGTGCCGATGAGCGCCCAGCGGAACTTCTGCTGTGACCGCTCCAGCTGCTCGCCCACATGGCCGTAGCGGATGATCGGCCCCGCCAGGATGTAGGGGAACATCGTGACCCAGGCAAGATAGTGGATCACGCTCTTGGCCTTGGGGTATTGGCCGCGGAACATGTCCACCGCGTACGAGATGCCGGCGAACGTGTAGAAGCTGATGCCGATCGGCAGCAGCAGCTTCATCGCCGGCAGCGGCCTGCCGGCGCCGACCAGGCTCAGGATGCCGTCGAGTGAGTCCGCGAAGAAGCCGCGATACTTGAAGTAGCCGAGCAGCGCCAGGTTGATGGCGACGGCCGCCGCCAGGATCAGCTTGCGACGGCGGCTCGCACCCTCGGCCTCCGACTGGGCCAGGTAGTGCCCCGCCACCCAGTCGACGAGCGTCGTGCCGAGCAGCAGCGGGATGTACCGCCAGTCCCACAGCCCGTAGAAGACGAGCGACGCGGCGATGAGGAACAGCATGCGCGGGTAGCCCCGCGGGATGATCCAGTACAGGACGACGACGACCGGCAGGAAGACGAGCAGGAAGGTGTAGCTGTTGAGCAGCACGCCGCCGGGGCCTACTGACCGCTCGTCGGCGGCTGGACCGGCGGCACGCCGCCGGTCTTCTTGAGGATGTAGTCGATCGCCTTCTCGGTGTTGACGGTCGTCATGTGGAGACCGTCGTAGAACTGCTGCGGGTCGAAGCCGAACACGGAGGGGTCGGTGATGTCGAGGAAGACGAAGTGATACCTGCTCTGCAGGGACTCGATGTAGGCGACCACCTGCTTGTGGCGCACGGTCCAGCCGAGCGGACCCAGGATCTTGCGCAGCTTGGGATTGATCGGCGTGAGGACGATGAGCGGCGTGGCGCCTTGTTCGTTCATGAAGGCGAGGGACTTCTCAAAGTATGCCTTGGACTGGGGGTCGAGGCCGTGGTAGACGTTCTTGTAGAGGTCGCTGTACCGCTGCACCGAGTTGGGGAACCGGCGGTCCCATTCTTTCTTGCTCCACAGCCTCTGTTTGAGCACCCCGTCGGCGAGGATCTGCTTCTGGTACTTGCTCTGCTTGTTCTTGGCATCCTTCTTGTAGATGAGCAGGCGGACGGAGTCCTTGGTCGTGTCGAGCGAGAACTCCGTGGTGCGGTTCTGCCAGATGGCCTTGGCCAGCTCCACGGCGCCCTTGCCGGCCGTCGCCGCGCCCACGTACTTGGCCAGGCGCGGCTCGTTGGCGGTGCGCGCCTGCACCTCGAAGGGTACGAAGCTCTCCACGTCGACCATCCACAGGTAGTTGGGTTGGGCGTCCGGCCACACCTCGTGGATGAACTGCGTCATGGCCCATGCGTCGGCTGTGCCGCCGATGCCGTTGACGCCGGCGTTGAAGGTGCGCAGGCTGGTCTTCTCCTCCAGGTAGGACGGCTCGTAGCGCATCGAGCGCGAGCTGCCGAGGACCACGAGCTGAGGCGGCTGCTTGAGCGCCTCGATGCGGTCGGCCTTGACCGTGCGGTCCGAGGTGGTCACGGTCGGGAAGAGGTGCGTGCCGACCGACCCGTAGGGGTCGGCGACGACGTTCAGGGTGACGACGCCGGTCATGACGGCGACGGTGACGACCACCAGCGCCAGGACGAACCAGAACGCCCTGCGGCCCGAGGCCTGGTCGATCTCAGGCGGGTCCGGGATGGCGCGCTGCTTGAGCTTGAGCGACCCGGACGGAGGAGTCGCCGTCTCGATGGCCGGCTCCTCGTAGGCGCCGTGCGGGTAGCCCGGTTCGTCCGGCCGCAAGCGGCGAGCGTCGTCCTGCGCCGGGGCTCCGGACGCGGCCGGAGTACGGTCGTCGGGTGGCGTCATGGCGTGGCTGAGCGGCGAGAAGCTTGAGCAGTACACACGAGGACGAAGGATACCACAGGGGCGCCGCTCACCCGCTCCGGGCTCAGCGCCCTTCCAGTGGGCCCAGGTGCCCGTCGATGCGCGCCGCGAGGCCCCCGGTCGCTACCTCGTCCACGTCTCCGTTGGCGGTCGTGGTGGCATGGAAGGCGGTGACGCCGCGGCCTTCGAGGAAGCTGCGCGTGAGACGGATGCTGCCGCCGTGGGTGACGAGTAGCGAGGGCCGGCCGTCCAGCGCGCAGTCGCGCAGGCAGGCCAGCACGCGGCGCTGCTGCGCCTCGAGGCTCTCGCCGCCGGGGAAGCGGAACGTCTCCGGGTGGTCGCGATAGTGCCGCCACACGTCGGGTTCCTCGCTCATGATGGCGGAGAAGCGGCGCGTCTCCCACTCGCCGCGGTGCGACTCCGCGAGCCGCGGGTCGACGACGAACGGCAGCTTGCCCCCCAGCTCCTCGTGGATCAGCGCGGCGGTCTCGCGTGCGCGCACCAGGTGGCTGGAGACGACGACCTCGATGCCGCGCCCCGCGAACGCGCGACCGAGGTCGCGCGCGTGGGCGCGCCCGGTGTCGTTGAGCTCCACCTCGGCCCACCCCTGGCAGCGCGCCGGCTCGAGGTTCCAGTCGGTCTGGCAGTGGCGGACGAGCAGAAGGGTCATCTCACGGAGTCCTGCGTGGTCGCGGGCGGGCCGGCGCGGCGGGCTCAGTGGAACGTGAGCAGCGTGTCGCCGCGCACGCCCACGCGGAGCGTCTCGACGGAGATCACTTCTTCCGGCGGGATGTTGCCGAGGTTCACGTTGGTGCCGAACTGCTTGATGAACCACGCCTGCTGCCGCTTGATCGGCGCCTCGAACAGGATCTGGGCCGTGTCGAAGTTGTTGCGGATCTCCTCGAGCAGGCCGTCCTTGACGTCGCCGCTCGGGCGGTAGATGCCCACGGTGCCGCTCTCGCGGCCCTCGGTGATGACCTTCCAGGCGCCGGCCTCGAGCTCGCGGCCGATGAGCTCGACCCAGCGGGACGGGGTGATGACCACGGAGTCGTCCTTGCTGCCCACCTCGCTGAGCACCTTGTAGCGCTTGCTGAGGTCGCGCAGGATGGCCAGCTTGTAGTCCTCGTCCATGTCGATGGTGCCGTCCGAGATCTCGACGCAGTCCATGCCGCACTCGTCGACCAGTGCAAGGTACTCGTCGAACTTGCCCTGGCGCAGGCACACCTCGAAGAAGGTGCCGCCAAAGCACACGGGGATGTCGTAGCTCTGATAGAGGGCGATCTTCTCCTTGACGTTGGGCGTGACGACCGCCGTGCCCCAGCCGAGCTTGACGATGTCGACGTAGTCGCCGGCGACCTCGAGGAACTGACGCACCTGGTCGAGGCTGTAGCCCTTGTCGAGCACGTGCGTCAGTCCGCTCTCGCGTGGCCTCGTGGTGCGCTCGGGGAGCGTCAGGAACTCGAACATGCGGATCATCCTCCCGTAGGTCGGCCGCCCGTGGTGCGGCGCTCGCTAGATGGTACCAGACCGCCTCGCGCCGCAGCCCGGGCGGCGCCGCGGGTCACCCCTTGAAGAGCATCGCGAGGCCGCTGAGGAAGAGCACGGTGGCGAGGATGCCGCGCAGCACGCGGGTCGGCGCCTTGACGGTCAGCTGAGACCCCAGCAGCACACCGGGGATCGAACCCATGAGGAGCGAAGCCACCATCCACAGGTCCACGTTGCCGACGCCGATCTGCGCTACGGCTGTGACGACGAGCAGGATCATGGCGTGGAAGATGTCCGTGCCGATGATCCGGTCGGTGGTGAGCGGATACAGCAGGATGAGGAACACGGCGAGCAGCGTGCCGCTGCCGACCGAGGTGAAGCCGATGACGAACCCGGTGCAGAGGCCGAGGACCACGGTCCCCACCCTCATGTTGCGCGTCATCTTGATGTTCTCGCGGCGGTGCGCCGCGTCGACGTGCATGACGACCTTCACGATGAGCAGCACGCCGACGATCATCAGCGCGGAGCCGATCGCCTTGTAGAGGATCCCGTTGATCAACTCGACGCCGTAGTGGTTCTTCACGTAGGCGATGGTGAAGACGCCGATGAGTGCCGCGGGGATGCTGCCGAGAGCCAGCCAGAGGGCCAGGGGGATGTCCACCGAGCCCTGGCGCCAGTGCTTGTACGAACCGGCGATCTTGGTGACGGCCGCGTAGGTGATGTCGGTGCCGATGGCCATCGTCGGCTGGAATCCGAAGACGAAGACCAGCACCGGCGTCATCAGGGCTCCGCCGCCCATGCCGGTGAGGCCGACGAGGAAGCCGATCATGAGGCCGGCAAGGCTGAGGTAGCCGTTGAGGTGACCGCCGAGTGCGAGGTACATGACGGCCACGAACACGGCCCAGCCCGCCAGGCCGACACCCCAGCGTTTGAGCCAGGCTCCGGTGGTCTGTCTCGTGGGCTCCCCGCCCGGGCGGAACGGCGGGATGGTGTCGTCGATCTCGGAGTCGAAGATCTCGCGCTCGATCGGCGGGACGCCTTCGACGGCCATCGCGCTGCTGTCGCTCCCGGTCATACGCCTCGCACCTTCTGGTGACGCACGGACGCTCCATCCGCTCGGATTGGGCGGGAGTATGTGGCTGGCTCACTTATCTGTCAAATAAGGAGACCCAATGTATAACGATGGCCGTCGGCGGCTCGGCGCACTCAGGCTCGGTGGAGAAGCGGAGCTTATCCGCGCCCCATGGCCCATGCGAAATGGCGATAGAAGAACGGAGAGAGGCGGAGGGTCAGCCGGCCGCCGCGTACTGCTCGCGGAAGTACTCGAGCAGCGCCTCGGCGGCCCGGCTCAGCACCCGGGTCTTGGAACGCACGGTGTAGAAGTCGCGCAGCACACGGAAGCTCTCGATTGGGACGACCGCCAGCATATCGTGCTCGATCTCCGGCTCGATGGCCCACTTGCTCAGGAAGGTGACGCCGGCCCCGGCGATGGCCGCCTGCTTGGCGGACTCCATGAGACCCATCTCCATGACGATGTTGAGGCGCTCGGGACGGACGCCGGCGCGGCGGAGGTGGTCCTCCACGACGATGCGTACGCCGGCCCCTTGCTGTTGCATGAGCTGTGGCTCGGCGACCAGGTCGTCGAGAGTCACCTGGTCGCGCCCGGCCCACGGGTGGGTGGAGGCGCAGACGAGCACGATCTCGTCGCGGGCGAGAGGCTCGGCGACGAGCTCCGGCCGCGGAGTCACCGCTCCGACGGCGCCGATCTCGAACTCCCGCGAGAGCACGCGCTCGATGACGGCGTGCGTGTCGTCAACATGCAGGGCGATGTTCACGCCGGGGAACTTGCGCTTGAACTCGGTGAGCATAGCCGGCAGCACGTGCTCCCCCGGGCCGGTCGACGCACCCACCACGATGCGGCCGGCGACCAGCTCGCCGAGGTCGAGGATCTCGGTGCGGGCGCGCTCGTCCAGGTCCAGGATCTCGCGCCCGTAACGGTACAGCACCTGCCCGGCGTCGGTGGGCACGACGGTGCGGCGCGAGCGGTCCAGCAGGATCGTCTTGAGCTCGCGCTCGAGGCTGCGGACCTGCTGGCTCGCGGCCGGCTGGGTGATGTGCATCTCGTCGGCCGCGAGCGAGAAGCTCTTGCGGTCGACGATGCGGCAGAAGAGGCGAAGCTGGCGGACATCCATAAGCGAAGCTTATCGTGGCCAGTGGGCGGGTGCCAGTGAGAGAACGCTCTGCGGCGGTGATCGCCCGCCGTGCGACGCGCGGTTCAGAGGAAGGCCGGCGGCTCCTCATGGGATGCGTCTTGGACCAGACGGCCGAGACGCTGCCGGCGGCTCCTGTAGAGGCCGAGCTCGATAAGCCTCTGGGCGAAGAGGCCGGGGTCGCGGGGCGGAGCCGTCACGGTGCGCGTGTCCTTCTTGCGCAGGGCGATCTCGCCGGGACCGGCGACCCTCTTGAGACGGCCGTCGGCCAGCAGGGAGGCCTCCACCGGGCCCGCCGAGCGCGAGAGCGTGTAGGCCGGTGTGCCGAGCGCGGCCGCCTCCCGGAGCATAGCGCCGCCGGCTCCGACCACGAAGTCGGCGGCGGCCATGAGGCCGACCCCGTCGACCGAGCCCGCCGGCACCAGCACGCCTGGGAGTTCCAGCCCCAGCAGGCGGCGGCGCTGCTCCTGGTCGCGGGCGACGACCACCAGGGTGACGTTGCGGCTCCCTGCGAGTCCCGCGAGCACGCTCGTCAGCAAGTCCTCGTCGCCGGGTTCGGGCTGGCTCACCGGCACGCGCATCTTCGGCGCCGCCGGGCGCACCACGCCGGTGATGCGGCGGCGCTCGACGCCGAGCCGGACGAGCGCGTCCGGGTCCGGCTCGGCGTCGTGCAGGTAGTACTCCTCCTTGAACCCGGGGTAGCGGAAGAGCTTGTCGCGCGAGGCGCCCATGGCCGCGAGGCCGGCGACAGGGACCGCCTCGGGTACGGCGACCTCGTCGACCAGGCGCACGTTGACGAGGTTGCTGCGCCCGAGGCGGTCGGGGTCGAGCACCGTCATCTGCGGGACGGCCAGCGTCCAGGCGGTGAGCACGAAGTCGCTGGCGTGGCTGCCGCAGGCCACGTCGAAGTGACCGCTCGAGGCGGATCCGATGAGCTGCGCCGTCCTGTTGACCAGGCCGACGGCTCGGGTCCCCAGGCCCCCGCCGCGGTGCTGGGTGGTGAGCAGGCCGCCGAGGCCGTAGCGCTTGAGCACCAGTTCGGCGCCGGCGAAGCGACGCGCCGTGAGTGTCACGGTGTGGCCGGCGTCTTCCAGCCGGCGCGCGACAGGCGCGAAGAAGACGACGGCAGACGCGTCGGTGAGGTCGACCCAGATCCGCATGGCGCAGGGCAGGTCGTCAGTGCGCGAAGGGCCGGGCCCCGTCAGGAAAGCCCGGCCTCCACGGCCGCCGCCACTTCCTTGACCTGCGCCTCGCTGAGGTTGGGGTGCATGGGAAGGGCGAGGTTGGTCGCCGCTGCCTCGTCGGTGGCCGGGAAGTCGCCCAGCTTGTGACCCATGTCGGCGAACACAGGCTGCAACTGCATCGGCGTGGTGTAGTACGCGGCGCAGTCCACTTGGCGCTCCTTGCACGCGGCGGCGATGTCGTCGCGGCGCGCGTGGCGGATCATGTAGAGGTGATAGACGTGCGTGAGGCCGTCGGGGACGGCGGGGCGCGCGACCCCGTCTGGCAGGTACTCGTCGTACCACTCGGCGACCAGCGCGCGGCGGCCGTTCCACTCGTCGATGACGCCAAGCTCGATGCGCAGAATCGCCGCCTGAACTTCGTCCAGCCTGGAGTTGAACCCGATGTGAGTGAAGGTCTTCTTGTCTCTGCTGCCGTGGAAGCGGAGCTCGCGGGCGTGCTGCACGACGTCGGCGTCGTGGCCGGTGACCAGGCCGCCGTCGCCGAAGCCGCCGAGGTTCTTGGTGGGGAAGAAGCTGAAGACGCCGAGGTCGCCAAGGCTGCCGGCGCGGCGGCCGTCGTTGCTGGCGCCCCACGCCTGGCAGGCATCCTCGATGATCGGCAGGTCGTGAGCCTCGGCGACCTTGCGGATGCCGTCGATGTCACATGGCAGGCCGAACAGGTCGACCGGCATGATGGCTTTGGTGCGCGGTGTGACGGCCGCCTCGATCCGCGCCGGATCCATGTTCAGGGTGTCGGGCAGGATGTCGACGAACGCGGGCTTCGCGCCGGCCTGAGCGATAGCCTCGGGCGTGGCGTAGAACGTGAACGGGACCGTGATGACCTCGTCGCCGGTGCCGATGCCGAGCGCGCGCAGGGCGATGGTGAGGCCGTCGGTACCGTTGGCGACGCCGACGGCTCCGGCCGTGCCCATGAAGGCGGCGGCCTCTTCTTCGAAGCCCTTGACGTTCGGCCCCAGGATCACCCGGCCGCTTCGCAGCACCTGGAGGACGGCCTCCTCGATACGGTCCTGCAACTCGGCGTACTGTCCTTTGATGTCCATGAGTCCGACGGCCATGTGCACCACTCCTTGCGTGGGGGGAAGTCGAGCCTGGAACCTACCACAGGGCCTGGGAGGCGGGCTACCTCGCCGTCGAGGGGCGGCCGGACGTCCCGCCTGAACGGATGTTCGACCCCGTGCCGCCGGGTGCGGTACGCTGTCGTCCGTGCTGACCGCATCGATCATCGACAGCGTCGTCACTTGGGCGACCACCCTCATCGGCGACTGGGGCCTCGCAGCCGTCTTCGTCCTCATGCTGCTCGAGAGCGCATGCATCCCGGTGCCCAGCGAGGCGATCATGCCCTTCGCCGGCTTCGCCGTGAGCGAAGGGCACATGACCCTGCTCGGCATCACCGTCGCCGGGGTGCTCGGCAACCTGGCCGGCTCCTGGATCGCCTACGCGATCGGCTACTACGGCGGCCGCCCCTTCGTCGAGCGCTGGGGCAGGTACGTGCTGCTGCGCCCGCACCACCTCGAGACCGCGCAGCGCTGGTTCGACCGCTACGGCGCCCCGGTCGTCTTCTTCGGGCGCATGATCCCCATCGTGCGCACCTTCATCAGCCTGCCGGCGGGGTTCGGCAAGATGCCCTTCTGGAAGTTCACCCTGTTCACGCTGCTCGGCTGCATCCCGTGGGTCTTTTTGCTCGGCTACCTGGGCGTCAAGCTCGGCGCCAACTGGGAGAAGATCAGGCCGTACCTGCACTACGCCGACTACGCGGTGGTCGCCGCGCTCGTCATCTTCGTTGTGTGGGCGGTGCTGCGCTGGCGCAAGGATCGCAGCGAGGGAGGGCCGGGTCCCGCGGACTACGGGGACGAGGCGTGAGCCCCGAGAGCGCGGCGTGAACGCATTCGCCCCGGGCGCTACCTGCCGGGTGAGAGTCCCCGCCACCACCGCGAACCTGGGTCCCGGGTTCGACTGCCTGGGGCTCGCCCTCGACCTCTGGAACGAGGTGCGGTTCTCGCTCGAGGGAGCGGCGATCGAGGTCGAGTCGCGGGGCGTTGGGGCGGAGTCACTGCCGCGCGACGCCGGTAACTTGGTCGCACGGGCGTTCCTGCGCCTGTGCGAGGAGGCCGGCAGTCCTGCGCCCGCCGGCCTCCGAATCGACTGCGACATCCACGTGCCGACGAGCTCCGGGCTCGGCTCGAGCTCGACGGCCATCGCGGCCGGCCTGCTCGGCGCGAACGCGCTGCTGGGCCGGCCGTTCGACCGTGACCGCGTGCTCGGGCTGGCCGCCGCCATGGAGGGTCATCCCGACAACGTGGCGGCGGCACTGCTGGGCGGCCTCACCATCGTCGTCCAGCGCCCGGACCGTCTGCTCACGAAGAAGATCCTCGTGCCCGAGGTCCACGTCGCGCTGGCCGTGCCGGACCTGCCGTTCAGCACTGACGCCGCCAGAGCCGACCTGCCGACCGAGGTGACGATGGCCGACGCGGTGTTCAATCTGCAGCGCACGCCCCTCGTCGTGGAGGCCCTGCGCACGGCCGACCTCGATCTGCTCAGCCAGGTGATGGATGACCGGCTGCATCAGGCCTCCCGGCTGAAGCGCATTCCGGGAGGCCGCACCGCCTGGCTCGCCGCCCAGAACGCGGGCGCTGCCGCGGTCGCCGTCTCCGGTTCCGGACCGAGCCTCATCGCATTCGTCGGCCTCGCCACAGACGCTACGCGCGTCGCTCGGGCGATGGCCGACGCGTTCGCCGCCGAGGGCGTCACGGCGATCCCTCTCGGCCTCTCCGCGTCCTCCGTCGGCGCGACCGTCCTGGTCTGACGGCGCCGCGCATCTGGGCGCGGCCGCGTCCGCGGCCTCGCGTCGACGCGGCCTCCCGGAGGCTCGCGGGTACAGTGTGCCTATGAGCGTGGGCTACGAACTCGTCGATCACACCGCCGACATCGGCGTGCGCCTGTGGGGCCCGACGGCCGAGGAGGTCTTCGAGCAGGCGGCGCTCGCCCTGTTCTCGCTGGTGTGCGACCCTCTCCAGGTCGGCGATCTCGTGACCGTGGACGTGGAACTCGAGGCCGAGAGCATGGACCTGTTGCTCGCGGCCTGGCTCAACGAACTGCTCTATATCTTCGAGGCGCGCCGGCTGGTGCTCTTCCAGTTCGACATTCGCGACCTCGGCGAGCGGACGCTGCGCGCTCGCGTCGTCGGAGAGCCGCTGGGCCGCCACATCCTCTGTGGCGGCGTCAAGGCGGCGACGCTCCACGAGCTCTCGCTCGAGCGCCGGGGCGACGGCTGGGAGGGCTTCGTCCTCCTGGACGTCTGAGCCGCAGCCGGCGGAGCGGAGCCGCGGCGATGCGTCTGCAGCGCATCGGCGAGTTCCTCTATGAGATTCCCGCCGAGGGCCAGATGCGCGTGCCCGGGCGTGTGTACGCACACGCGACCCTCTTCGACCAGGCCGGGCACGACGAGGCGCTCCAGCAGGTCGCCAACGTGGCTACGCTGCCCGGTATCCTGAACGCCAGCATCGCGATGCCGGACATCCATTGGGGCTACGGGTTCCCTATCGGCGGCGTCGCGGCCATGGACGAGGCCGACGGAGTGGTGTCTCCCGGCGGCGTCGGCTTCGACATCAACTGTGGCGTGCGCCTGATCCGCACCGGTCTCGGCGTCGGGGACGTGGGGTCGCGTCTGGAGCCTCTGATGAACGAGCTGATGCGCCGTGTGCCGCAAGGCTCGGGCCCGCACGGCGCGCTACGGCTCCGTGACGGCGAGCTGGAGCGGCTCGCCGAGGAGGGAGCTGCGTTCCTCGTCAAGCGCGGATTCGCCACCGACGACGACCTCGAACACACGGAAGAAGGCGGCGTGATGCCCGGCGCGGACGCGTCGGCGGTGAGCCGCCGCGCCCTCGAGCGCGGGCGGACGCAGGTGGGCAGCCTCGGGTCGGGCAACCACTTCCTCGAGGTGCAGGTCGTGGACGACGTGCTGGACGAGCGGGCCGCGAGCGCCTACGGCGTCGGCCTCGGCCAGGTCGTGGTCATGATCCACTCCGGCTCGCGCGGGTTCGGCCACCAGATCTGCACCGACCACCTCGGCCGTATGGCCGGCGCCGCGGCGCGCGCCGGCATCGAGCTGCCGGACAGGCAGCTCGTCTGCGCGCCGCTCAGCTCGCCCGAGGCGCGCGAGTACCTCGCGGCCATGGCGTGCGCCTGCAATTTCGCCTTCGCCAACCGGCAGATGATGCTGCACGAGGTGCGGGCCGCGTTCGAGCAGGTGTTCCGCTCGAGCTGGGAGCGGCTCGGCGTGGAGCTGGTGTACGACGTGGCGCACAACATCGCCAAGCGCGAGGTGCACGTTGTGGACGGAAAGAAGCGCCCGGTGCGCGTGCACCGCAAGGGGGCCACGCGCGCGTTGGGCCCCGGCCACCCCGACGTGCCGCCGGACTACCGCGACGTCGGCCAGCCGGTGATCATCCCCGGCGATATGGGCAGGGAGAGCTGGCTGCTCGCCGGCACCGAGACGGCCATGCGCGAGACCTGGGGCTCGACCTGCCACGGAGCGGGCCGCCTGCTCTCCCGGCACGCGGCTCGCAAGGTCCGCTCGGGCGCCGAGGTGCGGCGGGAGCTGGAGGACGCGGGCATCGTGGTAAAGACGGCGTCCGTGGGTGGGCTCGCGGAGGAGGCTCCTTTCGCCTACAAGGACGTGGCCGACGTCGTGGGCGTCGTCGACGCCGTCGGCCTGTCTCGTAAGGTGGCGCGGATGCGGCCGCTGGGCGTGCTCAAGGGGTGACTTCGGAGCCTGACGCGCCCGCGCAATCGGACGCCGGCTACGCGGAGACGACGGCCGCCGGGAGACGCAGCGCCCAGGGCTGCGCTCAGTCCTTGCCGAGCCGCGCGGCCTCCGTCTTTGAGGTCTCGACGATGGTCCGGTAGATCTCGCCCAGTGCTTCGTCCGACAGCGGCCCCTTGTTCGCGCGCGTGAGAAACGTGACCATCCACTGCTCGCGCTCCGGGACGTACATGTCGATGCCGTGCTCGGCTTTGTAGCGCCAGAGCTCGTCGACCAGCGAGAGCCGCTTGTTGAGCAGACCGACGAGCTCGAGGTCGTTCTCGGTGATCTGGTCGCGAAGTCTCTTCACCACGGGATCGTCGCTGGGGGTGCTCACGGTGTGGGCCTTTCGTCAGGGGGGCGGTGGAGCGGGGACGCGTCGGGCTAGTTCTGCGGCGGGCCGCCGGCGCGGTCGTCGAACTCGTCGTCGTCCTCGTCTTCGTCGTCATCCTCGTCCTCGTCGTCGACGTCGTCGTCGACATCCTCTTCGTCTTCGTCGTCGTCCTCGTCGATGACGTACGCGTCCTCGTCGGCCGTGACCTCGGCGGTGCGGAAGTCGTCCGGAGTGACGCCCTCGAGGAAGTCGCGGAAGCCCTCGATGATCTCCTCGGTGTCGTCGACCTCGCGTTCGAACTCGATGGCGTTCTCGTCGACGAGCTCGGTACTGGCGAAGATGGGCGCGTCGGTGCGCACCGCCAGGGCGAGTGCGTCGGAGGGGCGCGAGTCGATGTCGACCTCCTCGCCGTCCTTCATCAGGGTGAGGCGGGCGTAGAAGGTGCTCTCTTTGAGCTCCGTGACGGTGATGCGGGAGACCTCGGCGTGGAACGAACCGATGACGCTGGTGAGCAGGTCGTGCGTCATCGGCCGCGGGAGGCTGGTGCCCTGCAGCTTGATGAGGATGGCGGCAGCCTCCGGGTGCCCGATCCAGATGGGGAGGAACCGGTTTCCCTCCACCGTCTTGAGGAGCACGATGGGCTGCTTGCCGATGACGTCAAAGCTGACGCCGTAGATGACCATTTCCTGTACGTCCATGACACCCCGAGTATACGGCACCCCGAGGGACGCCTCACACCGATGGTAGGCACGTTCCCGTAAGCCGCGCGGTTGACGCATCGTTGCGGAGAGGCCGCCGGAGGGGCCGACCGTTGGACCGCGGTCTTGCCTTGGCCGTGCGGGGTGGCGAGGTCAGCCGAACGAGCGGCCGAGGGTGGCGAAGCCCTCGCGCTCGGCGGCCTTCAGCAGTCCACGATCGAAGCTCGCGACGCCGACTGATGAGGATTCGGAGCGGGCGCAGGCCCGTTCGCGGACCGTGATGGCGGCGGCGAGGTGGAATCCACACCCCGAAGCCATGCCCGGCCGCAAGGCAACCGGCGAGATGCTCGTCGACTCGCATATGGGCCGCATCGCCCGAACGTACCATGTCTCACAAAGCCGAGCGCTCTGGATCCAATGGCCTCAGCTCGCCGACTTCTCTGCCCCTGACCGTGATGAAGACGACCTTCCTTGCAGCCGCCATGAGCAGGAGTCCTGGCAGCTGCGATCACGGTTGACGCTGCCTCCCAGTGCTCGCTAGACTCCTAGACCCTTGTGGGCGCATAGCTCAGTCGGTTAGAGCGCTTCTCTGATAAGGAAGAGGTCCGTGGTTCGAATCCACGTGCGCCCACCAGTCGCATCCGGCGACGTCTCCTGCACAGCCTTCCGGCGACACGTCGCAGCACGCCCGTCGGCGCGCAGCGTGCCGGTGGAGTCAGGAGGTCGGGCCAGAAGCGTCTTCGACGTACCTCATCGCGAACCACACATACAGGTTGAAGTGCCTGGCCCAGAAGGCGCTGCCCGGGATGTTCGCGGTGTCGTGTTCGAAGAACAGTCGCGAGTAGCCCTGTTCTTTGGCCCACTCGACCGATCTGCTCAGCAGCGCCCTCCCGATCCCTTTCCCTCGAACGGCCGGCGACGCGCACGCCTCGATGACCTGGCCGGTGTGTGTGTTCGTGAGCGTGAGCCCTTCGTCGGCGCCCGTGCACCGTCCCACGATGAGGAACGCATCCGGCCGGCCCTCCTTCCTGTGGATGAAAAGTGCGTGGCCGCGCTCTTGATGGAGGAGGAGGCGTTTCCGGACTGACGGACGGCTGTCGTCCTTCCAAAGGTAGATGGGCGGTCTGCGGTAGTAGCGCATGTGTTCGGCTTCAAGGTCTGTAATGACGGTCAGATCATCCTCCCGCGTGATCTTGATGTCGGCAGGTGCGTCTATCGTCGAGAGCGTGCGGATCCTCTCGGCCAGAAGGCTCCCGAAGCCGAGTTCATGGAGGGTCTGCTGAAGCTGCGTGTCGTGGGCGAAGTGGGCGATGATGTGCAGCCGGGCGTCCAGGCGCACAAGGTGCTCCCCCACCGCTTGGTAGAGCAGGCGGTACGCCGTCGCCCCGTCTGGGACCGGCGCAGCGTGACACATCTCGGCGATGAGGGCGGCTCGGAGTCCTTTGAACTCAAAGGATGCCGAGACGCACATGAAGCCCGGCAGCCGGCCGTCGCCTACGAGTCCGACCGCTCCATTGGGAATCAGCCGGCGCAGCAGCGATCCGACGGCGCCGGCGCCGCCCATCATCTCGGGCGGCAGGGCCGGATCCGCCTCGCGTGCCGCGCCGTAGCTCGAGAGGACGAACCGCATGACGTCCGGAAGATCGAATGTCGAGAGCGGGACGGTCTCGAACTGTGCGTCCACGTCCTTGCTCACTGTCTCCCCCGATGGCTTCACGGCCGGCCACGGCCGTCTCCTCGACCTGATGGCAGGACATCACAGGAGTGAGGCAAGCTGCGAGTTCGATGGGGCCGGGCGCCCCTTGGACCCATCGGCTCCCGCCGGTACGCGGAACGGACCTCCGACGCTCGCCGTTCTCAGCGGTCCGGCGTCGTCGAACCGGAACGTCCCGGCTTTGTTCAGACGACGGACGATACCATTGTCGAATCATTTGACAATCTAATTATCAGCGCTACACTCACTCTTGTTGATGACAACGGCGCTGGCCGCGAGACGGCCCGCGTTGATCTGAAGGAAGGACGGAACGACATGGACAGCGCCATCGAAGCCAGGTCACTCCGCAAGTCATACAAGACCGTCTCGGTTCTGGACGACGTCAGTTTCAACGTCCGGAAGGGGACGGTCTTCGCGCTGCTGGGCAGCAACGGCGCCGGCAAGACCACGACGATCAACATCCTGACGACGCTCATCAAGGCCGACGGCGGCGCGGCAACGGTGGCCGGCCATGACGTCGCCTCTCGACCGGACAGGGTGCGCAAGGAGATCAGTCTGACGGGGCAGTTCGCGGCCGTCGACAACCGGCTGACGGGACGCGAGAACCTGCGGCTGATCGGCGACCTCCGCCACGTCGCCGACCCTGCCGGGACCGCCACAGAGCTGTTGCGGCGGTTCGGGCTGGAGGAGGCGGCCGACCGCGGCGTTTCGACGTACTCCGGCGGGATGGTCCGGCGCCTCGACATAGCCATGGGCCTGATCGGCAGTCCTGCGGTCATCTTCCTGGACGAACCCACGACCGGATTCGACCCGGAGGCCCGCAACGAGATGTGGCGGACGATCCGCGAGCTGGCCGCAGGGGGGACGACGGTGTTCCTCACGACGCAGTATCTCGACGAAGCCGACGAACTGGCCGACGACATCGCGATCCTGCACCAGGGCCGCATCGTCGCCAACGGGACGGCCGGCGAGCTGAAGAAGCTGGTGCCGGGTGGGCTGATCGCGCTGACGTTCCCCGATGAAACGACCCGCGACGCTGCCGCAGGGGCGCTCGGTGAGAACTACGAGTGTCTTGAGGGCGAGGGGGCGACTCTGACGATCACCACAAGCGGGGTCGTGGCGGAGGTGGCCGGCGTGTTCGCCGCGCTCGGAGATGCCCGGATCGAGCCCATCGAGTTCGCCCAGAAGGTAGCCACACTCGACGACGCCTTCCTGAAGATCATCGGTAACGGAAGGGAGGAGTCATGATGAGCACGCTCACAGATACGTGGACACTGGCCAGGCGCAGTCTGCGCCACATCACCCGCAGTCCCGACACCGTCATCACCGTCCTCCTGATGCCAATCGCCCTCATGCTTCTGTTCGTCTACGTGTGGGGCGGAGCGATGGGGCAGCAGACGGGCTCGGTGAGCTACGTCACCTTCATCGTGCCCGGAATCGTCGTGATGACGGTCCTCAGCGGCATCGCGTACGCGGCGGTCCGCCTCAACATGGACGTGCAGAGCGGCATCATCAATCGCTTCAGGACGATGCCGCTCGCGCCGTCGTCGATCTTGGGCGGGCAGGTCGCTTCCTCCACCCTGTCTAACCTCTTCTCGTCTGTGGTGGTCTTGCTGGTCGCGTTCGCGATCGGGTTCCGGTCACAGGCCGGCGTGACGGGATGGCTGGTCTTCGCCGCGATCCTGCTGCTGTTCACGCTGTCGACGACGTGGCTCGCCATCTTCTTCGGCCTGCTCGCGAAGACGACAGAGGGGGCAGGCGCATTCAGCTACATCCTGCTTCTGCTCGTGTTCATCAGCCCCTCGTTCGTGCCGACGACGTCCATGACGCCGGTCTTGCGCGGCTTCGCCGAGCATCAGCCGATGACCCCCGTGGTCGAGACCATGCGTTCACTGCTTGTCAGCGGGACGGCCGGTCCGCAGGTCTGGACGGCCACAGCATGGATCCTCGGCGTGCTCGTGGTCTCGTACCTCCTGTCCGTGGCGCTCTACAAACGCAAGACGATCGCGGTCACCACCTAGCGTGGCGGATGCACGCCTGGAGGGATTGCATGGAGAAGCAGTCTTGCATGGCATGACCGTCTCCCACACCCAGGACGGCTCGCTGATCACAGATGGCCAGCAGCGCGGCGAAGAAGAGAATCGAGGCCGGCTTGGCGCAGCTCAACGCCGGAAAGGCCCAGCGGGCCGCACAGCAGGCCCAACTTGGCGCCGACATCGTTCAGGCGAGGCAGGACGGCACGTACGACCAGACGGCGGATGAGTACGCCGCCTCGCGGACTGCTGGGCTTCTCCGTCCTCTCCGGGTTGCTGTTCCTCTTCATCTACTGCGCCACCTGCCTGCGCTGGCGGCGGATCGGCGGGCCGGATTGAGCCTGCACTCCGGGCGGGTGGCGACCGCCGCCGATATATCGTATGATTTCAGTCTTGTTAGTCCCTCCCTCTTCGCTCCCGCTCCTCGCCATCCAGGGCATGCAGCTTGCTCTGCCGATCCTCCAGGGCGGAATGGGCGTCGGTGTCTCCCTCGCGCCCCTGGCATCGGCGGTGGCTGCCGCAGGAGGCCTGGGGCTGATCTCCAGCGCCGGGCTCGACCGGATCGTCTCGCGGCGCCTCGGACGCAAGGTGGGCACCTACGAGGCCGTGCGGCTGGAGGTCGAGGCGGCCAAGGCTCGCGGTGGCTTCGCCGGGGTCAACATCATGGTGGCGCTCCAGCGTGACTTCGTCGCCTCCGTGCGCGCCGCTCTCGACGCCGGCGCCGACGCGATCGTCTCGGGCGCCGGCCTGCCGCTATCGCTGCCGTCCATCCAGCCGGCGCGTGCCACTGCCCTCATCCCCATCGTCTCGTCGGCGCGGGCGCTCGCGGTCATCTGTCGGCGCTGGGAGCGCCAGCACGTGCGCCCCGACGCGGTCGTCCTCGAAGGGCCCCTTGCCGGCGGCCATCTGGGCTTTCGCGCCGACCAGGTCGACCTCGAAGAGAACACCCTCGAGAGGCTCCTGCCGCCGCTCAAAGAGGTGGCGGCGGCCCACGGCGATCTGCCGGTGATCGTGGCCGGCGGTATCTACTCGCATGAGGACATCCGCCGCTTCATCGGGCTCGGCGCCGACGGCGTCCAGATGGGGACGCGCTTCCTCGCTACAGAGGAGAGCAGCGCGTCGCCGGCCTACAAGCGGGCCGTCGTGCGAGCCCGCCCTGAGGACATGGTCGTGGCCGCCGCGCCCGGCTCGCCTTGCGGTCTGCCGTTCCGCGTGCTGCGCGAGTCTCCGATGTACCGGGATGCGCTGGTGCAGGCACGACCACCGAGATGCTCAAAGGGTTACGTGCTGCTCAAGGACGCGGAAGGGCGGTTCACCCAGTGCGCCGCCAAGGACGACAACAAGCGCTTCTTCTGCATCTGCGAAGGCCTGTTCAGCGCCGCCGGCCACGAACCGGACGGAGAGAAGCCGCTGTACACGGCAGGCACCAGCGCCGCGAGGGTGGATCGTATCCTCTCTACAGCGGGACTCATGGCCGAGCTCGCGGGTTCGCCGGCGCTGCTGCCTCAAGTGGCCTAGCCGACCGGCGGCCATCGGTCGCGCGGCGGGCCCGACGGTGTAGGCTGCCGCACACGGCGACCGACGGGAGGAACACCAGATGAGGATCAGAGGCGAGGCGCTGGAACTGGCGTTCAGGGTGGTTCTGAGCTGCCCGTGTCCCGTGACGCACGAGCAGGAGGTCGCCGTGTTCGGCCATCTGCGCGGCCTGGCGCCGGACGAGGTGGCGGACTACGCTGCCGTGCTCGCCGTCTTCGACACGACGGACACGCCGTTCCACGGCCTCGAGGCCTTCACGAGCTGGACGGCCGAGGACGACGACCCCGTCATCGAGCGTCATCATGTGCTGCGCTGCAATGCCTCCAGCTACCACTGGGAACTCGCCGCGGCCACGCTGGCGGGCAAGTCGCGAGTCGTCTCCTCGATCTCCTCGTACCTGCTCTCGCACACCATCGTGCCTGTCTCGGTCGTGGCCGGCGATGGTGTGGCGCCGAGGGCGGACTACCGGTACAGAGGCGGCGCGGCGTCGTTCGACAATATCTTCCTGCCGCCCGAGTACGACCCGTTGGCGTCCGCGCTCTGGGCCTTCCACCTGGGCACTGTCCTGAGCCCGCTGAGCGCCGCCGATGCGGCGCTGGTCTCGCATCTCAACGAGGCCAACGACCAGCTCGTGCTGCATCGCTCGCGCGTCGCTCACGTCGACTACGCCGACTTCGAGCTGCAGGGAGACTACGCGGGCTTCTGCCGCCGCCGTCACGCCCAGTTCTGGGGCGGCGCCAAGACGGCTTGAGGGCTGGGGCGCCCGGCCGCCCACTCGCCTGGCTCGGTCTACACCGGGGCGGAGGCGCCGATCCGCGCCTCCGCCCCGGTGTCCTGACGGCGGCTAGCTCCCTGCGCGGACGCTTCACCGCCTTCCTCCGACGGCCAGACTCAGCCGGCCGCGCACCTCGCGTCGTCGGGGTGCAGTGAACAGAACGCGGCGCTTCGCGATGTCGTGGTCGCCGGCCTGCCCCTTCGGCGCAGGAGCAGCCAGGCAGCGATCGCGAGCATCGCTACGACGACCGCGAGGATGACCCAGCTCGTCGTCGAGAGACCGCCGGACGAGGCGGCCTGCGTGGTGGACGCGGGCGCAAGATACGCCGTCGTCCGGTCGAGCTGGGCGTGTCTGACCAGCGCTGCGTCCAGGTCGGCCGGCGGCACGTAGGCCCCGACCGTAGTCAGGCCGCCGCCACCTACTCCGGCCCCGTCGGTGCTCATCGCCGGCGCGGCCTCGGGACCGGCCGCGAGAACGAGCAGGAGTAGTGAGAGAAGTAACAGCCCCACGAAAGACGCGAAGCGTGTGGTCGCTGTGGTCTTCATGATTTCACCTCTGGACGCGAACTCCGCCGCGAGGCGGGCCGGCGTCTCACCAGTCCTGCGGCCGTAGCCGCTCCCCCGCCACCTAGACCACTCCTACATGTTGTCACCGGCGCACCCGGGACAAACCCGTTGTTGGGCCGTCGCAGCCAGCGTGCCACGCCGGCCGGATCGGCGGCACTCGGCGCCGTCTCCCCGGGTGTGAGAGACTCGCGGCCGATGCGCCTCAGCCCCTGCAGAGATCGCCCGTTCCGGGACTCGCCGTGCTGATCTCCATCGCCGGGTGGCTGGCGTGCTTCGTCGCCGGGGTCGCTCTCCAGACGCGCTTGGGCGACGCGCAACGCACGTCTCATCTCCTGTTCTTGTTCGTCCTCTGGGTGCTTTCGCCGCTGGCTGTGCTGTACGGCTACACCACGGTGACCGTCCACGCCACGGTGGTGGCCGCGTTCGCCTGCGTCATCGCGGCCGCGTGGATCACACTTCTGGCCGGCATGCTCTGGGGGCGCTTCGGGGGGCGTGATCGGGCGGAGGGTGGCACGATGGCCTATGCCACCGCCCTGGGAAACACGGCGATCCTCGGGTACCCGCTCGCGACCATCGTCTTCGGCGGTCCCGGGCTTGCGCTCGCGGTGGTCTTCACGGAGTTCCAGTTCCTGATCCCGACCCAGGGCGTGATCCTGGGGCTGGGTCGGCATTACGCGGGTCCCGGCTCACGCGTGCCCCGCGCCCTGGGGGTGCGGCAGGTGCTGAGGACCTGGCTCCTCAACCCTCCGGTCGTGGCCGGGGTGGCGACCGTCGCCCTGCGTGTGCTCGGTGTGGACCTCACTCACGCGGTCGAGCACGTCGGGCCGGTCGTCGGGATGCTTATCGGGTTCGTCGGCTTTCTGCAGTTCGGACTCGCCGTCTCGCTGGAGCCCCTGAAGCACGCCGGCGGCGACGTGTGGCGAGCCGCGGTGACCATCGTGCTGCGCTCTGCCCTGATGCCCGTCTGCCTGCTCGTGTTCGGGCGTCTGACGGGGGTCCACATCCCCGGCGTCTTCCTGCTGCTGGCGGCCATGCCCGTCGCCTTCTACACGATGGTGGTAGCGGCGGTCTTCGACCAAGACCGCGAGCTGGCGCGGCTGCTGGTCGCGATCTCCACGCCGGCGGTCATCATCGGTGTGCTGGTCTGGCAGACGTTCGCCGGCTGAGGGCAGCGTCCAGCCGGGACGGCCGGCCACAAGCTCCGTTGACGCGGGGTACACTCGCCTCGCCGCGAGAGGGAATCGTGCCGGAGCGGCTTGGGAGGCGAGCGTTGGGTCCTTGGGCTGAGAGCGAGATCGTCGTCATCGGCGGTGGTGCGGTCGGGCTGGGCGTCGCGTTCAGCCTCGCTCGCGCCGGGAAGACCAACGTCCTGCTCCTCGACCGTGAGCGTGGGGTCGGTCAGGTCACAACGTCCCAGGGCGCCGGGCTGTGCGGACAGGTGAGGTCGAGCGCGGACAGAGTCCGTCTCGCGATGCGCTCGGTGGAGACGTTCCGCGAGCTGGAGCGAGATGCGGAGGTCCGGCCGGACTGGCGTGAGGCCGGCTCCTTGCGCCTCGCGTTCACGCCTGAGTGGGTCGACGAGCTGCGTCGGTTGCAGGCCGTCTGCGTCCGGGCCGGCCTTGAGGTCTCGCTGCTCGATCGCGGACAGGCTGAGCGACTGTGGCCGGCACTCGACCTCCACGCGGTCCGTGCTGCGCTCTGGTGCCCCAGCGACGGCGCCATGGCGCCCTCTTCCGTCGCTGCGGCTTACGAGCACCAATGCCTGCAGATGGGGGTCCGCATCGAGCTGGGTACCAGGGCCACGGGTATCATCTGCCGCGACGCGCGTGTCGAAGCGGTGCAGACGGATCGTGGGCTCATCTACTGCGGCACGGTCGTCGATGCGGCCGGCGCCCATGCTTCGCACGTCGCTCGACTGGTCGGACTCGAGCTCCCGGTGATCCCCGTGCGCCACGAGTACTTCGACACGGTCGCGCTCCCGGGTCTGGAGCCGGGCCTGCCGTGTTTCCGCATTCCCGAGATGACGCTGTACGGCCGCACGCTTGGCCGCAGCCTGCGACTGGGCGGTTGGGAGCCGGAGGCGCTGAGCGCGGACCCGCGCACCTTCGGTCTGGAGGAGCCCGCGCCGGCGCTGGAGCCGGACCAGAGTGTGCTCGACGGCTTGGAGGCGCAGTTCGTGCGGCTGTTCCCCGCCGCCCGCGGCGCCGAGCGCACCCGCGTGGGCCGCGGATGGCCGACGTTCACGCCCGACGGAGGCTTCATCATCGGCGAGAGCTGCCGGGTCGGCGGGTTCGTGATGGCCGGCGGCTGCAACGCTCACGGCATCTCAGGCTCCGCAGGCATAGGCGGTCTCCTGGTCGAGGCGCTCTTTGACCCGCATCCGGGCGACTACGTGCGGAGTCTCAGCCCGGACCGGTTCACGGAGCGACCGTGGGACTGGACAGACGCCCGCCGGCAGGCCCAGCGCGTCTACGAGACCTACTACACGCTGGGCGCCTGAGCGGGCGTTCGGGGGGCGGTCAGCAGGGCCCGACTGCGTTGCTGATGACCCGGCCCAGGTCCTCCGGTCGCGTGAACTGCGGCCAGTGGCCGGTCGGGAGGTCCACGTACTCGACTTCGCGGATCCGCCCGAGTTCCGCTGCGCCGGGATGTCCCTCTTCGATCCACCCGCGGTACATCGCCCCGGTGTGCTCGCAGGCGATCACCGTGACGGGCACGTCGTACCGGCGCTCGTCGGAGAGATGCTGCGTGTCTCGCACGACTCGCACCGGGGAGGGGATGCCGCGCTCGTAGAACCGCGCGAGGCCTGTTGCATCGAAGCCTTCGAGCTCGCCCTCGTCGAAGAACGACGGCGGTGGCAACGGCACCTCGCCGTTCACCTCTCGAAAGCTGTCGGGCCCGGGGTAGCCGTCGGGCACGGGCTCGCTGGCCACGTACACAACATGCGCCACGCGGTCGGGCCGGGCGTCGACCGCGGCGTGCGCCACGGCCCCGCCGCGGGAGTGTGCCACCAGCGCGACCTTGCCGCCGCCGGCCGTCAGGTCATCGATGAGCGCGACCACGGCGTCGACGTGGTCGCGCAGCGCGACGCCGGAGCGGTCGGCGCTGCGCGACTCCATGCCGGGCAGTGTAGGCGCGTGCGCCCGGTGCCCGGCCCGCTCCAGCGCGGGCACCACACCGTCCCACGACGAGCCGTCCAGCCAGAGTCCGTGGATGAGGATCACGTCCATGGCGCCAGTGTGCCCGCTCATGATCGCTGCACAACGTGAGCGTGCGTACACGGCCTCTTCCGGCGAGGACCGTCGTACAATCGCGAGACCGGAGCATCAGTCGGGGCGCGCGTCGTCAGGCGTGCAGAGGGGGACAGGCAGTGACCGAGTGCGCGGTCTGTGGAGCTGGCAACCCTGAAGGCTTCAAGTTCTGCGGGGCCTGCGGCGCTTCGCTCGCGACCGCACCGCCTGCGTCGGAGGAGCGCAAGGTCGTCACGACGCTGTTCTGCGATCTGGTCGACTTCACCTCTCTGGGTGAGGTCGCGGACCCCGAGGACGTCGCCGCCCTGCTGCGTCGCTACCACGCGGAGGTACGGCACGTGATCCGGAGTCACGGCGGCACGGTGGAGAAGTTCATCGGCGACGCGGTGGTCGGGGTGTTCGGCGTGCCGGCCACACATGAGGACGACGCCGAACGCGGGGTGCGTGCGGGTCTGCGCATCGTCCAGGCGGTCCGCGACGCAGGGCTGGCCCGCCCGGGCGGCGGACCGGTCCAAGTGCGCGTCGGCGTGGCGACCGGCGAAGCGCTGGTGCGACTGGATGTCGAGCCCGCTTCGGGATGCGGCTTCCTGACCGGTGACGCCGTCAACACGGCGGCGCGTCTGCAGGCGGCGGCTCCGCCGATGGGTGTCGTCGCCGGCGCGCTCACCCACGAGTTGACGCACGACGCGATCGACTACGAGGCCTTGCCGCCGGTCGTGGCCAAGGGCAAGGCCGAGCCGGTCGTGGTCTGGCGGGCTCGTCGCGCTCGAGCGCACACGGGCCTGCGGACGTCGTCGTCCACGGGCCTGCCGTTCCTCGGACGTGACGAGGAACTGCAGGCCCTGGATCGGGAGCTGCGGATCGCGTCCGAGGAGGGCTCCGCGCGGTTCGTGCTCATCGTCGGGGAGCCGGGGATCGGCAAGAGCAGACTCGTGCTGGAGTTCGCCCGGTCGCTCGACGCGCGGCCGCAGCTGACGACGTGGCGCATGGGTCGGTGTCTCCCCTACGGTGACGGAGTCGCGTTCTGGGCCCTGGGCGAGATCGTCAAGGCTCACGCAGGGATCCTCGACTCGGACGACGCCGGCTCGGTGGAGGCGAAGCTGGAGCAGGCGCTGGCCGGCGTTGAGGACGCGCCCTGGCTCAGCCGGCGCCTCCGCCCGCTGCTCGGCCTGGAGGCTCCCCGGGCCGAGCGTTCGGAGAACTTCACCGCGTGGACGCGCTTCCTTGAGCTGGTCGCGTCTGCTCGTCCGGCTGTGCTGGTGCTCGAGGACCTGCACTGGGCCGGCGACGGGATGCTGGCCTTTCTCGATCACCTGCTCGCGCGGAAGATCGATGTCCCGTTACTCGTCGTCGCGACGGCGCGCCCGGAGCTGCTGGAGCGGCAGGCCGGAGTGCTGGTGACGGCCGGCGACACGGTCCGACGCATAACGCTGCCGGCGCTCTCCGCGCGGCACGCCGGCAGCCTGGTGACGCACCTGCTCGACGCCGGATCTCCGGTGGACATCCGCGAGCAGGTAGTAGCGGCGGCCGGCGGCAACCCCCTCTACGCCGAGCAATACGCACGCTTGCTGCTCGAGACGGGGCTCAGCGGCGGGACCGGCGAGGACGTCACTTCCGTACTGCCTGGGAATGGCCTGCCGCTGCCGGAGACGCTGCATGCGGTCCTCTCGGCGCGCATCGACACCGTGCCGCCCGACCAGAAAGCACTCCTGGCGGACGCCGCCGTGCTGGGTGAGACCTTCTGGCGCGGCGGCGTGAGCGCGCTCTCCGGCCGGGATACGGCCGAAGTGGACGCGGTCATGGCCGCGCTCTGCGCCCGAGACCTCATCCGGCCAGTCGCCTCGTCCTCCGTGAAGGACGAGCCGGAGTACCTGTTCTGGCACGCACTGACCCGCGACGTCGCTTACGCTCAGCTGCCGCGGCGCGCGCGAGCGCTGAAGCATGCTGCCGCCGCTGCGTGGGTCTCCGGGTGTGCGGGCGCCGGGAGTGACGAGTTGACGGAGATCGCGGCCCATCACGCGACGGTGGCGTTGGACCTGGCGAGAGCCGTCGGCGACGAGGAGCTGGCCGCGTCTCTCCTGCCGCTGGCGATCGACGCGCTCAGGCGGTCGGGCGAGCGGGGCCTGCGTCTCGACATCGCGGCCGCCGAGCGCCAGGTCGGACTCGCCCTGAAGTTGGCGGACGGCGATTCGTCGGCGAGGGCTGAGCTCCTGTCACTCTGGGCCAGGATCCTTCTCCTCACCAACCGCTGTCGGGAGGCGGTCCCTGTGTTCGACGAGGCGGTCGAGGGGCTCCGGTCCGCCGGGAAGCTGCGGGCGGCCGCCCTCGCTCTCTGCTGGTCGGCGGACGCTCTCTCCTATCTGAACGAACCGGCTCTGCATCGAGCGCGGGCCGCCGTCGAGTTGCTCCGCGATGATGGCCCCTCCCCCGAACTCGTGGAGGTCCTGGGGCACTATGCGCTCGGCCTGACGATCCACGACGAGGATCCGCGCCTGGTCATCGCGTTCGCGGACCGGGCCATCTCGGCCAGTGATCTCCTGGGTCTTCCCGACCCGGTTGTGGCCCTGAGCACTCGGGGATCGGCACGCATCACCCTCGGCGACACCGGAGGGTGGGAGGACATTCGGCGGGCAGAGGAGGCGGCGGAGTCGCAGGGTCTCGGTATCGAGCGATCCACGACGATCATCAATCACTCTTCCCTCACGTTCCTGACGGACGGGGCCGAGGCCGAGCAGGCGGCGGTCGCCGTGGGGCTCGCGTTCGTGACCGGCCATGGGCTTGCCGTCCATTCGGGAGCTTTCGAGAGCGCACTGACCCACTGTGCCTACAAGCTGGGTGAGTGGGACCAGGTGCTGGAGCGGATCGAGGCGGCACTGCCGGCGCTCATGCGGCTGGAGGATGAGTGGGACCTCCTGTTCGTGCGCTCGCTTCAGGCGCTCGTGCTCACCGCCCGCGGTCGGCCGGAGGCCGTCGAGAGCGTCGCGGACTGGCTGGTCGACCGGGGCCGGGTGTCCGAGATCGGCTGGGCGAGGGGCTTCGCTCTGATGTCGGCGGCCGTCGTCCGGACGGCGCTGGGGGAGACCGGTGAGGCCGCCGGTGTGCTGGGAGACTGCTTCGTCGAACCCCAGGCCACGATGGCCATGCTGGATGCCGCCCCGGAGGCCGCGCGGGCCATGCTCGGCGCGAGCTGCCCTGCCCTTGCCGCGAGGCTCGTCGGGGTGCTCGAGAGACTCGCAGCGTCGCAGGGCTGGCCGCTCACGAGGCACGTCCTGGTGACCTGCCGGTCGTTGCTGCAGGAGGCTGAGGGGGACTGCACTGAGGCGGCGGGAGGCTTCGCCCGCGCCGCCGAGGGCTGGAGGGACTTCTCGATGCCCTACGAAGAGGCCCAGGCCCTGCTGGGGCAAGGACGCTGCCTCATCCGGCTTGGCCGCGGCCCGGAGGTGCTGCGGGGGCTGGGCCGAGCGGCCTCGATCTTCGAGCGGCTCGGCGCGCGGCCGGCGTTGGCCGAGGCGGCCGGTCTCATGTCTGCCGTCCCTTGTGTCGACTAATCTGGTGAAGCGGTCACCGTGCGGCCATTGGGCCAGGGGGGAGTCATGAGGAGAAGGGTCACCATCGTCGCGATCGTGGTCGCGCTGGTGCTGCTCGCGCTGCCCGCAGTCGCTCAGGCCTGGTGCAACGGCCCTGGCGGAGCGGACGGGTTCGGCACGCACGACTGGATCCTCCAGGAGGCCAACAGACTCGCCGCGAGCAAGGGCGCGGGCTGGGTCAACCTCAAGGTCGCCCTGCCGCACACCGACGACCCGGACACGGTCTTCCACGACTTCTACTACCACGTGTACGACGTGTGGGGGGCTCACTACGGCAACGCTCCCAAGAAGGTCGCGCTCTACTACGGCAAGGCGCTCAAAGCGCGGAAGGCGGGCAACAGCGCTGCCGCCAGCAAATACGTCGGCATCATGGCGCACTACTTCGGCGACATCTGCAATCCCCTGCACACCGACCAGTGCGCCGCTGAGGACAAGATCCACTCCAGATATGAGTCAGACGTGCAGGACTACACGGACCAGGTGGGCGAGAACCGTGCCTGGGTGCATTTCGACGGCTACCGGGCGCGCACCAGCGTCGCAGGCTTCACGAAGAAGGTCGCCGGCACCTCGCACAAGTACTACTCGAAACTGGTCAAGGACTACACGTCGTCGGGGATGTCTTCCGCGGTGCGCACCATCACCGCAAGACGGCTCAACGCGGCCGCCAACGGACTCGCCGACCTCATCATCGGCATCAAGAAGGGCGTGAGCGGCGGCACGTCGGCCAGTGGCGGTGGCGGAGGAGGCAGCGGCGGGTCCACGACCGTCTACGTCACGAGGACGGGCACCAAGTATCACCGGGCCGGCTGCCGCTACCTGTCATCGAGCAAGATCGCCATCTCTCTGGCCGACGCCAAGGCGCGCGGCTACAAGCCCTGCAGCGTCTGCGACCCGCCGCGCTGATCGGCGGCGCCTGCGGTGGGTCAGACGAGCCCGCTCGCCACGGCCAACTGAGCACGGACGCCAGTATTACTGAGGACCGCCGCGTTCCGCGCCGGGGGCTGGCGTATCGTCGTCATCCGCGTCAGTAACGTATTCCGTCCCGGATGTGCCAAAGATGTCCCCGCAGGGCGCCCCGCCGGCCTCCGGCATCTCGTCGACCTCGTCTGGCTTCTCTTCATGCATCACTGCCTCCCTTGCAGTTCGGCGGGGTGGTACAGCTCGCAGGGTACCGCCACCTGCGGTGGTGTGGTAGGTCCCTGCGCCCATCTAGGCGGATGTCCCAGGTCCCGTCCCGACAGCTCGGGGATACTTATATCAAGACGTACGGCATCGGCAGTATCACGAAGGGAACCACCAATGCAGCTTCAATCCAGACAGCAACACGGTTTCAGCCTGATCGAGCTGCTGATAGTCATCATCATCATCGCGGTCCTCGCGGCGATCGCCATCCCCATGTACCTCGGGCAGCGATCGAACGCCAAGGACGCAACGGTCAAGGAAGGAGTGCACGCCCTGCAGATCGGCCTCGTCTCCTACGCAGCCGACAACAACGGGGCGCTCCCGCCGAGCGGTAACCTGGATGCGCTCAAGAGCGGCTACCTCGATCCGTGGCCCAGGGACGCGTTCGGTGGCGGCGCCATGGGGTACTCGTCCACTCCGTCGGCGGGCTCCTACGCATACGTGTCCGACGGAACGTCTTTCACGCTCGTCGGCTGGCTGAGCGGCGGCACCTTCCGGCTCCCTGGTGACGTGACACTGGCCGACGCCTCGCCGGCTGCGGACACGACGAGCTTCACGACGGTCAGCTCCGATCTTGTCGCGCGCCTGCTCGACTACTACGCCAAGTATCACCGGTGGCCGAGTTCCAAGTCGACCCGCCCCTACACCGACCTCGGACTGGACCCGGCTGACTATGCCTCCCCGGTCGGCAACGTCACCTACAAACTGACCGGGTCGCAGATCGTCGCCACTCCGGCGTCCGGCTACGTCATGACGGTCACCGCCGCGAGCGGCAAGACGCGGACGATCACGTCCTCGAAGGGCAGCAGCAGCCTTATCTATGACGCCTCCAGCGGCAACTGGTACTACGGCTCGGTGAGGTCCAGCAACAAGGTGGACATCGGCACGCTCTCCGTCTCGCAGCCCTGACGTCCGCGGGGCCGGCTGCCTCGCCAAGAGACATCGCGGGAGGACACCCCGGCCCGGCGTACGGCCTGGCCGGGGTGCTGCTCGTCCCGAGACGCTCTCAGCTGAATCTAAGGTTGCTCTCATCGCGGTCCCAGCCCGGCTTGGGAGACTGCGGCCAGTCTTCCGTCCCGGGGAGGGTGATGGGCGCCACTCGAGAGATCGTCCTCGACGCACGGGGCATCGTGCGTACCTATCAGCGCGGGCAGATCGAGGTCCCCGTGCTCAGGGGGCTGGACCTGCGGGTCAACCGTGGAGAGTGGGTGGCCTGCACCGGCCGCTCGGGTTCGGGCAAGTCCACGCTCCTCAACGTGCTCGGCCTGCTGGACAGCGCTGACGGCGGCTCCTACTCGCTCGCCGGCCAGGACGTCGGCGAACTCGACGACACGGGCCGCGCGCGTATGCGCAACCAGCTGTTGGGCTTCGTCTTCCAGCTCCACAACCTGCTACCGCGCACGACCGCGCTCGAGAACGTCACGGCGCCGCTGGTCTACCGCGGGGTGCGGCGCGCAGAGCGGCTCCGTCTCGCGCGCGAGGCTCTGGGCATGGTCGGCCTGGCCGACCGCGCCGACCACGATCCCAATGAGCTGTCCGGCGGCCAGATGCAGCGCGTGGCCATCGCCCGCGCGCTTGTCGGCGACCCCGAAGTCCTGCTCGTCGACGAGCCCACCGGCAACCTCGACCTCCAGGCCACGGGAGAGGTCCTCGAGCTCCTCGACCGGCTGCACGACCAAGGCCGGACCGTCGTCATGATCACTCACGAAGAGGACGTCGCCGCCCACGCTGACAGGCGTCTGGTGCTCGGTGACGGCATTTTGCACGACTTTCACTCTGAATCCGCGGAGGCACACAAGTGAACCCATCCCATACTCGCCGGCCACGCCGCGCGCGCGACGTCCGGCGAGCGGGCGTGGCGCTCTTCGCCGTCCTCGCCCTCAGCGCGGTCGCCGTCGCCGCCTCCGGTTGCGGCGGCTCGAGCTCCTCGAACACACCGGCGGCCGGCGCCGCTCCGACGGCCATCCAGGTCTTGGCGACGGCGACGCGCGGCGATCTGACGCAGTCGGCGATGGGCGTCGCCAAGATGACCAAGGTCGGCGGGAACCTCGTGGCCGTCGCCACCATCGACGCGCAGAACGCCTCGTCGGTTGCGGACGGCCAGTCGGCCACAGTGTTCTTCTTCCGCGGCGGCCGCTTTCCCCGGGCGGGGCAGAGCGGTGCACCGCAGCCGCAGGGAAGCGGCACGCCACAAGCGGGCGCCAGCGGCGCCCCGTTCCCCCAGGGTGGTCAAGGCGGCTTTCAGGGCGGGCAGGGCGGCTTTCCCGGGGGCGCGGGTGAGCGTGGCGGCACCACCGGCACCGTGACGGCCGTGAAGACGAACTCCGACGGCACCGCCTCGGCCGACATCTCGCTGGACAAGCTCCCCTCGGGCGCCAAGGCGGGCTCCACCGGTTTCGCCCGGATCGAGGTCAGGGTGCTCGCCAGCAACGTGATCCTTGTTCCCACCGCGGCGGTCAAGGGGAGCGGCGACTCGGCGACCGTGCAGGTCGTCGCCAACGGCCAGACTGAGACGCGCAGCATCACCGTCGGCCAGCAGTCCGGCGCCGTGACCGAGGTCGTCTCTGGGCTGAGTGAGGGCGAGAACGTCGTGTACACGCAGACGTTCCGCGGGTTCCCAGGCGCGGGTGGCCGCAGCGGTATGCCCTTTCCGCAGCAGGGCGGCCAGTCCAGTGGTCAGTCCGGCGGGAGCTACTGATGCGGGGTCGAGGTGAAGGCCGGCGGGCTCAGGTGGTCGGCGCGGCGCTGAGTGGAGGAGTGCGGGCATGAAGAAGAAGCGCTGGCTGATCGTCGCGATCTTCGTGATCGTGGTCGCCGCACTCGCGGCGGGCGCCTACTTGTGGTTCGGCCGCAGCAAGACGGCGACGGTGCACTACATGACCGCCAAAGTCACCAAGGGAACGATCTCGCAGACGGTCTCCGCCGACTTCACATTGAGCTCCGCGAACGGCGCCACGTCCATCGCCCTCGGAGGAGGAGCGGCGAGCGGCTCGACGTCCAGTTCCTCCGCAAGCGACTCATCGTCGGGCACGACGTCGCCGGCGAGTGCGCAGTCGACGTCGAGCTTGGCCTCGCGCGTGCAGCTTGCCTCGAGTCGTACGAACAGCGGCGGCGCGGCGACCGCCTCGTACGCCGCGCTCAGCTACTCCGCGCCCGCGACGACCATGCGAGCGAGCGACGAGCTGCCCGACGCCTCGGACGACTCGGGCAGCCCCTCGCCCTCGCCCTCGCCGACGGCCACAGCCACACCGACGCCGACGCCGACGCCCACTCCCACGAAGACGAAGACGCCGTTCCCCTCGCCCTCCCCGTCGGCTACCGGCGCGTCGCGGTCGGGTGGCTCCGGTGGCTACGGATCCTCCCGCTCCTCGAGCGGCTCCGCCTCCGGGACGAGTTCCACGACGACCAGTTCGTCGAGCTCTTCGACAGCTAGCGGCGTCGTCACGCGTCTGACCCTGCCGGCCGGCGCGAAGCCGGCGACGCTCCAGCGGTTGCTCTTCGTCTCCGGCAAGCCCGTGTTCGCGTACGTCAGCGCGACGCCGTTGTGGAAGGACCTGTCGACGAGCCTCCCCACGGGCGCCCAGCGCGTCAATGTGGTCGCGCTCCAGAAGGCGCTGAAGAAGCTGGGCTACTACAAGAAGGCCATCAACGGCCGCTTCACCTCGGCGACCGAGAACGCGCTCAAACGCTGGCAGAAGGCCAACGACCTCACGGCGACCGGAGTTGTCGATGTGACCAAGTTCGTCTGGATGCCGACCGGCAGCGTGCTGACCGCGTGGGACGTCAGTCTCGGCAGCCACGTCAGTTCCGGCACCTCGCTGGCCTCCGTGGTCTCGCCCAGCCGCCTCAGCGCGTCGGCACTGATCAGCCAGGCGGATATCGCCGAGCTCAAGGTCGGCCAGAAGGCGCAGATGGCCATCGACGGCTACGACAGCGACGGGTTCACCGGCAGGATCAGTTTCATCTCGAGCGAGCCCGCGTCGTCTGCCTCCGCCTCGGGTTCGTCCAGCTCCACACAGTACTCGATCAGTGTCACGCCGCAGAAGCTCCCGGCGCTGGCGAAGTCCGGCATGACGGGTACGCTCGACATCGTCATCAAGCAGGCCGCCGGCGTACTCATGGTGCCGAGCAGCGCTGTCTCCGGCGGCTCGAGCACCTCGTTCGTGCGCGTGTTGCAGAACGGCCAGCCGGTCTACCGCCAGGTGCAGACCGGCATGGCGACGTCGTCGTACACCGAGATCACCAGCGGGCTCGCTCAGGGCGAGACCGTGGTGACCGGGCAGTACTCGAACGACGCAAACAGCACGTCCACCAGTGGCGGGTCGGGTACCTCGCGCTCTGGCTTCCCGGGCGGCTTCCCCGGCGGCGGGTTCCCAGGCGGTGGTTTCCAGCGGAGCAGCCAGTGACCGTCTTTCTCGAGTCGCTGCGCCTGGCGTTCTCGAGCTTGCGCGCAAACCCGCTGCGGGCGTTCCTCACGATTCTCGGAATCGTGATCGGCGTCGCCGCGGTGGTCGCACTGACCTCGATCGGGGGCGGGTCCACGAAAGCCGTCGTCGACCGGTTCAACTCGTTCGGCACTGACACGGTGACCGTGCAGACCAGCCGGTTCTCATCCAACTCGACGCCGCTCACGCAGAACGACCTCAAGGCAATCCAGAACACGTCGGGCGTGAAGACGACGGTCTACACGGTCGACACGAACTCCTCGGCCACGTACGGGAGCACCACAGCTCAGGCCAGTGTCACCGGCACGTTCCCGCAGTACAAGGCCATCAACCACCTGACCATCATGGCCGGTACGTTCTTTTCGCAGTTCGACGTGGATCACGCGCTGCCCGTGGCCGTGCTCGGTTCCACGACGGCCGGCGATCTGGGTCTGTCGCCGTTGCGCGCTGTCGGCCGGACGGTCAACGTCGGCGGCGTGCGCTTCCAGGTCGTCGGCGTGCTTGCATCGCAGGGCGGCCTGAGCTTCGGCTCCGTCGACTCTGCGATCCTCGTGCCACTGACGTCCATCGAGGGCCGGCTCGTGGCGTTCCACCCCGACATCTCGACCATCCGCGTGCAGGCCGAGTCTGGGGCAAAGGACACGCTGGATACGGCAGTCGAGACGGCGCTGCGCACCCAGCACGGACTCACTTCGGGCGAGCAGGACGACTTCAACATCGTCGACGCCAGTTCGATCTCCTCCGCCGTGTCGTCGAGCACAAAGACACTGACGAGGCTGATGGCGGCCATCGCAGCGATCAGCCTTATCGTCGGAGGTATAGGGGTGGCCAACGTCATGCTCGTCACCGTGCGGGAGCGCACGCGGGAGATCGGCGTTCGCCGCGCGGTCGGCGCTACGCGGGGCGACATCGTCGTCCAGTTCCTCGTGGACGCGGTCGTCATCAGTCTCATCGGCGGCGTGGTCGGCCTCACGGTGGGGTTCATCGGCGCCTTCGCCGGCGGTTCGGCGCTTGGCGTCACGCCGGTGTTCTCGTGGACGGCCGTGATCCTCGCGATCGTCGTTGCGGTGGCCGTCGGCGTACTGGCCGGCATCGGTCCGGCTGCGCAGGCGTCGTCGGTCGAGCCGACCAACGCGCTGCGCTGGGAGTAGCGGCGGCGACGCGCTCCACGGCCGCGTGAGATCCTGGGGCAGGACACAGGCCTTGCTCGGTCCTGCCCCAGCGCCGGCCCAGCCTCCGGTGGCGGCCTCTTGAAGGCAAGCCGGACTCAAGCGCGCGCACGGGCGCAACGTGGCGATGGCCTCCGCCGGTCCCGAACTCCGGCGCGTCCTCGAGATAGTCTGTCTAGACCGGGTGCTGCCGCAGTATGCGTCGAGGACGGAGGCGCTACGCCGGCCGCAGCCGGCGTGATCGCCCAGCGGGAGGAAATCGGTCCGCTTTTCCCTATACTCGGTCGGGAATGAACGAACGTGACGGTCGGCCCTGTGCACGCCGGTCGTCTGACGACGACCCCGAGGTGATCAGCGGATGTACTGCCCCGCGTGCGGCGCCGATTCCGGCGACGCCAAGTTCTGTCCCGAGTGCGGGACCAACCTGAAGGATGTTGCCGGACCGCGGGTGTGCGCCGCTTGCGGCTCCGAGGTCCCTGAAGGGGCCAAGTTCTGCCCCGAGTGCGGTGAACCAGCGCGCGGGGGCGTCGGCGGCGGCCGCGCGCGGGACGTCGTGCCCGAAGAGAGCGTCGAGGCGGCGGGGGTGTCTGCTGGCGGCCGCCGTACCGGTAGTCGCGGCAAGACCGCCGGCGCCCGGCAGCAGCGCCGGCAGAAGTCGCGCGCAGGTCAGCCCGCGAAGGGCAACGACGACCGCGCGGCCGCATCCAAGCCGGCCGGCCGGGTGTCGCCGCTCGTCGCCTGGGGCGCGATCATCGCCATCGTGGCGGTCGCCGCAGTGGTCATCATCTTCTACGCCGCCGGCAGCAGCGGCGGCTCCGGGGCCGTCGCAAGCTCGGGCACCGCGTCCCCGCAGCCGGTCGCCGCCGACACGAGCGGCAGCTACACCGGACTCGTCCAGCGTGCCAACGACCTGTACGACCAGGGTTCTGCGAAGTTCCAGTCCAAGCAGTACGCGCAGGGGGCCGAGTACTTCGTGGCCGCGTCCAAGGTCTACGCCGCCGCCTGGAAGAAGCAGACTACGGACCCGTCCGTGGGCACCGACTTCGCCACCTCGCTGTTCTACTCCGGCAAGATCACCGCGGCGCTCGAGCAGATAAACAAGGTCCTGTCGCAGGCTCCAGAGTTCCAGACGGCGTGGTTCAACAAGGGCAACTACCTCGCCGAGAAGGCGAGCCAGGCCGACAGTGCGGGCAACCCCAAGGCCGCCAAGGCGGCATACGTCGGCGCCCGGGCGGCCTACCAGAAGGCGATCGACCTGGACCCGAGCTCGTCCTCAGGACAGCAGGCCAAGCAACAGCTCAGCGCTCTGCCCTCGCCATCTCCGTGACGAACAGGCGGGACGCCGTCACGGCTACTAGGACTCTATCCACTGCGCGAGCTTCCAGCCCAGCCACGTCCCCAGGACGGCGCCCAGAAAGCCGCCGATGAGGCTCGCAGCGGAGAGCCAGCCCTGGCTGAACAGGGCGACCGGCAGCCAGCTGCCTACGATGCTGCCGACCGACAAGCCGATGTAGATCGTCATCTTCTCCATGGCCGAATCTATCGGCAGCTCGAGCCGTCGGCTGTATGGCCGGCGGCGCGGTCGTGGCGAGACCGGCCGGGTTCCCGCCGCCGCGTGTTGCCTCGGCCGGCGGCGTCGCGTACCTTTGCGCCGACTGTCAAGTCGTCACCGAGAGGGGTCGTCGAATGACTGAACTCCTGCCGAAGATCACGCAGCGCCGCAAGCTGACGCCGGCCGAGCGCGCGGCGCGCGGCAAGGAAGCCCGCAAGCGCGCGCCGCGCTCCTCCCACGGCGCCTGGGCGCCGCGGCCGGACCGGCCGGATCCGGTCGGCCTGCTCGAGGAACAGGCCGCCGACCGAGCGCCCGAGCTCGTGCCGATCCGGTACGGCCGGATGCTCGTCACGCCCGGCACCTTCTATCGCGGCGGCGCGCTGCTGATGGCCTCCGATCTCGCGGGTACTCCGGCAACCGGCCTTACGGCCCAGCTGTGCGGGGACGCGCACCTGATGAACTTCGGCCTCTACCAGTCGCCCGAGCGCCGCCTCGTCTTCGACATCAACGACTTCGACGAGACCCTGCCGGGGCCGTGGGAATGGGACGTCAAGCGGCTCGCGGCCAGCTTCGAGATCGCGGCGCGCGATCACGGCTTCCCGGCTGCAACGCGCCGCTCCATCGTCCAGCACAGCGTGCGCGCCTACCGGGAAGGCATGCTCGAGATGGCCGAGAAGCGCGCGATCGATCTCTGGTACGCGCGCCTGGACGCGGATCTCATCCAGGACTTCGCCGGCGCGCTGGGGGCGAAGGACGCGAGGCGAATGGCCAAGGACATGTCGCGCGCCGAGATGAAGCACGACCTCCGTGCTCTCGACCGTCTCACCGGCGTGGTCGAGGGCAAGACGCGCTTGCGAAGCGACCCGCCGCTCCTCGTCCCGGCCAGGGAACTGCTCGAAGGTGACGATCGGGCGCGATTCACCCATGCGGTCGAGGAGGCGCTCAGGAAGTACCGCGCCACGCTCCCCAGAGACCGGCGTGCTGTCTACGACCTGTACCGCTACCGCGATATGGCGCGCAAGGTCGTGGGCGTCGGCAGCGTGGGCACCCGCGCCTGGGTCCTCTTGTTCTTCGGCCGGGACAGCGACGATCCGCTGTTCCTGCAGGCCAAGCAGGCGCAGGCTTCCGTGCTGGAGCGATTCGTCGGCCGCAGCGTCTTTCGGCGGGCCGGACAGCGGGTGGTCGAGGGGCAGCGCCTCATGCAGGCCGTGGGCGACATCCTCCTGGGCTGGTACGACGTCACCGGATTCGACGGCGAGCATTACGACTTCTACGTGCGCCAGCTCTGGGACGGCAAGGGGTCGTTCAACGTCACGGCGATGACCGAGGGCGCCTGGCACACCTACGCGCAGATGTGTTCGTGGGTGCTGGCGCGGGCCCACGCCCGGTCCGGCGACCGCATCGCCATCGCCGCCTACCTGGGTACCGGCGACGTGTTCGACCGCGGCATCGCGGACTTCGCCGAGGCTTACGCCGAGCAGAACCAGCGGGACTACGAGGCGCTGCAGGAGGCGGTCGCGGCCGGCCGGGTGCAGGTGGAGGACGGCATCTGATCTGCCCCCGCGGTGTTTTCCGGCAGGACCTCAACACGTTCGCACGGAACTTCACAGGGGTAATCATCTCGGAGGAGAAGGTATCTGCGGCGGTCGCGGGGAGTCCGGCGGCGCGGATGCCGTGAGGGGGGCGCCCGATGGGGGCGAGTGGGTACGAGTTGGCGAGCCTGATCGATCTGGACCGGGTCCAGCGGCTTTGCGACAGCCTCTCCGAAGCGTTCGACATCACCCTGGCCGTGCTCGACCTCTCCGGCAACGTCCTCATAGCGACGGGTTGGCAGGACATCTGTACGCGCTTCCACCGGGAGAACGCGGAGACGCTGCAGGGCTGCCTGGAGAGCGACCTGAGCATCAACCGGCGTCTCGTCGAGGGACTGGACGCCTCCGAGCACTACGCGTACCGCTGCCGCAACGGGCTGTGGGATGTCGCCTTCCCGCTGCTGATCGGCGGTGAGCATGTGGCCAACGTGTACACGGGGCAGTTCTTCTTCGACGACGACGAGGTCGATCGCGAGGAGTTTGCCGAGCGGGCACGGCGTCTTGGATTCGAAGAGTCCGCATATCTCGAGGCGCTCGACATGGTGCCTGTCATCTCGCACGCTCGACTGCAGAGGACCCTCGGATTCCTCAACGACTTCGTGGGCATGCTCGGCGAGATGGGCCTGAGCGCGCTTGAGCGCGAGCGCAAGCACGCCGCGCTCAAGGAGAGTGAGGAACGGTACCGCCGGCTCTTCGACAACGCCACCGAGGGATTGATCATGTTCCGCGCGGAGCGCGCAGAGGGTGGGGAGGTCGAGGACGTCGTCATCGTCGACCTCAACCCCATGCAGACGGAGCGCACCGGCGTGCAGCGTGACGAGCTGACCGGTCACGGGCTGAGCGAGGTAGACCCGGCCGACGAGCGGCTCCGGGCCTACTTCGACGCCGTCGCCTCGGCCGTCGCCTCCGGCCGCCCCGTGCGCTCGGAGGTGTGCCTGCACACACACGACGTGTACGAGCTGCTCTCGGTCTACCCGGCGGGCGGCGACCTGTGGGTGCTCTCCGCCACCGACGTGACGGAGCTGCGCCGGGCTGAGGAGGCGCTGCGCCTGCAGGAGGAGTCCATCCGGCACGCCTACGTCGACGTCCTGGACGCGGTGACCGGCGGCAAGCTCATCCTGCTGACCGACGCGGAGTTGCGAGACGAGCTCGGCGCCCCGGTCCTGGACCCGGTCGCGTTCTCGGTTCCGGCCGAGCTCGCCGACGCACGGCGCACCGTGGTGGCCGTCGCCGAGGAGCGCTTTCCCGGGCGGATCCGGCACACCGACCTGCTGAGCACGGTCGGAGAGGCGCTGGACAATGCCATCAAGCACGCCGGCGGCGGTACCCTCCAGGCGTTCTCGCGTGACGGCAGCCTGCAGATCGTCATCGCCGACGACGGCCCGGGGATCGACTTCCGCACGCTGCCCCGGGCCACCCTGGTACCCGGGTTCTCGACCGCCGCGAGCCTCGGCATGGGCTTCACCATCATGCTGCAGCTGTGCGAGCGCGTGCTTCTTGCTACGCGACCGGGCCGGACCGTGGTCACACTGGAGTTCGCCGCGGCCCGCAAGCCGGCGCTGGAGACGACGCCGGTCTGAGTCGCGCCGCCGCGCAACTCAGTCGCGAGTCTCCTCTCGGCCGCTTCGTCCGAGCTCGTCCAGCACGGCGATCAGCGTGTCCGGATGGTCGCCGAGCGTCGCGTGGCCGGCCGCGCCGCAGGCCCGAGCCTGGTCGCGTTCCTGGGTCGTGCTGAGGACGATCACCGGTGTCGGGTCATCGCGACTCATGAAGTCGTCCACCAGCCGCGTGGACACGGCTTCCCCCAAGCGCCAGTCGACCAGTACGGCATCCGGCCGACCGGCCGCCGCTCTCCGCACCAGATCGTCCGGGTCGGCCGCAACGTCCATCACCTGGATGCTCCTCTCGCCCAAGAAGAGTGAGAGAGCATGCCCGAAGTCGGGACTGTCTGTCGCAAGCAGGACGCGCATTCCCCTCCCCCGTAGGCCGGATGCCGGCGTCGCGGCATGCCCGCTCCATCATGGGTGATGCGGGAGACGTCGACTACGGGCGTTCCTCATATCCGCGACTGGACAAGAGGCATAGTCGCGGGTGGGTCAGGAGGGACGGGCGCCGCTCAGGCCGTGCTTCATGGCGATGGCCGCCGCGGTGGTGCGATTGGGCGCACCGAGCTTGGCGAGGATGTTGCTCACGTGCAGGCGCACGGTCCCGACGCTGAGCGTCAGCCGTCCGGCTATCTCCTTGTTGCTGAGCCCTCCGGCGACCAGAGCCAGCACCTCGCGCTCCCGGGCCGTGAGGTCTTCTCCGACTTCTTCGTCCTTCCGGTGCTCGAACAGCGCCTTCATCGCACTGCTGTCGATGGTCCCGCGACCCTGGACCGCGTCGTGGATCGTCTGGGTGAGCACCTCGGGGCGGGCGTCCTTCAGCAGGTAGCTGGTGGCCCCCGCGTCCAGAGCCAGCCGCACGTACTCCGGGTCGACGAAGCTGGTGAGCGCGATGACGCGGGTGGCGGGACAGGCCGCAGTGATGGCCGCGGTCGCCGCCGCCCCGTCCATCACCGGCATCATCACGTCCATGAGGACCACGTCCGGCTCCAGCCGGCGGCACTCCTCCACCGCCTCCTGCCCGTCGGCGGCCTCGCCGACGACGCGGATGTCCCCGCAGGTGGACAGCAGCACCTTGAGGCCCTCGCGGACCATCTGGTGGTCGTCAACGATCAGCACCCTGATGTCGCGGTCGGCGGTCACGCCTGCATTCTCTCCAGAGGGAGGTCGTTCGAAGCAGTCCGGTGCCAAAGAGCCGTGACCGTTGTCCCCTCGCCCGGCGTGCTGAGTACGGAGAGTTCCGCGCGGACGCCGGCGGCCCGCTCGGCCATGATGTGCAGACCCATATGACCCTCGGGTACGGCCGCGGGGTCGAACCCGCGGCCGTCGTCGACGATCGTCAGGGCCACTCCGTCGCCGGCGGCCTCGACGCGCGCGCTCACTGCGGTGGCGCGCGCGTGCTTGGCGATGTTGCTGAACGCCTCCTGGATGACGCGGTAGAGCGCGACCTTGACGTCGGGAGGGAGGGCGAGGGCCTCGTCGACGCACACGTTCACCGAGATGTCGGTCTGCCCCGAGAGCGCGTCTCCGAGCCGCTCGACGAGGACGTCCAGCGGCGCGGTCTGCAGGGCGGCCGGCCGGAGCTCGAAGAGGAGCGTGCGCATCTCGGCCAGCGCGGCCCGCACGAGGCGGCGCAGCCGCTCGAGGTTACGCAGGCCCTCGTCCGGGTCGCGCTGGTACACCGCCGGCAGGGCCTCCGCGATCAGCGTGGCGCTGTAGATGCTCTGCGTGACGGCGTCGTGCAGGTCGCGCGCCAGCGCCTGGCGCTCGTCGGCCAAGGCCTGCTGCGTCTCCTGGCGGTGGAGGCGGTCGATCTCCACCACCGCCGCCAGCGCGTCTCCGATGGTCCGTGCGAGGCGGCCCTCCTCGTCCGAGAACGCGTCTCGATCGGACCGGCGCGCGACGATGAACACGCCGATGGGCCCTGCCGTTGCAATGAGGGGATGCGCGAGGACCACACCCAGATCGTCGGCGGCGGCCGTGCGTCGGGCCTCGTCGCTCAGACCAGGCCACGCGGCGGCCGCAGCCGCGATCGTGGCGCCCTCGTGGAGGGCTGCAGCCGAGATCTCCTGGTCCAGAAGCGTGCCGGCCGGGTCGCCGCCGCCGGTGCTGAAGGCGGCGTGGCCGGCGACGATGGGCATCTCGCCGGCGTCATCGTCAGTCGGGAGGAGCGTCACGCGCGCGTAGCGCGCCTCGAACAGGCGCGCGGCGGAGTCGGTGGCCTCGCTCAGCGCCTGCTCGAGGGTGGCCTGCCCGCCAAAGATCTCCGCGATGCGCTGCAGGGTGTTGAGCTCCTCGACCCGGCGGCGCAGCATGTCCTCCGCGACACCGCGCTCCCGCTCCTCCTCCGCGAGGCGCGCGTGGGCTTGGTCGAGCTCTCTGACGCGCGCCTCCACCAGCTCATCCATGTGCGTCCGGTACAACTGGAGCTCGTGTTCGACCTTGAGTGATTCCCGGCGCAAGCCCAGGCTGACGGCGATGATCACGACCGCGAAGCTCACCTGTGAGAGGTAGAGGTTGTTGAAGGTGATGACCACGCGGTGCTCGATGATCGCGTCGAACATGGTCGCCACGGCCAGCAGCGCCGTCATCAGTCCGAGGGACCAGGCCCGTGCGTGGGACGGCCGGCGGAAGACGCGGTACACCGCATAGCATAAGAAGGCGAAGGAGAGCAGCGTCAGCGCGTCGGTGACGTTCTGCAGCGCGTGCGGTTGCGACTGTGTCATGACCATCACGGAGCCACCGATGGTGTCCATCTCCATCAGGCCGCCCTTCTGCTGATGGAGGATGCCACGCGGCAGCACTGCGTTGACGACCAATGTGAAGGCGAAACCGGCGGAGAGCGCGTACAGGAACCACCGTGGCCGCACCTCGGCGAAGAAGGCCGCGAACCAGACGATGGCCAGCGTCCACACCACGGTCGCCGGGAAGAACGCCCACTTCATCACGGTGATGTGCAGGTCGATGTCCGTGATCGTGTACAGGGCGAGCACCGACAGTGCGCCTGCCGCCGCCGCGCCGGCGGCGACGGCGAAGGCGATGAGCGCCCGGTCGCGCGGCCGCCGGGCGAAGCCCACCAGCCCGTGCGTAAGGGCGGCGAGGATGCCGATCCCCGCCGCGACGCCCATGAGTACTTCCGGCAGGTTCATCGCGTCACCGCGGTCGGCGCCGACCACGGCGACCAGCCGGCGGCGGCCGTGCTGCGCACGCGGTAGTTGTACGACTCGCCCGGCCGCGTGTCGGCGTCTGTGTACGAGGTTCCCGTCCCCGGCAGGGTGAACGTGCGAAGGTCCTGAGTGAACCCCCCGTCGGCCGCCCGCTGGACCTCGTAGCCGGTCACCGGCGGCGGGAACAGCGGCGCGGCCCACGTCAGCTTGACGCCGGATCCGCCGGCCGGCCCCGCCGTGAGCCCGGCCGGCGCGGAGGTGGTCCCCCGCAGGACCACGGGTCGTGCGGCGTGGCTCTCTTCGCCGCCCATCAGATGAACGCCCCACCGCGCCTCGAAGCTGAAGTCCGCCGTCTCGTTCACGACGGCGGGCTGCAGCGGCTCGCCGGTGAGCGAGTCGAGCTGGGTGAACGTGCCCTCCTCACCGATCGGGATGGTGATGTCCAGAGGGCGTTGGCTGGCGGGCAAGGCGAACGGCACCGCGGGCGTCACGGGCCGCGCCGCGATCGTCACGGATTCCAGCGGGTCGACACGCACGGTGTCCTTCCATCCCAGCTCGCCGGGATCGGGCGCGCGCGTCTCGCCTTCGCGCCGTGCGCGCTTCAGGACCTGCACGTCGAACCCCTCGAACGTCACGGCGTGCGAGACCGTCCCGTCGCCGGTGACGCGCCAGATCTGCGTGGAGTCCCCGAGCTCCGGCGCCGCCGGCGCTGCGGCCAGCGAGAAGGACTCGGTCGGCGGGTCGACTGCTGAGTAGGCCACCGCCGTCCTGACCCCGTTGGCAGAGAGCGGTGCGTCGACCCCGAGCGCGGCGGTCTTGCGGCCGAACAGCGGGTCGAAGAGGTCGCTGACGACCTTGCCTTGCACCGGGAGGGTCAGGTCGTACCCGCGTCCGAGCGGCGTGAAGGTGAGCGTGTCCTTGTCCTCGGCGGGCGCCTCCGGCGCCGCCGCGCTGTTGCCGCCGTTCTCCCTGGTCAAGGCGTCGTAGGCGCGAGCGTAGCCTGCGGTCTGCACGAGTACGGGGTCCTGCGACGCCTTGTAGGCGGTCGGCAGGACCTTGTTGAGCCGCTGGACATTGAACGCCGGTCCGGCGGGCCCGTCGACCTGGAACTGCATGATGGTGCGCGTATTGGGCCCGTACCCGGCCTGGGTGGCCGGAGCCCCGCCGATGACGGTCTGGTCTCTGTCGCCGGTGTAGTAGTCCGCGCGGCTGTCCCCGTTGGGCGCCGGCGCCGGCGCGTCGTTGTAGAGCAGCAGCCTGGAGCCCGCCGGGACCCGCGAGAAGTCCACGATCACGTCCGCGCGCTCACCGGGGGCGAGGTAGAGCGCTTTGGTCGTGACCGCGACGACGGTGGGGTACTCGCCCATCGACGACTCCTGCTCGGTGGGGTTGCGCACCTCGAGACCAACGGGCGTCGGCTTGAGCGTCACTGCCTGCGGCAGAAGGCCGCCGTCGTTGCCGAACTGGATCATCGCCGGGCCGGCGGCGCGCGGGTCCGGCACGCCGCCGACGCGCGTATCGGTGGGCCAGCGCGCAGGCCAGCCTCCGCTCATCGGCGGCTGCGCCGGCAACATGGTCACTTCTCCCGAGTCCGTCTGGAGCTCGGGCGTGCCGTCCGGAGCCGTCACTGCGGCCTCATTGGACCGTGCATAGTACAGCTGCAGGTTGAGCTGGCGGTCGCTGCAGGCGTTGAGGATACGCAGCCGGTACGCCCGGCGCCGGACCTTCACATACGGGTACGCGGTCCCGTTCACCAGCATGGTGTCGTGGAGGGCGTCCGGGACCGCCGAGAGATCCGGCGTCCCCGGGTTGTTCTCGGGCTGCGAGGGGACGGTCCCGTAGAGCGGGTTGGCCACGGGGCCGTTCACGGTGCCCTCATAATCGGTCCAGTACCAGGGCAGATAGTCCCAGCGTCCCTTGGCGTTGATGGTGGTCTGGTCGTTCACCCGGCCCTGCTCGCGCGGCCCGTTCTGGTTGGGCATGTACACATGCGGATACCACAGGGAGCCCAGGCCTCCCCACCGGTCGACGTCCCAGGTCGGATCCGTGGTGCGTAGTGCCCCATCGCCCGGGACGAACGTCTTGTCCTCGATGATGAGAGGGAGCTCCGCCGCGGGGACGGTGCCGGCGGGCACGGGCATGGGGATGGCGCGGCCGCCGGAGGGCTTGGCGGTGTTCCCCTGGACGAGCTCGTCCTCCGCGTCGTCGTCGATGAGGTAGGGCGCCGCCTCCCCGGCGTAGACATTGAGCCGGGTCAGGCCGTAGGTGTCGTCGTGCAGGTAGAGGAAGCGCGCGCTCTGCGTGTTCGGCAGATACAGCGTGGTCCCACCCGGCCCCGGGTCGTTGGTGGCGCCCGGCGTGCCCTTGCTCACCGGCCTCCCCCGGGCGTCGAACCACATGTCCGGGACGTTGACCAGAGACGGACCGGAGCGATAGGGGCTCTTCTCGCCCGCCGGCGACACCCACTGGTACTGAGACCCGCCGCTGATCCAGGGGGTCAGTCCGCCGTGCAGGTGGAGGGAGGCGCGGTCAGTCGGGTAGACGGCGTCGCCTCCCTCGGGACCCGTCCCGGCGCCCGTCGTCGTCGTATCCACCGGGAGGAACAGCTCGCCGGCGCTGCCGGCCGGGAGCTGGTTGACGAACTTGATGCGCACCGGGCGGCCGCGACGTGCCCTGATGAGCGGCCCGAAGTACTGGATGGCCGCCGGCTGCACCGTGTTGCGGCCCCCGGCGTCCGTGCCCAGGTTGAGTTGGACGTAGCCCCTGAGGCGGGTCGCCGGCAGGTCGCTGTGCAGTTTCTCCGAGTACTCGCGGACGGCCAGCTCGTAGTAGTCCGAGCCTGGGTACGTGACGGTGTCGGGTACGGCGACCGGGATGTACTGCCCGAGCCCGTTGGCGCCTGCGGGGCCCACGCCGGGCAGTGCGTCCACGAACTTGCGGATGCGCGGGCTCTGCGCCCAGTTGGCGACGCCGAAGTAGTCGGGAGTGGCCTCCGGGTCGAGGCGGGGAGGGGCAGCCTTCTTGCCCGCGTCCTTCTGGGCCGCCAGTGAGGCCGCGGCGAAGCGCACCTCGTCCGACGGAGCGTCTGCCATGAGAGCCACGACGTCGCGCATCTGGAAGGTCGTGGCCCCGTTGGTGACGGCCGCATCCACGGCCGACGCGCCGCGAGGCGCTACGCCTCCCTGATGCCCGGCGGTCCCGGCGCCGCCACCGCAGGCAGCAAGGGCTGCGGCCAGGACGAGCGCGGCGGCCAATGCGGCAAGCGCGGCCGTCAGCCCCGCCGCTCGGTATCCGTGCAAGTCGTCCTCCCCACAACTCGACGTGCGCGTTGACGCTTTGATTTTGGAAGCGCTCAAAAAACGCTACCATACAATCCGAGACAGAACGGGGTGCGGGGGCGCCGCACCTCACACGCCGTCGAGGGGGATCTTGTGAAAGTACTCGCCGTCCTCATCATGGTCATGGGACTGGTGATCGTCATCGTGCCGCAGTTCACCAACTGCGAGTACGGCAAGGAGCACCCGGCGACCATCAACATGCAGTCCGGCGTCACGGGAGACGTCATGTATGCCAGTATGGGGAGTGCGAGTGTGTCTGCCGCAGAGTCGACCAGCGTCCCGTACCGCATGATGAAGTGCTTCTGGTCGGCGAGAGCCGAGATCATCGCCGGGGTCCCGCTCGTCGCCCTCGGCATCCTGCTGTTCTTCGCTCGGCGCAGAGAGACCATCCGCGTCATCGGCATCCTTACGGTGCTGCTCGGCGTCCTCACGATCGTCATCCCCACTCAACTGGTGGGCACGTGCGCGAACACCGCGATGGTGTGCAACACGGAGATGAAGCCCTCACTGCTCGTCGCCGGCGGCATAACGGTCGCGCTCGGCGTCGCCGTCCTGGTCCTGGGGGAGATGCGTCGTCCCCGCGGCTCCGCCATCTCGGCGGACGCGGTGTGAGAGAGTGCCCGGCCTGAGTTCGTCCAGTCTCATCAGGCTTGCCCGCTCGGGCATCTCCAGCAACCCCTTGCGCAGCTGGCTTGTGGGGGGCTGCGCACTGCTGGTCGCCGCCATGGTGCTGACCACCGTGATTATCTCCCGCGGAGGTCAGGAGAGCCTGCGTCTCGCGCGCCAGCGTCTCGGCGCCGACATCGTGGTGGTGCCGCGCGGCTCGGTCACCGGCGTGGAGGGCGCGCTGCTTCTCGGCAACGCGACCAACACCTACATGCCGCGCGCCGTAGTGGACAAGGTGAGGGCCGTGCCGGGCGTGGAGCAGGCCTCGCCGCAGCTCTATCTCACGTCGATGGCCAACTCCTCCTGCTGCTCGGTCTCCTCAATGTTCATGTTCGCGTTCGACCCCACCACCGACTTCACCATCGAGCCGTGGCTCAAGGACAAGCTCGGCCACGACCTGCAGGTGGGTCAGGCGGTGGGAGGAGCCGACGTGTTCGTCCCCGAAGGCCAGGATCGGATCAAGCTGTATGGGTACGACTTCGACCTGGTCGGCAATCTGGAGAGGACCGGCACCAACCTCGACCAGACGCTGTTCATGACCTTCCCCACAGCGTTCGCCATGCAGCAGGTCTCGCAGACCAAGGCCAAGATGGCGCTGCCGGTGCTCTCCGACACGGCGTCGTCGGTGATGGCCAAGGTGGACGAGGGAGCGGACCGCGCGGCCGTGGCCGCGGCCATCAGCAAGGCCGTGCCCGAGGTCCAGGCAGTGCCCTCCGTGCAGATGTTCAGCTCCTACGGCGATCAGATCTCGGGCGTGCTCCGCACTCTGATCGTGATCGTCCTGCTCACCGTGGTGCTTTCGCTGGCGCTCATGGCGGTCATCTTCTGGATGTCGGTCAACGAGCGCAGCCGCCAGATAGGCGTGCTCAGGGCGCTGGGCGCCACCCAGCGCTACGTGCTGCTGTCGTACATGACCGAGGCGGGGATCCTCGCGCTCGCGGGTGGCGCCGCCGGCGTGGTGCTGTCTGCGGTCGTGATCTTCTTCTTCCACGACCTGCTCGTCTCGGCGCTCGGGTTCACCATCCTGCTGCCGTCGGTGCTCAGCCTCGTGCTTCTCGTGATCGTCGGCTTGCTTGTGGCGCTCGCTGTGGCCGCCGCGGCCGCCTTCGTGCCGGCGCTGAGAGCCTCCAGACAGGAGCCGGCCGTGGCGATGAGGGAGTGACGCGATGACTTCGGTTTCCCTGCGGCGGGTCGGTAAGGTCTACGGCGAGAAGGGCACGTTCGCCGCCCTGCGCGACGTGGACCTCGACATCGAGAGCGGCGAGTTCCTCGTCATCACCGGGCGGTCCGGCTGCGGCAAGACCACGCTCCTCAACCTGGCGGCCGGGCTCGCCACGCCGACCAGCGGCAACATCGTCGTGGACGGCGTCGACCTCTGGGGCATCAGCGACGCGGAGCGAAGCGGCCTGCGCAACCGCACGATGGGTTTCGTCTTCCAGTTCCCCAGCCTGATGCCCGGGCTCTCGCTCGCGAACAACGTCACGCTCCCGCTCGAGTTCAGCCAGGCGGAGCACCCGGACGCCGCCGAGCGTGCACGGGAGCTCCTGGACCTGGTCGGCCTGGGCGACCGCGCCGACGCGCTGCCGCGGGAGCTCTCCGCCGGCCAGCAGCAGCGCGTCGTCATCGCCCGTGCGCTGGTCAACCGCCCCGAGCTTCTCCTTGCCGACGAGCCGAGCAGCGATCTGGACGAGGAGACGGAGGCGGAGATCATGGAGCTCTTCAGCCGGGTCCACCAGCAGGGCCTGACGATCATGATGGTCACGCACGCGCGAGACCTCATCCCCTTCGGGACGCGGCATCTCGAGATGGCCGACGGGACCGTCATCGGGGAGTCTCGAGCGTAGCGCCGGTTCGCGCTCGCGCTGCGGACGTACGGGCAGCTCCAGTCCCACCCGGATCTCTCGACCCCCCGTCCCGGTTATACCTTTTGTCTAGGTCAGGACAGGCCTAACAGCCGTGTTCAACTTCCGACTAAACAGGTCATGATTGGCCCGGAATGATCCCGCCGGTGACGGCGGCGCGTGCGCGCCGTGCCGGGCAGAAGATCCGAACCAGCAGAAGAGGCGGCCTTGGGGAGAGCGTCACTGGGCCGCCAGACGCACGACCGTCGGGGTACACGCTTGGGGAAGGGGTTCTGATGGCTGCCAGAGTCGCGCGACACATGTCGCTTGCCAAGGCCAGCATCATCGTGTTCATCGTGGTGGCGCTGCTCACCACGGTATTCATGGTCAAGATGAATCAGGGCCAAGCGGCGCCCAGCTCGCCCACAGACGCGACCACAGTCCCGCACTACTACGGCCCCTGGCCCAACTGGGCCCTCAGCCCGCTGACCCTGCCCGACGTGACCGTCACTATCGACGGTGACGGCACGGGCGCGACGGCCACGGCGACGGTCGGCGGCAACGGCGCCGTCACCGGAATAACCGTCGACAACCCGGGCAACGGGTACTCGAGCGCCACGGTGAACATCACCGGCGCGGGCAACGGCGCCAGCGCCAGCGCCACCGTCACCAAGAGCGGCGTGGTCACGGCCGTGACCATCACGGCGCCCGGCGGCGGTTACAAGAGCCCCGCAGCCACCATCTCCGGCGGTGGCGCCACCGCGGGCGCTACGGCGACGGCCTACGGCAGCGTCGACGCCGTCACCCTCCAGAACGCCGGCACCGGCTACCAGTTCCCGACCGTCGACTTCGACCTGCCTGACGACCCCAACGGCACGCAGGCCAAGGCGCACGCGGAAAAGGACGGCGACGGCGCCATCACCGCCATCGTCATCGACGACCCCGGCTCCGGCTACGCGAACGCCCCCGATATCATCATCCGTGACGGCACCCTGATGGACCCGGTGGCCAACGCCGGCGCGGGCGCGTCGGCCGTGTGCACCATCAACGTCACGAGCGTGACGCTCGAGACCTTTGGCGCCGGCTACACCTCGGTCCCGACGGTGACCATCACGGACGCGACCGGCAGGGGCTCGGGCGCGACCGCCGACGCCACTATCGATGCGGGCGCCGTCACCAGCATCGACGTCACCGCCGCCGGCACCGGCTACGTCACCGGCGGCGGCATCAAGAAGTTCCAGGACCAGCTGCCGCTGCTGTGTGACCCCGCGGTCGCCGGCAGCTGCTCCACCGACCCCCTCGCCAAGTACCTCCCCCTCGGCGTCCCGGAGGAGAAGACCTACGACGATCCCAACGGCCAGCCGATCAAGGCGGACGAGTACGAGATCGGCCTCGTCCAGTACCGCACCAAGTTCAACACCGACCTGCCTGCGACGCTGGTCCGTGCCTACGTCCAGCTGGAATCACCCTCCTGGGTCGCCGCCCATCCGGGCGTCAGCCAGCACGTCGCGTTGGAGAACGAGCTGCGCGACGGCACCAAGGTGCCGATCATGATCGACGGCGCGCAGGCCTACGGCGTCACCACGCCGCAGTGGCTCGGCCCGGTCATCGGGGCGACCAAGGACAAACCGGTCCGCGTCGTCTTCCGCAACCTGCTGCCCACGGGCGCCGACGGCGACCTGTTCATCCCCGTCGACAGCACGCTGATGGGCTCGGGCATGGGCCCCATGGGTCTGCCCGACGCGGTGGACGAGGGCTCTGTGCTGGACGAGGTCCGCAACCCCATCTGCACCGAGGCCCCCAAGTCGCCCGACTGCTTCAAGGACAACCGGGCGACCCTGCACCTCCACGGCGGCATCAGCCCGTGGATCAGCGACGGTACGCCGCACCAGTGGATCACGCCGGCCAACGAGGACACGCCGTGGCCGGAGGGCGTGGACGTGCGGTATGTGCCCGACATGCCGGTCGGCAACGACCCCGCCGACGGCGTCATGACCTTCTACTACACCAACCAGCAGAGCGCGCGGCTGATGTTCTACCACGACCACGCCTGGGGCATCACGCGCCTCAACGTGTACGCGGGTGAGGCCGCCGGCTACATCATCAGCGACAACACCGAGAAGAACCTGATCAGCAGCGGCACCATCCCCGCCGACCAGATCCCGCTCATCGTCCAGGACCGCACTTTCGTCCCGCAGGACAGCCAGCTGTACGACCAGCACAACGACCCGAACGACCCCACCAAGATCACCAGCTACGGCCAGGACCCGACGTGGGACAAGTCCCGCTGGGGCGACTATGGTGACTTCTGGTACCAGCACGTGTACATGCCGGCGCAGAACCCCGACTCCCCGAACGGCCTGAGCTCGGTCGGCCGCTGGATGTACGGTCCGTGGTTCTGGCCGCCGGCCTCCGACACCATCTACGGCCCCATCGACAACCCGTACTACGACCCGAACTGCACGCTCAGCGACCCGACGACGTGGCAGTACGACAGCGAGCCCTTCTGCGAGCCGCAGAAGATCCCCGGTACGCCGAACATCTCGAACGGCATGGAGCAGTTCAACGACACGCCGACGGTCAACGGCGTGGCCTATCCGGAGGTCACCCTGCAGCCGAAGTCCTATCGCTTCAGGTTCCTGAACGCCGCCAACGACCGCTTCTTCAACTTCCAGTGGTACGTGGCCGACCCGTCCACCGGCACCGACAGCGAGGTGGCGCTCGACCCGCTCCTGCTCGCGCAGGCGCAGACCGACCCGGTGGTGTTCCCGACGCCGGTGCACAACGCGTCCACCGACGGCCCCGACTGGATCGTGATCGGCAGCGAGGGCGGGTTCCTGCCCGCGCCGGCGGTCGTCGACGGCCAGCAGGAGACCACCTGGATCACCGACCCGACGCGGTTCGACGTCGGCAACGTCGATAAGCACTCCCTGGTCATCGCGCCGGCGGAGAGGTCGGACGTGATCGTGGACTTCTCCAAGTTCGCCGGCAAGACGCTGATCATGTACAACGACGCGCCCGCCGCCTACCCGGCGCGCGTGCCCTCGTACGACTACTACACCGGCGCCCCGGACCAGGGTCCGGCCGGCGCGCCGGCGATCCTGCCCGGCTACGGGCCTAACACGCGCACCATCATGCGCGTCAAGATCGCGGCCGTGACCCCCTCCCCCGCGTTCAACCTCAACAAGCTGCGCAGCGCCTTCGTCCACAAGTCCGACGGCTCCGGCGTGTTCGAGTCCGGCCAGCACCCGATCATCGTCGGCCAGAAGGCGTACAACTCCGCCTACGGCACCGCCTTCGCCACCGGCGGCACCAACTGCAACCCGGTGCCCAACGAGCCGAACCCCGACTTCCAGATCTGCGACGGCTTCGTGCGCGTCAACGACACGCTCCAGTTCGGCTTCAACACGCTCGCCAAGCCGACCGCCAAGACCATCATGCCGCTGCAGCCGAAGGCCATCCACGACGAGATGAACGCCACCACCTTCGACGACTTCGGCCGCATGCAGGCCAACCTCGGGGTGGAGGCGCAGCCGCCGACGCCTGGCCTGCAGAACGTCACGCTCTACCCGTTCGTGAACCCGGTGACGGAGATCATCAACGGCACCGACCTGCCCAAGAACGCCGTCGCCTACGACGCCGACGGCAACGTGGTGGACGACATCACGATCACGCCGATGACCGACGAGAAGGACGGTACGCAGATCTGGCGCATCACCCACAACGGCGTGGACACGCACCCCGTCCACTTCCACCTGTACGACGTGCAGCTCATCGACAGGGTGACGTGGGACGGCATCATCATCGAGACCGAGCCCGAGGAGCTGGGCTGGAAGGACACCATCCGGGTGAGCCCTCTCGAGGACACCATCGTCGCCCTGCGGCCAATCGTGCCTCAGGTGCCCTTCGAGGTGACGAACGCGATCCGCAACATGAACCCGATGGACCAGGCGGGGTCGACCAACCTGTTCAACAGCATCGCCCCCGACGGCACGCCGACCAATCCCATCGTCAACCAGTTGGTCAACTACGGCTGGCAGTACGTCTGGCACTGCCACATCCTGAGCCACGAAGAGATGGACATGATGCGGCCGCAGTCGCTGGTGCTCCCGCCGGTCGCGCCGAGCGGCCTCACAGCGACGCTCAGCGGCGGTGGCACCAGCCAGACCGCCACGCTCACGTGGGACGACAATTCGATCACGGAGACCGCGTTCGTGGGGCAGCGGTCTGACGATCTGGGCGGGACCTGGACCAGCTTGGGGACCATGACGTCACCGCTCGATCAGCCGAACACACACCGTCCCGGCCTGACCATGGACGACCCGACGCCGTTCGACCCGGCGAGCACCACCGTGTACTACCGGGTGGTCGCCCAGAACACCGTCGGATATGTGGCCGACCCCGCGTACCCGCAGATGACCGCGGCCTCCACCTCCAACAGGGTGGTCGTGGGGCCGCAGTTCACGATCACGGCGTCGGCAGGCGCCAACGGCAGCATCACGCCGCCCGGTGATGTGGCGGTCGGCGCCGGAGGCAGCGAGACGTTCACATTCACGCCCGATGCCCACTATCGGATCGCTCAGGTGCTGGTGGACGACACGCCCGACGCGGCCGCGGTGTCCGCCGGCAGCTACACCTTCACCAACGTCCAGGGCAATCACGCCATCGCCGTCAGCTTCACGCTCAACGACGTGACCATCATCTCGACCGGCGGCCCCGGCGGCGGCATCGCCCCGAAGGGCAAGCAGACGGTGCGCGTCAACGGGACCGAGATCTACACGATCACGGCCAACAACCACTATCACATCCTCGACGTGAAGGTGGACGGCGAGAGTGTGCCCGGCGTTGCCGGTCTGCGCGAGTACGTCTACACGTTCACGAACCTGGTGGCCGACCACACGATCGACGCGACCTTCGCGCCAGATGTGTACGTGATCACCTCCAGCGCCGGACCGCACGGCACGATAACGCCGCTCGGCGCGCAGATGGTCACGTTCGGCGACAGCCTGACATTCTCCATTGCGGCCGACGCCGGATATCACATCCGCGAGGTCCTGGTCGACGGCGTGGCCGACGACGGGGCGCTGACGACGGGCAGCTACACCTTCACCAACGTCAGCACGGATCACGCTATCAGCGTGACCTTCGAGGCGAATCCGACCCTGGCCGTGACGTCGCCGAACGGCGGCGAGGATTGGGTCGTCGGTACCCAGCACAGCGTGCGGTGGAGCTCCGCACCCGCATCGAGGGGGTACTACAGGGTGTGGGCGTACAGTCCGAGCACGGCGCCCAACTGGTTCGAGATCACTTCACCTGACGGCGTCCCCGTGACCGGAGCCGGCACGTACAGCCTCCCGTGGACCGTGAACGTCCCGGCGGCATCGGACTGGAAGGTCCGCGTCTCCTACTACGACGCCTCGGGGGGCGCGTCCACGAGCGACCTGTCGGATGCCGCCTTCACGGTCACCGACAACGCTCCGAGGGTGACATCACCCAACGGTGGCGAATCCTGGATCGTCGGGACGTTCCACAACGTCACGTGGAGCATGCCGACAGGACTCACGACAGGGTACGCGCGAGCCTGGGCCTCGCGACCCGGCACGGACTCCGCCATGATCGAGATCTCACCCGCGGGCGGAGTCGCCGTCACCGGCGCCACGAGCTACTCGGTGCCCTGGTGGACGGTCGCGATCCCGGCTGCCTCCGACTACCGCATACTCCTGCAGTACTTCAGCGCATCCGGGACGCTGATCTCCCAGGACAGCTCGGACGCGGCGTTCGCCGTCCGGGTCAAGCCGTCGGCGGGCAAGCCGTCCACGCCGTCCCGTGTCAAGAAGAACAAGAAGTTCACGGTGAAGGGCTCCATCATGCCCGGACAGGGCGTGGGCCCGGCGGTCAAGATCAAGGTGTACAGGCGCAACAGCCACGGCGCCTACGTCCTCGTCAAGACCTACCGTTCCAAGGTCTCCGCGACGAGCTACTCAGCGAGGCTCAAGCTCGGCAAGACCGGAAAGTACAGGTTCAGGGCAATCACCACGGCGACACAGCAGTTCGTGTCGAGGACCTCGAGCTACAGCCACGTGCTCACCGTCAAGAAGTGAGGCAAGCGCCAAGGCGGGGGCGCCTTGACCGTACACTGAACGACGCGAAGGGGGCCGGTCCGCTCAGGCGGATCGGCCCCCTCTCAGGAACGGGAGCTATTGGCGAGTCCGACTCCGGGCGCGGTGTCCGAAGCCTCGACGCCGCGGTCTGGTGCGGCGAGCAAGAAACCCAGGATCCAGATCGCCAGCATGAGGACCTCGGTGGCCAGGCAGTAGCTGCAGAACGCTTTGAGCACGATGGCCTGCAGCAGGAACAGCGGGATGATGGCGAGCGCGCCGAGGAACGCCAGGACCTTGAAGACGCGCAGGAGCCACTTGCCGGGGCCGCGCAGCAGACCGACGGTGAGGTAGAACAGCAGGCCGAAGTAGACGGCCCCGGCCAGAGCGACCGGCACTCCCAGCACCACCGAGTACTTGCTCGTCTGCACGGTCTCGCAGCCACTGACGACGTAGCAGGGCGAGACGTAGCCGCGGTAGTGCACCATGGTGAGGTACGCGGAGAGCACAAACCCGGCGTAGGCCAGCACAGCCAAGGTCCAGGGGAGCCAGCGCAGGGGGCGACTGGAGAGCCCGGCTCCGGTCGTCGCGTGCGTCGTGGCGTCGTGATTGGCGTCCGGAGCCTCGCCGGCCGCAGCGGAGTTCTCCGCCGCCGAGGCCGGCGCAGGGAGCGAAGGCCCGGACCTCTTCTTGCGCCGGCTGCTCACGGCGCCTCCTGGAGCGCCTGCTGGATGGCCTTGTCGAACTGCTCCAAACTGCGCGGCAGCACCGACTTGTCGCCGATCACGAACCACGGCGTGTGGTCCACCCCGGCCTTCTTGCCCTCGGCCGCCTGCTTCTTGATGAAGTCGGTGGTCGACTGCGCGTCCGCGTCGTCGCGGAACTGCTGCATGTCGAGGCCGAGACTCCCGGCGTAGGACTCGAACAGCAGACGCGGGTCGGCGGACACCTCCCACTCCGGCTGCTTCTGGAACAGCAGGTCATGCATCTCCCAGAACTTGCCCTGCAGGTAGGCGGCGTAGGCGACCTTGGCCGCCAGTGTCGCCCACTGGTGGGTGGACAGCGGGTAGAAGCGATAGACGAACTGCACCCGGTCGCCGTACTTGTCGCGAAGCTGCGTGAGCCACTTGGCGTACTGGGCGCAGTAGGGGCACTGGAAGTCCGAGTACTCGATGACGGTGAGCTGCGGGTCGCCGGTCCCGTAGGTGATGTCGGATGAAGAGACCGGCGCGGCGCTGGACTTCTCCGTCGCCGCCGCGCCGGTGAAGAAATACATCACTGCGACGGCCAGCACGACGAGCGCGGTCGCGCCCGCCCAAGGGGCCGTCTTTGCGATGAAACTGCTGCCGGGCGTGCTCACGGGACCGATTCTACCCGCGTTTCGCGTGCGCCGTCGCTCAGTTGCCGCCGACGGCGCCGGCTCGGCGCGCCTGCCCCGCGACGGCGATTTGTGCGCAGAGTCGACGGCGATTGTCCCTTCCGCGCGGTTTCGTCGGGCATGATGGGACCGCGTGAAGTCCGATGTCGCGCGCCGTGGACCGCACGGCCGCACAGGGGGGTTAGATATGGGGAGTCCTGTCCAGGGAAGTACTACTGCGCCCGAGATTCGTCGCGGTCTCGGGTATCGGCTGTTACGAGCCGACGACAGCGCGGCTCGCAACTTCATGGTCGTGTCGGCGTTATGGCTCGTCTTCGGCACGGCGATGGGTCTGCTGCTCGCCACCGAGTTCGTGTTCCCCGACTTCATGTCGTGGCTGCCCTTCGTCTTCTCCCGCCTGCGTCAGGAGCACACCAACACGGTGATGTTCGGGTTCCTCTCCACGGGCATGATCGGCCTGTGGTACTACGTCCTGCCGCGGCTCACGGGGCGCCGGCTGTGGAGCGAGGCCCTGGCCAACGTCGTGCTCGTGCTGTGGACCGTCGGCGTTCTCGTCGGCGTGCTCCTGATCTCGATGGCGCACAGCCAGAGCCGCGAGTACGCGGAGATGGTCTGGGGCGTGGACGTCGCCATCCTGGTAGCGCTGGCGATCAACCTGGTCATCGTCTTCATGACGATCGCCCGCCGGGTCGAGTCCAAGCTGTACGTGACCCTGTGGTTCATCATCGGCACCGCCATGTGGATGCCGCTGCTGTACGCCATCGGCAATGTGGTCTGGAACCCGCCGACCGGCGCCCTGACCGGCATCAACGACGCGATCTGGAACTGGTTCTACGGTCACAACGTCCTCGGCCTGTGGTTCACGACCGGCATGATCGGCGTCTTCTACTACCTGCTGCCCAAAGAGGTGCACACGCCGCTGTACAGCGTGAAGCTGGGGCTCATCTCCTTCTGGGGCACTCTGATCTTCTACACGGGCGTCGGCGGCCATCACCTGCTGTGGGCCCCGATCCCCGGCTGGCTGAAGGTCACGGCGGTGGCGGAGAGCATCGGCATGATCCTCCCGGTGACCGCCTTCTTCATCAACACGGTGATGACGATGCGCGGCAACTGGGCGCGGTTCTTCTCCAACGTCTCTCTGCGCTTCACCATCACCGGTGCGGTCGCCTACGTGATCGTGTCGTTCCAGGGCTCGCAGACGGCGCTCTTCGGGATGAACTCGCTGTCGCACTTCACGCAGTACATCCCCGGCCACTCGCACCTCGGCCTGCTGTTCTTCTCCGGGTCGATCGCGATCGGCGGCATCTACTACGCCCTGCCGCGCATGCTCGGCTGCGAGCTGTACGCCAAGCGCCTCGCGAGCATCCAGTGGGTGCTGTACGTCATCGGCTTCTCGTTCTTCTTCATCGGCTTCACGCTCGCCGGCCTCGTCCAGGGGTCGAACTGGGTCAAGCAGGGACTGCCGGTCTGGGAGGTCCTCCCGGGCATCCGCGCCTACATGGCGCTGCGCATCTTCGGCGGCAGCCTGCTGTTCGGCAGCTTCCTCATGATGCCGATCGTGGTCATCGGCACGCTCGTCAAGCGCGTGCCGACCGGCGAGCCGCACTTCACCTTCGGTCGCGGGCGAGTGAAGTCGGCGCCCGCCGGCGCGACACCACCGCTGAGCGGTCCTGAGGCGGGGGTGGAGCCGTCATGAGGATGACCTTCAAGGTGCTCATCATCGGCGGCCTCGTCGGGTTCTTCGCCGTGGTCACGTGGGTGGTCTTTCTGCCCACGGCGTTGTGGCAGCCGCAGCGGACGATCATCGCCCAGGACTACGTGGGCGACGCGGGGCACGGGCGCACGCTGTTCTACTCCAACGGCTGCAACTACTGCCACACCCAGTACGTGCGCGAGCAGGACGTCGCCATGGGGCCCCAGGCCCAGGGTGGCAACTACACGCAGGACAACCCGATGATCCTCGGCTCCGAGCGTACGGGGCCGGACCTCTCCTACATCGGCCGCAAGCGCAGCGAGGAGTGGGAGCTCCAGCACCTGCAGCACCCGAGAGACCTCTCGCCGCTCTCCATCATGCCGAACTTCTCCGGGCTCTCGGACAAGGACCAGCGCGACATCATCGCCTACCTGTTCGACCTCGGGGACCGGAGCGCGGCGGAGTGGATGATACGGCCCTACAACACGCCGTATCTCTACGCGGTCATCCTCTCATCCGGCAAGGCGGAGCCTGGAGTGACCGACGTGCCCAAGGGCTGGCCGACCTTCAAGGAATCCGGCTTGTACGAGGGCAAGCGCCTGTACATCAAGCTCTGCCAGACCTGCCACGGCTGCGCCGGCAACGGGCTGGGCACGTACGGCGGGACCCAGGTGGTCACGCCGGTGAACTACAAGCAGGAGCCCTTCCGCGCGATGCCGGACGACGAGTGGCTGTGGCACGTCAAGGAGGGCGTGCCCGGCACGCTCATGCCGGTCTGGAAGACGAGCCTCAGCGATCAGAAGATAAAGCGTATCATCAAGTACATCCAGTTGATGTACGCACAGCCCTTCTACCACGACCCGGACGAGGGCGATCCGCCGCCGCAGTACGCCGACGCGACGAACCCCCTCCCGGACTCCTACGACGTGCTCGACCAGGGCAAGGCGATCTACACCCGGGAGTGCCAGGTCTGCCACGGCTGCTCCGGGCGAGGCGAGGGGCCGTACCGGACCGGGCTCGAGCCGCTGCCGCCGGACTTCGGCGACGGCAGCTACGGCGACTACACGGACGGCGACTACATCTGGCGGCTCGAGGTCGGCGTCCCCTGGAGCGCGATGCCCGTCTGGGGGTTGCAGTACTCGGAGAACCAGCTGTGGACGGTCGTCCACTACCTGCGCACGATGTTCACCCAGACCGAGACGGGACCGCCCAAGCTGCCGGAGGGCAAGACCTTCACGTATCCGGAGCTCTACAAGAAGCAGGTGATGCCGAAGACGGCCTCGTTCGAGCGCGGCAAGGCCCTGTACGCCAACATGTGCTCGCAGTGCCACGGGCAGGCGGGCGACGGCAACGGAGCCGACGGTCTCTATCTCAACCCGAAGCCCGCCAACCTGCAGGATCAGGCGAAGGACCTCGACCCGCCGTCGGCGCTCAACAGCATCCTCACTTACGGCATCCGCAACTCGGCGATGCCGGCGTGGGGCGAGTGGCTGCCCATCGACCAGCGCTGGGACCTCGTCAAGTACATCGTCGAGGGCTTCCAGAAGGGCCGGCCGGTGACGTCGAGCGTCCTCGGTGACGGTCAGGTCCCCTACGAGTACGTTACCTGGGACGACGGCATCTTCAAGGACGAGGGCGGTACGCTCTCGCCCGCGAACGGCAAGAAGCAGTACAACGCGTTCTGCTCCGGCTGCCACGGCGCGGACGGCCAGGGCGGCGGCTCCGCTGCCGCCGGCGGAGTCAGCGGGGCCCCCGCCGCGTTCCCCGCGGGGATGGCCCCCGCCTACATCTACTGGCGCATCGCCGCGGGCGTTCCCGAGTCCATGATGGCCGGATACTCGGCGCTGGAGCACCAGTCGCAGGTCACCACCACCGACGTCTCCGGCGGGTCCAAGTCGCTGACCGAGGCGGACCTGCGGGACATCACGGCCTACGTCGGCAAGCTGGCGCCGGGCCAGACCCACTGAGCAGGAGGAGGCGAGAAGACATGGTCCTTGGAGTCTGGCTCATCGCGTGTTGGATGGCCTTCATGGTCGTGGTCGGCGTGGCGTTCTTCGTGTGGGGCTGGCGGAACGGTCAGTTCCGCGACGTCGAGGCCAGCAAGCGGACGATGCTCGAAGACCGCGAGCCGGAGCCGTGGCCGCGCAAGGCCACCGCGCGCCGGACGGCAGAGAGAGGGGGCGCCACGTGAGCGAAGCAGCGCTGCGCGTCGACTGGCTGACGTTCTGGATCCTCTTCGCGACGGGGGTGGCCCTCGTGTGGTGCGTCGCGGCCGTCCTCGAGATGTCGCGCGGCAAGCGGCGGCGCAAGGCGGGGACGGAGAAAGGCGAGCTTGCGCCGCAAGGTCCCCAGGCTGCGGACGAGAAACACCGTCCCGGAGGCGTCATCGACGTGTTCAACAAGAACGTCGAGGAGGGCGAGGGCAAGCTGCCCATCCTCGCGTGGGTCGTCCTGATCGGTGTGCCGATCTGGTGGCTCAGCTACCTGATTATCTATTGGAACAAGCACTAGGGGTGGCGAGGTGCCTTTTCACATCTACATCTACCAGACCCAGATCGAGCTGACGCAGGAGCAGGCGGGCCAGCTCGACATGGGTGAGGAGATCGAGGCGCTCGCCGCCTCCGTCCGCCTCGAACTCCCCGCCCAGCCCGGCCTGGTCAGCGCCCTGGAGATGCACTCGTTCGACGAGGACGCTCCGGTGCGCGTGATCTTCCAGAGCATCTGGGAGAGCTGGTCGGACCTCCGCCGTCATCTCGACTCCGGGCTGAACGCCCAGACGATGCTCGAGGAGTGGGGCGAGGGCTACCTGACCAGGCCCCCCGAGTCCCAGATCTTCAGACAGATCGGGGTCTAGGCGTGCGCCGCGCGCCGCGACATGGCGGCGCCGGCCGGCTCTTCGCGGCGCCGGCCGGCGCCCGGCGTGCGATCGCGGCGGCGCTGTGCGCCGCCGCGATCGTCTGCGCCGGATGCGGCGGCGCCGCGGCGCCCCAGGCCGTCGTCGGCGAGGGCGCCGGCGGCGTCACGGCACGGCTCGCCCTGTCTCCCGCGCCGGCGCCGGTCATGAAGCCGCTCAAGCTTTCAGTCACCCTCGCCGACGCCGCCGGGCAGCCTGTCCTGGACCGGGCGGTGAGCTTCGACCTCTCGATGCCGGCCATGACGATGCCGCCCAACCGCCCGCAGGTCACAGCCGCGGGCGAAGGCGTCTACGAGGCGACCACCCTGCTCTCGATGGCCGGAGAGTGGCGGCTCGCCGTCGAGATCGGCGGGCCGGGCCCGCCGCAGACCATCCCGCTCACCTTCTCCGCCCAGTAGGATCGGCAGCGTGGATCCCACCGGCGTGTCACTCGGCGCTCTGGCTCTCGCCGGCTTGGTCGGCAGCTTCGGACACTGCATGGGGATGTGCGGCCCGCTGGCGACCATGCTGGGGGTCACAGCCCGCCGGGACGGGACCCGCTTGCCGGCGCCGGCTCACCTCCTGTACCACGCGAGTCGCATCGCCGTATACGGTCTCCTCGGGCTCGCGGCGGGCGCCGCCGGCTCGTTCATCAGCCTCGGCGGCAGCCTCAGCACCGTCGCCGGCGCTCTCAGCATCCTGCTCGGCGCCGTGGTCGTGGTCCTCGGAGTGTCGTTCCTGGCGCGGGCCGGCTGGGCCGGACGCGCGCTGTGGAGCGGCGATGTGCTGACCAGGGCCATGAGCCGTGCGGTGCAGCGCGGGGGCACGCTCGGGATCGCCACCCTCGGCGCGCTCAACGGCCTGCTGCCGTGCGGGCTCGTGTACAGCGCGCTGCTCGCCGCGGCGGCCGGCGGCAGCGCGGTCCGCGGCGGGGTCGCCATGATCGTCTTCGGGGCGGCGACCATGCCCGTGCTCGTCGCTCTCGGGCTGGGCGCCTCGCGGCTCGGCGTGCGCACGCGAGGCGTGCTCACAACGCTCGCCGGCGTGCTCATCATCGTCGTCGGCGTCCAGCTCATGTTGCGCGGCGCGGCCGGCCTCGGGCTGGCTCCGCACCTGCACTGGCGGGCTCTGGTCCTGTGGTGAGGCTCGACGCCGGCTGCGATCTCTGCGGTCTCCCGCTGCCGATGACTCCCATCGTCGCTGCGGTGGATGGGACCGAGAAGAGCTTCTGCTGTGAGGGTTGCCGGCGCGTGTACCAGGTCGCCGCCGAGAACGACATGCTGGGCGACGTGGTCCCCGCCGCCCGGCCCCGCCGCCGGTCCCTCGACGTGGCCCTCGGCCGGGGCGAGACGGCTTACTTCTCGCTTGACGGCATGTGGTGCTCGGGGTGCGCCCTGGCCGCGGAGCGCGCCCTCGGCCGGCGTCCGGGCGTGTTCAGCGTGGACGTGAGCTACGCGGCCGAGCGCGGCCGCCTGCAGTACGACCCCGGAGCAGCCGACCCGGGCGACGTGCTGGGCGTGCTCGGCCGGATGGGCTACGACGCGCGCCTTCTCACCGAGAAGGGAAAGCGCGTGCGCGAGCGTCTGGAGGAGCGCATGCTTCTGCACCTCGTGGTCTCCGTGGTCCTCGGCATGCAGGTGATGCTCATCTACGTCCTGCGCCTGTACCCGCTCTACTCGCGCGGCCAGTTCGACACGAAGGAGGTCGAGGCCTTCGAGTACGCCGTCTGGGCGCTGACCACGCCGGTGCTCTTCTACGGCGGCATCTCGTTCCTGCGCGGCGCCTGGCAGGCGATGCTGGCGCGCACGGCCACTATGGACACCCTTGTAGCGCTGGGCACGCTCAGCGCCTACGCCTACAGCGTCTGGACGACGGTGGTCGGCGGAGGACCGACGTACTTCGACTCCGTGGGCATGATCATCGCCATCATCCTGCTCGGGCGGTATCTCGAGGTGGTCGGCGGCGCCCGGGCGCGCAAGGACGTGCGGCAGCTGCTCACGCTGCAGCCCGAACGCGCTTCCCGCCGCGAGGCCGGAGACTGGGTCGACGTGCCGGCGGCGGACCTCCGGGCCGGCGACGTCGTGCTCTCGCGTCCCGGAGAGCGGGTGGCGGCGGACGGTGAGGTCGTGGAGGGAGCCGCCGCGGTCGACGAGGCGCTGCTCACCGGCGAGTCCGCGCCGGTGGAGAAGGAGCTCGGCGCGGCCGTGCTGGCCGGATCGCTGGTCACCGACGACGCCCTGGTCTATCGCGTGACCCACCCGCCGGAGTCGACGCGCCTGGCACAGGTCACCGCGCTCGTGCAGGAGACCCTCACAGCGAAGGCCCCCGTGCAGCGCCTTGCGGACCGGGCCTCGGCGGTCCTCGCCACGCTCATCGTGCTGGCCGCGGTGACGTGCTTCGCGGCGTGGTGGGTCGTCACCGGCTCTTCCGGCGAGGCTCTGCTGCCGGCCGTCGCCGTCCTCGTGGTGGCCTGCCCCTGCGCGCTCGGCCTGGCGACGCCCCTTGCGCTCTCGGTGGCCCTGGGCAGGGCGACGCGGGCGGGGATCGTGGTGCGCAACATCGCCGCTCTGGAGACCGCCGGGGCGGTCACGCGCGTCGTCTTCGACAAGACGGGGACAGTCACCGCCGGGGTCCTTTCGGTCGTGGACGTCGTCCCCGCTTCCGGCGCGTCCGTGGACGGGCCCGGTCTGCTGGGTCTCGCCAGCGCGGTCGAGGAGCGCTCCGGTCACCCTCTCGCGAGGGCGATCATGGCCGCTTGTCCGCACCCAGAGGCGGAAGTGGACCAGCACCAGTCTCTGCGTGGACACGGAGTCAGCGCCCGGCTCGAGGGGGAGCGGATCCTCGTCGGCTCGGCCGAGTTCGCCGGTGCCGAGGAGGCCGCCGCAGCGACGGCGGTCACAGATGCGCTGGCTGAGGGCGACACGGTGGTGTGGGTCGCGCGCGGCGACAGCGTGCTGGGATCCATCGTAGCGCGCGACCAGCCCGAGCCGTCGGCGGCCGAGGCGGTGGCGGCCCTGACCGGCGACCGCGTCGAGACCTCGCTGCTGTCCGGAGACCATGCGACGACGACGGCGACGGTCGCTCGCCGCCTGGGCATCCCCACGAGCGAGGGAGACGCCTCGCCGGAGGCCAAGGCTGCGCTCATCGGCGCGTGGCAGGAGGCCGGCGACCGCGTCGCCATGGTCGGAGACGGCGTAAACGACGGGCCTGCGCTCGCCCGCGCCGACCTCAGCATCACCGCCGCAGGCGGGACCGACGTCGCGGCGGAGACCTCGGACATCGTGCTGCTGCGGCACGACCTGACGCTGATCCCGCGGTTCCTCCAGTTGTCGCGCAGAGTGCGACGCATCGTGCGCGAGAACCTGTGGTGGGCGTTCGCCTACAACCTCGTGGCCGTACCGGTCGCCGCGGCCGGGCTCCTGACGCCGGTCTTCGCCGCGGTGACGATGTCGGTCAGCAGCCTGCTCGTCGTGTTCAACTCGCTGCGCCTGCGCCGTTGAGCGGCCACAGGTCGGCCCGGTGGCGAACTCGCGCTATCCTAGGGACATGACCGACGTCCACACGACCGTCTCAGGCTGGCGGCGCATCACCCCTCGCGCCGGCATCCTCCCGCAGCTCATCGCCGCCGCCGTCCTCTGGGGCGTCGGCACCAGCGTCCTGCTCGTCCGCGGCGTCTTCTACCTGATCTCGCAGGACGAGGTCGACCGGTTCGGTTACTGGGTCGCTGCGCTGGGTCTCGTCGCCGTCACCATCGGCCTGATCAAGGCCCGGCTCATCCTCATCCGATACGCTCGGAAGGCGGTGAGCCGCATCCGCACCCGGGGCCACGCCTGCTTCTTCGGCTTCTTCGCCCCCACCTCGTGGCTGTTCATCGTCGTGATGATGGGCGGCGGCATGATGCTGCGCCGCACGCCGCTCGTGGATTACTGGTGGGGCCGTACGTTTCTCGGCATCCTCTACGTCGCCGTCGGCACCGCCCTGCTCATCGCCGACGTCGTCTTCTGGCGCGCCGTGTTCGGACGGGCGTTACACGCGGACGCGGCGGACGCGAGGCTCGATACCGCAGGCGACGCCCCGGCCGACGACGCGCCGGCCGCGTAGGGGCATCCAAAGCGGCGCCGGCTGAGCGGCGCGGAGTGGGTCGCGCCGGTGCCGTCGCGCCACGCCACGTGGTTACGTCAGGCACTGCCGGGCAATCCTGAGGACGAGCCCCTCAGGGGAAGTCACTCAGGAGGGTCCTATGGCACCCGCGATCACGTGGTTCCAGATTCCCGCGACCGACATGGCGCGCGCGATCAGCTTCTACGAGACTATCTGCGACACCAGGCTCGAACCCATCGACGCCGGCCCCGACATGCAGATGGCCGGCTTCCCTGCCGACTGGCGCTCCGGCGAGATCAGCGGCGCCCTCGTCTGCGGCCAGGGCGCCGTGCCCAGCGCCACGGGGACGGCCGTGTTCCTCAACGCCAACCCCGACCTTCGGGTCATACTTGACCGCGTCGAGGCGGCCGGAGGCAGGATCCTCATGCCCAAGACGGCCATCGGCATGGAGGGCGCCGGCCACTTCGCCATGATCTCCGACACCGAGGGCAACACGGTCGGGCTGCACTCGCAGTCGTGAGCGCCGCCACGGTGACAACAGCGCAAAGCACGCGACGTGACTGACGAGTCGGCGACGCTCCGGGACTACCGGTGCTTGGTCTGCGGCGAGGTCTTCTCCCGGGAGGACTCGACGGCGGCCGCTCCCGTCACGTGCCCGGCGTGCGGCTCAAACAATACGTGGGAGCACTGGGAGAGCCGCGTGCGCAACGCGGCGAACACGCCGGACGGCCGGTACGAGGAGCTCCGCGACCGCCCCGGCTGAGGCGGCGGGTGCTGACCCGGCGGCGCGGTCGCGCCGCAAGGCAGGATGAGAGAGCCCCACGCCGGCCTCAGACGTGCACGTCTCGCCGCTCGAAGAGCAGTAGCGCCGCCACCAGCAGGACCGCGGAGGTGGCGGCCGGCACGAGCACCGCGCTCGCCTCGAGCGGTTTGCCGAGCGGAGACGCGCCCCCCGACCAGTAGAACAGAGAGACGTATCGGAAGGGGTGGATCACCTCGTTCATCACCGCGAGCGTGTTCAACAGGTACATGAGCACGCCGACCGCGGCGCCGGCGGCGATCCCGGCCTGACGGCGCCCCGTGGCGCCGCCGACCGCGAACGTCACGCTCCCGACCGCGAGGCCGAGCAGCGCCAGCCTCAGGAACGCCGCCGCCAGCTGGCCGGCGCCCACCGGCGTGCCGGCGATGCGGGTCGCGATGAACAAGGAGAGCCAGAAGCCGGCGCCCAGCACGCCGACGGCGACCAGCAGCGCGGCGTACTTCTGGAGGACGAGGCGCCTTCGCCCCACGGTGTTGGCGAGCAGCAGGCTGAGGGTGCCGGCCTCCTCTTCGCCCGCCAGTGACCGGGCGGCCGCCGCGACGGCGAACGCGATGAGCACGATCGGACCCAGCCACGACAGCAGTTCGGTGTTCACGTAGCCGACGGGGCTGGAGAAGTCGCCCGAGCCGAGGAAGGCGGCTTTGACCGCAGCCGGCATGTTCTGGATGTATCCCTGCAAGGCTTTAGCGCTGCCCCTGATGCTGGGATAGATCGACATGAGCAGCGCCACGTAGAATGCGACGCCGACGACCCACAGGATCAGCGGCCGCAACTGGTCGCGCAGGCCCTTGAGGAACGGATCACGCAGCATCGGAGCCTCCCGCGTCGCGTGGCCCGTCCGGCTCGTCCGAGCCGGACTCGCCGGCGTAGAAGGTCATGAACACGTCCTCGAGGTCGGGGAGGCGGCTGATGAGGTCGACCACCGGGTAGCCGGCGAGGCGCTTGACGGCCGGGTCGAGAGACCCGGTGACGGTGAGGCGCAGCGTCGTCGCGTCCTTGCCGTCCGTGGTCACGCGCGTCACTCCCGGCACGCCGTCGAACGCCGACGGCGCGACCGGCTCCGCGAAGACCACTTCGACCTCGCGCACCGCGCGACCCATGATCTCGGCGACGTCCTCCACCGCGACCAGGCCGCCCTCGCGCACGAACGCCACGCGGTCGCACACGCGCTGCACCTCAGGCAGCACGTGCGAGCTGAGGAACACCGTCTGCCCGGCGTCACGGGCCTCGTCCAGCAGCTGGTAGAACTCGTGCTGGACGAGCGGGTCGAGGCCCGAGGTGGGCTCGTCCAGGATCAGCAGCTCCGGTCTCGGCATGAACGCCATGATGAGGCCGACCTTGCGCTTGTTGCCGGTGGAGAGGTCGGCCACCTTGCGCTCGAGATCACAGTCCAGCCGCTCGGCGAGCCGGGCGACGTAGTCCCAGTCGACCCCTCCGCGCAGGTTGGCGAGGTAGAGCAGGGTCTCGCGCCCGGTGAGGTCGGGGTAGAGGCTCAGCTCACCGGGCAGGTAGCCGCTGCGCTGCTGGATCGCCAGTGTCTCGCGGTGGCTGTCGCGGCCGAGCACGAGTGCGCGCCCGGACGTCGCCCGGATCAGGTCCAGCAGCACGCGGATGGTCGTCGTCTTGCCGGCCCCGTTGGGACCGAGGAAGCCGAAGACCTCACCGCGGCCGACCTCAAGGTCGAGATCGACGACGCCGCGGGCGTGGCTCCTGCCGTAGCTCTTGGTGAGCCGCTCGGTGAGGATCGCCGGAGCGCCGCGGCTGCCCACGCCGGCGCTCATCCGTACCAATCCTTGAGCACGTCAGTGTCGACCAGTTGGAGCGTCCCGGCGGGCGTGCCCAGAATACGCTCCAGCGCGTCGGCGTAGGCGAGGGCCAGGCCCTCGGCGTCCGCGAGGGTGACGCCGCCCTCGTCTCGCTCGAGGAACAGGCGCACGGCGGTGTCGTTGAGACCATGCAGGAGCGCGACCATGACCCGGGCGGTCGCGCCGGGTGACGAGACCGAGAAGGCGCCCTCGGCGTCACCCTGCTCGATGATGCGCGCCAGCACCGGCGCGAGACGCGCGTCCAGGTGCCGCCACATCTTGTCGCGCATGAGCGTGTTGTCGTCGGAGAGCCACACGCGGATGAGCGCAAGCATGAGTTCGGTGCGCTCGATCTTCCACTGGGCGATGCCGCCGAAGAGGCCCTCGAGCTTCGCTACTCCGTCGAGGGCCGGGTCGTCCACCACGGGCGCGGCCGTAGCCAGGGCCGCGTCGACGATGCGCGTGACGACCGCCTCGAGCAGGTCTGTCTTGGAGGCAAAGTAGTGATAGAACGCACCACGTGAAGCGCCGACCTCGTCGAGCACGTCCTGGATGCTCATCTGCTCGTAGCCCTTGGCCTGCATCAGCCGCTGGGCCGCATCGACGAAGGTGTCCCTGCGGACCGCGTGAGCCTCTGTGTCGACCGTCCTGGCCATGACCGGCGCCCCCAGTCCTATAAATAAACCGACTGTCGGTCTTAGTATACCCGATCGTCAACCGCTGAAGGCCGGGGGCGCGCTACTGCTTGGCGACCTGCATCGTCGAGACGTCGATCTCGTTGCTCGGGCTGACCGTGTGGTAGTACCACCTGCCGGTCGTGGCGTCGTACACGAAGTTCCAGTTCAGGTTGTTCGTTATCACGAACTTCTGGCCGTTCGCGCCCGTCGCGGAGGCGTAGGCGCCTGGTCCAGGCCGAGGTCGGTGAAGTTGTACGGCGACCACGAGCGCGGCCAGCTGCCGTGCTGGGCGTGGTAGGCCAGGACCAGCTGGATCAGGAAGGACGTCTGGCTCGAGAAGCCGCCTCCAGGGACTGCGTCTCGGCGGGCGCCTGGAAGCTGCCCTTGCTGAGCCACCCCGTGAGCACGTACGTCGTGCCGGTCGAGACGTAAGAGTACGATCCCGGAGAGGAGGTCACGGAGTACTCCATGCCGCCGCCGGCGAAGGGTCATTCGGCCACTCGTCGACATAGCCGCCTTTGGGCACGTTGAGGTCGCCGCTCGCCGGGTAGGCATCTGCGTGGTCGACGGCGTAGCTCTGCACCCCGACCTGGAGACTGTGGACGGCCTCTTTGACGCTCGCGTCCTTGGCCTTCTCACGCTGGTTGATGAACATCGGCACCGCGATGGCCGCCAGGATCGCGATGATGATCACGACGATGAGCAGTTCGATGAGCGTGAACCCTCGATGGTCCCGCTGTGTGCGTTTCACGGACACTCCCGACTCGACCGGCCGCTTCAGAGGGGCCTCAAAGACAAGTCTGCTCCCTCCCGCCGGCGTGGGCATGGGAGATCCGTCCAGAGGGATACGATGTCGACGCTAGGCGGTCCTCCTCTCGGACTCCGGGTCCGACTCCGTCATCGCGGCGCTCTCGTACCACGGCACCATCACGGCGCGAGCAAGCGTGTACCCGAGGAGTTGCAGGTTGACGTAGGCCGGCGTGGCGTCTTCGTCGACGGCGAGCGAGCCCACGTCGAGCGCGTGTACAGCGATGAAGTAGCGGTGGGGGCCGCTCCCGGGCGGGGGAGCCGGGCCGTCGTAGCCGCGGTCGCGCGCGTCGTTGGCGTGGTGCCGGGCGCCGGCGGGCAGGTCTGTGTCGCCCATCTTGCCGGCTCCCGCCTTCAGCTCCGTGACCGACGCCGGGATGTCCTTGACCAGCCAGTGCCAGAAGCCGCTCGGTGTGGGCGCATCGGCGTCGAACATGGTCACGACGAAGCTGCGAGTCTCCGCCGGGAACCCGTACCAGGAGAGTTGGGGTGAGAGGTTGGATCCTCCGGCGCTCTCGCTGGCGGCGCGACGCGGTAAGGCCTTGCCGTCCAGTGCGTCCGTGCTCGTGACTCTGAACGCGGGCGCCGGTGGGGTCTGCGCGTAGGGGTCATGTTTCATGACGCACGCTCCGATCGTGCTGTCGGGTGCGGTGATGACCCGTTGTGTTCCCCGGTTGCGAAAGCCCAGTGCGTCGACTGCGGCCGGCGGCCGGCGTCGAACGGCGCTTGCCGCGAGATGAGGCCTGTGGGGAACAGCTCGCCTATGGCACAGTCGTTCCCAGCTCCGCCCGCTGCAGGCTCCCCAGCCACCGTTCTCGGCCTCGCCGGCCGCGACGGAGGGACCTGCGCCGCCGGCGAAGTCATCACCAGCTCGGGTCTCTCCAAGACGTTCCCCGGCGGCATCAAGGCCGTCGCCGGCCTTGACCTGCACGTCCGCGACGGGGAGATCTTCGGCCTGCTGGGCCCCAACGGCGCCGGCAAGACGACGACCGTCGGCATGCTCTCCACCCGGGTCGTCCCGACGGCCGGTACGGCATGTGTGGGCGGGGTGGACGTGGTGCGGAACCCGGCCCTCGCCAAGCAGGCGATCGGCGTCGTCGCGCAGCAGAACACACTGGACCGCAGCCTCACGGTTCGCGAGAATCTCTACTATCACTGTCGTTACTTCGGGCTGAAGCGGCAGGATGCGCAAGCGCGAGCCGACGAGCTGCTCGAGCAGTTCCGGCTCGCCGATCGGGCCGGAGCGGGCGTCCATGCGCTCTCCGGCGGCATGGCTCAGAGGCTGATGGTCGCGAGAAGCATCGCCCACTCCCCGCACATCCTCTTCCTGGACGAACCGACGGCCGGCCTCGACCCGCAGAGCCGGCTGGCGCTCTGGGAGATCCTGCACGAGCTTCACGGGAGCGGCCTCACGGTGTTGCTTACCACGCATTACATGGAGGAGGCGGACAGGCTCTGCGACCGCGTCGCGATCATGGACCACGGGCATGTGCTCGCCCTTGACACGCCAACCGCCCTCAAGGCGTCCGTGGACGCCGACACCGTGGTCGAGGTGACCACCCCCGGCGACCCGGAACGGCTGGCCGAGACCCTCGCGCGCATGCGCGACGCTGTGCGCGCCGAGCCCGGCGAGGGCATGGCGCGTGTCTTCTTCCGCGGCAGCCGCGGGACGGTGCCGCGGGTGGTCGCCGAGGCTGAGGCGCACGGCTTTCGCGTCTCGGACATCTCGGTGAGCGAGCCGACGCTGGAGACGGTCTTCATCACCCTGACCGGGAAGGAGCTCCGCGAATGAGCAGTCTGGCGAGACCCGCTCCCCGTAGTGGCGCACCACAGCGGATGCAGGAGCCGTTCGCCCTGCGGTCGCCGCGCCGGGCCGCGTTCGTCGCCTTTGGCGCGCTCCTGCTCCGCGACCTGCGCGTGTTGGAGAAGGGGGCGGCGATCTTCGTCGTACGCACCGTCATGCAGCCCCTGCTGCTCGTCTTCGTCTTCACCTACGTCTTCCCGAAGATCGGGCAGGGCGTGGGAGGGTCGAGCGCCTCCGAGGCCCAGTTCTCGACCCTCCTCATGGCGGGCGTCGTCGCCACCTCCATGATCTTCCAGGGAGTCCAGGCCGTGGCCCTGCCGCTGGTGCAGGAGTTCGGCTACACGCGCGAGATCGAGGACCGCGTCATGGCGCCTCTGCCGGTGTGGGGTGTGGCGGCCGAGAAGATCGCCTCCGGCGCCGTCCAGGCGCTCATCGCCGGTCTCGTCGTCTTCCCACTCGCCACCTTCATCCCGGCGACGCCGGTGCATCTCCACGTGCACTGGCTCTACCTGCTCACCCTGGCGCCCGTCGGCGCGGTGCTCAGCGCCGCCTTCGGGCTGGTCCTCGGCACGCGCGTCCGGCCGCCGCAGGTGCCACTTCTCTTCGCCATCGTGGTGCTCCCCATCACCTTCCTTGGGGCTGTCTATTACCCGTGGGAGGCGCTCGCCCCCATCAAGTGGCTGCAGATCGCCGTGCTGGTGAACCCGCTGGTGTACATGTGTGAGGGCTTCCGTATGGCTCTGACCCAAGGCGTCCCGCACATGCCGGCGTGGGCGATCTACTCGGCGCTCGCCGGCTTCACCGTGCTGCTCGTCTGGGTGGGCATCGACGGTTTCCGTCGGCGCGTGCTGAGCTGATCCGTCCTCACACCGATCCGGGCGACCTCTCCGTCGACGGCGCGTCGTGACAGGGCCTGTGGCGGGCGGGTAGGCCTTGTGCGATGAGACGAGGCAGAGACAGAAGGACTCGCGTCTCCCGGGCGGTGACCGGCCTGGCCGCCGGCGCGCTCCTCGGGGCTGCGCTGCTCGGCGTGTTCGCGCTGGGCACCCACCTCGGACTGCCCAACGTGGCCTACACCGTCTTCGAGTGGCTCACGCGCGTCCTGCCGGGTCGGATGGTCATCTTCGGCCTCGAGAACACGCTACACGTGCTCGAGGCCCTGGGCCTGAGCATCAAGGACGCGTCCAAGACGACCGAGGAGGCCATCGCACTCACCGAGGTGTTCGTCGCCTCGGCCGCGGCCGGAGCAGTCTCGTTCGCTATCTGGAGGCCGGCGGAGGCCGTCGCCGCACGCCGGCGAGGCTTGATCCTCGGAGCGGTCGCCGGCGTCCTGGTGATCGTCCCCGTCGTGGCCCAGGGCGGGCCCCTCGCGCCGACGAAGACCATACTGGACGCGCTGTGGACCCTGGTCGTCCTCCTGCTCTGGGGCTGGGCCCTGGGCTGGGCGTTCTCGTGGGCCCGCCCGCCTGAGACGGCGGCCGCCGCGGCGTCGGCGCCGGAAGAGCCGGAGGCTGCGCCCGCCTCGCCGGCGCGGGTCGCTGCCGCCACGCCGGCAGCTCCGGAAGCAGCCACCGCGGCCGCCGAACGCATGGACCGCCGGCACTTCCTGATACGAATGGGCGGCATGGTCGCCACGTTCGTGGTCCTCGGGGCCGAGGTCGGCGAGTTGCTGCGTGTGGCCGGCGGTCCCTCCGTCCAGCCCCTGACGCGTGCGCCGATTCCCTTTCCCAACGCGGACTCCCCCGTCAAGCCCGTGCCTGGCACGCGTCCCGAGTACACGCCGATCGCGCAGCACTACCGCGTGGACATCGACCTCACGCCGCCGAGCATCGACGTCTCGTCCTGGGCCCTGAGCATCTCGGGCCTCGTCGCCCGGCCGGTCAAGCTCACCATCGATCAGCTGCGCAACGGATACGCCAAGCGGGACCAGTTCATCACGCTGGAGTGCATCTCCAACCCGGTGGGCGGGCCGCTGATCGGGACCACGCTCTGGAGCGGCCCGTCGCTGCGTGACGTCCTGGCTACTGCCCAGCCGCAAGCTCAGGCGCACTACGCGCACATCCTCGCGCAGGACGGTTTCGACGAGGTGGTCGACCTGGCCAAGGTGGACTCGGACCCCCGTGTGATCCTCGCGTACGACTGGAACGGTCAGCCCCTGCCCACCTCCCACGGGTTCCCGCTCCGGGTGTACGTGCCCGACCTGTACGGCATGAAGCAGCCCAAGTGGATCACCGACATCGTGCTCGTCCCCGACTTCCTGCCGGGCTATTGGGTCAAGCGGGGCTGGGACAAGATGGCCGTCCGCCGCACGACCTCGGTCATCGACACCGTCGCGACGAGCGAGCTGCAGCATCGCGGAGGGCGCACGTTCGTGCCCGTCGGCGGCATCGCCGACGCGGGCGCGCGAGGCGTCTCGCGCGTGCAGGTCCAGGTCGACGGCGGCCCGTGGGAGGACGCCGAGCTCCGACAGCCTCTCTCGCAGCTCACCTGGGTGATCTGGCGGTACGCGTGGCCCTGGCAGGAGGGCCAGCACATCTTCGCCGTGCGCGCCTACGACGGCGACGGCACACTGCAGACGGCGGCCTCTCACGACACCTACCCCAGCGGCGCCACGGGTATCGACACCAAGTCGGTGAACGTCCTGCCGGGGTGAGAGCGCTCCCCGCTCGCCTGTTTGAGGGTCTGCTATCCCGCTGGTAGGGTGTCGGAGTCGCCTTCGCGGCGGCAGGCCGACCAGCGGCCGAGGCGTCATACGGCGCCCACCTGCGAGACCCGGCTGAGGTCCGGGTCGCGAAAGGAGGCAGCACGATGCGATTCTCAGGACTGGCCGGAGGTCTCGCCGCTCTGGCGGCCCTCATCCTCCTCGTCGCCGCGGCGCCGGCGTTCGCCGCGGACCTGCCGGCGCCGAACCCGTATCCGGTGAACGTCGCCCGGCACCTGCTCGGCACCCCGTACGCACAGGGAGGGCACGGGCCGAAAGGGGTCGACATCCCCGGGTTCACGAAGCTCGTCTACGGACGCTCGGGCAAGCGGCTGCCACAGGATGTGGCGCGCCAGGCGCAGCGAGGTGCGGCCGTCGCGCGCGATCAGCTCAGGCGGGGCGACCTCGTCTTCGACGCCGCGCTCGAGCACGCGGGTGTGTACGCGGGCAGTGCGAGCATCATCACCATGCCCGGTCCCGACGCGGTCGTCGTCCGACAGAGGATGGACGACTGGGGTGACGGCCTCACCTTCCGTCGCCTGCGGTTCCCGGCGGGATCCCGCGTAGTTGCAATCGGGCAGCAGTACCTTGGCGTTCCGTACGTGTTCGGTGGCGCGAGTCCCAGCGGCTTCGACTCCTCGGGCCTGACCATGTACGTCTACGCCCGGCTCGGCGTTCCGCTCGCGCACGGCGCGCAGGACCAGCGGAAGGCGACCATGCCCGTGCCCTTGGGCAAGCTGCGGCCGGGCGACCTCGTGTTCTTCGGCAATCGGAGCTACTCGCACCACGTGGGCATCTACGTCGGCGGCGGGCAGATGATCGACGCGCCGCACACCGGCGCCGTCGTCCGGTACGACTCGATCAGGGGCGCGTGGACAGGGGGACGGCTGCTGCCCGGCCGGTGACCAGGACCGGCTGAACCTCCGTGATGACGCGGCGGGGCGGGCGCCCGGAAGAGGCGCCCGCCCCGCCGTTGTCCTGGGCCGGCCGGGAGGGCCGGCCCACGTCCGCGTCAGGCGCTCACTGCCCCGTCAGGCTGCCGAGGGCGCTCTTGAGCTGCTGCGTCAGGCCGTCGATCTGCGACTTGTACTTGTCGACCTCGGCCTGGATCTGGGCCTTCCTGGCCGATGCCTTCGTCGAGCCTGACTGGAGCTTGGCGCCGAGTTTCTGCACACCCGACTGCGCGCCCTGGATCCCCTTGACCACCGCGTCCTGCACCGGCTTCAGCGCACTCGGCGGCTGCAGTGCCGCGAGCGAGGAGGCCTCGGTGCCGAGCTGTGTGGCGATGCTGTCGAGCTGCGCTCCCGACGACTGCCAGGTGCTGTCGGGCTTGGCGCTCATGCCCTGGACCGCCGCCGGCAGCTGGCCCACAGTTGCGGCCACCTGGCCGAGGACGTCCTGGGCGCCGGTCAGATACGTCTGGAGCGCCGGCAGCGTCCCGGTGGCCGAAGCCTGCGGGTAGATCGTCGACGGGCTCGCGCTCGGTGTGGTCGTGGTGCCGCAGCCGGCCAGCACGGCAGCGACGGCGAGCGCGGCCAGCGTGGCCGTCAGCGCGCTCCGGATGTGCGTCTTCGTCTTCAAGCTCGGCTCCTTCGGTTGACACCCCAGCCGGGGTGCGTATCGTGAGAATCCCGGCCACCGGAAGGATACCCACTGTCCGGCTTCCTCTACAGACTCGGCTCGTTCTGTGCCCGGCGGGCGTGGCTCGTGGTGCTGATCTGGCTGGTCGTGGTCGTGCTGGTCGGCGCCGGGCGCTTCACGTTCGGCGCGCGGACGTCCAACGACATCCGCCTGCCGGGGACTGAGGCGCAGGCGGCTACGGACTTCCTGGCACGGGAGTTCCCGCCGCAGCAGAACGGCCAGAGCCCGGTCGTGTTCTACGACCCGGCCGGCAAGCTGACCGACCCTGCGGCGAAGCAGGCGGTCGAGGCCTCGGTGAAGCGTATGGCGGCGCTGCCGGACGTCTACAGCGTCTCGAGCCCGTTCGTCCGCGGCGGCCGTGGCGTCACCCTCAGCGAGGACGGCAAGACCGGGCTCGCGCAGGTGCTGCTCCGGGTCAACGGCGGCGAGGTGACGCCGGAGCTGGCGGCCAGCGTGATGGCCGCGACGGCGCCCGCTCGCGCCGCCGGCATCCAGACCGAGGCCGGCGGCGTGCTGGGCGTCCAGCTCTCGGCGCAGAAGTCCCGGCGCAGCGAGGCCGTCGGCCTCATCGCCGGCGTCGTGATCCTTACCGTCACCTTCGGCACCCTCGTCGCCGCCGGCATGCCCATCATCACGGCGATCGTGGGGCTGGTCATCGGTCTCAGCCTGATCGGCTTCCTCGGGTACGTCGTCGACATACCCGTCGTCGGGCCCACGCTGGCCACCATGCTCGGCCTGGGCGTGGGCATCGACTACGCTCTCTTCATCGTGTTCCGCTTCCGCGACGAGCTGCACGGCGGCTCGCCCGTGAGAGAGGCAGTGGCGCGCGCCATGGCTACGTCGGGCAGCGCCGTCGTGTTCGCAGGCACGACGGTGATCATCGCGCTGCTCTCGCTGCTGGTGGCGCGCGTGCCTATCCTCGGCGCCATGGGCTACACCTCGGCGCTGGCCGTGTTCGTCGCCGTACTGACGGCGATCACCTTCCTGCCGGCCGTGCTCGGCCTGGTAGGCCGGCGCATCGACGCTCTGCGGCTGCCGTGGCGGCGCGGCGCGACCGAGGCGGTCAAGGAGGCCAACGCGTGGTCGCGATGGGCCGGCCTCGTGACGCGCCACCCCTGGGTGTCGCTCATCGCGGCGCTGGCCGTGATGCTGCCGCTGGCGGCGCCGACCCTGACGCTCATCCTGGGCCAGGAGGACATCGGGGCCTGGCCCACGTCGTCGACCCAGCGCCGGGCCTTCGACCTCATCTCGCAGGGCTTCGGTCCCGGCGCCAACGGCCGGCTGCTGGTGGCTGCGGCGTTCTCGCCGGCTGCCGAGCCGAGCGCGGCGTACAGGGCCAAGAAAGGCGAAGCCGAGCGGCTGGCCAAGGCCCTGGAGAAGGACGCCAGGCGTCTGGAGCAACAGGGTAAGGCGCTCCAGCGCCGTGGGGATGGGCTTACGGTCGACAAGGCGGCCCTGGAGCGGCAGGCGGCCGCCCTCAAAGCGCAACAGGCCCGGCTTCAGGCACAGGCGTCTCCGCTGATGGCGCGCAAGAACACGCTGCTGGCGCAGCAGCAGAAGCTGCTGGGGCAGAAGCAGCGGCTGCAGGCGCAGGGCGCCACGCTGCAGGCGCAGGCCGCGGCGCTGCAGAAGCAAGGCGCCGCGCTCGCTGCCCAGGCGCAGCAGCTCGGCGCCCAGATCGCCGCCGTGCAGGCGCAGATCACCCAGACCACCGACGCGGTCGAACTGCAGAAGCTGCAGGCTCAGCTCGCGGCGTTGGTACCTCAGCTGCAGAGCGTGCAGCAGCAGATCGCCGAGGTGCAGGCCCAGGGAGCGAAGGTGCAGAAGCAGCAGGCCGCGCTGGAGAAGAAGGGCGCGGCCCTCGCCGCCCAAGGCCGCAAGCTGGCGGCGGCCGGCAAGGCTCTGCAAACCGACTCGGCCGCGGCGACCGCCCGGGGCGACGCGCTCCAGGCTCGGGCGGCGCTGCTGCAGACGCAGGGCAGCGCGCTCAAAGAGCGCGCCGCGCGGCTCCAGAAGGATTCCGCCGTGCTCAAGCGCGACAAGCGGCGGCTCGAGCGGCAGGGCAGGCGCGCGAAGGCGCTCAAGGAGGACCTGGTCGCCATGCTCACCGACGCCGGCGGCCAGCCGCGCGCGACCGACCCGCGGTTCGTCCGCCTCCAGGAGGCGCTCAAGTCGGCACCCGGCGTGCAGTCCATCGCGCCTCCGCGGGTCAACAAGACGGGGACGGCCGCGGTCTTCGCCCTCCAGGCGGTCACGCGGCCGGCCGACCCAAAGACGGCCGACCTGGTGCGCCGCCTGCGAGCCACCGTCGTCCCGCAGGCGACCCGCGGCCAGGGCGTCACCGCTTACGTCGGCGGCGTGACGGCCGCGTACGAGGACCTCTCGGCGATGATCTCGTCGCGCCTGCCGCTGGTGATCGGCGTCGTCCTCGCCCTCAGCTTCGTCGTGCTGCTGGCGGCCTTCCGCTCGGTGCTCGTTCCGCTCAAGGCGATCCTCTGCAACCTGCTCGCAGTGGGCGCGGCGTTCGGTGTGCTGACCGCGTTCTTCCAGTGGGGCTGGGGGCTCAAGCTGATCGGGCTGCAGAACCCGTACCACACGGTGGCGATCGCCAGCTACGTGCCGCTGATCATGTTCGCGGTGCTGTTCGGAATGTCCACCGATTACGAAGTGTTCCTGATCAGCCAGATCTTCCACGCGCACGCGGAGGGTATGGACACGTTCGCGGCGGTGCGGGCCGGCGTCGGCACCAGCGCCCGGGTCATCACCGCAGCCGCCATCATCATGGTCACGGTGTTCCTCAGCTTCGTCGCCAACCCGGACCCGATCCTCAAGGAGTTCGCCATCGGCCTCTCCGTGGCCATCCTGCTGGACGCGACGATCGTGCGCCTGGTCATCGTGCCGGCGACCATGGTGCTGCTCGGCGAGTGGAACTGGTGGCTGCCGCGCTGGCTGCACTGGCTGCCCAAGGTGGACCTGCCGGACGAGCGGGCCGGCGCCGCCGCGCCCGCCGGCCCGCACGCGCCGGCCGCGGAACCCTCCCCGGCGGAGTAGCCGTACGGGTCGCCGGCCCGGCGACGTGGCCACGGACTATGTGACTCCTGTTGCGGGAACAGACCGTCATTGCGGCGGCGCTTGGGGCCCGATCTGGCGGGCGGCGCGCCGCGACACCGAGAGGTATCGACGATGGACAACATCGTGCAGCACACCGTGCGCGACTACGACGCCTGGAAGTCGGCGTTCGAGGAGCATGAGTCCGAACGCGCCAAGTACGGATGCCGCGGTCACACCATCTACCGCGATCCGGACCATCCGAACGACGTGACCATCTTCATGTCGTGGGACTCGCGGGAGCGGGCCGAGGAGTTCATGCGCAGCGACTCGCTGCGCGAGGCCATGCAGAAGGGCGGCGTGATCTCCGAGCCCAAAGCCTCGTGGCTGGAGGAGCAGGAGACCTGCTCCTACGCCTCGCGGCGGGCTGCCTGAGCGCTGCCCGGCGTGGCGGACGGGCGGCGCGGCTCGCCTGACGGCAGGCCGCGCCGCCCGTGATTCTGCGCGCCAGCGCCTGCGGCCGGGCGGCGCGCCGGATTCGATCGCGCGCGAGCGGGGAACAGGCACGATTGTGCGCACGTGCGGGCGGTGGGAGCTGCCAGTGTCACCACCGTCCGCCGCGGTGCGTACGGCGCCGGATCCCGGGCCGGCGCTGATTCGCCAGCATCAATTCCCCTGGGAGGCACCCCATGGACCGAAGGATCATCGACCTCCTGCTCAGCTGGACCGGGCTGGTGGTCGCCATCGTGCTTCTGGTCGCGGGCGGGCTGCTGATCTACGGCAGCACATTCGTCAAGGACCAGGTCCACGACCAGCTCGCGACCCAGAAGATCTTCTTCCCGCCGGCGAACAGCGACGCCGTCAAGGGTCCGCAGTTCGCGGCCATGCGCCAGTACGGCGGTCAGCAACTGCTGACCGGGCCGCAGGCGGAGACGTACGCCAACCACTTCATCGCCGTCCATCTCAGTGAAGTCGCGGGCGGAAGGACCTACTCGCAGGTGAGCGCGGCGGCCCAGGCCGATCCCAACAACGCGGCCCTGAAGGCGCAGGCGCAGACGCTGTTCCAGGGCACCACCCTGCGCGGTCTGCTTCTGAACGCCTACGCCTTCTGGACGGTCGGCGTGATCGCCCAGTACGCGGGCATCGTGACTCTCGTGGGAGGCTTCGTGCTCCTGGGGCTCGCGGTCCTCGGCTTCGTGCACGCGAGCAGGATGCGCCGCCGGGACGCGGCGCCGGTCGAGCTCGACCGGCAGCGGTACGAGTCCGAGCAGAAGGCGGCCTGAAACCGCAGAGCCGGCTCTAGAGGCGCCCGACGGAAGACTGGCCGCCGCGGTCTCGTACCGCGGCGGCCATCGCTGTCTCCGTCGCAGGGCCGCCGGGGGGCGGGTTCTCGCGCGGTGTGCGGCTCGTCCTTACCCGGGTCCGCCGTCGGGCCTGGAGGCGCAAGGCGCGCCGGCGGCCGGCGGCGAGGAACATCGCGACGCCCGCGGCAGCGACGGGGACGATGAGGAGCCACAGCGGCGGGGACCAGAAGTCCTCTCATGCGCTGACTCCATCACGTGTCTTGGCGCGTCCATGGTGACTCCCCAAGTTGAGACGCCGGTGAGTCCGCGCCGGGAACGGGCTGTGTCCCTTCGAGGCGAAGAGGCAAGCGACGTATCTCGGCCGGCCCCCTTCCCCTGCGCCGCGTGAGCGCGTATCGTGCACTGCCACGGTGTCGTTCTCACGCGGGGAGGCGGGATGATCGCGAGCGCAGCGTTCTGGTCCAACTGGGGCTGGGCGGCGGCCACCGCCGTCCTCGGTTTCGTGTTCTTCGGACTCGTCTTCTGGCAGTACCTGCAGCGGCGCCGCATGCACCAGCTGGCATGGTCCATCGGGCTGTTTCTGTACGCCCTTGCCGCGGCCATGGAGGCCTACTCCGAGAGCTCGGGGACCTGGCACCTGTTCGTCTACCGCGTCTACATCGTCATCGCCGCCTCGCTCGTTGGGTTCCTCGGGCTCGGCACGCTGTATCTGGTGGCCCGCAAGCGCAAGTGGGGCGACTACTACTTCATCTTCCTGGTCGCCTGCATGGTGGTGTTCTTCGTCGGAACGTTCACGACCACGCTCGACCTGACCAAGCTGATGCCGGGGATCACTGTGGGCGGGCAGGCGCTCGGCGCCAGCCTGTCGTTCCCGCGCGTGATGTCGCTGCCGATCAACATCACCGGGACGCTCCTGCTGTTCGGCGGGGCGCTGTGGTCCATCATCCGGTTCATCGGCAAGCGTGAGTACGCATACCGCGTCTGGGCCAACGTGCTGATCGCCGCTGGCGCCGCCGTGCTGGCGGCGCTCGGGTCGCGGGCCCGGCTGGGCGACACCACCGGGCTCTACCCGGCCGAGATGGTGGCCGCAGCGCTCATGCTGGCCGGGTTCCTCGTAGCCGGCACGCTGGACAAGGGCACGCGGACGCGCAAGCAGCAGCGCGAGGCAGAACCCCCGGACGGTGCCGCCGACGGCCACTGACCGCCACCCCGCGCATGTTCGGGCCCCGCCCCGGCGGGTACGTTGACGCGCAGACCCGCACCAACGGGAGGAACCATGTCGAAAGACAAAGGACCAATCTATCTTCTGGTTGCCACCTATCCGAACCGGGACGCGGCCGAGGCCGACTACGAGGCCGTCTGGAAGCTCCACCACACCGGGCGTGTGGGGACGTACGACGCTGCGGTCGTCACGCGTGACGCCGAGGGCAAGGTCCACGTGCACAAGCGCGAGAAGACGACGCAGCACGGCGCCTGGACGGGCATCGGCGTGGGCGCCGTGCTCGGCCTGGTGTTCCCGCCGTCGATCATCGCCACGGCGGCGATAGGCGGCTTGGCCGGCGGGCTGGTCGGCCACCTGTGGAAGGGCATGTCGCGCAAGCAGATGCACGACCTCGGAGAGCAGCTCGACTCCGGGCAGGCGGCCCTGGTGGTCATTGGCCCGGAGCTCCTGAAGGACGTGCTCGGCGACGCCGTCACGAAGGCCGAGCGCGTGGAGCAGCATGAGATCACAGCCGACGCCGGTGTGCTCGAAGACACGATCAAGGGCGCCGGCGAGGACTGAGCGCTAGCCTCGCTCTTCGACTTCGTTGTGCCAGGCGCGCCGGGTTCCAACCTTTGCGCGCCAGCGCCAGCGGCGCGTCTTGGGTGCGTTCTCGATGGCGGTCTGCAGGCGTGCCCGCGCCGCCTCCACGCGCGCGGTGTCCGCGGCGCTCAGGCCCAGACTCGGCAGCAGGTCCGCGATCGCCGAGAGGTTGCGAAGGACGTCATGGCACAGTCCCCAGTCGCCGGCGCACAGCCGGGTGATGTGGCCGACGCTGATGACTCCAGGTGCGTCCTCATCTCCGAGGGCGCGGTCCTTGAGGATCGTCACCGCGTCTCGCAGGTCCCGGATGTCGATCTCGTAGATCTGGAGCTTGGTCAGAAGCAGATCGGACAGCGGCAGGGTGTAGGGCTCCACATCGAGCCGGGGCCGCAGGTCGATGCGGTGATCCATGACGAACGTGTCGAGAAACACGTCGACGTGGTCGTCGTCGTGGATCGGCGCGCCGCCCCCGTGGATGCAGGGGCGCCAGAACCGGGCTTGGTTGCCACCCGTCGCCTGCCGCGCGTGCGGGTCCTCGGCGTAACCCTCGTCGGCGAAGAAGGCGATCAAAGGGACGATGGTCGACGACAGCGAGGCCATGTCGAGGTCGGAGTAGTCGCGGGAGCAGAACTCGAGGACCTCGCAGTGGTCGCGCACCGCGAGTCCTCCCACCAGGCGCAGCTTGAGCCCGCGCGCTGCGGCCGCGTCGACCAGCGCCTTGCCCTCGGTCGCCATCATCTCCCTGGCGACCAGCCGCTCGCTCTGAGCACCCGTGGTAATCACTTCCGGTCCCCATGGAGCAGCGACGCCGCTTCTGAACCGTCGGCGCCGCTGCGAGGCATAAGCTCTGCCTCAGGGTTCCACGGGAGTATCGTGTGCAAACGTAATCTAAATAGGCGACGCCGCGCTGTTCGGCAAGTCCTACTGTGCGGTCATCGCGCCGTCGGCTACGAGCACGGTGCCGGTGACGAACGACGACTCGTCCGAGGCGAGGAACAGCGCGCAGTTGGCGATCTCGACGGGCTCGCCCGGGCGGCCGATCGGCTGGAACGAATCGATGGTGTCATACACGTGCTGCAGGCCGCCGAGCATCTCGGCGTGGGCGTAGTTCACCGGCGTGTCGACCCAGCCCGGCGCGATGGCGTTGCAGCGGATGCCCTTCTTGACGTAGTCGAGCGCGATGCCCTTGCTGAGCATGACGATCGCGCCTTTCGAGGCCGCGTAGACGGTGAGGAAGGGCTCGGCGACGATGCCGTTCACTGAGGTCGTGTTGATCAGCGACCCCTTGCCCTGCTCGAGCATGTGGGGGATGGCGTAGCGACAGCCGTACATCGTGCCCTTGACGTTGACGTCGAGCGTCCTGTCGATGACGTCGTCGGGTACCTCGTGGAAGACGCCCGGCAGGTTGACGCCGGCGTTGTTGAAGGCGACGTCGAGCTTGCCCCAGCGGGTGACCGTGTCGTCGGTGTAGGCCTTGACCTGCGCGGGGTCGGAGATGTCGGCCTGGACGGCCACCGCGTCGCTGCCGATCGCCTCGGCGACGGCCTTGACGCCGTCTCCGTCGATGTCGACGCACGTGACCTTGGCGCCCTCCTGGGCGAAGCGGATGGCAGTCGCCTTGCCGATGCCCGACGCGGCGCCGGTGACGATGGTGACGTAACCCTCGAGGCGCAGACACATGAGTGGACCTCCTGGTCGGACCGTGACGGCGGCCCGTGCGGCCGCGGTGAGAGCTAGTGAACCGCACTGCGCGCGCGGCGACAATCCCCGGGGCGTCGACCGGGTCCGTCCCGCCGGCCCCGGCCGCCGTGGTATACAGCGGGCATGGAGTTTGACGGGGTCATCTTCGACTTGGACGGCACCCTCGTGGACACGCTCGAGGACATCGCCGACGCGATGGACCGGGTGCTGGCGCTTGAGGGCGCGCCCCGGCACAGCTACGACGAGTACCGCTACCTCATCGGCCACGGCATCCGGAACCTGGTGACGGAGGCGCTGCCGACGGGACTGCGCACCGAAGAGCGCGTCGCGCGCTGCTACGAACGCATGCTCGACGATTACGGCGCGCATCTGCTGGACAAGACGCGCGCCTACGAGGGCGTGCCCGAGCTGGTGCGCGCCCTGCGAGCCGCCGGAGTGCAGCTCGCGATCCACTCGAACAAGGCGGACGCTCCCACGCAGGCGATCGTTGCGGCCCTGCTCGACCCGGCCGACTTCGTCGAGATCTCGGGCGCTCGCCCGGACGTGCCGCTCAAGCCCGACCCGGCGGTGGCGCTGGCCATCGCCACCCGCTTCGGGTTGCCCGCGGCGCGGGTCGCATATCTCGGCGACTCGCTCGTCGACATGCGCACGGCGTCGGCCGCCGGGATGATCGCCGTTGGCGCGGCGTGGGGCTTCCGAACTCCGGGGGAGCTCGTGGAGAGCGGCGCGCGCGTGGTCATCGACGCGCCGCTCGACCTGCTCGCCCTGCGTGGTTGAGCCGGTTGGTCTATGCCTGCCTCGGAGCTCGCCGGCGCGGGAGTCACTCCCGGGCCAGGGCGCCGGCGTCGCGGAGCAGCTCGAGGAACGCTGGCATGAGTGCGGGACCGGCTGCGACGACGGCGGGCCCGCGTCCGTGCGCCGCGGCCAGGTGCTCGACGGCGGCGCCGGCCTCGCGGGCTATCAGGGTGCCGGCGCCGTAGTCCCACGGCGAGAGATCGAGCTCCCAGTAGGCGTCGACCTCGCCGGCGGCGACGTGGCAGAGATCGAGCGCCGCCGTGCCGCCGCGGCGGATGTCTCGTATGCGACCCAGTGCCGCGGCCACCACGGCGCCCTGCTGCTTGCGCTGTGCCGCGTCGTAGGAGAATCCAGTTGCGACCAGCGCGCGTGAGAGGTCGTCGAGCTCGCGCGCGCGGAGCGGCTGGTCGTCGCAGACTGCGCCGTGACCGGCGACGGCGCGGTAGAGACGGCCGGCGCTGGAGTCGTATACGACTCCGACGGCCGTCCGCCCGTCGACCTCCACGGCGATGGAGGCCGCGTAAGCCGGATAGCCGTAGACGTAGTTGGTGGTGCCGTCGAGCGGGTCGACGATCCAGCGGACCCCGCTGTCTCCTTCGAGCAGGCCACCCTCTTCGGCGAGCAGGGCGTCGCCGGGCCGCTCCGCCCGGAGACGGTCGACGATGAGGCGCTCGGCCTCCTTGTCCACCTGGCTGACGACGTCAGTGGGCGACGACTTGGTCTCGATGGTGAGGACCTGCCGGCGTCCCTCGTCGTGGATGTGCCCCGCCTTGCGTGCGAGGTCGCTCGCCAGCGCGAGCAGCTCGCGCAGCTCGGGCGGGGCGGCTGCGAAGGGATCGCGGTCGGTCATCTGGTGGCTCCTCGTCGTGGGCGGCCTGACGCCGACGCTAGCAGAAGCTCGCTCGCGGCCACAAACAGACACCCGTTTCTCTCCTGGATTGCGATGCCGATATCGCGGAACACTTGTGGTGAGGAGTGACGATGTCCACACGACTCTGCGAGTGCATGGGACTGCACGACGTCACCGAGGTGGCCACGGATGTCGAGATCACGGCGTCTGAGAAGGCTCGGGCGTTCATCTCTGCGCACGGTGGCCGTGTCTTCGTGTGGATCTCGGTGTACCCGAGCCTCTTTTGCCCGCTTTGTCTTCTGGAGACCTCCTTCGCGCCCCCCGGGGGCGATCTGGACTTCCGCCGCGTACGCGGTCCCGGGTTTGACGTATACCTGGAGTCCACCCAGCGGGTCTGGCCAAAGTCGCTCGAGTTCGGGCGCCGGCGGCGGCACGTCGAGGCCTACTGGAACGGGCTCGCCTGGGTCGCGTAGCGGTTCCGGGCACGCGAGGGCCGAGCCGCTTTCGCGGCCCGGCCCCTCGCTCTGACGACGGCCGGTCGACCCGACCGCCGGCCTTCCGCTTACGGCGTGGCCGACGCCGTGCCCGTCCACACCGAGTAGCTTACGTCGTTCTCGGCGCGAACGCGGTAGTAGTAGGTCGCCCCGCTGGTCACGGAAGTGTCGCTGTATGCCGTCGCCGCGCCGTCGATGCTGATCGCGGTGACGTTCTGCGTGAACGCGGCATCCGTGGCCCGCTCGATGAGGTTGTCGGTCGCGGCTGGATTGGTCCAGTTGTCCGTCCACAGGAGGTCGACCGAGCCGGCGCCGGCCGTCGCTTGAAGCCCGCTCGGCGGGGTCGGCGAGACGCGGAACGCCATCGGCCGCATCATGTCGTTCTCTTCGTGTCCGAGCAGGTGGCAATGCCACACGTACTCCCAGCCGAAGTCCGTCGGGTCGTTCTGAACGTTGATGTAGTTGCCGTCCGCCGGGTTGACCAAGCGCAGCGTCGCCCCGACCGGCATGGTCGGGTCGAGCGGCCGGATGCTGTCGCCGATCTTGAACGGCAGGTTCGGCGCGGTCGGCCGGAGGGCGACGATGCAGTCCTCCAGCGGGTTCATGCGCACCGTCTCCTTCCATCCCAGCTCGTTCGGGTCGGGCGGCCTGATGGCGCCGTCCCAGCCGACGCGGTTGATCACCTGCACGTTGAAAAGGTGGAAGTGGATGGAGTGCGTGTCCACGCCGTTGTGGGTGATCTTCCAGATCTGCGTGCCGTCGTTCAGCGACCCGACCGGCGTGGCGAGATCTGACGTGGTCATGTCTTCCGTCAGCGGATCGAGGTAGCCGAGCGGGATGGTGGTCTGGGTGTTGAAGTTGGTGAGCGGGAGCTCGACGCCGAGCGTGGCGTTCATGCGCCCGTAGTTCAGCTCGAAGAGCTCCTGGATGGCTTTGGGCTTCATCTGGATGACGAGGCCGAGGGCGGTGGCGCTCGCGCCGGACCCGCCGCCGCCGGTCAGGGTCACCTGAGGTGGCGACGTGTACCCACTCCCGGGGTTGTCGAGCGTGATGCTCGTGACGGCGCCGTCGGTGACGACCGCCGTCGCCGCGGCTCCGGATCCGCCGCCGCCGGTGATGGCCACCGCCGGCGCCGAGGTGTAGCCGGAGCCGCCGGTGTCCACAGAGATGCCCGAGAGCGGCATCGCCTGGTTGAAGAAGCTCAGCTGGTTGTCTTCGATGCGCGAGTACGTATTGGTGGCCGCCCCGTAGGCCTTCTCGGGCACGATCGCCGGGTCCTGGTCCACCTTGTAGGCCGCGGGCAGGGCCTTCTTGAGTGCGGTGTAGTCGTACTTCCCGGACCGCGAACCGCCCACGACCTGGAACTGCATCACGGTGCGGGTGTTCGGCCCGTACCCTGCCTTGGTGGTCGTGGCCCCGCCGGAGTCACGCTGGTCGGGGTCTCCCGTGTAGTAGTCGTAGCGGGTGTCGAACGCTGGCGTGGGCGCCGGGGCGTCGTTGTACAGGATCAGCTTGGAGCCCTTCGGCACTTGGGAGAAGTCGACGATGACATCGGCGCGCTCGGCAGGACCCAGCATGAGCGTGTTGTTCTCGACGTTCAGCACGACGATGTCACGCCGGTTGTAGTTGTAGCCCACCGGTGTGTTGGGCAGCAGCACTGGCTTGGGCAGGAACCCGCCCTCGTTGCCGATCTGGATGAACTTGGGACCGCGTGCGCTCGGGGCCGGCACTCCGCCCTCGCGTCCGTCTGTCGGCCAGGTGGACGGCCAGCGCCTGTTGTGGGGATGCCCGATGGCCGCGACCATCGGTACCTCTCCGGATTGCTTCTGCAGGGTCGGACGGCCCTTGCGGTCCTTCTTGGTGATCTTGTTGGACTTGGCGTAGTAGATCTGCAGGTTGAGGGTCCGGTCGTTGGACGCGTTGAGGATCCGGAACCGATATGCCTTGCGGTGGACCTTCAGGTAAGGGAACGCAGTGCCGTTCACGACCATGGTGTCCATGAACGCTTCAGGCACGATCGACGGGTTCGGGATGCTCGGGATCCACTGCGGTTCCCAAGGTTTGTTGACGGGGTCGTAGTACGGATTCGGCATGAGGCCGTGCACCAGCCCCGCGGCCTGCGTCAGCGGCGGCCAGAACCAGGGGCCGTAGTCCCAGCGACCCACCGCGTTGGCGCCTGAGTCTTCGTACGGGTCCTGATTGGTCATGTACACATGAGGGAACCAGAGGCTGCCCTTGCCACCCCAGTGGGCGATGTCCCAGGTGGGATCTTCCTTGGCCAGCGTCTTCGCCGCCGGGACGAAGGACTTGTCCTGGATGATCAACGGGATCTGCGTGGTGGGGATCGTCCCTTTCCTGACCGTCTGCGGGATCGTGCGGTCGGCGACGGGGGTGGAGCCGTTGCCCTTGACGAGCTCGCTCTCGGCCTTGTCCGCCACGATGTAGCCGGCCGCCTCGCCTGCGTAGACGTTGAGCCTCGTCGTGCCCAACGCGTGGTCGTGGTAGAACATCAGCCGCGCGCTCTGCTGGTTGGTGTAGTACAGGGTGACGGCGCCGGGCCCCGGGTCATTGCTGGCACCGGGCGTGCCGGCAGGCACCGCGTTGCCCTGGGCGTCGAACCACATGTCGGGGACGTTCATCTTGCTGACGCCGGCCGTGTAGGACGTCGTCTCGCCGGCCGGCGTGATCCACTGGTTAGGCGTGCCGTCGCTGATCCACGGCGTGAACCCGCCGTGCAGGTGGACGACGTTGCGGTTGTCCGTGTACATCTCCGCGACCATGCTGTCACCCGACGTGGTCGCGTCGGCGCCGGGGTCTGCGGGCAACGCGACCTGGAAGTGCGAGCCGTCGGTCACCGCGGTCACGGCGAAGCTGCCGTTGTACGTGGCCGGCTGGAGGCCCGTCAGGTCGACCATCTCGCCGACCTGGAGTGTGGTCGGCATGTCCGCCGCCGTGGTGACGTCGATGGTGGCGCCGGCGCCTCCGGCCCTTGCGGCGGTCGCGATGGCCGCGCGGTTGGGACCCATGCCGGCGCCCATGTTCGTCTTGTCGACCGGGATGAAGAGATTGCCGCCGGCCCCGGTCGGCAGTTGGTTCACGAACTTGACGCGGACCGGCCGGTCGCGCTGCGCGATGATGGTCGGTCCCATGTACTGGATGGGTGCCGGCGCGACCGTGTTCTGGTGGGTCGCCGGGTCGGTGCCGTTGTTGAGCTGCACGTAGCCACGCAGCGTAGTCGCCGGCAGGTCTCTGTTCATCTTCTGCTTGAACTGGCGCGCAGCGATGACGTAGTAGTCCGAGCCCGGGAAGGTCGTGGTGTCGGGGACGGCCACCGGGAGGTACTGCCCGAGGTCGTTCTTGGCCGAGGGACCGAGGCCGGGTAAGGCGTCGACGAACTTGCGGATCGCGGGACTGTTCGCATAGTTCGGCGTGGTGCCGAAGTAGTCCGGCACGCCGAGCGGGTCCATCGTCGGCGCCGGCGCCGGCGACGCTTCAGCGACCTGGGCGGCGCGTGCCGCCGCGGCCGCTCGCCGCTGCTTCCAGGTCACGCCCCCGTGATAGACCATGTTGCCGACACGGTGGCTGGCCGTCGACAGCATGTCCTGCGCCGACATGGACATCGAACCCCCGCCCATGGCCATCCCGACGTGGTCCGGTGAACCCGACCGCGCCAGCGCTACGCCGAGTACTGCAGAGGCCAGGGCTGCAACTAGGCACGCCGTGACGAGGACGGTGACTGAGAGACGCTTCATGGTGACTCCCTTTCCGATGCTCCTGCACGCCGTGCGCGGATATGGCTGTTCTCAGGCGCGCCGTATGAGAATGCCGAGAAGCACTGTGAATCATTTGGTGCTTCAGTAGGCACGAAACGTCTGAGGGTGTCAACGTCGACTTGGGCAATGGCGCGCCCGCCGGCGGGCCCCGGGGCATACTGCGGCCTCGGTGGAGGCCCGTACGACAGCGAGCAAGCGCCGCATGGCCCGCGCGGCCGTACCGGCCGTGGCAGCCCCGCTCATCCTGATCGCCTTGCTGGGCGCGGCCGCGACCAGCCTGCTCCTGCCCGCGCCCGCCGCGGCCGGCGCGTGGGCCTCCGTTACGCTGGCGGAGCCCGTGTATCAAGGGCCGCTCACCGCTGTCGCCCGCGCCGCTCGCGCCGCTCCCATGCCGGGCAGCGGTGGATGGTACTGGCCTATCGCCACCGAGGACTTCCTGGGCCGGCTCGACAGACGCTGCTCCTACGTGCACGTCGCCCAGGACATGTCGAGCGCCGTCGGGCGCCCCCGGCGGCTGCATCATCATCACCCACGTCACCGCTGTCCACTGAACCTCCGACGGGCCATCAACCCGGGGCGTTGACGGCGGCTCGTTGTCCCGGCCTCGACCCCGGTGCTACAGTGGACGAGCTGAGCCGGTGCGAAGCAGCCCGGGCGAACGCCGCGTGAGAGTCCGCTTTCCGGAGCGGACGCCGAAGGGGCAAGGCGCATGACAGGCGCCGAAACTCTCAGGCCAACGGAGCGCGGCCGGACGGGCCCCCGGATGACAGTGCGCCGCCGCCGCGGCGCCGGCCGTCAGACAGGGTGGACACTCCACCCTGTCTTTTTTCTTGCCGGCGCGGGAGCGGCGGCCCCCGGACTCGGGCGTTTCTCGAGCGCGCGGCCCGGGCAGGTTCGACAGTCGAACGATGCGCGTGAGCACTAGCGAGGAGGCACCATGGCGGACGAGACGTACCCTCAGGACCTGCGGTACTACAAGGAGCACGACTGGGTGCGCGTGGACGGCGAGGACGCCGTGTTCGGCATCACGTGGTTCGCGCAGGACGCGCTGGGTGAGATCGTCTACGCCGAGCTGCCCGACGTGGGCGCCGAGGTCAAGTCGGACAAGCCCTACGGGGAGCTCGAGTCGGTCAAGGCTGTCAGCGATGTGTACTCGCCTCTGACCGGTGAGGTCGTGGAGGTCAACGAGGCTCTGCAGGACGAGCCGCAGCGCGTCAACGACGACTGTTACGGTGAGGGCTGGCTCATCCGCATCCGCATGACCGCTCCGGGCGAGCTCGGTGACCTCATGGACGCCGACGCCTACAAGAAGTTCCTCGACGAGGCCTGACCCTCCGGGAGGCTCACGCATCATGAGATCCACCAGCTACGTCGCGCACAGCCCGGACGACCTGCGGGAGATGCTGGCGGCCGTCGGGGCCTCCAGCGTCGACGACCTCTTCGCCGAGATCCCGGAGGAGGTCCGCCGGCGGGAGCCGCTGGCGCTGCCCGCCGGCCTCAGCGAGACGGAGGTCGTCGCCGAGCTCCACCGTCTGGCCGGCAGAGATGTGCCGGCGACGCAACTGGTGAGCTTCCTCGGCGCCGGCGTCTACGACCACTACGTGCCCTCCGTGGTCGACGCCGTCGTCAGCCGCGGCGAGTTCCTCACCGCGTACACGCCCTACCAGCCGGAGCGCAGCCAGGGCGTGCTCCAGACCATCTTCGAGTTCCAGACGGCCATCTGCGAGCTCACCGGCATGGACGTCAGCAACGCCTCCATGTACGACGGCGGCACGGCGCTGGCCGAGGCCTCGATCCTCGCCGGCGTGCAGACGCGCCGCGGCGAGGTCGTCCTCTCGGCCGGCGTGCACCCCGAGTACCGGCAGGTGCTCGAGACGGAGTCGGCCGGGTACGGGCCGCGGCCGCGGACCATAGGCCTGCAGCCGGGCGCGGCCACCGACCCGGACGCTCTGTCCGCCGCGATCGGTGCGGGCACGGCGGCGGTCGTCGTCCAGCAGCCCAACTTCTTCGGCGCCCTCGAGGACCTGCCGGCCGTGGCCGAGCTGGCCCATGCGGCCGGCGCGCTCTTCATCGTCGTGGCCGACCCCGTCTCGCTCGGCGTCCTCGAGGCGCCGGGCAGGCTGGGCGCCGACATCGTCGTCGGCGAGGGTCAGGCGCTCGGCAACGCGATGAACTTCGGCGGACCGGGCCTCGGCTACATGGCCGTCACCACCAGGCTCATGCGCCGCATCCCCGGGAGGCTGGTCGGGGAGACCGTCGACCTCGAGGGCCGGCGCGGCTACGTACTCACGCTGCAGACGCGCGAGCAGCACATCCGTCGCGAGAAGGCCACGAGCAACATCTGCTCAAACCACGCGCTCAACGCGCTTGCCACGCTCGTCTACCTGAGCTGGCTGGGCAAGGAAGGCCTGCCGGAGCTCGGCCTGCACTGCGCGCGCAAAGCCGCCTACCTGCGCCAGCGCCTGCTCGTGGTTCCGGGCGTGGCGGCTTTCACCGAGGGTCCCGTCTTCCGCGAGTTCGCCGTGCGGTTGCCGAAGCCGGCGGCCGAGGTGGTGGAGGCGCTCGTGCCTCGCGGCTACCTGGCCGGCGTGCCCGTGAGCCGTTTCGCCGGCCGGTTGGAAGGCGCGCGGCCGGGCGGCGGAGGAGATGCGACGACCGCGGCCCTCGACGACGTCCTGCTGCTGGCCGTGACCGAGAAGCGCACGCGCGCGGAGCTCGACGGCTTCGTGGACGCTCTCGGCGTCGTCCTAGCGACCGGGGAGGCGCACCGTGGCTGAGCACGATGTGAGCCGCGAGCGCGCCCCGGTCTGCCGCCCCGCCGCCGCGGACCGTTCTACCATCTACGAGAAGTCGCGCCCCGGCCGCAGCTCGTACTCACTGCCGGAGCTCGGCGTGCCCGAGGTACCCGCCGCCGAGCTCATCCCGGACTCACTGCGGCGCACGGCGCCGGCGCGCCTGCCGGAGATCAGTGAGATCGACCTGCTGCGCCACTTCACCGGCCTGAGCGCGCTCAACTACGGCGTGGACAGCGGCAGTTACCCGCTCGGCTCCTGCACGATGAAGTACAACCCGCGCGTGAACGAGGTGGCCGCGCGACTCGACGGGTTCTCCGGCCTGCACCCCTACCAACCGGAGGCGCTGGCGCAGGGCGCCCTCGAGCTGATGTACGAGCTCGATGGCTGGCTCGCCGAGATCTCCGGCCTGCATGCCACGACGCTGCAGCCGGCGGCAGGCGCCCACGGCGAGCTCACCGGCCTGCTGATCATCCGCGCGGCGCACCTGGCCGAGGGCCGCGACCCCAAGCGGATCATCATCCCGGACACCGCCCACGGCACGAACCCGGCGAGCGTCATCATGGGCGGCTTCGTGCCGGCCCCCGTGCGCAGCGACGCGCGCGGCGGCGTGCATATGGACCATCTCCGCGAGGTCATCGCCGAGGGAGACATCGCCGGACTCATGCTCACGAACCCCAACACGCTCGGGCTGTTCGACGAGCACATCACCGAGATCGCCCGCCTGGTCCACGAGGCCGGCGGCCTGCTCTACTACGACGGCGCCAACGCCAACGCCGTGCTCGGCATCAGCCGGCCCGGCGACATGGGCTTCGACATCGTCCACTTCAATACGCACAAGACGTTCAGCACGCCGCATGGCGGCGGCGGCCCGGGCGCCGGCCCCATCGTGGTCCGTGACTCGCTGGCGCCGTTCTTGCCGGTGCCGCTCGTGGAGAGGGCGGAGGACGGTCGCTTCTTCTTCCAGTACGAACGTCCGCAGTCGATCGGCAAAGTGCGTACGTTCTACGGCAACTTCGGTGTGCTGGTGCGCGCGTGGACGTACATCCGCAGCCTCGGCGCGGAGGGTCTGCGCGAGGTCAGCGAGACGGCGGTGCTCAACGCCAACTACGTGATGGAGGGCGTGCGCGACCTGCTCGACCTGCCCTACGGCGACCGGCGCTGCATGCACGAGTTCGTCGGCTCGGCGACGCCGCTCAAGCAGGACGGCGTGCGCGCGCTCGATATCGCCAAGCGACTGCTCGACTACGGCGTCCACCCGCCGACCACGTATTTCCCGCTCATCGTGGACGAAGCCCTGATGGTCGAGCCGACCGAGACGGAGTCCAAGGACGCCCTGGACCGCCTGGTCGAGGCGTTCCAGAACGTGGCGCTTGAGGCCAGGCACGACCCGGGGCTGCTGCAGGAGGCGCCGGTGACGCTGCCGGTGCGGCGGCTCGACGAGGCGCAAGCCGCCCGCCGGCCCGTCCTGAAGCAGCGGTTCCCCGAGGATGCGGAGGGCGGCTGAGGCTGCGCCCCGCGCCGCCCTCGCCGTCCGCCGCCTGCCCGTGAGAGCCGGGACGCCATGAGCATCGTCAAGGTCCTGCCCGAGTTCCGCACCGGCGGCGGCGCGCAGATGGCGCTCGACGAAGGTCTGCTCGAGACCGTCGAGGAGGTCATGGCGCGCCGGTACGCGTGGGCTCCTCCGGCGCTCTCCATCGGCAAGTTCCAGGAGCTGCGGCTCGTGCCGGGCCTGCCGTTCGAGGTCGTGCGCAGGCCCACCGGCGGGCGGGCGGTGCTGCACGGCGAGGCGTTCGAATGGTCGTTCGCCGTCGCGTTCCCACCGGACGTGCCGAGCGGTGGTCCTCGGGCGGCGGTCGACGTCGGAGGTCCCTACGGCCTCGTCGCCGGCGCTTTCGCCGCCGCGTTGATCGAACTTGGTGTGACTCTTGACGGCGCTGGGGAGGTACCGTACCAGCGTAGCGCGCTCTGCTTCTCCGGCGCCCTGCGCTACGACCTCTGCAGCCGCGGTGAGAAGATCGTCGCCATCGCCCAGGCCAAGAAGGAAGGACGCACGCTCGTCCACGGCTCGTTCCTCATGGAGTTGCCCCCCGACGAGCTCGTCCAGGCGGTCGAGGCACTGGTCGGAGAAGCCTGGAAGAGCGAGGGGCTCGCCGGCGCCGGCGTGATGCTCGCCCCGGAGACGATCTGGAACACCGTGCTGAGGAAGCTGGAGGCCGCGCTGCGCCGCGTAGCGGCCGGCTGAGGCAGAAGAAGGACGGCGGGCGGCGTGTGGCCGCCGGACGAGGAGGTACAAGCGCATGACGAAGATCCTGGTGCTCGGCGGCGGCCCCGCCGGGTATGTGGCCGCCGGCCGCGCCGCTCAGCTCGGCGCCGAGGTGACAGTGGTGGAGGCGCGCGAGATCGGTGGCACCTGCCTGAATCGCGGGTGTATCCCGACCAAGGCCATGGTGGCGGGCGCCGCGCGCCTGCACGAGGCCCGGCGCTCAGCGGAGTACGGCGTCGAGGCCGGTGACGTACGCCTGGACTTCGCCGCCTTCATGGCGCGCAAGGAGGCGGCGACGATCCAGTTGCGCGACGGCGTCGCCCACCTGCTCAAGGCGCGCAAGGTGCAGGTGGTGGCGGGGCGGGCTACGCTCGCCGGCCCCGGCGGCTTGGCTCTCGCGCCCGGCGCGGTCCTGCCTGACGGCACGGTGCTCGAGAACGCCGAGGAACTCGAGGGCGACGCCGTCATCCTCGCCAGCGGCTCCGAGCCGGTGCGCATGGGTCTCTTCGACTGGAGCGACCCACGGATCCTGACCAGCGACGAGCTGCTGCAGATCGACCACGTGCCTGCGAGCCTGGCCGTCGTGGGCGGCGGCGTGATCGGCTGCGAGTTCGCCAGCGTGTTCACCCGCCTCGGAAGCGAGGTGACGGTGGTCGAGATGCTCGACCAGCTGCTGCCCGGTGAGGACCAGCGCGTCGGCCGCACGCTACAGCAGGCGTTCAAGAAGGCCGGGATCGCCGTGCACGTGAAGACGGCCGTCGAGTCGGCAGAGGCGGGGGACGCCGGCGTGACGCTGCGTCTCGCCGGCGGCAAAGAGGTCGCGGCCGAGCGCGTGCTCGTGGCGGTCGGACGGCGTCCGCACAGCGCCGGCCTGGGCTACGAGGAGGCCGGCGTTGAGATCGGCCCCGGCGGCTTCGTCGTGACCGACGAGAGCTGTCGCACGACCCTGGACCCAGTGTTCGCGGCGGGCGACGTCGCCGGCCCGCCGCTCCTCGCGCACTGGGCCTACCACCAGGGCATGATCGCCGCCGAGAACGCGGTGACCGGCTCGAACCTCCACTGTGACCGCACTCTGATCCCCAGCTGCGTGTTCAGCTCTCCCGAGGTGGCCAGTTGCGGCCTCACCGAAGACAGGGCCAAGTCGGAGGGCGTGGAGCACGAGGTCGCCAGCGTGCGTTTCAACGGCAACTCCAAAGCCGTGTGTGACGGCGACGCCGACGGGTTCGTGCGCGTCGTCTGCGAGCCCGGCGGCGGGCGCGTGCTCGGTGCGAGCCTGATAGGACCGCACGTCACCGAGCTCGTACACGAGCTGGCCCTGGCCGTCCATAGCGGCCTGACCCTCACCGACATCGCCACTACCATCCACGCCCACCCCACGCTCTCCGAAGCGATCGGAGAGGCCGCGCTGGGCGGCGTCGGTCGCGGCATCCACAGCATCTGAGTGACCGACCGGGCCGACACCCCGCGCCGCAAGCCGGCGTGGCTCAAGCAGAAGGCGCCGGCGCCGCGGCGGTTCCGCGCCACCGGCGCCCTGCTCGACGAGCTCGAGCTGCACACCGTATGCCGCGAGGCGCGCTGCCCCAACAAGGGCGAGTGCTTCGCGGCCGGCACGGCCACGTTCCTGATCCTCGGCGACGTTTGCACGCGCGCGTGCACCTTCTGCGCCGTCGAGGGCGAGGGGAAGACGGCGCCCGGCGCAGCCCCGTCGCACGGCGTCTGCGCGCTCGACGAGGACGAGCCGCGGCGGGTCGCCGAGGCGGCGCGGCGGCTGGGCCTGCGGCACGTTGTCATCACCAGCGTGACCCGCGACGATCTGGCGGACGGCGGGGCGGAGCAGTTCGCTGCGGCCATCGCGGCCGTACGTGACGCCGTGCCGGAGTCGACCGTCGAGGTGCTCATCCCGGATCTCGGCGGCGACGAGGCGGCGCTCGCCGCCGTGCTGGCTGCCCGCCCCGACGTACTGAACCATAACCTCGAGACCGTCCCGCGCCTGTACGCCCACGTCCGGCCGCGGGCGCACTACGAACGCTCCCTGGAACTGCTCGCGCGCGCCGCGGCGTGGGCGCGCGAGCCCGGGCCGCGCCGGCCGGCCGCGTCGCATGCGGCAGGGCCGAGCACGCGCGCTGCCACCCGTCCGCTCGTGAAGACCGGCCTCATGGTCGGCCTCGGCGAGACCCGAGAAGATGTGGTCGCCGTGCTGGCCGACGCGGCTGCCACTGGCGTGGACGCCGTGACCATCGGCCAGTACCTGCAGCCGCACGCCGGCTGTCTGCCGGTGGCCCGCTACGTCACGCCGCAGGAGTTCGCCGGCTACGAGAGGCGCGGCAAGGAGCTGGGGCTCACCGTCGTCGCGGCGCCCTTCGTCCGCTCCTCCTACAAGGCCGGCGAGCTGCTGGGACGCGACGCGTGAGCATCTGGGACCAACCGACAGACCGACTCGGCGTGCCCGCCGCTGCGCCGCCTCCGGACGCCCCTGGTGTGCAGACGCTTCCCCTCCCGACGCCGCGGGTCGTCGTCTTCGACCTCGACTACACGCTGCTGCGCCCGGGTGACCAGTTCGAGGCCGCCGGCTACGTGCGCACGGGCGCCCGGTTCGGCCTCGAGCTTGACCCGGCGCGCTGGCCCCGGGCGGAGCGCGTCGCCTACAAGGCTGTCGCGGCGCGGCGCGAGGAGACAGGACTGGTCCACGACGACCACCTGCTCCGAGTGATAGCTCGCTCCCTCATCGAAGGGCTCGGTGGCGGCACGGCCGGCCAGGTCGAGCTGACCACGCGGGCCATCATCGAGGCCTGGTCCGACGCGGAGAACTTCGGCCTCTACGACGACGTACTGCCTTGCCTCGACGCCCTGCGCTCCGCCGGCGTCCGCATGGCCCTGCTCTCCAACGCGCTCGGCCATGGGGTGGAGGAGATCATTGCCCACTTCGCCCTCGACGGCTACATGGCGGCAGCCGTCTCAAGCCTCGAGACCGGCGCCGTCAAGCCCGCGCCGCGGATGTTCTCCACGCTGTTCGGGCTGCTTCGGGTCGCACCCGCCGACGCGGTGATGGTCGGCGACAGCGTGGAGGACGACGTGGACGGGGCGCTCGCCAGCGGTTGCCCCGCTATCCTGCTCGATCGCTCCGGCCGGCGCCGGGACCTCGCGGTCCCGCGCATCGAGTCGCTGGCCGAGTTGCCTGCGGCGCTCGGCCTCTAGCACCGCTCGGCCTCTGGCACGGTCACGCCTCCAGTTCTGCCAAGCTCTCAGCACGGCGCTCGGGCAGCGGGTCCGCTCTCGCGGGCGTCTGCCCCGCCGCGGCGACCTCGTGGGGTGCTGAGTCGCCCCGGCCGCCATGGTCTGACTACGAGATCTCCGAAGACCTGGTGACCGGCCGCTTCCACCCGTGCGACCGGGGTCAGTGCGCCAGCGTCGCCTCCACGCTCAGCTCCACGTTGCCCTTGAGGGCGCCGCTGATGGGGCAGCCGTCCTTGGCCGCCGCGGCAGCTTCTTTGAACGCAGCCTCGTCGATCCCGGGCACTGTGCCCTTCACCGTGATGTGTGAAGTGCCGGTCTTCCAGCCGCCGTCGATCTCCTGGAAGGTCACGGTGACGCTGGTCTCCAGCTTCTCGGGCGGTGTGCCGGCCTTGCCGAGGACGGCCGAGAGCTCCATGCAGTAGCAACTGGCATGCGCCGCCGCGAGGAGCTCCTCGGGGCTGGTCTTACCGTTGGAGCGCTCGGTGCGCGACGCCCAGGTCACGGACAGCGGGCCGGCGGCTCCGCTGGTGACCAGAGAGACTTCTCCGGATCCGCGGGCGAGCGGGCCTTGCCAGACGGCATCGGCGCGGCGTGGTGCGTCGGCCATGTTGGAACCTCCTCCACGTGGGATGGCTGGTGGCGGGCGCCGCGTGGGGGCGCAGCGTCCGCCATCGCCAATGACTTCCCCACCTGCCTGGCAAGTTGAACCGGCGACGGCGCCCGAGACACCTGCGACCACACGTCCAGACGCGACTGCGCCTGGCTATCCGCGGGACCACGAGTCCGCGAAGGAGTAGGCTGAAGTCTATGCTGCGTCTGGCCGACATCCTCATGTTCGCGTTCTACCTGGTCCTGGCGGGCCTTGCGGTCGCCGCCGACCTGTACGACCCGGTGTGGTTCGTCGCGCTCGGTCTGTCCGTCTTGTGCGCCGCTCTGTGGCTTGTCGCGCGGCTGCAGCTGGGGGCGGCCTTCTCCGTGCGGCCGGAGGCGCGGCAGCTCGTCGAGACGGGTCTGTACTCGCGGCTCCGGCATCCCATCTACGTCTTCGGGACAGCGGCGTTCCTGCTCGTCCTGCTGGCGCTGCAAGGCTGGCCGGCGCTTGCGATCTGGGCGATCCTCATCCCCGTCCAGGTCGTCCGGGCACGCCGCGAAGAGCGCGTCCTGGCGGAGGCGTTCGGGGCCGAGTACGACGCGTACCGAGACGCCACCTGGTTCTAAGGGGCGCTTACCTGTCGCCTACACAGTAGAGCGAGCCGTCGCGGCAGCCGATGAAGATGCGGCCCTTCCACATCACCGGGGTGCTCTCGAAGGCCCCGCCGGCGGCGAAGCTGTCCTTCTCGGTGACCGACACGGTGTACCAGTCTCCGGAGGGGCTCTTGAGCGCGCCGGCGGCACCCTTCCCGGCCGGCGCGTACTTGATCTTGTAGAGGTGGATGTGGTTGTCGTAGCCGGCGGCCACGATGGTGTCGTCCACCATGATCGGTGTGCTGATGCTCCCGCCGATGTAGAACTTCGCGATCACTCGCGGAGTGGGGTAGGGTCCGTCGCCGTTGGGGCCCGGGGCGCTGCCCGAGGTCTTGTTCTGCGAGACTACGTAGAGGTTGCCATCGATGGCCGAGAAGGCGGCCATGCGTGGGCGGCGGCCCCACGGGTCGTAAGCGTCGTTGACCGCCACCGACCCGATCACACCGCCCTCCCAGTCGGCCAGCTTGTGGTCACCGGTCGGGAAGAACCACACGACAGACTCGGAGGGCTCCTTGGACGGGTCGAGCATGAGGATCCCGCCGCGCCCGCTGATGTACTGCTTTTCGACCGGCACCAGCAGCTTGCCGGCCGTCGTCGGCACCGGTGTGCCGTCCATGTCGCTGCCGGTGTGGTAGTCCCAGACGACCTTGAGGTCGCTCCGGCGCATGCCGTACACCTCACCGGCGCCGGAGCTGATGTACACGATGTCGTCGAGCAGGCTCGGCGAGGCCTCGAGGACCAGGTTGCCCTGATGCGCCGCCTGGTCCCCCGATGTGCCGAGCAGCAGGCGGCCGGCGACGATCTTCGGCTTCCGGAAGCCGTTCCACGACTCGGTCTGGAACGGGTCGAACTTGTAGAACCAGCCGCTCTCGACCCCCGAGTACATGCGGCCCTTGTAGAGAAAGCCGCTGCCGTCCACGTCGCGGCTGTAGCTCGGGGTGAGCGGCACCGGCAGACGCCAGAGTTCCTTACCGGTACCGAACGAGACCGCGCGGTACGGCGCCAGATTCGGGTCGGTGTAGTCCGACGGCCAGCCGCGGCGGGAGCCGGCCATGACGATGTACTTGTCGGTCGGCGACTTGGGGCTGGGGTCCTCGATCACCGTCGGGCTGCTCTTGATGATGTCGTCGAAGTCGTACTTCCAGACGATCTTGCCGGTGGTGAGGTCGATCTTGTGCAGCTTGCGGTCGTAGGCGCCCCAGAGCAGGTACAGCTTTCCCTTGTCGCGGACGATGACCGGCTGGCCGGTCCACCCGCTGCCCGACCAAGGTCTGTTGGGATGCTTCTTCGTGACCTTTTCGGTCGGGGACGTGAGGCCACCGCCGATGTAGGTCTTCCAGATGAGGGAGAGGTGCTTGGGCGGCGGGCCCAGGCCGTACACCCGCCGCGTCTCGTCGCCGAGGAACGAGCTCACCTTGACGCCGTCGCCTTGGGAGACGATGACCGGCGGCGGGTCCACGGGCACGACCGTGGCCACCGTGCTGATGAGGACGCCGGAGGCCGCCGTGGACGCCGCCGTCCCGGCGGCCGGCCGACTCGACGCGGGGGGTCCGGTCAGCTGTCTGTAGAGGTCCTGTGCCCAGCCGCCGGCCACGAAGACGCCGCCGGCGACGATCACGAGGAGGGCGCCGACGAGAAGCTGCCGCTGCCGTCGCTGACGCCGGCGGCGCTGCTCGCGGCCGCCCTGGCTGACGTACAGGTTGTAGCGCGCCCCATGGCGTGAACGGTGTGTGCCCACGGCTCCCATAGCGTACCATCCTGCCCAGGTTCCTCGGGGCTCGGGATTCTCCGGCGCGGGTCGGAGCACTGACCATGGACGCGCACGGGGCACATTCGGAGCGGCCGCCCAGGCGGCCCACCTGGCCGGCGCGCGCGTCAAGCTGGGGTATGAGGTGGACGATCTGACACCGAAGGCCGCCGTCCGTCTTGTGGTGAGGACGCCGTCCGGCAAGGTGCGTGCCAGGCGGCGTCCGGGGTGGCGCACCACGGGCCCTGTGCACGGCGTCGTCTGGCGAGCGAGGCTGCCGCACGGCGCCTATAGGATCTGGACCTACGCGACCGACCAGGCCGGCAATCGCCAGGTCGTTGCCGGCTCCGCCCGGCTGGTCGCCGGCTGACCCTTCCGCTTCGTAGACACCTCTCAGCGCTGTATCTCTCTGCGGGGGGAACCTTCAGATCATGGCTTCCAACGTCGACATCGTGCGTACCGGCTACGAGAGCTTCATCCGCGGTGACATCCAGACCACGCTGGCGATGTTCGCGGAGGACATCGAGTGGCACGAGCCCGAGTGGACCTACGGGCCATCCTCGGGCTCGTTCTGCGGACGCGACGAGGTGCTGCGCAGGGTCTTCGCGCCCATCCCGGAGCTCAACGACGCGTTCGCGCTGGAGCCGCGCGAGTTCTACTGCGACGGCGACACCGTCATCGTCACCGGCGTCTTCCGTCTGACCCCGAAGGGAGCGCCGGCCGCCGTCCAGGTGCCGTTCGCGCACGTCTGGACGGTGCACGGCGGACGTATCGACAGCCTCCGTGCCTACAACGACGTGCGCGAGATCGTGGCGCTGCACGAGACCCACGACGACTGAGGCGCCGGGCCAAGGATGTAAGCTTGTCGCATGACCGAGAAGATCCGACTGACACAGTTCGCGGCCAAGAGCGGCTGAGCGGCCAAGCTGGGTCCGTGCGACCTGGAAGCCATCCTCGACAGAATGCCCGCCGCCACCGGTGAGTTCGCGCGTCTCCTGGAGACGCACGACGACGCCGCCGTGGTGCCGATCGCCGACGACCTCTGCCTGGTGCAGACGGTCGATTTCTTCACGCCCATCGTCGACTCGCCGCTCTGGTTCGGCCGCCTAGCGGCGGCCAACGCGCTGAGCGACGTGTACGCCATGGGCGCGCGGCCGCTCACGGCCATGAACCTCGTGGCCTGGCCGTCGGATCTCGACTTCGGCATCCTGGGCGAGGTGCTTCGCGGTGGCATGGAGAAGGTCCAGGAGTCCGGCGCCGAGCTCGCCGGCGGACACTCCATCGACGACAAGGAGCCCAAGTTCGGCCTGGCCGTGACCGGCGTCGCCAGACCCGAAGAGATCGTTTACAACGGCGGGGCCGAGGCGGGCGACAAGCTCGTGCTCACCAAGCGCCTCGGCATCGGCGTGCTCGCCAGCGGGCTCAAGAACGGCGTCGTCACCGAGGACTTCATGATGCCGGCCATCGAGGAGGCCGCCGTGCTCAACGCCGCGGCGGCAGTGGCGATGGCCCGCGTCGGGGTGCACGCCTGCACCGACGTGAGTGGCTTCGGGCTGGCCGGGCACCTCGGCGAGATGCTGGACGCGAGCGGGGTCGCGGCCGAGGTCCACCTGGACGCGGTGCCTGTCCACGAGGGCGTGCTGGGGCTCATCGCCCAGAACGTCTACGCCGGCGGCTTGCGTAACAACCGCGAGTATCTGCTGTCCCGCCTCCATGAGGTCGGGCCGGCCGGAGCGGCCGACCTGTTCGCCGACGGCGCGGAGGACCCGGGGCCGGGCCGGTTCGCCGGCCCGGTGACCCAGCAGGAGCCGCGCGTGCTCGCGCTCTTCGACCCGCAGACCTCGGGCGGCCTGCTCCTGGCCGTCGCGCCCGAGAAGCACGGCCTGCTGCTGGACGCGCTCGCCCACGCCGGCGCGGGCGCCTGGACGGTCGGCGAAGTGGTCGCCGGCCCTTCCGGGGCCATCGTGCTCGAAGGCTGAGCCATGCCGGACTCCTGGCGGAGGAACGCGTGGGGCGAGGACGGCCGTGTCGACCCCGAAGACCTCGCCCCCGACGACGAAGAAGAGGCGGTCGGGCCGGAGGGTCCGTCCACCGATGTGATCGTCAGGGCTCTCTCCGTCGTTCCCTTCCTGCTCGTGGCCGCCCTCGGCCTCATCGGCATCGTGAGCTGGGTGCTCATCATCCTGTTCGGCATCGGGTCCGGCAAGCCGATCTGGGATGCGATCCAGGGGCTGTCCATCGCGCAGTTGCTTTGGCAACTTCTGCTCGCGGTGCTCATCGGGCTGCTCCCGCTGGCCGTCGTCCTGGCGGCGTCGTGGGCCGCTTCGCGTGGCTTTCGCCAGGACTCCGGCAAGGCGTTCTGGACGGTGACGCAGGGTCTGTGGGGCCTGATGGCCCTGGCTCTCTTCTACGTGGAGGCAGTGCGCCACGACTTGCTGGACCGGTACGGATTCTCGGCCATCGACTGGTGGTTCGCCTTCGGCGTGGTAGCGTTCGCGATGATCCTCGCCGGCGTCCGTCTGCGGCGGGCGCCACGGTCCGAGATGAGGGGAAGATGAGCGAGAGCGAGCGCGCAAAGGACGCCGCGAAGGACGGTCGCCAGGCACGGCTGCGGTCGCTGGCGGCCGTCGACGAGGTGCTGCGCGAGCCGGCCGTCGAAGAGCTCCTCGCGCGCTACCCGCGCGCGCTCGTCGTCGACGCAGTGCGCGCGGTCCTCGACCGCCTGCGCGCCGAGATCCTCGCGGACGGCGGGGTCGGGGCGGCCGGGGCCGAAGACCTCTCGCCGGCCGCCTTCGCGCCCTGGATAGCGCGGCTGCTGGACGCGGCGGTCACGCCTTCGCTTCGCCGCGTCATCAACGCGACCGGCGTTGTGGTGCACACCAACCTCGGCCGCGCGCTGCTGCCGCGTGCGGCGGTCGAGGCCGTCGTCACCGCCGCCATGAGCTACTCGGACCTCGAGTACGATCTGGCGCGCGGCGACCGGGCCTCGCGCCAGGACCACGTCCACGACGTGCTCCGCACCGTGACGGGCGCGGAGGACGCGCTCGTCGTCAACAACAACGCGGCGGCCATCCTGCTGGCGGTGGCGGCCACGGCGCGCGGCGGCGAGGTGCTCGTCGCCCGCGGGCAGCTGGTCGAGATCGGCGACGGCTTTCGCATCCCCGACCTTCTGCGCGAGAGCGGGGCAAAGCTGGTCGAGGTCGGGACCACCAATCGGACTTACCTCAAGGACTTCGAGGCCGCCTGGACCGACCGTACGCGTGCGGTCCTGCGCGTGCACACGAGCAACTACCGCATCGTCGGCTTCACGTCGGAGCCGGCGCTGGAGGAGCTGGCGACGCTCGCGCACGACCACGACGCCCTGCTCATCGACGACCTCGGCAGCGGCGCTCTGGCAGACCTGGAGCTGTTCCGCGACGAGCCGGCGCTGTCCGACAGCGTCGCGGCCGGCGCGGATGTCGTGACCTTCAGCGGCGACAAGTTGCTCGGCGGCCCGCAGGCCGGCATCGCCGTGGGCCGGGCCGCGGCGGTCGAGGCGATGCGCCGTCACCCGCTGGCGCGGGCCCTGCGCATCGACAAACTCGACCTGGCCGCGCTCGACGTGGTGCTGCGGCTCTATCTCGACCCGCTGCGGGCCGTCGCCGAGATCCCGACTCTTGCTGCCCTTGCGCAGACGCAGGGCCAGGTGCGCGACCGCGCCGCCCGCTTGCGCGAGCTGTGGGTCGACGCCGGCGTGGCCGAGGACCGTCTCGAGCTCGTTGAGACGGTCGCTCGCGCCGGCGCCGGAGCGCTGCCGGTGACGGAGGTGCCCAGCGTCGCCGTCGCGGCCGCGGTGCCCGCGGCCGAGGCCGACGCGCGCGCCGGGCAGCTGCGTCGTGGCGCGCCGGCCGTCGTCTGCCGCGTCCAGGAGGACCGCCTGCTCTTCGACCTGCGCGCCGTCGGCGAGGACGAGCTCGAGGAGCTCGCCGCGGCCGCCCTCATCGCGATCGTCTGAGCCGTGTGAACAGCCGCCGAAGCCAAGCCGTCGAGCGGGACACCGGGGGCGCGCTCCGTGAGCGTCCACCGCTGACCCTCGGCACGGCCGGTCACATCGACCACGGCAAGACCGCGCTCATCACGCGCCTGACCGGCAAGAACACCGACCGCTTGCGCGAGGAGCAGGAGCGCGGCATCTCCATCGAGCTCGGCTACGCCGAGCTGGAGCTGCCGTCCGGCGCCCGGCTGAGCGTCGTCGACGTGCCGGGCCACGAGCGCTTCGTGCGCACCATGGTCGCCGGAGCTACCGGCATCGACTTGTTCCTGCTCGTGATCGCCGCCGACGACGGCGTCATGCCGCAGACGATGGAGCATCTCGCCATCGTCGAACTGCTGGGCGTGAGCGGCGGGGTCGTCGCGCTGACCAAGGCCGACCTGGTCGACGAAGAACTGCTGGAGCTCGCCGGGGAGGACGTGCACGCGTTCCTCGAGAAGACGCCGTTCGCCGGCTGCGAGGTGGTCACGGTGAGCGCCAGGGACGGGCGTGGCCTGGACGAGCTGCTGGCCGCGCTCGACAGGGCGGCGAAGAAGGCCGAGGCAGGCCGCCACACCGGGCCTGCCCGCCTGCCCGTGGACCGCGTGTTCCCGCTCAAGGGCGTGGGCACGGTGGTCACCGGCACGCTCTGGTCGGGAGAGATCAAGGCCGGTGACGGGCTGGTCGTGGTACCCGGCGGAGCCCGCGCCGGGGTTCGCAGCGTGCAGGTGCACGACCACGAGGCCGAGGTGGTCCATGCGGGGAGCCGCGTGGGAGTGAACCTCCGCGGGTTGGACCGCGACGACGTCGCCCGCGGCGACTGGCTGGCGGCGCCCGCCCTGGCCGGGTCGGCCGCGCGCCGCTTCGACGCGTGGGTCAGTGTGCTGCCCGGCGCCCGACCGCTGCGCTCCGGCGACCAGGTCCGGCTGCACCACGGCACGGCGCAGTACCTGGCGCGCGTGGCGCCGCTCGACGGCCGCGAGATAGCGCCGGGTGCGTCGGCCGCGGCGGTTGTCCGGCTGGACGCCGACGCGCTCGTACTGCCGCACGACCGCTTCATCATCCGCTCGCTGTCGCCCGTGGCGACCATCGCCGGCGGGGAGGTGCTGCTCGCCGGCGCGCAGCGCTGGCATGCGCGTGAGCGCCACCGCGCGTACCTGGAGTCGGTGCGCGCCGGCGAGACGCGCGCCGCGCTGCGCGTCCTGGCGGAGGACCGCGGTGAGCACGGTCTTACCCGGGACGACCTCACGGCCCCCGGGGTCGCGCCGGGCAAGGCGGCAAAGGCCCTCGCGGCGGCCGTTGCCGACGGGGAGCTCGAGGAGCTCGCCGCCGGAGGGCAGACCGGGGGATCCGGAGGACCGGCCCGAGCCGGTAGCGCCGGGGGCGGGGCCGGGGCGGGAGCCGCTCGCTGGTTCGCCGCAGGGGTACTCGCGACGCTGCGCGCCGCCCTGCTGGCCGGCGCCGCCGAGCGGGCCGCTGCGCGCCCCGAGCGGCCGTTCAGCAGCGCCGCCGAGCTGGCCGCCGTAGTGCCGGCGTTGCCGGCCGCCGACGCCGGCCTGCTGTTGCAGGCCATGACGGGCGGCGGGGAGCTGGTGGCCGGCGAAGGCGGCTACGCACCCGCCGGCGCCGGCGTGCTCGGCGCCGAGCAGGCGGCGCTCGCCGAGCGGATCCTCGCCCGGCTTGCGGAGGACCCGACGGCGCCGCCCACGCTGGCCGTGCTCGCCGAGGAGCTCCGCCGGCCACCCCGCGAGCTGGGCCAGGTCCTCGACGTGCTGGCGCGCCGCGGCGACGTGGTGCGCGTGGACAAGGACCTGTGGTTCACGCGAAGGGCCGTCGATCGGGCCCGCGACGTCCTGCTAGCGCAGCTCGAGGGCGCGGGCGAGGTAACGCTCGCCGGGTTCCGCGACGCCGCCGGCTGCGGCCGCCGTAACGCACAGGCCCTCCTCGAGTACTTCGACCGGGAGGGCCTCACCCTGAGGCGCGGCGACGTGCGCGTACCTCGCCGCCGCCGTTCCTGACGCGGCGCCGGGGCTGGCGCAGTCAGCCCTCTCCGAAGGTGGCCACCTGGTCGCGCCCGCGGCGTTTGGCCAGGTACATCGCCCAATCGGCCTTGTTGAGGAGGTCCTCGCGCCGGTCGGCGTCGACGGGGTAGCCGGCGATGCCGATGCTCACCGTCAGCGGCACGCCGTTGGCCTTGAAAGCGGCGTCCTTGAGGCGCCTGCGGATGCGCTCCGCCACCGCCAGCGCCTCCTCCCGGTCCGTCTCGACGAGGATGACCACGAACTCTTCGCCGCCGTAGCGCGCCGCGGCGTCGACGTTGCGCACCGACTGCTCGATGACGTGCGCGACCTCCTGCAGCACCGCGTCGCCGGCGCTGTGACCGTTGGTGTCGTTGTAGCCCTTGAAGTGGTCCAGGTCGCAGAAGAGGACGCTGAGTGGCCGTTGGTGCTCGCGCGCCCGGTGCAGTTCCTCGCTCAGCCGCTCGTGCAGGTAGCGGTGGTTGTAGAGGCCGGTCAGCGCGTCGGTGATCGCGTCGATCTCCGCTCGGCTCAGCCGCACCGCCGCGGTCTGGAGCATCGCGGCAAAGGTCTGGCGACCGTCGCCGCGCAACGGCTCATTCTCGGACTCTGAGAGAGCCGGGAGGTCTGCCGCGACGGCGGCGACGATGCTTCCGGTGGCGTCGCGGATCGGCGCGAGGCCGGTGATCCACACTCCGAACTCGTCGGCGAACACGGTGTTGATCTCGGGCTGCCTGCCCGACAGCACCTGCGGCAGCTCCTCGTCGGCGAAGATCTCGTCGCCGAGGTGGGACTTCTCGGTCGCCGTCTCCTCGGGGTCGACGCCGATGACGTAGCGCTTCTCGACCTGGGCGTGTGTGGTGAGGAACCGCGTCGGCGGGTTGGCGTCCCGGACCTCGCGGAGGATCGCCTCGATCTCGCGGTAGGCGTTGCAGTTCTCGTCCTCGAGGGTGACGAGCGCGGCGTGGCTCTCGCCGCGGATGCGTGCGGCGGCCTTTGCGGCGATCTCGCTTGCCCGGGCGCGCCGCTGCGCGATGTCGTCCAGCACGTGCAGGAACGCGTCCACCATCGCGGGATCGAACTGGGTGCCGCGGCAGGCCTCCAGCTCGGCGAGGCACTGCGGGTAGGTCAGCCCGGCCTTGTACGGACGCCGGCACGACATGGCGTCGTAGGCGTCCACCACGGCCATGGCGCGAGCGATCGGCGGGATGTCCTCGGCGGCGAGGCCGTCCGGGTAGCCGTTCCCGTCGTAGCGTTCGTGGTGGTGGCGTACCGCCGCCACGAACTCGGCCGGGAACAGCGGGCGGATGATGTCCGCGCTCACCACCGGGTGCTCGCGCATCTGCTCCCACTCCTGCTGGTTGAGTCGGCTCGGCTTGAGCAGGACGCGGTCGGAGATGCTGATCTTGCCGATGTCGTGGAGGTAGGCCGCTTCCTCGAGCGGCGCGAGCACCTCGTCCGTCCAGCCCAGTTGCCGGCCGAGCATCACCGTGTAGGCGGCGACGCGCGCGGCGTGCCCCAGCGTGTAGTAGTCCTTTGCGTTGAGCGCCGAGCTGAGGGCCTTGAGGTTGCCCAGGTGCATCCTCTTGATCTCGTCATAGAGCTGAGCGTTCTTGATGGCCAGAGAGAGCTGGGTGCCGACGCGCTCAAGGAGATGCTGATCCACCCCGGAGAACGCGTTCGGGTCGGCGCTGCTGAGGTCGAGCACGCCGAGCAGGCCGGTCTCGGACGGAAGGGCGATGAACACGCTGGCCGCGAGACCCTCGATGGCCGGCGACCCCGCCAGGCCCGGCAGGTCCTCCGGCAGCCGCGTGACGAGCACTCCTACGGAGGCCACGCGCTCGATGAACCCTGGGTCGAAGTCGTCGACCGAGATCCCGAGCAGTGCTTCGGCCTGCGGGCGCGACCCGATGACCTTGCCGACGGTCGCGCCTTCCAGCAACAACACGCCGTACGCGTCGAACGACATCAGCTGGCCGAGCTCGTCGGCAGCCGCCTTGACGACCTCTTCGAGGTCGAGACTGGCGGCCGTTCTCGAGGCGATGTCGTTGAGCAGCCGCGTCTCGCGCGCCGCCTGCTGCTCACGCTCGAACAGCGCTGCGTTCTCGATGGCGAGCGCGGCGGCATGGCAGATGGCCCCGGCGGTGCCGAGCTCCGCCTCGGTGAAGGTCCTCTCGGCGCCGCTCTCGACCAGCTCGACGGTGCCGATCACCTGGTCCTTGACGATAAGCGGCATCGTCACCCAGCTCTTGAGTTTGAAGTCCCGGTTGATCTCGTGCACGGCCGGCGTGAGCCGCGGGTCGCGCAGCGACCCGACCACCGTCGGCCGCTTGGTCTCGATCACCTCGCGCGTCACGGCGGCGTCCGCGAGCGCCAGTCGCTGACCCATCCACGCCTCGTCCACTTCCCCGCCGGCGACGCGCATGAGCGTGTGCAGTTCGATGCCTTCGATCACCGTGATCTCACACTCGCTGACGCCCACGCTCTCGCAGAGCCGCTTGGCGGTGGCGAGCAACGTCGTCCTCAGGTCGAGGTCGCTGGTGAGCTCGACCGTCGCCTCGCTCACCAGCGCGACTCGGCGCAGGTTCTCGTCGAGCTGCCTGTAGAGGGCTGCGTTGGCGATCGCCTGGCCGGCCATCTGTGCGAGGCCGATCACGGCGTCGCCCCGGATGATCGGCCGCGGCTCGCGGTTCAGCAGCGTGATGAAGCCGATGGTCTCGCCGTGGCTGATGAGCGGGACGTCGAAGCACGACCGGTACCCGTGGCGTCGCGCGTCGTCCAGCTCGAAGTCCGTCATCCCGGGAGCGACCAGGATGTCCAGTACCTCCACCGGCTGGCGTGTCTCCGCGGCTCGCGTGAGGATCCCGCACTCCCTCATCGGGTAGCGCCTGCCCACGAACTCCTGCGAATCCGGCGACCCCAGCGAGACGAGCAGCTCCGCCTCGTCGCCGTCCAGCCGGAACATGTCACACAGGTCGGCCTCCGAGACTTCGAGGAGGCGCGCCGCCACCGTGCGCAGCACCGCGTCAACGTCGAGCGTAGCGCCGAACTCCATGCTCGAGTCGACGAGCAGACTGAGGTCGCGGTTACCTTGCTCGAGCTGCTCGACCAGCATCGCCCTCTCGAAGGACCCCGCGAGGAGCCGCCCGACGTTGCGGATCATGTCGAGGTGCGGGGTGAAGTCGCGCACCTTGGTGTCGAAGACGTCGATCAGCCCGATGGCGCGGCCCTCGACCACCAGCGGCAGCGAGACCATGCTCTGAAAGCCCCAGTGACGGTACGCCTGCATCTCGTTCTCGGGGAGCGCGGTGCCTGCGAGGTCGCCGACGACCATCGGCTCGTTGGCAGAGAGGGCCGCCACGGTCGCCTTGTAGCTCGCGAGCTCGCGTTCCGAGCCGACCTCGTCCGCGTCCCAGCCGCGGCTGTCGACGCTGGCGAGGCAGCGCAGGACCTCCCCGTCCACCTGCCAGATGTCACAGTCCTCGGCCGCGAGGAGGGAGCGCAGGCGCACAGCGACCTCCCTGGCGAGATCCTCCAGAGTGCCAGCCTCGTTGAGGCGGTCGCCAAGCTCGACGACCTCGGCGAGCGCCGTGTTGCCGCGGCGCAGGCCGGCGAGCAGTTCGGCGTTGCGCAGCGCGTCCGCGACCGTACGTCCGGCCTCGCGAAGGAACCCGCGCACGTCGTTGAAGTCCCGCGGATGCGAGTCGTAAAGGTCGATCAGGCCGACGACCTGGTCGTTGCTGACGAGGGGGATGGAGGCGGCGCTGTGGAAGCCCCACTCGAGGTAATCTTCGCGTTCGTAGTCGGTGACGCGTTCATCGTCGAGCGAGCCGAGGATGAGGATCTGCCGGTCCTTCATGGCCTGCTCGGTGGCCGGGTAATAGTCGAGGTGCAGGATCCGGCCGCGGACCTCGTCGTCTACGCCATTGTCGTCGACGCTCGCGAGGCAGCGGAGATACCCCTCCTCGAGCCACCAGATGTCGCAGTCCACGCAGCCGGTCGCGCTCCGCAGCCGCGTGGCGGCGCGCTCGGCGATGTCCCGGGCCTCCCCGGCGTGGGCGAGTTCCGCGCCCAGTTCCACGAGCTCCTCGCGCAGGCGCGCGACCTCGCGCGCCTCTCCCAGGAGCGCCGTGCTGTCGAACACGCCGGCGACGAGCTGGCATACGCTGGTGAGGAACTCCATCTCGCCGGTCCAGTCGCGCTCGACGTCATCGTAGAGGTCGACCAGCCCGACCAGCTCGCCCCCGGCGACCAGCGGCATCGTAAGAGAGCTCGCAAAGCCCCACCGCTCGTACATCTCCGCCTCAGCGGCGCCCAGCCGCGGGTCGCGCCGGTCGGCGATCACCAGAGGCGAATGATCGAGCAGCGTACGCTCCAGCGAGGGGTAGTTCGAGGTGTCCAGCACCGTGTCGCGCCGGCTTGGGTCGGAGCCGTCCTGAGTGTGGCTGACCACGCACCGGATCACGCCGCCGGTGGCGCGCCAGATGTCGACGCACTTGACATCGGCCGCTACCAGCATCCGCTCCGCGAAGCGTTGCACGAAGCGCTCGAAGTCGTGGCTCTGCGCTACCTCTCGTGAGAGGTCGACCAGCTCGTGGACGCTCCTGTCACGGTGCTCGAGTTCCTGGAACGTGCGCTCGACGGCGACGGCCTCCGCGCACACGCGGGCGAGGCCTTCGATGATGTCCGCGTGCCGGGTGAGGTCCCGCTCGCCGGCGTCACTCAACTCGACTGCGCCGGCGAGCTCTCCGCGGAGCACGATCGGCGCCCAGGCGAGCGACCGGCAGCCGCGCCGCTGCATCGCGAGCCGGCCGCGCCGCGGCGTTCCTTTGACGCCTGCTTCCAGGAAGACCACCGGTGCTGAGACCGGATCGCCCTCGACAGGCGCCCAGTCGGCCGTCTGTCGCACGGTGCCGCGGCGCCGCGGGTCCAGCCGGCCGCCGTCCAGCGAAACGGCCAGCCTGAGACGCTCCCGGTCGCCAAGGTAGACTTCGCAGCGCGGCGCCCCGGTCAGGTCGCACAGAGCGCGGGCGACCTCTGCGGGTACGCGGCCCGGGTCGTCGGCGAGCAGGGACATCAGGTCCAGGCCGGCGCGCAGCGCGGCGCGCAGGTCCTGCGACTGCCGGCGTAACTGCGCGAAGTCGCCGGGCTGAGCGCCGTCCCCACCGCCGTGCTCGGGCATGAGCGCGTGGACGTCCTCAGCGAGATATCGGCGGTGGCCGCCGGGGCTGCGGTGGGCGGCGATGCGCCCCGAGTCTGTCCAGCGCCGCACCGTGTTTGCGCTGACGCCCAGCGCCGCGGCGACGTCGCCGACGCGCAGCCAAATGGATTCAGCCCCATGCCGTGGTGTGGCCAATGTTCCCCTCTCGCAGCACCCGCAGATTCTCCCAGTATCGGCCCTATCCTACGGAAGCTTGACCAAAACTCCCACACCGTTTGGTGAAGCAGAGAGGTTCGAGAGGATGCGCGCACCGCCCTTGCAACCGGGCGGATCCGCCGCGACCCGCCGGAGCGGGGGCGCCCTTGGCCTCCCGCTCCGCTCGGCATAGCATTCCGTGGACCATCACCGCCGGCGTCGCCGCGGTACGAGCAGAGGAGCACGGCATGGAGCGCAAGGGAAGGGTGGAGGGCAGGGTCGCCCTGATAACGGGCGTGGCGAAGCAGGACAGCATAGGCTTCGCGACCGCGACGGTCTTCCATGAGGAGGGCGCGCTCCTCGCCATCTGCGACATCGCGGAGGCCACGCACGAGTGCGCCGCGGCGTTGCGCGAGATGGGCGCCACGGTCAGTTCGCACACGGCCGACCTGACGAAGATGGACCAGGTGCGCGCCATGGTCGCCGAGGTCCTGGAGTGCTACGGCCGCATCGACGTGCTGGTCAACAACGCCGGCATGGTCGTCTTCGGTCAGGACGAGGACTTCACCGCGTTCCAGGACCTCAGTGAACAGGCCTGGGATTTCGGCATCGCCATCAATCTCAAGAGCCAGTTCAACGTCACACGCACCGTCGTGCCCGGGATGATCGAGCGCGGCTACGGGCGCATCGTCAACATGAGCTCCGTGACCGGCCCCGTGGTCGCCAACCCGGACGAGGCCGCGTACTGCGCCGCCAAGGCGGGCGTGCTCGGCATGACGCGCGGTCTCGCCCTGGACGTGGCCAAGCACGGGGTGACCGTCAACGCCGTCGGCCCCGGCTGGATCGCCACCGGGTCGCAGGCCGACGGCGAGGACGTCGGCGGGCTCAACACGCCGATGGGCCGTTCGGCCTATCCGGCGGAGGTCGCCAAGCTGGTGTGCTTCCTCGGCAGCGACGACGCCAGCTACATCACGGGCCAGCTCGTGGTGGTGGACGGCGGCAACACCATCCAGGAGTACAAGGGGCCGAGCGACCTTTACTACTGAGCGGCGGCCGGCCTTGTCACGATCTCGAGTGCCGGGTCTCGCACGGCGCGACACCGCTCCGCCGGAGCGGCGACTCACCCTCGCTGCGGGCGCACCTCGGGATCTGCTGACCTGACTCCCGGCGGCGAACTCCGTCTGGTGAGACTGCTCCTGCTGCCGTTCGCGGCTCCAGTTCATACGCCGGACCGGAGGCGCGTCCTCGACCCGTGGCCAGCCCGAGCGCCGAAAGGTATGCTTGCCGCACAGTGAACGGGCATTCAGCGTTTCGCCGAGGGGGAGGCGTATGACGTCTGACATGAGCGGCAAGACCGTGGTGATCACGGGGGCGTCCGGCGGCGTCGGCGCTGCGACCGCCCGGCGGTTCGCCGAGGCCGGCGCGGCGCTGGTGCTCGGAGACCTCAACGCCGTGGCGCTCGAGGACCTTTGCGGGCAGCTCGCCGCTCTCTCTGAAGTCCACGGTGTGGCCTGCGACGTAACGAGCGTGGCCGACGTCGAGAACCTGATGGACGAGGCCGTGGAGGCCACGGGTCGCATCGACGTGCTGGTCAACACGGCGGGACTGTGGGTCGAAGGGCCCACCGAGACGATGACCGAGGCCGACTGGGATCGCGTCGTAGACGTGAACCTCAAGGGCACCTTCTTCGCCTGCAGCCGGGCCATCCCCGAGCTGAAGAAGACCGAAGGCTGCATCATCAACCTCAGCTCAGACGCCGGGCTGGTCGGGACGCCGGAGACGGCGGTCTACACGGCGTCCAAGGGCGGCGTGAGCGTGATGACAAAGGCGCTCGCCATCGAACTGGCGCCGCACCTGGTGCGCGTCAACGCGGTCTGCCCGGCCGACATCATGACGCCGATGCTGCGGTACCAGGCCGATACCTACGGCGGTGGTGACCCCGAGGGCTACTTCAAGCGCCTGCTCGCCAGCTACTTCCAGGGCGAGAAGGCCCGGTTCATCACGCCGGAGGAGGTGGCCGAACTGATCTTCTTTCTGGCCTCCGCGCCGGCTGCGCCGATCACCGGCGCCAACATCTCCATCGACTTCGGCACGTCCGCGGGGTACGGGTACCAGTGACGGGCGCGGGGGCCGGCAGCCTGCGGGTCCGCCTGGTGGCGCTGGCCGCCGCCCTCCTGCTTTGCGCCGCCGGCCTGCTGGCGCTCGCCGGGCCTGCGGCGGCCGCGTTCTACTCCGGCGCCGACTGGGACCACGTCGTCAACACGCTGGCGGCGTTCGACAAGCGGCCGCCTGCGGTGCCCGTGGTCTATCTCCTCGGCGGCTCGGCGGCGCGAGAGAGCATCACGTGCGAGCCCGACTGGGCCTCACAGATCCGGACCATGGGCGGCGGCAGGGTCCGCGCCCTCGACTTCGGGTCCTCCAGCCAGTCGTTCAAGAACGACCTCAAGATCGTGCGCGCCGCGCCGGCTGTGCCGGCCATCGTACTGATCGGCCTGAACGTCGGCCGCTACACCAGCATCCCGCCGAAGACCCTCGCGCGCGCTGCGCGCCGCTTCCACGGAGCCTACGACCCGCACCGCTTCCACGTCGGAGACCAGCTGAGCGATGCGTCCAAGCGGGGTATCGTGCGGCGGTGGCTGGCGGCCAAGTACCCGCGGTTCCGCAAGCGGTACGCCGGCAACAACGCCACCTTGCGGGCTCTCATCGCTCTGTGTCAGGAGAGGGGTTTCTACCCCATCCTCGTGGAGTTGCCGGCCAACCTGCACATCATCCGTCACGCGTGGGACGGCGCCCGCGACCGCTACCGGCGCGGCGCGCGCCGGGCGGCCGCGGACTTCGGTATCCCCTACGCAGACTTCGTCGCCCACATCGGCCTCGTCAGCCGCGACTTCGTCGACGTCGCCCACCTGGTCGAGCCGGGCCGGGCCAAGTACCAGCGCCGGCTCTCCCGGCTCGTCGTCGTCAGACTCAAACAGTACGGCCTCACCGGCCAGTGACCGTGTCGTCCCACAGCTCAGGGAAGGAGCTCTTCACAGACCATGGCTGAGAAACCGTTCGTCCACCCCTACATCCCGAACTCGGTGCCTGAGACCAAGCAGGCGATGCTCGACGAGCTCGGGCTGAGCAGCGTGGAGGAGATCTACGCCGAGATCCCCGACCGTTTGCGTTTCAAGGGGACGCTGGACATCCCGCCGGCGATCCTCAGCGAGCGGCAGTTGCGCAAGCACGTGCAGGGCCTGCTCGACACGAACATCTCGTCCGTTGACTTCATGAACTTCTGCGGCGCCGGCTGCTGGCAGCACCACGTGCCGTCGGTCGTAGACGAGATCATCAACCGCGCCGAGTTCGTCAGCGCCTACTGCGGCGGCGACTACAGCGACCTGGGCAAGTACCTCACACGCTACGAGTTCAACAGCATGCTCGGCGAGTTGGTCGACCTCGACGGCGTCGCCAACCCCATCTACGACTGGGGCGACGTGGCCGGGCGCTCCTTCCGCATGGCCCGGCGCATCACGGGCCGTGACAAGGTGCTCGTGCCGGCGCACATGAGCCCGATGCGCCTCATGGAGGCGCGCACGCTCTGCCAGCCGGAGTCGATGGTCACCAGCACCAAGATCCGCTTCTACGAGTGGGACCGCGAGACCGGCATGGCCGACCTGGAGGATCTCACGGCCAAACTCGACGACTCCTGCGCCGCAGTGTATTGGGAGAATCCCACGTATCTCGGCACCATCGAGGCGAACGGGGCGCGGATCGTCGAGCTCGCCCACGCGGTCGGCGCGCTCGCCATCGCCGGCGTCGACCCCATCACGCTCGGCGTGCTGGCGCCGCCCGGCGCCTTGGGCGCCGACATCGCCTGCGGCGACATCCAGCCGCTGGGCATGCACATGCACGCCGGCGGCGGCTGCTCGGGCTTCATCGCGTTCCGCGACGACGACCCGGTGTTCGCCCAGGAGTGCCCGCTGGAGCTCTACACCGTCATGGAGACCGCCACGCCCGGCCAGTTCGCCGTGGGCGAGGCGCTCCCCGACCGCACGAGCTACGGCGCCCGCGACCAGGGCAAGGACTGGGTCGGCACCGCGTCGGGCCTGTGGACCATCGCCGCCGCCGTGTACATGGCGCTGATGGGCCCGCAGGGCTTCAAGGAGCTCGGCGAGACCTGCATCGCCCGCTCGCACTACGCGGCGAAGAAGCTCGGCGAGCTTCCGGGCGTCCGGGTCAGACTCTCGCCGAGCTTCTTCAAGGAGTTCGTCGTCGACTTCGCCGGCACCGGCAGGACGGTGGCTGAGGTCAACAAGGCTCTGCTCGGTCATCGGATCTTCGGCGGCAAGGACCTCTCCGCCGAGTTCCCCGAGCTCGGCCAGAGCGCGCTCTACTGCGTCACCGAGTACTACGACCAGGCGGACATCGACGCGTTGGTGTCGGCGGTCAAGGAGGTGACGGCATGAGTGCTGAGGAACTGAAGACGGCTGCGGCCGAGAAGGTCGCCGAGCTGGCGAAGCTGCGCCGCGACGGCGGCGTGCTTCACGACTACCGCGCCCCGCGCTGGGACGAGCCCTTCGTCATGGAGCAGGGTATGCCCGGCGAGCGCGGCATCATGGTGCCGCTCGCCGAGGACGCCGTGACTGCCGAAGTGGGCGCGGCGGCGGACTACATCCCCGAAGGGATGGCCCGAGCTGCCGCCCCGGAGCTGCCGGAGATGGCCCAGTACCAGGTCATGCGACACTACCTGCGGTACGCGCAGATGACGCTGGGCATGGACCTCGGCAGCGACATCAGCGAAGGCACCTGCACCATGAAGTACTCGCCCAAGATGCACGAGGAGCTCATCCGCGGCCACCGGGCCGCCGACGTGCACCCGTGGCAGGACGAGGACACCCTGCAGGGCCTGCTGGAGATCGTCTACGACACCGGGCAGTACCTCAAGTCCATCAGCGGCATGGACGCCTTCACGCTGCAGCCCGGCGGTGGCTCGCACGCGGTGTACACCAACGCGGTCGTCATGCGCCGCTACTTCGAGGCCAGGGGCCAGCTCGGCCAGCGCAACGAGATGATCACCACGATCTTCTCGCACCCGTGCGACGCAGCGACGCCCATGGTGGCCGGGTTCAAGGTCATCACCGTCATGCCGGACGAGAACGGCTACCCGGACCTCGAGGCCTTCCGCGCCGCCGTCAGCGAGAAGACCGTCGGCTGCATGATCACCAACCCCGAGGACACCGGCATCTACAACCCGCAGATCGACAAGTACGTCGAGATCCTGCATGACGCCGGCGCCCTGGCCTTCACCGACCAGGCCAACGCCAACGGCATCCTCGGCTTCGCCCGGGCGCGCGACGCCGGGTTCGACGCCTGCCACTTCAACCTGCACAAGACCTTCTCCAGCCCGCACGGCTGCGAGGGCCCGGCCACCGGCGCATACATGTGCACCGACGCGCTGGCGCCGTACCTGCCGGTGCCGGTCGTGGTGAAGGACGGCGACAGATACCACCTCGACTACGACCGGCCGGAGAGCATCGGCCGCGTGCGCGGGTTCCTCGGCAACTGGATGGGCGTCATCCGCGCCTACGCCTGGATCCGCAGCATGGGTCCCGAGGGCCTCAGGGAGGTCGCCGAGGTCAGCGTGCTCAACAACAACTACCTCGACAACCTGCTCATGGCGATCCCGGGCGTCAGCCGGCCGTACGCCGAAGGCCACCGCCGGCTCGACCAGGTGCGCTACAGTCTGGAGAAGCTCAAGGAAGACACCGGCGTCGGCACCGAGGCTCTCCGCGACCGCATGGTCGACTTCGGCATCCAGAGTTACTGGATGAGCCACCACCCGTGGGTGGTGCCCGAGCCATTCACGCCCGAGCCCTGCGAGACCTACAGCAAGGCCGACCTGGACGAGTGGGCCGCCGTGATCAAGAGGGGCGTCGACGAGGCCTACGCGGATGCGCAGTTCGTGCTCGACTCGCCGCACGCCCAGCCCATCGACCAGATGCGCCGGCTCGAGTCCATGGAGGACCCGGACCAGTGGGCCTTCACGTGGCGCAAGTACAAGCGCAAGTTCAAGGACAAGGTCTGACGTCCTGAGGAGACGCTTCCCGGAAGGAGGGGCGGGGGAGCCGGTGACGGCGCCCCGCCCCGACTCACCCGTCCGGCGCCGCACGCGGCGCCGGATCGCTCGGGTATCATGGCGCGAGACCGGCAGCGACCGGCGGCCGGAGCGCCGACACGCGCAGAAAGAAGGTGCCCTGGTGGCTCAGGCCGCGCCGAAGACCAGCACAGGCATCCCGCAGGACGGTGCGACTCGGCGTGCCGGTACAGGCGAAGGCAGCGGGATGACCGGCGGCGGCCGAACGTGGTGTCGGCGCCGCGGCAAGAAGCACCGCTGAATCCAGCTTCGCTCGTGATGCAGCGGCCCTCATCCAGCACGCAGTGAAGCGGCTCGGTCTCATCGTGAACCCGTGTGCAGGCGTTGGCGGCCGCGTGGGGCTCAAGGGCAGTGACGGCGCCGAGGTGCTGCGCGCCGCGCTCGAGCGCGGCGCCGTGCGTGACGCGCCCAGGCGTGCACGGCTGGCGCTCGAGCGAGTCGCACGCGTACGCGAGCACGTCGAGATCCTCACCTGGCCGGGCGAGATGGGGGAAGACGAGGCGCGCGCGGCCGGGTTCGAGCCGCGTGTCGTCGGTTCTCTTGAGGGTCACTGCTCCTACGTGCTCTGCGAGCTAGAGCGGACCGGCGAAGCGCCGTCCATCTCCTGTGCGGATTTCGTTCTCACGACGGCGGACGACACGCGGCGGGCCGCGCGCGACCTGCTCGCTGCCGGCGTGGACCTGATCCTCTTCGCCGGCGGCGACGGCACCGCGCGCAACATCTGCGCCGCCGTCGGGGACGAGGTACCGGTCATCGGCGTCCCCGCGGGCGTCAAGATCCACTCGGCGGTCTACGCGACCACTCCGTCGGCAGCCGGAGACGTGTGCTGCCTCTACCTGCACGAGCGTCCGGCCGCGGTGAGGCTGCGCGAGGGCGAGGTCATGGACATCGACGAAGAGGCGTTCCGCGAGAACCGGGTGTCGGCGCACCTCTACGGCTACATGCGCGTGCCGTACGCGCGCGGACTCACGCAGAGCGCCAAGGCCGGCGGGGTGGCCGGCGAGCAGCGCGCTCTCAACGACATCGCCACTGAGGTCGTCGCCGGCATGAAGCCGGATGCCCTCTATATCCTCGGCCCCGGCACCACGACGCGGACGGTGATGGAGCGTCTCGGCCTGCCCAAGACGCTGCTCGGCGTCGACGCCGTCCGCGGCGCCGACCTCACCGGCGCCGACCTCACCGAAGGCCAGCTGCTGGAGCTCGCCGCCGCCGCGCCGCAGGCTTACATCGTCGTCACCGTCATCGGCGGCCAGGGGCACATCTTCGGGCGGGGCAACCAGCAGATCAGCCCGGCCGTCATCCGCGCCGTGGGCGTCGGCAACGTCATCGTGATCGCCACGCAGACCAAGCTGCTCAGCCTGGAGGGCCGGCCGCTGCTCGTCGACACAGGCGACCCTGCCCTCGACGAGCAGCTCTCCGGCTACGCCAAGGTCATCACGGCGCTTGGCGAACGCACGATGTACAGGGTGGGCGCGTAGGCCGCACCACCAGCTGTGCCTCCGGCTCGCGCCGCGATCATCGCCCGTCGCCTCGCCAGACCACGCGGAGTCGTGTGCGTAGACAGGCGTCCCATACGCCCCGGCGCATCACGTCCCGACACTGAGCCCGTGGCAGCGGCGGCCGCCCTTGCCTACGCCCTGCGGCCGCCGCCGCCCTCACGTCTCCCTTCACTTCTCCGCTGGCGTCCGACGTCGCCTGCGACGGCCGACAAACCTCCACGATTGCTAACTTATGGCTTGCGCGGCGTTTGGGAAGTTATACAATCCGCTTCATTGAACGTTCTGGAGGAGTCTCGGTTTCCTGTCTCCGAGTCCTCGTCCAGGCGGCGCGCCGCCCGGCGCGTGCAAGCCACGTCAAGGAGAAGGAACGTCATGAAGGCTCTGGTCGTCGGTACCGGTGGTGTGGGTCAGTCCATCGCTTCCATCTCGAAGCGTCGCGATCCCAACGGCGAGTGGCTCGAGAAGATGGTGATGGCGGATTACGACGGCAAGCGCGCCGCCGACTTCGTCGCGGGCCTCAAAGACCCGCGCTTCGTCGCCGAGCAGGTGGACGCGAGCGACCCCGACGCCGTGGCTGCTCTGGCCACGAAGCACGGCGTCGACATCCTGATGAACCTGTGCGCACCCAACTTCAACCCGCCGCTGCTCCAGGCCGCCCTCAAGGCGCGGGTGCACTACCTCGACACCGCCATGACGCTCAGTGAGTGGCACCCCACCGATCCGTTCCACAAGACCGGCAAGAAGCTCGGCGACGACGAGTACGCCCTTGACGACGAATTCAAGAAGATCGGCAAGTACGCGCTCGCCGGCTTCGGCGTCGAGCCCGGAATGGCCGACTTCTTCGCCCGCTACGCCGCCGACCACCTCTTCGACGAGATCGACTACATCGGCATCCGCGACGGCAGCAACCTCGAGATCCCCGGCGCCAAAGGCATCAGCTTCGGATTCAGCGTCTGGACCACCATCGAAGAGTGCAACAACCCCGCGATCGTCTACGAGGACGGCGACTGGCACACGGTCGAGCCGTTCGCCGAGCTCGAGAAGTTCTGGCTCCCCGAGGGCATCGGCGAGGTCGAGGTCGGACACGTCGAGCACGAAGAGGTCGTCCAGATCGGACGAAATGCCGACAAGCTCAAGGGCGTCAAGAAGGCCGAGTTCAAGTACGCCCTCGGCGACGAGTTCATGAACGCGATGGACGTGTTCCGCTCGATCAACATCGACAAGGCCGAGAAGATCAAGGTCGGCGACGTGATGGTCGCGCCGCGTGACGTCATCGCCGCCGCCGCCCCTGATCCGAACGAGATCGGCAAGAAATACGTCGGCAAGACGGCCGCCGGCACGTACGTGATCGGCAAGAAGGACGGCATGGAGCGCAAGGTGTACCTCTATCAGGTCGCCGACAACAAGGAGTGCCTCGACACGGTCGGCATCCAGGTGGTCACCGCGCAGACCGGCTTCACGCCCGTCATCACGCTCGAGCTTCTCGCCACGGGAAGCCTCGGCAGCAAGCCGGGCGACCCGGAGGCCGGTGTCGCGAACCCCGAGGCTTTCAACGCCGACGACTACGTCGCGCTCATGCCCAAGGTGGGGTTCCCCGGCGGCCTGCTCGAGATGGAGTCCGAGTACAAGCTCGTAAAGGACCGTCAGGCCCTGCTCGACTTGGCGAAGTAACAGGCTTCAAGGAGCCCTTGGTCGTGGCCGGGCGCCCCTCCCGGGCGGCCGGCCACCCGTCGTCGCGATGGCGGCGCTCAGGCGCCGTCGAGAGGCGGCGGAGGCGAAATGACGGGTCAAACCGTGCCGCTCGCGGCGACGTCCCGCAGGCTCGTCTCGCTCTCACGCAGCGCGGGCTGCGGTGTGGGCATTCCCGCTCGGATATCGTGGGCATCAGTTCCCGTCACAACGAGTGCACGGGATGCAGGCGCCCCGGGACCGGCGCTTCCGCCGTCTTCGGGGTGAATGCCGCCGCCCGTCATGACAAGATGCGCCTACGGAGCGGCTCGTGGTCCGGTGACTGCCGCGGTCTTCAAAACCGTCTGCGGGGCGGTGATCCCGTCCTGGGTGGGTTCGACTCCCATGTCGCTCCGCCATCTCCCTCCCTGCGCGAGCGTCGACGGCGGCTTGCACCAGTTCAGATGATGCGAGGCTAGAATCCAAGGCGACCCACTGGCCACGCCGGGATCTGGGACAGGACACTCCATGGACGACGCAGAGCTGGCCGACCGTCGCGAGCAGGGCCACGAAGCGGCGCGAAAGCGCGCCGAATTGCTGGCCAGAACGGCGTCCCGCCTGCTCTCGGCCGACGAGCCTCAACGGGTGGTCGACGACCTGTGCCGCGACGTCATGGAGCACTTGGGGTGTCAGGTCTTCTTCAACTACCTCGTCGATGCTCGCGCCGGCCGTCTTGTCCTCAACGCGTATGCGGGCATCGGCCCCGAGAAGGCTCGTGAGATCGAACTGCTCGACTTCGGCGTCGCCGTGTGCGGGTGCGCGGCACTCCAGCGAGAGCGCATCGTCGCCGAGGACATCCAGCACACGGACGACCCGCTGGCCGGCCTGGTGCGCTCGTTCGGGGTCCAGGCCTACGCCGCACATCCGCTGCTCGCGCGCGGAGAGGTCATCGGTACGCTGTCGTTCGGCACCATCGACAGGCCGCATTTCAGCGGCGGGGAGCTCGCTGTCATGAAGACGGTGGCCGACCACGTGGCCATCGCGCTCGACCGCGACCGGGCGGAGCGCGAGCTGCGCCGTCGCGAGGTCGAGGCTGCTGCCCGAGACGAGCGGAGCCGTCTGGCACGCGACCTGCACGACTCCGTCACCCAGGCCCTGTTCGCCGCGAGTCTCCAGGCCGAGGCGCTCACGCTGGGCGGCGGCGACGTCTCGGCCGAGGCCCGCGAGACGATCGACCGCCTGCGCCGCCTGAATCGCGGCGCACTCGCCCAGATGCGCACGATGCTGCTGGAGTTGCGTGACGAGCCACTTGAAGCGGTGCCGGTGCAGCAGCTCTTGCGCTTCCTGGTGGAGGCCACCGAGAGCCGTTCGAAGACCAACGTGACACTGACGGTCAGCGGCGACGTACCACTGCCGCGGCCGCTTCATGTGGCGGTGTACCGCGTCGCCCAGGAGGCCCTGAACAACGTCGTGCGACACGCCGCCGCCCCGCACGCCTGGGTCGACCTGGAGCTCCACCCGGGCACGGGAAGTCTGGTGGTGCGGGACGACGGTCGCGGCTGCGACCTCACCGCTGCCGGTTGCTCTCACCTCGGCATCCGGTCCATGACTGAGCGCTCGGCTGAGGCCGGCGGCAGCCTCCGCGTGGAGAGCCCCCCCGGCGGGGGGACCACGGTTACGCTGTGGTGGCCGCCGGGCCGGCAGGACTGACGGGGAACGATGCGACGGTCCAGCGGACTTCCGAGGGGTGCTAAGCCATGTCAGCGGGGCCGGAACGCGGTCGCGTCGCGACGTCAGCTCGGGTAGTCGACACGCTCCACGGTGAGCTGGATGTCGCCGGCCGGCCGCCGCCAGAGTACGGTCTCGCCGACGCGCGCGTCGATGAGCGCCTCGGCCAGCGGTGAGACGTAGCTGATCTTGCCCTGCTTGAGGTCGGCCTCGTCCTCGCCGACGATCGTGAAGGTCTGCCGTTCGCCGCCGTGCCGGCTCACGGTGACGGCGGCGCCGAACGCCACCTTGCGTCGCGGCTGGCGCCCCATGTCCACGAGGACGGCGCTCTCGAGCCGCGCGGTGAAGTACCGCAGGTCGCGGTCCACGTAGGTCAGTTCGTCCCCCGGGTCGTCGTCCTCCTCCAGCAGTTCGAGACGGCGGGTCTCGAGCCGACCGACCGCCTCTTCCAGCTGCTTGAGGCCGGCGGGGGTGACGTAATTGGGCTGCTCGCTGACCTGCCGTTCAGGCAGATCCTCTGCGGGCGCGCCCTCGTCAGGCTCTTTGACGAACGCTCGGCTCATCGGGGAACTCCGTCGGGAGAGAAGTGGACCGTCTGTGATTGTTCCCTTCGACGCCCGCGTACGCACTCCCTCGCGATAGGGTACACAGAGGCCAAAACGCGATCGAGCGCACCGGTGCTCATCGAGGAGGGTGACATGCTGGACCAGAGGATTCAGGACGCGTTCAACAGCCAGATCAACTGGGAGTTCTACTCTGCCTATCTGTACCTCTCGATGGCGAGCCAGTTCGCCGAGACGGGCATGGCCGGCGGGCAGAACTGGATGACGGTACAGTACCAGGAGGAGATCGCACACGCGCGCATCATGTTCAGCTATGTGCTCACGCGCGGGGGACGGGTGGTCCTGGAGGCGATAGAGCAGCCCGAGACGGAATGGCCGACCGGGTTGTCGGTCTTCGAGGACGCTCTCGCCCACGAGGAGAAGGTCACAGCGCGCATCCACGAGATGGCATCGCTGGCGCTCGAGCTCAAGGACCACGCCACGTACAACTTCCTCCAGTGGTTCATCGCCGAGCAGGTCGAGGAGGAGGAGAGCGCCATGGACATGGTCAACAAGTTCCGCCTGGCGGGCGACACGCCGGCGGGGCTGTACCAGCTCGACAAGGAGCTCGCAGCGCGGACCTACAACGTGCCGACGCCGCTGGCGGCGCTCGACGCGACGGCCGGCGCCTGACGGCAGGACGGAGGCCGCCCCCGGCGTGCGGCCCCTGCTTAGAGCGGCCTGACGAGCAGCAGGCAGGGGTTCTCGGACCCCCACACCTGCGGCAGCACCTCGAGCGGGCGGAAGCCCACGCTCGCGTAGAACGCCCGCGTCTCGGCGTACCCCGGGTCGGGGTGGTCTGCCGCGAGTGTCTTCACATGCAGCAGGCTGCAGCCTTCGGCGCGGACGTAGGAAGCCGCGCGCTCGACGAGCGCGCGGCCGATCCCGCGCCGGCGCCAGGAGGGCAGGACGCCCATGACGTGCAGTTCCACGGCGTCCGTGCTCGTCTCTCGCAGGGTCACGAAGCCGATGACCTCGTCGGGACGGACCTCGTCGCGACGCCCACACGCCGACCGGTCGACGAGGGCCACGAACGTCTCGAGCTCCTCGGCCGCGCGGACGTAGTCGAGCACGGAGGCTTCCATACCGAACCAGCCTGGGAGGGCGCGGAGGATCCTCTCGGCCGCCTTGCCCTGTCCGAGCAGTGGTCCGCGGATGGAGAAGTGGGGGTGCTCGCCGTTCACGCCGTTCTCGCCTCCGACTCCGCCGGTCCGGTGACCCTCAGGTGACGTCGCGGCGGAGCGAGATGAACACCGCCAGCAGACTCACGAAGGCGATGTAGACGAGGCTCACGGCGAAGGCCGACGAGCGGGAGAGCTGGTCGACCGTGGTCGCGACGTCGCTCCCGGCGATCCGCGCGGCGCCCACGTCGTTGAACACTGTGAAGGGCATCCACATGCCTACCTTGGGCTTGACCACCGCGATGATGTTCTCCACGACGAGCGCCCAGATGAGGACGCCGGCGACCGTGACCACCTGGGCGCGGAACAGGGCGCCGAGCGCCACGCCGAACGTGGTGATGAGCCCGGCGACGACGATCTGTCGCGCGTAGTCGCCCAACGTGCTCCCCCCGCTCGCGTCGATACTCACGCCTCTGACGGCGCCGCCCGCAAGGATCAGCACATACACGAGAATGACCGCGGCGAGCATGGTGACGAGGCCGACAAGGGCGTACACGAGGAGCTTGATGACCATGACCCGCCATCGCCGAGGGGTGACCAGGTAGGAGTACGTGATGGTGCCGTGGCGGTACTCGTTGGTCATGCCGAGGATGCCGAACACGAGCAGCACCAGCGGCACAAGGGCGCTGGCGGTGTTCAGGAACCCTGCCACGCCGTCGGTCTCGAGCCAGTCCTTGGGCAGCAGAGCCATGAGCAGGACGAGCGGCACGAGCGTGACGATGAGGATGATGATGAAGAGGCCGAGGGCCGTGCGCGTACTGCGCAGCTTGAGCAGCTCGGCCTTGATGAGGGCGATCACTGCTCCCGCCTCGTGCCGGCGATCTGGAGGAAGAGCTCCTCCAGGCTGGGCTGCTCCGTGAGGAGCTCGTGGAGGGCGACGCCCTGGGCGTGGGCCAGCTCGCCGACCTCGGCGGCGGTCGGCCCGCGCACTGCGAGGGCGTCGTTCAGGCGGTTCACGCCGGCGCCGGCCGAGAGGAGGGCGGCCTCCAGTCTCTCAGCCTGAGGCGTGCGCACCCTCACTACGGGCTGTGTAGAGGCCGTCAGGGTGCTGATCGGCCCCTGTGCCAACAGCTTGCCCTGGCTCATGATGAGTACATCGTCGACCGTCTGCTCTACCTCGGCCAGCACGTGGCTGGAGACGAGCACCGTGCGTCCCTCGCCGGCCAGTCCTCTCAGGAACTTGCGCAGCCAGAGCATGCCCTCGGGGTCGAGCCCGTTGGCCGGTTCGTCGAGGATCAGCACTTCGGGGTCACCGAGCAGCGAGGCGGCGAGCGCGAGGCGCTGCTTCATCCCCGTCGAGTAGCCTTTGACCGCGCGCTTGCCGTCCTTGGTGAGCTCGACCATCTCGAGAGTCTCGTCCACACGTACGTCGGTGATACCTGCGCCGGCGGCGATGACGCGCAGCGCATTGCGGCCGGACCGCCCGGGGTGGAAGCCGGAGGAGTCGAGCAGCGCGCCCACGCGAGCTGCTGGGGCGTGCAGGTCCCGGTACCGGCTTCCCAAGATGGTCACGGAGCCGGTGGTGGGCCGCACCAGGTCGAGGATCATGCGCAGAGTGGTGGTCTTGCCGGCCCCGTTTGGACCGAGCACCCCGGTGATGGTGCCGTCGGCGATGGTGAAGCTGACGTCGTCGACGGCCAGGACCTTCTTGCCGAAGCGCTTGGTCAGGTGGTCAGCGTTGATGACGGCCGGCATGTCCCCTCCGGATGGTGCGGTCGCGTCGCCCGTGCGGCGCCTCCGTCGAGTCTACACGGGCGCGCGCCCGGAGGCGCCGGCATGAGGCCGCCGGCGCGTCAGCGCTGTAGGGACCGCGAGTACAGCTCCCAGCGCCCGGTGCGGTCGCCGGCCCAGTACACGCTGCCGGCGAGGATCACAGGGCTGACCTGGCGGCCGCCCGAGGTGCTGGCCTGGAAGGCCTTCCCGCTGCCGAAGTCGTAGGTCCACACTTGCGGGCCTGTGGCCGTGCGGGTGGTCACCCACGCGGCGTAGCGCCTGCTCAGCGACAACTGGGAGACGGTCCCGAGCATCCGGTACAGCACGGTGGCTTGACGCTTGCCGCGGCTCCAGCTGACGATGGCCGACGAGTGGCGGCCGATCGCCGTGGCCCACACGACGCGGTCGTGGTCTATGGCCACCGCGGTGCCGCGTCCGGCGAGCCTGTACCGGGCGGCGTCCTTGAAGGAGCCCGCCCAGACCTCGTTGGTGTGTCCGTCCGTGATCCACGCAAGCTGGCGGCCGAACGCGACCAGGGAGCGGACCCTCCCGCCGGCGCTGATCGTGTACTCCTCGTCGGTGAGGCTGTCGACGCCGCGGATGGCGTCGTCGCCCGGGTTCGCTCCGTCAGGCTCGGCCCAGACGGCGATGCCGTCCGCGGCCGCCGGCGTGTGGCCGGCCGCGGCCACCTGCCAGCGGCGGGAGCTCAACCCGTCGTAGGCCTGGACGGACGGCGTCCCGGCGCCTCGCTTGGTCGCCCAGGATGTCCACACGACGACGTCTCCCGCAGCCGCGAGATAGCCCGAGGCCTTGCCGGTGGCTTCGCGTCCAAGGAGCCGGTCCGCCTGTCGCGCGCCCACGTCGTAGTACCAGAGGCCGGCTACGGCGGGGTCGGGGTCGCGCTGCTCCCAGTAGATCCGCGTGTCGCTGGCCGCGAGTTCGAGCGGTTCCTTGGGCCAGGCCAGGGAGGTGACCGCTGCCGAGGAGGTCGTGAGCACGCTCGTCGACTCAGCCGAGGCTTGCGAAGGGCCCGGCAGCACGCCGGTGTTCCACGCGAGCCACGCAGGCACCGCTGCCATGACGAAGAACGCCGTCACAACCAGCAACCTGAGCCTCACGGGCCCTCCTCCCGGCGGCCAGGCCGGCCGCTGTTCGTCTCCGTGAGCGCCCCGCCGTGTAAGGGAGACGCGCCGCGAGTCTTCCCGGTGCCGGTCGCGCGAAACGCGTCGGCCGTTCAGCCCGGGACGACCCTGCGCAGGCAGATATCGGCAGCACCGGGCGTGGGGTCAAGTCCGCAGCGCACGGAGAGGATGGCGCAGTGGCCGGCGCGAGCTGCCGTCAGCGTGTCCCGGTCAGCTCGTCGAGCCGTCGCAGGACGGCGTCGTCCAACGTGAAGGCCGGGCCCGCCGCGCGGATCTCGGCCAGGCGGGCCTGCACGCGCTCGAGCAGTGTCGTCCCGCCGGCTTCCGACCAGCGGTCGTGGGTGCTCTGGTCGATGAGCGACGGGCGCCAGAAGTCGCGGAAGTGGCGCCGGGTCATCTTGGTGCCGAGATGGTTGCCGCCGGGGCCGACGGCCTCGACCTCGTCCAGCGCCAGGGCCTCGTCGGTCACCGGCAGCTCATCGAGCAGCGCCCTGGCGTACCCGACGACCTCGTCGCCGAGCACCAGTCCCTCGAGGGCGCTCTGCAGGCCGCTCTCCAGGTACCCCACGTCGTGCTGCAGCGTGGCGCGCGAGAGCGCGCCCATGATCGTGGCGATGCCCATCTCCAGCGCCCACTGCTCGTCGAGCGCCTTGCTGTCCGTGTGGCCGGAGTAGTGCCAGCTGGGCAGGCCGTACCAGCGGACCACATCCAGCTGGGCCTGGTTGCCGAGGAACACGCCGGGTGAGTTGTAGACCTCCACGGCGTGCTGCATGTTCATGACGCCGGTGCCCACGCCCATGACGAAGGGGGCGCCGGGCTTGGCCAGCTGGTGGACGACGAGGCCGGCGAGCACCTCGGCGTTGGCCACCGCCACGCAGGAGGTGAGCGACGCCGGACCCTGCGCGCCGGCCGAGACCGACGGCGCGAGCACAAGCGGAACGTCCAGCTCGGCGCAGGCCAGCGCCTTGGTGCAGCAGACGTCGTCGAGCATGAGCGGCGGCGAGGTCATGGCCAGGCAGGCGAAGCTGTCGGCCGCGCCGGCCGCCGCCGCCATCTGGTGCATGGTGTACAGGGTCTCGCCGCCGTAGGGACTCGAGACCACGATCGGCTTGCGCGTGCCGCGCAGCATGGCGGCGAACTGCACGACGTCGACGACCTCGTTGGCCACGTCTTCGGGCAGGGCCATGCTCATGGCGAAGTCGATGTTGGGGAGCGCCTCCACGACGCGCGCCGCGGCCTCCACGTCCTCGAGCCTGGCGCGGCGCCGCTCGCCGCTGTCCGGGTCCCTGACGTAGAGGCAGTCGGGGCCGCTGCCGCTGTAGCCGGCGCCGTCGCGGAGCTCCAGCGGCGCCGTCGCACCGCCACGGGGCCGCACCGTCCACGAGCGCGGGGCCCTCTCCAGAGCGCGCTCGACCAGCTCCGCCGGCATGCGCACGCGCCGGCCGTTGACGATCGCCCCCGCCGCGGCGCAGAGCTCCAGTGCACTATCGTCTTTCATCTCCACGCCTGTGCGCGCCAGTAGGGCCAGCGAGGCCTCGTGCACGCGGCGGCAGGCCTCATCGTCCCAGATCCTGAGAGTGGCTCGGTTCACGGTGGTCCCCTTCACGTGGTCGTCGTCCTGGGTGGGCGGGTGGACGGCTGCCGGTCGCGCGCGCTACGCGCGTCCCTCCGGCGGCCGTGGCGGGCTGCTCGAGCCCGCCCCGCCTCAGCAGGGCCCGCGTTCGCTGAAGACCTTGAACCAGAGGCCGCCGAAGTAGCGGCCGGCGTGCGTGTGGTGGAAGAGACTCTGGCAGGTGGGCGGCGCGCACGGAGGCCTGCCGGCCTGCCGGCGGCGTGTGACGATGACGGGCGCGTGACGCACTCGTTGCTCCTTCGGCCTCGTGCGCGGCAGCCGCGCACGGACCCCAGTACATACCGCCGTCGCGAAGGCCGTCAAGCGGCCGCCGCCCGCGGCCCGCAGGCCGCAGGCACGTGCGGACCGCCGCTTGGGCGGACCCGGCCCGGTTGGGCTCGTGCCAGCCGCCGGGCCGGGTCCTACTTGACGACCGGCTCAGCCCTTGTCGCACACGTCTTGCACGCCGACCGTGGGCGAAGGGGTGGGGCCGGTCGGGGGTCGGTCATGCGGAGTCGCGGCCGAGCCACTCCTCGTCGAGCATCGCCATGTAGTAGGCGTTCCAGTACTTGTCGCCTGCGCGGCGCGCCTCGACGAGGTGCCCCTCGGTCTTGAAGCCGAGAGCCTTGTACATGCTCAGGGCGGAGACGTGGAACTCCAGGACGTAAAGGTCGACGCGATGCAGGGCCATCTCACCGAAGGCGACGTCCAGCACGGCGCCGACGATCTCTCTCCCGACGCCCTTCCCCCGTCCCGACGGTTCGCCGACGAGGAGCCTCGAGATGGACGCCGACCGGTTCCTGCGATCGATCCGGCTGAGTTCGGCGTGCCCGATGACCTCACCGGTGGCGCCGTCGAGGGCGGCGAAGACGCGCCGTATGGCCTCCGGACCTTCGGCCTCGGCCAGATGTGCCTCCAGTTGAGCCTCGGTCAGCGGGTACTCCAACGCCGTGCCGGCCCAGCGCACGAAGAAGTCGGGCCCTCCCCGATTGACCCAGTCCATGAGCCGCGGGATGTCGTCCGTAGTGAACGCTCTCAGGGTGATGTCCATTGCGGCAGTCCTTCCGGTCTCAGCCGATCGAGTCGATCTTGCAGCTGCCGCCCGGTCCCGCGAGGATCAGCAGAGCATCGCCGACCTGGATCCGCACGTCTGTGCCCGGCATCACCAGGTCGGTCCCGCGCAGGAGCGCGACTGCATGGCAGCCGTCCGGTATGCCCAGGTCGTCGAAGGCCTTGCCGGCCAGCTTGCCGCCCTCCGTGGCCGTCAGCGCGCTCAAGGTGACCTCGCCCTCGCGCAGGTCGAGCAGGCGGACGAGGTCTGTGAGGGTCGCCTCCTCCTCGATGATGCGCGTGACGATCTGCGCCGCGTCGATGGCGACATCCACGCCCCAGCTGCGGTTGTAGAGCCAGCGGTTGCGCGGGTTTCGCACGGTGCCGATGACCCGCTTCACCTTGAACTCGTTCTTGGCGAGGAGGCAGCCGACGAGGTTGTCCTCGTCGTCCCCGGTCGCCGCGACAAAGACGTCGGCGCGGTCGACGCCGGCATCGAGCAGGACGCCCGGCTCGTCGATGTCGCCTTGCAGCACGGTGACTTCCTTCCACCCGGCGAACGCCTCGACCATGTCGTGGAACCGCGCTGGGTCCTTCTCGATCATGACGACGTCGTGCTTCTCGCTCACGTATTTGGTGACACGGCGGCCGAGGGTTCCTCCGCCGGCGACTATGACCTTCATGACTTCCACCCCATCATCTTCTGGAACTTCTCGACGGAGCCCTGGTGCACGAGCACGTGCACCTGGTCGTCCTCCTCGAACTCCGTCCCGGAGACCGGCAGCATGGCCTTGCCCATCCTCACGATGAGCCCCACCCCGATCTCGCCGGGGATGCGCAGATCGGTGACCGGCTTGCCGACGAGGTGCTTCGGGACGAAGGCGGCGATCATCTCGACCTCGCCGTTGCCGAAGCTTTCCTCGCGTTCGATGTTGCCGCTGACGATGAACTCGATGATGCGGCCGGCGCTCCACGCCGTGGGTGCGAACGTCTGGATGCCGTAGTGCCGGTAGATCTCGGCGCGCTGCGGGTCGTAGATGCGGCTCACCACGTCCGGTACGCGGTAGACCTCCTTTGCGATCCGGGCACTGACGGCGTTGGTGTTGTCGCCGCCGGTCGCCGAGACGAACGCGTCCGCCTCGGCGATGCCGGCCTCATCGAGGACGCCACGGTCGAACGCGTAGCCCTTGATGGTGCGGCCGCTGAAGCCGTGGGGCAGGAGCCGGAACGCCTGGGGGTCCTTGTCGATCACGACCACCTCGTGACCCTGCCGGGCCAGGGCGGCCGCGGTGTACGCTCCGACGCGGCCGCAGCCGACGATGATCACCTTCATCAGGCTGCCTCCTTCCCGGTAGACGTAGTGGGCGCCACGACGCTGCGTGCGTCCTTGCGGCGCAGGAACCATTTTCTCGCTTCCTCGGCGAAGAACAACGTGACGGCGGCCAGGACGAGGAAGCCCCAGTCGGCCGGCGTGAGCGGCGCGGTCTTGAAGATGTTCTGGAGGAGCGGCACGTACGAGATGGCAGCCATGATGCCGATGCCGATGATCTCGCTGAGGACCAGGAACCGGTTCGTGAAGATGCCTACCTTGAAGAGCGACTCGCGCTCCGTCCGGCAGGCGAAACCGTTCGCGACCTGGCCGGCGACGACGGCCGCCTGGGTCATCGTGATCGCCTCACGATAGAAGGCGTAGTGGACATTGGACGGATCCATCCAGCTGGCATCTCCCCACTGCCAGCCGTTGGAGAGCAGGACGTAGAGGAATCCGGAGATGGCGAAGAACGACTCGATGAGGCCGATGAAGACGACGCGCCGGATGGTGGCGGGGCTGAGCAAGCGTTCCCGCCTGGAGCGCGGCGGTCGTGCCATGACACCGGGCTCGGGAGGCTCCGTGCCCAAGGCGAGACCTGGGAGCACGTCTGACCCCAGGTCGATGGAGAGCACCTGAAGAGCCCCGAGTGGCACGAGGTGGACGCCGGCGGCGGCCGCGAAGATGAACGGGAAGAGCTGGGCCATGTTGTGGGAGAAGATGTAGGTCACCATCTTGCGCACGTTGGCGTAGACGCCCCGCCCCTGCTCGACCGCCTTGATGATGCTGGCGAAGCTGTCGTCGAGCAGGATCATGGTCGCGGCCTCGCGCGCCACGTCGGTGCCGCTCAGGCCCATCGCCACGCCGATGTCAGCCTTCTTGAGCGCCGGGGCGTCGTTCACGCCGTCTCCGGTGACGGCGACGATCTGGCCGAGGTCCTTGAGAGCCGTGACCACCTCCATCTTGTGCTCCGGCGCGACTCTGGCAAAGATGACGTCCTGGTCCTTCTGCAGTTCCTCCCGCAGCGTCGTGTCATCCATGCCCTCGAGATCGACGCCGGTGATGACGCGCACGTGCTTGTCGCCGCGGACGATGCCGATGCGGCGGGCGATGGCCTCGGCCGTGAGGCCGTAGTCGCCGGTGACCATGATGATGCGGATGCCGGCGCCGAGCGCCTCTTCGACCGCCGCGGACACCTCCGGTCGCGGCGGGTCGATCATGCCGACGAGGCCGAGGAAGACGAGGTCGGTCTCCACTGTGTCAGGTGTGTAGTCGACGATCTCACTCGGCAGGTGGCGCTCGCAGACGGCGAGCACGCGCAGCGCCTGTCGCGACATGGCATCGTTCCTCGCCGCGATGTGCGCCCGCAGCTGGTCGCTCATCGGCACCGAGTCGCCGTTCAGGCGCAGGTGCGTGCAGCGACCGAGGGTCTCCGAGGGCGCGCCTTTGACGTAGGCGTGCTGGCCGTCTCCCTCGACGTGAACGACGCTCATGCGCTTGCGCACGCTCTCGAACGGCAGTTCGTAGATCCTGGGCCGTTCGATCAGTTCCGTCTGCAGGTCGAACCCGACCTTCTGGGCGGCAACGAGGAGGCAGCCTTCGGTCGGATCGCCGATCACGCGCCAGCCCTTGTCGTCCCTGGGGGCGAGCACCTTGGCGTCGTTGCAGAACGTCATAGCGCGCAGAAGCGGCTCGAGCCGCCGGCGCGCCTCGTCCTTGGGCAGCGTCGTGTCGCCTACGGCGAAGTCGCCGTCGGGAGCGTACCCTGCGCCGGTGACCTCGAAGTCGTCGCCGTCGGCCCAGACAGCCTTGAGGGTCATCTCGGCCTTGGTGAGCGTCCCGGTCTTGTCCGTGGCGATCACGTTGGTCGACCCGAGGGTCTCGACCCCCGCCAGGCCCTTGATCAGGGCTTTGGCCTTGGCCATGCGCTGCACACCGACGGCGAGCGCCACCGAGAGGGTTGCGGGCATCCCCTCCGGGACCAGGGCCACCATGACGCCGAGGGCGAACAAGAGGCCATCGACCAGCCCGAACCTGAAGACGATCAGGGCGATGAAGAACAGCAGGACGCCGCAGACCAGGGCGATGACGGAGACAGTGCGCGCCATCTTGTCGATCTCGCGCATCAGGGGTGACTTGTCTTCGGAGACGCCTGCCGTCAGGGAGTAGATGCGTCCGAACTCAGTCTTCAGACCGGTCGCGAACACCACGGCGCGGCCGGTCCCCGAGGCCACGCTCGTGCCCATGAACACCAGGTTCGGCATGTTGATGGTGGCCAGTTCCTCCTCGAGGATCGGATCGGCTGTCTTGCGGACCGAGTCCGACTCACCGGTGAGGGCGATGTTGTTGGTCGAGAGCTCGTACTGCCGGACCAGCCGGGCGTCGGCACTGATGCTGTCGCCCTCCTCGAGCACGATCACGTCACCGGGGACGAGGTCGGCGGCGGCGACGATGGTGACCTCTCCGTCGCGGACGACCTTGGCGTTCGACGGCACGAGCTTCTGCAGCGCCTCTGTGGCCTTCTCGGCGCGGTACTCCTGGAAGAAGCCGATGGTGGCGTTGAGCAGGACGACGGCGAGAATCGCGATCGTCACGTTGATGTTGTCCCGGCGGCTGTCCCCGGTTGAGAGCATGGCGGCGACGAAGACGAGGGCCGCCGCCACCTCCAGCATGATGGCGAACAGGCTGGTGAGCTGGTCGACGAACTTGTAGATGATGGGCCGGCTGACCTTCGTCGGCAGGACGTTCTTGCCGTGCTTCGCGAGGCGCGTGAACGCCTCGTCCTCGGTCAGGCCCTGGGGTGAGGTGGCCTGCGCCGCGTAGACGGCGTCGTCGGGCAGGGTCCAGATATCGGTCCGTACTGGTTCAGTCATGTCGGCGGTGGCACGCCCGCTCGTTGCTTGCAGCTCCCGGTCGCACGCCGACGGCGGCGACCTGGAGGCAGTGTGGACGGCCGCGCATCAAGCGGCCGTAAAGCACCCCGGCGCCGACGTAAAGAATGCGTAAACGCGCCGGCGCGGCTGCAGACTCGCGCCTGCGCGTCAGTCGCCCGCCGGGGGCGGCGACTTGCTCGGGTCCGCGACGACCAGGACGTCGATGTGGTCGACCTCGCGGATGATGTGGGCGATGCGTGACCCGCGGACGATCTCGCTCCGGCGGGAGCGGCGGGACTGGCCGAGGATGATGTAGGTGATGCGGTGCTCCCGGGCGAACCGCAGCACTTCATCCACCACCCCGTCGCCCTCCACCTCGACACTCTTGCCGCCCAGTTCCTCGGCTAGCTCGAACAGCGCCTGGACTTCGTGCCGCCCGCCGAACTGAGCGTGCGTGCGCACGTGCAACACCCAGAAGCGCCCCTGGAAGCGCTTCGCGAGCCGGTGTCCTCTCCGGATGAGCTTGGGGGCGACGGCGTTGGGCCTGATGCATACGAGGACGCGCTCCTCAGCGGCCCAGGGATGCAGTGCCTCCTCACCCTGCGTGATGCGCTCGAGGAACTCGTCGACCTCCTCCGCCGTCTTGCGCAGGGCGAGCTCGCGCAGGGCGACCAGGTTCTCGCGCTTGAAGAAGTTGGCCAGGGCGCCGGGGATCTTGTCGAGGTCGTAAACGACGCCCCGGCGCAGCCGGTTCATCAGCGCCGCGGTCGTCAGATCCACGAGCACGACCTCGTCGGCGGTGTCGATCACGGCGTCCGGGACGGTCTCCCGCACGCGGACGCCGGTGATGTCGTACACGGTGTCGTTCAGGCTCTCGACGTGCTGGATATTGACCGTGGTGATGACGTTGATCCCGGCAGCCTGGATCTCCGAGACGCTCTGCCAGCGCTTCTCGTGACGCGTGCCGGGGACGTTGGTGTGCGCCAGCTCGTCGATCAGCACCCACTCCGGCCGGCGCGCGATCACCGCGTCGGTGTCGAGCTCCTCGAACTCCTTGCCGCGATAGGTGACGTGCTTGAGCGGGAGCCTCTCGAGACCTTCGACGAGCTCGGCGGTCTCCTGTCGGCCGTGGGTCTCGACGAAGCCGACGGCGACGTCCTCGCCGCGCGAGCAGCGCCGGTGCGCCTCGCCCAGCATGCCGAAGGTCTTGCCGACGCCCGGGGCGTAGCCCAGGAACACCTTGATCTTGCCGCGCTTGCGCAGCGTGCGCAGCGAGTAGACCTCGGCTCCGCCGGCGTCCTCAGCCATCAGGGCCAGCTTGCGCCAGCGGAGTCGCCTTGTCGAGGGCGAGGTTGAGGCGGAGGACGTTGACCCGTGGCTCACCGATGAACCCGAGCGTGCGGCCTGTCGTGTTCTGGCTGACAAGCCTGAGGACGGTGGCCAGGCTCATGCCCCTCGCGGCGGCGACGCGCGGCGCCTGTGCGCGCGCGTTGGCGACGGTGATGTCGGGATCCAGGCCGCTGGCCGAGGTGGTGACCATGTCCACGGGCACCGACCCGGGCTTCAGCCCGGGATCGGCCTTGACCGCCGCAGCGACCCCGGCCCGGACCTGCTCGTAGAGCGCCCGGCTGGTGGGGCCGAGGTTGGACGGGCCGGAGGCCATGGCGTCATAGCCGTTCGGGCCGGCGGCAGAAGGGCGCGGCCAGAAGTAGCCGGGCTGCGTGAACGGCTGGGCGATCAGGGTGGACCCGGCGACGCGGCCGCCGGCCTTCACCAGGCTGCCGTTCGCGGCGCCGGGGAAGAGCACCTGCGCGACGCCGGTGATGGCCAGCGGGTAGAGCAGGCCGAGCACGATCGCCGTGAGGATCGTCATGCGGATGGCGGTGTTGAGATGAGTCCTCATGGGGCCGCTCCCTCAGCTCGTCAGGTGCAGCGCGACGAGGATCAGGTCGATGACCTTGATGCCGACGAACGGCGCGATCACGCCGCCGAGCCCGTAGACGAGCAGGTTGTAGCGCAGCAAGGCGGCAGCGGGGACCGCCCGGAACTTGACGCCCCTGAGCGCCAGTGGGATCAGCGCCACGATGATCAGCGCGTTGAAGATCACCGCGGCGAGGATGGCGCTGTCGGCCGAGTGCAGGCGCATCACGTTGAGTCCCGCGAGCTGCGGGAACGAGGCCATGAACATCGCCGGGATGATGGCGAAGTACTTGGCCACGTCGTTGGCGATGCTGAATGTGGTGAGCGCGCCGCGGGTGATGAGCAGTTGCTTGCCGATCTCCACGATCTCGATGAGCTTGGTCGGGTTGGAGTCGAGGTCGACCATGTTACCGGCCTCCTTGGCCGCCATGGTGCCGGTGTTCATGGCGACGCCGACGTCCGCCTGCGCCAGCGCCGGCGCATCGTTGGTGCCGTCACCGGTCATCGCGACGAGCTTGCCCTGGGCCTGCTCGCTCTTGATGAGCTCCATCTTGGCCTCGGGTGTGGCCTCGGCGAGGAAGTCGTCCACGCCCGCCTCTTCGGCGATCACGGCCGCGGTGAGCGGGTTGTCGCCGGTGATCATGACGGTGCGGATGCCCATGGCGCGCATCTGGCCGAAACGCTCGCGGATGCCGCCCTTTACGATGTCCTTGAGGTGGATCACGCCCACGGCCCGGTTGTCGCGGGCCACGGCGAGCGGGGTGCCGCCCTGGCCGGAGACCTGGGCCAGCATAGACCCGAGTTCGGGCGGCACCTCGCCCCTCTGCTGTCGGATCCAGGCCATGATGGCGTCGCCGGCGCCCTTGCGCACGGAGTGGCCGTCGAGGTCGATGCCGCTCATCCGCGTCTGCGCGGTGAACTCGACGAACGTGGCCGCTTCCGGGTCGATGTGGCGGCCGCGCAGGCCGAATTCTTTGGCCAGCACGACGATGGAGCGACCTTCCGGGGTCTCGTCGGCGAGCGACGCCAATTGGGCGGCGTCCGCGACGTCCTCGGCCGTGAACCCCGGCATGGGGATGAACTCGGCGGCCTGCCGGTTGCCCAGCGTGATGGTCCCGGTCTTGTCGAGCAGCAGGGTGTCCACGTCGCCGGCCGCCTCCACGGCGCGTCCGGACATGGCGAGCACGTTGTGCCGCACCAGACGGTCCATCCCGGCGATGCCGATTGCGGACAGCAGCCCACCGATGGTGGTGGGAATGAGGCAGACGAGCAGGGCGATGAGCACCGTGACGGAGACGGCCGCGTGGCTGTACACGGCGAAGGGCTTCAGCGTCACGACGACGATCAGGAAGATGATCGTGAGGCCTGCGAGCAGGATGTTCAGGGCGATCTCGTTGGGCGTCTTCTGGCGCTCGGCGCCCTCGACGAGAGCGATCATGCGGTCGAGGAACGTCTGGCCCGGGTCCGATGTGATGCGGACCTTGATCCGGTCGGAGAGCACGCGCGTGCCGCCGGTGACGGCGCTGCGGTCGCCGCCGCTCTCGCGGATGACGGGTGCGGACTCGCCGGTGATCGCCGACTCGTCCACGGAGGCGATGCCCTCGATCACATCGCCGTCCCCGGGGATCGTCTCACCGGCGGAGACCACCACGACGTCTCTCTTGCGCAGCTCGCTCGCCTTCTTCCGGATGAGGACGCCGTCGACCTCGACATTGGCGAGCGTCTCGGTCTTCGTCTTGCGCAGCGTGTCGGCCTGCGCCTTCCCGCGGCCCTCGGCCATCGCCGTGGCGAAGTTGGCGAACAGTACGGTGAACCACAGCCAGCCGCTCACCAGGCCGACGAACAGGGCGTTGTGGCCGCCGCCGGCGAGGGAGGCGATGAAGGCCACGGTGGTGATCACGCTGCCGACCTCGACCACGAACATCACCGGGTTGCGGGCCACGTCGCGCGGGTCGAGCTTGAGGAGCGAGCTGCGGACCGCGGGCCCGACGAGGTCCTTCATGGAGGCCACGCCGCGGCGGCGCTTCCGCGGGTCGCCGGCTGGGGCGCCGCTGTGCAGGCCCGGTGCGGGGGCCTCAGGGGCGATCGTGGGCGAGGTGACGGTCATGGGTGCGTCCCCTTCATGAGAAGAGGTGTCCGGCGTTCATCAGGAACTGCTCGACCACGGGGCCGAGGGCGAGGGCCGGGAAGTAGGTGAGGGCGCCGACGACGAGGATCACGCCGACGACCAGGACGACGAAGATCGGTCCGGTCGTGGGGAACGTGCCGCTCGACTCCGGGAGGACCTTCTTGGCGCCGAGCGACGCGGCCAGGGCCAGGGCCGGGATGATGAAGAAGAAGCGGCCCCAGAGCATGACGAGCCCGCCGGCGACCGACCAGAACTTGCCGCTCACCGTCAGCCCGGCGAAGGCGCTGCCGTTGTTGCCGGTCTGCGAGATCGCCGCGTAGAGGATCTCGGAGAGGCCGTGCGGACCGTGGTTGAGCACGGCGTCCTTGCCCGCCGGCACCACTGCGGCGATCGCCGCCAGGCCCAGCGCGGTGACGCAGAAGTACAGGGTCGCGAGCACCGCGAGCTTCATCTCGCGACCTTCGATCTTCTTCCCGAGGTACTCCGGCGTCCTGCCCACCATGAGGCCGGCGATGAACACCGAGAGGATTGCGAACACAAGCAGGCCGACGATGCCGACACCGACGCCTCCGAACACCACCTCGCCGAGGGCGATGTTGAGCATGGCCATGCCGCCGGCGAGCGGCGTGAGGCTGTCCTGCGAGGAGTTCACGGCGCCGGTCGAGGTGTCGGTGGTGATCGTGGACCAGAGCACCGACCCGCCGATCCCGTTGCGGACCTCCTTGCCCTCCTGATTGCCGCCCGCCTGCGTCGCGGTGGCGGCCTGCGTCACGCCGGCCCGTGTGAGGTTCGGGTTGCCCTTCTGCTCGCTCCAGAACATGACGCCGACGCTGAGCACCACGAGCACCATCGCAGCGGCGAAGAGCGCCCAGCCTTGCCGCTGGTTCCCGGCGAACCTGCCGAACACGTAGGTGAAGGAGACGGGGATGGCGAGGATCGCCAGCATCTCGATCAGATTGGTGAGCGGGGTGGGGTTCTCGAACGGGTGGGCCGAGTTGGCGTTGAAGAAGCCGCCGCCGTTGGTGCCGAGCTCCTTGATGATCTCCTGTGACGCCGACGGACCCTGGGCGATGGTCTGCGCGGCGCCCTGGAGCGTCCTCACCTGCGTCGGAGCGTCGAGGTTCTGGACCACGCCCTGCGAGACGAGCACCAGAGCCCCGACGATGCAGATCGGGAGGAGGACGTAGAGAAAGCTGCGCGTGAAGTCGACCCAGAAGTTGCCGAGCTCGCGGGTGGAGCGCCGCGTCAGCCCACGGATGAAGGCCGCGGCGACAGCCATGCCGATGGCCGCCGAGACGAAGTTCTCGCGGGCGAGCGCGAGCATCTGCGTGAGATAGCTGACCGCGGTCTCCGGCACATAGACCTGCCAGTTGGTGTTGGTCGCGAAGCTCACGGCGGTGTTGAAGGCATCCCAGCCGTTCATCCCGGGCACTCGCGCCGGGTTGAAAGGGAGGACGCCCTGCAATCGCAGCACCGCATAGATGAACAGCAACACGACGAAGTTGAACACGAGCAGGGAGACGGTGTAGCTCACGAATCCCATCTCCCGCTTCTCGTCCACGGCACAGACCCTGTAGATGACGCGCTCGACCGGGCGGAGCACAGGGTGAAGGAAGGTGCGTTCGCCCTGGTAGACGTGCGCCATGTACGTGCCGAGCGGCCTCGCGATGAGCGCGAGCAGCACGAGGTAGACGACGATCTGCAGCATCCCGAAGGTCATGGGGGGGGCGCGGGTCAGAACTTCTCCGGCCGCAGCAGGGCGTACAGCAGGTACGCGAGCAATGCAGCGACGACGAACAGGAGGATGACGTAGGTGGCGGTCATTGGAGGCGCTCCGGGCAGCTACAGCCGCGCCACTCCACGAGCGTAGGCGTAGGCCGCCATAAACCCGGCGAGTATGAGCACCACGAAGACGACGTCAGTCATGGCTGCGACTCCGGAGTGGTGCGTGAGCCGCGGTGGCCGGTCGCGCTTGTGCGTGCATAGAAGGTGCGCCGGGCTGCTGAGCAGCCCGCCACTCGCGGCGTTCTTGCGGGTGCAGGTGGTCGTTGACCAAGGACCAGACCGCGCCGACGACCATGTAGGCGCCGATCGCGACGGCGAGGATCATCGCGATCTCAATCGAGGCCTCTTCGAGCCAGAGCAGCACGACTCACCTCCGTCGGTCGCCGCGCGTCGCAGCGCTTCACTGATCGGAGGCTACCCAGGCGGCTATCAAGGCCGCGTCAAGTGTCTACGGCCGGAACTAAAGAGTCCGTAAAGTCCTCCGGAGCGCCGCACGATGCCATAGACGAGCGCGCGGATCGTGGCGGCTCCCTGGAAGCTCGCCCCCAGCAGTAGCACGAGCGCCAGCGCGATAGTCCCTCGCAGTCCACACCACCACAGGATGTGGTCCCAGCTTGGAGGGGCACCGCCGCCGAGCCGCGTTCGGGTCGGTGCCGTCCGGCGCCTATCTGGCGCGCGCGGGGAGGTCGTCTTCGGGACTTCGTCCGCGCGTCGTGCCGGACCGGCGTGCGCGACCTGAGCGCATCGTGAAGAACTCGGCGCTCAGGACCACCGCGGCCAGGGTGAGCGCCAGCACGAGTCCGATCTTCAGCGAGACGAACCAACTCCCCCCCGCGCCGGGTGAGCTACCACCGACGGCCGTGAGAACCGCCAGCGCAGCGGGAGTCATGAGCACAACGCCCGGGTACGCCCGACCGTGATCGGGTGAGGCGGACTGGCGAGCTGTCGACTGAGGGCCGGCATGGCGATAGGACTACCAGCAGACGCGTCAAGAATCTCTCAAGGCGACGCGGTGAGGTGTCAAGGACCCATCAAGGCAGGCGCATCGAGAGCGGCCTGCCGTCGGCTACGCCTCCTCCTGCTCCTCGTGCTCGGCCGGCGCCAGACGGAACCCGACGCCTGGTTCGGTGATGATGTAGCGCGGGGCGCTCCCCTTGGGCTCGATCTTCTTGCGCAGGTTGCTGACGTGCACGCGCAGGGTTTGGGCGTCTTCCATCCACTCGGGGCCCCAGACCTCCTCGAGGATCATCTTCTGCGTGACGACCAGTCCGGCGTTGCGGGCGAGGAAGGCGAGGATGTCGAACTCCGTCGGCGTGAGCGCGACCTCCTCGCCCGCCCGGCGCACGCGACGGCGGGCGATGTCGATCTCGAGGTCACCTGAGTGGACGACCGGCGGTGGCGAGGTGAGCGCCGCCGCCCGCCGCAGGAGGGCGCGGATGCGGGCGAGCAGCTCGCCGGCCGAGAACGGCTTGGTCAGGTAGTCGTCCGCACCCTCGTCCAGGGCCGTGATCTTGTCCGCCTCGTTGGATCGGACCGAGAGGATGAGGATCGGCGCGGTCATCCAGGTGCGCAACTCGCGGCACACGTCGATCCCCGAGCGGTCGGGGAGCATGAGGTCGAGGACGACGAGGTCGGGTGGCGTGTCGATGGCTTTCATCAAGGCCTCGTGCGCAGTCGACGCCATGTCGAGGCTGTAGCCGCGCGTTGAGAGGATCGACTTCAGCGCGCGGCGGATCTGCTCTTCGTCGTCGACCACGAGGATGTGGGTGGGACGCTCCGGGACCGTCATGCGCTCTCCTCACTCTCCGTCTCGTCCGGTTCGGAGCCGGTCGCCAGGGTGATCACGAACCGCGCGCCGTGCGGCATCACGTCGTCCACGACGATCGTGCCGCCGTGCCCGAGCACGATCTCGCGCGCGATGGCGAGGCCGAGTCCCGTCCCCGATGGGCCCCGCTGCCCGGCCGGCTTCCTGCCGCGGAAGAACTTCTCGAACACCGCTTCGTGTTCGTCGGCGGGGATGCCCGGTCCTTGGTCCTCCACCCAGAGGCGCACGCCCTCGTTCCACCCGTGGGCGCCGATCGTCACCGTGCTGTCGGTGTAGAGCAGCGCATTCTCCAGCAGGCTCTGGATGACCCGGGTGAACTGGACGAAGTCCACGTTGACGACGACGTCCTCTTCCGGCAGCTCCACGCGCACGCGTTCCTGCAGGTGCGCGGGCAGCGCGTCCAAGCCGGCGAAGACGATCTCGGCGAGCCCGTAGAGCTCGCGCCGTGGCTGCCAGGCGTGAGCTTCGAGCCGTGACAGCTCCAGAAGGGCAGTGATGCTGTTGTTGAGCCGCGCCACGTCGCCCACGATGGCGCGCAGCTCGTCGCGCACGCTCTCCTCGTCCCAGTCGACGTCGCTCTCCAGGAGGTTGCTCACGGTCGCGGTCAGTGCTGCCAAAGGTGTCTTCAACTCGTGGGAGACGGACGAGAGCAGGCTGGATTTGAGGTTGTCGGCCTCACGGGCGGCGGCGGCGGCGGTGGCCGCCTGCTGCAGCCGCTCGCGCTCCAGGAACGCGCCCACCATGTTGCCGAGCGAGGTGACCAGGCGCGCGTCGGCGGGTCCGTAGGCGCGCGCGTCCCCGCGCGCCTGCACGGTGAGGACGCCGGTGACGCCGGAGGGGCTGCGAACCGGCACGTAGAGCCCACCGTCGCCCGCTGCGGTGGGCGCGACATCGTGGGTCCCGTCCCCGCGAGCGCAGTAGCGGAAGGCCTCGGTCGCCTGCTTCTCCACGGCCGGGTCGACGACCGCGCCAGTCGGCGCCTCGCGGTAGCTCACAAGCGCGCCTCCATGCTCCACGTAGAGGGCGGCCGATCCGGCCCCGAGCAGGTCGACGATGGCTCCAAGACAAGTCTCGGCCATCTGCTCGGTGGATGTCTGCGAGACAACGGCCGCACTCAGCCGGTTGAGCGCGGCGCTCTCCTGCTCTCGCGCCCGGGCTCTGGCCTCGCGGTCGCGCATGCGACCTGCAAGGGCTCCGACGAGGACGCCGACCACGAGAAAGGCGACCAGTGAGAGCCAGTCCTTGGGGTCGCGGATCTGCAGAGTGTGGTACGGCGGCAGGAAGAAGAAGTTCCAGGCGAAGAAGGCCAGTACGGCGGCGAGGACGGCCGGGCCGGGCCCGGCGGCGCTGGCCACCAGCAGGATGACGAGCAGGTAGAGCAGGGCCCACTGGCCCTTGGCGAACTGGTCCCGCCCGAGGAGGAACACGAGCGTGCTCAGCGCTATGGCCACGACGGCCAGCACGTATCCGTGCCGCGAGAACAGCTGTGTGATGTGCCTGGTCATCCGGCTCCCGCGTTCAGCTTCTTCTCGTAGAAGAGGATCGGCCGGCGCAAGGGGTGGAATCCGGCGGATTCGTACAGGTGCATGGCGCCCGTCGGGTTCTCCGAGTCCACGCCGAGGTAGGCGAGGGGCCGGCCGCGGCGCCGCAGCTCACGGCAGGCCTGCAGCAGCAATGCTCTGCCCAGCCCCCGGCCGCGCCAGGGGCGCCGCACGAACAGCTCGTCAATGTAGCCGCCCAGCGACGTCTCGGCGGCGATGACGCTGCCGGCGACCTCCTCGCCGTCCCAGGCCACCCACCACAGGCCGAGGTCGAGGTCGTCGCGCGAGAACCGGAACTCGATCCACCCTGCAAGGTCCATCGCCTCAGGTCGGAAGTGGTCGCGGAACGCCTCCTCGCCGGCGGCGTGCACCGGAGCTTCGTCGCATCCTTTGCGAAAGCCCGCGACCGCGGTGCCTGGCGGCCAGTCGGGCTCCTCCACCGGCGAGCCGAGGTCACGACCCAGCCGCAGGAAGGTGCGGGCGTGCCGGAATCCACGCTGCTCGTACAAGCGACGGCGCCTGTCGTCGGCCTCGTGGGCCCACGTGCCCAGGCTGCCGTCCCGCTCCGGCTCGGAGGCACGGAAGAGTTCGTTCGCGCGCCGTTCACCCAATTCGAGCAGCAGAGCGCTGAGCCCGAGCCCCCGCCGCGAGGGGTCGACCGTCTGCTCGACGAAGATCTCGCCGGGTGGGGCCTCGATCCAGCAGAAGCCGTAGGCCGCGACGCGCCCGTGCTCGTCCTCGACGAGCCACGCGTCGCTCCGGAGGTCGAATCTCGGCAAGGCCCACTCCTCGCGTACGTGGTCGACGGTCACGTCGGAGTCTCCGTGCGTCGCAATCTCCGCCGAGCGCTTGAGCTCGGCCACCGCGCCGGCGTCCGCCGCCGTAGGCCGGCGCACGCGGAACCCCTCGGGTGTGGCAAGATGTCGGTCTGTCACGTCCATCGGTCCAAGTCGGCCCCGATTGTAAGCCCGGCGCGAACGCGTCCCGGCGTCCCCGCGTCTCATTCATGACGACGGCCGCGCCCTCCGCGCCGGCAGGTGCGCTCATGAGAATCTCGAGCAGGGCATTTGCGGCGCTCGCCGCCCTGGTGGTGCTGGCCGCGGTCGTCGTCGGCGGGTGCGGTGGCTCGACAGCTCAGCCGGCTCCGTCGGCCACCGCCCCGCCGTCTGTTCCCGCCGGCATCACCGGCACCATCCACAAGCTGACCAGGGACACGGACACCGGTCAGACGGTGATCCTCGTGGTGGATGACGGCGCCATACCGGGAGCCGTCGACCGCGCTGTGGTCAAGGTCACGAGCGACACGGTCATCTGGATGCTCAAGGGAGGCACGGGCACGGCCGCCGATCTCGGCCCCGGACAGTTCGTGTCGGTGTGGTTCGACGGCCCGGTCGCCGAGTCGTACCCCGTGCAGGCCACTGCCGCGGACATCAGGATCCTGCTGGAAGACTGAGGGCCGGTGGCGGGGCGACGTCCGGCCGGGCGCGCGACGGCGGCCGGGGCCGGCCGGGCTCTTCAGCCCGTGTGCATGAAGTTGATGACGTCGCCGTCCTGGACGACGTAGTCCTTGCCCTCGGTGCGCAGCAAGGCCTTCTCTCGCGCCGCGTGGAACGACTTGAGCTCGATGAGGTCGTCGATGCCGACCACCTGGGCGCGCACGAACCCGTGCTCGATGTCGCTGTGGATGCGGCCGGCGGCCTGTTTGGCCGTCCAGCCGCGGGGCAGTTGCCACGCGCGCGACTCGCTGCTGCGGAAGTCGCCGGTGAAGAAGGTGATGTAGCCGAGCACCTCGTAGCAGGCACGCAGCACGACGTCGAGCGTGCCGGCCTCGTCGGCGCCCAGCTCGGCGCGGAACTCGGCCGCCTCCTCCGGGTCGAGGTCGGCGAGCTCGGCCTCGAGGCGCGCGGCGACGGCGACCACCTGGTCGCCCCGGCCGCGCGCCCACTCCACGAACTCGGCGTGCTGCTCCAACGCGGACGCGGCGCTCTGGTCGTCGTCCGTGTTGAGCACGAAGAGCACCGGCCTGTCGCTGACGAGTGCGAGCTCACGGAACAGCGGCTCGTCGTCGTCGGAACGCTCGACGCGCTTGGCCAGCGTGCCGTCCATGAGGGCGGCGTGCAGCGCCTCGAGCACTTGGAGCTCGTGCTTGGCCGCCTTGTCGCCACTGCGCGCCGCCTTGCGCGTCTTGTCGAGGCGGCGCTCCACGAGCTCCGCGTCGCTGAGCACGAGCTCGGTCTCCACGAGGTCCACGTCGGCGCGTGGGTCGTGCGCGTCGCGCACGTGCGCGACCTCGGGGTTCTCGAACACGCGCACGACGTGCGCCACGGCGTCCACGCTGCGGATGTCGCTGAGGAACCGGTTGCCGAGGCCCTCGCCGCGGCTCGCGCCCTCGGCCAGGCCGGCGATGTCGACGAGGTCGATGGTGGCATTGACCTTCCTGGGCGTCTCGAGCACCTCGTCCAGCCTGTCCAGCCGCGGGTCCGGCACGGCCACCACGCCGAGGTTGGACTCCGCGGACGTGAACGCGTAGGCCGTCGCCGCGGCCTGCGCGTGGGTGAGCGCGTTGAACAGGGTGGTCTTGCCGACGTTGGGCAGACCGACGATGCCGAGCTTCACGAGTGCCTTCCCAGTTTGCTGGTGAGCAGGGACTCGAGGAGGCGGGACATGTCGCGCAGCTGGTCCCTCACTCTCCCCGGGTACTTCTTGTCGACGTGGCCGACGCTGTCCCGCGCAGTATTCCACATGGACGGTCCGTCGGCGGTCTGGGCCAACTTGCGGCCCTTGCCGGCCTGCCGGCTGACGGCGCTGAACACCGCAGTGGCGATCTCCCGGTCGGCGAAGGGCAGGTCGTCGGACGGGACGGCCACGGTGCCTGCCGGCCGTTCCGGGCCCTGGGGGCTGGTGACGAGCCTGACGCTCAGCTCGTCGGCCGCCGCCAGCGCGTCGTCGCGCAGCCACGTGGGGCCGCCGAGCCGGCTCATGACCGAGAGTTCGTCGCCGCCGGCCGGCGCATCCAGGTCGATCATGCCGATGGTCGCGCGCCGGTCCACTTTGCTCAGGGTGTCGAGGTAATACTGCGCGCCGAGCTGGCCGTCCTCCGCGGCGCCGAAGGCGACGAAGACCACGGTGTACGGTGTCGGCACCTTCTTGATGCGCGCCGCGACCTCCAGCAGCAGCCCGATGCCGGTGGCGTTGTCGGTGTAGCCTTCGCTCACCGCCGCGGAGTCGTAGTGGGCGCCGACGACGAGGCGCTTGGCGGAGTCACCCTCCTTGACGGCGATGATGTTGCCCGAGTGGATGCGCCGGCCCCCGGAGGTGGCGATGAACTCCTGGAGCAGCGGGAAGTAGCCGTACTGCTGGAAGGCCCCTGTGATGAACTCGCGCGCGTGGATCTCGCCCCAGGAGTCGGCGGGGCGGGCGCCCACGCTTTGCGCCAGGACCTTGGCCGTGGCGTAGGCGACGCCACCGTAGGGCGAGCCGGACACGGCGGCCGACGGGCGCCCGCTCTTGACCGAGGCCGACCTGCAGCCGTCGAAGGCGCCGGCGGCGGCGAGCCCGATGACGAGGACGAGGACGGCGGCCGCGGCCACGGCGAGCTGGCCGCCGCGTGTGCTCAGGGCGCCCACGTCACACCGGCCTGGGGACGAGAAGCACCCAGGCCGCGGCCCAGACGAGGCCGTAGACGAGGCCGCCCAGCACGTCCCCGAGGTAGTGCACCCCGAGGTACACACGGCTGAACATGAGTACCAGCGCCAGCACGACGAACGCCGGGATGAACTGCGGGTAGAGAGCGCCCAGCGTGAACGTGCCGACCACGGCCATACTGGCGTGCGACGACGGGAACGACTTGCTCAGCGGCAGCGGTATCTGCTCAGGCTGCGACGGGTCGGCGACCGGTGGGCGCGCCCGTCCTACGAAGTGCTTGATCACGAATCCGGTCATCTCCGCGAGTGTCACTGGCGCCGCCACGTACAGCGCCTTCCAGAATGGGTCGGCGGCGCCGAAGAGCCAGGGGACCAGACAGAGGACGTACCAGAGCACACCGTAGTTCGCCGAGAGCGAGAGCCCGCCCAGCGGCACGGTGAACCATCGCGGGTGTGGCCAGTCCACAGCGGCGCGCCGGGACAGCTCGCGGTCGAGACTGTCGAGGCGGCCGGAGCCGGGGCGTGCGGCACCGGTGGGGCCGTGATCGGAGGGCATCGCCATGGGCATCTAGTATACTTGCCGCCTGTTCCAGCCCACCCTCTCCCAGGGACGTCCCCGATGCGTACAACCGTCATCGTCACCGCGCTCGGCCCGGACAGCCACGGGCTTCTCGCACAGGTCGCGACCACCATCGCCGAGCAGAACGCCAACGTCGACGACGTCAGCCAGACGGTCGCCAACGGCATGTTCACGATGATCATGTTCGTCTCGTTCGATCAGGGAGAGACCACCATCGCGGAGCTCAAGGAAGCGCTCGAGGCGACGGGCGACCGTATCGGGCTGCAGATCAGCGTGCAGCACGAGAACATCTTCAAGTTCATGCACCGGATCTAGGAGCGCGGCAGTGGTCTTCATCAACGCCGAGGAGATCCTCGAGACCGTCAGCATGATCCGGTCAGAGAACCTCGACGTCCGGGCAGTCACCATGGGTATCTCCCTCGACGACTGTGCCGCCGGCGAGCCGCGTCGCACGGCGGAACGCATCCACGCCAAGATCGTGCGTCGCGCCGGCAAGCTGGTGGAGGTCGCCGCCGAGTTGCAGGAGAAGTACGGCGTGCCCATCGTGAACCGGCGCGTCTCGGTCACGCCCGTCGCCAGCGTCGTCGGCAGCGACGACCCTCAGGCCTACCTCGAGGTGGCTCACGCGCTGGACGCGGCCGCCGACGAGGTCGGCATCGACTTCCTCGGCGGCTTCAGCGCACTCGTCCAGAAGGGCTTCACGCGCAGCGACACCGCCCTCATCGAGGCGATCCCCGACGCCATCGGCAGCACGCAGCGTGTGTGCTCGTCGGTCAACGTTGCCTCTACGCGCGCCGGCATCAACATGGACGCCGTGCTGCGCATGGCCGACGTGCTGCTGGCGGTCAGCAAGAGGACGGCGGAGCACGACTCCATCGGCTGCGCCAAGATCGTCGTCTTCTGCAACGCGCCGGAGGACAACCCCTTCATGGCCGGCGCGATGCACGGCAGCGGCGAGGCCGAGTGCAGCATCAACGTCGCCATCTCCGGTCCCGGTGTCGTCCGCAACGTCGTGGCCGCCAACCCGGACGCCTCGTTCATCGAACTGGCCGACCTCATCAAGCGCACGACCTTCAAGATCACGCGCGTCGGCGAGCTCATCGCCCAGGAGGCCTCGCAGATGCTCGGCGCCGAGCTCGGCATCATCGACCTCTCGCTGGCGCCGACGCCGGCCGTGGGCGACTCGATCGCCGAGATCCTCGAGAGCATGGGTCTCGAGTCGGTGGGCGCCCCCGGCACAACCGCGGCGCTGGCCATGCTCAACGATGCCGTCAAGAAGGGCGGCACGATGGCCACGTCGTCCACGGGAGGCCTCTCCGGCGCCTTCATCCCCGTGAGTGAGGACAAGGCCATGGCCAGGGCCGCCGCGGACGGCAACCTGCCCATCGAGAAGCTCGAGGCCATGACCGCCGTCTGCTCGCTGGGCCTCGACATGATCGTCCTGCCCGGCGACATCGCGCGCGACGCACTCGCCGGCACCATCGCCGACGTCATGGCCATCGGCATGATCAACTCAAAGACGACGGGTGCGCGGCTCATCCCGGCGGCCGGGAAGAAGCTGGGCGACTGGGTCACGCTGGGAGGACTGTTCGGCGAGGGCCCCGTGATGAAGGTCAGCACCGCCGGCAACAGCGCGTTCGTGCGGCGCGGGGGGCGCATACCTCCGCCTCTCCAGAGCCTGACCAACTAGAGCCGCCGGCACCCTCTACAGCGCTACCCCGTCACTCTCCCCGGCGGATCTCCTCCATCATCGCCCGGATGCGCTTGGCCGACTCGGTCATGCCGAGCGCCCGTGAGACCTTCTCGGCCTCGGTGAGCTGCAGCACGGCGTCGATGGTCTGACCACGCCGGCGGAAGTCGGCCGCCTGGTCGATCTCGAACGTGACGAGCTCGGTGAGCATGCGTCGCACCTCGGGATCCTCCAGGTCCACCATCTTGCCGCTGGTCGTGACGATGATGTCAGAGAGCGGGACCAGACGGCTGCTCGAGCCGGACTCCTGGGCCGCCGTCGCGCCTGCGGCGGGCCCGCCCTCGGCGGGTCGCGCGGGCTCGGGAGCGGCCGCCTGGTCGCCGCTCTCCCCCTCGGGGGCAGGGGGGGCGTCTTGCGGCGCGGTCGCGGCCGTGTCTGCGGGCCGCAGTTCGCCGGTGATCTCGGTCTCGTCCGGAGGGGAGTCTGTCGCCGGTTGCTCGTCGTTGCCCGAGAAGGGCGCGGCGGAGGGTTCCGGCGCCAGTTCGCGCACGCTCAGGTCGGGGCCCCAGTCGAGGCCGAGGCCGCCGGGCGCCGGCCGGCGCTGCTCGCGCGCCGACTCGGTGGCGGCTTGCTCGGCTTCGGCCGCACGCTGCACCGCGGGATCGAGCGTGATGTCCTCGACGGGCTGCTCGGCTTTGCCGAGCACAGAGAAGGTGTCCTGGGGAGCCTCGTCGAGGAAGGAGGGGCCCGGGCGCGTCTGGGCCTTCTCGTCGTCGTCGCGGCGCCGCCGCGTCACGAGCAAGGCGATGATGAGCAGCAGCACCGCCGCACCTGCGACGGAGACACCGATGATCTGGACGGTCGTCATGACGCTGGGCCCCCGGGTGGAGCCTGCCTGGCCGCTACCTGTTCGCCCCGGCTCCATCATTCCCTGCCCGGCGTACAATGGCCGCGTGCTCGATCCCGACCTCATCGCCGCCACACTTGCCGACCTTGGGCAGCCGTCCTACCGTGCCGGGCAGATCTACGAGGCGCTCACGCGCGGCCTAGCCACCGATTTCGCCGCCGTCACCACGCTTCCGCTCCGGTTGCGGGAGCAGCTTGCCGAGCGGCTCTCGCCGCTCTCACTGACGGAGGTCGAGACGCGCGCCGCGGCTCGCGGGACGGCGCGCAAGACGCTGTTCCAGACCGCCGACGGCCACCCGGTAGAGGCGGTCCTGATGCTGGTGACCGGCCGGGCCACCGTCTGTGTCTCCGCACAGGTCGGTTGCGCCGTCGGCTGCGCGTTCTGCGCGTCCGGGCGCCTGGGTCTGCGTCGGGACCTCACCGCCGAGGAGATGGTCGACCAGGTGCTCCACTTCGCCCGCGTGCTCCGCGACGAGGGGGACCGCCGCGTGACCAACGTCGTCTTCATGGGCATGGGCGAGCCGTTTCACAACTACGACGAGACGCTGCGCGCCTGCCGCCTGCTCAACGACCCCAAGGGCTTCGGGCTCGCGGCGCGAGGGATCTCGGTGTCCACGGCCGGCGTTGTGCCCGGCATGGACCTGTTCGCCGCGGAGCCCATGCAGCTCAACCTGGCGGTGAGCCTCCACGCGGCGACCGACGAGTTGCGAGACCGGCTCGTGCCACTCAACCGGCAGTACCCCCTGGACGCCGTGTTCGCCGCGTGCGAGCGCTACGTGAAGGCCACGCGGCGCAAGCTCATGTTCGAGTACGTCGTCCTGCGCGGCGTCAACGACACACCCGCGCAGGCGGCGGCGCTGGCGCAGCGCCTGCGCCGCCCGCTCTACCACCTCAACCTCATCGCCTACAACGAGACGGGCGGCGAGTTCTCGCGGCCGGCGCCAGGCGAGATGGAGGCCCTGCGTGCGCGGCTCGAGCGCGCCGGCGTCAGCGTCACCGTGCGCAACTCCCCGGGCGGCGACATCGAGGCGGCCTGCGGTCAGCTGGCGCTGCGTCACGACCGCAGCGACGGCGAGTCGGCGGCCGGGTAGCGGCCCACGCGCGGGCGTCAGGCTGGAGGCATCGCGGACCGGTACTCCGCGGCAGCGGCGACGGGGTCCTTGGTCACTACCGCTATGTCGCTGCCGAGCTCGAATCCCGCGAGGGTAGACGTTCGCGGCGCTAGCTCGAGATGCCAGTGGAACGGGCCGCGGAGCTCGGCTGGAGCCGTGTGCAGCCAGAAGTTGAGGGGCGCCCCTGCGACGGCGGCCTTGACGGCGGTGAGTGCGCGGCGAAGCGCCGGAGCCAGGCTTGCCGCGTCCGCCATACGGAAGTCGGCCTGGTGCTCGGCGGGGGCAAGCCAGAGCTCGCCGTTGAAGCGGCCGGCCTCCGGCACCCAGGCGGCGACGGGACCCTCCAGCAGGCGCCGGTCGCCGGCCTCCTCAATCTGGTCGCAGAGCACGCAGGTGCCGTAGCGGTTACGGTGCCGCTCCATCTCGAGGAGCTCGTCGAACAAGAGCGGCGGCACCACCGGGGTCGCGAACAGCTGCTCATGCGGGTGTTCGAGCGAGGCTCCCGACCCGGACCCGAGATTGCCGATGAGGATCGTGGCGGCGGCGCCCGACGAGAGCTGCGCGTCGACGCGCCGCTTCCACATCTCGAGCACCCCGGTCAGTCTCTCGTCCCCGAGGTCTTCCAATTCGGCTTCGTGGACCGGCGCGTGCACGATCACCTCGTGGCGGTCGTGGAGCGCGGGGAACTTGTTGGGCACCACCCTGATGGTCCAGCCCGGAGTGTCGGGACCGCCGCCCGCCGGACGCATAGCGTCGACCTCCGGCGGCGTCATGGCCTCGTGGCCTTCGCAGAAGGGGCACCGGCGCGGCGCGTCTCCGGCACGCTTCTCGGCGGCGGGCCGCTGCGCGCGCGCCGGAGCAACGATGACGAGCTTGCCGCTCACGGGGTTGCGGCGCAGTTCGCCGCCCGGCGTCATCGGCCGCCTCCGTCACCGGCGACGGCGAAGTCGTCCCGCCCCCGCCTCTTCGCGGCGTACATGGCCGCGTCCGCGCGGGCGAGAGCGGCGCGCTCGTCCGGATCGTCCGCCGCGACCAGCGCGCCTCCGGCGGACACGGTCACGCGAAGCCCGGCATCCTCGGCCGGGGCGAACCGCGAGTCGTGGACGATGCGCACGAGCCGCCGGCCGTAGGCGACGAGGTCCTCGTCCGAGGCGAGCGCGCAGATGACGACGAACTCGTCCCCGCCGAAACGCGCCGCCACATCCATCTCGCGTACGCTCTCGGAGAGCACGTCGGCCACGAACTTGATCGCCTCGTCGCCGGTGAGGTGACCGAGGCGGTCGTTGACCGCCTTGACCTCGTCGATGTCGACCTGGATGACGCCGTATCTGCGGCCCAGCCGCTTGAACATCGCGAACTGCTGGGCGAGCGCGGCGTCGAGGTACCTGCGGTTGAACAGGCCGGTCAGCGGGTCCGACACGGCCGAGTCCGACAGTTCCTGGATGCGGCCTGCGAGGTCCTTGCCGGCGACACTTTCGAGCTCGCCGAAGATCTCGACGCCGTACCGCTCCCCGTTGATGTCGAAGACGGCGGTCTTCACGTACACGGGCAGCCGTTCGCCATCTTTGCGCCGCAGGAAGACCTCACTGATCGCGTGCTCCCGGCCGGTGTCCAGGCAGTCCTGGAGGGGGCAGCCGGAGATGCAGATACGGACGCCGTCGAGGTCGGTGTGGCCGAGCAGGTTCTCGTCGCAGCGGTGCCCGACGACCTCGGCTGCGCCGTACCCGGTGATGCGCTCGGCCCCGGCGCTCCAGTAGACGATAGTGCGGTCGGGTCCAGTGACGTAGACACCGTCGCTGATGGCGTCGAGGACGTGCCTGAAAGCGCCGTTTATGCCCTGCTCATCGGCCACGGCTGGTCAGTACCCCGTGACGGGACGGCTCAAGCGGTCGGCGCTCGCCATGGCCGCCTCGCGACGCACGCCGTCTATTGAGAGTCCAGGGAGGCGTTGAGACCGGCGCGGGCGTCCTCGTCCTTGGAGCGGTAGAGCTGGCGCGAGTCGCGGAGCCGGTCGTAGCCCTCATCAAGGACGGCGCCCATCTCGCGCCAGAGACACACGTCCTTCTTGAGGTACTTCTGGCGTATCTCCTCCGTGCACTCGTCTGCGAGAGGACAGGCGTAGCAGACCTCGTTGTCGACGACGTTGCGCGCCTTGCGCGCGTGCTCGCCTTCGTCGATCCGCCGGTAGGCGTCGAGGAGCAGGCTCTGCACGTCGCCCTCGATAGCCACCTGGAACCGCGGCATCTGCTCGGGCTCGTCGTAGAGGAACACGCCGCTGCTCCAGTGCGCGAGCTCGAACACCTGGTCGAGGGTCTGCCGCTCCATGATGCGGCGGATGATCTCCGTGGTCGTGTAGCCCTTCTCGATCAGGCGCTGACCGAGGGGCATGAACTTCTTCTGGTCGTGAGAGAGGCCCGAGTCCTCCATCAGAGCCTCGGCCAGCTGCTGCTCGGTGAGGCATCCGGCCTTCACGAGGCGAGAGCCCAGCTTCTCGTCGGTGATGGGCAGGGAGATGGCCTCCACCTGCCCCTTCACTAGGTAGATGAAGCCGTACTCCTCGAAGTCGCGCACCTCGAGCACGCCGCTGGCGGCGCCTTGGGCGAGGAACTGCAGGACCCCGGCGAGGTTGAACCTGTGGATCGATCCTTCGAGCAGCATCAGCAGCGTCCGGTAGAGAGTCCGTTCCAGTAGCCCATATCGGCAACGTCGGGGCTTTCCTGAGTGTGGGGCGGACCGGCGGGATGCGGCCGAGGCCGGGGCTGGGCCCGGGGGGCCAAATTGACCCGGCCTCTTCCGCTTGGCTATACTCTGCGTTCTGACTAACGACGATCGTGCGAGGAAGCAGTGAAGAGGACCTATCAACCGAACACCCGCAAGCGCAGCAAGACGCATGGCTTTCGCAAGCGTATGAGCACGCGCGCGGGGAGGTTGGTCATCAAGAAGCGGCGGCAGAAGGGGCGCAAGCGCCTCTCCGCGTAGCCGCGGGCCCATATGGCCGCGAAGCGCTCTCGCCTTTCTCGCTCGTCCGATTTCCAGCGGATCTACCGGCAGGGGAGTTCCACGGCCTCCCGTTTCCTGGTGCTGTACTGGTTCAAGCGCCCGGCGGAGCCGGGCGACGAGGGGCCGAGGCTTGGCCTCTCGGTATCGAAGAAGCTAGGCGGAGCCGTCGTCCGTAACCGCGTCAAACGGCTGCTGCGCGAGGCCTTCCAGGCCAGTCGCGAGCAGCTTGCCGAGGAGTACGATCTGGTCGTGATCGCTCGCCCGCAACTCATCGAGCTCGTCACGCGCGAAGGAGAAGGCGAGAAGGGTCTCGTGAGCGCGGCTGTGCGGGAGCTTCTCGGCCGCGCCGGTCTCTTCACTGGGGCGGACCCGGCATGACTGTCCCAAGTAGCAAAGACAGCGAGCGGGTCGGCGGAGGTGCGCTGCTCAGGCGAGTGCTCACCGCCATCGTCGCGGGCATCGACTGGGTGCTCATCGGCCTTATCCGCGTCTATCAGTACGCGCTCTCGCCCATGCTCGGCCAGCGCTGCAAGTACTACCCGTCGTGCTCCAACTACGCCATCGGCGCCATCCGCGAGCACGGGCCCCTGAAGGGCATGGGCCTGGCCGGCTGGCGGCTCCTGCGCTGCAACCCGTTCAGTAACGGCGGGTACGACCCCGTGCCGTCGCGCAGCCGCCATGACTGCGACCACGATCACGTCCACCAGAATGTGAGCGCGCGTGTATAACCTGCCGATCATCTCGCAGCTGATCCTGCTGCTGCACTGGATCCTCGTCACCATCGACAACTTCCTCGCCGGCATCGGGCTCGGTCCCAACTGGTCGTGGGGCCTCGCCATCATCGGCCTGACCATCATCGTGCGCCTCGTCCTCTTCCCGCTCACCTGGAAGCAGTACAAGTCGGCCCAGCAGATGCAGGTCATCCAGCCGCAGATCAAAGAGCTGCAGAAGAAGTACAAGAGCGACCGCGCCAAGCTCCAGGAAGAGACGATGAAGCTCTACTCGGAGCACCGCGTGAACCCGTTCGCCTCGTGCCTGCCGCTGGTGCTCCAGTTGCCGGTGTTCATCGCGCTGTACGCGGCGATCAAGGGCGTCGGCCCGCTCAGCGCTCCGCAGTACCAGGAATCCGTCAAGCAACTGGCGGACGCCGCTTTCCTCTGGATCCCCCATCTTGGTCTGCCCGACCCGACCTACATCCTCCTCGTCCTGTACGTGGCCACGCAGATGATCTCCACGGAGCTCATGGTGGCTACGCAGAGCGACAACACCCAGAAGTGGATCATGCGGGCCATGCCCATCATGTTCGTGCTGTTCCTCTTCCGGTTCCCGGCCGGCCTGTTCGTGTACTGGGTGACCACCAACATCTGGACCATCGGCCAGCAGCTGATCATCCGCAGGACGATGCCGAAGCCGGAAGAGCTCGCGGCGAAGGCCAAGGCGAAGCCCAAGAAGAAGAGCCGCTTCATGGAGGTCATGATGGCCTCGCAGCAGGAGGCCGCGAAGCAGCGCGAACAGAAGATCTCCCAGAAGGGCGAAGGGTCCGGCGCCGCCAAGCAGGGCAGCGTATCGGCCGGCAAGAAGCCGGCGCAGGGCGCCAAGAAGGCGGCGCCGCCCGGCAAGGGCAAGCGCAAGTCGGGCCAGACGCAGGGCGGCAAGCCCGGCCAGCCCGGTACGCGGCCCAAGGGCCAGGGCGGCCAGAAGCAGCAGGGGGAGGGCACCCCGAAGCAGCCCAGCGGCCGGCAAGGCAAGCCGCGCCCGGCCGGCGACAAGCCGTCCGGCGGCTCGTCCGCGTCCGGCGGCGACCGGGGATCGAACACCAGCGAGGGCGTTCCGGCGGACGAGTGACGTCTCCGGGCCGCTCGCGTCTTTCTCACCCTAGACCAGGGGGCAGATGATGGAAGAGCCGGACGACCTCCAGCCGATAGACGAGATCGAAGAAGAAGAAGAAGAGGAGACCGAGTTCGCCACCATCGGCGGCGGGGCCACCATCGAGGAGGCCAAGCACACGGCGCTCGAGGGGCTGCGCAAGATCGTGCCCTACGTCAACCCCGCCGACGTCGAGTATGAGGTTCTCGACGAGGGCAGCAAAGGCGGGTTCTTCGGCCGCGGCAAGATGGAGGCCCGGGTCGAGGCCCGGCTCCGGCCGTCGGACGAGCGGGTGGACGCCGACCTGCCGCCCGGCGCCGAGACCCTTCGCGAGTTCATCCAGACGACCGTAGAGCTCATGGGCATAGAGGCGCACGTCGGCGCCAGCGAGACTCCCGAGTGGGTTCGCGCGGAGATCAGCGGCGACGACCTGGGACTGCTCATCGGCCGCCACGGCGCCACCATCGACGCGCTGCAGTACATCGCCGCGATCGTAGTGAACGGCGACCGCCGCGAACGTCGCCAGGTCATCGTCGACGCCGAGGGCTACCGAGACCGCCGCGCCGCGGCGCTCACCGCGCTTGCCGACCGCACCGCGCAGAAGGTCGCGCGCGACGCTGCGGCCATCACGCTCAAGCCAATGACGGCCGCCGAGCGCAAGGTCATCCACCTGCACCTCAAGGACCATCCTCGCGTACAGACGGAGTCGGAGGGCAACGAACCCTTCCGCGCCGTCGTCGTCTCTCCCAAACAGCCGTAAGGCCGCGACCGGCCGGGCATTCTCCGGTAAAGGAGGAGGTCGGGCGAGCCGAGAACAGGACCGCGCGTGTCTATGCGCGCCCAGAAGCCAAGAGGGAGGATCCACATGCGTGCCAACTCCAAGCGCGGAGTCGTCCTGCTCCTCGTGCTGGCGCTAGCGCTCGGCGCGGTGGCTGTCGCGGGGTGCGGCGGGAGCGGCAACGCGTCCACGGGCGGGAGCCCGGTAGCCGCCATCGCTGTGTCGGACCAGTCCGCCGACCAGATCGTCAAGGACAGCGAGGCCAAGATGGCCACGGTGAAGAGCGCTGCGTTCACCGCCGACTTCGGCTTGCAGATCAAGGGCGACACCAGCAAGATGACCGACCCGACCGCCAAGGCGCTGCTCTCCCAGGGCGTCACCGTCACTGCCCAGGGCAAGAGCGCCCAGACCGACAAGGCCGGTCCCGTCGTCGACATGACCATGAGCCTCGGCATCGCCGGCCAGACGCTCGACTTCGGCCTGAAGTCCGCGGGTAAGAAGGCGTGGATCGGGTACCAGGGTTCCTGGTACAAGGTCGACAACAAGACCACGAAGTCGCTGGACAAGCAGGCTGCCAACGGCGCCGTGCCCACGGAGCAGCTCAAGAGCATGGGCATTGACCCGTCGGCCTGGGGCACGTCGTATCAGCTCGTCGGGACCGAGACCCTGGACGGGGTGCAGGTCTACCACGTCAAGGCGACTGCCGACCCGCAGAAGCTTGCGGACTCGCTGACCACGGCCGCCGAGGACCCCAGCCTGAGCAAGCAACTGGGCAGCGCTACAGGCTCGCTCGGGCAGCTCGGCTCCGGGCTTGCCGGCAACGCCAAGCAGGCTGAGCAGCTCGCCAAGACGCTCAAGGAAGCCACCGTGGACTACTGGATCGGCGTCGACGACAAGTACATGCACAAGGCGCAGTTCGGAGCCACCATGGACATGACCGGCCAGAAGGACATGCAGGGCGTGTCCGGCGTGAGCCTGAAGGGCTCCGTGGCCATGAGCGACTTCGACCAGCCCGTGGCGGTCACGCCTCCGACCGGTGCCAAGCCGTTCGAGGATTTCATGAACCAGCTGTTCGGCGGCATGATGGGCGGCACGGGCGGAATGTCGTTCTGACGCCGGAGGTGCCGGCGCGGGCGGCCGCCGCCGTCTGAAGAAGCGAGAAGGAGCCGGGGCGCCGCAAGGGCGCCCCGGCCCTTCTCACGTTCTTCGCGTCCGCGTCCGCCGGGCCGCGCCGGGTCCGCGGCTAGCGGTCCCAGTCGAAGTCGCGGGCCGTGGTCTGCTCCCAGGAGGCGCTCTCGTCGTCGCTGCGCTGCCCGAGCAGAGACTTGCTCAGGAACTCCGGCGCCTTCTGCGCCGCCTCGCGTGGGGTCTCGCGCTCTGCGGACGGCGCGGCGGCTGCCATGGGCGGGGCGGCCGCGGCCGGCTCCGGGGCGACCTCCGCAGGCGCCTGCGCGCGTTGCGCCGCCGCCGCGCGGCTGATCTGCGCCGGTGCCAACTGCACGGTGCCGTCTGCGCGCACACCGGCGTTGGGCTGGAGCGTGAGCTCCTCGTAACCGCGGTCGTCCATGCCGACGTCGCCGCTCTCCAGTTGGACGTGGAAGCGGTACCAGCCCATAGACCACATGAAGGTGACGGCCACGATCTCGCCGTCGAACCCCACGTGCACGTGCGGCAAGCCGAGCTGCTCGTTGGTCTCGGCGATCTTGCGCGGCACGCGGCTGACATTGAGCAGGTCGACGCCGCGCTGCAGTAGCGTGAGCGAGGTGGCCGCTGCCTCCGCCTCGGCGGCCGTAGGAGCGACCGGCTGCTCGGCGTCCGGGGAAGGCTCGCCGGGGAGAGCGCCGCCGCTGGCGGCGACGGCCGCTGCCGCCTCGGCTGCGGCGATCTCGCCGGTGCTGGCATCGTCTTCGGCGGCCGCGGCGAGCATCTCCTCGTCGATGGCCGGGATGGGCTGCGTGTCTTCGAACACGGCGGGGTGGACGGCTGCGGGGTCTGCGGCAGCCGGTTCAGCCTCGGTCGCGACTTGTTCGTCGTCCTCTGGGGCCTGGGCCGCCACCGCTTCTTCCGCCACGACCGCCTCGACGGCGTCTTGCGCCTCGACGACCTCGTCGGTGGCCTGCCCGGGCTCGGTCTCGAGTGAGTCGTAAGGAGAGGGCGCGGGCTCCGCGACTGCCGGCTCGTCCTGGCCGGGCGTAGTCAAGAACGCCGGGGGCTGCTCGGCTTCGCGCACAGCCGCCATCTCGCCGGCGAACTCGGCTGGCGTCTCGCCCCAGGTGCGTTCGCCGGGCTCGGAAGAGTCGCCGGTGAGCGAGCCCGGCTCGGCCGGCTCGGCGGCGCCGAGGCGCGCGAACCGGCCGGCGAGCTCCTGCCGCTCGGCCTCCGCGCGCGCCAGTTCGGCCTTGAGGCCCTCGATCTGGGCGTCCTTGTCCTTGAGCGCCTGCCAGAAGGCGTCGCTCTCGGCGTGCGCGTCGCGCGCAGGCGCCGCAGCGGCCGCTGGCGCGGCCGCCGGCAAGTCGTCGAACCCGGGCGCCGAGGCGTACGCCGGTCCCGGCTCATCACCGAAGACCGACCCGGGACGCTCGTCGAAGACGGACTCGCTGCGTGTCTCGCGCACGCGGCCGTTGTTGGCCGGAGCAGGCGCGGCCGCGACGGACTCCTTGGCGCCGGCGTAGGCCTGCCCGCACAGCGAGCAGATGAGCCGCTCGTCGCCGTGCTCGTCGATGATGGTCTGGGTCCACTCGCCGGCGAGGAGGGTACGACCACACTCTGCGCAGACGGCTTGGTCGTTGTCGTCCTTGCCGCGGCCGAAGATGCGTCCGAACATCGTCACTCCCGTGTCAGGAACGCCCCGCAGGGCAGAAAAGTTGCTGCAAGAAGGCACATGATAGCAGAGACCGGGTGGCCCGGCCCCGGGTTACTCGTCGTCGTCCGCCTCGTCGGGCACGGCCTCCAGCTGGTCCAGTACGTCACGCGCTCGGGTGAGGTCACCCTCGCTCACGAGGATGTGGTACGGGTGGACGGACGGCGTCGGGTACACCGACGGCGCACCGGAGCCACCGACCACGGCCTCGACGCCGGCCTGCTCCAGCACTCCGACTACAACGTTGGCAAGGCCTGCATCGCTGACGGTCGTCACGGTCACGAGTTCCATGGCGTCACCTCGCAGTCCAAGGGTAGCGGGACCGGAGCCCGCCGTCTTTCGAGTATACCCTCGAGGTGGGCGGACCCGCCGATGGCTCCCGGCGCGCGAGCCGGCGTCAGCCGACGAGCGCGCGCAGCCGGGCGAGGTTCTCTTTGTCCGGACCCTGGCCGTCGAACCCCGGCACCTCGAGGATGCCGGGCAGGCCTGCGAACGCCGGTTCGTTGACGAGCAGCCTGAACGCGTCTTCGCCGAGGTCCCCCTGTCCGATGTTTTCGTGCCGGTCGCGGTTGGAGCCGAGCGGCGTCTTGGAGTCGTTCAGGTGGAACATGGCGAGGCGGTCGGGCCCACAGCCCTCGTTCAGTTCTTTCAGGACCTCGTCGATGCCCTCGCGGGTGCGCAGGTCGACGCCCGACTCGAAGATGTGCGCCGTGTCCACGCAGATGCCCAGACGCGCGTCGCCGCCGGAGGCGTCGATGATCTGGCCCAGCTCGCGGAAGTCGACCCCCATCGTGCCTCCGGCGCCCGCCGTGTTTTCCAGGAGGAGGCGCACCGGCGAGCCCTCGCTGTCGGCGAGGGCGGCGCGGAGGCCGGCTTGCACGCGCTCCAGGCCGGCCGCGAACCCGGAGCCCTGGTGGGAGCCGATGTGGGTGACGATGGCGTCGGCGCCCAGTTGCTCGGCAGCGGTGAGCGCGCCGCACAGCGACCGCACCGACTTCGCGTAGAAGTCCTCGTTCTCGCTGGCGAGGTTGATGAGGTAGATGGTGTGGATGACGACGAAGCGGATGGGGGAGTCCGAGCGCATCTCGCGGAACTTCTGCCAGTCCTTGTCCTTGTAGACCGTCGGCGCCCATGTGCGCGGGCTGCCGGCGAAGAACTGCACCGCCTCCGCGCCGATGTCCAAGCCGTTCTCGATCGCGTGCCACACACCGCCCGACGACTTCACGTGCGCGCCGAAGTACATTCTCTCGCCCTCCCTCTCAGACCAAGTCGCGCGGCGCCTGGTGCCACCACGACCTCGTGAAGACCTCACGTTCGTCGCCGTCCTCACCTTCGTAGACGGCGACCTCGTCCGCGACGTAGAACGTGTCCGCGTCGCACGTCATCTCCCCGTGGGTGACGATGTGAAACCGGCCTTGCTCGCCCCGGACCAGTACGGATTCCGCCTCGACCCGGACTCTGGCCGACAGCGGGTCACCCTCTCGCAGGGCGAAGCTCACGGTGTTCCACTCCTCAGTCCCCCAGCCGTTGGGGAGGACGACGTTGCCGCCGTCGACGTAGCGGAAGGTCCAGGTGATCTCGTCGGCGGCGAGGTCGCGCGTGTACGCGCGGCCGCCCTTGCCGCCGCCCAGTGTCTTCTCGCCGAGTCCCTCGGGGACCACCGGCGGGTCGAAGGGCCGAAGGTCCGCGTCCTCGCGCCGCTCCGGCCGCACGGGCAGCTCCAGCAGGCTCTCGCCGGTGACCACCGTGAGTGTGGCCGGCTCCGACGAGGGCCACGCCCAGGGCCAGTACGTGGGGGAAAGCGCGAGCCGCAGGCGGTGGCCGGCCGGGAAAGCCTGGGCGATCGCGTCCAGGGCGATCGCCGCCGTGTACTCCCGACCGGGCTCCAAGAGCTCCGGCGTCTCGTGGCTCGTCAGGTGTGTGAGGTTGAAGACCTGGGTCGTGACGAGCCTGGAGGAGCCGTCCGGTGCGACGTCGTCCAGCCGGGCGGCGACCAGCGCCCGCGGCCGGTCGCTCGCGAAGCGGAGCGTGAGCCGCGGGTGGCCGAGGATCTCCAGCCGCTCCGGGAGCGGCGCCGAGGTGAAGCAGAGCGACTGGCCCTCCGCCGCCCGCTGGTCGGGCGCGAAGTCGCTGGGCTGGCTCTCGGCGCACCAGGCGCCGGCGTCGGCGCCGCAGAACTGGGCGCCGAGAATGCTCAGGCGGCCGCCGTCCGCGCCGTGCGCGGCGGCCGCCTCGGGACCCGGCGCCTCTTCCTCCGCGGCGTCCCGGAGCATCAGGTCGGCGTCGAGCCGCAACGCCCGTCGCTCGAGGCGCGGCGACGGCCACACGTCCTCCGCCGCCCAGCGCCCCGGCACCTCGTCCATCCACGGGGCAGGCGCCGCGGAGTCCTGCATCCAGACGCGGAGCATGGGTTCGTCCATCACGCCGGTGTCCACGCCTTTGAGCCAGTGGTCCCACCAGCGCAGCGCCTCCTGCAGAAAGCCGATGGCCGGACCCGGGGTGACGTAGTGAGGGAACGCGTGTGGCCAGGGCCCGATGAGACCTTTGCGCGGGCCCGGCAGCCCTTCCAGCAGGCGCGGTACGCTGTTCGTGTAGCCGTCGGTCCAGCCGCCGATGGCGTACACGGGGATCTCGATGGCCGTGTAGTCCTCGCACACCGACCCGTGCTTCCAGTACGCGTCGCGCCGCTGGTGCGCGAGCCAGGTGTGGACCCAGGGCTTGTTGACCGCGAGCCGCTGTTCCCAGAGCTCGCGCCAGCGCTCCCCGACGGCGGCCTCGTGCGGCGGCTGGCACTGCCAGTGCAGCATGCACGTGCTCCAGTGCAGCAGGTCGGTGGCCAGTATGCAGCCGCCCTTGTAGTGGACGTCGTCGGCGTAGCGGTCGTCGGTGCTCATGAGCGTGATGACCGCTTTGAGCGCCGGTGGGCGCCGGGCGGCCAGCTGGAGGCTGTTGAAGCCGCCCCATGAGATGCCGGTCATGCCGACGGCGCCGGTGCACCACGGCTGCGCCGCGATCCAGGCGATGACGTCGAGCAGGTCCTCCTGCTCCTGCGGGTGGTACTCGTCCTCGAGTACGCCGTCCGACTCGCCGCTGCCGCGCAGGTCCACGCGCAGGCAGGCGTAGCCGCGGGCCGCCCAATACGGATGGATGAGGACGTCGCGAGTGGCCATGCCGTCGCTGAGCCGGTACGGCACCGCCTCGAGGATGCCGGGCACAGGATCGGCCTCCGCGTCCACGGGCAGCCACACGCGAGCCGCGAGCCGCGTCCCGTCGCGTACTGGTATCCAGACGTAGTCCAGCTGCCTGACCGCGCAAAGCTCCACGCCGCTCTCGGCCATGTCGACCTCCACCTCGGGGTGTGGAACAGCTTCTGAGTGTATCCGGCGCTCGGAGAGCGCGGCAATGTGTCCCCGGTGCGATCTCGTCAACATCAGACGGGCAGGGGGACGTGGAGGGCGTCGCTTGGGGGGGCGTCAAGGATGACGTCGGAGATGGCGCCACATGCGGCGCCGGGAAGGGCGCTACATCTGGCGCTGCCCCCCAGCGGACTATGGCTCCCCACACACCGGACGTGTGAACGCCTCTTGCGGGCGGCGGAGAAGACGGCTCTGGCGGGAGCGCTGCCGGGGCCTGTGCTGGGGCGGCCTGCCAGGGACGAAGGCAGGAAAGGCCCCATCTCTTCCTCGAGCGCCTTCGAGCGACCATGGGCGGGGCAAGATGATTCGCGCCGATGCGATGGATACGGCGGCGAAAAGGCTACGGGTGTGAAGGAACGGCGGCCGTCCGCGTGGAATACACAGACCCTGCCGGCGTTGGAGGCGTGATGGACGAAGAGATGCAGCGGTGTGGCACATGCCCGGCGTTCTGCGCCGTGCCGGGCACGGACGCGGGCACCTGCCGCGCGGCTCCGCCCACGGTCGTGCAGGGAGAGGCGTTCTTCCGCGGACCCACACGCGAGCTTCCGTTCGGGGCGTTCCCCATGGTGGGCGCGTTCCCGCTCGTCAAGCGGGACGACTACTGCATGTCGCACCCGGGTAACAGGGTAAAGCTGATGTAGCACACAGGCACGGCCCCGGGAGGTGGCCGGCCCGACCGCGGGGGCTGGGCCGGCCACGTCCCGGGGCCGCTGCGCGTACGGGCGCCGGGCGTCCGCCCGGCTCGCCCGGCCGGACCCGGCGATGGTAAGGTGGAACGGCGCGGGAGGCCAGGCAGTGCCGCCGCGCCGCCAACGACCCCGACCCCCAGGAGAGTCCCCGCGTATGTGCGGAATCTTCGGCTTCGCCGGCTCATCCGACCGGCAGCTTCTCGGGCGCATGGGCGCCGCCATCGTGCACCGCGGGCCCGATGATGCCGGCGCCTTCGAGATCCCGTCCGTCAGTCTCGGCCACCGTCGCCTCAGCATCATCGACCGCGAGGGCGGTCACCAGCCGGTGGCCAACGAGGACGAGACCGTCTGGCTCGTCTACAACGGCGAGGTCTACAACTACCGCGAGCTGCGCGAGGAGCTCGAATCCGCGGGACACGTCTTCCGTACGCGCAGCGACTCCGAGGTCATCGTCCACGCCTACGAGGAGTGGGGGGCGGCCTGCGCCGCGCGCTTCAACGGCATGTGGGCGTTCGCCATCGCCGACCTGCGCGGCGCCGGCGAGGACGGGCGCGGCGGCAAGCTCGTGCTCAACCGCGACCACTTCGGCATCAAGCCGCTGTATTACGCCAGGTCTCCGAAGAGCGGCCGCCTCCTCTTCGCCAGCGAGATCAAGGCGCTGCTGCAGGACCCCGAGCTCGTCGCCGAGCCGGACGATCAGATGATCTTCGAATACCTGCAGCACGGGTTCCACGACCACCGCGCCGAGACGTTCTTCAAGGGCGTGTACCACGTCCCGTCCGCGACCTCGGTCGAGCTGCCGCTGGACGGCGCCGCGCCGGATGCCGGCACGCTCGCCGCCCCGCTCGAGAGTTCGCCCTACTGGACGCCTATGCTCTCGCGTGACGGCGGCGACGACCCGGCCGACTTCCGGCGCCGCTTCCGCGAGAGCGTCGAGCGGCGCCTCGTCTCCGAGGTCCCCGTCGGATCCTGCCTCTCCGGCGGCCTCGACTCGACGACGATCATCAGCTTCATGAGTGAGCTGCTCAAGGAGGACGCGCCCGACGCCGCCTCCCTGCGTGGCCAGCTCAAGACCTTCAGCGCCGTGTTCGACGGCGACCCCATCGACGAGCGCGAGTACATCGAGACCGCCGTCGAGAGCACCGGCGCCGACACCACCTACACCAACCCGACGTCGCACGAGTTCATCGGCGAGCTGCGCGACTTCGTCTGGCATCAGGAAGAGCCGATCGTCAGCACCGGCCCGTACGCCCAGTGGTGCGTCATGCGCTCTGCGCGCGAGCAGGTCACCGTGCTGCTCGACGGCCAAGGCGGTGACGAGCTGATCGCCGGCTACGTGCCGTATCAGCTCGTGTATCTGCGCCAACTGCGCAACGAGGGCAAGTACACGGAGCTGCGCAAGGAGAGCACGGCGGCGCGGGACGTGCTGTGGCCGCTCGCCAAGCGCCGCATCAAGCAGCGGCGCAAGCAGTTGCCCACGCGCAAGCTGCTTCGCGAGGACTTCCTCGCCCGGACCACAGACCCCGGATACGGGCGCTCCCAGTCGGAGCTCAAGGAGCGCCTGCTCCAGGACCTGCTCACGTACAGCCTGCCGTGTCTGCTGCGCTATGAGGACCGCAACTCCATGGCGTTCAGCATCGAGAGCCGCGTGCCGTACCTCGACCAGGAGTTCGTGGACCACATCCTGAGCCTGCCGGAAGACGCGATCGTGCGTCACGGCTGGAGCCGCTGGATCCTGCGCGCCGCGCTCAAGGGCACCCTTCCCGAGAAGATCCGCCTGCGTCGCTGGAAGGTCGGGTTCACCACGCCGGAGATGCGCTGGATCAAGGCGCGCCGCGCGGCGTTCACCAGCCTGTACCAGTCGCCGGCGTTCATGGCGCGGCCGTACTGGGACGGCGAGGCCGTTGTGCAGGCGTTCCGCGCCTGTTGCAAGGGGCAGGTGGAGGAGAGCATGTTCTTCTGGCGCGCCGCCAACGTCGAGTTGTGGCTGCGCGAGTTCGTCGACCGCAGTGTGGTGCTCGAGGATGCCGACATCGAGGTCGCGCTGGGCGCGCCTGTGCCGGTCGGCCCCGTCCACCGCGGCGGGATCGCCGAGCCCGGCGACGCGCGCGTGCCGGCGTTGCTGGGGGCTGCGGACGGCAGCGCCGCGGCAGCCGACGCCGAGAGACTCCTCGCCGGGTACACACCGAACGAGGAGAAGCACCTGTTCGCCGTCGCCGGCGGCACCGTTTTCGCGCGCCTGCCGCTGCACACCGATCTCGTCGCGCGGGACGACGACCTCGATCTCGTCATGGAGAAGCACGTCGTCCCGCACATCGAGCCGGGCGATCTGGTGGTGATGGCCGAGAAGCCCATCGCCGCCAGCCAGGGCCGCAGCTACGCGCTCGACGAGATCCACCCGACCAGGCTCGCCAGGGTGCTCAGCAAGGCCGTGACCAAGACGCCGCACGGCATCGGGCTGGGCATCCCCGAGACCATGCAGTTGGCCATCGACGAGGCCGGCGCGCCCCGCATCGTCGCCGCCGCGGCCGTCTCCGCCGCCGGCAAGGTCGTCGGCAAGCGCGGCCTCTTCTACAAGGTCGCCGGGGCCGACGTGGAGGCCATCGACGGCCCCACCTGGAACACGCTGCCGCCGCACAACACCCATGCCAAGCTCGGCCCGGCGGACCCGGACGGCGTGGCGGCGCATCTCGCGAACGTGCTGAGCGTGGCCGCAGGCGGGCGCGTCGAGTTCGTCGTCATCGACGCCAACGACCTCACGGCCACGGTGCTCGGCGCCTCTCCCGGCGCCGACCGCACCCTCGCCAGGCGTCTCATGCGCGACAACCCGCTCGGCCAGGGCCACGAGCAGACCCCGGTCTGCGTGCTGCGTGCGCTCGCCCCTTTGCCCTCGCAGAGCTGACCCGCCGGTTCGCGCTGGGCTCATCTGCGGCGCGGTTCACCCGTCTGGGGTGACGACCGCGTGGGTCCTCGGCTCCTAGGCTTCCCGTAAGGACGGCGTCTCGCCGGAGGAGACGCTGGGAGGCGTCGGAGGGCGGAGGCGGTCATGGCGATCAGGGTGGAGCGGGAGTCACGGGAGAAGACCGAGCCCGCAATGATGATGCGGTCGGTCGCGAAGGGGGACGTGGTGTGCGGCGACTGCATGTTCCACATGCCGCATGCGACGACAGTGTCAGGCTGGTGCGCCTGCCGGAAGGCGGAACTGCGCTGGCAGCCGGTGGACGCCGCGCGCGCGGCCTGTGGAGTCTTCGCCGTCTGGCCCGAGGGCAGCGCGGCCCCCGCGTTCATCGCCGCGATGCGGCTCTGATCCCGCTCCGACTGCGACTCGTTCCCGGGCGGGCGAGGGTCACCCTTGAAGTGACCCTCGCCCGCCCGCTCTGCCTGAGGGGGCTGCCGTCCCCTCTCACGACGGGCACGTGACCGCCGCGCTTCTCAGGTGTATAACGTGCCTCGTCGAATGCACCTACGAGGAGGGTCACACAGGTGAGCATCGTCGAGGTCAAAGAGCTGCGCAAGCAGTACGACGCGCCCAAGGGCGTGCTCGCCGTAGACGGCGTGAGCTTCGACATCGCCGAGGGCGAGATCTTCAGCCTCCTCGGCCCCAACGGTGCCGGCAAGAGCACCACCATCTCCATGCTGAGCTGCCTGCTGAAGCCGAGCGGCGGCGACGCCGTCATCAACGGCCACTCCGTCGTGAGCGACGCGCAGGCCGTCAAGGAGACCATCGGGGTCGTCCCGCAGGACATCGCGCTGTACCCGGACATGAGCGCGCGCGAGAACCTCGTGTTCTGGGGGCGGATGTATGGGCTCTCCGGCGACGCGCTCAAGAAGCGGGTCGACGAGGTGCTGGAACTCATCACGCTCGTCGATCGTCAGAAGGACCGCGTGGACAAGTTCAGCGGCGGCATGAAACGGCGCGTCAACATCGGCGTCGCGTTGCTGCACAAACCCAGGGTGCTGTACCTCGACGAGCCGACGGTGGGAATCGACCCGCAGAGCCGGCGGTCGATCCTCGACGGCATCCTGGCGCTGCGCGACCAGGGGATGACGATCCTCTACACAACGCACTACATGGCCGAGGCGCAGGAACTCAGCGATCGCATCGGCATCATGGACAACGGCAAGATGATCGCCCTCGGCACGCACGAGGAGCTGGTGAGGATCGTCGGCGAGGGCGCGCGTGTCACGGCACGGGTGGACCACCATCTCGAGGGTATGGCCGAGCGCTGGCGCGGGGTCAGAGGGGTAGAGAAGGTCGACGTCGAGGAGGACGAGGCCGTGCTCCTCACCGAAGACCCCAACGAGGTGCTTCCGCGGTTGTTCGAGGCGGCCGCTGCGGCTGGCTCGCGCATCACTGAGATCAACGTCGCCGAGCCGAACCTCGAGATGGTGTTTCTGCACCTCACCGGTCGGGCGCTCAGAGAATGACCCGCGGCCGGGTCATCGCCGACGAGGCCGAAGGCCTCGAGGCAGCAGCGTGATCAAGATCCTCGCCATCGCCTGGAAGGACCTGCGCAGCACGCTGCGCAACCGGCCGGCGCTGGTCATGATGCTGGTCGCGCCGCTCGCTCTCGCTGCCCTGCTCGGCTTCGCCTTTGGGGGCGGCAGCGGGTTCGACATCGCCGCCACCAAGGTCGTAGTGGCGAACCTGGACAAGGGCGGAGCCCAAGCCCGTGAGAACGCCGGCGACGCCATCCAGAAGATCCTCACAAGCAAGGACCTGAATGACGTGCTCGATGCAAGCACGGTCACGTCCGCGGCGGCGGCTCAAAAGGCGGTCGACGACGGCAAGGCGGCTGTCGCCGTCATCGTCCCTGAGGACTTCAGCGCCGTCGTGTTCGGTAGCGACGCCACGGCCAAGAGCCAGGTGGAGCTCTACGAGAACCCGACCGCGGAGATCGGGGGCTCCATCGTCGAAGGCATCGTCGGCCAGGTGCTGGCCGACTTCAACGGCGCCCGCGCGGCCGCCGCCGGCGCCGTCGCGCTGAGTCCGAGAGTCCCGGGCTCCCCCGCAGCTGCGCAGGCCGCCGCTACTGCAGCCGGGACGTTCACCCACAACGGCGGCATCTCGGCCGGCCTTGCGGTCACGCAGCGTCCTCCGACGGTAGGCAAGTCGAGCACCGACGTGAGTGTCACCGGCTCCATCCTCAGCGGCATGATGATCTTCTTCATGTTCTTCGGCGCCGCCAACGTAGCGCGGACGATCCTCACCGAGGACCGCGACGGCACCATGCCGCGCCTGTTCACCACGCCGACGCGGCACGGCACGATCATCGCCGGCAAGTTCGTCGCGGTGTTCGTCACGGTCCTTGTGCAGGCAATCGTGCTCTTGATCGCCGGGCGGATCATCTTCAGCATCCACTGGGGCCGGATCGACGCGGTGGTCCTGCTCACCGTAGTGGCCGCCGGCGTGGCCGGCGGCCTCGCGCTGCTCGTCATCTCGTTCGCCAAGACGCCGGCCCAGGCGGGCGCCATCGGGTCCGGCGTCTACCTTGTCCTGGCGCTGCTCGGGGGCAACTTCACGGGCACCGCCCAGACCGGCACCACCTATGCCTTCATCCAGCAGTTCACGCCGAACGGCTGGCTGCTCCACGGTTGGGACACGGCCATGCGCGGCGGCGGACTGGTCGACATCCGCTGGCAGGTGCTGGTACCGCTGGGCTTTGCGGTCGCGTTCTTCTTTTTCGCGGTGCTCAAGATGCGGAGGAGGTTCGCGTGAGGCTTGCCGCCCTCCTCGCCCGCAAGGACCTCGTGCAGACCGCGCGCGATCGGCTGTCGCTCATCTTCATTCTTGCGATGCCGCTCGCGTTCACCCTGTTCTTCGGCATCCTGTTCGGCGCCAACAGCAGCAGCCAGAAGTTGCCCCTGGCGGTATGGGACGCCGATGGCGGGATCGCGGCGAAGCAACTCGTCACTGACCTGGGCAAGTCGGCCGTCGTGCGGGTCGTCGACGTGAAGGAGAGCGACCTCGAGCAGCAGATCGCGGACGGTAAGGCCGCCGCCGGGCTCATCGTCCCCGCCGGCTACAGCCAGGCGGTGGCGGACGGCAAGCAGGCCGACCTGGTAGTCGTCTCGACGCAGGGCTCCAGCGGCGCCTCCACGGCGGCGAGCGAGGTGCGGACACTCGCCGGCGATCAGGTGACGGTGGAGCTCGCATCGCGCGCGGCGGCCGAGGCGGTAGGGACGACCAGCTTACGCGGGCCGGGCGGCGACAAGCTGGCGCAGATGGCGTCAGAGGCCAAGCCCGTGGTCGCTCAGGCGCTCGCCTCTCCGGCCGCGAGCACCAAGGTCGTCGAGGCCGGCGCTGCCGCCAACCAGACGCCGAGCGGCTTCGTCCTCAGCTCGCCGGGCATGATGGTGAACTTCATCCTCTTCAGCCTCATGACGGCGGGTATCGCGCTCATCGTCGAGCGCCAGAACGGTACGTTGCAGCGCCTCATGACGACCCGCCTTAGGCGCCCGGAGCTCATCGGAGGCAAGGCCGCGGGCATGTTCCTGCTGACCTTTGTACAGCAGGTGTTGCTGATCGGCGTCGCCCAGATCTTCTTCGGCGTGGACTACCTGCGCGACCCGGCGGCGCTGCTCGTCATGATGATCGCGCTCTCGATGGTGGCGAGCACACTGGGACTGCTGCTCGCCTCGGTGCTCAAGAGCGAGCAGGCGCTCATCGCGACCACGGTGCTGGTGTCCATGGCCATGGCCGCCCTCTCGGGCGCCTGGTTCCCGCTGGAGATCGCCGGCCAGGGGTTCCAGGCCGTCGGCCATCTGCTGCCGACGGCGTGGATCCTCGACGGCTTGCGCGGCATCGTGGTACGCGGGTTCGACGTAGCGGACGTCCTGCCCGCGCTCGGCGTCTCGATGGCTTGGGCCGCTGCGTTCTTCGCGCTCGCCGTCTGGCGCTTCCGCCTGACCGAATGATGTAGCGGCACCGCACGCTGGTCGTCCGTGAACGCTCAGCCGCCTCGGACGCGTCTCTCAGCTGTTCCCCAGCTTCGGTGGGTATTCATGGACTCACAGTTCATTGACGCACGACACGAGCGAGGCGGCATGTCAGACCACGTGACTCCCTCCGGGCCCTTCGAGGAGCCCGGCCCAGACACAGCAGACACCTCCATCCGCGTGACTACCTCGATGACCACTCCCACTGGGGACGGCGTCACCTGGTACACAACGACGCCTGCGCCTGAAGCGAGACCATCAGCCGGCGGCGGACACGGGCGCCGCCGTCTTGGCCGCCTCGTCGCAGTCGTCGCGCTGGCCGTTGCGGTGCTCATCTCGGGCGTGGCGGTCGCCCGGCACTTCTCGGCCTCCGGTGTCTCCACGACATCTCTGACGCAGCCGGCGGTCCCCGGCGCGACCCAGCAGCTGCCGCCGTCGCTGGGCGACGGCAGCGGCGCGGCTCCCTCGACAGGGTCCGGCTCGAGTGGCTCGGCGACGAGCGCCGACGTCAGTGCGATCGCCGCGAAGGTCAGCCCGGCGATCGTCAACGTCACAGTGAGCAACGACTACACGTCGTCCGGAGGCGCCGCCACCGGCATCGTCCTCTCCTCCGACGGCTACGTGCTGACCAACAACCACGTCGTCGACGGGGCGACCGACGTTCAGGCTACGGACGTTGGCAACGGCCAGACGTACTCGGCGACCGTGGTCGGCTACGACGTGACCCATGACATCGCGCTCATCAAGCTCGAAGGCGCCTCAGGGCTCACAACGGCGAGCATCGGTGACTCCTCGGCGCTGGCCGTCGGCGACGCCGTCGTCGGCGTCGGCAACGCCGGCGGTGACGGCGGCGCGCCTACGGTGGCCGCCGGCTCCGTGCTCGCCCTTGATCAACAGATCGTCGCCAGCGACCAGGCCGACGGCAGCTCGGAGCAGCTGAACGGCCTGATCCAGACCGACGCCGACATCCAGTCGGGCGACTCCGGCGGTCCGCTGGTGAACGCCGACGGCGATGTGATCGGCGTGATGACGGCCGCCTCCGCGACCAACGCGTATCACGGCTACGGCTACGGCTCCGGCTCCTCCGGAACGGAGGGATTCGCCGTTCCGATCGCGACCGCCCTGCAGATCGTCGACCAGATCAAGAGCGGCGCCGCTTCGAGTACGGTCCACATCGGTGGAACGGGGTTCCTCGGCGTTCAGACCACATCCGCCGGTGCTCAGAGCGCCGGAGGGTCCGGCTACGGGTACGGCGACCCCTACGGCTACAGCGACCCGTATGGCAACGGCAGCGGGTCGAGCGGGCAGCCGGGAACGTCCGGTGCCACGGTGGCTGGCGTCGTCTCCGGGTCGCCCGCCGCCAAATCCGGCCTCACCGCGGGCGACGTCATCACCGCCGTCGACGGCGACGCGGTGTCGTCGGCCTCGGGCCTGAGCGACCTCATCGCCGCGCACCACCCCGGCGACTCGGTGACCATCACCTGGACGGACTCGTCCGGCTCTCAGAAGTCCGCGTCCGTGACGCTTGCGCAGGGGCCGGCCAAGTGAGCCGCGGCCGGCGCTGACGCCGCGCCGAAGACGAAGAGGGCGGGGCCGCCCAGCTTCGGCGGCCCCGCCCTCTTCTTGTCTTGGCCCTGGCCGGTCGCGCCGAGCCGGCCGCCGGCCTCAGGTCTTGGACGGCTTGATGCTGGCGTCCTTCGGCAGCGCCAGCCCGGCCTCCACCTCGATCGCCTTGATGATGCCGCTCGGTACCGGGCAGGCGGGGTGGACCAGGTGCTCGGCGGCGAGCTTGAGTGTCACAGGACCCTCGCCACGGTAGCTGATCTCCTTGAAGGGGTCGACCTCCGTGAGCGCCTCGGCTAGCTGCTCGACGTATCCGCAGTCTGTCTCGAACTCCACCCTCACCTTGCGGCCCTCACTCGTCGTCGTGACGGTGGTGCAGAATCCGCAGATGCCGCTCTCGATCTCGGCCTTGGCCATCGGTCCTCCTCACATGATCGTCCGTTGTCGTCATCATACCCTCCGGGGTATGTGCCGCCACTTCACGGTCACGGCCTCAGGGGCGGAACGGGGACGGCTACCCAGAGTTCGAGGACGGGGAGTTCTTCGTGACCGGGGCTCACGACCACGGGGTGCGCCGGCGCACGGTGAAAGAGGCCGCGCCGGGTCCGCTTCACGGCCAAGGGAGCACCGAGACGGCGTGCTCCACGAGTCGGATGAGGGGCGACGGGTACACGCCGAACGCCACGAGGATCATGGTGAGCGCGCCGAGGACGGTGATGCTCGTCGCGCCGCCGGCCGCCGCCAGGCGCGCCGCAGGCCCGGCGCCGGCCGGCTCGAGCTCCTCGGGCCGGCGCATGTACATCGCCACGATCAGCCGCGTGTAGTAGTAGAGGCCTATGGTGCTGCTCACGACCAGGACGACGACCAAGGCCCACAGGGCTGCTCCGCCGCCGGCGGTGACGATCAGGAACTTGCCGATGAAGCCCATCGTCAGTGGCATGCCGGCCAGTGAGAGCAGGGCGACCGTGAAGATCGCCGCCAGCCACGGCCGCCGCGCGCCAAGCCCGCGGTAGTCGAGCATCAGGTCGGCGTCGCGTTCGCCGGTCGAGAGCACCGTCACCACCCCGAACGCCACCAGAGAGGTGACGAAGTAGGCGACGAGGTAGAAGCCTACGGCCACGCCGGCGCGCTCCCCGCTCGCCAGGAAGGCGACGAGCAGGTAGCCGAGGTGGGCGATGGAGGAGTACGCCAGGACGCGCTTGACGTTGTCCTGGCGCAGAGCCAGCAGGTTGCCGGCGAGCATGGACGCGATGGCCACCGCTGCCAGCGCAAGGAACAGCGTCGACGACGTGTCCGAGCTCACCGGCAGCATGTAGCGGAGCAGGAGCGCGAACACGGCGCCCTTGGACACGGTGGCGATGTACGCGGTCACCGGTGCGGGGGCGCCTTGGTACACGTCCGGCGTCCACATGTGGAACGGCACTACGGCCAGCTTGAAACCCACTCCCACGAGGATCATGACGACGCCGACGGTGATGACGGCGGACTCGGAGCCGAGGCCGGCGATGAGCTTGGAGACGCCGGCCGCGGTCATGGCCCCGCTTTCCGCGTAGACGAGCGCCATGCCGAAGATGAGGAACGCCGAGGTGGCCCCGGCGAGCACCAGGTACTTCACCGCCGCCTCGACGGCGTCCGCGCGGAACACCGGGTAGACGATGAGCGCGTACAGCGAGACGCTCAGGATCTCGAGGCCCAGGAAGAACGAGGCGAACTGCGTGCTGGCCACGAGGGCCGCTCCGCCGAGCGTGGCCGTCAGGAGCAGGACGTAGTACTCCTCTGGGTGCAGCGGCAGGCGCTCCAGGTAGCCCCGCGAGAGCAGCACGACGACGGCCGTCGCGGCGGTGAGCAGGCCGATGAAGAAGAGCGCATAGGCATCCATCGAGATCAGGGGTGTGACCGCGGGCGAGGTGCGTGAGGCCGAGACGAACAGCAGGCCGAACGCCACCCCCAGGCCGCAGAGAGTGAGCACGAAGGCCGCTGTGTGCGAGCGCCAGAACGCGGCCGCCAGCATGACGACGACCGGCGCGAGCGTGAGGGCGATGAGTGGCGAGATGGTGAGGAGGTCGCCGGCCTTCACTGGCCGCCCCCCTGGTCGGCGAGAACGTCCGCGCCGGAGGCCGGCGCCGGCTGCTGCCCAGCGGTCTCAGCCGGCGAGCCGCCGGTGTCGATGAGCTTGTCGGCCACCGGCCCCCAGCTGAACCGGCTCTGGCTGGTCTGGGCGTGCAGTCCGTTGATGGTGTTGCGCGCCGTCGTGATCAGCGGCTGCGGCCAGAAGCCGAGCAGCACCAGCGCGACGATCATGCTGGCGAACATGCCGATCTCGATCTTGGTGAGGTCGGCGAACTTCCAGCCGTGCGTTTCCTCACCCTGGAACGCGCGCTGCATCATCCACAGCGCGTAGACGGTGGCGAACACCAGGCCGACGGCGCCGAGCACGGCGGCCCACTGGCTCACCTGCCACACGCCGACCAGGATGAGGAACTCGGCGACGAAGTTGCCCAGCCCCGGCAGGCCGAGCGAGGCCAGGGCGAAGAACATGGCCGTGCCGCCCATCCGGGGCGCCACCTGCCAGAGCCCGCCCATCTTGTCCATGTCGCGGGTGAGGATGCGGTCCTGCAACCCGCCGACCAGGATGAAGAGGGCGCCCGTGGAGAGGGCGTGGCACACCAGCTCCAGGATCACGCCCTGCAGCGCCCACGTGTTCCAGGCAAAGATGCCGATGAGCGCGAAGCCCATGTGGCTGACGCTGGTGTACGCCACCAGCCGCTTCAGGTCGGTCTGGGCGTAGGCCATGAGGGCGCCGTAGATGATGCCGACCACGCCGAGGACCAGCGCCCAGAACCGGAACTCATAGGCGGCGCTGGGGAACAGCGGGATCATGAAGCGGATCATCCCGTAGGCGCCGATCTTGATGAGCACGCCGGCCAGCAGCACGGAGCCGGCGGTCGGCGCGTCTGTGTGCGCGTCCGGCAGCCAGGTGTGCAACGGCCACGCCGGCAGCTTGACGGCGAAGGCGGCGAAGAAGCCGAGCATCAGGAGCATAGCCGTCCTCGTACCCAGGTGCATGCCGAGCAGTTGCGTGTAGTCGAAGGTGTACACCCCGGTCTGGCGCCCGTGGATGAACATCAGCGCGACGATCGCGACCAGCATGAGCAGGCCGCTCACCTGGGTGAAGATGAAGAACTTGATGGCCGAGTGCACCCGCCGCTCATGGCCCCAGACGGCGATCAGGAAGTACATCGGGATGAGCATCATCTCGAAGAAGAAATAGAACAGGAACAGGTCAAGGGAGAGGAACACGCCGGCCAGTCCGGTCACGGTCCACAGGATCATCAGGTGGAACACGCCGACCTTGTCGGTGATGCCGCGCCACGAGCAGAGCACGGCGAGCAGGCCGAGGCCGAACGTGAGCAGCAGCATGATGAGGGTGAGGCCGTCGGCGGCCAGGAAGTAGCTGATGCCGAGCGAAGGGATCCAGTCCACCTTGACGTGGGCGATCCAGGCACCGGCAGGCGCGCTCGAGACGAAGGCCGTCGTGCCGGCTCCCTTGGCGACGAAGTCGCCGCGGAGCGCGCCGGCGTTCGCGATCCACTGTACGGTCAGCAGCACGAGCGGGACGGCCGTTCCCAGTATCGCCGTCCAGCGGGCCAGCAGCGGGTTCGAGCGGCCCAGCAGCCACGCGAGCGGCGCCAGGGCCGCCGGGATGAGGATGTAGAGGGTCAGCAGCACGGCGTCACCTCAGCACCACGAGGGCAAGGACGAGGATGATGCCGAAGCCGGCGAAGGCCACGTAGCCGCGCAGGCGCCCGTTCTGCGCCGAGCTCAGGCCGCGCCAGGCGGCCACGTTGAGCCAGGCGATTCCGCGCACCGCGTAGTCGACGACGTCGTGGCGGCCCGCGTGCGCCAGCCACCTGATGGGCCGCACGAACGCCCGCTCGTAGACCCAGTCGAAGCCCCAGCCGCCGAGCCAATAGGCATCGAGCGGCCGCACGGCCGGCGAGGCGCCGAACGCCTCCGTGCTCTTGCGCCAGGGGATCCAGAGCAGCCATGCGATGCCGACGCCGACCGCCACGACGAGGATGGTGACGAACGCTCCGCCGGTGCCGTCGGCGAAGGCCGCGTACCGGCCCGTCAGCTCGAGTGGCGGCAGCGCCGTGTTCAGGAAGTTCTCAAGCGGGTGGAACCCGCTCACCCAGCCCGGCATCCACACGAGGCCGCCGACGACCGACAGGGTCGCGAGGACGTACAGCGGCGCCAGTTGCCGCCAGCGCGGACGCCGTGTGACCTCGGTGTGGCGCTCGCCGAAGAAGACGACGAAGACCAGCCGGAAGGAGTACAGCACGGTCACGAAGGCGCCCACGAGGGAGGCGACGTAGAACCACAGACTGCCGTCCACGGATCCGAGGCTCGTGGAGATGATGAGGTCCTTGCTGTAGAAGCCGTCGGTGATGAACGGCAGCGCCGCAAGGGCGGCGGCGCCGATGGTGAAGGTCCAGAAGACGGCGGGCATCTCGCGGGCCAGCCCGCCCATCTTGAAGATGTCGTGCTCGTCGGCGAGCGCCTCGATGATGACGCCTGCGGCAAGGAAGAGCAGAGCCTTGAAGAAGGCGTGCGTCATGAAGTGGAAGACGCCCGCCTCCCAGCCGGAGACGCCCAGCGCCAGGAACATGTAGCCGATCTGGCTGATGGTGGAGTAGGCGAGGGCGCGTTTGAGGTCGTGCTGCACGAGCGCGCTGAACCCGGCGATGACGAGGGTCACCGTGCCGACGATGGCGACGATGAGCCGCGCATCCGGTGCCAGCGTGAAGAGCACGTTGGTGCGCGCGATGAGGTAGACGCCGGCGGTGACCATGGTCGCCGCGTGGATGAGCGCGCTGACCGGTGAAGGGCCTGCCATGGCGTCGGGGAGCCACGTCTGCAGCGGCACCTGTGCCGACTTGCCGGCGGCGCCGCCGAGGATGAGCAGGGCGGCGGCGACGGCGACCGCCGAGCCGGGCACGAAGGTGTGCTGCGCGGCGGTGAGCATCGGCTGGATCTGCAGCGTGTGCAGTTGCGTGAACAGCAGGAACAGACCGGCGATCAGCGCGGTGTCTCCGACGCGGGTGACGATGAACGCCTTGCGGCCGCTGTACACGTTCTGCGGGTCCTTCTGCCAGAACGAGATGAGCAGGTAGCTGCAGAGGCCGACGCCCTCCCAGCCGAGGTACAGGAGGAGCAGGTTGTCGGCGAGCACCAGGACCAGCATGGAAGCCACGAAGAGGTTCAGGTACATGAAGAAGCGGGTGAAGCCCTCGTCGTGCTCCATGTGTTCGGTGGAGTACAGGTGGATGAGGAACCCGACGAAGGTGATGACCAGCACCCAGAGCACACTGACGGCGTCGAGGTAGAAGCCGATGGTGGGGGCGAAGCCGTCGACGTCCATCCAGGTCCACAGGACCTGGTGGTACGCGTCGCCGGCCGGCGGAGAGACGATGAAGCTGCCGCAGACGATGAGGGCCACGAGACACGAGAGGCCGACGGAGCCGGCGCCGATCCAGGCCGTGGCCCTGCGGCTGAGCCGCCGGTTCAGCAGCGTGAGCAGCAGGAAGCCGGCGGCGGGGAGTGCGGGGATGAGCCACAGGAGCGACAACATCTCAGCCCTTCATCTCGTCGGCGTCGTCTATGTCCAGGCTCTGGAGCGACTGGCGGAAGCGGATGGCGATGCCGAGGCCGACGGCGACCTCCGCCGCGGCCATCGCCAGCACGAACAGGAACATGACCTGGCCGTCGGCCTGGCCCCAGCGCGCGCCGGCGGCGACGAAGGCGAGCCCGGCGGCGTTCAGCATGATCTCGATGCAGGCCAGCACGACGATCAGGTTGCGGCGCGCCAGCAGGCCGGCGAAGCCGACGCCGAACAGGATCGCCGCCAGGACGAGGGCGTGGTTCAGGGAGACGGCGGCCATCAGGCTTCGCTCTCCCCGGCGGCGTCTGCGCGCTTGGACGGCAGGACATCGTCGCGGGCTCCGCCGCGCTGGCGTTCGAAGGCCGCCCGCTCCTCGGCTTCGTCGCGAGGACGCGCCGCCACATGGCGCGCCCCGATGAGCGCCGCCAGCAGCAGCATGGACGCGAGCTCCACGCCCAGCACGTAGGGGCCGTAGAGCGCGTCGCTGACGATCCCCGGCCCGACCTCGTGACCGGCAAGCGGCTGCGAGGCCCGCGTGAGCCCGTAGATGAGCTCGACGAGCAGGACGGCCACCAGGAGGCCCGGTCCCACCCATGCCCAGCCGGGCACGCGTAGCGGCGAGTCCGCGCGCACGTTGAGAAGCATCACGGCGAAGAGGAACAGCATCATGATGGCGCCGGCGTAGACGATGACCTCCAGCGCCGCCACGAAAGGCGCGCCCAGCGTGTAGAAGACCACGGCGACGGCGAACAGCGACACCACGAGGTAGAGGAGCGCGTGCACGAGGTTGTTTCGCGTGACCACCATGAGCGTGCTGAGCACGGCCACCACCGCGGCGATGTAGAAGAGCACGGTCACGGTTGCGCCTCGGTCACGGCAGCAGCCCCCGCACGTCCGTAGGAGGCGCCTCGTTCTCGGCCTCGCCCTTGCCCTTGCCGCCGATGGCGAGGCCGGCCACGCGGTAGAAGTCGTGCGTGTGGTACTTGCCTGGACCGGCGATCAGCAGGTCCTCCTTCTCGTACACCATGTTGGGACGCTCGTACTCGCTCATCTCCACGTCGGGAGTCAGCTGGATGGCGTAGGTGGGGCACGCGTCCTCGCAGAAGCCGCAGAAGATGCAGCGCGAGAAGTTGACGCGGAACCACTCGGGGTACCGCCGCCCCGTCTCGTCCTCGGTCGCCTGGAGGGCGATGCAGTCGACCGGGCAGGCGGCGGAGCACAGGTAGCAGGCCACGCAGCGCTCGTTGCCGTCGGGGTCGCGGGAGAGGATGATGCGCCCCCTGTAGCGCGGTGGCAGGTAGGTCATCTCCTCCGGGTACTGCACCGTGTCGCGGCTGCGCCAGGAGTGGCTGATCACGATGCCGATGCCGACAAGCGTGGACCACACGGTACGCCCGATGCGCGGCACCAGCGACTGGTTGCGGCGTGCCAGTCCGCCCACCGTGACCACGTCGGTGGTCAGCGGCGGGTGGGTCTCCACCGGCGCCTGCGGCCGCAGCGGTCTCGGACGGTCGGGACTCATGCCGTCACCCCGCTCTCGCCACGACGATCGCGCCGGTGACCAGCAGATTGAGCAGGCTGAGCGGCAGCATCGCCTTCCATCCGAGGGCCATGAGCTGGTCGTACCGCGGCCGCGGGAAGGTGCCGCGCACCACGATGAACAGTGTGATGAAGACGAAGGTCTTGAGGAGGAACCAGATGACGCCCGGCAGCCACGGGCCCAGCCAGCCGCCGAAGAAGAGGGTCACGATCAGCGCGGAGATGAGCGTGATGGCCACGTACTCGCCGACCAGGAAGAGGCCGAACTTCATGCCCGAGTACTCGGTGTGATAGCCGGCGACGAGCTCGCTTTCGGCCTCCGCGAGGTCGAACGGGATGCGGCGCGTCTCGGCGAACCCGGCCACCAGAAAGACGACGAAGCCGATGAACTGTGGGAACACGTAGTAGACGCTGCGCTGCTGCGCCTGGACGATCTCCGAGAGGTCGAACGACCCGGCCAAGGTAACGACGCCGATGAGCGAAAGGCCCATGAAGACCTCGTAGCTCACCATCTGCGCCGCGGCGCGCAGACCGCCGACGAGTGAGTACTTGCTGCGCGACGACCAGCCGGCGAGCACGACGCTGTACACGGCGATCGACGACATGGCGAGGATGAACAGGAGGCCGACGTTGACGTCCAGGACCACCCAGCCCTCGGCTACCGGGATCACCATGAAGGAGAGGAGCGCCGTGACCAGCACCAGCGACGGGGCGACCACGAACACCCGCCGGTCGGAGAACGGCGGCACCCAGTCCTCCTTGAAGAGGATCTTGAAGGTGTCGGCCAGCACCTGGAGCAGGCCGGCCGGGCCGACCCGGTTGGGGCCGTAGCGGTCCTGGACCAGGCTGAGCAGCCGGCGCTCGTACCAGATGAGCCCGGCCGCGATGGTGAGCACGACGATCAGCACCCCGAGGGTGACCAGCAGCTGCCAGTACCACTGCGTGACGGCAAGGAGCCTGAAGACAGCCGGCATGCGCACGACGGTCGCGATGGTGCTCACGCCGGCTCCCCGGCCTTGTTCAGGCGGACGCGTGCCGGCAACGCGATGTAGGGGAGGCCGGGCAGGCCGCAGGGCAGCCCGGCCGTCCCGCTCACGAGCGACGGCACGATCGCCAGCGGCGCGCGTGCGTCCATCCACGGCAGCCACAGCTCAAGCAACTCGCCCTCGCGTGCGCCGAGGCGTTCCGCGTCCGCGGCGTTCAGCCCGATGTACGGCGCCGGGGAGAGCTCGCGAATGCCGGGCGTGTACATGCTCAGCTGCTCGGAGCCGAAGATGTGGTGCATCGGGACGAGCACGAAGTCGCCGGGCCCCTTCGGCGCGAAACGCACCGGCGCAGGGACGGGGGCGAGCTCACGCCCCGGGGCGTCGTCGAGCACGCGCACGCCCGCGTGGCGCGCCGGCCCGAGAGCCTCGAGCTCCTCGCCGAACTTGTGCAGACCGTTGCTCGAGTTCCAGCCCGGCCACCAGGTGCGCGGGCGCAGCGCCTCAGGCGCGTTCTCCGGCTGGAGGCCCTCGACGGAGTAAGCCAGCGCCGAGTCCGGGTCGGGCGTCGGCGCCGGCTCGAAGACGGTGCGGTCGGCGTCGAGGGCGGTGCGCCCGCTCCAGCGCAGCGGCTGGCGGGCGACCTTGCGCCCGTCCCGCCGCCAGCTCGCGGCGGGCGCCGCCGCAGAGACGCCGCGGAACCGTGGCAGCTCCATCTCGAGCGCGGCGAGCACGTCGTCGGGCGTCTTCCAGCCGCGCGCCTCTCGCTGGCCCAGGCGCACGGCCAGGTCGCGGAGCCAGCGCCATGCAGGGCGCACGTCGTCGCGCGGTGCGAGCGCCGCGAAGTAGCGCTGCGCACGTCCCTCGTGGCTCACATAGGTGCCGGTCTCCTCGGCAAACGTGGCCGTGGGCAGCACGACGTCAGCTTGCGCGGCAACGTCGTCCTCGAGCGCCGCCAGCGACACGAGGAGCGGGCGCCGGCGCAGGAGGTCGTCGACGAGCAGCGCCGGAGCGCGGCGCCGCAGATCGTTGTCGAGCACGACGACGACCTCGGCCTCTCCGCGCGCGACGGTGGCCAGGGCCTGGACCAGACTGCCGCCGCCGAGCATGCGCAGGCCGGCGCTGTCGGGCTCGGGCACGGTGAGCACGAGCGTCGCAGGTCCGCCGGCGTCGCCCTGCGTCGCGCGGCGGAGCGCCCCGGCGACCTGGGCGGCCGCCTGCAGCAGTTCCACAGACCCGCTCGAGCAGCCGGACACCACCATCGGCGCCGCGCCGGCGGTGAGCGCGGCCGCCCAGCGATGCGCCAGCTCGCGCTCGTCGTCGCCGAGATCCGGCACCGCCGGCTGTGCGGCGTCCACCTCGTGAGCTATGGCCAGCGCCAGGCGCACGAGGTCGTCCGGCGCCGCGCGGTGCGCCTCGGCGGCGACTGCGTCAAGCCGGGTGGCGTGCGTCGTGGCGATCCACAGAGCGCTCGGCTCGCGGTACTTGATGCGCGTGATGCCGGCGTCGTTCCAGCGGCGGATGTGGTTGCGCTCCTCCACCACGGTGGGGCGCAGGTGGAGCCAGGTGCGGACGGTGAGGTCGAGCATCGGCGCCGTGCCGGTGAGGTCCTCCCCGAGGACGAGCACCGACGTGGCATCGGCTATGTCGGCGGCCGACCCCAGGCGCAGGTGCGGGTCGGCGGCAACGTCCAGCACGGCGCCGACCAGTCGGCCGTCGGCGTCGGACATGCCGAGGTGGAAGTTCGCCGGTCCGACGAGCGTGCGCAGCGCGTAGTTGGCCTCGAGCGACGCGCGGGGAGAGCCGATGCCGACGGCTTGACGGCCGCGCAGCAGTCCCGCCGCCGCGTCGAGCGCGAGCTCGCCGCTGAGCACGGCGGCCGCGCCTCCGGCCTGGCCGCCGGTGAGCTGCGGCGCCAGGCCTTCGTGCAGGGCGCCGAGCTCCTGCGCCTCCGCCTCGGTCGGGGCCTCGGCGGCGGTGACGGGCAGGTCCTCAAGGCCGGCCTCGGGAAGCGCCGCCCTCTCGGCGGTGGACTGCGCGGGCAGCAGCGCCGGAGCCACGCGCGCGGCGCGCACCCGCTCCGGCGCGTTCACGAACTCGAACCCGAACCGCCCGCGGTCGCAGAGGAACATCTTGTTGACGTCGCGGTTGAAGCGGCTGAGCACACGACGCAGCTCGCCGTATCGCGCCGACGGGTATGTGGTGCAGCCGAGCCCGCAGCCGGGGCACACCGAGGGCGCGCTCTGCAGGTCCCACTTGCGCGAGTACCGGCGCGAGAACGGCTTGTCGTCGAACACGCCGGTCGGGCACACCTCGATCAGGTTGCCGCTGAACTCGCTCTCGAGCGTGCCGCTCTCGGCCCGGCCGAAGTACACCTGGTTGCGCAGGCCGAACACGCCGAAGTCGCGGCCGCCGGCGTAATCGTTGTAGAAGCGCGTGCAGCGGTAGCAGGTGATGCAGCGGTTGAGCTCGTGTGTGACGAACGGCCCGAGGTCCTGGTTCTCGAAGGTCCTCTTGCGGCCGCGGTACCGGCGGTAGCTGTGGCCGGTCATCACGGTCATGTCCTGCAGGTGGCACTCCCCGCCCTCGTCGCACACCGGGCAGTCGTGCGGGTGGCTGGTCATCATCAGCTCGATCATCTCGGCCCGGAAGCGGATCGCCTCCGGGTCGAAGATGTCGATGCGGGTGCCCTCCTGCGCCTCGGTCATGCAGGCCATGGCGATCTCGCTCTTCTCTTTGCCCTCGCGGTCCGTCCAATAGAGACGCACGGCGCATTGCCGGCAGGCGCCGATGGAGCCCAGCACCGGGTGCCAGCAAAAGAACGGCAGGTCGAAACCGAGCGCGAGGGCGACGTCGAGCATGTTGCGGCCCTCTTCGGCCGGGTACTCGGCGCCGTCGATGACGACGTTGACGATCTTGGGGGCGCCGCCGCTCACCAGGTCGTCCCCTCCTGCGCCGGCGCGTCGGAGCCGTGAAGCCGGTAGTGGCAACCGCCCTCTTCGATGTGGCGCGAGAAGTCGTCGGCGAAGAGGCGCAGCGCGCTCTCGAGCGGCTGCGTGGCGCCCGGTGCGAGGTCGCAGAAGCACTTGTCCGACTGCATGAACCAGACCGACTCCTTGAGCACCTCGAGGTCCCCCGGCTCCGCTCGCCCGTACTCGATGTCCTCCAGAAGTGAGGCCGCCCACTGCAGGCCCTCACGGCACGGCGTGCACCACCCGCACGACTCTTGGGCGAAGAACTGCATCATGTTGGTGACCATGCCGACGGGGCAGGTCTGGTCGTCCAGAAGCACCAGAGTGCCCGTACCCAGGCGGCTCTGCACCTGACCCATGGAGGCGAAGCCGAGCGGCACGTCGATCTCGTCGGCGGGGACGAAGAACGTCGAGGCGCCGCCCGGGCTGACGGCGCGGAGCTCGTACCCGGGCAGCATGCCGCCGGCATGTATCTCGATGAGCTCCCGCATCGGGATGCCCATCGGGAGCTCCCAGCAGCCGGTGAAGTGGGTGCGGCCGGCGACGCCGAAGATCTTGGTGCCGCCCTCGTCGGTCACCGAGAGGCCCTTCCACCAGTCTGCGCCGTGCGCCACGATAGAGGGCACGGCCATGTAGCTCTCGACGTTGTTGACCACGGTCGGCCGCGAGAACAGGCCGGCGCCGGTCATATGCGGGGGGCGGGCGCGCGGGTTGGGGCGCCGGCTCTCCAGCGCGTTCAGCATCGCGCTCGCCTCACCGCAGATGTAGCGTCCGATGCTCGTGTGCAACTCGATGTCGAAGGAGAAGCCGGAGCCGAGCACGTCCTCGCCGAGGTAGCCGCGTTCGCGCGCCTCGGCTATCGCGCCCTGCAGCGCCCGGTACGAGGTCTGGTACTGGTCGCGCAGGAAGATGTAGCCCTCGTCGGCCTCGGTGGCGAATCCGGCAAGCGTCATGCCCTCCAGCAACAGGAAGGGGTTCCGCTCCATCAGGAACCGGTCCTTGAAGCTGCCGGGCTCCATCTCGTCGGCGTTGCAGACGCAGTACTTGGGGTGCGGCGCGTCCGGGCCCAGCGGCATGGTGCTCCATTTGCGGCCCGTCGAGAAGCCGGCCCCGCCGCGGCCGCGCAGGCCCGAGTCGATGACCAGGCTGGTGACCTCGTCGGACTTCAGCACCGCGAGCGCCCGGCGCAGGCCCTCGTAGCCGCCGGCGGCGACGTAGTCGTCCAGCGTCGCCGGCCGGCCGTCGGCGCGCATGGCGCGCGTGAACGGCCGGTCCTCGGCACCCGCGCCCGGCGGCTGGAAGGCGGGGCTCACGCGTATTCTCCCAGCAGGGCGGGCACGTCGGCCGCCGCCACCGGCCCGTGCAGGTCGTCGTCGACCATCAGCGCCGGTCCGCGGTCGCAGGCGCCGAGGCAGACGATAGGTAGCAGGGTGAACCTGCCGTCGGGCGTCGTCTGCCCCATGCCGACGCCGAGCTCCGCCTCTACGGCGGCGCGCAGCTCGGCGTAGCCGAGGCTCCAGCAGGCGAAGCTGTCGCAGACGAGCACGACGTGCCGGCCGACCGGCTTGCGGAAGACCATGTTGCCGAAGGTCGCGATGCTGTCGAGCTCCGCGATCGTGACGCCGAGGTACTCGCCCAGGTCGGCGAGCGCCTCGTCCGAGAGCCAGCGCCGCCGCGCCTGCAAGATGCGCATGGCGGTCGCGGCGGCCGCCCGCCTGTCCGGGTAGTGCCCCAGGATGCCGTCCAGCTGGCGGGTCTCGTCTTCGCTGAGGCTCATGAGGTGCCTTCCACGCTCATCGGTCTACGTCCGCCATGACGAAGTCGAGGCTGCCGAGCACGGTCACGAGGTCGGCGATCTCGTAGCCGGTGCAGAGCTTGGGCAGCACCTGCAGGTGCGGGAACGACGCGCTGCGGATCTTGAGCCGGTACGCGGAGTTCGCCCCGTCGCTGATGGCGTAGTAGCTGTACTGGCCCTTGGTGCCCTCCGTGTACACGCTGGCCTCTCCGGGCGGCACGACGGGACCCCAGGTGACGCCGAGGAAGTGGGTGATGAGCGACTCGATGTCGTGCATCGTGTGCGGCTCCTTCATCGGCGGCGTCGCCAGGGGGTGGTACGCCTTGTACGGCCCTTCGTCGGGCATGGCGTCGGCCACCTGGCGCAGGATGCGCAGGCTCTGGCGCATCTCCTCCACATGCACGGCGGCCCGGTCGTAGCAGTCGCCGGTGGTGCCCACCGGCACCTCGAAGTCGAACCAGTCGTAGTGACTGTACGGGCGTTGCTTGCGCCAGTCCCAAGGCAGGCCGGCCGCGCGCAGCATCGGGCCGGTCAGCCCCCACGCCACGGCGTCGTCGGCGGAGATGGGCGCGACGCCCACCATACGCGCCTTGACGATGCGGTTGTCCATCACCAGCTTGTCGTACTCGTCCAGCCGTGGCGGCAGGTAGTCACAGAAGTCCAGCACGCGCTGTTTCCAGCCCCGGGGCAGGTCCTCCGCCACTCCGCCGATGCGGAACCAGTTGGGGTGCATGCGCCCGCCGGTGATGGGCTCGATGACGTCGTCGAACAGGATCTCCCTGTCCTCGAACATGTAGAAGACCGGCGAGAGCGCGCCGATGTCCTGAGCGTAGGTGCCGTAGAACACCAGGTGGCTGGCGATGCGGTAGGCCTCGCAGAGCAGCACGCGGATGAGCTGCGCGCGCTCCGGTACCTCGATGCCGCAGAGCTTCTCCACGCTGAGCACGTAGGGCAGGTTGTTGGTCACGCCGCCGAGGTAGTCGACCCGGTCGGTGTAGGGGATGTAGGTGTGCCAGCTCTGGCGCTCGGCCATCTTCTCGGAGCCGCGGTGGTGGTAGCCGATGTCGGGGACAAGGTGGACGATCTCCTCGTCGCGCAGGCCGAGGACGACGCGGAAGGGCCCGTGCGTGGCCCCGTGCTGTGGGCCGACGTTGAGGTACATGAGCGTGGGATCGTCGTCGGTGCTGGGCAGGCCCCACATCTCGGGCTTGAAACGCAGCTGCTCCTGCATCTCGTCGACCACCTGGTCGGGCAGTTCGAACGGGCCGTACTCGGTGCCGCGGGACGGGTGCTCCTTGCGCAGTGGGTGCCCTTCCCACCACGGCGGCATGAGCAGCCTGTGCAGGTGGTCGTGGCCGGCGACGCCGACGCCGAACATGTCCCAGAGCTCGCGCTCGTACCAGTCTGCGGCGGGCCACACGCCGGCCACGCTCCGCACCTCCGGCGCCTGCTCAGGCAGCGCCACCTTGAGGCGCACGTCGGCGTTCCTGCCGTAGGAGACGAGGTGGTAGAAGACGCTGAAGGCGGCGTCGGGCATGCCCTCGCGGTGAAGCCGCTGGCGCTCGTCCACGCCGCCGAGGTCGTAGAGCATCGCGAACGGCTCGGCGGCCTCCTTGCCCAGGTACTGCAGTACCTCGGGTGCGCGGCCGGCCGGGACCCAGGCGGTCGGGATGCCGTCCTGGGTCTCCTGTTCCACGAGCTGCAGGTCGGGGAAGCGCTCGTGCAGCTCGCGCAGCACCGCCGCCTCACCCTCCGCCCGCGGCACCACGGCGGTGGCGTCGGGCCACTGGCTGGGCTGCGGCGCGTCCTGGGCGGCGTCGGCGCGGCGTTCGGCCGCGTCTTCGACCGCGGTGTCGCCTCCTGGTGCGCGGGGCTCTTCGTCCATCACATCTCTTCCGGGGGCCGGAGCTTATCGGTGGCGACCACATCGTCGTGACGCAGGTCGCGCAGGGAGATCCCGCTCGGCTTGACGACGCCCTGGTCGCCGATCACCCAGCTGAGCGGCCGCTTCTCGATGGAGACCTGCGCCTGCAGCAGCAGCAGGCCCTCCATCAGCGCGGTCGGCGGCGGCGGGCAGCCTTCCACATACACGTCCACGGGCACGAATGAGTCCACACCCTGGACGACACTGTAGACGTCGAACATGCCGCCCGAGTTGGCACACGACCCCATGGAGATGACCCAGCGCGGCTCCATCATCTGCCGATAGAGCTGCACCACCACGGGCGCCATCTTCTTGAACACGGTGCCGGCGACGATCATGACGTCCGCCTCCCGTGGTGAGATGCGCAGTACCTCGGCGCCGTAGCGGGCGATGTCGTAGCGGGCCGTGAGGCTCGTGGCCATCTCGACGAAGCAGCAGCTGAGGCCGAACCCGAACGGCCACATCGAGTTCTTGCGGCCCCAGGCGATGAGCTGCTCGAGGCTGGATGTGACGACGGGGACGTCGCCGGCCCCCGGCGGGAGGCCCTGGGCGTCGAGCAGGCGGCCCAGGGCGCGCGCCGTGCGCGAGGGGTCGGGATTGCGGCGCGGTCTCACCCGCTGCCTCCCGCGCCGCCGCCGGGCCTGGCTCGCGCCGCCGTCCGCGCCTCCCTGCGCCGCCGTCCCGCCGGCCCCCAGTCCAGCGCGCCGACGCGCCAGAGGTAGACCAGGCCGGCGAACAGCAGCAGCACGAAGAAGAGGAGCTCGAAGTAGCCGAGCCAGCCGAGGCGCCGCGCCGAGACCGCCCACGCGAAGACGAACACGGCCTCGAGGTCGAAGATCACGAAGAAGAGGGCGATCTGGTAGAACTCGACGGAGAGCCGCTGGGGCAGGGGCCCTGCCGGCTTGATGCCGCTCTCGTACTGCTCCGCCTCAGACCCGTGGGACTGGCGCTCGCCCAGAACCCACGACAGGGTGAGGATGAGCCCGGCCACGACGAGCACGAGCACGGCGTACAGCGCGGCCGGCCAGACCGCCACCGCTGTGAGTGCGCTTGTCACCCCTGGTCCATCCCCCAACGTTTGGTGCCCCGCCGCATCCTTTACGGCGACTCGCGCTCATGGTAGAGAACAATACGTATCAAGCACAACGTATCCAGTATCTACGACCATCGCCGTCGACATCATGGACACCGTTGACCGTCGATGCATGCTGTACCCTTTGCGCGTAAGGGCAAGCGGGTACGGAGGGGAGCCCAGGGGAGTGAACCGACCGCTCGTTGAGCCGGGAAAGTGGAGCCGCCGCGGCGGTCCGCGGCGGTCCGCTCGTGCGCTCTCCGCGCTTGCGCTCCTGCTCACGCTGCTCGTCCTGGCCGCCGCCGCAGCCGGCGCTCCGGCCTCTCCGGCGCCGACACCCGCGGCCGGCTCGGGCTCGTTCACGCCGGCCGCGACGCCCCGGCCGCTCGCCTCCACCACCTACGCGCCCGGCACCGGCGGGCGCGTGTTCGCCGAGAACTGCTCCGGCTGTCACGGCGCCCGGGGTGAGGGCTACGTCGGCCCGCCGCTGGCGCCGGCGGGCTTCGCCAGCCTTGTCTCTTCCATGGTCGAGCAGGGCGGCGTGAATATGCCTCCCTTCGGCGCGCAGCTCAGCGAGCACGACATCGACGCCGTCGCCCAATTCGTCTCCCAGGAGATCGCCGATCCTGCCTCGCGTACGGCCGCAGCGCCGCCAGGCGGCGACCTCTTCCGCCTGTACTGCTCCGGCTGCCACAGCTCGACCGGCAGCGGCGGCGCCATGCCGGTCGGGAGGAATGCTCCCAACATCCGCCGGTTCCCGCCGGCCGAGGCGCTCGCCGCCATGATCCTCGGACCCGGCAACATGCCGGCGCTTGCCGGCAACGCGTTCGACGTGCGCCAGCAGACGTCGATCGCGCTCTACGTGCAGGTGCTCGCTCCCGACCCGCCGTCTCCGGGAGGCGCCGGACTCGGCTATCTCGGGCCCGTACCCGAGGGCGCGGTGGGCGCCGTGGCCCTGCTGCTGCTCATCGTGATCGCTGTCTGGCTTGCCTGGCGCTCACGGAAGGCCGCTCCATGATCCCCGCGCCCCCCGACGGCCGCCGACGCACCCACGTCACCACATGGCCGGTCGGCATGGGCCTCGCCGCGACGATAGTCGGTTCGGTCTCGTTCGCCGTCTGCTTCATCGTCGGCGCCGACAATCAGTGGCTCGGCGGGTCGCTTGCGCTGGCCTTGCTCGGGCTGGGGCTCGCGCTCGCGTTCTGGGGCCGCGACCTCGCCGGCGACGAGGTCATCGCCGGCCGGTACCCGGTCCCGCCGGACGACCTGGAGGGGCAGGCCAAGCTGGTCACGCAGCTCGACGAGAACGCCTCAGTCATCACTCGCCGCAGCTTCCTCAGCAAGGCGCTCGTCTTCGGCGTCGCGGTGTTCGCGCTCAGCCAGGTGGTGCTCCTCGGGGCGCTGGGTCCGTGGCCGGGCAACAGTCTGAGCACCACGGGCTGGCGCAAGGGCCGCCGGCTGGTGACCGAGGATGGAGAGCCGATCGACAGCAAGACGGCCCTCGCTACCGGCGGTTTCATCGTCGCGTTCCCCGAGGGCGGCGAGGACAAGGCGAACTCGCAGATCGTCCTCCTGCACTTCGTGAACGGCGACTTCGTGCCGCAGCAGGGCCGCGAGACCTGGAGCCCCGACGACTTCGTGGCGTTCTCGCGCGTGTGCACGCACGCCGGCTGCCCGGTGGCCGAGTACCTGGACGTCGCGCAGAAGCTGGTGTGTCCGTGCCACCAGTCGGAGTTCGACCTGCTGCACGGCGCGCGACCGACCGGTGGGCCGGCCTCGCGGCCGCTGCCGCAGCTGCCGCTGGCCATCGACGCCGACGGCTTCCTCGTCGCCCAGAGCGACTTCACCGAAGACGTCGGCCCCGGCTTCTGGAACGCCTCATGAAGACTGACCGCGAGCTCAAGCACAGCCTCGGCAAGTCGTTCGGCGCGCGCAAGTCGCCGGTGCGGCCGGCGGCGCGCTGGCTCGACACCAACCTGGGCGGAAGCGGCATCCTCCGCGACGAGCTGCGTCACATCTTCCCCGACAGCTGGGCGTTCTTCCTCGGCGAGATCGCGCTGTACTGCTTCATCATCCTGGTGGTCACCGGCATCTTCCTGGCGCTGTTCTTCCAGGCGTCGGAGGCGCCGGTCGTGTACGACGGGTCCTACGCGCCGCTGCACGGCACCGAGATGTCCATCGCCTACGACTCTGTGCTCGGCCTGAGCCTGGACGTGCCTGCCGGCCTGCTCGTGCGGCAGGTCCACCACTGGGCGGCGCTCGTTTTCGTCAGCGCCTTGATCATCCACATGGTGCGCATGTTCGTGACTGCGGCGTACCGGCGGCCGAGACGCATCAACTGGCTCATCGGCATGAGCCTGGTCCTTCTCGTGGGCATGAACGGCCTCTTCGGCTACTCGTTGCCCGACGACCTGCTCTCGGGCACAGGCTTGCGCATCGCCTTCTCCATCACCGAGTCCATCCCGCTCATCGGGCCGGCGCTGGCGACGCTCCTGTTCGGAGGGGAATTCCCGTCGCAGGGCCTCATCGCGCGGGTGTACCCCGCTCACATCTTCCTGCTACCGGCGGCGATCGCCGGGCTGCTCGGCGCGCACCTCGGGCTGCTTTGGCTGCAGCGCCACACGCAGTTCCCGGGTCCCAAGCGCAGCGACCGGGTCATCGTGGGCACGCCGCTGGTGCCGGCCTACGCGCTGCGCACCACCGGCTACCTGCTGCTGGTCGGCGGCGTCATCACCGCGTTCGCCGCCTTCATCCAGATCAACCCCGTGTGGCTGTACGGGCCGTACCGGCCGTGGGACGCGACGACGGCGGCCCAGCCCGACTGGTACATGGGCTGGCTGGAGGGCGCGGTGCGCATGATGCCCGGGTGGGACATCCAGATCGGCGGGCTGCTCATCCCGGCCATCTTCTGGCCGGCCGTTATCCTGCCGGGGCTCATCTTCACGCCGCTCTTCCTGGTGCCGTGGATCGACTGGGCGACCACCCGTGACGGCGCGTTCCACAACGTGCTCATGCTCCCGGGGCAGCACCCGGTGCGGGCGGCCATCGCCGCCGGCTTCATCACTTTCCTGACCGTGCTGCTGGTGGCCGGCGGGAACGATGTGTTCGCCTTCGTCTACGGGCTCTCGCAGCCAGGCCTGCTGGTGGTGCTGCGGTATCTGACCATCCTGCTGCCGCCGGTGGTGGCACTCCTGACGTACGTCGTCCTGCGCGGCAGGGCCCGGCAGTGGGCGACGACTGTGCGCTGAGCGGCGTGCCCGCGGCGCGGCGCCCGTCAGAGGAGCCGCGTGGCGACGGCAGCCGCCAGCACCAGCGCGAGGCAGGGCCCCGTCACCTTGAAGAGCGCCCAGGCGGCGCTTTGGGTGCCCCGGCCGAGCAGCCGCAGTGTGAAGCCCCAAAGCAGCACGATCGCTATGGCCGTGCCCGCCGCGTAGAGGGCGCCGAACAGGCCGACGCCGAGCGGGACGGCCAGCACCACCGTCAGCAGCACCATGAAGCCGGCGATGAGCCGCCGCGTGGCGTCGCCGCCGTAGCTCGCCGGCGGCGTGGGGATGCCGGAGCCCCGGTAGTCGTCCTCGAGGGCGAGCGTGAGCGCCCAGGAGTGGGGAGGCGACCAGACCGGGATGAGCAGGCAGAGCCACAAGATGGCGCCGGACCAGCCGGCGCCTGTGGCCGCCCAGCCGATGAGGGCTGGGAAGACGCCGGCCACCCCGCCCGGAACGGCGCTGAGCGCGGTGCGCGGCTTGAGCAGCAACGTGTAGACCGCGACGTAGTAGACCGCACCGAGCAGCGCGAAGACCGCGGCGAGGCCGCCGGCGACGGCCCAGAGGGCCGCGACCCCGGCGGCCACCCCGGCCAGCCCGGCGAGCGTGGCACGCGCCGGCGCGATGCGGCCGGAGGCCGTAGGTCGCCGGCGCGTCCGCTCCATGCGCCGGTCCACGTCGCGCTCGATGACGTTGTTGAGGGTCGCCGCGCCACCGACGGTGAGCGCCGTCGCCGCGAGCACAGCCAGCGCCCGCCACAACTCCAGCCCGCCGCTGAGCAGCACTGCGGCGAGAACGGTGACGAGGAACAGCGCGACGACGCGCGGTTGGGCTGCCCTGAGGTAGTCCATGGGAGGTATTCTGCCGCATCGGTGTTGATGCGTGCGAGAATGGTCGTCGCAGCGACGGGGAGGGACGCGTGATGCACGCGGGGAGCGAGAAGACCGGCGGGGGCGTGCGTCGCCTGACGGCGCGTGGCGCCCTCATCGTCATCATCTGGCTGTTGAGCCTGGCCATGGCGGGCGCGGCCCTGGCGGCGAGCCGGCCCAACATCTTCGACCCGGCCGGCTCGGCGGCCAGGGACATCAGGACGCTGGCGTTCGAGGTCTTCGGGATGCTCGCCTTCGTCCTGCTCGTCGTCTGGGTCCTGCTCGCGATCGTGATCATCCGCGGCCGTCACCGTCCTGAGTCGGAGGCGTCCAAGACGCCGGGCAACGCCAGGCTCGAGATCATCTGGACGGTGATCCCGGCAATCATCGTCGCCGTGCTCCTGCTGCTGACCGTGCGTACCACCAAGCTGCTCGCGTTCCCCGATCCGGGAGTGCGGTTCGGCGTGGTTGCGCACCAGTGGTGGTGGGAGTTCGACTTCGCGGCGCAGGGCTTCAAGACCGCCAATGAGGTGTACGTCCCGAACGACCGCACGGTCTACGCCGATCTGCAGTCGTCCGACGTGATCCATGGGTTCTGGGTACCGCAGATGGGCGGCAAGGTGCAGGCGATCCCCGGGAGGGTCAACCACATCGCGTTCACGCCGCTGCAGCAGGGCGCCTTTCTCGGCGAGTGCGCCAACTTCTGCGGCGTGCAGCACGCCCAGATGCGCTTCGTGATGAAGGTGGTGTCCACGCAGGAGTACGTGGCTTGGGTGCGGCATCAGCAACAGCCAGCCGCGACGCCGACGGGGGCTGAGGCGGTCGCCGGCGGCAAGCTCATGCCGACGATCGCCTGCGGCGGTTGCCACACGGTGCGGGGCACGACGATGCGAGGCACGTTCGGCCCCGACCTGACGCACTTCGGCAGCCGCGGGGGCATCGCCGCCTACGTGCTGGTCAACACGCCGGCGAACCTCCTGCGCTGGCTGCAGGATCCGCAGGCGGTCAAGCCCGGCTGCAAGATGCCGCAGATCGCGCTCCCGTTGCAGCAGCAGCAGGAGCTCGTCGCCTATCTGGAGGAGCTCAAGTGAGCGACGCAGTCCTGGTCGCCGACGCGGCTGCCGAGGGCACGGGGCCGCGCGGCGTCGGCTCCTGGCTCTCCACTACCGACCACAAGAGGATCGGGCTCCTGTACATGGCCACGGGCCTGCTGTTCTTCCTCATCGCCGTGAGCTTCGCGATGCTCATGAGGACGCAGCTCATCCGGCCCGGCATGCACCTGCTCACGCCGGAGGAGTACAACCAGATCTTCTCCATGCACGGCACGACGATGATCTTCCTGTTCGCGATGCCCATGCTCATCGGCCTCGCCAACTACATCGTGCCGTTGCAGGTCGGGGCTCGCGACATGGCGTTCCCGCGCATGAACGCCCTGAGCTACTGGTTGTTCCTCTTCGGCGGGCTGCTGCTGTACAGCAGCTTCGCCTTCGGCGGTGCGCTGGACACCGGGTGGTTCAGCTACGCGCCGCTCACGGAGATCGCCTACTCACCCCACGACGGCGTGACCTTCTGGACGGTGGCGCTCGCCATCCTTGGGGCGTCGTCGATCATGGGCGCGATCAACTTCATCGTCACTGTGCTCCGCTTCCGTGCTCCGGGCATGGGGCTGTGGCAGGCGCCGATCTTCACGATCGCGACCTACCTCAACTCGTTCCTCATCCTGTTCGCGTTCCCAAGTCTCACCGCCGCGCTCGCCATGCTCTACCTGGACCGCCAGCACGGCACGGTGTTCTTCAACGCCGCGAGAGGGGGCGAGCCGATCATCTGGCAGCACCTCTTCTGGTTCTTCGGTCATCCGGAGGTCTACATCCTCATCCTGCCCGCCTTCGGGATCATCAGCGAAGTGGTGCCTGTCTTCTCGCGCAAGCAGCTTTTCGGGCGCAAGACCATGATCATCATGCTGGCGGTCATCCTGCTTCTGAGCTTCATGGTGTGGGGCCACCACATGTTCACCACCGGCCTGCCTACGGTGTTCAACACCGCCATCGCCGTGACCACCATGGCGATCGCCGTACCCACCGGCGTCAAGATCTTCAACTGGCTGGCGACCATGTGGGGCGGCTCCCTGCGGTTCAAGACCCCGCTGCTGTATGCATGCGGGCTCATCGCATTGTTCACGGTGGGCGGCATCAGCGGCGTGATCCAGGGCGCCGTGCCATTCGACTGGCAGGCCAACGACACCTACTTCATCGTCGGCCACTTCCACAACGTGCTCATCGCCGGCACCGTCTTCGGGGTGTTCTCCGGCATCTACTACTGGTTCCCCAAGGCCACCGGCCGGCTCATGAGCGAGCGCATCGGCGTGGTGCAGTTCTGGCTGGCCATCATCGGGTTCAGCGTCACGTTCCTGCCGATGTACGCGCTCGGGATCATGGGCATGCCGCGTCGCGTGTACACGTATGCGCCCGATGTCGGCTGGAACACCCTGAACCTGGTGTCCTCGATCGGCGGGTACATCCTCGCCACCTCGTTCGTGCTCTTCATCATCAACCTGATCTGGAGCGCACGGTCGGGTGAAGAGGTGGGCGACAACCCCTGGCGCGCCTGGACCCTGGAGTGGGCCACGAGCTCGCCGCCGCCGCACGGTAACTTCCGCTGGCTGCCGCCGATCCACGGCCCGCGACCGCTCTGGGACTTCGAACACCCGGACGAGCCCGACTCTGGAGTCCCACTCCCGGATACGGGCAGCGCCGCCGGCGACCTCGTGACGACGATGGCCGCGGTGCCCGGACCGGGAGCGCTCGCGCCCGCGACCGGTCCGGCGGCCGCCGGCGGAGGCACCGTAGTGCAGCCGGAGCCGGAGCAGTCGACCGTCGTGCCCTTCTTCGTCGCGGTCGGCATACTCATCATCGGGATCGGGCTGCTGAGCACCTGGGTCGTGAGCCTGCTCGGCGTCGTCCTCCTGCTGGTGGTACTCGCCGTCTGGATGACGGAGCCGTGGACCGAGCCGCAGATCGAGGACATGACCGGCCACCGCTTCTCCTTCATGGGCGCCGCCACGCTGGCGTTCATCGGCTCGGAGTCGGTGTTCTTCGCGGCGCTCATCGCGGCGGACATCCACCTGCACCTGCACAACAACTTCGCGGGCGGGAGGCTGCATGCCACCTTCCCGGCCTTCAACACGATCCTGCTCGTGCTCAGCGGCGTGACCGCCCACTACGCTCAGCTCAGCTATCGCAAGCGGCGCACCGGGCGGTTCAACCTGCTGCTGGTCCTCACCGTCCTGCTGGGCGCCGGGTTCCTCGGCGGACAAGCCTGGGAGTACGCTCACGTGGGCTTCGGGCTCTCCGCGGGTCTGCTCGCGTCGACGTTCTTCACGCTGACCGGCTTCCACGGACTGCACGTGCTGTGTGGTCTGGTCGCGCTTGTGTTCCTGTTCGTGCGCGTGAACCGTGACCGTCGCCATGGGGTCACGGATCCGTCGACCGGGACCGGTGGACTGGTGGACTCTGCGACGTATTACTGGCACTTCGTCGACGCGGTGTGGGTCGCCGTGTTCGTCGTCGTCTACCTGCTGTGACGGTGATGGTACCGGCGAGACGACGGATGGATCTGCGGCCGGGCGCCGCCGCGCTGCTGCTCACCGGCCTCCTCCTCGGCGCCCTTGCGCTCGGGTGGGCGCCGGCGGCCTGGGCTCATGCCTCCCTCAAGAGCTCGGACCCCGCTGCGAACTCGTCGCTGGCCAAGTCGCCCAGTCAGATCGTGCTCACCTTCACCGAGCCCGTTGACCCATCACTCTCGGTGGTCAAGGTCGTGGACGCCTCCGGCAACCCCGCGGCCGGCGTCGGAACCGCGCGGTCTGTCGCCGGCCAGACCGCCGAGCTGTCGGTCCCCGTGAGGAGTCCGCTGGCCAAAGGGGTCTACACGGTGAACTGGCGGTCCGTCTCGTCCGTCGACGGGCACGTCGAGGTCGGCGCGTTCGCTTTCGGCGTGGGCGCCGCACCCAAGCCGGGCAGCGTCGTGACCGTCAGCCTCCAGAACTCGTCGACGGGTCTTTCGGCCGCGGCGGCGGCCGGCCGCTGGCTGCTCTACATCGGGCTGGCTCTGCTGGTGGGCGCCGCGTCCACGCTCCTCCTGGTGTACCGCGCGGCGCTGCCGCGTGGCGGACTCACCTTGCTGCGGGCGGCGGTCGCGGTCGCGGCGCTGGGTCTCGTCCTCATGATCGCCACCGAGCGCGTGCTCGTGGGTGTCGCTTCGCTGCTGCCGCTGTTCGTGACCCGTGAGGGCCTGTACCTGGTGGCACTCGCGCTGGCCCTTGCTTTCTGCGGGATGGCCGTCGCGGCCGTGGACCTCTACCCGGGGCGGCGCTCCCTGTACGCCGTCGGTGCGACCGCCGCCCTGGCCGTCTTCGTCCATGTGCTCGCCGGGCATGCAGACGCCCCGTCGGCGCTCCAGCCTTTCAACGTCTTCGTGCAGTGGGTCCATATGACGGCCATCGGGGTCTGGACGGGCGGACTGGTGTGGCTGCTGCTCGGCCTCCGCGGCCGGGAGCGTGACGAGCGCGCCGCCGCCGTGGTGGCCTTCTCCCGCGTCGCGACGGTCACGCTCGTGGTCGTACTCGCCACCGGGGTGCTGCGCGCACTCGTGCAGATCCAGCCGCTCTCCAACCTGTTCGACACCACCTACGGCCAGACGTTGCTGGTGAAGGTCGGCCTCGTGGCCGGACTGGTAGCGCTCGGCGCCTTGAACCATTACCGGTTCGTGCCGGCATTGTCGCGTCCCGAAGAGGCCGGCGCAGTCGCCGCGCGCCACTTCCACATCGACTCACGCGCGGAACTCGGCATCGCGGTGGTTGTCCTGGCGGCGACGGCGGTGCTCAGCGGCCTCGCGCCGGCCAACGTCGGCGCGTCCGGCTCGCCGGCGTCCTCCACGCAGCAGACGGTGGTCAGCGGCAACGACTACGGCACCACGGTGCGCGTCACGCTGCGCGTCACCCCCGGGACGGCGGGGGCGAACGAGTACGACGTCACCGTGGAGGCCTATGACACCGGCCAGCCGCTGCCCGGGGTCGGCAGCGTGGCGCTGGACTTCGCGATGCCGTCCCGGCCCGAAGTGAACGCGTCGTCGCTGGCGTTGCGCCGCGCAAGCGATGGCACGTGGCAGGGTCGGGGCCTCGAGCTCTCCATCGTTGGGACCTGGTCCATCACGACCGTCGTGCAAGAGGCCACCGGCGGCGTCGACGTGCCGCTGACACTGGTGGTCACGCGCTGACGGTCCGCCGGTCGCCGCAGACGTCATCGGCATCGTCGTTTGGCGCCGTCGTCCCCGGGGCAGGTTCGCAGCTACTAGAAGAGCCGTGACGGGCGGGCACTCGTCACACGTGAGAAGGGGGGGACGGGATGGTCCGCTCGACAGTCAAGGTGACGGTCACGCTGGCGTTCGTCCTCGCGATGATGGTCGGGGCCGCTTCTCCGGCCTGGGCTCACACGGTCAAGGACGTCGGCGCTTACGAGTTGACCGTCGGATGGGGCACCGAACCGGCATATGCCGGGCAGCTGAACAGCGTGCAGCTGGTGCTTGCGACGCTCAGTGACGGCAAGCCCTACACCGCCTTGACCGACACGCTTAAGGTGACGGTGATGTACGAGCAGCAGTCGACGACCTACGCGCTGACGCCGACCTTCGACGCCGACACGGGATTCGGTACCCCCGGCGACTATCGGGCGTGGTTCTTCCCGACGGCTCCGGGCAACTACACGTTCCGCTTCGCCGGTACGATCGGCTCGCAGAAGGTCGACCAGAGCTTCACCAGCGGGCCTACGACGTTCGCGACGGTCGAGGATCCGGCGTCGGCGCAGTTTCCGATGAAAGCGCCCAGCAACGTGGAGCTCGCTGCGCGCATCGGGGCCGACAGCGCGCGCAACGCAACCCAGAGCGAGGTGTCGAGCGCCAAGACGCTCGGGTACGTGGGCATCGCCGTCGGCGTGGTGGGCGTCGTGCTCGCCGCCGCGGCCCTGTTCGTGCGCCGGCGGGCGTAGCGGCGCCGGCTCAGACGGTGTCTGTCGAGCTTCCGCTGAGCTCGATCACCGTCTTGCCGCCGTGCTCCCCTCCCCTCCCGGGGTGCGCCCGCGGAGGGGAGCACGGGGTCATGCTTCGCGAGGAACCTCCACCTCGCTCAGGGCCTCGAGCGCAGGCGTGACGCGCAGGGCTGTGACGCACATAGCATCGAACACCTGGAGGGTCGGGAGTCGTCCGTCGAGCAGGGCGTCCACGACCGCGGATGCGGTCCGGGCGGCGTCCAGCGTCGCACCGGCCACGTCCAGTTCCACCTGAGGCGCGTAGTAGCCGCGGTCCCTGCCGGAGACGAGGAACGCGACCCGCGCGCGCATGTACGCGTCGACGACTTCGAGCCGCTCTGCGGCTTTGCGCAAGAGCCGCCCATGCAGCGACGAGACCGGGGTCGAGCGCTCGGGCCACGTTTGCTGCAACGGGCCGTCGCGCCCTGTGAGATACGCGACGATGGACAGCAACTCGAAGGCGCACCGTGAGGCATCCGGCGGATAGCGGACGGCTCCCGGGCGGTCGAGTCGGGACTGCGCCTGGGACGATGGTTCGGTGGCTGTGGAGCCTGCGCCCATGATCTCCCTCAACCGCAAGCGTGCACCATGAGCCTTCGGGGCGCAATGGCCTGTACGTGTTCCCTCGTGCTCCGCCTACTCCTCACCGTCCCAGTAGCCGAGCGGCTCCACACGGCCGATGATCCGCAGGCCCGAGAACGAGACTTTGTGCGACCGCGGGTACCAGATGGTGTCGTGGAAGTCGCGGTTGCCATAGGCGAGGTAGCTGAGGCCGGCGCCGCCGGCCCGGAAGGCGTGCGCGGCGCCGGTGCCGGCGCGGACGGCGACCACGTCGCCGGGTCTGACCGGGTGCTCCTCCGGCTCCCAGCCGGTCGCGCCCGGCGCTCCCTCGAGGTAGGCGCCGTCGCCCTCGAGCACTACGAACAGTTCCTCGGCACCGCTGTGCGCGTGAGGCGGCACGCCGAGCTTGCCGGCCGGCAACTCGAAGTGCCGCAGCGCCGTGCGTACAGCGCCGGCCTCGGTGCTGACGGACCGGCGCGCGGAGGCGCAGTCGCCACGCGCGACGGTGACGACCTCAGCTGCCTCAAGGTTGACGATGCTCGGCGGCCGCGGCGAAGGTCGCTCCGGCAGCTCGATCTCGCCGGCCGCGGCCTCCTGCGCATACGGGTGCGGCGTGTCGCCGGCCTTGACCCAACTGCTGCCCAGCCAGGCCACCTGCGCCCGCGGCAGGTAGCAGGCCTCGGAGACGCCGCGCTCGCCAAAGGCGAGCACGTCGAGGCCGTCGGGGCCGGCGATGAGGGTGTGGGCCGGCCCTTCGATGAGGTGCACGAGGCAGTCGCCGGCGGCGACCTCGAAGGTCTCTCCGCCCTGCCAGCTCAGGCCGGTCCCGGCGAGGACGAGGAAGATCTCCTCCTCGCCGCTGTGCGTGTGCGCCGGCGTGGAGCGCATGCCCGACGGCAACTGCATGCGGCGCAGGCCGACCTGCCCGGCGCCGGCCGCGATCCCCAGATCGCGCCACGTTCCCGCGATGGGCCCGACCTCGACCTTTCGCTCCGGTGCGTCCTCCCAGTTGACCGGCACTGCATCCATGTCCCACTCCTCCCATCGCTGGCCGCGCCCGATGCTAGCACCGCCGGCCGATATGCTGAGACCGACCACACGCACCGGGGAGGCGCTGCCATGACACTCAAGCTGGCCGACGAGATCGAGCAGCGGCTCGTTGCATCCATCAAGCGCTTCTTCGAGGAGGAGATGGACGAGCCCGTCGGCGACCTCAAGGCCCTGCGGGTGCTCGACTTCTGCCTGCGTGAGATCGCACCGAGTGTCTACAACCAGGCTATCGCCGACGCACAGGCGTACCTTACCGACCGAGTCGCCGACCTCAGCGGCAGCAAGTACGAGGCGGAGTTCGACTACTGGCAGAAGAAGTGATGGCGCGGTTCCGGGAGGGCGAGCGCGGCGCACGGCCGTCAGCCTTCGCGACCCTCGCCAAGCACCCGGCTCTTGTATGCCTTGATGACGTCGTCCGTGTCGCCGAAGACGTGCTCCGCGCCGATGTCCTTCAGCAGGCCGTCGCGCTCCAGCTCGCGGCGGACCGGCTCCGGGACGTCGCAGGCGACGAACGTGATGTTCTCCGTCCGAAGACCGTCCAGTACCCGCTTGAGGATCGCCGAACCAGTGTAGTCGAGATCGTCCATGGTCTCGGCCACCAGGCAGAACCAGCGGACAGGCTGCTCGGGGGCCTTGAGGAGATCGCGGACCTCGTCGGCAAAGCGGCTTGCGTTGGCGTAGTAGAGACTCGAGCCGAAACGGTACATGAGAAGCCCTGGTCGCGCCTGGGCGCCGCTCTGGAGCGGCAGGCTCTTCCAGACCTTGCCGGCGCCGCGGACGAGCAGCCGGTCGTACGGTGTGTAGCTGTGCCGTGTGTGGGCGATGATCGAGAGCAGGATCGCCACGACGATCCCCTGCTCGACGCCGACGAAGACGACGATGATGGCGGTCGCGAGTGCGACGAGGAACTCCACCGGGCGAAGGCGCAGCACCTCGCGCATGCCCTTGACGTCCACCAGTTTGACGCCGATCAGGAAGACGACCGTCGCGAGCACCGCCTCGGGCATGAAGGTGAGCGGCTTGGTGAGAACCAGCAGCACGACGAGGACCACGGCCGCGGTGACGAGCTGCGCGAGCTGGCTGCGGCCGCCGGCGTCGTCGACCATCGCCGTCTTGGTGGGGCTGCCGTTGACGACGAACGTGCCGCTCAGGCCGGCGCCGATGTTCGCGAGGCCCAGCCCCACGAGGTCGACGTTCTCGTCGAACTCGTCGTCGAACTTGGCCGCGTAGGCGCGCGAGGTGGCGGCGCTCTGCGCCACGATGACGACGAAGACTGAGAGCGCCGCCGCGCCGAGCCTCGTGAAGTCGGCGGCCGGCACGCTCGGCCAGCCGAGTTGAGGCAGGCCGCCGGGCACGGCGCCGATGGTGGCCACGCCGTGCGCGGACAGCGAGAATGCGGCGCTGGCGGCGGTGGCCCCGATGACGGCGAGCAGCGCCCAGGGCACCCGGTGCACGAATCTGGGGCCGATCACCATGACGAGCAGTACGGCGGCGGAGACGGCGAGCGTGCTCGGGCTGGTGTTGCCCATGTTCGTTACCCACTTCCAGACCTCGCCCGCGGTCCCTCGCCCGGCGTTCTCGTAGCCGAACATGGGGGCGAGCTCGCCGCAGGCTACGCTGATGCCGACGCCGCTGAGAAAGCCGATGAGCACCGTGCGCGAGAGGAAGTTGGCGAGAAATCCGAGGTGCAAGACACGTGCCAGGAGCAGGAGCGCGCCGGCCAGCAGCGCGAGCATCCCGGCCAGCGCGACGTACTGCGCTGAGCCGGCCGCGGCCAGCGGGGTGAGGGCGGCGAACATGATGGCCGCAGTCGCCGAGTCGGCGCCCACCACGAGGTGGCGGGAGGAGCCCAGGACGGCGAAGACGGCCAGCGGCAGCAGGATCGTGTAGAGACCCGTGACCACGGGCATGCCGGCGATCTTCGTGTACCCCATCACCTCGGGGATGGCGAGCGCCGCCAGCGTGACGCCGGCCAGCACCTCCGCGGGCAGACGTCCCTTGCCCACGGGCCGGACCCCTTGGAGCAGGGTCACGGGCAGACGCGGCCTCCGGCCCGCCGGTACGGTTCGCCCTCCGGTCATCGCCCCCATCCTCCACAAGATCGTGGACCGTCGTGTGCCGCGGTCGTCAATCCGGTACGGACGGCGTCCGGCGGCCAGCCCAGTGTATCGCCGGACCGCGGAGCCGTTCGGGTGGAGTGAATGATCGGTCAGGGGGTGTCGTCGGCCCGGCCCATCGCCGCGGCTCCCTTCATCCCAAGGGGAGGCTGTCGAATGGAGCCGCGCTCGCAGGCGGCGCCTAAGTCAGGTACGGAGTACGCCTCCTGATGCATCCGCTGATCGGCGTGGCCGGGGCCGGGGGCGGCGGATGGTTCACAGTCGCCCCCGGCCCCGGCCGTCCCCCGGTGCTCGCGTCTCTCAGGCCGGGAGGAAGCTCTCGTCCCCGCGGTCTGCGGCGCGACCGGTCAGGCCGCGGGCCGGAGCTCGCTCTGAGGAGCGGGTGTAGCGGTGGCCGCGGTCTCCGCCCCGGGCGCCGCCGTCTCGGGCGTGAAGCCGAGTTGCCTCAGGCCCTGCGCCCTGAACCCCTTGACGACGAGGTAGGCGCCCAGCGAGAACTCCCACACCGCGATCGGGAGTCCGGCGACCCCCGAGATCCCGGAGCCGTAGTGGTTGACGCCGAACAACGTGGCGAAGGTGGAAGCGAGGAGCAGCGGCGCCCCGATGAAGCCGATCACGGGCAGGATCCGCGGCACCAGGCGCGACCGGTAGAGCAGCGAGCCCAGCAGCAGCGCGCTGATGGCCGGGAAGAGGCTCTGCCCGAGGACGAACGTCCAGTCGTGCATGCCGATCAGCGCGTGGCCGGTGGCCAGTGCACCCGCTCCGCCGCCGGCCCGCCGCAGGCCGACCACCGTGAGGAGGCTGAAGACGCCGACGAAGATCATCGCGGCTTCAAGGGTCCGCACGCCGACGAAGCCCAGCGCCATCCCTTCGTTCTGCCGCTTGACCACCGGATAGAGCGCCACGGCGGTGCCGATGCCGGCGAGTGCGACGATCAGCTCCAGGGTGCCGCCGACGAACACGCTGGTGTCCGGCCCGGAGCCGACGATGTAGTTGGCGCCACGCACTGCGTTGTAGAGGAACAGGGTCGGGATCGAGATGAAGGTGAGCAGGTAGAGCAGGCCTGCGGTGAGCGAGATCTTTCTGGTCGAAGTCATGATTGACTTCCTCTTGATGAGGTGAGTGTCGCCCGGGTCGATCCCTGCAGCGGGGGCGCGGTGGCCGCGGCGGGCTTCGTCGCGGTGGCTTCGCGTGCGGGAGGCGTACCGTGCCTCCTGGTTGTTTCGGGGATAGGCGAGTGTTCCCCACGTCGGGCCTCGCCAACCCATGCACATGGAGCACGCCCTGCGCGACAGCGAGTGGCGGTTGCGCCGGTCCTATGACGCGGGGCTGGTCGGCGTCATCTGCTGGACCATGGACGGCCGGAGCGTCGACGCCCACCACGGCCGGGGACGCATCAGCTCGTCACGTGCTTGGCCAATGTGATCAATCCTCCCTGCAGCGACTTCGACGACTACTTCGAGAGGGCTGACATCGAGGTCCGCCGGCCCGTCCGCGCAGCGCCGCGGAGCCCGATGCCCGGGGCCGAACGAGTCCAGACAGGAGGGGACCCCCCGCGCGTAGAAGTCCGACTCCTCACGATGGCTTGCCCTCAAGACGACCGTTCTGGCTCGCGCAAGCCCATACCAGGAAGACCGTGGGTGCGCGACGCCTGAGGGGAGGCAGTCTTGGCGGGAACGAGCGACGAGGTCGCGGCGTACTGGCAGAAGGCTCTGGCGAGCAGCCGGCAGCTCGTGTTCGTGATGGACGCCGAGCGTCGCATCATCGCGCTCAGCGCCGGCATGGCAGGAGCGCTTGACGTGGCGCCGGACGAGCTCCTCGGCCACACCTGCGCCGCCCTCATGCATGAAGGCGGCGCGGCGCCCCAGGATTGTCCATTGCACGGCCTTCTCCTCGACGACGCGCAGCACGACGGCGAGGTCCACAGCGATGTCCTCGGCAAGGACCTGTTCGTCACCGTCACCCCTCTGCCGGACGAGTCCGGATCTGCCGGCCTCGTGCTCCACGTGGCTGCCGACATCACCGAGCGGAAGCGAGTCGAAGATGCGCTGCGCGAGAGCGAGTCTCAGTTGCGCGAATCCCAGCGCGTGGCTCGCCTCGGTCACTACGTCTACGACATCCCTGCCGGCACGTGGACCTCGTCGCCGGCGCTCGACCAGGTCTTCGGCATCGGCCCGGACTACGTGCGCAGCGTCGAGGGCTGGCTCGCCATCATCCATCCCGAAGACCAGGCGGCGATGAGCGTCTACCTCCAGGAGCACGTGCTGCGTGACCGGCTGCCGTTCGATCGCGAGTACAGGGTGCAGCGCGTCGCTGACGGAGAGTGCCGCTGGGTACACGGGCTGGGCACCCTCGATGAGGACGGCTCCGGGAACCTGACCCGGATGTTCGGCGTCATCCAGGACGTGACCGAGCAGGTGGCTACCCGTCGCGCTCTCGAGAAGAGCGCGACGCTGTTGGAGGAAGCCGAGCGCCTCGCGCACCTGGGGAGCTGGGAGTGGGACCTGCGCGCTGGCGTCACGTCCTACTCGGACGAGTGGCAGCGGATCTACGGCGTCGGCCGCTCACAGATCCCCGTCGATGAGGGTCTCGACCTCGTGCATCCGGCAGACAGGCCCATGGTCGCCGAGGCGGTCGAGAGGGTGCTCAGCGGGGGGGACCTCTATCACGCCGAGTACCGCATCCTCCGCCGCAACACCGGCGAGGTCCGCCACCTGGAAGGTTTCGGACAGCCGGTGCTTGCCGATGACGGGAGCGTGGACCGCGTCTATGGCGCCACCCTCGACGTGACCGAGAGGGTCGTCGCGCAGGAAGCGCTGCTCGAGGGAGAACGGCGCCTGCGGCGCACGCTCAGCGCGACTGTCGCGGCTCTCGCCACCACGACCGAGATGCGCGACCCATACACGGCAGGTCATCAGCATCGCGTCGCCGAGCTCTCGGTCGAGATCGGGCAGCTTCTCGGCTGGGGCCACGAGCGCGTTGACGATGTGCGCATCGCCGCGCTGCTGCACGACATCGGCAAGGTGGTCGTTCCTGCCGAGATCCTGACCAAACCTGGCCGGCTGACCGAGAACGAGTTCGCGCTGATCAAGGCGCACGCACCGGCTGCAGCGGAGATCTTGGCGGGCATCGAGTGGGTCGGACCGATCACTCGGACTGTCGCGCAACACCACGAGCGCCTCGACGGGTCGGGCTACCCATATGGATTGAGGGGCGACGAGATCATTCCCGAAGCACGGGTGCTGGCCGTGGCGGACGTCTTTGAGGCCATGGTGTCTCATCGCCCCTACCGGCCGGCCTTGCCGTACGAAACCGCGGCGAACGAGCTACGAGGCGGAGCCACGGTCCGCTACGACCCCGAAGCCGTTGACGCCTGTCTGACTCTGATCGAGGGCGGCTTCGAGTTCTCCACGGTGCAGCAGTAGCCGCCGCCTGACCTGGGTCCAACTGGACTCGAATCATCGACCGACTGATCATGAGTCGGCGGCTTTGATCTACCGCCACGGAGAGCGCAGACCCGTGGTACTGTCGCCGCGCCCCACGCGGCCTCAGGCCTTGGTGCGATCTTCCACAAGGGGGCGAGGGGCCAGGCCCTCACTGACCGGTGACGGCGGACGCTTGGCTCGGGCGCCCGTGTTCCAAGCGCTCGCGCGACTCGCGCAGGACCGCGAGACCTGGCTGCTCACTCGCAGCGAGAACGTTGAGATAGTGACAACGAGTTGGTGCCCCTAAGTGAACGACTCTCGAACCCCCGGGAAGAGGTTCGCCGGTTGTTCGAGGAGCGTTTGAGCCCGTTATCTTGGGCCCAAACGGGCAGCTACCAGACGGAGCCTTTGGCCGCGCCGAACCAGCCTCTTGGTGACCTGCCATACTCAGGCAAGCTGGCGTTTGGACCCTCCACGGCCGGCCTCGCTGCTGACTGCAAGCAGATACGCGTCCTCCAACGTGGGCTCGGCAAGCTCCGCGCCTTGGAGCGGCGGCGTACGACTGACAAGGCGCAGGCTCGCCTTGTTGCCGGCCGCCACAAGCGAACTCACCGTGTGTTGCCGCTCGAGCTGGCCGGCGGTGGCCAGATCGACGGTGACCGCCCAGACCGAACCCTTTGCCGCCCGCAGCAAGGCCTCCGGGGTCGTGTCGGCGAGCACGCGCCCATCGCGTAGCAGCACAAGGCGGGCGGCCACTGCCTCGACGTCGCTGACGATGTGCGTCGAGAGAATCACCAGCCGCTCGGCGGTGAGCGCCGCGAGCATTGTACGAAAGCGAACCCGCTCCGCAGGGTCGAGCCCTACGGTTGGCTCATCGACGATCAGCAGATCAGGGTCGTTCAGCAGGGCCTGAGCAATCCCGACCCGCTGTAGCATGCCGCCCGAGTAGCCAGCCAGCCGGCGGTCGGCGTCGTCAGATAGATTGACGAGCTCAAGCACCTCGTCGGTACGTTGCTTCGCATCTGCACCGGCTAGGCCCTTCATGGACGCAAGGTAGCGCAGGAACTGGCGCGCGCTCAGCTCCCGGTAGACGCCGAAGCGCTGCGGCAGATAGCCCAAGATGCTGCGGATCGCCGACCCGTCGCGGCGCGCATCCAGGCCGTCCCAGCGCACGGTACCGCTGGTGGCAGGCAGCAACGTAGCGATGATGCGCATCAGTGTCGTCTTGCCTGCACCGTTCGGGCCCACCAGACCGACGAGGCCGCTCTCGAATGTGAGCGAGACGCCTTGCAGCGCCCAGCGGCTCCCATAGCGGTGGCCCAGGTCCTCAATGACAAGACTCATGCCTGTCCAGCCTCTCAGTCGAGATCATCACGGAAACGACGGAAGGTGACAGCGACCAGCGCGACGCAGATCAGACCGGCGGCGATCAGCGTCGCGCGCGGAGCAAGCCAGGGCGAGAGGTGCACTTGCTCCTGCTGGAGGCGCACCGCCAGCGCCCTCGCTGTGGCCGAGGCGCCACTCCGCGACGCCTCTACGTACCGCTCCACAAGGGGACGAGCAAACATTCGCCCGGGCGTGATGAAGCGAAGCGCAGCGGTCGAGGTCGGCACCCAGTAGGTGACGCGGTCGGAGAAGGAGCCGGGCCCGACGAGCAGCGTCAGCCCGACCCAAGCGAGCAGCACCGCCACCTTCCAGAGCATCGCGTGCCGAGGCCAGAGTGCCCCCAGCGCGAAGGCCATGCTGCCGAAGACGACAACGGTCGGCACGATCAACACGACCCAAGCGGGGGCCCAGGCGAGCGGACTTGGTGCCGGGAAGCCGTGCACGGTGGCGTGCAGCACGACATCGCTCACCATCATCCCCAACACCATCAGGGCCGCCGCGACCAGCGCCGAAAGCAGTGCCGCCAGGTAGCGACCCCAGACGTAGGCGCCCGACGAGACCGCTGAGGCCATGAGCAGTTCGTGCACGCCCGTCCGATAGTCGCGCGCCACCGCATCCGTCGTGAGGAAGGGAACGAGCATGCCGAAGAAGAGCAGAAGTACGCACACCATTTCGTAGGCTTGACCGAAGCTCGTCGAGGCCCAGATTGGGACGCCTGCAGACGCGAGGGGATCGAGGCCTATCGACCACTCATGCTTGATGAGGACGATTGCCGCAAAGAAGAGCGTGATGAGCAGCGCCGTGATGACGGAAGCGCGACCAGCTGCCAGACGCCGCAGCTCCCAGACCATGACGGTCCGCGCGGTCACCCGCATACGCGCCTCGTTGCTCGTCGAGTGAGCCGGCACCGCTTCTGCTTCAATCATGGGCACTCCCTAGCTGGTCCGCCATCGCTTCTTCTACGCCCGTGATGCGGCAAAGGTTCGCAGTCCTCACGAGCTGAGCGCGTCGACCGGGAGGCGATGAGCAAGGACCTTCGGCAACAGGGCGACCACCAGGAGGATCGCGCCGACGCCGACGGCGGCGCACAGCAGATCGAGTGGCGTGCTGGCGAGGTGCCCCTCGCCGCCGAATCGCCAAATGGACGCCACGAGGATCGCCCAGCCGGCGTACACGAGCACGCCGGCGCGGGCGGCAGAGACGCGCACTGAGCACACCAGGGTGAGTCCAACTGCGAGCAGCAGCGGCCCGAGCCAGAGTACGGTCAAGCTCAGCAGCGACTGGCCAGCCGTACCGTGCAGTAGCGCTCCACCAACCAGACCGACCAGCGCCTGGTAGCCGACGATGACCAACAGGCGAGCCAGTGTAAGTTGGCGCGCCGTGACCGGACATGCGAACTCGACTTCGAGCAGGCCAAAGGCGTCGCCGCGAAAGCCGGCAGTTACGCCGAGATAGGCAAGGAGCGGTCCGACCAGCGCGAGCACGAAGGCACGCTCTGCCGAGGCCGATGAGACCGCCAGCGCGAGCCCGAGGCTCATCACGACGGCCGAACCGACCCAGAAGCCTGCGCGAAACACGCTCGCCTGTAGTGCGACCAGGCGCAGCAGGTCCAGCAACCGCGCGTGTGCCGGATGCAATCTCGCTGTCGGCCTGCGATGGGGCTCGTCAAGAGATGGAAGCTCTGAGGCCAGTGACGCAATGAGCGACAGTGTCTCTGCTTTCGACGGCGCAGGAGAGGTTGCGGCGGACAGTCGCGCAATCGCAGCCAACGTGTCCTCGATTTCGACCTGACCGACTCCCTCGTCCTGGAGGAGTGTAACCAGCTCCTGGTCACGGACCTCGCGTTCGGCGTTCATGTCTTCACCTCGCTCCCCATCTCGACCAGCACCGCGTGCAGGCGGCGCGCCCCGGTCGAGAGTCGCGACTTGACGGTCCCCAGAGGAACCTCGAGCACGCCGGCGATCTCCGCCAGCGACAGGTCTCCCAGGTAGCGCAGCGCCAGCGTCAGGCGATACTCCTCTGGGAGAAGGGCAAGCGCACGGGTGAGGCGCCGCAACTCATCGTCCGCCTCGGCCTGTTGTTGGGGACCCGGACGCTCGTCAGCCAGACCTTCTGCATGCGATTCGAACGGGACGGCAGATGGGCCGCTGACAGTGGCCTCGCGTCGCCAGTGATCCCGGGCAACATTGGTTGCGATTGCGTAGAGCCACGGACGAAACGGGCGCTGCGGAGAGTACGAACGTTGCTTCAAGACACGAAGGAGCGTCTCTTGAACCAGGTCGTCGACGGCAGCTTGATCCCAGGCCAGAAGGCGCACGAAGTAGGTCCTCAAGGGCCCGTGGTAGCGCTCGACCAGCGTAGCGAGCGCGGTGCGATCTCCTGAAGTGATGGCCCGCATCAGTTCCTCGTCCGAACGATCCATGCGCACGTTCTACCTCAGGAGCGTGGGAAAGGTTCGCGGCAGCGTCCGCTTTGACTGCCACGAGGCCTATCACATGCGGAGCGACCAACAGACCGTGTGCAGGATGCGCGAGCCGTCAACGCGAAGGCGCTATGGTCAACAGTTGCCCCAGTCTGGGTGTCCAGAAGAGCCGTGGAAATCCCTCGGACCAGCTCGGCGGCCGGGTTCTGTCGGTGTCCGGGCGACCGGGTAGGCGACCGGACAGCGGAAGTGGTCGTAATGCAGATGTGACGCTCGCGTTCACGATCATTGGAGCGCTGTTTCCGGGCATCGCAGCTTTCTTCGCCGTATGGAGTCGATTCAGGCGCGTCACGCTCGAGTTCGAGCCCCGGTACTTGACATCCGTCGACGACGCTTTGGGCTGGCTTGCCCGGTGGACTGTCGCGGCCGCTAATGTCCGCCCTGTCAGGGTGGAGGAAGTCGGGGTCGCGTTCCCGGCGGGTTCCTCAAAGGTCTACGTCGAGACCACCAGTGGTGGACATCGCCTGCCCCTGACCGTCGAGGATGGGCATGTGCTTGAACTGAAAGCCGAGCGCCGTGCCATCGTCGAGGCCGCCAGGAGATGCGGCCACAACGCAGGCCGCGTTCGCTTCCGGCCCTATGCGAGGAAGGTGAGCCTGTTCAGGCGTCGCAGCTTCGGGGGCCGCTGGGACGCTGGACTTCGACAGGTACTTCGCTATTGAGCCAGTGCCCGCCTGGCCTCACCGGGTGTGGGCCCGGGCATGCACGATCCTGCACTTGAGCTAGCCGCTCCGCACCGTACTCCGTACCCTCTTCGCCTCCCACGTCCAGTCCTCGACCTGGTAGCCAGCCTCCCGCGCCCGCCCAACTCTTGTGTTGGACCGGACTCGCACAGGCCAACGCGCCACGGGCGCCCGTGCTGTCCGTCCACTCCGTCATATAGCAGTTAGAAGACGGGCGACGTTCTCAGGCGGCGATGGCCTGCCGGTCGGCTTGGATCGCCTGGTAGAGGCCGGGATGAGCCTTGAACGGGAACGCTTTGCTCGCGCTCGCGAACGCCGGGATCTGCAGGGCCTTCTGAAACGCTTGCGGCGACTCGTAGCGGCCGATGTTGACGAAGCGGAAGTCAGCATCTGGAGAGAGGCCCTCATGGAGCCACGTCGCCAAGTAGGCGCCGTTCTCGTGAAGGATGTCCCGAGTCTGTTCCCACGCCGCCCGGAACTCACCCTCGTACCCCCGCGGCACCTCGAACGCATTGATGAGCAGGGCGCCGCCTTCTGAGGCCTTGAGCACGTCTTCGCTCACGACCTTGTACAGCGCGGGATGTGCCGTGAAGGGCAAGTCGCGCCCTGGGAACTCTGGGGCGTTGATGGCGCTCTGGAAGTCGCGTGGCGTGGCCCAGTGGGCGATGTTGACGAAGCGAAAGTCGGCGTCCGGGGCCACGCTCCGGTGCAGTGCGCTGCCGAGGTAGCCGTTCTGGTCGCGAAGGAACTCGAGCGATCTCCGCCAGCCCTGGATGAAGCCATCGTCGGCAGAGGGTGGCACTTCGAAGAAGTTGACGAGCACGACTGGGCTCTGCTCGGTACTCATTACGTCCTCCCATTTACATGCGTGAATCCGTTGCCTACTGAGGCCTACTGAGGAAGCAAGGTGTCGGAGTCCATACACCGAGGTTCCCGCAGTAGGCGCCTGCATACTTGGCATTGGTGCTGCAGGGGCGAGTCAATGGAAGACCTGCGCGCACCCCCGTCGGCACACCAGTCGCATCTCCCGGCGAGCCTGCTCTGGGCTTCGCTCTCCCTCTTGGTCACAGAAGTCGACCGACTCGACGACTAGGCTATGCATTGCGCCCCCCAGCCTTCGGCGCCGCGACCTCACCTGTTGCGGCAGTGCCTTGGATCTCGATTCGGGGACTCGCCAGCAAGAGCTCGAGGCCTACGACGAAGTCCTCGTCGCGTCTCCACGGCAGACCCAAGTTGAACGGCCTGGATGGCGCTGGCTGGTCTCCCGCGGTATCTCGCCTGCGCAGGAAGGGAGCATCATCGGGCAGATGACCGACGAAGCCGCCGGCTTCGAGCCAGAGATACCCCAGCGTGAGACTGAGGCCCGCGTGCAGCAGGTGAAGGACGGTTTCCTCGGACAACCCGGACTCAAGGAGCAGGTCACGGGTCCACTCCAGACGCCGCCTCATCTGTGGTGACGCCATTGGGCGCGAGGCCATGAGCGGAAGCGCGTTCGGATGCGCCGCGAGGAGGGTGCGCAGCGTGACGAAAGTTCCGCGGAAGCCCTCGCGCCAGTCGTCCACATCGCCCGCCGCGTCGAGTGGCGCGAGCACGGCCTCGACGATGCCGTCCAGCAGTGCTTCCTTGCTGGTGAAGTGCTTGTAGAGAGCCATTGCCTCGGCGCCGACGCTGGTTCCCAAGCGGCGCATGTTGAGCGCCGGCAGCCCCTCGTTGTCAATGATTGTGAGCGCCGCTTCGACGATCTTCGGCCTCGTCAACGGCACTCGCGGACTGCGTTTCTCACTGTTGGTCTGCATCAAGCACCCCACTCCAGGTCATTGATCGAGGCGAGGTTTACTAAGTAAACTTTAGTGCAAGCGTACCCACTATAGGCAGCGCATAACGGGGCCCGCGTCGGGAAAGGGGACGCATCGGCTGGCGTTCCGCGACGTTCGTCGCGAGCCCGTGAGGAGGACAGAATGATGGCAACGGGAAAAGCAGCTCGAAGAGGCCCATCACCCGCGAAGCCCGCTGTTGCCTACTTGCAGCGCCCTGAGGGACGGATCGCCTACGAGGTCGCCGGCCACGGGCCGCTGGTCGTCTGCGCGCCGGGCATGGGTGACCTGCGCTCCGTCTACAGGTTCCTGGCGCCGGAACTGGTCGGCGCCGGGTACCGCGTGGCGACCATGGACCTGCGCGGTCACGGCGACAGCGACGCGACCTTCGGCGCCTACGACGACGTGGCCGCCGGCACGGACCTGCTCGCGCTGGCGAAGCACCTCGGCGGCCCCGCCGTCCTGGTGGGCAACTCGATGAGCGCCGGCGCCGCGGTCTGGGCGGCGGGCTGAGGAGCCCGAGCTCGTCTCGGCCCTCGTGCTCATGGGCCCCTTCGTGCGCAACCCGCCGGTCGGCTTCGCCGCCATGCTCGCCTTCCGGCTGGCGCTGCTGCGGCCCTGGGGACGAGCGGCGTGGAAGGCCTACTACGCCTCGCAGTATCCGGGCCGCAAGCCGAACGACCTGGCCGCGCATCAGGCCCGCATCGCCGACAGCCTGCGCCGGGCAGGTCACTGGCGCGCGTTCGCGGCCACCACCCACACCTCGCACGAGCCGGCCGAGGCGCGCCTCGCCGAGGTCAAGGCGCCGGCCCTGGTCGTGATGGGCGAACGGGACCGCGACTTCCGCGACCCGGCGGCCGAGGCCCGGCTGGTCGCCGACAGGCTGCAGGCCGAGGTCGTCCTGGTGCCCTCGGCTGGTCACTACCCCCAGGCCGAGTATCCGGAGATCGTCGCCCCGGCCGTTGCGGGGTTCCTCGACACGGCCGTGCAGGGGCACCGGTCACAAGACGCTCGGGCTGCTTAGACAGACCGCGCGGCTCACCACAGAGTCGCCGGTCGTCGCAAGGAAACGGCTTGGACAGCAGGAGTGGACATCAATGGAAACAGCTCATGAGACAAGCGATTGGGGAATCACGAGCCGAGAGGCTCGCCCCCGTCTATACTTGACAATCTTCGCGTTCGTGACGTCGGGCGTTCTCTTCGCGCTCTACCCGATCATCCGCCCGTTCTCCGACGAGACGTCGCTGCAGGGCGCGAGGGCGTTCGCCTCCGCCTCCTGGATCGTCGCGCATTCGCTGGCGATGACCGGCTTCTTGCTCCTCGGGCTCGGACTGCTCGGGCTCTACACGCTACTGCGCGACACCGCCGTTGAACGCCGCACGTTCCTGGCCCTCGCTCTGGGCTGGGTCGGAGTGGCCTTGACCCTGCCCTACTATGGGGCTGAGGTATTCGGGCTCCACGCCATCGGCCAAGAGGCTTTGGCGCGGAGCGATGCCTCGCTGCTGACCCTCGTGCACGCCGTGCGCTGGGAGGCCGGCATCGGCTTCATCCTCACCGGACTCGTGCTCCTCGCGGCCGGGACCATCGTCCTCGCCACGGCGCTATGGAAGCTCGGCGGCCTGGTGCGCTGGGGTTCCTCGCTACTCGCTCTCGGCTTCGTCCTCTACATCCCGCAGTTCGCGACGTCGCAGCCTATCCGTGTCGCCCACGGGTTGCTCCTGACTGCCTCATGCGTGCTGCTGGGCGTGGGCGCCTACCGAGTCATGGGGGCCGCCGCGCAGCTGAAGGACGCGGAAGAGAGGGAGGAGGTGAGGCCGGATGCGAGACGCGCCGCCTGACCGGCGGCGCTTCCTGAAGGCGCTGTCGACGGCTCCCCAGACCGCGCCGGCTCTTTTCCCTCTCGCGGCCGGCACCGGGAGTCGCTGGCGCGCCGACGGGTCCGAGAGGCGGTCGACCCGCAGCGATCACTGGAAATGGAGGACCAGCTATGGCCAGCCCACAAGGACAACAGCAGCCTCAGCTCGAGGAGAAGGTCAGGGGGCAGGAACAGAGAGCGAATCTCCGGGTCGTGCCCTCCGGCGAGAAGCAAGCCGCGAGGAAGGGCGGCCTCAGCCGTGACGTGCTCACGGCGTCCATCATCTCTGCCGCTTTTGGCATCGGATGGGCGCTCTGGGGCGCCTCGGGCCTGTCCACAGGCGTTCAAGGCGTGGTCCGCATCCTGGCGATCGTGGTCGGCATAGTGATCATCGTGCGCGCCGTGCGGCTTCGCCGCTCGGCATGGTCACCGGCGACACCCGGGTTCCGCACCCGAGGCTACCGGACGGTGGTGGCGGCCGAGGCGGTCGCAATCCTGGCCGGCATCTTCGCTCTGGCGCTTTCGGGCAACGGACAGTACGTGGCGGCTTGGATCGCCGTGGTCGTGGGGCTCCACTTCATCGCCTTCGGGCGGCTCTTCGCCCGCATGTACTACACGTTCGGTGCAGTCGTGACGGCGGGCGGCGTGGCAGCTGCGCTCGTCGGACTTGCGGGCGGCGGCGTGGCCGCCGTCGAAGCGACAGCCGGACTGGTGGCAGCGACGAGCCTGTTCGCGGCGGCGGCCTGGCGCATCTTCCCACGCCGCAGCGGAAGCCAACCTTATTGAGTGGTTGCGCATCAGTGATTTGGTCGAGAGGCCGTAGGCGAGCCTCGCCTTGTGCGCCAGGTGCAGCTATCGTGCTGCCGGCGACAGGAGGAGTTGCCGGACGACGCATCCTCTTCGCTCCAACAGCCAGTCGAACAACCCCAGCTGCACGCTCCTTTCACGACGAGCCACCGAGTCCCACAGGCGGCGACGGAACACCTATCCCCACGAGGAAGGAGTGTAGCCGGCCTCCCTCGCCTTTCTAGGCTCTCGCTCCCCGCGTAGCGCGAGCCCATGCCGGCGCCTGAGCTTGCCGACCGTCTGCCAGACCTTCACCCATTCGGCATTTCACCTGCGGGTCAGCGAGACTGATTGGGTTGCGCTTCCGTGCGCACGGGAAGGACTCAGATACGGGCTTCTCGCCCGGCCTCGATGACGTCCCCATGGCGCTGTCCCGGTCCTACCTCGGTGAGCCGGCATTCTTCCAAGCGCTCGTTGCCGCAACCGTACCCTCTGAAGGAGGGCAGATGAACCCCAACGGACCAAGTTCGGGAGCGTCAGCTTCGGCGGATCTTCCCCCGGTGACTCTGGTGGCGGCGAACGTCGCGGGTGAGACTCGCGGCGCGCGCTTCGCGCGCAAGGCGCACCGCACGCGCCTCTACATCTACGCCGGCGCCGCGGTCGCTCTGCTCGTCGCGCTGATCGCACTCGTGATCGCCAACACCGGCCACGTCGAGGTCAGCTGGGTGGTCGGTTCGTCGTCGGTCTCACTCGTCTGGCTCGTGGTCTTCTCGGCCGTCCTCGGCCTCCTGCTCGGCATGGTGCTGGCGGCCCTGTTCCACTGGCGCACTCGCGCGCCGCGGGGCTGACGACGCTGCTCCGGACCCGCTTGTCAGCTAGACGCGAGTCTGTTGAGTTGACGGAGAGTCCCAATCGATGGAGCGTGCGGCAGACGCGCCGGCGGACGCCCAACTCATCGACGCCTCCCACGGCCGTCACCAGCACTTCTCCCCGCGCTTCCGAATGCTCATTTCGAGCCTGCATGGGGCTCGACGGGGACGGATGGCAACAAACTCCGCAACAGCCGACATTTGGGCGAGAGGGAGAAAGCAAAAGTACGTGCAAGAAGAGTGGTGCACCTAAGCGGAATTCGAATCCGTGCAGCACTCTGACGCGCCGTGACGGGCGGTGACGGAATATGCCGCTACGCAGGTACAATCCGCGTGCGCCGTGCCGGTACGTGACGGCCCGAAAGGGCATCTGACGGCGCTACGCCTAGCAAACGCCTAGCAAGAACGAGGCGGAGAGGAGTCAAAATGACCACGACGTCGACGTGGAAGCCGATCGCCAATGACCTGGACGCGGAGCGGGGCTACCTGCTGCGGCGATGCCTGAAGGCCGAGGGGAAAGACCCGGACGACCGCGAGGCCATGGTGGGGCTCGTCACGGACGCTGAGGACTACACGCGAGCGTAGCAGCCCGCACGGACAGACGCTCGGCCTCTGAGGCCCGCTACGGCGGGCCTCAGCCGTTCAGGTGACACGACCACCTGCTGCGAAAGACCTCAGCACCTCAGGCTGACCGGGCGTGCGACGGCCCCGGGTAGCTGCCCCCGGGGCCGTCGCTTCGCTGAGGGCGGGCGCGACTACCGCTGGTCGACGCTGCCCGCCGTTGTGGCGAGCAGACGGTCGGTCTCGTCCGAGGCGGTCTCACGCTACCGGCCGCCTCCACGCCGGTCAGCCGCGCCGACGCGAGGTTCCGGAACGCATGGAAGATCCGGGTCACTCCACCCGTGACGCTCGCCTTCGGGTCCAGCGGGTTGGTCCGGACGCGCCGCCGCAATGGCATGCGTGTGCCGTCTTGCTGCCACCGTTCTCGAATGCTCGAGCGACGACTTGATGGCATTCAGCTCACCTATGGATGTTGCGGGCGCTGGGCGGGGTCGAGCGCGCGTCGGTCGCTCGGCAATACTCCACCTCGACACCGGAGATCCGGCCCGCGACTGCACCCCGTGTCAGCCTCCAAGAGTCTCGTCGATGGCGGCGGTAAGCGCCTCGGCGACGTGTGTGCAGCGCCAGGCGAGCCCCGGCCGCGCATCGACGCCGAGGCGAGCGAATACGCCGGCGAGAGACTTGGCCTCAAGGAAGGCACGCGCCACCTGTTCGTCACTGCTGGCGCGGGGCGCAGGATGGGCGTGAACGACAGGTCCGGGAGGGGCGCCCTCGGCTTGGAGCTCAGCGAGAACGGTGGCAGCGGCCCTCCGTGCCCGGGAGGCCTTCATACGGCAGGCTGCATTGCAGTAGCGCGGCGCCGGCCCGTGCGAGCCGCGATGGATATCTTGGCCGCACCACTCGCAGAGAAGGATCTCGAGCTTCCTCATGCCCTAATGGTGGCCGATGCGTCACCGGAACCCGTAACAGAGCACCCTTCATCATGTAACCGGCTTTGCGGCTCGGAATCGCCAATTTCGGGCTCGCGCGCAGAGGGCGGCAGGCAGGGTCTGCAGCATCCGCCGCCCGTGATTTCGCCCCCTACCCCGCCACCCGATTGGGTTGTGTCCACGCCACCCTACGCGGCGCCTCCCACTACAGGCAGCCGGCGCCGTGCCGCGTGCAAGCACGAATCGAGTCCGACGACAGACGGAGGTTGCCACACGGCAGGCCGAACCGCAGAGGGTTGCGGCGTGGGCGAGCCAGCTTGAAAACCGCCAACGGGGTGACTCGTTCGTGGGTTCGAATCCCACCCCCTCCGCCAATTTGCAGGGAAAAAGCACCAGATTCCCCGCCTCTTCCCCGCCTTCCCGCATCGCGTCGTGCGCCATCGTGCGGCAAGCCCAGGGGCGACAAGGCGCGAGAGCGGGCACCGAGAGAAGCTCCCAGCTGGACCGACGGCAATGTGAACCATGGTCGAAGGCCCTCAGGAACGACTCATCGGCTTACCTCTGCCTGGGACCCCCATGTCGTGGCCGCGAGTCCGTTCCGTAGGGAAGGCGGGCGCGCAAGCATTGCTGCGACGAAAGGCACGCTCCAACAGGTCCATCGCTCGGCGCCCACTTGCCGGCCAGCCCACTCAGACTCAGGCTGAACACACGTCCGGCAAGAGGCTTCGTACGAATCGTCGCCCGCCCGAGTCAAACGGACGGAAGGCGTGAAGCGACTGTCGGAGGACTGGCGCATGGCGTGGCACGTTGCCCAGCCACTAACATCTGTGCCGTCGACGGCAATTCGGGCGGCAAAGACGGCGCCGGGCAGAAGCAAGCCCTGGAGGGCCATGAGCGACGACCGAGGCGAGATCGATGAGTTCACACTCGCGGCTGCCCGTCGCGGCGATCCTGCGGCCCTCACCGCCCTGGTCGAATGCTACGATGACCGGCTGCGCCGCCTGGCATTCCATCTTCTGCGTGATGGAGACGAGCTCGACGACGTCCTCCAAGAGGTCTACCTCCGCGCCTTACGCGGACTGCCGCGTTTCCGAGGAAAGAGCTCCCTCAGCACGTGGCTCTACCGCATCACCTACAACTGCTGCGCTACGAGATCCAGCCGGCGTAGTCGCGAGAGCCTTCTCGCCTGGCAGCCGGAGGTCCATGACCTGTCAGGCGCCGACCCTTCGAGCGACCCTCACGAGTCGCTGGCACCCGCAGAGGCCGTGAAGGCGCTGCTTCACGGACTTCCGCAGGAGCAGCTCGCCGCCGTGCTGCTCGTCGACCTTTGTGGCCTGAGTGTGCGCAAGGCGGCAGAGCTACTGAAGGCGCCTCCGAGCACCGTCGCTTCACGCGTGCGAGTCGCACGTGACCGCATCCGCGAAAGGTCTGGACAGACACCTTCATCCTCGACAACCACCAGTGAGAGCGGGAGGTGAGACGAGTCATGGAGATGGATCGTGACAACGAGACAGCCCGACTGATCGAGCAGATCGAGGTGCCTGAGCGCCCGCCGCAGTTCGTCGAGCGTCTGCTCGCCGCCCATGAGCGAGAGCGACAGGAGGAGGCCGCCCGCCATCGCCGGCGCCGGCGATGGTCGCTCGCCGCGGTCGCCGTCTGCGCTGCCCTCGCCGTTGCTCTGCTCGGCGTGCGAGGGCTGCCGCTCGGCGGAGAGTCGGGTCTCGAGCCCGCCAGCGCCGCCGCCCGTATGGCGGCGAAGATGACCTCTGCGCTGGCCACCGCTCATAGCATCAGCGGCGGTCTCACCTACGTCACGACCGACTACCACGGCAAGACGCTGACGCAGCGGGGCAGCTTCGCCGCCACCAGCGCGGGCGATAAGCGACTCGAACTCACCGAGGAGCGCCAAGGCAATCGGCAGCGCACCTGGGTCGACGTCTACAACGCCGAGCGGCGCGCCGTCACCAGCTACTTCGTGAACCCCGCCGGGCGCGGCTTCGGCAACCAGATCACGAACATCCCCTACTTGCTGGGATGGTCGAACGCGGATGCGCTCTTCGACTTCGTGCCGGGCTTCGCCGCTCAGGTCAGGGCCGCGGTCGAGAGCGGCGACCCCGCGCTCTCGGTCCAGGCGACCAGCTTCGACGGTCGACCCGCATGGCGGACCAGCCTGCGACGGGGCAGCGAGGCGGCCTGGTTCACCATCGACCTCGTGGTCGACCAGCAGAGCGGCTTCGCCGTCTGGTTCGCAATCGAGTCGCACGGCGCCCAGGACCACCAACGAGAGGTCTGGCGGATCGACGACCTAGTCGTCGATGGACACCTCGCGGGCAGCCTGTTCAGCACACGCCTGCCGGAGGGCGTGCGCCTCAGGGGCAAGCCCTACGACATGCGATATCACGTAGGCACGCTCGCGCAGGTGGCAAGTAGAGTGAGCCGCGTCGCCATCGCTCCTCGCAATCTGCCCACGGGCTTCTCTCTCCTATGGGCAGCCAGTCTGCGCAGCGGTCTGGGGACAATCACCTGGGCAGATCCCGGAGCCAGTCTCGATCTCGGGTCACGGTCATCGGCGAGGCTTCCCGACACGGCTCTTCAACTCCAGTACGGACGCGGCTTCGAGCGCCTGATGGTCGCGGCGGCGCCGGTCTCCAAGGGCACGGTCGGAAACCAACCGCAGAGCAATCCTCTCGACTATCGCTGGGCTGAGAAGATGGTGTCCGAGCGGGGCATCTCGCCCCGTCACGACAAGCTCACGGGCGGCTATTTCGCGGGCTGGGTCGCCTACACCTGGTTCGACAGCAACGGGGTGAATCTCGCAGTCAGCCGCAGGGGCGTCGTCGTGCAGGTAAGCGGCGACGCAACACGCGCTGAGGTCATCGCGGTAGCCAATAGCTTGGAGCGGGTCGCGCAGTGACCGGGCACGAGTTGGGTACAGGAGGTAACTCATGCAGTTCGCACAGCGTCATCGGCTGACCATCGCCACACTCGTCGTGGCCTGCCTCGCCGTGGTCATCATCTGGCTAGTCGAGGCGAACAGCTCGTCTACGCTCACTGCGGCGGCCGCGGCTCCTGTCATGCCCGCGTCCCCGGTCGTGGACGAAGCGACGACCACGCCTCCCGATTGGCTTGTCCGTTGGGTCCAGCCACTGCTCAACCGCTACACGGGCGGGAAGGCCGACGCCGTCCGCTCGCTCGACTGGGTCAGGACGACGTGGGGCGCATACGAGACGGCCGTCGGCGGCGGCGGCGGCGGCGGCGACAAGGCGAGCGTCAAGCCAGCCTATGTGGTCGTCGCCCACGGCAAGTTCACGTCCGAGGTGGGCGGCAAGAAGGACGGCCCGATTGCGGTCACCACGGTCGTCATGACCTTCGATGGCACGTCTGAGAAGCCAGCCACCATCGACGCCCTCTACAAGGCGAGCAGCTTCAACGAGACCGGACTCGGGGAGATGCAGGCCTTGGCACTGCCCGCTGACAGCGAGTGAAGCGGACGTCTGCTTGGCCAAGTCGGGGTCAAGCGAGGGCGAAAGGGCACGTCTACTTCGTGAAGAAGCCCAGAAGGAATCTGGCCTGTCTTTGCGTCGATCAGCGAGACGCTGTGGGTCACCAGGCCGGGTGTCCTCGGAGTCCCCTTGGGAACATAGCCGCCGACCACGCAGTCGATCGGCCGCGGCAGGTCGCGGACGACGACCCACGTGAGCCAGTCCACCATCGGCTGCTTGGGGCCCAGCATCCGCTGGGGTGCCGAGACCGTGGCGAGCACGGCGCGCGCCGGCTTGCCGCCATCCAGCGCGGCTGCGACCGCTTTCGCGCGCGAGATGGCCGACACCTCGGGCCAGACCGGCTCCATCAGGACGAGATGGCCGTCCAGCCAGACGCCGTGCGGCGGGACGAGAGAGGGCGGGTCGTTGACGCTCACCCTTGTGGTCTGCGCGAGCTCCCTGGCGGGAGCACTGATGGGCGCAAAGGCGATGCCGACCTTCGGCACGTTGATCTGCAGCGCCGGCTCGCCCCAGTAGTCGACGGTCAGTAGGTACCAGCCGGGCCTAAGCGACAACTGGAAGCTCCCATCGGACATCGTTCGCACCCTCACCGAGGGCCTGTGGGACCGTTCACTGCGAGCCGTGACGGTGAGCCCGCTCCCGGGCCTCTCACCGTCAGCCTGCTGCAGGCGCACGCTGCCGGTCACGTTGAACGCCGACGTCGTTGGCTGGGGGCTGAGAGTCGCGCCCAAGACGACAGGCTGCAGCGTGAGGCCGCTGGTGTCGAATGGCTTGGCGCTGTTCCCGACCACATCGGCGATGTGCGACTTCGCATCAAGGACGGCGACCACCCAGCTGTAGCTCGGCGTCTTCGCGCCGGACGGAGATGACCAGATCCAGCGGGTGAAGTCGGCGTGGATGACGTAGGCGAACACCGGCCGGTCGGTGTTGCGCGACAACTCGTCGATATCGCCGCCTTCGACGACGGCCGCCCTTCCCGCCGTGGTGAGCGTCCACCACGCCGAAGCGTGGGCATCACCGCAGTTGCGAGCCTGCCTGGTCATGTCCTTGAGCAGCCAAGCCGGCGGATCGGGAGCGGCCGACGCCTCGGCCGCGGCACTCGAGGCGCCGCAACCGGAGGTCAGGAATGCTGCGACCGCCACCAGGATGGTCGTGACGACAGCGAACAGCACGACCCTTCGCTCGACTGCGGCTCCCAGCATCAGGGCACCATCCGCTCCACTCTGCCGTTCTCGAAGTACCTCTCGTAGCCGTCCGGCCGCCAGAACACGACCTTGGTGAGCTTCCAGGCGCCGCCCATGCGCTCGACGGTGTAGTCGGCGATCGGCGCACTTGTGCGCTCCGTGCGGCGCTCCTGGGTCAGCTGCCCGCCGTCCCAGATGGCCGTGACCATCGTCAGGTAGACCGCGGCGCGGACGGTGTAGGTGTCGCCGCGCCCATGGGGCGACTGCCAGTAGGCGACGCGGCCGGTCCAGGCCACGGGCAGGGCGTTCGGGCCGCGGGACTGCTGCACCCGCGCCTCGTCCCATTTGACCTGACGCAGGGGCCAGTAGTAGTCCGCGTACCTCGCCGCTTCTCCTGCGGCGACGCTTCGCACGCCGCTCGAGTAGGCGTTCATCAGCGTGATGCAGCGCGGCAACGTGAGCGTCGCGCCGTAGAGCTTCGCGGGCCGCACCGGGTTCTTGGCGGCCTCGTAGCGGGCGACCGCCTCACGGAGCTGGCGGTCGACGGCCGGCGCCGGTGCCGAGTCCCTCTGGGCCAGGGCGACCCCGCCCAGGACCGCGGCGGCGGCAACGGCGAGGACGAGGAGAACGATCAGCTTCCTGTGTCGCACGACGCCTCCCATCCCGGGCTACTTGGTAGCGCGTGGATATGCAGAGGATACGCCCGAGCGGGCAGATGCGTTCAGCAGACCCGCTCGAAAGGGGGGCCTCACCCCGGCCCCGCCAGGTCCGTCCGCCCCTGCAGGTGGAACATCGACGTGTCGAAGAGGCGTGGCGCTCGCGCCCTCTGAGATCACCTCGTGCGAGTCCTTGTCGAGTAGCAGGTAGATCCACCCGTAGCTGCCCGCAGCCGCGGGGCTGGCCCCGGCCGAAGTGAGCGGTCGCGTGAAGTCGCCGTGCAGGATGGCGATCCACACCGGCGTGTACATCGCAGCCTGATCCGCAGGTGCATCCTCGCCCTCGAGTGGGGCGGCGCAGCGACGGTAGGTGAGCGTCCAGCGCGCGGATGCGCTGGGATCGCCGGCGGCCTGAGCGGTCTCGGACATGCGCCCGGCGAGCCACTCCGGCGCGACCGGCGGCGACGAGGTGTTGCCGTGGTGGATGAGCGCATCGTCGCGGAACCAGAGGGTGATCTCCCGCCAGTGGGTGGGTCGCCCGGCCTTGGCAAGGGCGCTCAGGCTGGGGTCGTCGGCCGCTGAGTTGACGGTCGTGCGGCCGCCCAGCCACTCCCTCTTGATGGTGATGGAGCCGTCCGAAGCCTCCGTCGTCGTGATGAGCGTGCCGTGAGCGTCGGCGCTCGTTTCGTACCTGGCGCCGCCCATCATCACGCCTCCTCCTCCCCCACCACCGATCCAGAAGACACCGATCTGCGTCGTCCCGTCGGACTCGTACTTGGGGATCGCGAAGCCCCTGGCGCCGACGGCATTGAGCTCCTCAACGGACGCCGTGTCCTCCATCGACGGATAGGGCCCGTCGAGATCGGTCTTGTAGCAGTAGCCCCGCTTGCCGTCCGAGGAGACGGCGATGAGGTCCGGCGCGTCGTCCGGTGAGAGGGCTCTGCCGGCCGCGCCGAAGGTCTGGCCGTGCTCGTTCTGCGGCCAGAAGGTGTCGCGCAGTGGCTCGAAGGTGTCGCGCAACGGCTGGAGGCCGCCGGCCAGAGCGATGCCGCCGAGGACCATGGCTACCAGGACGCCGGCGAGGAGCACGATGAGGAGGCGGCGCCGGCGCGGGCGGCGCTCCCGCGCGCCGGCGCCGTCCGCGAGCGTCTCGAACTGGCGGCGCAGCTCGCCGGCGAAGCGGGTCTCGTTCAGCTTGTCGTCTCGGTCCTCGGCATCCATCCTCGTCACCTCATCCATCCAGCTGGGCGGCCAGCCGCTTGTGCCCGCGGCTGACCCGAGCGCGCGCTGTCTCCTCGCTGCAGCCGAGCTCCCTCGCCATCTCCCGATACGAGCGCCCCTCGATCACGCGCAGGCGCAGGGCCTCGCGCTGGTCGGCGCGCAGGGCGTCGAAGGCGTCCCTGACCTCGCGGCCGACGTGCTCGAAGTCGATGAGCGCCTCGATGCGCTCGACGTCGTCGGCGCCGAGTTCGATGCGCTCCATGCCGAGCCGACTCCGGGCCGCGTCCTCGACGCGCAGGCGGCGCAGGTAGCGGGCCAGCTTGTGGCCGGCGATGGCGTACAGCCAGGCCGACGCCGAACCCTGGCCGCGGTCGCGGAAGCGGCGGCGGCGAGGCGTAGGCCTCGGCCAGCGTCTCGGCGGTCAGGTCGGCGGCCACCTGGGCGTCGAGCGTGCGGCGGACGAAGTAGGCGAGCAGGCCGGGCAGCATGCGGTCATAGAGAGCGACGAAGCGGTCAGGTCGCCTGCCCGAGGCGACCAGCAGCGCCTCGTCTCTGCGCCCACCCTGCTCCCCCACTGTCCCCTCGCTCGTCTCGTCGCTCGCAAGGCACCTTCTCTAGGTTAATGCCGTGAGCCGGGATTCTGTGACAGGCGGGACCGAGTCAGGCCCCTCGATGAACGATCTCGTCGATGAGCCAGCGGCCATCGACCCGGCGGAACACGTAAAGGTCGCCGATGTCTTCGACCTGGCCGAGCAGCGGCTGGTCGATGCGGACGACGATCGAGCCGTCCCAGTTGCGCCGCACGAAGGCCGGGTCGCCGGCAGGCTGCCGCGCCACCGGCGCCGGCCACGCCATGCCGGAGGCCAGTGCGTTGGCGCTCACCTGGACTGCGTCCTGCGGCGCTCGGCCCGCGACGATCTGCTCGAGAGCGAAGCGCGGCGTGCAGCTCGCGACGATGCTCCGTGCGACCTGCTTCTCGAGCGCCGCACGTTCGGCGGGGGTCATCCGGCCGCGGGCGATCGCGGCCTGCGGCGGCGTCGGGATCAGGCTGTCGCGGCGCAGCTCGATGGCCCTTCGCACCTGGCCCATGGTGGACGAGCTCGGCGGCACGTAGCGCCAGGCCAGCGCCCCGCCGACGACCGCCACCAGGAGCAGCACGGCGAGGAGCTCGGGCCAGCCCGGGCGCCGGCGATTGCGGCGGCGCTCCTTCTCCACTGCCGCCCGCAGCCGGGCGTCCACGTCGTCCGGCAGCTCGGGCTGCGGCAAAGCGGCCAGCGCCGCCCCCAGCTCGAGGTCGCGACGTTGACCCTCGACGAGGCTGTCGTAGTCCGGTCTCATCGCTCACCTCCCTCGGATGCGGACAGCGACCGGCGCAGCTTCGCCCTTGCGGCGGCAAGGCGCGAGCTCACCGTGCCGAGCGGGACCCCGAGCACCTCGGCGGCCGCCTGGTAGTCGAAGCCGTCGCGGTCGACGAGGAGCACCAGCGCCCGCTGCTCCACGGGCAGCGCCGCGAGGGCCGCGGCGAGGTCGAGGCGCTCCGCCACCGCGCCGGCGTGGTCGGGTTCGGCCGGCCCGACGTCCGGCTGGGCCTCGACCACCTCTTGGCGGCGCACCCGGTGCGCGAGGCAGGCGTTGTAGGTGATGCGGTAGAGCCAGGTCGCGAGCCTCGCGTCTCCCCGGTACTTGGGCAGCGCGCGGTACGCGGAGAGGTAGACCTCCTGCAGCACGTCGGGAACGTCATCGGCGGCGTCGAGAAGCCGGTAGGCCAGCGATTCGAGCCGCCGGCGTTCTGGAGCGAGGAGCGCCATGAAGGCGTCGGGATCGCCCCTGCGGGCGGCCCGCAGCAGCGCAGCGGCTTGCTCGCGGCCCGGGGCCGTCCCGGCCACCTGCGCCGCAGCCCCCGCCACCCCTCCCCCACTTCCATCCAAGGCGTCTCCCCGACACTTCGTCTCGTCTGCACACACCCTACTTAGATAGTGAAAGTCGTCGTCCTGTTCGGTCGGAGGCACGAAACGCGCTGCCGCGCTCCCGAGGGTCTGTTATCAAGTGTAAGGGGAAGGCGTTCACGACTTGCGATACGGTCAGGCACGCCCATGCAAACTCGACCGTTCACGGAGGTCGTGTGGCCGTTCCGGACCGACGCCGCGTCGAGCATCGAATGAGCGTGCACCTGCGTGGTCAGTCGCGACGGCCAGGGGCGTGCGCAGCCCAATCGACGGGCTGACGGGACAAAGGCAGTCTGCCTTTCACGCACTCTCACGCTCGTGGTAGCGTCAAATGCACAAAGGGGTCGTCTGTGTCGATGACTTACACAGACTGTCTAATTGTTGTTGGGCCGACAGGGGGGCGAGTGTGAAGACGGTGGTCGTTGCGCTGGTCGTCGGAGCGGTGATGTTGCTCGTAGCGTGCGGTGGCTCCCCCGCGCAGACCGACCCCTTCGTCGGCACATGGCGCATGGAATCGGGAGACCACGTTCGCATCGTCATCGCGGATCAGGACGGCAAGCACGCCCTGTTCCAGGGGTCGCCCGGCGGGTCGAACTATGTGTCGATCGCCATGCTCGACCGCCAGGGGAGTCACCTACGCGGTACCGGGCTGGTCACCAGCAGTGTGGAGGGGCAGATGGACCTCGCCATCGACGACTCGGGCGAGCACATCGACTTCGTCGTGTCCGGCGAGGGCCTGAGCAGTCCCATCACCACGACGCTGACCAAGCTCTCGGACAGCACTGGCACCCCGACGCCGGTTCCCTAGGAGGAGCGATGCGAGGGTCGCGGCCCAACAAGCGCATCAACCTGACGCGTCCAACGGTTTCCGTAGTAACCTCAGACCGTAGTCCGCGCAGGTTACGCGCGGTGCGTTGGGCAAACACTGGTGGGAGGTGGTCGTGACCCGATGTCGTTTTCTTGGGGCCTGCGCCGTCGCACTTGCGTCGTCCGCCGTGCTGCTGCTAGCGGCCTGCGGCTCCGACGGCGAAGCCGCGCCGAGCCCGCAGCCCACCTTCAGCACTGCGCGCCAGACCGTGGTCGCCTTCTACGAGGCGCACGCCGAGGGCCGCGAGGCCGACGCCTACGCGCTGCTGTCCGGTGTGCACGACCCCCTGACGTTGGATCAGTACGCAGGCGAGACGCGCTGGCGGCGCGACCTCAAGCTGCAGGCCGTTGGCCCTGCGGAAGCCGCGAGCAGCGCCGGCCGCCCCGAGTACTACGAGCGCCTGCACGACCTGCGGCAGGTCGAGGTCGAGTTCTACCAGGCGCACGACGCAGCGGCTCGCGAGAGCGGACAGGCGACCGAGTGGGTGATGGTCGCGCGAGAAACGGCGGAGGGCCCGTGGCGCATCATCGAGATTGCCACAGGTCCGTAAGGGGAGCTGGGAGTGTTGCCTGAGTTCAAGTTTGAAATGCAACACCTGCGCTTCTGACGCTCTCTCCTACCTGGCTTGTACATAGCACTCCTCCGGCGTCCTGAATCCAGAGACAGTCGTCGGAGCCCCAAACCAGTGCCGTGGATACGGGCGTTGTCCGGGTCCGGCCCGAGCGAGTCGACGGCGACCGTCTCCACCCGCTTCTCCGCTGCTGCTCGGTCATTCGATCTCCTCGAAGTAGGCGTGCAGGGCTTCCTCGATGGCCTTGCCGACCTCCTCGCAGCGCCAGGCGAGGGCCGGCCGGGCCTCGCGGCCGAGCCGGAAGAACGCGGCGCCGATGCCGCGGGCCTCGAAGATCGCGCGGGCTACCTGATCGTCCGGGTGGGCCGGCGCCGGCAGGGTGCCGTGAGCCGTGCCGACCGTCTCCATGTGGTCGACCGGCACAAGCTTGGCGATGCTCCGAGAGCGTCGGAAGGCGGCCTGCCTGCACCGCTTCGAGCAGTACATCCGCGGCCGGCCGGTGGTCGGCTGCGTGACGGCGCCGCCGCACTCCGTACAGGTGGTCTCCATGGATCCAGCGTAGGAGTTGCGTCACCCGTTTCGTCGCGCCGACCGGCCCGGGTTTCGTTACGGCTCGGAACAGTGCGAAAAGCCCAATTTGTCGTTTGCGCGCGGAGGGGGGTAGGCAGGGTCCACACGATTGGTGCGTCGTGATTTGACCCCCTACCCTAGGCGTTCAAGTTGAGGAAGGGCGCGGCAGGTGAGGTCCCACGCCATGCAACAGGGTCCGGGCGAGGGGTGGGAACGCGACTTAGCTGGCAGCCGCCGGTGGCGCCGTGGATTCGAACCACGGACCTCTTCCTTATCAGAGCAGGGGGCAGTCTGCCTTACGCTCGATCCCGCTGCAAAGCGTATCAGCTGTTGCAGTGCCGAAGGGGCATTCAGCCTCGCTCCGCCAAGGTCGCCTCGGCCGATTGGGATCGGTTGGCGATGGGTTCGGCAACAAACTCGGCAACAAGCCTGGGACCGGCAGGTGCGCGCCCACATCCACTCGGGCCAGGCAACTCGTGCGCACCGCGACCCCCGGCGTGACAGTTCGCCTCTGCACGCCTCTTCGGCTGTCAGAAGTTGCAGTTCGAGCCTGAGGAAGTGACCTTCGCGCGTCGCTCCGCGGACGGTTGTTGCCCATTTGCCGCCGGTTGCCGAGGGGTGGGGCAACAAATGCGGCAACGATGGACCGTTTCTGCTTGGGCGCCCGGCTCACCATTTGCCAGGCAATCTTGCCGCGGGTCTACAATCGGCTCGGTCTACATTGGCAGGGGGGCATATGACTTCACGCATCGCGCAAGCGTTCTCGCGGCACGGCTACGTACTCGCCCTGGCGGCGATGGCGCTGAGTACGGCAGTGTTCCTGCCCGGCCGCGACGCCTTTGCGAAGGGGCAGTGGGCGCTTCTGTACCTTCTCGTGATCCTGCTCGTGGCGAGCGCCGCCGGCCCGGGGCCCGCCGTCCTCGCTGCCGTACTCGCGTTCTTCGCCTGGAACTTCTTCTTCCTGCCGCCCTTCCACACGCTGTACATCCGCGATCCCAAGGACTGGCTCTCCCTCGTCGCCTTCCTCGTCGTCGGCGTGCTCGTTGGTGCGCTGGCAGGTCGCATGCGAGAGCGCGAGGCGCGCGCGCGAGCGCGGGAGCAGGAGAGCGCCGCACTTAATCGCCTGAGCGCGGCAGTCGTCTCGCAGACCACCACGGAGCAGATGGCCGAGACCTGCCTCGGCGAGATCGTTGACCTTCTCGGTGCCGGCTCGGCGGCGCTCTACTTGGGCAAGGACGGCCACCTCGTCAGCTACCGCGTGGCTCCAGGCGGCGTCGCCGTTGACCCATCCGTCGGCGAACGCGCGGCGCGCGTGTATGCCGGCGACGACGTCGCCGGGTCGCTGGCTGCAGGCGATGGTGGGTTATATGTGCCGGTGCGTAGCCCCTCTGGGGTGAGCGGCGTCTTGACGGTGCAGGCGAGCCGCGACGCGCGCGCCTACACTCAGGCCGACTCCCGCCTCGTGGCATCGCTCGGCAACATGGTCGGCGCGTTCCTCGAGCGGGAGCGACTACAGCGGACGGCGACTGCGACCGCTGCAGCTCGGGAAGCGGACAATCTGAAGTCAACCCTGCTCTCCTCGGTCTCACACGAGCTCAAAACCCCGCTGGCGGCGCTCACCGCTACCGTGAGCAACCTACTGGAGAGCGATGTCGATTGGGATGAGGAGAGCGTGCGAGACGAGTTGCGCGCCATCGTCGCCGACGTGGCCCGCCTCAACAACAGCATCACGGCTTTGCTTGAGCTTTCTAGGCTTGAGGCAGGTGCTTGGCAGCCGCGGCGCGAGCTGTACGGGCTGGGAGAGATCGTCTTCGCTGGACTCGACGCGCTGCCGGGCCACCTTCAGCAGCGTGTGCAGGTGGGCCTGCCGGAAGAGGACATCGTTGTTGACGTCGACTTCGTCCAGTTCACGCGCGTCATCCAGAACCTGCTGGAGAACGCGCTGCTGTACACCGGGGGCGAGGTGACCGTGGGCGCCCGCGGCTGGAACGAGGGCGTGCGCCTCTGGGTAGAGGACCACGGACCCGGCATCCCCGACGACGAGCGCGAGGCGGTGTTCGAGAAGTTCTTCCGCGGGAGGCAGGCAGATGGGCAGCGCGCGCCGTCTGGCACCGGCCTGGGTCTGGCCATCGCCCGTGAGATCGTGCTTGCACATGGAGGGACGATCAGCGTCGACGACGTCGTCCCGCAAGGGGCACGGTTCATCATCACACTGAGCAGTCGCACGGAGAGACGAGCGCCGCAGAAGGAGGAGACCGCATGACCGTGCCGGAGCGACGCACGCACGTCCTCGTCGTCGACGACGAGGAGCAGATCCGCCGCGCACTCAAGTCGATCCTCTCCACGCGCGGTTACACGCTGGAGATGGCGGCGACTGCGCATGAGGCGTTGATGAAGGCGATCGACTCTCCGCCCGACCTCGTCGTCCTCGACCTGATGCTCCCCGACCGCTCCGGCATCGAGGTGTGCCGCGAGCTGCGCACCTGGATGAGTGCTCCCATTCTGATTCTCTCGGTGCGCTCCAACGAGGCGGACAAGATCAAGGCCCTCGACGAGGGCGCCGACGACTACCTCACTAAGCCGTTCTCTGCAGGCGAGCTGCTGGCCCGCATCCGCGCCCTCCTGCGACGCGCGGCGGCGCTTACGTCCCCGCCGCCGGTCATCAAGGCCGGCGAGCTCGAGGTCGACATAGCCCGCCGCCGCGTGCGCCGTGCGGGCGACGAGGTCGCACTCACCCCCACCGAGTTCGACATCCTCGCCTTCCTCGCTCGCAACTCCGGGCTCGTCGTCACGCAGAAGATGATCCTCGAGGAGGTCTGGGGTCCGGAGTGGGTGGAGGATGCCCAAACCCTGCGAGTGCACGTCAGTAACCTGCGTAGGAAGATCGAGCCCAAGGGCGGCGCGCCGCGCTACATCATCACCGAACCCGGCGTCGGGTTCCGGTTCGCGCCAGCGGAGCAGGACGGCACATAAGCCTCGAGCCGCTGCTGACTCGGGTCGTTCTTTATACCTTCTTTGCGAGTTCACCCCTCTTCTTGATTTCATCCAGAGTCCTCATCTGGCAATCTTGCCGTCGTGCCAACTTCCCTGCGACAGTCCCTCAGCTTCTCCTGTCTGATGTCCTCGCTCGAGAACAGGGCGCGACGGTAGTGATCCACGCAGAACAGGCCCTCCTCTTGGCCGTCGGCGGCAGCACGCCCGGAGCCGAGGGAAGCTGGGCGACCGCCCTGAGGATCGGGCTGGTGCTCGTGGTCACGCTGGCCGCCGTCGTCCTTGGCGGGGAGATCTTGACGGCCCTGTCCCGCCGCGCGCATCGGTCGTCGAACACTCACTCACGAAGTCCCGAAGACGATCCGTCCGTCGACCGCACCGCCTGAGCGCCCGGGGGAGTTGACCTACGCGCCGCCCTGATGGCGCGGCACAAGGAGCTAGTCCCATTGCCTTCGCCCCCGGCGATACACGTCGCGACCCTCGTAGTCGTGCTCGTGTCGCTGATCGCCGTAACCGCCGCGGTGGCGCCGCGCCTGAGGCTGCCGGGCACCGTGGCCATGGTCGCAGTGGGACTCGCCCTCAACGTTGCCCACGTCCTCATGCTCACGCTCTCGCCGGCGGTCGTGTTCTTCGCACTCGTGCCTCCCGTCATCTTCGAGGCGTCGTTCGGCCTTCCCAGGAGCCATCTGGTTGCCTGCTGGTCGCGGGTCGTCTGGCTGGCGTTCCCCGGAGTAGTCGTGGTGGCGCTGGTCGTGGCTGGCGGACTGCGACTGCTGGGTCAGCCGTGGAGTGTGGCGCTTCTGACCGCCACGATCGTAGCGGCGACCGACCCGGTGAGCGTCGTGGCGACCTTTCGCAGCGTCCGCGTGGCTCCCCGCCTGGCCACGCTCGTCGAGTCCGAGAGCATCGTCAACGATGGAACCAGCACTATGCTCTTCGTCATCGTCTTGACGGCGCTCACCGGGCAGGAAGTGAGCGCCGGCTGGGCCGCGTGGACCCTCCTTTGGATGTGCGCCGGCGGTGTCGGATTGGGGGCTGCCCTCGGGTACATCTCACTCTGGGTGTTCCGCGCGGTCGGCGATTGGCGCGTGGAGTTCACTGTCTCGATCGTGTTCTGCTACGGATCCTTCCTCCTCGCCCAGACGTTGGGGACATCGGGGATCCTCGCCTGCATGGCCTCCGGCTTCGTCGTCGGCAACTGGGGCTCGCGCTTCCGCCTTGAGCCGGAGATGGTCGATTTGATGCGTCTCCTCTGGGAGTACGGCGTGTTCTTCGTCAACGGGCTCGTCTTCCTGCTGATCGGCCTGGTCGTCGACTGGCGCACCGTGCTCGAGCGGCCGTGGCTGGTACTTGGCGCGTTCGCACTCACTCTGGTCGCACGGGCCCTCATCGTGTACGGCTACGAGGCCGTGGCACGTCTCCACAGCGTGGGAATCCCCCTCAGCTGGAACCACATCCTTTGGTGGGGCGGGCTGCGGGGGACGGTGGCACTTGCGCTCGTTCTGCTGGTGCCTGGGACCATCAGCGGAGTGGGAACGGTCCGCGCACTGGTCTACGGCGTAGTGCTCTGCTCCCTCCTCGTCGAGGGGCTGACCGTCGCGCCGCTAGTCCGCGCGGTCCGACCGCCACGTGAAGTGAAGGTAAGGGGTTGCGGACAGGACGTCGCCGCTCACCAAACGATCGCCTCCATCGATAGAGTGGATGTCAGTGCCTCCCCTTCGCCGACGAAGTCGGTCTGATCAAGATCACCCAGCGGCTATACGAAATCTTTAGCTTCCGCCGTAGACACTTCACTCAGCCTTGACAGGCACGAGGGTAGCTTTCGATGGGTGAGGCGCCGCGGCCGAGCGGCGTTCGAAACCAGCGGAGGCGCGAGATGCTGCTGTGGCTTGAAGAGGCCGCCATCGAGGCCGCCATGATCCTCGCCGTCACGGTCGGCTCTTTGATGCTGATCGCAGCGGTCTGGTCGCTTACTCGGGACAGCATGACGAGGCGTCGGCTCAGCCACCCCGGCCCAAAGGCGAAACGGAGCACGTCCGTCAACGGCATCATTGTAGCCCGTCCATCCACTCATTCGGACGCCACCGAACATCGCGGACGGGCGTCATGATCGACGTCATCTTCGTCGCGCTGATCCTCGCAGGATTCGCGCTTGCGTGGGCCTACGCCCGAGCCGTGGCCCGACTCTGAGAACCGCTCTGTAGACCCCGATGACCGTCACCTCCGTCCTCCTCCTGGCCGTCGCAGCCGCGCTGCTCGGCTACCTCCTCTACGCACTGCTCCGCCCCGAGAAGTTCTAGCCGCCACCACACCATGAGCTTCGGGATCCTGCAGATCGTCGTCTACCTCGTGCTGCTCGCGCTCATCGCGAAGCCGCTCGGAACGTACATGGCGCACGTGTACAAAGGCGAGCGCACCTTCCTGCACCCCGTCCTGCGGCCCGTCGAGCGCTTCTTCTACCGCGTCTGCGCCGTGGACGAGAAGCGGGAGATGGGACTGCGCGGCTACACCGTCTCGCTGCTCGTCTTCAACTTCATCGTGCTGCTGTTCATCTACGCCGTGCTGCGGCTGCAGGGGGTGCTGCCCCTCAACCCCGCGCACGTGCCCGGCATGGACGGCTGGGACGCCTTCAACACCGCGGTCAGCTTCGCGACCAACACCAACTGGCAGGTCTACGTCCCTGAGACCTCAGTGAGCTACCTCACGCAGATGCTGGCGCTGGCGCCGTGAGAACTTCGTTTCGGCGGCCATCGGGATGGCCGTCGCGGTCGCCTTCATCCGCGGGCTCACGCGGCGCTCCACCCGCGAGCTCGGCAACTTCTGGGTCGACTTCACGCGCAGCTTCCTCTACGTCCTGCTGCCCATCTGTGTCGTCGGCGCACTCGTGCTCGTCTCGCAGGGCGTCGTCCAGAACCTGGACGCCCCGACCCAGGTCAAGACGCTCGCAGGGCGCCGCGCAGACCATCGGCCAAGGCCCGGTCGCCTCCCAGGAGATCATCAAGGAGCTCGGCACCAACGGCGGCGGCTTCTTCAACGCCAACTCGGCGCACCCCTTCGAGAACCCCACGCCGCTGACGAACCTCGTCGAGATGCTCGCCCTCCTGGCCATCCCCGTGTCGTTCACCTACATGTTCGGCAAGTTCGCGAAGGACCAGCGCCAGGGCTGGGCGCTCTTCGCCGCGGCGATGGCGCTGCTCGTGCTGAGCGTCGGCGTGATGTTCGCCAGCGAGCAGTCGGGCAACCCGAACCTCACCAGGATCGGCGTGACGCAGGCGGCGACGGCGACGCAGGCCGGCGGCAACCAGGAGGGCAAGGAGGTCCGGTTCGGCATCGGCGGCTCGGTGCTCTGGTCGACGATCACCACGGACACGTCCAGCGGCGCGGTCAACAACGCCCACGACAGCCTGACACCCCTGGCCGGCGGCATGGCGATGCTCAACATCGCGCTCGGCGAGGTGGTCTTCGGCGGAGTCGGCGTCGGCATCATGGGCCTGCTCATCTTCGCCATCCTCGCGGTGTTCATCGCCGGCCTCATGGTGGGCCGGACGCCGGAGTACCTGGGCAAGAAGATCGAGGGTCGCGAGATGAAGCTCGCCGTGCTCGCGATCCTGTACTTCTGCGTCACCGCGCTGGGCCTGGCGGCTCTGGCGGCGGTGCTCCCGGCGGGCAAGGACGCCGTGCTCAACCACGGGCCGCACGGCCTCTCCGAGATCCTCTACGCGGCGATCTCGCAGACCGGCAACAACGGCAGCGCCTTCGCCGGCATCACCGCGAGCGGCAAGTTCTGGTCCATCGCCGGCGGCCTGGCGATGCTGTGGGGCCGCTTCTTCTTCATCATCCCGTGTCTGGCGCTGGCGGCGTCGCTGGGGGCCAAGAAGGCCGTGCCGGAGTCGTGCGGGACGTTCCCCACCACCGGCCCCATCTTCGTCGTGCTGCTCGTCGGCGTGATCCTGATCGTCGGAGCGCTCACCTACTTCCCGGCGTTCGCGCTCGGGCCGATCGTCGAGCAGTTCCTGATGAACGCCGGCCACCTCTTCTCATGAGCTGGGATGACGCCGATGACGAGCGAGACCACGTCGAGACGACCGGCACGACCCGGCGCGCAGGCGTCGATGCGCGGCCTCGATCTCGGCCGGCGATCGGCAGCTCGCTGGTCAAGCTCGACCCGCGCCAGGTCGCCCGCAACCCAGTGATGTTCGTCGTCGAGATCGGCAGCGTGGTCACGACCATCGCCTTCGTCGCCGCCCTCGCGTCGGGCAACGGCCGACTCCCTGTTCGTCGGCCTGGTGAGCGGCTGGCTCTGGTTCACGGTGCTGTTCGCCAACTTCGCCGAGGCGATGGCCGAGGGCCGCGGCAAGGCCCAGGCCGACACGCTGCGCACGCACCAAGACCGAGACGCTCGCCAACGTCGAGGTCGGACGGCGTCGTCGAAGCAGGTCGCCGCGAGCGAGCTGCGCAAGGGCGACGTCGTGCTCGTCGTCGCCGGCGAGATCATCCCGGGCGACGGCGACGTCATCGAGGGCATCGCCTCGGTCGACGAGTCGGCCATCACCGGCGAGTCGGCGCCGGTGATCCGCGAGAGCGGCGGCGACCGCAGCGCCGTCACCGGCGGCACCCGCGTGCTCTCGGACCGGATCGTGGTGCGCATCACCTCCGACCCCGGCCAGACGTTCCTCGACCGCATGATCGCGCTGGTCGAGGGCGCCGAGCGGCAGAAGACGCCCAACGAGATCGCGCTCAACATCCTGCTGGCCGGCCTGACGATCATCTTCCTGATCGTGGTCGTGACGCTGCAGCCGTTCGCCATCTACAGCCGACGCGGCCGTCTCGGTGACGGTGCTGATCGCGCTGCTCGTCTGCCTCATCCCCACCACCATCGGCGGTCTGCTCTCGGCGATCGGCATCGCCGGCATGGACCGCCTCGTGCAGCACAACGTGCTCGCCATGTCCGGTCGCGCCGTGGAAGCCGCCGGCGACGTCGACGTGCTGCTGCTCGACAAGACCGGGCACCATCACGCTCGGCAACCGCCAGGCGGCGGAGTTCCTCCCCATGCCGGGCGTCACCGTGGAGGAGCTCGCCGACGCCGCCCAGCTCGCCTCGCTGGCCGACGAGACGCCCGAGGGCCGCTCCATCGTGGTGCTGGCCAAGCAGTTCGGCATCCGCGGCCGCCACATCGACCCTGAGCGACGCCGAGTTCGTGCCAGTTCACCGCGCAGACGCGCATGAGCGGCATCGACCTCGACGGCCGCTCGATCCGCAAGGGCGCCGGCGACGCCGTCGCTCGCCTGGGTCCAGCAGCACGGCGGCGAGGTGCCGCCCGAACTCGAGTCGACGCTGGCGCGACGTCTCCGGCGAGGGCGGCACCCCGCTGGCCGTGGCCGACGACGACCGCGCGCTCGGCGTCATCCACCTCAAGGACATCGTCAAGGGCGGCATCCGCGAGCGCTTCGACCAGATGCGCGCCATGGGCATCCGGACCGTGATGATCACCGGCGACAACCCGCTCACCGCGGCGGTCATCGCCGCAGGAGGCCGGCGTCGACGACTTCCTCGCCGAGGCCACGCCCGAGACCAAGATGGAGCTCATCAAGCAGCGAGCAGCAGCAGGGCAAGCTCGTGGCGATGACCGGCGACGGCACCAACGACGCGCCGGCGCTCGCGCAGGCCGACGTCGGCGTGGCCATGAACACCGGCACGATGGCCGCCAAAGAGGCCGGCAACATGGTCGACCTCGACTCCAACCCCACCAAGCTCATCGAGATCGTGGAGATCGGCAAGCAGCTGCTCATGACGCGCGGCGCGCTCACGACCTTCAGCATCGCCAACGACGTGGCCAAGTACTTCGCCATCATCCCGGCGATGTTCATGGTCGCGTTCCCGCAGCTCGCCGCGCTCAACGTCATGCGCCTGCACTCGGCCGACAGCGCGATCCTCGCCGCGGTGATCTTCAACGCCATCATCATCGTCGCTGCTGATCCCGCTGGCGCTGCGCGGCGTGAAGTACCGCGCCGATCCCGGCTGCGGCGCTCCTGCGCCACAACCTGCTCATCTACGGCCTGGGCGGAGTGATCGCGCCGTTCATCGGCATCAAGCTCATCGACATGCTGCTCGTGGCGCTCCACCTGACGACTGAGGACGGCATGATGCGAAGCCATCTCAGCATCGCGATCCGCATGACCATCCTGACCGCCGTCCTGCTGGGTCTGCTCTATCCGCTGGCGATCACCGGCGTCGCCCAGGTGCTCTTCCCGGGCGCCGCCAACGGCAGCCTCGTGAAGGCGAACGGCCAGGTCGTCGGATCGTGCCTGATCGCCCAGGACTTCACCGCAGGCGAAGTACTTCCATCCGCGTCCCTCGGCGGCCGGCAAGGGCTACGACGCCATGGCGTCGGCGCGTCCAACCTCGGCCCGACCAGCAGCGCGCTGATGGACCAGCGTGTCCGCGGCCGGTCGACCAGGCGCTGCGGCAGGACCCGGGCTGCGGCGGGGCAGCGTACCGGTCGACATGGTCACGGCGTCGGCCAGCGGGCTCGATCCCGACATCACGGTCGCGAACGCGCGCGCCCAGGCGCCGCGCGTGGCCGCCGCGCGGGGCATGACCCTGGCGGCGGTCCTGCGGCTGGTGGCCGCGCACACCACCGGCCGCACGCTCGGGTTCCTCGGCGAACCGCGCGTCAACGTGCTGGAGCTGAACCTGGCGCTCGACGCGGCGACGCCGGAGGCTGAAGCGATGTCCGCGGAGGAGCCGGCCGACGAGGTCTTCTCGCTGCGCACCCTGCGCAAGCGCGGCGGCCACAAGATCTTCCTCGGCTACGCCCCGGGCGTGGGCAAGACCTTCAGCATGCTCGCCGAGGCGCACCGGCGCTGCTCCCGCGGCGAAGACCTGGTCATCGGCTTCGTCGAGACCCACGGGCGCGAGGAGACCGCGGAGCTGGTCGAAGGTCTCGAGCAGGTGCCGCTCAAGCGCCTCACGTACCACGGCAAAGAGTTCGAGGAGCTCGATACCGCCGCCGTGATCGCGCGGAAGCCCGACTGGGTGCTCGTCGACGAGCTGGCGCACACCAACGTTCCCGGGCACGGAGCACGCCAAACGCTGGCAGAGCGTGGAGGAGATCCAGGCGGCCGGCATCAGTGTCATCTCGACCGTCAACGTCCAGCACTTCGAGAGCCTCAACGACACCGTGTACGAGATCACCGGCGTCCGCGTCCAGGAGACCCTACCGGACGCCGTCCTCGACCAGGCGGACGAGGTCGTCCTCGTCGACCTCACGACCTCCGCGCTCCTCAACCGCCTGCGGCGCGGCGTTGTGTACGACCTCGACAAGATCCCCGGCGCACTCGCCAACTTCTTCAAGCGGGAGAACCTCGTGGCGCTGCGCGAGCTCGCGCTGCGCAAGACGGCCGAGGAGGTCGACGAGTACCTCGAGCGGATGACCTCCGATGAGGACTCGCCGCACCCCTGGGCGACCGAGGAGAGGATCGTCGTCTGTGTGCGCCCCAGCCCAGTGGCCGCCAAGCTCATCCGCCGCGGCCACCGTCTGGCGAAGCGGTTCCAGGGCCGGCTCTGGGTGCTGCACGTGCGCACGCACGCACAGATCGGCGGCTCCGGGCGGCGGCAGGTCGAACAGCTCTTCGAGCTCGCGCTGGAACTGGGCGGGGAGGCCGTCGAGGTCGAGGGCGATTCGGTCGGCGACGAGATCCTGCGCTTCGCACGCGACCACCGCGCGACCTTCATCGTCCTCGGCCAGTCGCGCCGCTCGCGCATCGACGAGATCGTCCGCGGATCGCAGATCGCGCGCGTCATCCGGGAGATCGATCACGCGGACGTGCTCGTGATCGCCGACCCGAGCAAGTCGCCGCCGGTCCCAACTGAGTACTGAAGCGCACTCCCCGCGGCGCCACGACCGGCTCATCGCCGGCGACCGGAAGCCGGCCCGTCGGCACGTCTTTATGCATTCTTTATGTCCCGCTCAGCGGCTTTACGGCCTCTTGATGCCGGTCCTCGGCTCGGCTGCCCAGACCGGACTACACTGTCGTGGGCGCGCCCCGCAAGGGCGAGTTCGACCGCCATGGCGACTACGACACCCGACATCTGGACGCTGCCCGACGACGAGGTCTACGAGGCCCTCGGCACCTCACCGCAGGGTCTGGTCGAAGACGAGGCGTTCGCGCGGCTGGCCAAGCACGGCAAGAACCTCCTGCCCACCAAGGTGAGCCGGCCGATCATCTTCAAGTTCTTCGACCAGTTCACCAGCCTCTTCGCGATCATGCTCGAGGTGGCGGCGCTGCTCGTCTTCGTCGCCGCCATGCTCTCGACCGGCGCCAGCCGCCAGGACAACGTCAACGTCACCATCGCGATCCTGGCAGTGGTGCTGCTCAACGCGACCATCGGCTTCTTCCAGGAGTACCGCGCCGAGAAGGCCACCGAGGCGCTGCAGAAGCTCGTGCCGTCGAACGCCAAGGTCATCCGCGACGGCGAGGTGACGATTGTCGCCGCCGCCGACCTTGTGCCCGGCGACATCATCGTCCTCGAGGAGGGCGACAGCATCAGCGCCGATGCGCGTCTGGTGCGCCAATACGAGCTCTCGACCAACAACATCGCCCTCACTGGTGAGTCCGACGCGGTGCGCAAGACGGCCGACCCGATCGTCGAGGAGGAGCTGGCCACCATCAACATGCCGAACCTCGTGTTCATGGGGACGAGCGTGGCCTCGGGCACCGGCCGGGCCGTGGTGTTCGCGACCGGGCTCAAGACCGAGTTCGGCCGGATCTACTCGCTGACGGCCGGCGTCTCGGAAGACAAGTCACCATTGATGCGCGAGATCGACAAGATGGCGCGCACCGTCTCCGTCATCGCCCTGATCTGCGGCGTCCTGCTGTTCTTCATCGCCCTGTTCGTCTTCAAGTTCGGGCTGGTCGACGGCCTGTTGTTCGCCCTCGGCGTGATGGTGGCGCTGGTGCCTGAGGGCATGCCCGCCACGCTCTCGGTAGCCCTGGCGGTCGGCGTCCAGCGGATGGCCAAGGCCAAGGCGCTCATCAAAGGCCTGGCCGGTGTCGAGACCCTCGGGTCGACCAACGTGATCGCCACCGACAAGACCGGGACCCTCACCAAGGCCGAGATGACCCTCAAAGCCGTCTGGGCCGACGGCGACGACTTCGAGGTCACCGGCGCCGGCTACGCGCCCGACGGCGACTTCGTCGCGGGCGACACGACGCTGCCCAAGGACGAGGCGCGCCGGCGGCTCGAACCGCTCCTCCGCGCCATGACGTTCTGCAACGACGCCAAGGTCCTCGCGCCCAAGGACGACAAAGGCTGGCGTGTGATCGGCGACCCGACCGAGGGCTGTCTCCTCGTCGCCGCCCAGAAGGTCGGGTTCGACCTGCAGACGGAGCTGATCGAACGGCCCAAGATCTACGAACTGCCGTTCGAGAGCGTACGCAAGCGCATGAGCGTGGTGCACGTGGAGGGAGACGGCCAGCGCGCCTACGTCAAAGGTGCGCCCTCGGAGACCCTCGGACGCTGCACGCACCTGCGCCTCAACGGGGACGTCCTCCCCATGACCGACGAGCGCCGCGAGCAGATCACGGCGCAGAACGACGCCATGTCGCGCCAGGCGCTGCGCGTGCTCGCCGTGTGCGAGCGCAGCCTGCCGAACGAGCTCACCGACTACACACCGGACTCGGTCGAGGCCGACCTGACCTTCCTCGGTCTGGTCGGCATGATCGACCCGCCGCGCCCGGAAGTGTCGGCGGCGGTTGAAGAGGCCCTCGGGGCCGGCATCCGCATCATCATGGTCACCGGTGACTACGGGTTGACCGCAGAGGCGATCGCCCGCCGGATCGGCATCGTGTCCGGTGACAAGCAGGTGCGTGTGATCACCGGTGTCGATCTTGAAGGCATGGACGAGGCGGCGCTCCAGGAGGAGCTGCAGAAGGACCAGGACATCATCTTCGCGAGAGTCGCGCCGGAGCACAAGATGGAGGTCGTCACGGCCCTCCAGGACCTGGGCCAGATCGTCGCCGTCACCGGCGACGGCGTCAACGACGCCCCGGCGCTCAAGAAGGCTGACATCGGTGTCGCGATGGGCCTCTCCGGCACCGACGTCGCCCGCGAGGCCGCGACCATGATCCTGCTCGACGACAGCTTCGCCAGCATCATCAAGGCGGTCGAACAGGGCCGCGGCGTCTACGCCAACGTCCGCAAGATGGTGACCTACATCTTCTCGCACAACATGGCCCAGCTGTTCCCGTTCATCTTCGCCGCCGCGGCGGGCGTCAACCTCGTTCCTCTCGGCGCCCTGCAGGTACTCTCGATCGACCTCGGCTCGGACGTCCTGCCAGGCCTCGCCCTAGGCACCGAACCCCCGGAGCCGGGCGTCATGGCACGCCCGCCTCGCGCGCGCTCGGAGCGCCTGCTGAGCCCCGCCACCATCAGACGCTTCGTGTTCATCGGCGGCATCCAGGCCTTCTTCGCGATCTCGGGCTTTCTCTATGTCCTCCTGTCCAACGGCTGGAGTTGGGGCGACGGGAGCTGGATGGATCCGTCGAACCCGAACTACATCATCTACCGCGAGGCCATCACCATGACACAGGCGGCAGTGGTGGCCGGGCAGGTCGCCAACGGCTTCGCTTGCCGCACCGAGCGTGAGTCGATCTTCAAAGTCGGTTTCTTCACCAACAAGTTCCTGCTCTTCAGCGAGATCTTTGCCATCGCCATCATGGCGGCGATCTCCTACCTGCCGTTCCTTCAGAACATCCTCAAGACCGCTCCGCTGACGCTCGCCGACTGGGGTTTCCTCGTCATCGCCGCCGTCACGTTGTTCTTCGCCGAAGAAGCGAGAAAATGGTTCTTGCGCCGCAAGGACGCCCGCAGCGTCACGGCGCCCACCACTTCAACCGGGAGGGAGACAGCCTGATGAAGGTGATCATCGTCGGCTGCGGCCGCGTCGGAGCGTACACCGCGGCCGCCCTGGCCCGGCAGGGTCACGAGGTGGTTGTGATCGACAAAGACCCCCAGGCGTTCCGGCTCCTGCCCCACGGCTTCAGCGGCAGCACCATCAAGGGGTATGCGTTCGACCGTGACGTCCTCGAAGAGGCCGGCATCGCCGAGGCCGACGCGCTCGTCGCCGCGACGTCGGGCGACAACACCAACGCGGTGAGCGCGCGGATCGCCAAGGAGGTCTACCGCGTCCCGGACGTGGTGAGCCGCATCTACGACCCGCAGCGCGCGGAGATCTACCGGCACTACGGCATCCAGACGTTCGCGCCCACGGCATGGAGCGCCGGCCGCATCATCGAGTTCCTGGTGAGCGGCAACGTCGAACGCGAGGAGAGCTTCGGCAACGGCGAGGTCGAGATGATCGCCGCCTTCGTCCCGGAGCACCTCATCGGCAAGCCGGTCAACGACCTGCGCATCCCCGGAGAGATCCGGGTCGGGCTCATCGTGCGCATGGGCCGCGCGATGATCCCGGTGTCGGGCACCGAGTTCGAGCAGGACGACCAGGTGTTCTGCCTCGTGCACCAGGGAGCGGTGGAGAAGTTCCAGCGGATGATGGGGTGGAAGCCATGAAGGTCATCGTCGCCGGCGGCGGCACCCTCGGCAGGCGCGTCACCAAGTACGTGAGCGAGAAGCACGACGTGGTCATGATCGAGAAGGACCCGGAGCGCTTCCGCGACATGACCGAGGTCTTCGCCGGCTGGAAGGAAGTCACCGTCCTTCAGGGCGACATCGACGAGCCATCCATCCTGCTCGAGGCCGGCGTCGACCGCGCCGACGTCTTCGTAGCCGCCACAGGCCACGACGAGGACAACCTCGTCGGCTGCCTGCTGGCCAAGAACGAGTTCAAGGTCAAGAGGGTTGTCGGGACGGTGCGCAACCCGCGCAACCGCTGGCTGTACAACCGCAGCTGGGGCGTGGACGTGGCCATCGACGCGGCGCAGATCGTGGCGCGCATCATCGAGGAGGAGGCAACCCTGGCCGACCTCATTACGCTGCTCGACCTGCGCGAGGGCGAGGTGACGCTCACCGCGCTGACGGCGACGGAGGGCGGCAAGCTGGCCGGCAAGACCTTCGCCGACCTCGGCGTGCCTGAGGGCTGCTACCCGGTCGCGCTCCTGCGCGAAACCAACCTCGTCATGCCGGGCCCCGGCGTGCGCATCCAGGTGGGCGACGCGCTGCTGGTGCTCGCCGGACCCGGCGGCGCGTGCAAGATCGACATGATCGACTGAGGCCGTCACGAAGAAGGGCCCGGCCACGGCGGCTGGCACGAGACCGTCCGGGCCGGGCCCGCTTCTCCATTCTCCAACCGAACGTCTGTTTCTTGAGATGAGTCCAAAGAGAGTTGCTTCAGTCATTCTTCACGTAGCCGCACCCTCTGCGCCTCCCTGAGCCAGTCCTCGACCCGGTGGCCTTCCAAGTCAGCGCGTCGGCCCTCCCGGAAACGCATCCGCCCGCCACCCTGCCTTCCGCAGCTGCTTCACCTGCAGGTCGTCAAGCACCACGCGCCCCACGTGCACGAGCGGCGAGCCATCTGCGCCGTAGCCCACGCTGTCGGCCGTCTGGGCCTCGAAGTCCTCGAGGATCTCGACACCCTCGCCCTCCCGTGGGAGGAACGGCCAGTCGACCTTGAGGAGTCCGGGACGAATGTCGCTGGCAGCACTAGGTAGGCGACACTCCTAGTTCTTGGCGGTCGAGCCGCCGGACCCATCGCCACCGCTCACGATGGTCGGCAGCGGCGCGCGCTGCTCGAGAGCCTCGACGAAGCTCGAGCCCTCCGTCGGATAGTCCTTCGGGACCAGGTTCAGCTGTACCTCACAGGGGGCGTGGTCGAGGACATAGTCAGTGGTCCTGCCGAACGTGAGGTTGCCGATCCGGCGCTTGCGTGTGGTGCCGAGCATGATGACCTCGCTGCGCAACCTGCTGGACTCTTCGACGATGGCCCGGCCCGCCTGCCGCGCCGTGACCACGTGCGGCGTGAACTCGACCTTGAACTGCGATGCGATGATGCCGCCCGCCTTGAGTACCGTGTCGGCCTTGGCGCGCTCCCTCACCAGGCGCGCGTCGAGCGGCAGGTTGAGCGGCACCTCGATGACGAACAGTCCGTGGATCGATGAGTCCTTCTCCGTGGCGAGCTGGCAGGCCAGGACCATCATCTTGTCGCTGATGCGCGTGCCGGTGATGGGTACGAGGATCTGGTCGTAGTCGATGTCCGCTTGCATGCTTAGGGGGACGACGACCTTCTCGACGGTCTTGGTGAGCGAATAGCCCTTCGCCTTGCGGTACACGACGTAGACCACAATGCCGATTGCCATCCACGAGAAGCCGATCAGACGCCCTTCAGCGTGGGTAGCCACCACGACACACCAGACAGTGAAGGTCCCTACACCCCCGACTATCGAGAGCAGCGGCAAGGACTTGCCGCGAAACGGGATGCTGAGTGGCGTCCGGAAGGGTCGGCGAAGGTCCGGCTCCTTGATCCGGAGGGCGATGACCGACACATGCGCGGCAGTGAACGAGATCATGGCTCCGAAGGCGTATAGGTCGGCGAGAAAGAATGTGCTCCCGGGCAAGATGATCAGACACGCGACGGTGCCGAAGACGATGATCGACACGTAGGGCGTCAGCCGCTTGGGGTGTACCCGTCCCAAGACTGGTGGCACCTGACGGTGCTGGCCCAGAGAGTACGCAAGCCGCGACACCCCGATCAAGCCGGCGTTCGTAGCAATCACAAGAATCGTCGCCGCAAGGATGCCGACCCAGACGCCGAGGATGCCGCGCAGCCACGCCAGGCTGTCGGGGATGAACCGCACCAGTCCCTGCACAGGGTCTTCGATGAAGTTGCTGCCCAGTTGAGTCCCGTACAACCGGGTGTATTCGACCCCGTCGCGGACGTAGACGGCTCCCGTCGGCTTGGTGTCGGCTACCGGCATGAGCGTGCGACTGCCGACGACCTCGACCGGCAGATAAGCGGTTTCAGAGGGGTTGCTGACGAGGACGTACGTACCCTCGATCTTGCCGGGCTTGACCTCGACCTGCGCGACGTAGCCCGTCCGAGGATCGACGCGAAGCTCGTTGCTGCCCACCGGCATTGCGGAGAGCGCGACGAGCGACATGCCGATGTACACGACGATGACGGTCACCATGACCATGTTGATCGCACGCGGCACGTCGCGGTCCGGGTTTGCCGCCTCCTCCGCCATGTTCGAGACGGTCTCGATGCCGGTGTAAGCGATGGTGCCGATCGAGATGGCATAGACGAACTGCCGCAGGGTGGGCGCCTTCCAGAGGTCGACCTGGTCGATGAGCAGGCGGGGTGCAAGAAGCAGCAGGATACCGATGACCATGATCAGGACCTGTGTGCCGAGGTCGAGAACCGCCAAGACGATGTTCAGACGTGCTGCTTCTTTGATGCCGATGACGTTGATGATGACCAGAGCCACGATCACCAGGACGCCGCCGATGGAGTTGTAGGGCCACGTCTTCAGGACGGGCCAGAACACGGCCAGATAGTTCGGAACGAAGAACGCCGAGATGGCGATGGTCACGATGTAGTCGAGCATGAGCGCCCAGCCGGCACCGAAGCTCACGAACTCGTTGAAGGCGCGGCGCGCGAAGCTTGACGAGCCGCCGGCCTCGGGCAGCATGGCGGTGCCCTCTGCGTAGGACCAGGCTGTGGTCACGAAGAGGAGCCCCGTGAGTGTGAAGACGACAGGTGTCAGCCCCAGGGCCCACGCCGCCACGACACCAAGTGCGTAGTAAATTGACGAACCGACGTTGCCGTATGCGGTGCTGAAGAGAGCCGGGACACCCAGCACCTTGTGCAAGCTCTGTCCCTCGCGTTGCTTTCTGCGTGCCACGATCTCCTACCCTTCGAACGTCAGATCAGCGAGCGCCGACCCAGGACCGCCTCGATCAGCAAGAGGATGCCAGCCAGGAATTGAATCGAAGGCTGCCACAAACCGCCGATGGCCCCGCCCCGCAGGCCAATAAGGCATCAAGCCTACAAAGAGACGTGTTAAGAACGCATAAAGGACTTGGCAAGATGGACAAGCGGCGGGGTGTCCGTGCATAGGGCGACGAGACGACCGCGAACTTCTCCTGGTTCTTGGACGCCTCCGCCTGATGAGCCTCAGCGCTTCCCGAACGGCGCTGGAGAGCTTGCAGCAGGCAGACGATGGGTGAAGGATGTGCGATCGCGAAGGGTTCGAGCCGAGTAGGCCGGTAGTGAGACAGTAGACATGCAGAATCTGACCTGGCCAGCGTGCCTGCTTCTAGCCTAGGTCCGAGCCGACCCAATTGAGGGCTTCATCCAACTGCTCAAGTCCGAACGTACGAAGACGGCCAGGGACCAGCGAGCCGAAGCCGGTGGCCACGCGCTCAACGTGCTCTTCCTCAGTCAAGATGGCGCAGCGCTCGCAGCTCCTCAGGAGGGTGAGCGCGAGGGCCACGTCATCGCGCCCGGCGCCAAGGGCGTAGCGTTCGAACTCCTGGCCGACCTCGAACACTATGCGGATGGGACGTCGGGCGGCGACGGCCGCGTCCAGGACCGGTTCCAGAACCTCTTCGTAGTCCGAAACGTGGACGTCGCCAAGGGCCCTGAACCTGAGCACTCCTGGCGGAGCTTCATCGATACGCTCGATCATGGGAGATTGCCATTGCGCTTCAACCTGGTTGTGGCCCCATCTTCCTGAGGCTCGCTCTCGGCGATGCGGTCGGCGAACGACACGCCCCGCGGGCACCACATCGAGCCGCTGTGGTGGGCGCTGGCCTTCGGCGCCGGCCTGGGGGGCAACGCGACCGTCATCGGGTCGACCGCCATCGGGTCGACCGCCAACATCGTCGTCGCCGGTCACATGGAGAGGGCGAAGATCCCGATCAGCTCGGCGGGGTGGATGCGCGTCGGGCTGCCGATGCTCTTCGTGACCTGCTCGGTCGCCAGTCTGCTCTATGCGGCGCTGTACACGGTTTTGCTTGGCTAGTCAGCACAGTCCGAAGGCTGGGCGCCAGGGAATCAGAGTGTTAAAGAGGTTGCGAGGATTGTGACCATGAGCCGACAGTCGCAGCAGAACGGCGAGGATGCACCCCCTCGTGTGTGCGCGCTCATCAGCTCAGAGGACCTGGAGCGGCTCTACACTGTCAAGCATGCCTTGGAGGCCCAGGGCATCGACGCCCTGATCTCCGGGGGACCCTCGAGCCACTTCTTTCGCACTAATGACGCCGCTCCGCGCCTGCTGGTGCTCGAGCGCGATCTCGTCTACGCGCGCTGGATCGCGCATGCCGCAGGCGTTGGCCCTTGGCCAGACGAGCCAAACAGCGGCGACCCCTGTCAATCCCAAATGCGGCCTAGCTAGCTAGGCCCGGTCGAATCGGATTCTGCTGTCCCTGCCGCACCGAACTCTTGATTCTCTTTGCCTCCCACGTCCAGTCCTCGACCCGATAGCCCGGCTCCCGCGGCTCCCCCGTCATCACGAGCCCATGCCGGCGTCGCAACTTCCCCACCGTCTGCCATACCTTCACGTGGTCGGCCTCGACGCCGTGGGCGGCGAGTGCCTCGCGTAGGTAGAGCGGCTCGCCGGGATGCAGGGCGTCGTGGGTGAGAGCGAGGCCGGCGACCAGCTCGGCCAGATTGACGTCGGGCGGGGCCAGCTCGCGGGATCCGTCGGGGAGGAACGGGGCGCAGGAGGCCACGCGGCGCCGGGGCTCTTCTTCGCTTACGGTGCGCTGACCGCCATGCTCGCCGCCTGCAGCGGTTCCTCTGGTTCGCAGTCCTTCGTAGCGGCCTGAGGCTGCGCGAACGCCGGCGGCAGACAGTCGCCGATCGCCTTCGGCGGGCTGCGGCAACGCTTGTCGCGGCGGGTGCGTCTCAGCTGCTTGAGTACCCGGTCGCCGTGGAGCTCTCAGGCCTCGGCGGGCGAGATGGCTCGGAAGGGGCTCCAGCTTCGTCCCGCCGCCAGCGGGTCTGCCGGCCTGCTTGATATCGCCATGGTAGATTCCGCACCGAACCTGCGTCGCGAAACCCTTGGCGCCTGAACGAAACGGAGCCGCAAGCCGGCGGAGATTTGGGCACGCCATGACGTCCACGCACTCCTACTCGCCACGCTCGACTAGCCCAGGGGTCATATGGTGCACGACCTCGTCCAGATCCTTGAGGAACCGGCGAGCGAACGCGTCGCCCTGGAATTCGATCCACTCCCGCCAGGTGTGATCCTCGGCTGGCTCCCAGGTCGGCGAACCGTGCCCGGCCAGGCGGGCACGGATCTCGGCCCCGACCATCGCCTTCTGCCGCCGCCATTCGGGGTCCCGCTCCTGACTCTCAGCAACCTCGCGGCGCAGGAGTTCGTCCAGCCCCTCGACGAGGCGGCGCGCGTAGGCGTCGCCATGAAGCTCGACCCAGTCCCGCCAGCAGCCATCCTCGGTTGGCTCCCAGGTCGGTGAGCCGTGCTCGGCGAGCCAGGTGCGCATGTCGGCCCCGATCATCGCCTCGCGCCGCCGCCGCTCAGAATTCGGACCGCCCGACAGTCGCGCCCGCGGCCACAGATTGCCTCTGCTTGCTCTCATTGCTCCTCCTCGTTGCTGGCATGTCGATTGACTGCCTTGTCGTCCGTTTCCCTGTCGCCCGGCGCCCCGCCCGCCTTCTCCAGCTCACGACGCCGACGCCGAAGCTTCGAACGCGCGGCCCAGAGTTCGCGCTGCCCCTCGAGTCTGGCGATCTCCTCCTCGTGGACCGTGACCAGGCCCTCGAAGTGACAGCGGCCGCAGAGGCCAGTGCGCTTCACGCCGATGAGGCGCTTGCCACAGGCCGGACACAGCTCGGCCTCGGTGAGCTCGCGGATCCGCCTGAGCACCGTCGGCCCGGCCAAAGGTCTGAAGTCGGTCTGGCGACCTTTCGGGCGCCGCAGGGAGGCGCCGAGCTCGGCGGCCTTCTGCTTGATCGCCGAGTGGCTCCGCTCGAACGCCTCGGCGCAACCGCGGCCGCCGAGCACGGGCGCGAGGATGCGAAGCGCCTCGAGCTCGGCCGAGGTCCAGGGCCTCATGCGCGGGCCCTTGCGAACTGCGCTACGCGGCCGGCGCGCTCCTTCGCCGGCACGCGCGGCGCCGTCCCGGGCCTTGGGCAGCGGCCATGCATGAGGCCCCGCCCCGGTCGGTAGAAGGCGACGCTGGCCCGCTCCTCGAGTGTGATGGCCTGGTCGCAGCGGCAGCAGTACACCCACGAGCCCGGGTCCAGGCCGAAGAGGCTGCGCTGCTCGTCGGTGATGACGGGGTTGACGCGGTCGAGCTCGATCGGGTGATAGACGTCGTCGTGGCGCTCGTTCTCTTCCAGCTCGCGGAGCTCGCGAGCGGTATCAATGCTGGTCACGGGTTCTCCTCTCGGGGGTGAGCGGCGCGCGGTTGCACGGTTGCGCGGCCGCGGAGAGGAGAGAGGGCGAGCGGTTGTCGTGAGGCGGATTCGAGCCTGTCTGACAATCTCTGACAGCTTTTCTATATCCATTTGAGATTTGGTCCTTCATGGGACCGATACAGAATTCTTGTCAGAAGTTGTCAGAAGACCGATGCCGCGCCACACACGGCGGGCTCCGCTGGCGTCTCTCCCTTGCGTGAGATTGCGACTCTTGAGACGCTTTCCGAAGGCGACTTTCGTGAGCCGTTCTATGCCTTCGTCGCCGAACTCCATCAGGTCGATCATGTAAGCCTCATGCAGCTCGTCCACGGAGACGGTGGCGTGTGGACTCAGCACGCAGCGGCGATTGAGGAACCCGGCGAGGATGTCCTGCTCGGCACGGTAGGCGTCGGTCGCTACCTGCACCGGCTCGGCGATCCAGTGGTGGTCGGCTTGCCAGTCGGCCAGGCCGGCGACCATCCAACGCAGCATCCACGGCCCGTCCGACATGAGCTCGGCGACCATCTCGTCCTGCGGCCGCTGGTCGGCGAAGGGGATGCTCTCGGTCCACGGCACGAGGCGCAAGCGGCGCCAGATGCCCGTATCGGTGCCGGCGACCACCGGCCGATGGTTGACCAGCTCGAAGATGGAGAACGTCTGCTCGAACTCGAAGTTGTCGCCGCGCATGAATCGGGCTTTCTTGCGGCTGCCACCGGTCAGGTTCTTGACGGTGGCCTCGTCCAGGCGTTTGCCGTCCTCCACCTCTTCGGCGATGACGATCCGCGCGCCGGCGAGGTCGGCGAGGTCGGTGGTGTGGCGTTCGAACTTCGTCGCGACCAGCAAGTCCTTGACGGACTGCTTGCCGTACTCATCCACGCCCTGCAGGATCGTGCGGGCGGTCGTGCTCTTGCCGTTGGCGCCGATGCCGTACCAGATGGGCAGGCTTTCCTCGAGGTCGGCGCCGACCAGGGCGCGGCCCAGATCGCGCTGTACCTGGCGGCGGATGTCGTCGTCGGGCAGGCAGCGCCGCAGGTGCCGTTCCCACGCACCGGAACTCTCCGCGCCGGCAAAGCTCCAGAGAGTCATCTTCGTGCAGAGCTCCGCGGGGTCGTGTGGGTGAAGCGTCTGCGTCTTCAGGTCGAGGATGCCGTCTGCGCAGTTGAGGACGTAGGGGTCGGCGTCCCATTCCTTGAAGTCGGTGTGAAAACCGGTCTCGCCTTTGAGGAACGACAGGCCGCCGAGCACGCTGGCGTGCCGGCAGGTGAGCCGGTGCAGGTCACGCAGGCGCTTGTCGGCGGCCGGTGACTGCGGTCGTGCCAACTCGTTGCCGTAGTGGGCTCTGAGCGTCTTCTGGGCGGCGTTGACGACGACGGGCTCGGGAGCCTTGCGCCACACTCTCCCGGTCCACTCGCGCCACGAGCCCTCGTGCTGCGACCAGCGGTAGACGCCGCGCCAGTCGTCTGCCAGAACGGCGGCGTGAGCAGCCTCAAGGACCAGCGGCTCCGGTGGCACGGTGGCGGTGGCGGCGTCGCCGAGGGGAGACGAGCCGTTGCCGTTGCCGGCGCGCCTGTGCGCGGCCCTGGCGTCCTCCGCGGCGGCGTCCCGCTTGACTTGGGCGACGGCCGCCTCGCAGATGGCTATGTCTTCGATGGTCCCGCCCATTTCGGACGCCTGTACAGCGATGTGCGAGCGGCGCTCGTAGTCCGGCAGGCCGGCCACCGTCAGAGCCCATGCGCGAAGTTCACGGGTGCCGTTGCCATTGTTGTCGGCCGGGGTCATCGTCTGCGTCCGCGAGCGGCGATCGGCGTCGGCGACGCGTCGCTCGACGATGGCAGCGGCGTCCGCCTCGAAGGGCTCCATGACGGCGATCCACAGTTCCTTCGCAGCGAGTCGCTCTGTGCCCGACAGGCTTGCGATCCAATCGGCGTGCGCCCTGGGAAGCTCGACGACGGCGCGATCGAGGATAGCCTCGAGCGTCGAACGCGGGATGCCGGGGATCTCGTCAGCTCGCGACCGGCCCACGTCTCAGGAGTCCTGGTCGGGCGAGGCCTCCGGCCCGGCGGCCGGGAACATGGCCATGAACGGCTGGGTGAGGATCAACAGGCGAGAACCGACCCGCTGGCACGGCCAGGAGCCCTTGCGGCACATCTCGTAGGCCAAGCCGCGTGAGACGCCTGCCCAGGCGCCGCCGGCCTCGACGCTGTTCGTCGGCCGGGACTGGTCGAATGTCTTCGGCAGGGCCATGACGATCACCCCGCCTCGTCGAGCAGGGTCTCCGGGTCGCCTTCGTAGTGAAGTGCGGCGGCGATCCGTGCGAGCTCGACCGGGTACGGCCGTGCCATCTGGTTTTCGAACTGCCCAACGCGAGCCGGGTGGACGTTGGCCTCGGCGCCGAGGCGTGCCCTCGTCAGGCCGGCCTCCTCGCGCGCCCTCGTCAGTTTCAGCACTTTGGTCAGTCGCAGCATTCCCGGGTCTCCCCTCTTGGCGGTCATCTATTTGCACAAGGACAAGAAAATGGTGCATGATTGCGGTTGAGGAAAGAAGCCCACCACTGAGAGGAGGCCGATGCATCTTTCAGAAGACGAGCCGCTGCGGTACAGGTACTCGGAGCCTTGGCGGTACGACTTCGAGGCGCCGGCGGAGGCGGGGTGGCCGGAGAAGTCCGCCTATCTGCTGCGGCTTCGCCATGAGGGCGACCAGGCGGAGGTGCTGGAGGCCTTCGGACTGGCCGCGCCGATCGCCGAAGAGGACGTCGTGGCGTTCCTGAGGGCAGTGCAGCCACGACAGACGGTAACCGACGATGAGGTGCTTGCTGACTTCATGGACCTCCCACTCGGCGAGGTGGAAGGGATGGACGGGATTCTGATGTTCCCGTCCGACCATCGACCGCTGTGCCTCCTCAGGTCCACCGTACGTGCCATTGCTGACAGCCTGTACGTCACCTGGTGGGACGCGACGCTCTATCTGCTCGCGGACGTCCCGGCGACGGTCCCCTGGGTCACGATTGAGTGGGAAGGGGACGGATTCGGGGACGCCTTCAGGGTTCGCGTTGGGTCTCCGGCAGTGACCGGTGATGAGATTGCGAGGGCGTACAACGAAGTGAAGCGCCAGGCGTACTGGGCACGCCCACCTCAGCAGGTGGGCGTGAACGACGTCGCGATCTTCTACCACGAGGTCCGGTGCCGGAGGCAGGGGCTCACGTGGGAGGGCTCGTGGGATGAGTGGAGGCCCTATGCAGAACGGATCGGCGCGACCCCGTACAACGACGCAGTGGCGTATCGCAACAAGGTCAACGACCTACGGAAGCGATTCGGGTGGATGAGGGACGAGCTGGACGAGATGAAGCGGCAGACAGGCAGGCCACGGAAGACTGACGACGAAGGGGGGCAGGTGAACGAGAGGCTCCCGAGCCACGTGCGCAAGCGCACCTGGACGACGCCTGACGGCAAGGAGCACGTTTCCTACCAGTACCGCGTAGACGATGAGGAGGCGAACGAGTGAAGGACGGCATCAAGCGGCGCGGCAGCACTTGGACCTACGTGGTGCGCGTGCGCGATCCGCAGAACGGCCGCATGAAGGATGCGTGGGTCGGCGGGTTCGCCACGGAGCAGGAAGCCAAGGTGGCGCGCAACGCGGCGCGCGCCGCGGCCGACCAGGGCACGGCCGTCGCGGCCACGCGGATCACGGTGCGCGACTACCTTGAGGACTGGCTCGAGGCGAGCGCGTCGCGCGTGCGTCCGACGACTCTCGTCTCCTACTCACTCCACGTGCACCGCTACATCGTCCCGGCCATCGGCGCCGGGCGCCTGCAGCAGCTCACACCGGCCATGATCGACAAGATGAACGCGGCCCTGCTCAAGTCGGGGCGCATGCCGCGGCGCGAGCCAGTAGAGGGCGAGAGGCCGGCGCCGGCGCAGGGGCTCAGCCCGGCGACCGTGCGTCGCTGCGGCGCCACGCTGCACAAGGCTCTAGGTGACGCGGTGCGGAAGAAGCTCATCCCGTACAACCCGGCCGACGCTGTAGACCTGCCGCGCGTCAAGGCAGGCGGCGCCGACGGGGCCGGCGATCTGCCGGTGTGGACACGGCTCCAGCTCGACAAGTTCCTCGCCCACGTCGCGGGCGAGCGTCTGTTCCCGATGTGGCGCCTGGCCGCGTGGACGGGCATGCGCCGCGGCGAGGTCGCCGGCATCACATGGCGCGACGTCGATACGGACGCCGGCACAATCACGGTGCGCCGGGCGCGGGTGAACGTGACCAGCGCAGACGTTCGCGAGAGCAAGCCGAAGACGGCCAGGGGGCGACGCCGTGTGGAGTTGGACGAAGAGACGCGCGTCGCGCTCGCGGCTTGGCGCGAGCGCCATGATGCAGAGCGCAAGGCATGGCCGGGCGCGTGGCCCGGGGATGACCTTGTGTTCACGCTCGAGGACGGCTCGGGGCTGCGACCCGACTACCTCAGCCGCACGTTCCGGGCGCGCGCGGCGAGAGCCGGCTTGCCGGTCATCCGATTCCACGATCTGCGTCACACGCACGCGACTCTACTCCTGGCCGCGGGCGTGCCCGTCAAGGTCGTCTCGGAACGCCTCGGACACTCGACGGTCGCGTTCACGATGGACGTCTATCAGCACGTGCTGCCGGGCCAACAACGCGAAGCGGTGCAGGCACTCGCGGACGCGGCGCCGGCACGTGCGCCACGCCTACGGATCGTGGGCGCCTAGCAAACGCCTAGCAAATCGACCCGGTGAGGAGTCCCGATAGTGCCGGTGAGCAGGGAAAAGAGGTGGTGCCCCCAACGGAATTCGAATCCGTGCTGCCGGCTTGAAAGGCCGGTGTCCTAGGCCGCTAGACGATGGGGGCA